>JALTJN010000196.1 GCA_027076405.1 Chromatiales bacterium
TGATTGCCGGACTAACTGGACTGCCTCAAGCTTGTACTCTCGACTGTATATTCTTCTCTTTCGCATAGTTCACCTCTGAGTGTATTATTACTCTTAATGAGGTGTCCGTCATATCGGGGTAAAACCATTTGGGAACACTGCGAAAAGAGTTGTAACTGCTAGGATACCTAAAGGAACGATTATTTATGAGGGTGTGGCCTCCGGACAGAAAAATTTACTTGGTGGTGGAAATCAGGTGTATATCCGTAAAATAAATAAGGCGTGGGTTGATGAGTAAGGCTGAATTTTATGAAATACATGGATTCGCATCTCTCTCTGAATACGAAAGGTTCGTCCAATATATTAATAATCTTATAAATGAAGGTGTTGTCTCGGAACTAAAACCATGCCATGACCATATCGAGTACGGCTATCAAGATGAAAAATGGTTTAAGGTTCATGGTACAGATCATATATGGAGACTTGTTGAGCCTGATCCTCCTTTTGCCGGGGTGTGGGAGAAGGTTAAAAAACACTCATCTACTAAGCTGACCACATTGGAATAAACCGATCCGATGAACAATATAAATTAACGGTATAATAGTTATATGTTTAAACGCCTTAAAATTATATTAACTGTTGTTATCAGCCTTTCTATGTTGGGAGGTATTCCCTTACCCTCTCATCAGTTTTCACCTGCCCATCAAGCACAAGCTGGACCATTAAAATGGGCAGCAAAGAAAGCCATTGGTGGCTTGGTAAAAATTGCCATCATCAAAATTGGCACTAAAGCCGGTAAATTTGCATTACAACGATTAAAAAAGATCGGAAAAGATAAAGTTAAGCGTGCCAATATTATTAGGCACGCGAATAACTATCTAAAGAAACATCCTAAGCTTAGGAATCAGGCAATCGCTGCATTTGCGACGATAGGCTGGCAATTAGAGGCAGGTAGTGATTTGCCAGGGTTAGGTGGTATAAAATATAGCCCAATTAAGCCAGGTCCACTGATTGACGATATTGCAAATACCTTTAGAAGTAATACTTATACAAAATCTGTAACCACTAAAGATATCACTCTCTACAGAGTAATTTCTGAAGGAGGTGAAAAAAACGGCAGGTACTGGTCTCGAACCAACCCCAGAGGTTCACTTGAATCAACAATAGATCTCGCTTTAAACCCTGCATGGGGAAATAAGGCAACTATAGTTTTAAAAGCAAGAATACCCAAGAACACTACTATCTATGAAGGGATTGCAGCGGCTCAAGGTTCATTGGTTGGCGGTGGTAATCAAATATACATACCGAAAGTTCCTATGGAGTGGTTGCGGTGAGCATATATTCCAAAGAAATTAACGGGTTCAAATCGTTAGGAGAATACAATAATTTCCTTCAACATATAGAAGCCTATATTGATTCTGGCGATGTAAAAGAAATCATTACAGATCCAGAGTACGAGAACGGTATGTTATATGGCGGAAGATGGTTCCATATAATAGAAACAGATGAGATTTGGCGATTAATAGAACCTGATAATCCTTTTAAGGGTATATGGGAACCCGTAAAAAGATAATTGGAATAAACCAGAGAGATATTAAAATGAATAATATAACGCGTCGCGGTTTAGCTTTTATCGCTGCATTTTCCGTAACATACCAAGGAGTGGATCTCCTTCTTATGTGGAACGATATACTTCCGGTAGATTACTTGTTGCTATTCTTTGGCGGAGTAACATTAATAATTGCTTTATTTATTTGGCATCACGCGCTAAAGCTAAGAGGACCCTTGCTTTGTTCAGCTAAAATGAATAATTCAGCATTGGAATAAACCGATCCGATGAACAATATAAATTAACGGCATAATAGTTATATGTTTAAACGCTTTAAAATTATATTGACTGTTGCTCTCTGTCTTTCTATGTTGAGCGGTATTCCCCTGCCCTCTCATTAGTTTTCACCCGTTATTGAAACACAAGATGGTGCATTAAAATGGGCAGCAAAGAAAACCATTGGTGACTTGGTACTGCAATCATCCACCTATTAGAATTTGCGGTAAGGATATCAAAAACGCGCTTTTGGGAGACCTTATGCCGTTTATTGTAATAAGTAAATATAAAATTATCTGAAATAAACAGTTAGATGGATATAAATTGAAGATGAATGGCGATAAATTTACATTTGATTATGTTAATGAAAGGTTTCCCCCTGGAACGTTAGTTGCGTCAAATAATAATAGTGATAATAAAAATTATGGTGAAGTTAAATTAACTACAAGATGCGATATAACCGGCAATGCTAGACTGCTGGTAAGATGGAGTAAAACTGGCATTGTTTGTCAAGTAAATCCATCACAAATTGTTGTAGTTAGTTAGATGATATTAGTACAACCGGAAAAGCGGTTAGATGCTAAGTTTACAGGTATAAATTATATTTATATTCACAAGGTGATATATGGCTAAATTAGTACTAATGATTGATGGTGTGGGTGTAAATCAGTTTGAAATCGACAAAGACAGACTAACAATTGGTCGTTTAACTGGGAATGATATATGTATAGATGATCTTTCTGTTAGTGGAACTCATGCTTGCATAAAAAGAAACGAAGACAAATATTTTGACACGTTCTTGTACACAATTGAGGATATGGGTAGTACAAATAAAACATTTGTTAACGAGATGGAAATTAAGCAACAACAACTTCATAATAATGATCAGGTAAGGGTTGGCTTTAGTAAGTTTAAATTTGTTGATGACGATGAAGTTCAGACAGCGGTTGACGAAACAGCGTATATCTTACCTTCATCGTGAATAATTAGAATTATCATGAATATTATTAAGCAGGAATATCAGAAATTCCAAGAAGACTTAAAGCATGTATATAAGCTCTTTAGCAATCCGCGAGTTTTTTTAAATTGGGTCATAAACGCCCAGCGTGCTCATATTGCTATTCTTGTTTTGATGGTATTAGTGCCATTTGTTATGCTGCCTTTTATTGATTCAATATTAAATTCATTATATGAGCCATTAATTAAAACCAACCCATTAAGTTCACCTATAAGCTTATCTGAACAATCTAGTCTGCAATCAGCAAAAGTGTTCTCAAGAGTCATGTTATGGGCTATTTCTGCTGTTATTGTGTTTTACTTTTTAATACGTGATACAAGCAATGGTATTAGTTTAGCAACAGATATGCGCAAATCAATCATAGGCAAAGCTGATAGGTTAGTAAAAGTAAATCCTTCGGATAGCATCTTACTTTACAATAAAGCTAAACAATGGTGTTTAGACAAAAAACAGGCATCCGTTATAGATACGAGATTACAAACAGTTAACAGACTGGTAACACAATATACTATGCATGAAGGATTAAATGAAGCACCAACTGATCCAAATGTCACTGTATGTATGCCAAGTGCTACAATGAATAACAATCTAATTGCAGATAGATATCAAATCAATCAAACACTAGGTAACGGTGCAATGGGTGTTATTTATCTAGCCAATGACACCCGCCTAAATCGTGATGTTGCAATCAAACAACTTGCAATACATTTATCAAAAGAAAAAGAAATATTATCAAGATTTCAACAAGAAGCATTAGCGTTGGCGAGACTAAGCCACCAAAACATCGTCCAGGTATATGATTTTATAGAAGCAAAAGGAAGCTCATGGATAATAATGGAATATATCAATGGAAAAGAATTTAAAGATTTCTTAGATGAGTCCGGGGCAATAAAACCTGTAGAGGCATTAAAAATAGCAAAAAAAATGGTCGCAGGCTTGGGTTATGCTCATAAAAAAGGTGTTATACATCGTGACTTCAAACCAGCAAACGTGCTTATTACAGCTTCTGGTGACATCAAAGTAATGGATTTTGGAATAGCAAAACTTGCACAGTCGACTTTACATACTCAGGTAGACACAATGATGGGATCACCTGCTTATATGAGTCCAGAACAAATCATCGGAAAAACCGTTGATAAACGCTCTGATATTTATTCATTTGGTGTTGTTTTGTATCAAATGCTTGCAGGTGAGCTGCCTTTTAATGGCGATCTAACGACGACACTCGCAAAACATCAATCCGAGCCACCGCCGAGCCTGGTAGATAAAGGGATAAAACCGGAACTAAATGATATCGTACTGAGAACCCTTGCTAAAAAACCAGAAGAGCGTTATCAATGCATGGGTGAACTAGCGGAAGACTTAAACAAAATCAGATAGAGTTAAATCTTTTGAGAGGATAATTTCGCCTTATCGTTAATGCTATCCTGATCTTTAATAAACGTGAAGCGATTGGTATTGATTTAGGCTTAAAAGACGTGGCAACGTGCAGCAATGGTGTGCAACTAAACGCCAAGCAGCCATACCGGATGTTGGAAAAGAAACTGGGGATAGCGCAGCGCGCACGCAAGAAAAACCGTGTGCGTGCCATCCATGCAAAAATAAAGAATCAACCCAAAGATGCCCTACACAAATTTACAACGCGCCTGGTGAACCAGTCAGGCGCTATCTTCATTGGTAATGTGAGCAGTCGCAAACTGGCTAAAACGAACATGGCAAAGTCCGTATTCGATGCAGGCTGGTACATGCTCAAAACACAACTTTTTAACACCAGAGGAATGTTTTTATGATGGACAATTATTTTTGTTGCAGTTCACACTTGATACTAAGTTTATTTAATTGTTTCATTTATTTGGGAATTGACTCTTAACGAGACAATTAACTCTTTTCTAGGAAGATCAAAATCAGTTATGAATTTAACTTTATTTTTTCCATGAAAGCTTAAATTATTTATGGGCGCATTACGAAACCAAGATTTACTAAAACCACTGTAAGTATCGCTGTTCCTTTTTCCTATTTTGGTAGTAGAGAAAACAACTCTACCTACTTTATCGTGCGCTAACAACATAATGGTTAGAGATGCGCCTGGAGATGAAAAGTATTTTTCTTCTGAAATGGGGTGACATTTAAGGAAGCCGAAGCTTGCTTTCCAGTCTTTTTTTAGTTCGTTTCTATACTTACAAGGGAGAAAATATACAATGAGTTCTTTTCGTGTTTCATTATAAACGGTATAAGTATCAACAATATTTAATGTGTTTCCCGGAAATTTAATCTCACCGACATCTTTCGCAATTGCAGAAACTGATATTACAGACATAAGTGTAAATAAAAGTAATTTCATTATCTGGCCTTTCAAATCTAACGACAAGGGTAACTAGCTGGCAACGAAGCGCAGCGTAGTTGCTGGTCCATGTTGACCCGCTTGTTATGTTTATTTGCTCTCAAAGGTTATATCAGTAATTTTCATACTGACGTCACCTTCTTGAATTGCATTTCTAATCATATTTAACATGGTTTTCTTAATTAAGATTTTCCACTTTCCATTTACTTTTGTTAGTACAGTAGAGTGCTTGCTGGTTTTACCTTTAAAGACTAATGAGGTTGTTATAAATGCTTGGTTATCGTTTATGGCTATTTCTGAAAATTTGTATTTATCAATTGAAAATGAAGTTGTACCATCATCAGGCAAATTTTCTTTATCTAAAATATATTGTCTTGCGGATTTTATGTCATTTTTTATTAAAGCATTATAGAATTTACTCGTAACCGAAGTTGGTGCTGATGTATCAATACTGTTTGAGCAACCAATAAATAATAATGTAAGTAATACCGTATATAATCTCATAATTTCCCCTTAATTTTTTAAACATAACGCCTCACCTAACAGGCAGAAAAAAGCAGAGCGACGATGGAGCATGTGCTTTTTGCTATCTGAGTGCATGTTATTGTTAGGCTTATTCGACTTCTTTAATTTCACTGGGGTATATCACATACCATTTTCCTTTTACTCTTGCTAATACTTGACTCGAATAAGGCACTGTCCATTGCCCTTTCTTTATATCCCCGTCGGTAGTAGTAATATTTAATCTTTTTTCTGGTGTAACAGGAAATATTGCCCACTTATTTTCATAAAAACGTAACATTCTTTTAGATAAATCAGTATCTTTATCATTGACAATATCAGTAATATTAACTTCATATGAATTGTACTGAGATGGTTTTTTTCTATTAAATCTAAGCCTCATTTGTTTTTTATACATTTCTATAGAACGTTCTTTTTGTAATTTTAAGGATGTTGGATAAATCAAACTCTCATATTTTTCTAAATTACTTTCTTCAATTGCTTGGATGAGTAATTTTGCTAGTTCATCTGGTGTACTAGCTGCGTACGAATACGAGAAAAATAATAATAGAATAACTATTACACCTGTTTTATATAATTGAATCATATTGTTTTCTTCTTCAATTCTTATAGCCACGTCCTATGAACAGGGTGCGTGATACGCTCCGTGTTCACCATTACAGTTTACGGACTGAATCTGCATATATCCAGTGGATTAAACGTTTTATCTATTTTCATAACAAACAGCACCCTGAAACACTGGGTGAAGCCGAGATTACCGCTTTTTTAACGCATCTTGCCGTTAAACGAAATGTGGCTGCTGCCACGCAAATCTACACGCATGTGACGAAAAAGGCGCATCAGGTGTAGAGAGTCCACTTGATGATATATTTTAAGTGGTTTACTTAGGCTGCCAATCCAGTAAAACCAGCAGGATTGATTACGGAATATCGGTTACAGATAAGCCGCCATTATTACTGCAGGCGACATCCTAATAAAGTCTGCCGGTCTATCGTAAATATTCAGATTCTTTGCATCCCTGTGATTTGATTGTAGAACTATCTTCTCATCCGGAATCTCATACTCTCTACAAATACTAATAAAAGTTGCTCTTAATGAGTGGACAGTATATGAATCACAATTTTCTAGGCCAGCACGTTTTGCTGCGCTACGGATAATCCTATTGGCACTGTTATGTGACATGGGTAATGGATTACCAGCTTTATCGCGCCTATCATCGACCACACCCCATCGAGTAATAGTTCTAAAGATATAGCCCTCATCAATGTTACTTTCTCTCAACCAGGCATTAACGGCTGATACGGCATGGAGATCATTCGACCAGTTCGCCAGCACCTTCGTATTATTCTTCTCGTTCAACCTATCAGCTTTGACACCTCCCATATCAAAGACCATGTTTTCTTTGTTTAAATCTATAATCTGATCTACCTTCAAACCAGTCAACTCATTTTCTCGAAAGCACCCTATCGTACCACACAGGATAAAGGCCTTGTCTCGCATTCCCCGTAAATCATCAGATGTAGCTATAATCATCCTGGTTAATTCATCAAGACTCAGCGCTGGAGCTTGCTTCTTGCGCCAACCATTATCAACCCGTTCTTTTTTATAGCCTGACAAGAATAAACGTATCATCTTATTGTCTGCCGGGTTCTCAGTGCCTTCACCTACTAATACTTCATGAGCAAACCTAATGGCTGACACAATGTGATAAAGAGTGGATGGTGCTGCCGGTTTACTCTGTTTAGTACGATATAAGAGGTAATCCAGAATAAACTCTGGCGTGGTGGGCAGCGGCATAGACATGCCTGACCAGATGGATAATTGCTTTAACGCGCTTTTATACGAATTATAAGTATTTTGTTCGCGTGCACGCCGTATATAGTAGCCAGCATCCTTAGAACTCTCTGAACCCTGCGCGCTGTCAACAGCGGTATCCAGTAACAACAATAAATCATTACTCATAACAAACCGTTTCTTTTCATTCTTAACCACTGCTCTGCATTGGCAACTGCTTTCTCATATCCGTATTTAGTGGCACTAAATGACTTGAATACCTGCTTACTCACTTCTGGTACCCAGTATTTCGCTACAATTGAAAGATACGACCAGCCATTATTATATTCTTTCCAGCACTCAGACGATCCACATCCCCAGCGCCTTGTTTTAGCTATTACATCGGCCGTTTCTTCTGTTCTTATATCACGCCATTGCTTAGCCGCCTCCAATGCCTGATACTTGCCTCTATAAGAATTATCTGAAAAAAACTTCTGTCTGCCGTCTGGCTTATTCTGGCGTATGCGAACCCAATAGCCATGAGAATTGCCGTGATCCATTCTTGTTATATAGAGCATGTCTTTTGGAGAGAGTTTCAATTTTTTACTCCGTACTATTGATAACGCACTTATTTAACAAACCAATGCTTCCTGTGAATCCAGCAAATCAAGCAGTTCATTAATGCTATCTCTATTAATCTCAATATTTTTATTGCGGAGATAAATAAAGACATTAATCCCTCTATTGAAAAGATATCTGATATTCATTGATCCATTGGTGTTCTTATTACGTTCATCGAGTACACTACCTATCAACGAGAAAGCTTCTCTTTCTCTGTCTGACATTGACAACAAAACATCATTAGCACTGGCTGTTGTTTCCTCCCCTTCACCGGTAAATATCCAGGCATAAGAAAAGCCGGTTAAATCGGACAGAATGAATAAGTGCTCTGCGCTAATACAGCCGGTTTGTTTCCATCTTGAAACGGCCATCGGTGTAATTGAACATTTTTCAGCTATTTCCTGTTGCATAATGCTAGACTGATCTAACACATAGGCGATCCGTGCTGCACGTTCATGCTGTCTCAATTGTTTGTCTTCCATCTGTGTTGACACTATCTACTTTCCACTTATGCTCATTAATTTTACAGAACGAAGACTTACAACATATTCATTTATACCATTATTGTTATAAATTCCGATAATATTGGGATTAGGGAACAACACGCTTATGTCTTCACGTACAAACTCGTGGTAGGCATCTACTTCGTTTCTTTGAATCAATGGTTCATAGACTACAGACATCAATTTTCTCGACGTAGGAACCAATAAAACTCTCGCCCCTTTAGGCGGCTCGATCTCGAAGAGTTTTCTTTTACTATCATTCATATCTAAAGTGGGATCATGAGGGTATGCTTTAGCATATTCTCTGTTATCAGTAGCCCAAACAGCCCCTGTCGGCACCTCATTTACCTCATAAGAGCCGCCATGATATAGCACTGCTGGTGCCTGGATTGCCTTTGCGTCCTTCAAGAGTTCCCTGAATCGCTCTATACAGCCAGCCTGTTGTGATTTATCCCGTTTCATTGCACTGATTTGAATAACCTCTGTATTGGCTGTTTTCGTTCATATCAGTGTAGCATACAATCTGGGTTACTATAATGGTTATTGTTGTAATGCTTATTTTAGTAGTTTTTTTGATTATTGCCTACTGAAATACCGTATGTATGTGCATACCGTATTGTGTTATTAGCGGCAAAAACGGTATGATAGTGATATGTTTAGACACATTAAAATCACATTGACTGTTGTTCTTGTTCTTTCTTTTTTGGGTGGTGTTCCCCTGCCCTCTCATCAATTTTCACCTATCCATCAAGCACAAGCTGGACCATTAAAATGGACAGCAAAGAAAGCCATTGGTGGCTTGATAAAAATTGCCGTCATCAAAATTGGTACTAAAGCCGGTAAAGAGGCAAGTAGTGATTTGCCAGGGCTTGGCGGTATAGTAAGTAAAAGCGGCAGATTATTACCAAAATCGCTCACTACAAAACAACTAAGAAATAAAGCAGGTTCAGCGTACGGAACAAAAGGTCTTCGGTATATTAAAGACGGTGATAAATGGTTAAGAGGATCTCATGGTAATGCTGGCAATATACCTAAACAAGTTGATGAATTTAGGGCGGCATTTTGGATGGAGGTGTCGAAAGATAGTCATCTAAGCAATTCATTCAAATCATCAGATTATTACAGGATGAAAAATGGTAATGAGAAGTTATCAATTACACCATAAAGCCCCTCTTACGAGAGATGGTTCAGTATTTAATATGGATGTAGAAATCATTATTAAAGAATCATACAGGCAACCCGTCATTATATGAAAACATAATTACTTGTACGATGTAAAAATTAACAAAATAACATTAAGTTAGACACAAAGGTATTCATGGCAAAAATAAAACTAAAATACGAAATGGTTGAAGCGCTTGTTAAGAAATACAGGCTTTCTGGTAAAGATTTGCCTGGGCAGGTTGCTATGTTAAAGGAACTTGGTTGTGGCTCCCCTGCTCGACTCGTAAAGCTGCTATCTGACGTTAAAGAGAACGAAGATAAAAAACTAGCCATGGGGAGATACAAACCTCTACCTAGTCCAATTCATCGGGCTGCAACGGAGCTCTTTAATCAAATTGTAAATTTAAGTGAAGAATTTCACGAAGAAATAATGCATGATTTTAGAAAAGCACAGAAAGAAGTAGATGATACCATTTTGTCAGTCAGGAATGAGGCCGCTTGCGCTAATAATGAAAATAAAATACTCTCCGAAGAAAATAACTCCTTATCAACCAAGAATGCCGAATTAAATACCATTATAGAAAAAACAAAAGCAGAAATAGAAAGATTAAAAGAACGGCTTGCACTGGCAATAGAAAAAAGCAACATCTATGAAAAACAGTCCATAGAGACACGCAAGCAATATGCCACACTCTCTAAACAAAGCGCTATACAAAAGAACGAAGCGGACGAAAAGATATCTCAGATCACAAACGATCTTCTTAGTGCTAAACAATCCATAGCGAAACAATCGGCTGATTTTGAGAAGCAATTATCATTACAGTCAAAAGAAAGTAGCACACAAATACAATACTATATTGGCGAGGTAAACCGCTACAGAGATACAATTAATAGATTAAATGAAGATGTAAAAGAGGCAAAAAAATATTCCAGCGAACTAAGCAAAAAACTAAATAACGAAATTTTAGCTATAAGAAGTCAACTCGAAAAAGTAAACTCTGAAAAAAGTAAATTAACAGCAAACGCTGATGCGCTAACGATAGAAAGCAGTCGTTGCCATGAAGATATAAATCGACTTGAAAAAGCATTAAAAGAAGCCGAAGCCGAGAACAAGCAAATAACGAAAGAGGCTGGTATCGCTCAAGAAAAATGGAGAGAAACAATCGCAGAATTAACAAGAAGAAAAAATTAGAGATGTCTAACTTAAACGCACAAATATTAAAAAAGCATTTTGGTGCGTATGGTTACTTTTATGATCTATCGATCGGTGAACTGAGTCTATCATGTCGGTGTTCGCTTGAAATTGTTCACCATGATATAACCCCATTAAACCTAAATGAAATTTACCAACATCCTATTGATTTGATCGTTTTGATGATGAATCCAGGTAGCAGTAGACCAATCAATTCAGGGTACAAACCCCAGGCCATCTTCGATCCTACGTTAATATTTAAACACCGTGAATTAGTGCCAACGAGGCCAGACATCACACAATATCAAGTAATGAAAATCATGCACGCGAAAGGTTATCAACATGCGCGTATATTAAACTTATCCGATATCAGGCAAGCTAAGAGTTCGTTATTTCTTAAACAGATAGTTGAGTTATCGGAAACGACGTATACTGATAAGCATTCTGTGTTCTCTAAGGAGCGTAAAAAAGATTTAGATAAATTGATGGGATTAAAAGAAAACACGCCAATCATTGCCGGATGGGGACGTGATAAAGGTTTATTGCCACTGGCGAAATTATGTTTAAAAAACATTGATGTTAATAGAATAATTGGCATACCAGTTAACAAGGAAAGAACTCTGTTTGCGCATCCAAGCCCTATGTTGCAAAGTGCAAAAGAAAAATGGATCGTAGACATACTAAATAAAATCAGCAGTAATTCTTAAACGCTGATAAAAGACGGTATAATTATAGTGCATCAAATAAACTATAGGTGAGGTAAAATATGAAAATTTTAATTAAAGATAAAGGTAATTTAACCATGGGATCAATATACAAGATCGCTGGAATAATGTTATTTATTGCAACAGCATCTATTTTAATAGTTTACCTTGCTATTAACTGAGTAAAATTTCTGTTAAATGTTAAAATAGTAACTACCTGAATGCAGGTCTATAACACAAAAATACTGCCACCAGCTAAAACTCTCAATTTATAACTACCTGCTAAATACAGGTCTATAACACCCAACAGCGCCACCCTTCTTACCTATTTCCAGTTGTAACTACCTGCTAAATACAGGTCTATACCAACTTACCACCGAATGTTAATCGCCATGCGTTGTTGTAACTACCTGCTGAATGCAAGTCTATACCACAGGATCTTGCTAATGCTAGAAGCAAATCCGCATTGTAACTACCTGCTAAATACAGGTCTATACCAACACCACACGGGTGCCACGAAACACGCGTCGTGTTGTAACTACCTGGTAAATACAGGTCTATATCAACCAGCTCCCCTTGGTATCTGCGGCCTTTAATGTTGTAACTACCTGCTAAATACAGGTCTATATCAACCCGATACGTTGATCCATTTGTTGCTCTTGGTTGTAACTACCTGCTAAATACAGGTCTATATCAACCTGGTGCCATGTACTCGCGGTTATCCAGGCGTTGTAACTACCTGCTAAATACAGGTCTATATCAACGTCGGAAAATATGGGCGTTGGAGTGTATACGTTGTAACTACCTGCTAAATACAGGTCTATATCAACCTAGCACGCGAATTGGTCTCTCATGCTAGAGTTGTAACTACCTGCTAAATACAGGTCTATATCAACTATCTTCCTCATTATTCATACTATTTATCTGTTGTAACTACCTGCTAAATACAGGTCTATATCAACTAATAGGCATCATGGCGCAGGCTGTTATTGTTGTAACTACCTGCTAAATACAGGTCTATATCAACAGTAGTGGTGTAGTGCATTGAAATAATAAATTTTTTTTAAAAAATAGAAGTACAAAAAAACTAGGCAACACTGTTATGAATCCAGCCTGATTGAATATTTTCTGGTTTCCAATATGGAAAAGTAACGGCACTCTGAATTGGGTGATAATCATCTACGTTTGGACACCAAGTTAGAACCCGCTCTTTCCAGCGTTGTTCTGCTGTGACATCTTCGCTGATAGTTATATTCGCAATCCTCCCTTTGCCAAGTCTGCCATGAGGACCAATGGTTCGAATATATTTTGAGAGCAAATATTGAATCTTATCTTTTTCACCGACGCAAAAAGCATAGGCGTTGTAGCAATCAAAACATGGCGTAAAATAAAGAGAGTTTTTAAATTCACCGCTACTTAAATTAAACTGTTCACGTTTACGACCTGCGCTCAAGTAACTCCCTGGACCGGCAACAATTAAATCCTCGTCTGTTTTTTGTACGCGTTGAATTAATCTGCGCCCTCCGCGTACAAAATGGATCGCGGAGGCCTTAAATATCCCATCTTGCTGAGCTAAAGGAAGTGTAATGTTACGCCAGTCACCCTGATTTTCTTCGGTAGCGGCGTAAGCAATAAGGCCATCAAGATGAAGAGGATAAGCCATTTCCGTGACTTCATCGCTTAACTCAAAATCAATCCTTAAACCAATCATTTGGTAGCAGCCTGTTTGTCATTTAAAGCACTTTTCTTTTTTGCAACCAAATCATAGGCTTTTTGTTTCTCCGCATCGGCTGCCTTGTCTTCGTAAATACCTAGCAAATCATCTTCACTAATATTATTGATGGCTAATTGTGCTTGCGATTTATACTCATCCGTAATTTCATCATCAATAACAATATAAGTGCTGTCATCGTTGGCTTCATAAAGGTTAAAATTAAAATCAAAGCGCCCCATGCCATAACGGGTGGACCCACCAAGACCTTGTTTCGTTTTAAGACGATCCAATGCAAGCAATATAAAACCAACCTGTTCGTCATTAATGTGATCTTTAAATTCCATGCGAAAGGTAAAGCTCACGCCTGGCATAACGCTTTCAAAACCGAACATATTATCAAGCCCCAGTTTTACCTTTGCCTTGGCGTCTTTGCGAAGTTGTACAACTGCATCCTGGTAAGCAGGGACTTCTTTATTAAAATCAGTCACGACTTTATCGAGAATTGGACAGCTAAAATGAAGCACATCATCTTTTTTAAATTGATGTGTAACATAAGTAAGCCCTAAATGACCCAGTTTGTTCCATTGTGTATTAACGGCAAGTTCATCGCGTACGTTATGTCTGCACCCGTATTCAACGTAATTGTTTTCCAGTAAATAGTGGTGCAAAGGTTTTGCATCAAAGACACTAATACCGGAGCGTAGCATATTAGCGCCACCGCCCCAGAGACCGGCAAACAGGTGGCTACGAGCCTGTTGTAGATAACTGTATCTGATAATGTTGTCGCCCGACGGGGAGCCTGATGTTGATAAGCAGGTCAAGACATGCCCCATCGACAATGAGATTGTTTCTTCTCGATCGCAAAGTGATTCAAAAATAAGGTTTGCACATTCTCTGCGTATACGACCACGCAGCAAGTTGCTATTAATTGTGGGCACATCAATACAGGGTATAGACTTAACGACGTTATCATCATTATCTGTAATTGTGATAGGTTCTTTTAATGCAACAGGCGTCTTAATCATTGTTGTAACAGACTTGGCATCACTGCCGGCAGATCCTGATGAAATAATATAGCCGTCATTGTTTATCTTCATGTCTTCTGTACTGGCAATAAACAACGGGGTGGTCAGTGTAATTTCGCCTTCAATAATTCGCATTTTAGGTTAATCCTTTTTTTTGAGATTAATGTCTAAGCTGATGATATTTTCATCACTTGGTTCAAAAATTGTAACAATGATTGCTGCCCACAATTCACCTAGCTTAAGCGCGTTGAGTGAATTTATGTGCATAGCAACGTCTTTATTTTGAACAGCAAGCAACAATAAATCGTCACGGAACTGTCCAAAAGACGTATTCTTAATTTCAAGATCGGTAGAAATAAAACACGGGGCTTTGCTATTTTTAAACTTCAGACCATTTTCGACCATAAGTTCGCTTAATTTCTTGATGCTTTCAGAGCCTGCAATAACACGTTTGCGATCAATAGAAAATGTCTGGTTTAAGAGTTGGATAAAGAAATAGTCTTTTGATAATGAAACAGGGGCTTTCCAGATTATATGCTCACTATTCATTGATGTACCCTGACAAAAGACAAAAGGCGGTTCGGGCGGATTAATAATGGCATGTGCAAGAGCGGCCTTATGGATCACCCGGTGTGTTCCTTTCTTGTTATAAATACAGAACTTGCCGAGCTGCAGTAGTTTCAGCCCTACCTTGGCAGGTTCGCTTAAATTCATAGCAACAACACTACAATCTTCGCACGCATGGTTTGAATGCCGGGCTTTAAGCATAGGCACATCATTAAAAGTTGTTGTTTTTTTCCAGGGGTTACAACTGTCGCCTTTTTTAATTATGCAACCACAAAACACACACAACGTATCATGGGCGGCTTTTATTGTCGTGATAGCACTGTGTTCAACCCCATCTGCTTTAAGTGCTTCACGGGCAAGGTGACTAGGAGAGATAACTGTCATGCTGAAATTGCCTTTTGATTTAACATAGGATGCATCCGTTTAATATTTCCGTGCCCACGGCTTGTTAACGCACCAATTGACCATGGGCCTTTTAGCTCTTGATCAATAAAGAAAGAGATTTTAAGCATAGGTACTAATTTTTGTTTGTTATTGCTGATATCGATAGGTACGGGGGTATGTGGTTCGACGGAGGCAATATTCACTTCAAAATTAAAGGCTGGCAAGTTAAGTGCCTCAATTTGTCGCGTGATACTGGCTTGTACTCGCTCTTTAAGCCATTTTTTTAGTGATTTATGGTCATCGGTTTTAAATGCCTTCCCTACTCTGAGCGCCGCAGAGAGCTTTTGTGATGGGATGAAGTATGACGTATAGATATTGCCATCTGAGGGGATTATATCGATTGGTCCACTGGTCATTTCTACCCGCATAGGCATTTCATCGAGCGTATGGTAATAAACGGCGTTATCCATAACGGCTTTGATGCCTTGTTCTCCAATGCCAATGATGCGAAAGCTATTTTTACCGCCCAGGAATCGCACCATAGGGTAATCACTGGCAGGCTTACCATCTTTATAGTGAAAGAGCGCATCGGTACCGGCTTTGCTATCAAGTTGTTTTGAGACCCATTGGCGTGCTTGCCAGCCGGACCAACCGTTGCCGTCTATTGGGGTTTTAAAGAACTGAAACTGGATGTATTTGTTCATATTCCCTCTTAGAGTTTTTAATTAAATTTTCATAGAGTTTGACATATCATCTGAATATGTCAATATAAAATACGAAATCAATCAAAAGAACCCGATATGGCAACATTTACCTTCACAGTAAACAAAGACATAGAAGAATTTATCCAGCATTATGAGGATGAAAATAGTTTAAGCCGATCAGCCGCAATGCGTGAATTATTACGTATGGCGGTGAAATCCGGTGTGAAATCAAAGCCCAACACGATGGCGGAGACGCGTCTTGTTCGGTTTGCGATATCGGAAGCAGAGGCATCGAGTTTATATGCGCTGGCACAAGAAAAAACGACTGTAGGACGCGAGCAAAAATGGTTAGCAGGTGTCCTCACACGTTATATTCACACGCATTATTTAAAATACGGTAAAAAGGTATGTGGACATGGTTCAGGTAAGTCGAAGGATTACACATCGATTGCATCAGCGCTGTTCAGTCGTCATGTTAGTGGCTTAAAGGAGCGCAACGAACAAAAAGCCTTTATTGCCCTACTGGCACAGGCGGTAGATAATCGAAAAATAGTCATGGCGCAAGCCAGTACCGGTGTTGGTAAATCGCTAGGCATTATATTGGCGAGTTTATTTGCCTCAAAGTCGCATTATCGTACTGTGATCGCAGTACCGACACTCCAGGTGCTCAGGCAAGCCTCCGATCAATATAAATCCTTAAATAAGATCCCGGATTATGCTGTATTAATGGGTAAGTCTGAATTTGTTTTGGTATCAAGAATTGAGTTTATTCTTAATAAAGACCCAGAAATAAGCGATGCAGACAAGGTATGGCAGTGGCTTGACGAAGGTGGCAAAGCCCTTGAGTCAAGTCCGTTTGAGCAACCCTATCTTGCCGAGACCCTGACAGAAATAGCCCCCGCATTTCCGGTCAAAGAGGTGTTATTACCGCGAACGATTGATGAATCGATATTGGATGATCCAGGCTACCTGTCTTATCAATCGCTGTTTGAACGTGCAGGTGAGGCCAGTATCATCTTTTGCACACATGCGATGCTGGCTGTTGATATCAATGTGAGAGGGTATGCATTAAAGCGTGATGGGGAAGATAAAATCTTATTCACTAAGGATGTAAAGCAAGCGCAAGAAAGAGAGATTGCGGCCAAAGTTAAAGAGCATAAAGGTAGAGACTTAACGCAACAAGAAGAGCATAGCGCAAAGATGGTGGCTTATTATAAAACATTAACGGCAACCAAATCGGCAATAGAAGGGGTGATCCCAGGTGGATTTGATTGTGTGTTTATTGATGAGGCGCAAGAATTTGAAAAAGTGGTCGCCAACACGGCCAGCATGGATGTGTCGGTGTACCGGTTGCATCAAAACGCCAGTGCCCTGCTAAAGAAACTGAAAATAAAAGACAGTACATTTAAGCGCGCGTACACAGGTCTAAGCAAAGGAAGTGTGAACAATGGGCGCATAGTATTTGGTCGGAATAGCCATTATTACGGTTTTATTAACAAGTTGATTAAATCATCAAAAAAAGTGCTGTCGATGTGTGCAAAACAAGGGTTAAAGGACAGTCATTATTATGAGCTTAAATCGCAAACATCCGAGTTAGAGCGCATTAATTACGAGTCGATGAAAAGCTTCCGTCAATTAACGATCACATGGACGCCAATCAGACGTTACCCACGCATATTAGTGGGGCCGAAAGATGTCAAACATGAACTGGAAGTACTCTGGGGCTCTGTTGTTGCAGGCGGTGTGGTATCTGCCTCACTGTATTTGCCCGCACCACATCATCATGGCTATATGGCGAAAGTGCTGAATCTCCCGGAAAAGAAACTCATGGTGTCAAACCCCATTATATCCAAATGGCTAACAACGCCGGTAACGCTGCATTTACCACAGTCGCAGACGAACACGGATGATAAAAAATGGTTGCAGTACCCCTCTCACAAGCTCGCACAGGATAAAGTCGAAACGGCGATGGAAAGATGGGCGCAGCAATCAGGGACGATTATCGAGCGTATCATCAAAAAAGCCACTGGTGGGACACTGGTACTTTGCACGGCATACAATTCATCGGTGTTGTTATTTGAACATTTAGAAGACAAATACGGTGACAGATTAGTGCTTCAATCGAAGGAAGAGCGATTTGAACAAACGGTCGCACGTTACAAGCGCTATTACGTTGAAGGCCGGCGACCGGTGTTTATTGCGCTCGGTCGTGCCTGGACAGGGCTTGATATCACCGATACGCGAAAAGGGATCAACGCCAAAGAGGATCACATGATAAGTGATTTGGTGATCACAAAAATCCCATTTAATTTGAATCAAAGCAGCACGCACCATCAACGGGTGCTAAAAAACTTTATGGTTGAAGCATTTGAATCAGTATTATTATTCATGCAGGGGCTTGGAAGGCTGGTACGAAAAAGAGGCGTCCCAGAGAAAAATATCTGGATTCTTGATCCGAGAATTGTGTCATTAAACAGTAAAGATAAAACGACGACTAAATACCATCGTGCGATATTAACGCGCTATACGAAACGAAAAATAATCAAGCGTCCTAAACATTAAAACCAAGATGATCATGAAACAATTAGAGGCGTTATACGCTGAGTTGAAATCCGATGAACATTATCAGGCAACAGACACGTTAGCTTATGGCCATACCAATCCGTTTGATGTTGCGTTAGCAAGGTGTGATGATTGTGGTGCCCTGCCGGAGAAAAAGATAGTGGGTGCTCATAAAACACGCCTTGTTTATCAGTGTGCCGGGTGTAAAAAAGCATCTAAAAATGTTCAAAAAAGGGAGTGGCAAGCGGCAATTGAATGGAATATGATTAATTTAAAATCGCTGTCGATACAGGATATCCCGTTATTTGAGGTATCAGGCATGGCCCCAAAAGAAATAACAAAAAGAGTGAGTGGTATTCGTCGCAACCTGGAGATAAGAAACAAAATCGCCAAGATTGAACTTGAACTTTCTAAAAAAACAAACAGAAGAGCGCCTGGGTCTCAATATATGTTGAAGCTTGATGTGTATCTAAGGTGGGCTATGCTTGCTTTAAGGGTAGCGAAGTATCAGGCAAAGCAGCAATCGGTATCGGGCGAAAAATCCGCGCTCAGGATAAGCGCTAGAAATTTGGAATAGAAACATGAATACAACAATCCCAATATTGCCTAATGGATTTAAACGTCTTAAACCTTGCGAAATACCAAGGAAAGGTGATCTAGCATGGTTTATGGGAGACAAAAGCTTAAGCCTCGTTTTTGATGTAGGCGCAGAATATAAATCAGATACGGTTTTTTTTCGCCATCCAGATAGGCTTGCTACACTTGATGATATTATGATGTTTTATAAAAAACACTGTTAAAGAGGCGCATAATAGGTATATGTTTAAACGCTTTAAAATCACATTGACTGTTGTTCTTGTTCTTTCTTTTTTGGGTGGTGTTCCCCTGCCCTCTCATCAATTTTCACCTATCCATCAAGCACAAGCTGGACCATTAAAATGGACAGCAAAGAAAGCCATTGGTGGCTTGATAAAAATTGCCGTCATCAAAATTGGTACTAAAGCCGGTAAATTTGCATTACAACGATTAAAAAAGATCGGGAAGGATAAAGTTAAGCGTGCCAATATTATTAGGCACGCGAATAACTATCTAAAGAAACATCCTAAGCTTAGGAATCAGGCAATCGCTGCATTTGCGACGATAGGCTGGCAATTAGAGGCAGGTAGTGATTTGCCTGGGTTGGGCGGTATAACGTCAAAAGCTCCAGCGATCACAAATACCTTTAAAGGTATTTCTAAAAATAGTTCACAGATAAAATCTATGAACCCTAATGCTATTAGGTTCTCACACGACTCTATTAGTAAAAGATTTAGCAACGGGGACAAAGTTAAAGATTTAACAGAGGGTCTTAAATCAGGTCGGATTAAAGCTGAAGATGTGCCACCCATCAGAATTACCAATAGAAACGGGAAAACGTATACGCTTGATAACCGAAGATTAAAGGCATTTCAAGATGCTGGGATTAAGATTAGGACTAGACTGGTCACGGAACTGGAAGCTAAGAAAGAGTCTTGGAGGTTTACATCTAAAACTGATGGCAAGGATGTGAAAGTGAGAGGGAATACGAATGAGTGAACATCCTTTTGATAAAATAGAGTCCATAGAGGAGAAGTCTGATTTAATTGAATTCCTGAAATTACTTGAGGAAGATTATAAATCTAATCAGGATGATTGGGAAAACATTACAATTGGAGATTACCTGGAGTCTATTCGTGCATGGCTGAATGATAGTGATGAGGCTATGATAGACAGTGAAGGCTCTCATTCTCTTAAGGCTTGCGCGCAACTATTTTATGTCGGAAAGATTTATGAGTAACCGTATACATAGCACACTAGGTTGGAATAAATGAGCATGAGCAATCTTCCAAACATAGAGCCAAAACATAGGGAACGACTGATGCTATCTCAGGGAAATTGGAATAACATACTAAACATCTTTAATCCTTAGCATTTGCAATGCATCATTGATATGCTCCACCACACGATCAACATCGCTGTAAATTTCACTTGCCGTAAAACGCAGAATAACCCAGCCGTTTAATGCCAACAAATTTTGTCTTGCACGGCACCGTTTAAAATCAGCGAGCAATCTACCATGGTACTGCCATCCATCTACTTCAACAGCCAGCTTACAATCAGGAAAAGCAATATCAATCCGAAACTTTCTGCCCGGTACGGCACCTTTGTACTCACTAACGGCCTCCGGCCATTTATGTTTAACTTTGCACCATAATTTGTGCTGTGGACCACTAAGAACATTAGCAATGTCTTTAAGTCGCTTTAATTTTTTAGCGGCCGGCCTCAGTGGCTTATCGCTATACAAACCGAGTTTCTTAGCCTGGGCTACAGTAATGCGTGCACTCATGGTTAGTTATCCGAGGCAATCAAGGGTGACAGATAGCCAAAGATGGGTGCTTGTTCGGCAAGTTTAGAGATATCGAGTTCCAGATCGCCATTTAAAAAACCTGTGGCATTCTGTTCAAGGGTGACCTGCCAATCATGAATAAGCCCATCCCAGCATGAAACCGCTTTTAGGCGTTTTGAATCCCTGTCGAGCAAATTTCCTGTCCAGCTTGTTTTGACCTTTGTAAGACAGGCACCTTCCGTTATGTGTGCAAAGCCAATGCCCTCTACAGCGCTGATATTAAGTACAGATAAATCAGTCTGACTGGCATAAATAGGTAATTGTGGTTCATTAAGTGATTCCGGTGACCAATTTGAGGGATCTGCGCGACTCCCTGTTTTATAATCAAGGATTAGGTTTCGCTTACAATCGCCATCGTGGATTTCATCAATTCTGTCGATACGAAGCTTAATAGGAAGGCCGGCGATATTGCTTTCAACCGCGATCTCCCGTGCGATAACTTTAAAAGGCTGATCACGCATGGCTTCATGTTTTAGCCACCGTTTCACAAGACGTTTGATTCGTTTTGCTTCAAGTGACAATAGATGTTTACCGATCTTATCAGCCAAATAAAGTTTAGGGTTATTCAGGGCGCGTTGAATACATTCGTCAATCAAGTCGCGTCGTTCATCATCCGTTTGTGATAACAGGGTTTCTTGTGTCTGAACCTGCTCCCAGAAATATTCCAGTGTACTATGTATGAGCTCTCCTTGAATACGGCGATCGAGTCCTTGAGTGGGTTCTGGGAACGGTTTAACGCCAAGTCGTGCTTCAATGAACGCATACAATGGCTGATGCGCATAGGCGCCCAGTATACTAACACCGCCACGCAACGTGCTAAGTTCATCATCGCTAACGGCGATAATGGGCTCGTTTTGTAAGGTGCAGGCGACCTTTTCGTAGGTCTCATGCTGTAATAGTTGTTTGGTATTAATTGGATCGGACCAGGTACCGGCTAATGGGCAAGGGGTAATTTGAATCCCTTTTGAGTCCAGCGCTGAACTGACAAATTTAACCTCGTTAGCGACACAGGCAAGCTCGCTTAATAACTGAGCGGCAAGCGCCTCCTCCACTTCCGGACGGCTATCAGGCACGTTTTTCTCAACCTGTAAGCTAAGCGGTACAAAGGGGTTTGGGGCGGGCTTACGCGGCAAGACATCGGCGTTAAGCCCTATCACAAAGGCTTTATCAAAGCGCATAGCCGGTGCTTCCCACATATCGACAATTTGTACCGGTGCCTGATAGGACAGACGCGGCATAAACAACGTATCACTGATAATTTCGCGTAAAAGAGCGAGCGCATCGGCATAATTGATTTTATCACTGATAGCATCCATATCATGCAAAGCTTGAAGTGATAACTGGAAGTTTTCGAGTGCTTGATAAGCGATAGACGACAACGTGTGAGTGCCTGGCCAGCCGCTTGCTGATAAAACTTTCTCGAAACGCTCCACCCAGACAGAAGGCAATGCTTTATCGCCGTAATAACCATAGATGAGTTCATCAATTGCGCTGATCCGTTCTGCAAAGGAAGGACATCCCTGTTTATCTGCCATGGTTTGCACCATTTTAAGGGGGACGAAATGGATGCCGCGATCACGCAATGTATAGTCGATCATCGAACGTGCAGTGCGATCAATACCCATGTTACCGACACGTTCATTAAGGAGAAACGAGGTCATGATGGTCAATGGATTACGCTTATGTTTGAGCGACAGAACCAGTAATGCGCTACTAATAAGCTCATGATCGGCCAGGGGCATTCCTTTGGTAAATTCCCAGGGCAAGTGACGCGCATCGGTAGCGGGGAAATGAGTATTAGGAGCCAGATACTCACGCAGAATGGGCTCAAGCTGGTGTTTTGCATCATGTAAATTATCAACAATGATAGCAATACGTGGCGCTGAGACGCTCTCTGTGGGGGTATGTGCAGCCAGTGCCTCCTTGATTTCCTGTATCACAGCACGGGTTGCGCCCTCTTCCCGATCATAAAGTAGATTTGTCGCCTTCTTTTGATCTTCGTTAGACGGGCACAATGCAATATTGGTACCGGCTTTAGTGATGGCTTCAATGAAAGAGGTCTGTATTGGGGTGATTTCAATAAAGCCGACCATAATAATGGCATCGGGCAAGCGAAGTTGTTTGGATGCAATTAAGGGGGTTAATATTTTGATAAGATCATAATCAGACAGGACCCCTTTTTCTTGTTTAAGCGCAGCAAGTTCTGCCTGCCAGCGCTGGAAAACATCGGATTCGGTATGGTCTGCAAAGGCTTTGTCGTGAATATCGATATCGTATGTTGTGCTAAGCATAAGAGCTTTATGAGCTAGACGAATTGCCGGGCGCGTTGAAAGCAGGTTTTGTGCATGCTCACTGTTATTAACGATTTTTTCAATGAGTAGTCGTTCCTGTGTGACACTAAGGACAGGTCTGAAATCCCACTGCTGTTGCCAAAGTTCAGCGACAAAGGCTCTTAAAGGTAAAATGGTAGGCGCCTCCCATGCGGTTTTACCTTCATCGAGTGCGTATTGTGCATAACGCAGTTTTAATTCACGGGCAAGACGCTTGTTCGGCGTAATGATCGTCGTGTTGTTTTGAGCAGCTTCAATTAGTTTTGTCATATTCATAGTGATAGATTACCGTCTTGACGGCTTCCCGCACGCAGAAAAAACAACTAAATCACAAAAAAAAAGGATTTATTTGTTGTTCATATTTGACAAGAAAAATAACAAAAAAATGCAAAATTCCAATTATTCGAGGTTAAATCGGGCTAAATGATGATTTATTTGCCTTAAAACGTGCTTTTGCTGAATTTTGAGTTTACTGATAGCTGTATCGCTGCAGTAGTAAGATCGTGAGTTGATGTATTTAGATGCTCGCTTTATCCCAATGATGGCATGAGCCTGATATTCATCACTTAACGTGGGATCGTCCTCTTCTGATCCAAAATACCGTTGTACATTCATTGATAACCTATCACTGGCTCTCTCAAGTTCATTGGCTTGTTGGCTCACGTTGCAATGATTTAAAAAATGATACAGATAACCGATTTCTTGTGCTTGTTTCATCATAAGGCGGTGTGCTATTTCACGATCGCCAGCAACAGCATAAGCACCATAAAGAGCGATAACGATGAACAGTATGATCTGGGTGCTTTTATACATAGTAAAAGAAACGCCACGAGGTCTCTAAAAACTCAGTTTGTTGTTTACGGAGACGCATATCCGTTTTAATAATATGGATAAAAATGACAAAAGCAGCTACGGGCAAGAATTAAAGAGTCCATTGAAATGGCCTGGAGGCAAGCGCTGGATTGTGCCTCATGTAAAAAAACACTTTGATGAGTTAGGTGCTAAAAGGCTTGTGGAGCCCTTCGCAGGCGGTTTATCGGTTGCGATCGGTGTGGCACCAAAACAGGCGTTGATTAATGATATTAACCCGGTGGTGATTGGCTTTTATAAAAACGTAAAAAAAGGTTTAAACGAGAGCCTTCGCCCGCGTAATAATGAAACCTACTATTACAGGTTAAGGGATAAACTAAATGCCTTGTTGCGTAAGCAAGATTATGACAACCCGTTAATGGCAGAATATTTCAGGGTCTGTAATAAGCTTTGCTTTAATGGATTAGTCCGGTTCTCAGTCAATGATACTGGAATAATGAAATTTAACGTGCCTTTCGGCCGGCACGCCTCATTTTCTCTTACCGATCTGACACCATACAAAAAGCTATTACAAAATTGGTCATTTAGATGCACTGACTTTGAAGATTTATCGATAAAGGTAGGCGATCTGGCATATCTGGACCCGCCGTACGATAGCGCTGATGATAAAGGTTTCACGGAATACGCAGGCGGTCGTTTTACCTGGGAAGATCAACGCCGACTCATTGATTGGGCGGGCAAACAGGCTTGCCCGGTGATGATCTCAAACAAAGCGACCCCGCGTATTATACGTCTATATAAAGAAAACGGTTTTGCCATTAAAACTGTCTCAGTTAGGCGCTCAATTAGCTGTAAACAGCGCTGTAACGAAAAGGAAGTGATTGCCACTAACTTTTAGACAACCGCCTCCTGCGCGTCCAGGCGCGGATAATACAGCATTGTTTCAACGTTAAGGTTTGGGTACATTTCACTGACTAATGCTTTGTAGCGGTCAAGTTGTCTCTGGTAGCGCAAATCAGCTTGATTGGCATCATTATTCGTCACTATCCCTGATTTATAATCAATGATAGTCGCCGTATCTCCCTCAATGATAAATCTATCGATAATACCTGACACCCATTTGCCATCGATGTAACCTGACAATGCCCATTCTGTTTTATCTACATCGTGTGTTTCTACAAGCCACCGACCGGTCGCGGTATTCAGTGTACCCATAACAAGCTCAACAGCCTCCTGTGCTTCTTTTTTCTTGCTGGAAGCAGATTGTTTGCTAAGGGTGCTTTTGAGTTCAGCGATAAACGTCAAGGCAGTTTCGTAGCCACCTGTATTGGCGGCAAGCTCCATTATTTTATGAAAATGGATACCGACATTACGCAGATACATATCGCGTTTAGGATCGCTTTGTTCATCATTAACTAATTCAACGGGCGACACCATGCGATCAGAGATTGGTGTAAACACCTGCTTTGGTTGATTAAAGCTAAATGATGCAGCGGGTACCATACGCGCAGGCGTTTTAATCAACAAATTATGTTTTTCTTTATCGATTAATGGGTGTTCATGAGGCAGTTTAATCGCTTCATCACGCACTTCATCCCATATATAACTCAGTAGTGAACCGGTTGCAGGTTTCGCTTTTTCACCATCGGCGACATAAGCAAACAGAGACATTCTTTTTTTGGCGCGAGTAAGCGCGACATAGAGCAATCGTATAGCTTCATTTTCACGTGCTTGTGCTTCAAGGCGCGCCATGGACTTATAAAGCCGTTTTTCATCGCTTTTCTCATCTGCTTCCTTGCCCGGATTAGGCGTGATCACAAAGCCCTCTGGAAAGCTGTGATGATGAAATAATTTAGCATCGTCTGTTCGTGCTGCACGTCCCATACCGGGAATGAACACATTATCAAACTCAAGGCCTTTAGCTTCATGAATCGTCATAATGGCAACTTTACCGGCCTCTGGTGTCGCATAGAGTTTTGACATCGCCGCTTCCAAAACGGACGTTTCTATAATTTCACCAGCAATATGTTGTTCATTCATTAAAGCAAAAAGTTTATCAATATCGCCCTGCTCTGTGGTTGAAACAATATGCTTTCCACCTAAGGCGTACCATGCATTAATCGTCTGGGTAGGCAGATCGTTAATCAGTGTTGCATCTTTATCCAGTGAATCGAGCACATTTATAAGGCGGGCTAATCGATTTAAACCATCCTCAGACATGCCATTCTCATTCGCTGAGATAAAGCCAAAGCGTAGCGGTTTATTTTTACTCCCTTGCGAAACCGCCAAACAATCAGTCCAGGTTAAGCCAACTAACGGTGAGCGTAGCAAGCCCATCCATGCACCTCTGTCCATTGGATGTCGAAGTGCCTTAAATAAGCACAAGGCGTCAGAAACGGCATGCCCATCTTGTAAGCGATCAATTTTCTGCGCACAGTAAGAGATATGTCGGGATTTGAACACCTCAACAAGCGCAGTGACATGGGTGCGAGAACGAACCAGCACGGCAACCGTTTCATTGGGGTAGTCCGTGATCGTCTTTTCGATGGCGTCTGTTATATGCTGTGCCTCAAGCTCAGCATCATTAACAGGGTAAAGATTAACACTAACGCCACCTGTATCGTCAGTAGAAAAGCACGCAGAAGGTGAAAAGGCGACTCCGCCTGTATAAGGATCGGCTTGACCAAATGCGGTTACCAATGTCCGGTTAAACCAATTAACAATACCGCTATTACTCCTGAAATTAGAGGTCAGCGTAAGGGGGGTTAATTTAACACTGGCTAAGTGTTGTTGATCCCATAAATTCTGAAAAATACTAACATCAGCCTGACGAAAACGATAAATTGATTGCATAGGATCGCCAACCAGGAACAAGGTTCGTCCATCCCCGTCGACCCAATGTTCAACTAACCGTGACAGCAGTTTGATTTGCGTCCGGCTGGTGTCTTGAAACTCGTCAACGAGCAAATGGTTAATGCTGTAGCCTATTTTCTCCAGTAATTCCGTAACATTATTATCACCACCGAGTGACTCATAAGCCCGACGTGCATTCTCAACAAAATCGATGGTACCGGTTTGAGCAAAGACATAGTTAAGATGGATAATCAGACGCGGCAAAACAATGGAAATCGCATTTCTAAAGTCGACCATCTTTTCAGGATAATCAGGGTTTGGTAGCATTAATACCTCATAAAGCCACTTATCAGGTAATGAAACTGATTTTAAGGACTCAAACAAGGCGTTTATTTCGATCGTTTTATCATCTTTTGCAGGGAACCCCTCGCGTGCTGTCAATTTCTTTTTAAATTGTCCTGTAGAAACAGCCACAAACGGTCTAATTAAGGATTGCCAGGCAAGCAAATTATCTGCCATAGGCGCAGGCCAGCTATCGTATTCATTGGCAACAGAGGATATTTCCTCTTTTGTAGAAGATTTAAGCAAGCAAAGCAGATCGTTGAGTAGGGCTGGTGGTATTAAATCAGCCGTTTTACTAAGGCGATCTTCAATATAAGCACTTAATGCATAATTGCTATTAAGCTGAGTAATATCATTGATGTCGTCTAGCCACTGATCGCGTGTCCCAAGCATAAAAGACAAAATATCAATGATGTATTCAGAACGATTTCCTGCAAAACGCAGTAATTTTGCGATGGCATCACGCACCAAAGGATGCAGATCATTATCTTCAAATTCATCCAACAACGCGATTGATGCTTCCCGATAAACCAGTGCAGCATTATCAGTAATATTCTTTGCGCCGCCAAGCCCAGATAAAATGGGAAGTTGTTTTGTCAAAGATGAATTGAGCGCATCAATCGTTGTTATTTTTAAACGGGATGGATTATTTAAAATACCCCAGTTGTTTTTCTTGTCAAGTTCAAGCACTTTTTTTGCCAATTGATAAGTTGTACGTGAATAGTCATCATCGGGAATAACCCCTTTTGAGGCTTCTTGAAGTGACTCAAGTACGCGTGATTGCATTTCAGCAGTGGCTTTGTTTGTAAATGTTAATGCATATACATCTTCTGGATCATTAACAATACTAAGGCACGCAAGATACCGCTGAGTTAGGACGCCCGTTTTACCTGAACCTGCCGGTGCCTGAACGATACAGGAATGATGCAAATCAAGTGCTTGTTCACGCTCTTTGCTGTCTATGATACTATTCATTGCAATCCTTAAACTGATTAACGATGAATAGATTATGACAAGCAGAAACGATCCCGCACGCATTAAATGAACATTAGTTTAAGAAAAAAGTTTGTCAATCTTGAACAAAAGAAATATGAACAGTACTTGGAATATCTATGTTTATCAATGAGTCAAGTTCACTACTCGTTATATTTGGAATAATTAGAAATCGCTTAATGATATTCGCATCAGTAATATGCAATGTCTTTTCATAATCACACTCATCTCTGTTGACAATAAGCGCTCTTTTTTTTGTAGGTAGACAAATAGGACCTTTATACGCAAGATTCAATGAGTTTAATGTTAAAACAAGTTTATGTATGGTAATGTCGATAACAGAAGGATCTGCTGCTTGAAAAATAACTTTCAGGCTTCCTGTATGTTCTTTTTTTTTAGGATTTGCCATAAGATGCTTTAACAATATCAAGCTGGTGTGAAATTGATGGGTCAATATGTGTCAATAATATACCGATTCTATATATATCCTGATATTCAATACAATACTTTATTAATCCAATAGTTCTAATATTCGGTATGTTCCTGGATGAAATAATAATATCAACCTCGTCACCTTCATCAAAACTCGATTCTGATAAAAGACCAATACCTCGTGCGCTAATATCAAGAACAGTGCAATGAATTTCATTAGATAAGAATGAAAAAAATTTTTTTTTTCGCAACTTTGCACTAAACCCGTCAATAGCAGACCGAGGATGTTCACGGTTTGTCGTATCCATTTTTATTCCGTCTTACGAATAAAGAAGTCCGCAGTCCGTTTATCTAAAGCGCCTTCTTGTACATAGCTCTGTGCTACCTGTGCTAATGTCTTTCTTCCTTGTTCATGCATTTCGCCGGCAAGCCGTATTAACGCCTTTGAACCTCCATACAATACGGATTTTGCTGTTCGGGTAACTTCTAATGTTTCATAGATTAAAAGAGATTTACCAGCATAAACAGAAGGAACCAGGTGTTGTGTCATAATCCCTTGAAGGCATTGCGTTAACATTTCATCATGTTGATCATCCAGATATGACCACATGCGGTTAATACAACCTACATTAGATTCAGCATGCAACGTTGCCATTACTAAATGCCCAGTCTGTGCAGCCTGTACAGCAGCAGTTGCTGTTCTTGGGTCGCGTATTTCACCAATAATAATGGTATCTGGCGAGGCTCTCATCGCTTGCTTAATGCCATCAGCCTCAGATTCTAAATCAGCGCCAACTTCACGCTGATAAACTAATTCATCGCTGTAAAGGTGTTCAATAGGATTCTCAATAGAAACACAAATACCTCTCGTGGCAATACTTGCCATGTATTCAGATACGGCAGCCAATGTTGTAGATTTTCCTGCACCTGTAGGACCACAAAATAAAACGAGGCCTTTGGTTCTTACAAGATTAGTGACTTGTTCGACATCATGCAGACCTAATTCGTGTATGGTTAACGGTTCCGCTCTGATTACCCGTATTACAACAGACCAACCATTCGTGTGATGAAATAAATGAACCCTGAAACGAGCCCCCTCCCAGACTTCCGAGAAATCATCGCTGTAAGTATCATCTTTATCTGTAGTTCTTTCCTTGATAATCCGATCGTACAATGACTTAAGGTTGTATTTATCATTTTCATTGTATGAGAAAACTTCTTTTTTTGAACCAAAGTACTCAGCCCGCGCATAATTCTTATTCAAATGCAGATCGGTAACATCTGTTATCCATTCTTTAGCAGTTAATTCCATTATTGACACCTTGTAACGACGTGTATCTTGCCATAATCAAACGTTGGGGAGAAAAAGCCATCTTTAGTTAGGATGCGTAAGAAAACTTGCCACTGCGTAGCGGAAAAGTTAGAGGCATAAACCTGCACAGCGCCTATAGCATCACCAACCGCATCTTTTGAAAAGCTAACTGGATTTGCAAATATTTGAGGTATACCTGTAGTGCAGATTGGCTTTGTTATCAAAGAACCATCAGCAACAATATTATCTGTAGCTGCTTTTAAGTCAGAAAGGCAAGTGCCAGAAGCTAAACAAACGTCATCAACAACAACCTGAGCAAGCTTTGAGTTTAGCGAGGGATCTAATCGAAAAACGGGGTTATCAGTATCAACAAGCAAAGGCGTATCAACACTAACAGTACTTACCAGTTTTGTTGCGTTAACAGTATTGACGTTGTTAATATCATTAGTTCCTAAATCCAAGTTACCCGTCATTGCCCTTGAGCCATCACGCGGTAATAATGCATCTAATGCAGGTATTGATGAGGGCAATGGAACCGATGTTATTGTTGATGGGCCAATTATTGATGTTGCTGGCAAGCTGTTAGCAACTGCTCCTGCCCATTCAGGATCGGTAGTAACAGATAAACTAAAATTAGTGGGTGTGCATGATGTAATATATGCGCCTCCAGGATTAACTGCAGCGTCATACCAGGGAGAAAATGAATCAATATTATCAATATATCCACCGACTCCAACCATAATTGCAATAGCGTCTACACAGTTGTTTGCTTGATCGGGCCACGTGCCATTATCAGAGACCCAATTTTGCGCGGCAGAAGTTATTTGATTAACCTCAGCAATTGTTATATTTGTACGTCTTTCACGTAAATCCTCAATAAAATTAGGTGTTGTATAAATAGCAATAATACCAACAACAAGCATTACGATAACCAATTCTATTAAAGTAAACCCTTTTGATAATTTCATCTGGAGCCCTCAAGATAAAGATTTCTTTTATCAGTAACAGACCTAAGTTTTAGGTTTGGCTTATTTAATTTTGTTTTTTTACCTGTAATGGTGATATCTGTAGTAGCGCCAACCGGGGTATTTAACACACCTGGTAAATTGACATCAAACGGAATATTAACCGTAACAGTTGATACATTGGCGTTAACATTAATTAAGTAGGTTGTTCCAAATGGGCTGTCATCGGGATATGGGGATGTAGACCCTAACATCAAATACATAGATGACACAGTACTATTCGCCGGCAATGTGGCGTATGTGTATTGATATATACCATTTGCATCAATCATAGACGACAACGCATTTGTACGAATTTTTTCAGCCGTGTTTGCAATGTTCTGTGCTTGAGTAAGTGTGACATTAATCTTAGCTGTATCGAGTTTCTGGAATGAGTTCGTTGTAAATACAGCAGATAAAACAGCAATCACCGTTATAACAAGGACAAGCTCAATAAGCGTAAACCCATTTTGATTGTTAATCAGCATATCTAAATAGAACGCAAGCTTTGTAAAGGCAGTAACGCGCCTAATGCAATAAGCATTAAAACAAAAAGAATCATCAATCTACCTATATTGCTTGAAACAAAGGCAATTTTTCTTGATAAGACTTTTTGCTCAATAAGCAATACTTTGACTAAATTATTAAGGGTGAGAAAACGTACATCGTCTCCAGACAATTCAAAACCATGCAAAGTATTACGGACTGACTCAGGCCAATCAGGTGTGTCAATCGCCACTGATAAAGATTTACCGGATTTCATGGTGGATAACATTCTATTATAAACAATTACATTATAACCATGCGCCTGCCTAAGCATAATATTTATACACTCGAATGACGTAACACCTGCCTTAAGCAAATATGTATATGACTTTAAAAAAATAATAGACCTTTTTAGGAGAAGCAAATCGCGGACTAGCCTGAACACAGGGTAATATTGAATTTTTTTCCATATTTTTTTTCTAAAAACAATAAGCAGAACAATCAATGACACTAATATAACCACATAGTCCGTATATAACGAGTGCAACCCTAATAACAAATCCGTCATTAAATTAGTTTGAATTTTTACGTCTGTTTTAGTTAAAAACTCATTAAGTACACCACCGAAAATAAGTGGAACCACAATTAGCGCGACAATTGACGCGCCAGCATACATTAAGGCAGAAATAATACCTTTACCCATTTCTTCTTTTAGTTCTTCGGCTTCAATCAAATGTTCAGCCGATGATTGAAGTGACTCGCCGATATTACCTGATTTTTCACCAACCTTTGCCATAACCACGATTTCTGGTGAAAACCGCATTGCCTTTAATGACTCACTTGTTGTCATTGTTGATAACTCTGTTTTATCAGTGAATTTTAGTTTCGATTGAACGGCAAGTTTTTTAATCGCTAATGATGCGGCTTGTCCAGACATCACATTTGCAGAAAGTGATGCTAAAAAAGAAGCTTGTATTAATGGTTTAGGCGGTGGATTAAAAAGTGTTTTGATAAAAAAACCAAACTTACTTTCTTTAATACTTAAAATTCGATTTTCAGAAATATCAATAATTTCTTTAAGTGATGAAACACTATCCGCCTCATAAGAGGCAGATAGTGTTGAACCATCATTATCGATATATTTTACGACAAAAGTAGGCATTATTGTGCTCTAACACCAACTGTAATCGTTTTAGTACCAGCCGCATAAGAAGCAGATGCAATCTGTGGTATTCTTCCGCTACTTAACAAATCTTCCAAATCAGCACCAACAGTATCAGGGTCACCTGCACTTGAAAGTGGGTAAACGAATGTGACGACACCTGCAACCGGTCCAGTTATTGTCCAGGTATCTTCCCATGCCGTTGTACCAGGAAGCCCATATGAAACAATTTTTGCTTTAGTGATCCCTGTTAAAGTGTCTTTACGTAAAACATGGGTTGCCATTGCTGCTGGAGCTTTCGTTATAAAAAAATCCTTAGCACCTGTATACTTGGCGTTTTCAGTATAAATTTTGTAACCAAATACTGAAATAAGTGTCAATGCCGCTATAACGAGCATCACAATTACCAATTCAATTAAGGTAAACCCTTTTTGTTTTGAAGGTAACGACTTTAGTTGTTGAACATTTAATAACATACCATTTCTCCTTAAGTTAATTATGCTTGTTTGTTGATTAATATATAAATTTAAAGTTTCTCAGTTTCTGTACTATGCCTGTAAGACGTTCCATAGTTTGATCTTGGGCCCAAGCTTGACTCAAGTTTTGATAAAGTTGTTTTACCATTTGATAAAACACGCATTGCATCCTCCCATAAAGTAAGAAAATCCTTAGACGTAGCGTAATTTTCAATCTCAATTGAAGAAGACCTGTTTGTGATCATCCCGGCAATAATGCTATCCATAACAAGTAGCTCGTTAATTAATGTTCGACCTAAAAAAGCCTTTCCTTTGCATTTATCGCAGCCTTCACCTTCTACGGGTACATCCTTGTACATATTTTGCATGTGTTTTAAGCCTGTATAACGCACCTTGGCATCAGGAAGTTCAATAAAATTAATGAATGTACAACATTCGGGGCAGACTTTAGGTACAACGCGCTGTGCAGAAACCGCTATTAATGTTGATGCAACCAAAGAAGGATCTACCCCTAAGTCAAACATTCTAGGTATTGCTTCGCATGCTGAATTAGTATGCAACGTAGCAAAAACCAAATGACCTGTTAGTGCAGCAGACACGGCAAGTTCTGCTGTTTCATTGTCACGAATTTCACCAACAAGTATTACATCTGGATCGCTTCTCATTAAGGATCTAAGTGCGCTTGCAAAAGTGATATTCATCTTGTTGTTAACTTCCAGTTGAGTGAACCCTTTAACCTCTTGTTCTACGGGATCTTCAATTGTGTAAACACTTCGCTCTGGTTGTTGTTTGTGTAAATGCCTTAATAGCGCATACAAAGTAGTAGATTTGCCGGACCCTGTGGGGCCTGTGACTAAAACTAGGCCATGGGGTCTTCGTGATATATTTTTAAATGCATCGACATGCTCTCTTGATAAATTAAGCATATCAAGATCACTTAAGTTTGAATCTTGACCTAGTAGACGAAGTGTAAACTTTGGTAAAATTTCAGTTGATATTTTTGATGGAATACAGGATACGCGAATTTTTAACTGCCTACCGGAATCAAGCTTCCAAAGAAAAGCACCATCATGCAATGTTCCAAAATCACCAGAGTTCTTACCCGATTTTGTTAATAAAACATTTGCAATATCTTTATATTCAGAATGGTTTTTTATAACAATAGGGCTAGGGTTACAGTTGCCATCTACGCGAAGCTTAACAATCGCCTGTGAAGCTGTTGGATCGATATGAATATCGGAGGCCTTTTGTGAAATAGCCATTGCGAAAATTTCTTTTATTCGCCTATCTACTTCTAACTTATCGAGTCCATCATCATGATATGTATATTGGCCATCAAATAAATCAATAGGTAGAACACCCCACCCTTTAACCTTCAAATTGTTTTTTTCATACCACTGAATTGCATCATTCATACTTTTTTCACAATAAGGGTTTATTAAATATGCCACCCCATCTTGTGATATCCAGTTATTACCTCTGTAATCAGGCCCCTTTTCTGATAATTTGTTTGTGTAAAGACGAAAATTACGTTGCTTAGAAAATGCTAAAGCCAAGATTGAAGGTGTAACCTCATCAGATAGGACCGATAAATACGCGGATTGCGACTCAGGTGCTTTCAAAGATACTGCCTTCGCTGAAGTTAAGCCACCAGCAGAAATAAGAATTTCTTTTATCTCATGAAAAACAGGATCTGTATTCGTTTCTAAATTAACGACGGTCAAAACACAATTACCTTCTCTTTAAAATAATATAGGAATAATTTTATATAGCGTTCAAAAGGGCGGAGGCGTTAACTGCCGGAGCCCAGGATCTGTGATAGTTGGTGTCGCTGGGGTTGGGCTCCAATCCATTTCAAGTAACAACTTTTTCTTACCTTTTTTCAAGATAATATAATTATCTCTAATTGAAATAAGTTTAAAACCAGTTGCAGTTTTTCTACCGATTTTTACTATATTATTTCTCCCAAATTCACGAATAGTTGCACGGTTCCCATGTATGCTTACGAGCTTAGGAGGGATTACTGGTAGCTCAATACTTGGTTTATCTGTTTCAATAGCAACTGGCGGTACAGGAACCTCAGGAACCGCAGCAGCATCAATCCCACATAATGCACCGTGTTTTTTACAATCCTCTTTAGCTTTTGCTATGTCTCTTAATAATTCAGTTTTCTTTTTTTCATTTTCGAGTTTTGAAATTTCAGATTCATCCTTAATTTGATGAATAATAAGACTATTAGCTGATCTCTTTATAACATCACCTGCTGATGATTTTGTATCCGCATCAGCATATACAGAACCACAAATAATGCTCAAAGAAATGATAAGGAATAATTTCATTGTTCCACTCCAATTACATAAAATGTTAGCGCGCTTTGTGTTCCTTCAGTTCGCATTTTTCCTAATTGCACCGGTGCAATTAACTGAGAAGCCCTTGCGGCATTTAATACGTTGCTTGTTTTTCCTTTAAAAGCGGCATACCAGTTATTAGCTGAATACTTATAAACACTTTGCACCTCATCCGGTAAAATTATTGTTTTAACATTAAGCTGAGATGCTATTCGTTGTATTTTATTCCAGCTTTCCCATAAAGAAGGCAATGTTATACCCGAACTTATTTTTTCCATGCTATCGTTTAATTCCGTTAGCTCAGATAAAACAACGGTGCGTTTTGCTGGCAATTTTCTGTTAGATTCAATAAATATCAATGAGAGAATTGATACCATAAACACAAAAACCAACATAAGCACTGTTATGCTTGTTGTAGAATTAAGATTGATTTCTATATCTTTCATGAGTTATCTGTAGCCTCCCATGAAACCACTATCGAACCATCAGGCTGACGGGTTTGTTTATAGAACTTAGGCAAAAAAACATCTTCATTAAAAGGGTAAAGTTTCGCCTCACCAGCTATTTCATTAATATTCAGATCATCAACGGCCATCGAATTACTTCTTGCTGCAAGATATGAAAGTGCTTCGATGTGAGTAGATTGCAATGGGTATTTATCAATCTTAACTTTGCGCAAAGCTTGAAGTTTTTCTTTGGCTAACTCAACATCACTCATAAGCTGTCTTATTTCGGCAACCTTTTCTTTATGCACATAATCCAAATAAAAATTAACACCTACGGAAATAACAATAATAACAGCGGTGGCACCCCCCCTAAAAATCCATGTTTTTCTTTTTAGAAGGCTGTTAATTTTTGCTTTTTCTTTAATTAAAAGCGCTTTATTTTCGGCTAACTTTAAGTCTAAACTACTAAATAAGATCTCAACGCCATCATTAAAATTATAATTTGCATTAAAAATAGTATTAGACTGATATTTACCGCTATCAATAGCCTTACCGTTCTCGCAAATAAGATAATAGCCGGAATCCTCATCCTCTTTTATTAACTGTAATGGAACATCATTTTTTGCAACACCACTAGCAATTAATGTTTGCCATAAACCGAATACGTCAAAGTCTGGGTACTGTTCTCTTATAGAACGTAAGGTCGACTCCATTACCCATATATTTGAATGAATATCTGATTCGTGCTCCAGGAGCACTATATCGTCATCTAGCTGAGCATTATGTGGCTGTTCTGCATTAACAATATCAGGAACCAAATAAACGCTTTTTCCAGCAATCTCAAATGGTGAACTTAGGTCAATACTCATTAGGCATCCACTATAGTTGGTGTAAGCGAAATAATAAGCTCACGCCGACTTAATTCTTTTTCGACAGACTTAAGTAAGGCATCTGTAACAACGTTACTTGCATTACCCAATGGTAATTGAGAGATAGATTTGCTTAATTTTTTACTAATTAAACCACCAAGTTGAATTGTTTTCCCGGACTCGGTGATTACTTGAGTTGCGAGTTCTTGTAAAGCGATATTAGGTGTCCTAAATGTAGAGCCATTAGAGTTCACATCATCAAATGATTCTAAAGACGAAATCACTGGTACAACCTCGATACGAATACGAGCATCATCGAGTATCCGAGGTGTTATAGCGAGAGAAATACCAACCTTAATTTCATTAACAACTGGTACAATACTAATCTGACCTTGCCTGTCTTGTGCTTGACGAAACCCACCAACATAGAAAAATTGGTTAGCGTTTGAGATATAAGCGGTCGTACCGTTTGTAGCAGTGATATTAGGCTGGCTTAATAGTGATACTTCACCATAACTACTTAAAAAGTTTATAAAATGATTTAATGTTAAACTACCCAACTGTAGTGCAGTACTAATGCTCCATGCACCACCAGATTTAAGCGCAGTAGCAGCGGCACCAGCAATACCAATAGTACCCTCAGAGCTTGTATTAATTAAGCTCCAATCAATACCTCTTGATTTTTCATCAGCTAACGTAACATCAATTATTTTGACTTCCATATTAACTTGCTGAGTACTCTGTTTTAAGAGTTTTTTCATGTGGGCATCAAGTTCTTTCATCTTTGATGGCCGACCAGAAGCAGTTATCACACCTATGCTTCTTGTCCCAACAACCCACGGAGTTATTCTTCCGTCAGTGATGGGTGATAAAGAACTGTCGGAGGACTCACCAGTTGAATCTGTTGTGCTGTCATCGGCCTCATCAGATATTCCTTCATCAATAATTGACCTGGCATCCAGAAGGATCTGATCCCATTGATCAATATCGTTAGACACACTTAATGTAGAATTAGTGTTATTTATACCAGTAGAATTTCCAGATGTTGCTGTAGAACCGGTTGAATCTGTTGTGCCAGTAGTCCCACCACTAACCCCTCTGTTTTGAGTAGATGACACAGCAACCCTTTGTCCAACAGATGCAGTAGAATTAATATTTGTTGAAAAACCTGTTAACGTCCATGACTTAGTGCTAGTTGATGAAACGTATATCGTGTTTTTACGAATACTAAATTCATAATCGCTAACGCCGGATAAATAATCAAGATACTCAGCAACAGTTGCATTGCTTGTTTTGACTGTAACTATTTTAGTTAAATCTACGAGTGAATCTTTAGGAACAACGTTCATCTTGGGTGTTGCCCATAAAATAGCTTGCATTAGAGTCGTTTCTGTTGCATGAATATTTCTTATGCGCGATTTTTTTCTTTTCTCCATAGGGAATGTTAATTTAACGAATGTATCTGCGGGAGCAGGCTCTGATATAGGCGCAGGATCTTTTACGAGCTGTCTACGCTGATATTCATCACTAATGGTTGTTGAGCAACCAGAAACAAGTATCGCAGGCAAAGTAAGATAAATTATATGACGAAAATTCATTGCAGTTCCTCAATAACAATCAATGGTTTATGAACACCATTAATAGTTCTATTAGTATAGAAGTGTGCTTTCAAATCTAATTTTGAACCGATACGGGGCTGACTCTCTCTAGTGATGTACTTTAAAAAGTCATGTATAGCTAAACGCCTGGGCTTATCAGTATCAATAGAATAACTCGCATTCAAAATTTCTTTGTTATCAATTTGCGGATCAATTTCCCATCCTTCTGGTGCCATGCAATGCAGGACAGACTCAAAGCTAACGTCTCTCATGTGGCAATCAACAGGCGTATTCATCACATCTGCATAATTATTTCTACGATCTCTCGCAGCCTGTTCTGCTTTACTGATAATGCGCTTAGCTTTAATTTTTGCTTTCTTTGTAATTTTATCTGCCTCCGCTGAAGCTAGATAAATTTGTTTATTAGCTTGTTTTGTTGCGTTTTTTGAAACCACCAAACTCTTTTGATAAACATTTTCTGCTAATTTTAATTTCTCTGACTCTGTTTTTAAATTATGTAATGCTTCACGAGCGTTTTGTGTATTTTCCTCAGTATTATCGCTTGCGGTTTTTAATGACGCAGCGACATCCCATAGCATATTTGAACTGTCGGTTAATTTATTTGCATCACTGATAAGCGTTGCTTTTTCTGATGCTATATTAATTTTTTCATTCGCAATTTTATTTGCCTGTTCTAAAACTGTGCGCGATGTAGATATATATGTGTTGCTAGAATCAATGCTTTCTTGGCGAATTTTTTTTGCCTCGTCCAGAACTATGTCTGCAGATTTGGCTGTTTGGATGTCAGCTAATTGAATTTCGTTTAACCTAGAAGAAACTGATGAAATTGTGTTTTCTGATCGCTGAACAGAAGATTGAATAGCTGAAACCTGATCAGTTGTAAGTTTCTTACCAGACTTAAACCCATCACCTACACCGGCGTCGTATGCACGCTCTAATAACATTAGCCGCATACTGCTACTTAAATACTTATCTGTATATTCTGCTTGAACAAATGCCGAAAAAGACATAAATCCAAGTATTACAAATAATAGCCGGTGTTTAATTTCCATTATGCTCTCCAGTATTGAGTATTAGTAACCACACCAATAACTCTGAAAAAATATAAATCTTGTTAATATAAAAGACGCGCTAAGGTCTCCATAAATTCGTCTTTTTTTGGGGGTGAGCTAAAAAAAATACAAAATATCTATCAATAAGGATAAATAGCTATACATATCAGTATCTTATAACTCAATTTGATTGGTGGTTTTTACTAAATAGCATGAAAAAGAGTGATTAGTTGAAAATAGCGATTTTAATGATATTATCTATTAACCACACCAATAACCTTTTGCTGAGGTAAACAAAAGGTTATTTATGCAACAACGCTCAACAAAACTTCAAGGATTAATGGGGATTATTTCAATTGCCATCCTTTTTAATGTATTTCTGTTCGCATACTACAAACACAGCGGAACGGTCCCCAGCTACTTATTTTCAGCACTACCTACTCAACTAGAGCAATATATAAAGATATTCTCCACAGAAATTTATAATCATATAATAGCAAAAGATGACATTGGTATTGCCTCCTTATTAGCTTTTGTTTCTATATCAAACTTGCTGATTGCGTATCTTATATATATACCTATGCACTATATTTTTAATAATTACATATTTAGTGAATCCTCAAATAAAATAATCAACATAGAAGATAACGGAAACCTTTCGTTTTACATACCTGAAATTTGCGTTGTAATAAAAAGACCTTATAAGAAAAAAAACGGCGATCAAAAGAAGATTATTTTTAAGGATGTAAGACATCCTTTTAAAGAAACCGCGATAAGACTAGAAAGAGCTGATGTTAGGTTATCAAGAGATTCAAAGTCAGATGTTGAAAACTTAGAAACGGCGCTATTAGCTATACTATACAAACACAAGTATTGGACTTCCGATCCAAATAACTATCATGCAGATATTAATTTATATGACCATTCAGTTGAAGTTGCAAAAAAAGTGATAGAATTATCTAAATCCAACAGATTGGCGCGCGTGGTTGGTCTGGCGCACGACATAGGAAAACTTATCGCCTATAAGCCAATAAAGACGGTCAGAGATGAAGAAGGAAATATAATATCTGTATCTGAATGGAAAAAAGTATCACACCAACACGACAAATCATCCGCACATATAGTAAGAATGCTGCCTGAATTTAAAGCATTAAAAGAAAGTGACCGCGTGATAATTAATACTGTTTTATCTTACAGCCATAAGCCAACCAGGTTACCGAAACACGCAACAAACAAAAATGTAATTAGTCTACTAAAAGCATTGCGTCTAGCAGATGGTCTCACAGCAAAAGAAGATAAAGACAAGCAAATCGATTTACTTGCTAACGACGCACTAATAGAAGAATTAGGGCAATACATAGTAAGGGTGTTCCCTGTATTAAATATTAATATGATAAGAGAAGGTTACGCAGACGGATGGACGATTGGCTTACTACCATATATTGCTGTTAAAGAAAGTGCGATCAGAGAAAAATTAAAGGGGATGATGCCTTTAGTGATGGAAGATCAGTTAAGGTTAAAAGCAGCGATAAAACCGCATCCTGCAACAGCGGTAATTGTGGCATCGTTAGAAAGAATGGGGTATCTAATGACGAAACACAATCACTACGAACCTAAAGACAGGCTCTTTACAGTTAAGAGTGGCAAAACCGAATTTAAGAAAATAATTCTTCTTAAGAAAAATGCGGTTGAAAATGAAATAGGCGATCTAATTGATGATTGGGGGGATAACAAATATCCACTAAAAGTTATTCATCCAAAGGCGGTCGATAACCAAACTTAGCGTCTTTGCCTATAAGTGTTTTAAGAAACAAAGTGGTTCTTAAGCTACGAGCTGCATTCCTGTATTTATTAGTATTTTTCCAGCATTTTATTGTACTATCACCATGGCCTCTTCGCTCTAAGACACGACACTCCCACACTTTCCTTTCTTTATTTGACATTTTTTTATCAATAAATTTTAAAAGCTTAGAGTCTTCGCCAGTCTCCCAATAAACTTTAGCTAATGTTTCTCGCCAGCGTGCTACGTTCTTTGTAGATGCTGTTTGTGTTTCAGTTCTAAGTGCTTCTTCAAGCATAACCCTGGCAAGCGGGTAGTGTGAAGCATCATAAGCCTCAAGACCCGCATCCGCAACAGGCCCTGCTAACACGTTATTGTTAATAATAAGGCCAACTAAAAATATTTGAAATATAATTATTTTCATTAAATTTACTCCTGAAAAAGCCTTACCGGCTGGAATAATCCTGAATTAATATATGCCAAAGCGTCTGAGCGTGGTTTTAGATCCTGTAGAATTTCTTTGGTTACCTGCAACCGTCTTTGCACGCTTGGGTAACCAGTTGCAGGTACATTAAGCAATAAAAATAGACCGCTATTATCTTGCATATCCGTAGTCATGTGTTCTATTGATTGAACGCCAAGCAACACGCCTAAACCAAAACCTCGCCCTTCTGTAACGATACGGTTTAGTGGTGATAGGGCTGACTTTGATACCGCTTTAACCAGTTTTCCTTCGTCAAGCACTATAATTAAATTAGGCGTTGGTCTGTACTTCTTTTCCGTTCGTTGTAATGTAGTTGAAAATATCCTATCGAGCATCAAATGAATTAAAACCAACTGATCAGATTCATGTAAACTTTTAAGTGAAATACGATTAATTTTTCCATTTTGCAGTGTAATATTATCTTCTCCAAAAAGACCTGTATCGACCATACTCGAAATAACCATCTCAATTGATTCGAGTTGTTTTAGATCCCATATTTTGACATTACCTTCTTGGAGCATTCTAAACATATCACAAACCTCTTCACCGAGAGAGGCGTATTGCGTTTTTGATAACATTTCACCTTTTATTTCTTTTCGCACTAAAGCGGAAAATTCCTTTGTAAGTCTTAATGCAGCTTCGTCTTTCCTTTCACGTACAAAGTCAAGTAGATCCGTTAACAATGGAGGCGGATTTGACCAAGTGTTTTTGTCTTTTTGAATAATTCCCTTTTCAACATAACAACAATTTATAGCGCGGCTTAGTACTGCAAGTTGCCGAGCCCCCATCGACCTATGGAACATCTTGGCAATTGCAAGAAAATTTCGCCGTGGCATATATGTACCGTTATCTGGATTAATCTTAAAAGGATTAATAGTCCCATCGTTATGCAAATAAGATAGATTTATATGATTGAAAGCATCATCAGGCATACCGGGTATTGATAGGTAATCATCGTGCACATCGAGAATACAGATTGTCACATTATGTGGAATATAACCTCTAGCAATTATTTCTTTAATGGTATGTGTTTTACCTGAACCACTGGTACCAACCACTGCAGAATTAAAGTTAGTAGCTTTAGGTAAGTCATAAACAGCAGGTTCGTTATTATCGATATAAGACCCCATCCAAATAGAGCCATACTGCAATGATGCTAAATCATCCGCGTTTTGATTGTTCATTTTTAATGTACTCTTTTGCTTCTATAACAATTTTTGGGATATCGTCATAAGAAGCTTTTACAAAACCATGATTACAACGAGAGCATACTTTTGCCGCTGCTTTTTCGGTATTATTATTTATAAATATATCGACAGCATGTTCAATATCGCATTCACATCGAAATGGAACGCCGCCTTTAAATAAACGAAGAGGTCGATCGTCAAAAGTGCCGGCTGACCAATTCGCTTTGGGGCTCATATTGGGATTAATCTTAATAACCCACCGCTTCCATTCGTTGCCATGAAGCTCGATACTCTTTTCTCTTTTTATTGCTTCTGCTTTAGACAGGATGTGCGCTATTTCATGTGGAATAACCTCAGTAAAGAACAATTTAGGTTTTTGTATTAAATAAAGGTAATTATAGTAAATAACGCATTCGCCAATGAGTGTGCCCTGGTTTAATCTAAAATTAATATCATGCTTACTGGCTAAAGAAACCCATAAACCAAATTGTACTGAGACGCTTAATCTTTCAAAAGGCCACTGGTTATCTTTAAATATTTGCTTTGTTAAAGCGCACACTTCTTTTTCATAAGGGTGCGTGTGCTCGCATGAAAATAATGTACTGTCCATAAATGTATAGACGTTTTGAGGTCTCCCAAACAGTAAGTTTTAGGGGATAGGGCAGTAACCCCACTGATTAAAAGGCATGGTCGAATATATTTGTCCTCCACGTTGGCGCTGCCTAATCCCAACAGGCTTAATAATATTCGCTTTTTTTAACAGATTTACCGCTCTATTGAGTGTTAATCGCGTGTAAGCACCCTTAAATTCCGTTCTATTGCTAAGTAGCTCATAGGTTCCAAATGAGCCAATAGGCGCAAAAAAACGGATAATATCCAAGGCTGCTTGTAATTGATTGGAACGCCTGATACCTGTAACAGCTTGGATTATAGATTTTAATTGGTTGACATCAATATTATCGGGGATAACAAGAATGCTCTCCCCTAAAAAATGGGGAGAAATTAGATCAGATGCTTTTAAAGTGTTCATATTGAACACTATACCGTGATAATTTACCTAATTAAAAAAATAACGTAAATCAATGAAAATGTACAACAGCATAGCGATCGAGTGGGTAGATAACCTTATTATTATCAATAAAATGAGGGGCGATAGAGAGCCGGTTATTAATGGCGGTAATCTTTTTCTGAATACCTTCAATTGACTCAATGGTAACGGTAAGTAATTTACCGTCATTCTGAATCAAAATATTATCAATAAACTGTCTATCTTCGCTGATTTCAGTAGCCATATTTACATCCTTTAAATTGACTTAATTATTATTTTTTAAGCTATTTTGTTATGAACAAATAATAAAACACAGCCCAGCTTGGTTTTCGCCGGGCTGTGTACCCATATTTAGCAAAACATGCCAAATGCGGAGGCAGACCGCTTGGGTACTGGAGTGATCGCACATATACAAGCAGCGCTCACAAGTAATTCTTCATATTTTTCACAATTATACCATCACTACTGTTTAATTATAGTATTAAAGATGACCTCCCGCACGCTCCATGTGCGGTGATGGTCACTAAACGATGCCAGACACATCGCCGCAAGGTTACAGCGGAGCACTATGCTGCCGCTGCTGCTTGCATTGCCTGAACAACCCAAGGGTTAACGCTTGCGCGACGCGCCAAAAAGGCATCCCAAAAAGCTGTGTCAGCATGTAGGTGAAACGCTTCAACGACACCACGCTCACCTTCTTTGTAAGATGGGCGAATATCGATGTAACCGACACCTGGGAACTCACTTAAAAAAAGTGTGTTCATTGTCTCAATTGCTTGAGAAACGATATCCACGTCTGTATGCATTTCAAAATACAATGCAAATGGGCGTGACACGGGCACACTTTCTGTTAGTTCAAGTTCATTATCAAAAGTAATTGTATTAGACATGAGACACCTCCTACGGCGTAAAATTGGTTATGGAGCGGATGCTCCCTCAAAGCCTCTCCGTTAAGAAAAGGATTTGAGTGGAGCACCCGCCCCGCCAATTTCAGCGGGTCAGTGCCTCACATATAAGAATAAGTGCAAGTTGGCAGTGACTATAAAAGCCACTGCCAATAAGCGATTATTTACTCCAGAGCATAAGCTGCAAATTTCGCAAGCATATAAGAATAATTAACCGCACTTGCTGTCGCCGCAATTTAGACAAGTCATACAACCGTCTAATTTTACGACTGCTTTTGTGGTGCATTTAACACATAACTGGGCATTTTCCGGAAACGAATCCCCGTTCTCTTGCTCAGCGTCATCAACCAATTTCAGGTTTGATGCAGGTTCGTCAGCATCAGGTTTTACTAATGCCCCTAAAATCCCTTCACCTTGAAGGCGTGGGAGTTTGTGATAAGGAACATCAAGACCTTCTTCTGTTAAAAACCCTAGCTCATAAAGGGAGTTATGAATCACGGCTCCCATCGCAGCTATTTCATGTGAAGTGCTTCGAGTCTTCCCATACGGCGTTTTAACACGGATGTTATCTTCGCCAGTGATCTTGGACCACTGACGTACAACTTTAGATAACGACACCCCTTGTTTAATACAAAGAGATGACAACCGCATAGACAACTCCTTCCAGCCTGCAATTTCTGCACGATCATCCTGTGCAGCATAAAGTTCTGATACGCGTAATGTTTTAAACTCATCTGAGTCCTTAATGTGACTCACAGGGATGGTTCCTATCGTAACGATCGGCTCCAATTTCCCATAAGCAACACTCACTAAGGGTTCGCGTACAGTAAAACTTTGTTGCATACCGTTAGGTTTGCGTATAGGTGTTAATAGATTATCAATATCAGGCAAAACAACATCTTCTCCTTCCATCGACTCCATTTGTGACTCCGCCTGGCGATCATCGTCACCGACAACCGCAAAGCCAACCACTTTTTTATCAATTTTAATCATAATCTGCCTCCGAACATTAAAGTAATGGAGAAGCCCCAACAGGGGGGTTCCCCGTTGGGATAAAGGTAATTACAGCGCTAAAGTTTGCCATAATAACCTTCTTTCAAAGCGTCAAATAAATTGGATGCAGTATGTATTTCACCGTCATATTCAATTTCTTCGTTGCCTTTTGCTTCTACCATAGAACCATCCTCAAGCGTAAACCGGTAGGTTGTATTCTCAAGGTCTTCATCACGTGTTAACACGCCGCTAAACGCTTCCGGGTTATATCGGAAGGTAGTACATCCTTTCAGCCCTTTCTTGTAAGCATAAAGATAAATATCTTTAAACTCGTCAAAAGGACAATCAGTAGCCACATTAATGGTTTTCGAGATACTGCTATCGATCCATTTTTGTGCAGCCGCCTGGATATCGACATGCGCATTCATGGGAATGCTGTCAGCGGTAATGAAGTAGTCTGGCAGTTGTTGCTCTGGTTGATCGCTAAAGGGCATTGCTTTCGGGTTAATGTAATGACGATAGGCGAGCAACTCATAAGAGTACACGTCCATCTTAACCTTCGACTTTTTGCCTTCAACAATCACATTGCGCGAATAATGATGCGCAAAACTTGGCTCAATCCCATTACTTGCGTTATTTGCAAGAGACAGGGAAATCGTACCGGTTGGAGCAATAGAAGAGTGGTGAGTGAATCGACAGCCATACTTTTCCAGTTCCGCCTTAAGTGGCGGTGGAAATTGCTGTAAATACTTAGAGTAACGCGCCCATAGGACACGCCCTTTTATCGTATCACCTGCTTTGTACCCATCGTCGACCATTTCTGGCCGTTTAACGAGCATTTCAGCAGTCACCGTAAAATCTTCTTCCATAATTGGCGCAGGACCCTTTTCCTTAGCAAGTTCAACACCTGCCTCGAAGCCAGCTAGCGCAAGTTCACGGGAGATAGTCTCGGTAAACTCAATGCTTTCTGGCGATCCATACGTCATCTTCAACATGGTTAATGTAGAACCAAGCCCAGTAAACCCCATGCCATGCCGACGCTTCCGCTTGATTTCAGCTTCTTGCGCGTCCAATGGCAACCCATTAATTTCGACCACGTTATCAAGCATTCGAGTGAATACTTTTACGACTTCGCGGAATTTAGCCAAATCAAAATGAGCATCATCAGAGAACGGAGAGTCCACCATTTTTGTCAAATTAATTGAGCCTAACAGGCAGCTACCATCAGGAGGTAGGGGTTGTTCGCCACAAGGATTTGTAGCTCTTATATTTTCACAGAACCAGTTATTATTCATTTTATTGACCTTATCGATCAAAATGAACCCAGGCTCTGCGTAGTCATAATTGGACGCCATAATGATGTCCCAGATGCGCAATGCCGGCATTGTCTTATAGACTTTGCAAGCAACACGCCCTAACTCATCGGTAGTAAAGTAATCCTCAGAGTAAGGCCAGTAACGGTAAACTAATTCCGTTTCTGGATCATTGGCTTCATCCATCAGCGCTGGGAAAGAAAACTTCCAATCAGCGCCATCTTGAACCGCTTTCATAAAATCATCAGTAATCAATGTTGATAGATTAAACTGACGAAAGCGACCGTCTTCCCGTTTGGCTTTGATAAAATCAAGCACATCTGGATGATGGATGTCGAACGTAGCCATTTGAGCACCACGTCGTCCACCCGCCGATGAGACGGTAAAGCACATTTTATCGTAGATATCCATGAACGATAACGGGCCACTGGTTTGAGCGCCAGCGCCTGTAACGAATGCACCATTTGGCCGCAGAGTAGAAAATTCATACCCAATGCCACACCCTGCTTTAAGGGTAAGGCCGGCCATGTGAACCTTATCTAAAATCCCAGTCATGGAATCCCGGATAGTGCCCGACACGGTACAATTTATCGTTGATGTAGAAGGTTTGTAAGCTTCTGCACCGGCATTAGCTATGATACGACCCGCAGGGATCGCACCATTTTCCAATGCCCATAGAAAAGTTTTCAGCCACTTTTTACTTTTTGCGTGATTGCCTTCAGGTTTAGCGAGAGCTTTTGCAACGCGAAAATAGGTAGCTTGAATATCTTTATCTACTGGTTTGTCGTCTTTTTCTTTAAGACGGTATTTCTTATCCCAAATATCCAATGAAGGTGCCTGGAAAGGCACCTCACTGGTTGGGGTTACTTGATTATTACTCATGGTCTGCCTCCAGTTTGAGTAAGTTTATGAGAGAAGCGCAACAATAATATCCTTTACGATGTAAAGAACACTGATTGCACCCATAACCTCTGCACGAAACGCCATTCTGTCACCACGTACGGGGTGGGACCATGAGAACATGATCTTTTCCTTTAGTGAGATGTCTGAACGGACTTCGATTGGAGTATCTTCGCTATAGACACCAAGTTCATCACGCATGTTGTAGTCGAGACCGACTGCTTCATTTGTAAGACCCTGGATACCGCTACCACCGGCTACTTGACGCATGATCGTACGACCCGTATCAAGGTTGGTGACGGCAACGATATCAAACCGCCAAAAGCGGCTTGTATCTTCTTTCTTTTTGTCGACGTGTTTACTGCTCACGCGGACCACTGGATTGGTCTCGAAGCTTGCACCGCCTGTATTCACAATAACATTTTGACCGTTATCGAGTTTGACAGAGGTTTTAGATTTTGAACCGCCAGCGACTACTTTTTTAAAGGTCATAGCAACCTTTGATTTTTTTCTTAACATACCATTGCTCCTGAGTTTTTTAGGTTAGCTTTTTGTGCGCGTAGTAATTCAGCGCGTATAGCTTTACCTGTATTGGCGTCATTATGTTCTCGAAAGACACGTACGTATTTGTGACCTTTAAGTGCATAAATTGCCCATGATCCATCAGGACCGGCTTGTAACGTAAAACACGGAAAACCATCTTCCGTATAACCAATATCCATGACATCTAAATGGTGGTACTCAATGTAGTCATCCATTTTATCGATATCACAGTACTGCGAGAAAAAGACTTCTCGCCCGTTTTTCACGGCCACTGGTTCTCGATCGAGTTCGGTTGGATCGAGCGACATTGAAATGCCACCAATTTTCACCTCTACAGGACCATTACGCACTTTGCCGGAATGCTTGCCTTTAGCAATACGTTGGTTACGTTTTCTTCTTTTGTACGTCGTAGAATCAGCACGTTTCCAATCAGTCATCAAATCAGATGTTTTCATCTGAGCGATAAACATATTTGCCATAACAATAGGATCTTCATCATCCTTAATGTTTCGGATGCGCGTTACAAAAGAACGGTAAGCCTTGACAATATCCATACTGGCAGCATCATCAAGAAATATCTTATTAAGATATTGGTAAACGTTATTTTGCGCAGCATCAATAAGCCAGGCACGAGTGCTTGAACTTACCTCACCGATACGGATGTCACCATAAGCTTTCCCTTTGATTTCAAAACCAAGCCATTTTCTATCCACGGTATAGCCATGTGAATAAACAAAGGTGCTTTGTTTTTTAGGGGTTGCAGGGGTGTATAGAACAGATGTCATAAAGGCGGATTTAATAAGATCCGGATCTTCATTTTCACCCATGCTTTCCAATCGTGACCGGTAAGCATGGATATACTTCTCAAAACGAGAAGCTTTAACACCTCTTTGATGAAGTACTGTTTCTGCCTCAGAAATAAAAGCATCAATCAGTTTTACTCTTTTATCACTGTCAATGTCAGACAGAGAGGACAAGAGCCCATTTGCATCGCCTTTAAATTGGCATGTTGCTTTATTAAAAATTAACCCAGCATGGTTAGCCATAGTCATTCTCCTTTTAGTATATAAATAAAAAGGACGGACTACTTCCCTATAGAGGGAAATAATCCGCCCTATAGGGTGGGTACTGCGAGTTACCTCAATTGAGGTGGTTATAGCGAGTAATCAGCACCTCCATTAAGGAATTGTGCTACGTTAAACGCAGGTTGGTTGGTAATAATAGTTTCATCCGGTGATGAGTCATCACTACCCTCATGCGCAACAGATTCTTCTTCGTCCTCTACTTCTACCGCTTCAATAACGAGCGGAAGCTCATTATCTAACCGGTATTTCACCTCGAAAGGATCGCTAAGAGTGGTCAAAAGAATTTTAAACGCATTAAGATTTTCGATAGTTAAGGTACCCTTTTCAGGAATACCAGCCACCACTTTGTCAATTTGATGAAATAAGGGGGCTATCTGATGGTTAACGAACGCGAGCTTTTGGATTTTAGTTGAATGGGTAACCAAGCCGTTAATAAGACAACGACGGATGGTACCGGTCTTCTTTAATCCTTCTTGAAAGTTTTCAGCCATTTTTGCTAGGTCTTCTAGGATGTTATTAAAAACGCCCTCTTCTAACTTCGCTTTGCTTTGCTCCATAACGGTATTTAGTTCACCGGTAGCGCTGCTTTGTCCTAACTCCAATATTGAATAGTCAAAACCTATCTGACGACGCAAATACTGTTTGGTAGGCTGGCTGAGTTTTACTGCATGAACCAATTGGTCGATCTCATCAAAATCATGAAATCTTCTTTTTAGCTCGGCTATGACGGTTTCACAGTCCATTCCATAGTTTGCAATAAAATTGTCAGCTTCTTGTTCATATTCGGCTTTTATGGCCGCTAAATAACGTTCAACCTGAATCAAGTCACTGTCAAAACTCACAAGATACCCGAAGGTTAATGTGCGTTGTCCGATTTTCGCCAATAACCGATGTGCTTTGCGATTAAGTTTTGAAAATGGACGCAGCGACACTGCGGGTATGACGCGTTCTGAAATATACGTAGATATATCATCCGGTAAGCCCTTCATATAAGCTTTCAGGATATTAGTATCTACCATTCGTTTACTGGAAACACTACTAGCAAGAATACTAATAATTGCGCCAGTCTTTTTATTTGCTTTTATCATAAGGTCTGCCTCTTAAGTTATAAATAAAAAACAGACGCACCCAAGCATTGCCGGGGTACGTCTGCACGTAAACCCCGGTATGGGGTATGGATAAAGCTAAGTTTAAAGTTTTAAAGAGTGTGGCTAAACAAGCCCTTCTCGGCCGCTAAACGAATTACTTCGTCCATTGACGCACTCTTTGGTTTTGGTTTTGGTTTTGGGTTTGTAGATGGATTGTTATTTTTATTACCTTTTTGAAAAATACCAGGGTACTCGTCAGCAAGGCGTTTTAAAACAACGTTAGGTACAGGTAATGCTTCGTACTCTCCATTCAAACCTGTTTTTTCGTTCCATTTTTTAAAAAGAGCAGATTGCGCTAATTTTCTATTTTGGAACTTTTTAAAGCCACTGCGCCAACCATCAGGGTTCAATGATGAACTTAATCGACCATATACATAACGAAATTCATCGTCATAAACATAGCCGAACCAATAGGCGCATTTATTCTTAGAAGGATTAATACATTCACCATACAAAATATCGTCTGGATTAATTGCCATATTTAATCTCCTAAGCCTCAGCAGTAATCATTGAAGTTTCAGGGAACATTTCATGAAAATCATTTCTTACACTATCAGAAAGACGTTCAGAAAAAGGAATCAGCGTAGTGCCGGTGCCACCCAGGTAAAACTTTTTGACTGCCATTTTTTGTGACTCTTCCTTCAATTTATCGTAATACACCAATGAAAAAGCACGGTTGGAATCATTGTAAAAACTGATGCCTCTTGCCCAATCAATTAACGTACGCGTTGAAAAAGGCACGTCGATCAACCCTTGTCGTACAGCATGACGTATAAAATGGGTTGTCTTTAACATACCGTCTACAACTTCTGACAAATCAGGATTAGCGAACGCAGGAACAGCATTTTTAATAATCTGTGCTTCTGCGCTCAATTTAGGGTAAGTACAATCACGACTCAACATCCGGTTACCTGCGGCAGCATCTTCTGATTGCGCTGCCCCATGCATTCCATTTGTATCACCGAAGCCTTTCGTGTTCGCTGTTGCGAAAAGACCGAAGCCTTCTTTACACCCAAGTACCTCAAAGTCGTTTTCTTCCAGTGTTAGTCGAGAACTTATGTCCGTTACACGGTTGAGCTTCTGCGTTACACCGGTTAAGAGATGATCATACTCATCCAACAAGACGACTGCACCAATGCGATAACCGGTTGTTACCGGGCCATCAACAAACACAGTGTCGCCGCCTCTTAGCTTATGTGAACCAAGAAATTCAAAATCATAGGTGCCGTTACTGCATGCAAATACGATCAAGTCCCAGTTCAACTTATTAGCCACATAGTGAATATGCTCTGATTTCCCACAACCAGAATCGCCTGTTAGTTTTAACGGGCGACCCATCATCCATGCCGTAGCGATATCGATACATAAGTGCTTATCGGGGATAAATCCCTCAAGATCGTCTGGCGTAAATTTACCCGGCTCTACAAAAGCGCGGATCATTCTGGGTTTACCGTTAATACCGATCAACGTTTCTCCGAAGAGAGCTTGTCCCATATCAACATCGTGCATTTCACGTTCATTTTTAATTTTCTTCATAATAGTCTGCCTCTTTTGGTTATAAAAAAGACGGACCGATCCTGCATAAGCAGGCAACCGGCCCGCTTATGCGGTTTGATTAAGTTTTCTTAATCGCTAGTTAACAGGCATAAGCCTGTGAGAAATTTGACAACATGACGTTACCAAGCTCGTTGACATCACGGACAACAGAAACTTTCTCGGCCAAAAATATTTCTTTGACAGATTCCGTTCCAATGCCAATGCCATACAGGTCGACCCCGCATTGCATTATCATATCTGCAACAGAAACAGCGTAACCAACATCGTCGGCTTCACCATCCGTAATCGCAAACATCACGTGACCATCTGTATTGCGTTTTGATAAAGACATAAACGCTTCCAGCATACCCTCCCCTAAAGGAGTGCCCCCACCTTGATTAGCCAAATAACCCCCAATTTTTGCTTTCGCTTGATTGAAGTTTTCATTAAATGATTTTATTTGGACTAATTGAGATGGGTGGGCATTAAAGCCACCAAAACCGATGATCTCAAACTCTACTTTCAGAGCGTGACACACTTCGGCTAAAGCAACTGCAGCTTGCTGGCACAATACATCAGCACCATTACTTTCTTCCCAGGTCATTGACCCAGATAAATCAAGTAAAATACTGACTGCTTTGGTAGGCACATTACGCACCCTCTTTTCAGCAAAAATACGGTTATCACCTAATCTAACGCGATGTAACTGGTTAGACATAAGGCGCTTACCGGCTGGAGCAGGCGTAGTGGTAACCTTGTTAGCACCTTTAAGGATATTAACAAGGCGTGTTTTCAGGCTTGATACCGCGCAACTTGCAGAATTAAGAGCCTTATTATATTGCTCTCTATCTTGATCTGCGATGGTTGGTTGAACATCACTCATATCATGCATAAGCGGTTCACCATTTGCCTGTGCACGCTCAACTTCAGCGTCAATAGCTTCGTTTAACGCACCTTCAAAATCCAAGACTTCTTTAGGACAGTCTGGATCATCAAAAACACTTTTAGCATTAGGTTTAGCATCATCATCACTTGAGTCACCCGTATCATCCGAAGAGTCATTAGGAGCACCTTGTTCTGAATCTGAATCCTCATCATCGTTAGAATCAGAGTCACCATTGCTGTTTTCGTCATCATCACTTGAGTCACCCGTATCATCCGAAGAGTCATTGGGATCGCCTTGTTCTGAATCCGAATCCTCATCATCGTTAGAATCAGAGTCACCATTGCTGTTTTCGTCATCATCACTTGAGTCACCCGTATCATCCGAAGAGTCATTGGGATCGCCTTGTTCTGAATCCGAATCCTCATCATCGTTAGAATCAGAAGAGTCATTATTGTCATTACTTTGGCCCTTATCATCGCCCTTTTGAGGCTTTGAATCATCGGGTTGTTCATTTTGATGTTCAGCAAGTTTAACAAGTGCTAATATGTCATTTGCCAACGAAAAATTTTCACTGGCATGTTTACAAAGAGGTGTGCGTTCTAAAAGCAATGCTTCAAGTTCACTCACCGTTTGTTCACCAACAACATCGACCAAAACTGCTTTAGACGCATCCAATAAAGGCTGCGCAGAATCATGGCCTAATAGCTTCAAGCTTCCCCATGTACGACAAAAAAGCGATAATGCATTTGCCGGTGTATCAGGAGATTTAGCTTGCCCGTCTTCAATCAAAGCTTTAAGGCCTCGATTAAAGTCGCCAGAGTAACCGGGAAAAGCATGCAAATAAAGCTGCTCATCACAATTATCCTGACAACTCATCCACACGCTTAACAGAGTAGGACTGGCTTTAAACGCTTCCTGTATGTCAGGTTGCATTAACCAATCAAAATCTGCATAACGACCATGGCACCCGCATTCATGATGAACCCATCGCATAAACATATCGACGGTTTCTTCGCTTAACGTCATTGGGATTCGTGGAATACAAACGCATGTCTTGCTGATGTATGCATTGCTACCAAAAATAAGCTTTCGCCCATGTTCGACGCATAATGCGTTCATCATTATATAGATGCACTGGTGCATCGTTGTTTTTGAGGGGATCATTTAATCACCCCCAATTTCTTTTGGGCTGAGACAAGTTCACCTGCATGATGAAACCGTCTCTCGACGTTTCCTTGCTTGTAAGCCTTGTTCTCTTGCCATTGATGATAAGACGCTTTTACGCCGTACCAAGTTTTAGTTAGTAGGACATTAAATATCCGTGCTAACAGTTCTAGTAATTTAATCATGGGTCTGCCTCCAGATTAGTAAGGTAAATTTAAAAGTTAGTAAATAACTCTCAAAAAGGCAGAACAACCCATAAAGGGGCGTCTGCCCCTTGAGGGTTAGATGTATTGGAAATAATTACCATGAGCATGCCTCCGTAGAGTCATCCAAGTCTAAATAGCATTGTTCATCCCTGGCACGCTGGCGCGCATCAAGTATTCGCTTTAATAGAACTCGTAGGTTATTAATATCCAGTTCAGTTGCTGCACTACGTTCAACCGTATCTTCAAACTTAAAGTCATCATCAGGGTTGTCTTTAGTGCGTAGGATGGTAAGTGCATGAGGAGGATTCCAGTAAACCAAAATTTCCTCAAGTCCGTCATCAGCAGTAATCATTTCTGACGGTAAATCGAACTTTTTGTACCCACCTAAAATGCTAAGCATTTTTCTTAATCCATTTGGATTTGAGCGAGCACGATCTCTTGCGCTTTCTTCTTCACGGGCTTTACGATAAGCATAATGCCCTTTTCGTTGATATTGAGTTAACGGTGTCATGATTGCGCCCCCTTTTTTTCAAAAGGATGCTTACGATAATTCCTACAATCTTTTTGCGCTTCATGAAATTCTTGAAGTGCTGAGCGTAATGTAATAATCAAATCATCGACATTAATCTTTTCGTTAATATCCCCTTTGTAACACCATGATTTAATATCCGAATACAGAAATGGTTCTGATAAATAAACAATGGTTAAACCAGCTTGATCATAAGCAAGAATATGTAGGCGGATGAAACTTCCATCAACCCAGACATCCTCGATACGACGCGGTTGTGCTGACGGCATTAATAGCTGCCCCTTGCGTTCATTTGCAAGTTTGTGTAGCCACGCTGCAGTAACTTCATTGATTGCAGAATGGTTTAAATCGCTATCAGAATACTCATCAAAAGGGTCGTAAACTCTGGATTTAAAACCGGGCTTAAAGCCTGGTATTTTAATATCACCATTGCTGGTGACAATTGCTTTTTTCGTCATTATCTTTCTCCAAGTTATTCCCAGAAAAAGACACAACCGCCCGTAGAGGCATCGATTGTGCCTCATGGGAGGTTTATAAAACGATTAATAGTTGGCTGTTAAAAAGGCCAAAATTGATATATGCCAAACAAAGTTGTAGCCATAAAGACTATATTTTGTTTTAGCATGTGTTTAGATTTTACTCGCAGTGCATAGGCAATCCAGGCTGTGTTAGCGATAAAAAATAACACAAAGCCATAAAAGCCATACCCCATGTTAGAAGCAAGTAATAGTGATCCAATAACTGATGCGACATAGCCGATCAAACTATCAAGACCATCACTGCTTTCTGTTTTCATAGATTTTATTTCCACTGAGTTGTTCATAGATTCTGCATCCATTATTTTTTGCTCCTTTGGCCTTCTGTCGCATCAATGCCACTAGCAGCGTTCTCAATTGCTTGAATACGCGCATCATAGGCGTTAATAGTAGATTTAGACTTAGAAACAAGACGTTCATTAACCGCATTAGTGCCGGCGTTAAACATAGATACAAAAAAAACAGTAGCTAATAAAACTGCAAGTATTTTTCCGTTTTTCATAACGATTTACCTCATAGTAGATTTAAGAAAATCGAAGGATAGATCGCCCCCGTAGAGGGCAATTAGCCCTCGAAGGGTGAAAAACTACGCCCAATATGGACGACAATGATATTCCTCAACTGGCATACGCTCATTGATTCTTGATTGCTCAAGTTCGTTACGTTGCTCTGGTGAGAGAACACAAGAAATACCAATGCCAGCACACATACCAATATCGGTAATAGTCTGTTCTAAGGTATCTTGGTTACCATTGATTTCTTTTGTCAGCATGCTGCCTCCTTTTTAAAACAAGGATTAAACTTATCCCCAAAAAGACAGCTTCCCCGTTGAGGCGAAAAATGCCCCATGAGGAGTGTGTTTATCGATAAAAAATTAACGATAAATTCTGTGATATTTGTCTACTCGTAGGAGGATCTCATATTCATGTCAAGGACATGCGGTGAAGATACATAGACAAATAAAGTGATGAAAGCGTCTGGATGATTCTTACCAAACCTGCTTTTGCAGTGGGAATCATAGCGTTCATCGAAAGACGACAATTGTTAAATGACAATTAAAGAACGAACATTCATATAGTGTTATGAAAAGCGTACTAAATCATACAAATAACGAAAAGCTTGGAATATTTAAAGCTATAAATAGCTATAAATAAAGAACAAGAAACGTCAAAATAAAATATCCCTACAATGTCATGCGATCAATAGAATGAAGGCATGGTGTACGAGGTTACCAATTATAAAAATTGCAATCCACGTACGACCGAAACTAAAGGTGTGATAGTTAAACTAAAACAACAATAGTTAACGGGTAAAAAATCACTAAAATTACATTACTTGTAATAATAACCGATATTTTTTAGAGGTCAAGTTACATTGCACGACTCAATATCGAAGGGGTAATACCAACAATGTCCTCAATTTCTCTACGTCTTTTGACCGCATAATCGTACTGACTGAATGTTCCTACATATACATAAAATCGGCCTTTAATCTCTCTAGCAAAGTAATCTTTAACCCCATATTCATTTAGGAAGCCTATATAACTGTCCATTTCACGTTTGGTCTGAACTGAAAACATAACATCAAATAACCTTTTGGCAGGGGTAGGTTTGGGTTTCCTGCTTGCATTGACTTTACGATTATATGTTTCTGCATGGAAAATGGGCTTTTTAATCACTTTCTTTTTATAAGAAGCCTTAAAATTAGCAGCCCTTTGTTTTATCTTGACTGGTTTTGCAACAAGCATTGGTTCACTTGTGATTTGATCAGTATTTTTCAATCTCCGCTCAACTCTACTTTTTGTGCGCAAACCTTTTGCAGAAAAAAAGGACTCCTGATTACGCGGTGCCAACTTTACTCTAGCGTTTCGGCCGCGTTCTCTGCTTGGCTGACCATAAGCAGCCGACTTATGTTCACTATCATAAATAACTTTTTTCGTTGCAGGTTTGTTTTTTAATAGAACGTTTCGCAGTGAAACGATATCAACAGGCTCTTCTTTTCGACTAATGAGTAATGTCTGTTTCTGCTGCCGTGAATCACCATTAAACGCGGCTTCAAAGTACTCATCTGGTACGCTATATTTATTTTTATCATAAGCAAGAGCAGGCGTACTTACTCGACCCGTCACTATCTCTGGCTCCTCGTAGTAAGCTTCTTCATCGCTATAATCATAATCACTAGCCAAGTACTGTTCGTTATAGCTGTTATCTGTAGTACTCGAAACGCCATTTTTGGTATAAGCGGGATTTTCTTTATAAATACCTGCGACTTTTAGCATAGAAACCAATCTATTTTGCTCAGCCTGTAATGATTCAAACTTTCGATCAATTCTGTCGATAACGGACAACAAGGTTTCTCGATTAAATAAGACGCCTTCATTTGATGACTCTGCCTGGATATTCATGACAGGTACGATTAAGACAAGCATACTTACAAGTAACGATATAAATGTTTTTTGTTTCATAACTTTCCTACCCTATTTCCGTCCGCAAAGATTTAGAAGGTCTAAATCTAACTGATGCCCTTTCGGGAATATTAATCACCTGACCTGTTAATGGATTACGACCAATTTTCTTCGCTTCTTTAACGGCTACAAAACGACCGAATCCATTTACTTTAATTGAACCACCATTTATAGGGAGTGTTGAGATAACTGAAACGAATGCATCAAAAACTGCCGTGCATTCAGCTTCATCAATTCCCGTGGCGTCTGCTAAATGTCGTAGTAATTCTTTTTTTGTGTAATTAACCGTATATGGTGATTCAATATTACTAATACTCATTTAATCAACCTAGTTACTATGTCATTAATATTTAAAAACGAATATTAGTCTCCCGAATTGAATATTTTTTTTAAATTTAAGAAAGTCATCCGTTTTAGAACAAATGAATTACTTAGATTGGCTACCAATCATCCACTTCTGGCCCGCACCCAATCATTTTATCTATAATTCCGTGTAATTCACCCTTACTATGAAAAGCTATTTTTATATACCCCTGCCCACTATGGGCATTGGTGTCTACAGTGCTTACAGTATTAGCAAAAATCAAATCCAGCCTAGCGCCGATATTTCTTATATCTGGATCATCTGATTGCGACAAAATAGTTTCCACCTCAGATCCATTGCTCATTTTCTTAAGAGGTTTTACTCTCTTAGAAATGGGATGGCCTTTCAGCAGTGCTGTTAATTGTCTTACGCTCATTTTTTCTCTTATCACTTTTTTAGCAATGCGTAATTGTTGTTCTGGCTCTTTATTTAATTGTGCTAATACTCGCGCCTGACCGTACCGAATATAACCTTTTGCTATCATCTCTTGAACTGAGTCATTCATCTCAAGCAAACGCATTAGGTGACTTATTTGAGTTTTTTCATAGCCAAACACCCTGCCATAATATGAGTAATTTTTCTTTTTACTTCCACCGGGTTGTTCGGCAAATCCACTCTCATCCATGATCCATTTAAGCGATCTAGCTTCATCGATACAATTATCATGGGTTGTTGATGAATCACTATTAACAATAATTTCAGCTTGTTGATCAGTAACGTTAGAGACTTCGCATTTAAGGGTTGTGATATTTGCAAATTGCGCGGCACGCCAAATACACTCACCGCTAAGAATTTCAAATCTATTGGTATTGGGGATCTCACGAGCAATTATCGGTTCAAGCTGACCATGTTGTAGCATGGATTGTAGCTCTCGCGTAGAAGGTTTTGGTGCGCCTTTTCGATGACGCAGTGGCGACATTTCAATAAGATCAATATCAATAAGTTTTATCATATTTAGATAATACCAGATATCACTATAATGTTGACACGTGACAACACTTAAACAAGTTTACGGTATTCAAATCCTTCTGAATACGATTAAGTGTATGAATATATTAATAATTCATAAAAAATTATCCTAACACCGTTTGATTCATTGACGGCCTAAAAAAACGTGTAAATTTGACCTTATTAATTCCTATATTTCTTTTATATTTCATACGTTTACAAAGGAATTTACAGTTGTAAATTCTTGTCCAATATTTGTTTGAAAGCATCTATTAATTCTTTTTTGCTAGCACCCGAACCAAGACTGATTTTCAAATCAATGGCGTTTCTTGCTTTTTTACCGACAATCATTACCTCGCCCTTTTCGTTTTTAAATAACAGTGTTTCTGATTTAGGTTTCCTTCTTTTGAAGCTAGCCACCAGTGCGTTAGTAACATAACTAGCATCCATATTAACAATGTCAGCATCACCGTTGCACCGTTGGGTTTTTATTTTTTTAGCGCATGAGATTATCTTCTTTTGTAAGTTCGATTTTTTTAAATGAGGCGACAATTTTCTGGAGTGGGACACCCGAATTTCAGTTACATCCGGGTATGCCTCAATAACCTCTATCGGTAAATTAGCCATTTGAATGTAGTGAGTTAAATTTGATTCCGACATTTCAAGACGTTTTGCCATTTCTTTTTGACTGTTATAGTACTGTTCAAGCGCACGCTTATAATCAACAGACCGTTCATAATCACTAATGTCCTCACGATCTCTGTTTTCAATATCTGCAAGCCGGAACGCTTCCTCATCTGTGAGCTCTCTTGGTTCTACAAGGAACTTAAAATTAGGATAATTATTCTTGCGCAGCCATGAAACAGTCCAGTGCCGTCTTGCGCCGCAAATCACTTCATACTGTATATCGCCCTCCCCTTCTACTGGTCTGACGATTGCTGGAAATTCCTGTTTACCCTGAGCAATAAAACCTTCGATTAAATCACTACAACGATCACTGCTAAGCAAGTCATATCTGCGATTATGTCCATCCCACATACGGCAAATACCTGGGTCCACTTGATAAACGGTATTCATTGACATTTCTTGTTTAACCACTTTGTTAAGCTGATTCTCCCTGTTATCTATCAAATTACTTTTAGGGCTTACAATGTCATCATCTTCATTAAGATCCAGATCATCAAAATTACTTCCTAATTTCTTCTTGTGCATTTTTATCCCCTTATAACAACCCTTCTGAGCGTAAGATTTCCTGTTTACTTGGCCAGGAACGCATTATTTCAATTTCAATCTCTCTTGCTGCAGCCTCCAGATAGGCAAGTCCTCGCTGTCTCGTTTTCCTTGAAGTAAGCGCAGTATTAAGTTCAAACATCGTCATCATTTCTGAGCAAGCATTATCAATTTCAGTTGAGTCTTTAATAATAGTATCCAGCATTTGATGACCATAAACTTTTCTCATCATGTCTGTGATAACCTGATGCACCTTTTTATTTTCATTCTTTGCATTTGCTACAATCTTTAAGAATTTGTACCGTGGCTCCTGTACGATATTTTTCTGGATTAAGCTTTCATATACTTGTTTAACCATTGTAAAAAAGTTGGCAGTACTGGTGAAATCGACCACGGAAGGTCTACAGGGAACAAGCAATGCGTTGGCAGCATTCAGTATTGAAATAGAGATCATTCCCAGCGCTGGAGGCGCATCAATGATGACGATATCATAATCTTTAGCAATTTCTTTTAAGCCGATGCCAAGCCTTAAAAAAACCGAGTTATCCATTGTTGCCATGCTCGCAATCTGGTACTCAACATTATATAGCTCTAAATTAGCGGCAATTAAATCAAGCTGCGGCCAATGGGTGTTCCGAACCGCATATTTAAGATTGGGTTTCGAGCCAAAGAAAAAATTCTCAAGCGTATGGTAGCTATCAATATCTTGATCAGGGTTAAGGCCAAATAAAGCCGTAGTACTTGCTTGTGGGTCCAAATCTACGATTAGAACCCGATAACCTTGTAGGGCAAAATTCTGACTAAAATGGGTGGAGAGTGTTGATTTACCGCTTCCGCCTTTAAATGTCTGAACGCTCATAATAATCGGCTCATCAGTTTCGCTGTTACGCCATGGCAACGTACCAAAGTATTCTCTCATAATATTGATGTCTTCAAGAGTATATGAGCGGCGTCTTAGATCTGGTTTAAGAGCCTTTCCTGTTCTTAATTTGCCGCAAGACTCGCCATCACGAATAGCTTGCGCGGAACGGCCAACCATTTCACTCGCTTGTGTTATAGTAAATCTTAATGGGAGTTCACGAGGCTTATTACGAAAATCATTGATACTCTTAATGACTTTATAAGAGCGGTTCTCAATTTGTTCTATTTCCTTTAAACCTATATTTTCATTGCTCATGCAAAAATTCCTATTTGACGTTAAACTTTGCATATAATGACACCTACTAATTATGTTTGCAAAGTATAAGCATGATCTGTACAGTTATTAACCCAAGACAACTTAAATCAGCGCTAATTTTCATTATTTGATAAAAAAACAATTGAAATAGGGAGTGGAGTAAGGGTCATGGGTGATAAAAAAAAGACAAAGATTGAGAAAAAAGCAGAAGAATTAGCAAAAAAAGCCATGAAGGCTTTAGAAGAAAAATCCACACAAAACACGGCAGTTGCAAAAGTGCCTGTTAAGAAAAAGATTAAGACACGGGGCAGGGCGGCCGTATCGGTAATTGAGGAAGCGCAGCTATCGTTGTTTAATATGGAGCGACAAGGACGCTTTCACGTTGCACCACTTAAGCCAGAATCCGAATTTCCCTCCTTGTTAACGCGTTTACCGATTTTTTTACCATCAAATCGTTCTACGCAAAAGCAGTTTATTAATAGCGATTTATCAATCTCTTTTGAGACAAGTTGGGGGAAAGGGAAAAAATTCGGCTCGCCATTAACAGTCTACGATGAAGATACTCTTATTGCGTTAATGCGGCTACGTCAAAAACGATTAATTGGCGAGCCACAGAACCTGCCAATATCTGTATCTGGTATTTTTCTTCAAAAAGGAAAAAGGACTCTGCATGCTGATGTGTTAAATTGCATGATTTCTCAAATCCAGGAAGAGTGCGGGAAGATCCAAGGCGGCAAGGCAAATAGAGAGCGTTTGGAGTCCGTCAAACGTCTTAGCACTGTAACAGTCCAACTTGACGCCAAATCTACCGAAAAATATTTAAACAAAGGAACAACGATCAAGCTGCTCGATGTTCTCTGGGAAGAGTGGGAGACAAACGGCGTTCTCTATGTGCAATTTCACCCGGTTGTAACCTATTGGCTGGAGGATTCATATACATACATAAACTGGAAGATTCGATTACAGCTATCATCGACGGGCAAGGCAATTCATCGATTCTTATCTGGCCAACCAAGAACATACGAGATCATGACGAAGAAGCTACAAGAAACGATCGGCTTCCATCGACCACAACACAAATTTATGGAAGAGCTCCGAAAAACATCAAAGAAACTCGTCGAACTTGGTTGGCTGTCGTCATACGAGATAACGGGGACCGGCAAGAAGACGCCTTTTAAGCTAAAAATAAGTAGAGACTGATTTATAAACCAGGCGCTTAGTGCACCAACAAAATAATTTCTAAGTGGTCTAAGCAAACGACCATCTGAGTAGTGCGCCAAAACGCCGGTACCGGAACTTTGATAACGCCAGTCTCGATTTCATCCTTTTCGTTGAACTTTACGGACACAACTAACTAACTAAATAACAAACAAACAGTACCATTAGACGGATATAGTGTGTCTATTATTATAAAAATCAACAGGTTAGAAATAATAATATCCTCCACTGGGAACCGTTGAACTTTACGGACAGAACATATATTTAATTAATATTATCAGTCACTTACCTGAGTTATTAATTACCAAAAAAGTATTGAACTTTACGGACACAATAAGCATTTGATTAATAAAACCAGAGTCTTAGAAATATTAAATTAGGTTAAATCATTTTATCTTTATCAGAACCAATAATTAAACCATATCACTGCTTTGAGCTTTACGGATAAAACATAAATTTAAGTAATAAAATCAAATAGTTGTTTTAATTAATATTAAAGCGTTGAACTTTACGGACAGAATATATATTTGGCAAGAAAAACAATTACTTATGTTGAAGGTTAGGTATTAGGGTTATTCACAATTTGATGAACATTATGGACAGACTTCGGAGCTTAATGGACAAAGCGTTGAACATTCCGGTGATAAGCATTGTATTTTGACAGTATTCAGTATTGAACTTTACGGACAGAAGACGGTGAGGAAACAACAAAAAAACACTATATTTATAGTAAAAAACAACAATGGCAAACCAGCGTAGTACCTTAGTAGTTCTTTTTTATCTCTAAATTAAGTACCTGGCCGCAGTATGCGGCTTAATTTTTTAAAAATATAAACAAAAATTCAAAACCCTACTTATTTTTTATCGCTGCGTTTAATTTGCTTATCACTATGAACTGCAAGATTAGTAAGATCAACAAGAATAGGGCTTATATTCTCACAGACAAGCGCATTATTCTGTTCAGCATTAACTAACAATAACCGGTTAAATAGATTACGGATACGCATTGCATCACTTACAGGCAAAGAAATCACATTATTGCATGGTTGTAAAAGTCCAAGTGATGAACGACAAACGGTCCAACTATCATCGAACGTTTCTTGAATAATCTGCTCAAGTAAGTTAAAGGGCAGTGCATTCAGCCATATAGCAATTTGCTTATAAACTTGATGTAATTTTTTAGCATTATCGCCTTCATACTGTAGCGTTGGCATATATTGAATCATAAAATGTCGCTTTTTATATTGTTATTAATTAAAGATTACCGTTTTTTAGGTAGTAATGAACAAAAAAACAAATTAAACGTAAAAACAGGGATAAAAGTAACTAAAACAGAGACCTTGACCCGTTATAAGTAATAGAAGATTAAAAAAATCTGATAATACATAACGAAAGGGAAAAAGATGGTTGATGGTAGAAAAGTATCTGGGACAGTAATACGCGTTGACGCAAGTACGGAAAAATTGCTCAGGGATTGGATGCATCAACTAAATGCGGAGACATGCGCATTAGGTTATTTCTCACGGGAACAAAAGAAAGTGATCCCGGTTATCAGTGTATACAAAGACGATTATTCGCCAAAGAGTACGGGGTTAGGTTCCATTGATGTTGGCGAGAGTCGTTATCACACGCTTAAAAAAGGCAGAGCAATACTTGAGCACGCTTATCTTAATGACAGTATGTGCCGATTAATTATTCCGTTGTGCATTGAAGATTATCACTATGGATTAGCCATTGCGGTTATTAAGAACAGAGATATTTCCCAGTCAATGATTGCAAAGTCGCAAGAACGATTCCGGGTTCATGCTTTTAATATTATGCGCCAAGCGATAGATATGAGTATTGAGCATAAAAATATTGGTGCAATGACACCAGTTGATCATCTTACGGGCTTATCTACACGAAAAAATATACGCAAAATATTAACTGATATGTGCAGGAAGGGCAGTAAAGGACTATTGTTATTAGTTGATCTTGATAACTTTAAGATAATTAATTATACACACGGACATGATGCGGGTGACGGCATATTAGTTGAAATTGGAGATGCGCTAGTGGCTGAACTCCCCCGTAGTAGTGTTATCGCAAGATTTGGTGACGATGAGTTCTTAGTATTATTAATGGGTAATTATATAAAAAAAGAAAAACATATATGTGAATGTGTTTCAGAAGTTGTAAAATTTAATACGCCCAAATGGGTAAAATCAAAAATAACGGCCAGTATTGGCTGCGTAAATATAACGCTTGGCAGTAAGGCTGAGGAATTATTAAATATTGCAGTTGAATGTTCCGTTGAAGCAAAACGGGCTGGAAGAAATGCCTTTTATATATATAAAGAAGGTCACCAAGAACTGCCTACCATATCGCGGGCACTCAGAATCATAGACGAAGACAATATATATTATAAGTACCAACCTATTTTTAGTTCAAACGATCACAGCGAGGTGCTTTATTATGAATCGCTTGCGAGAATCAAAGGTATAGAAAGCAATTTATCGCTTCCACTGTTTTTAAAGATTCTTGAAGAAACAGACTACATCACTATTTTAGATGTTTACGCGATGCGAGAATCTATAAAAACGATCGGTGAATTTAGAGACAAATACCAAATAAATTTACGAATAGGAGTTAATGTTTCAGGCCGTACAATTGGATCACATGATTTTCTATCAGAGGTTGAAGTAGCAATTAAAGAAAAAGGTATAAACCCGTATTCATTAGTATTTGAAATAACCGAAACAGCAGCCATTAAGTGTAAAAAACAAGCGACGCGTTTTATTACTAAATTAAGGGCTATTGGTTGCAGCGTGGCGCTGGATGATTTCGGCTCAGGTAATTTATCATACGAACATTTAATATCTAATCCAATAGATGTTGTAAAAATAGACGGCGAACTGGTTAAAAAAGCGTTGACCAGCGAGTTTCACTACGCCATTGCTGAAAATATTGCTAATACAGTCAAGCATAAAAAAGCTATATGTATCGCCGAGGGTGTAGAGACAAAACCAGTATTGGATGCATTATCAAAAATAGAACTGGACGGCTACCAAGGGTACTATTTTGCAAGACCTTTAAACTTAAGAGAATGTATAGATACAAAGATGGCAGTAAAAGGAACTGTTGTTGAGGCGGTGATTGAATGAGTATCGAAGTAAATAGTTTATTAGAGCACGTATGGGATTTGAACACGGTCTCAAAATACGTTAACAATCTTTTGTCTGGCGAAACAAATGCATCCCGTGTCTCACTTTGGTTGGTTGACGGTCAGGACGCGTTTGTTTGTGTAAATGATGTACACCATGAGAACGTAATTTTTGAGCACACATACCGTCGTGGTGATGTGCGAAATTATTATATAGAAGGCGATGAGGTCACTGATGAAGTTCGCAGTTTTAGTCGATATAACGGGGTTGTGTTGTCGTTAAAAAGTTCTCGAATGATATCAGAGCAGGCCTACGAGATATTTGAGGTGCCGTTAGTTTGGCATAAAAAATTTATTGGTTTTATACGTCTTGAGATTAACAGCGAGATAAAGGGCTGGCTTAGATTAAATGAAGATGTGATCGTTGAGTGCAAAGAAATGGCAATAAATTCGTTGGCTCCCATACTTCGCTTTAATGAGATATCAAAGAACATGGCTCAACGTGGCGCTCGTCAGCGGATGATTATCAGGAAAAATGATGCGGCACTTAAACTGACAACAAATGGCATGGTCATTGTTGATGCGACAGGGTATATAACGGAAGTCACCGATGCAGCCAAGCGGATTTTTAATTATAAAAATCAACAAATGATTGGTTTATCTTTGTATGATTTATGCCCTGATGTGGCGGAAATTGCTCAGCCTGAGGCAGATCAGCGAAGTGAAAGCCGTTACATGGAAGTAACCTGTTTCAAGCGACACGGTGAAGAATTTAAAGCGGCATGTGCGTGTGTCAGAATTGAAGAGTCAAAGTACGTGACTTGGGCATTTAGAGATATATCAGACATTGTTGAGGCAGAAGAAAAAGTAAAAAGAATACAATTAGAAATGCAAAATGACGCATTAACAGGCGTTTTGTCTCGCGGTTGTGTTGATAAAAGGCTTGAACAAATTGTCGACTTTGCTGAGGATTGTCAAACATCGACAGTGATTGCGCTAATTGATATAGATGATTTCAAAAAGTTCAATGATACGTATGGTCATGCGGTTGGTGATATTGTGCTTAGAAACACGGCGGAAGTAATGAGTAATTCGGCTCGTGAAACTGATTTAGTCGGGCGGTACGGTGGGGAAGAGTTTTTGATAGTCTTGCCAGACACAACAATGACCGAGGCATCTTTTGTATTAGAGAGAATGCGAAAAGATGTTGAGTCCTCAAAAATGCGCGCTGAGGGCACTGAGGTAATGTGTACTGTGAGCATTGGGTATGACATTTGCCATAACATGCAAGGGCTTCAACAGGCACTTAAAAATGCAGACACAGCGATGTATAAAAGCAAGACAGCAGGGAAAAACAGGGTCACCGGCGCGGATGACCCTCAATTAAGTCTATTTAAAAACAAAACGTCCAATAATCAACAAAAAAACAATTAAGCAGCTTCCTCTTCATCAAAAAAGGAAAGTTGTTTTGGTGTGACATTGCTTTCTGATTGGTTTATACCGAGTACATCATTAACGCTGCGAGGCGTGTAATCTTTGTCCTTGCATAATTCAAGTTCGAGCAGAACATTGGCAAGTTGCTTTTCTTTCAAAGCCAACTCTTTTTCTTGTTTAAATGTAGTGGTGCTTTCGGCAATCGCATTTTTTAAGTTTTCTCTATCTTCACCAAGGTAGTTCTGTTCAGTAACGATAAACGCTTCGATATTGTCAATGGTATTATTTATTTTACGAATAAGACCGTTGCCCTTATCGGAATAAGATAAATTGCTTACATGATATCTGTGCTCTGTGCATGAAAGATAAACACTGGCACCAGTAAACGTGGTTTTAAATTCAATATTAAATCCGCGATAGTGGCCAACAAGCTCTTGTGCTGAATAGTTGATATTGGTGTAAGTGTTCATTATTTGTGTTAATTTAAACGCAGCCGAACCGTGCTCATTGTAATGTTTATTTGAGATGGTAATACTAAAATCGTCTTGTGTGTTTTCATCACGAATAATAATATCGTTTTCCATGGTAGCGATACGAGCAAGGCGTTTTTCTTCAAACCCGTCTAAAGCACGGATTGTATCTCTGACGCGAAGCAGCTTACGTTTGTAATGTTTTTGAAGAGTCTTTAATTGGTTTACTTCGCTGTCTAGACGGACTTGTTCTAGTATTAACAGATTGCCTGTGGCGGCGGCTTTTAATTCAGCGAAACTGGCTGTGGTGCCGCAGACATCCTCAACAACGCGAAGACCTGGCGTGGCTTTTCTGATCTGTGTAATAAAGCGTTGTTTAACTTCAACGGTCTGCCACATACGCGCATCGTACGTTCGCTCGGTTGCATAACGTAAGATACGAATTGAAAAATTAGGGATGGTTTCAAAAAGGTAATTACCTGGCCTAACTATTCTTCCGTCGCGCTGAACGGCGTCTCTTGGACGCCAGATCCCATCCAAATTATGAGAGGCAACTAATAGACGTTGTACATTGGTGCCGGCTCCCATTTTGCGCGTGCTACCAATGAGAATACGAACTCTACCATGACGCATATCTTCAAATAAGCTGATACGTTGTTTATCATTTTTAGCATCATGAATAAACGCAATTTGCTCCACCGGTACGCCACGCTCTACGAGTTGCGCTTTGATATCATCATAAGCGGAGTATTCGTTATTCAGAGATAAAATTTCACCGTTTGGTATTTTCGCAAGTTCTTGTTCGGCGGCTTCGTCCCCATCGTTAGCACGGCTTACCAGCGACAAGATTTCATTGCGCAGTTGTTGTTGCGCAGATTTTGGTGTGGACAAATCAGAAAAAATTAATTGTGTGCCTTTATGTTCAGACCATTGCTCCCAAATAGAGTAAACATTATCAACACAAGTATTAATTTTCTCACTCGATGATTCAGGTAGCCGAGGATCGATAGTCCGCATGTGTAAACCACATTTACGCGCATCATTAGTGATTTTAAGCATATTATCAATTGAAGGATCAGATGGTTTGTTCTCTGCCCGTTTAACAATATTCTGCATGTATTCAAGCTGTTCGGTAGTTGGTTTTACAATAATTGACTCAGGTTTACCTGTTGCAATTGGCGGGATAGGCCATGCAAGGCCGGCATCCTTGACTTGCTGTTTAAAATCATCTTGCGTAACACAGTCGGAGTATTGCGAGGTCATTGAAACCAATTCAGAGACATTGACAAATCGCGCTAAACGCGTTTTAAGTTCATAATTAACACCCGTAGCATCAAGCTCCCACGCAGCCACAGGCTCAGCAAACACACGCGCCCATTGATCAAAATGGACTAGATTGCGCTCTTTTAATACATCGTATTGCATATAGCGTTGTAAAGTGTAAAGTTCAGCGATGGTATTTGAAATAGGGGTACCTGTTGCAAACAAAACACGTCCATCGTTGGTTTGCGTAAAACGCGTCTTCATAAACATATCAAACGCTTTCTGGCTACCTTCGGGATTACCAAGGCCACCGACATTGCTCATGCCAGTGTTGTAATACAAGTTTTTGTATTCATCGGACTCGTCAACAACAAGCATATCAATACCAATCTGAGAAAAATCAAGCGAACTAACTTTTTCCTTGGCAAGAGTAAGTTTATCAATTTTATGTTTAATACCTTCTATTTTCTTTTCTAGCCGCTTGGTGCTTAACTTGCGACCTTCGCGTTCAGAAAGTTCATGAATAGCTTCTTTTATATCGGATACCTGATCTTTTAAAAAACGAATTTGAAAATCAATCGGCATCGGAATACGCTCAAAAGAGCTATGGGGGACAATAATGGCGTCCCAGTCACCGGTTGCCATCCGTGAGAAAAGTATTTGTCGGTTTTTCTTTTCAAAATCACGTTTTGTAGGGACCAGGATTTTTGCTTGAGGGTAAAGCGTCATAAAATCTCTCGACCAATCAAGAACAATATGATTTGGTACAACAATGACGGGTTTGTTAACCAGTTTCATGCGGCGCATTTCCATGATCGATGTAACGCATGTAAAGGTTTTACCTGTACCGACTTCATGATCAAACAAAACATTCTGATTTTGTATTGCACGCCATACGCCGTTAATTTGATTAGGGCGTAAAGTAATATGTGGGTTTTTTCCGGGTAAAACTAAATGGCTACCGTCCCAATGACGAACATTAAAGACATTGTACGTTTTGTTGTAATAATCAGTAAGACGTATGCGGCGTTCATCATCAGACCACAACCAATCTTCAAATTCATCACGTATTTCTTGAGCCTTGTTGTTAGCAGACAAGGTTTCCTCAGTATTGGTAATATAACGATTTTGACCGTCAACGATCACCTTATCTTTAACAGTGATAGGGCGATTATTTAACAGACATTTTATGATTTTTGCCGCCGGCATCCGCTCGGTACCGTATGTTGCCGTATTCTTGATATTACTGGCGTCAGATGGGATATTGCATGACCAATGATCAGTCGAAGCATTATAGTTAATGGTGGCATCGGCATTAATCAAATAAGAGACGAAGGCAGCAATATCAGTGGGAGGTACCCACGGCGCACCAATTTTAACGTAAATATCAACCGCTTCAATCGGGGCAGGCTGTACTGCTTCAAGCGCCATAATATTTGATTGATAATTAATACCAGCAGTACATTCGAGCGCTTTATCTTTGGCTACGTCGAGTTTTTCGACCACATTTCCGCTTAAATATTCATCAGCGGTGACATAGTTATTAAGCTGCGGATCAAAGAAGACGACTTTATTAAGATCATTTAAGATATCACGCTCATTTAAGCCAGTTAAAGAAGCCATAAAATCAATATCAACATATCCTTTATCGGATAACGAGATCATAAGTGCGTCATGCGCAGTGTCAGCATGCGTAGGGCGCTGATAAGGTGTTATAACACGCTGAGTAAAGATATCAGCCAATGTCCAGCTTGGGGCAACAGGGGCGCACTGGAGGCGTTTAGCAACAACTTTGCTAATACCGTTTTCATAATCTGTTTCCAGTGATAACAATAAAGGTAAATCAGGATCATTCTTAAATGCCTGGGTATTACCAAAAGAATGAATCGCCCCATGACGTTTCGTGAAATCAGCATAAACATTATTCAACCGTTGACGCTGAGCATCAAGTTGAACGTCAGACGTATATGCAGAGCTTTCCATTTCCAGTAGCGTTAAAAGTATATCGCGTAACGCAATTAAGCCGTGAATACGTTGTCCACGTTTGACACCAACTTTGGTAATCGTAGCCTGTGGCACCTCGTTAGCATCAAAAACACGTTGTGCAATCCGGTTATCCTTAGTAACAAAATAATTATAGATTTTTATTTGCTCTGGATGTAAGTCTGTTAATGCTTCAAGGTCAACAACAGGTTCAATCTCCACGGCTGACTTGGAGGTATTGGCGGCCACTGTATAGATGTTTTCAGGCAATAAATTAATCACTTCATTGAGCGAATCATTAAGATCACGTCCATCATCAACGCAAGCACCTGACAAAGAACCATACATTGTTCCTTTGCAAGCCATTTCACCTAAAACAAATTCGGGGTGTTCATCGAAATAGCGGTTATATGTAATTTCAAGACCATCTGAGTCGGCTTGTGTACAGACATTGAGCCATGACGGGTTATTCTCAGGCTTATCAACTTTCTGAAAAAACAAAATATCAGTGGTAACTTGTGTGCCAGCATCACTGAAAACATTGTTAGGCAACCTGATTGCACCGACCAGATTAGCCTTACCAGCTAACATTTTACGAACATCATTATTTTTCTTATCTAGCATGAAGTTGCTGACAACCATTGCCAAAATACCGCCAGTGCGAAGCAAGTTGAGACTTTTTAGAAAAAAGAAGTTATGAATGCTAAGGCTTTTCCTGGCGACTTTACGATCATATAGTTTGTGTGAGCCAAAAGGCACATTGCCAACCGCAACATCGAAATAGCCGTCTGCATAATCTACGTCACTAAAGTTTGTTTCAATATGTAACGTGCTATCTGGATAGAGGTTTTTAGCGATTGCGCCAGGAATCGGATCAAGTTCAACACCGACTAGATCAGAGTCGCGCTGAATGGCTTCTGGTAGCCGACCAAAAAACCGACCTGTTCCCATTGCTGGATCGATAATACGTCCAGAGCGAAAGCCCATGCGATGTAAGCCGCTATAAATTGCATCAATAATAAACTCAGGCGTATAGAAAGAATCAAGTACGGAGCGTGAGGCAGCCTGGTATTCTGCATCCGTGAGCGTATCCATAAGTTCTGACGCTTCTTTTGACCATTTCCCATTTGTTAATTCAAATGCAGCAGGGATACCACCCCATCCGGTAAAATCATTAAGAGCGTCTTTATCAGAAGGTGTCAGTGACGCGCCGTTCTTAGCAGCATCAAGAACAGAAAGCGCCTTCATGTTGGCATTAAATTTAGTTTTAGCACCTGATAATGTGCAGGCATTTTTGATTTTATAATTGTTCATGGGAATACCTTTGTAAAATGTTAAACACACTTTACAAAAGCGGCGTATTCCCGCACGCAGATAAATTGATTAATTTATTATTTTAATAATCCAATAGTCTATGCATTTTCTTCGTATTGAACCTCCCCATGAATAAATTCAGGGGATTCTAAGTACGAACGATAGAGGGTTTTTCGTCTGCCGAGGCAGCGCGAAGATTGACTCTACCCAAGCACTCTTTGACGTGCGATCAACTCTGACGGTATAGCCACCGTAGGGAAGGACGAACCTTTCCCGTTTGCTGATTGGTCTTTACATAACCCCACACGTCGCAACAGTGGTTCCACAGTCGCCCAGCTTTTTTCAAGCTGAGAAAGGTTATGCTCATCACCTTGCGCATTTAAGGCAAGGAACGCGCTATAAGAGTCTCTTTGTACAACGCTCGATTCATCCGATAAAAGATGATAACGTTGTGAAAGAGGTTTCTTAGTGCATAAGCCATTAGTATAATCGAACTGGCTCATTTTTAATGCCCAGGTATTTAGCTGAATCAATTTCCCACCAGCACTTTCAGCCTTGCGGTTCAATTGTTCGATAAACATACTGGGCGCACGTTGTTTTACACTACGTCCATATAGCTTTTGAAAGGCTTTATAAGATAGCTTTTCTGTTTTAATAATATTACCAAGGCCGAGTATCTTGTTAGTTAATTGGCCGTGTTCACTTTTTCTGACAGATGCAAGTCTGCGCTCAATTTCAGCAAGTTTTTTTTGCAACAAAAGATACCGCGAAGACTTAACCCATGATCTTGCGCCTTTTTTGTTTGTACCATTCGCATTATAGTTATCAGGATTAGTTGCGCGTCGAGAGCGATCTAAGGCACGTTGGATGCGTTTAGTTTCCCGCCAAGGTTGATCGACAGAGGGGGCGAACCTCTCAAGACCTGCACCTGATTCGCTTGTGATAGCAATAGCGCTCGGTCCAACATCCAAACCCACTGCACACCCAGTTAAGGGGAAATCATACCGTACTGGAGCTGTCCCTTGTTGTACTAGCTGTACGTACCAACGACGATGACCGTTAATATTTCTCCATAGAATACGGCAATACTTTGTGGGTGATTTAAGCCCTTTTTCAAGATATTCATTTTTGATTGATTTTACATTAAGAGTGATCTTGCCCCACTGAACAACGCCTGTTGATTTATTAAACCGAATACAGGCAGTATTAGTTTTCCCCTCAACAGAATGCAGAGGACGCCTATATCCCTTGAATCTTGGTTTTCCGCGTTTCTTAAAACGGTACTCAGACACTGCTTTGTAAACACGTGTAGCGATTGTTTGACACTCATGAGAGCCAAGCCGAGAAGTCCAGCCACCTTTTGCTCTGACAATTTTTACGAAGTCATGAAGCGAATATTCAGAAAATCCATAGAATTTGTTTAACTCATTAAAGGCTTTGCGACGATCCTTTGGTTCGATTATTGAAATGGCGTCTTTCCAGGCATTTGAGTTATGCATTAAGCGAAGACGTTTTAACCCTTCGTGTAGCAGTGCATTATAAATCCTACGGCCGGCTTCTAAACGAGACCACATTATACGGTCGTCCATTATGGACGCTGATAATGGTAGCTCTAACACAAAAGACGGAGAGGAGTTTTTAGCCATCGATGCTATCCAGATAGTTTTGCCATTTTTCTTTTTGGTTGTCACGCTCGGATGTTTGCTGGTTTTCAATATATTGTTTTACAACCTTAAGCGGAGCACCGCCCACTGTTGATACAAAATAACTGTTAGTCCATAACGTAGGAAGCTTGGTTTTTAACGCTGGAAACTCTTCACGCAACAGGCGCGAGCTTCGCCCTTTAATTGTTTTGACAAACTTATTAACGCCTAGTTGCGGATGAATGCCAGCAAGGATATGAATATGATCGACATCTATTTCCATCTCAATAATATCTACAGATAGTTCTTTTGCAACCGAATTAATAATAGCCTTTAATCTTTTTTCAACCTTACCAACTAAGATTTTCCGCCTATATTTGGGGCAAAAAATAATATGGTACTGGCAATTAAACACCACGGAGCGGCTAGTTTTATACTTCATAAGTGTATTATGCATAATATAATTGTATAATACAAGACATAGCCTTATATCCCTACGGATAAATCAGAGGGCTTTACGGCTAATATTGGTAATCACGAATGAATCAGTATTTAAAAAAAGTATATCGCTCATTGGTTCATCCTTATTTTGTTAGTGTTTTTCTTTATACCCAAACATCGCCCAGTTTGTCGGATCAATAAGTAAGGGATGTGATGTTAATTTTTTGCAATCAATAAAGCCGCCGTGACGATCGATCTGGCCATGACGCAGTAGAGACCACAGCAGCGCAAACGCGAGATCAGCAACCATGATATTGACGGGAATATCCTGGACAGCGATTGCTTCTTCTAAGGAACAGGAGGGGGTATCACCTTCATCCAGCGCTGGATCGGTTAATTCTGGATATAAGTCAAAACAATTAGGTATTCGCATGCAAGAATCAATATCGTGACCTAAATGCCCTAATATAACGGAGCCTTGAAATTCGTTATTGCCGGTATCGAGCCAAAGCATATCATCGCAATAATAACTTTTACCGAACTTACCGATATCTGCGCGAACAGCCGCTTTATCAACACAGGTAATAAGCAAATCAGTATTACGATCAAGTCGCTCAATCTGAAATGGTTCATTATAGGCATCCCAATTAAGCCCGTAAGCCAAATTAATGCGATGTATGGTTAGAATTGCCTTTGATTGACCAATATCGACCGGCAGAAAGTTCTGACGACCAATATTAGCGTGAGAGACATCTTTAGGATCATAGACGGTGACGTTAAGCCCGTAGGGGTGTCCTGTGCCAATAAGACCGAAATGGAGCCTTACCAATTTCGCAATCATTTCCCCGCCCGTACCACCGGCACCCGCCACAATGACATTGATGGGATTATCCATCCACTCTAAGGGTAAAAATAGCTTATTATCGAATTTCCGTTTACGCGCCATTATTCTTCCTCCCAGGGATTCCATTCAAGTGGGTAAAAGAACCCATCAATACATATTCGACTAACAGTGGTAATACTACTCAAATCACGGCAATGACCCAAGACCGAGGAAAATTGAATACCGGCAAAATCGGATTGATCATCAGTAGCCGAAAAATAGCTATTCAATTCACCATGAGAATGGATGTCAAGGACAACATCTTCATCATCATAAGTCTTTGTCTGATATTGAATATGGCCAGCGCTGGCGCTATTGATAACAGGTTCATGCAAGGTATAACGAGTAGATTCACTGTCATAGAGAACAATAGCCGCATATTCGTTCGGGCAGGCATTAATCGCATTATGTTTAATTTTGTCAATGATGGACAAAGGTATTAACCCACCATCGAGTATGACCGATTCCTTTAGCTCACCATAGGGCATCGGTACAGGCATTGTGTGTATTTTAAGGGTTAAGCTAAGGGCTTTTGTTCTGGCTTGTACATACACCCCGTCAGAAGCCATCACGTAGCGTTTTGAGCCTATTTCAAGTTCAGGGAGCGTGCCGAAACGGGGCTGCATCAATGTCGGAGTGATTGGCAACAAGGCTTTATCTGTTTCATGAGTCAAATAAGGAAAATCTATCGCATTCATCGTTTAAGCCATTCTTGTAATGTCATGTTAATAGGGCGTAGAGACTTAGATGGAAATTTAGTGGTTTTTTGACGACCTAGCTTTTCCCAAAACCGTAGCAGTTCTGCGGTACTGGTTTGCTTGCTCTGCGATTTATGCTGCAACGTGTAATCATGATTGATATGGCTGTAGGCAGTGTCGGTGATCACCTTTTCCCATTCGATCATTGTGCAAATAGATGAATCGCTCGGCAGGGTAGCACTGCCTGTGCAGACGCGGGTATCTTTATAGATATTCATTAGCGGGGCGTGATACAGCGCTGTCTTGGCTGTAGGACGTTTGGTGCCTTTATAGGCAGCAATTTTAAGGGTGCCATTTTTAACCGCGTAAATAAGGTTAGGGTAAGGGGCGTTATTAATGCGGTGTATCTTGTTATTGATATTAAAATGCACAGGGTGGCATTTGCCTTTAACGTACCAGATAAGCGTATCGGCTTGTTGAGCTAACAAGTTCTCTGGCAGCAACCCAATTCCCTTATAATGTTCATCGAACAAACAGGCAACCAGTGATTTTTTATCGCCGTGCGTAAGCGGTTGACCGACACCAATAACCGGCACGTTTTTATGCTGTCGTATAGGGTGTTTAGTAACAAAACCACCTGATGTATTGTTTCCATAAATAACGAAGGCGCAGAGCGGTTTTGCGGTATCGGTTAAATTTGAATAGAACGATTTACTCATGATAATGCCTGTTTGGTGATTGTTGATGAACAGCTTAACGGTTAGGGGTATTCCCGCACGCCTTTAGTCTTATTAGATTTGTGTATCGTTTGCGTATTGCATAAGTGTGTAAAGTTTAAGGCCTGTGGCGATGTCGCTGATAATAGTGAATGCTGCATCAGTTGGGGTATTGTCGTTGAGTAAGGACAGGTACAGAGTAGGCGGTGTATCATCGCCACCAAACGCCTCGGTGGTATAAAGCATGAACTGATCGTCAAACGCATTTCCATAACCTATGACGGTACAATCAGCATAGTAGCCGCAATCGAGTGATTCGTGTAGTCGTGATGTTTGCCAATACAGTTTACGTGCTGCGATGAATGATTGTTGGGTTGGGTAACGCGCTAAAGCGGTATCAATTACGGTATTAATAAAATCGATCCAGGGTGAAGATATATAGTCCTTGTGTTGTTTGTCGCTAATAAATATCTTCATTTCTTTTTTAATATGCTTAATTACTTTATGTAAAGGAAAAAACTTGCTGGTGTATTTAAACGGAATTAATTTGTCTTTATGTTGACCGTAAGGGATCAACATAGCTCCCATTATATCAATCAGTTCCTCGCCAAAACACTGATAAAGATAAAGCTCATGCTGTTTACAGTATTGAAAGGCTTTTTGTGGTTCATTAGTTAGATCAAGTTGTTGAAGTTGAACAAGATCGTCATAAAATTCATCGAACATAAGGTTATCTGTGTCATAGACATTCATGGGTTGAGTACTTTCACAAAAAGAGTTGCTAATGATATTGATGGCATTGTGCGCCATTTTTGATAAGGCATCAGGGACTTCCAGTAAAGTAGACACATTCAGTAATTTTGGATCATCGAAAATGACCGCTAATAAGCCGCCTTCGCTGGCGGGGGTGATATCCAGTGATGTGGTCAAAAAGCCGCGTTGATTAGGGGTATTAGCAAGACTATCCAGATGATGCAGTAGGGCGAACCATGCCCGAGACATTGCCTCAATGATGTTTTTATCGGTACATGCGTCGATGTCACCCATGTTAATAGATAGATAATCGCACTGCTCACCGGCAAGTAAAAAGGCGGCGAAACAGGCGATATTATCAGGGCTGAGAAGTTCAATATTCTCAGACAAAACATGAGAACAGGTGCGACTAAGGCGCGGTGGCAACAGTGGCTTTATGGGAGCAATCTCTGGCAGGGTGGCACTTCTCTGCTTTGATGTCGCGCAGAGGTTTGTTGTCCCAGGTTGAGTATGCGACTTAGTTTGTTGTGCGTAAGATAACATGCTTCTTTTTCGTCAGCCTTTTTTGAATCGTTATTAGCAATAAGTGATCGAAGTCGTTGCCGGTTTTTTCTGGCGCTCACGTCGCCCCCTTTGTTTTTGCAGGGGGCTTTTCGACAGGGTAAACCAGTTTGTCGCCTTCATTGTAGGGGGTGCCGATGGTGCATTGTGCTAACTGTGGGTAGTTAGGTTGATACAATGCAAGCGCATCAGTGGGGTCTAATGGTGTTTCGCTGGGCGGGAAAGGCAGTTCAACGCTGCCCATTTTAAAAACCCGTGTCAGTTCAACTGCTTTTTTTGATAATTTAGCCATAATAATGTCCTTGGGTTAATCGAAAGCGTTAGGGCTGGTTGCGGCAGTGGGTGTATCGTTGCTTTCAGCATCAGTTGGGGTTGAGGGTTCAGGCTTTGCCGAACCGCTCTGTTTGGGTTTAGCAACCGTTTTTGAGGCCGCAGCAGCCGTATTACGGGCTTTCTTGGTCGATTCGCCTAATGACTCAATTAAGGCTTGTTGGGCGCTGACAAGGCTTTCACGCGCCCGTGTGAAGTCGGTCAGACGGGCTTCAAAGTCGCTGTCCAGATTAGCCGGTGTATCGACAATTTGCATCGGCAATGACAAAGAGGCGCGTACCTGTTTGAGATCATCATTGGCATTTTCATCTTCTTTACCAAGCATGGGTATATAGGTGACAGAGAGGCGCTTACCTTTACGCACAACCTGTAAGTTAAAGCCTTCTCCATCGAGCATGGCGGTTTCAAGTGTTGTAAATAAGTTCATAATTAGTCTCTTTGATTGTTGTTAGAAACAGTGTAACGAGGTTATTGGTTCCCGCACGGGCTACGTTGTCGTATCAGGTGCGTATTTATTCAGAATATCGGTGAGGCTTTTGGGTAGGAAGCCTTTAAAATCAAAACCGGCATTGAGAATTGAATCAATGGTCTTAGGATTCGTTCCTGCGTAGAGTTTTTTGTAGGCTGCTTCATCGTGCTGAGTAACAAACCATTCTTCAAACCCGCATTGCGCCATCAATAATTTGATCCCAGCCTTGGTATGTTTTGAAAGAAAGGCTTCGTTAATAATAAAGTGTTCTTTTAAATCAATATCCAGGCATTCTAAAATAGCCACATCACCGCCTAGATTTTGGTCTTCAACGCAATGCAGTTGAGTAAGATACTCGATAGCACTGTCGAGTTTTTCATCATCCAGTGGGAACAGGGCTTTGATGTTCTTATAATCATCATGGCACGATAGTGTGATACCGAGAATGTCCTTTAGCGCATCATTACTGATATTAAGTTCAGAAAACAAGGCAAGTAGCGAGTGGATTTTCACCATTGTTGGTGACGATGTGACATGCTCTTTGGCGATATTAAGCAGTTCATGTTTGACAAACTCAACGACTTTAGGGGGTGTACCGGCGGTTGTTGCATCAATAACCTTTTTTGTGGCGCTGCTTTTGGTTTTTTTGCTCTTTGCTGCTGTTTTTGGTTTGGTGCTGGTTTTAGATAACGTGCCCTGGTAGGCATCACGCATCGTGTTGTAGCATTTAAGGTTGCGGCAAACATCTTGTCCAATAATAACCCCTTCTTCACCGGACTTGGTGGACATAATGGCGCAAAAATCTTTACAGTCGCCGCGACAGGCTTGCAGTTGTTTTTTGCCAATACCTGCTTCGCCGGTCGCCATAAGGTTGACGTACTTTTTAGGGTCGGATTCTGAGTCAAGATAAACTCGCGGGTAGTCTTGTTCAGCATTGGTTTTCAAAATTGCGATTTGAGCTTGACGTTTTTCCTGGAAACAATCGGGGTTGCCACACTTGCCACCACCAATATTGGTTTCAAACAGATCAGATTGAGGAGTGGAGTTATGCACACAAGCATTACAGTCTGTTGTATCAAAAATAGCACTTTCCAGGGAAAGGGCGCGTTGACTGAGCATGTTTTGTAAATCGGCAACACTGATATTATCACTGATAATTCGGGCAAGGGCTTTAATTTGTGTTTTGTCCGGCACAATACTGAGCGATTCTGCGTGTCCGATTTTAATCTGCTTGGCTTCCAGAGCAAGCAGAACGTCATTGCAACAATGAAGCAACAAAAGACGCTTATTAAGCTTTGAAATTGACCAATCCAGATCAATCGCGGCTTGTTCTTTATCGCCATCACAGGCATCTAATACGGCACGGGCGGAGTAGGCTTCGGCGGCAGCACTGGTGGAGACGCGGCTATTGTTTTCTTCGTTAGCAATGGCGTGTGCTTCGACATCAGATAACTGTTTAATAATAACAGGTACATCAATCGAAAGTTCACTGGCAACGCGCCAACGGCGTTCACCGGCGACAAGATGATATTTATTATCTAACTCAGGGTGAGGTCTGACGACAATACTTTGAATAATGCCGTGTTTTTGTGCCGATGATTTAAGTTTTTGCATATCCGCATCGAGAAATACTTTACGCGGATTAAAGCCTTCGATAGTGATAATATCAGCAGGACTCATAGTGGTAAGTTGTTCTTGTAGCATAGTGCTTGCTCCATATTTGTTTATCGTTAATAGATAAGCACTATGCTACTAAGCACGGAAGTTCCCGCACTTAAAAATAGAATACTTTAGAGCAATGTTAAAAACCTGACAAGTAATGCATTTTGGCGAGGTTTAATAGGGCTATTTTTGGTTATATTAAGATCATGGTATGAATAAGAATCAAAGCGAGGGTGTTGTGTTCGGGTAAAAAAAGGATCATTTTTACGGATTTTAAAGTATTCGGATGAATCATTGTCGTAAATGACAGAAACAGCAATAAAATCAGAATTTTTTATTTGATTAGCCGTGATAGCGCTTACGTTCTTATCCAGCATTAGTGTATTCGCGTCAATATCATGGTTGTGGGCAAAAGCAAATTGTGAAAATAACGAAATAAGTAGTAGTAAGGTACGCATAACTATCTCCGGTTAAGGGTTAGTGGGGTGATTAATTTCACATAAAAGATGGACTATTTTGTTAAACATTAACACGCTAAACGTATGTGTCACGGAATTGCCATCAGCCGCAATAGATTGTGTGTTAGCCAGCTCAAATGCAGTTTTAAGGGACAGGTGATCGCCGGTATAAACAGCGCTTGCCAGATTAAAAATAGCCATATCCAGGGCGGTAATATGAAGTCCCTGCTGGTCGCGCTGAGAGATATCCGTGATAATTGGGACGATGGCGGCAGCACCAATAAAATACCAAAGTTTAGTGTGTTGTGGTTTAAGAAGTTCAAGGGTTAAGTAAATCGCAATATCCGTTTGTTTAATGCGCCAACTATCCGGTTTGTTCTGAAAAAATTCGTCCATGTGAGCCGAAACAACGTCACTGATCTGAACACGGTAAGAATGTGAAATAAGTGTTTTAAGGGTGTCGAGAAAGAGTTTAAAAGCCTTTTTATTGCTCATTTTGCGCAACATGACTTTGCCCTGTTTGCGGGTTTCTGAATTAGGCCACATATAGTCAATGAGTCGCTTATTAAGCTCTGTGAGTTTCAGTTCATGATTTAATTGATGCGCATCCTTCATGGACGGGAGCCTTCGTAGGACAAATTTTTAAGATTGATACCTAAATCAATATCGGTTTTTATTTTTGCTAACTGGTAGGCGAGTTTAATGGTTTGAGTGTTTTTACGGATATTTTTACCAACAACCCCTTTAATGTAAGCCATATTTTCAATAATAGAATCGATGCCACCATGGGTTTTAATTAATTTGATGGCCGTTTTATCGCCAATACTGGGTACACCGGGAATGTTATCAGCGCTGTCGCCAACCAATGCCAGGTAGTCAATAAAAAGTGCCGGCGAGAACCCGTAACGTGATTGCATATAATCAAGATCACGCAACTGACCATTAAAGTGATGTTTAACAGAAGTATTGCCAGTAATAGCCTGAAAATAATCTTTGTCTGTCGAGCGTATTAAACTTGGGATATTAAGTTGCGATAATTTTCTTGCAAACGTGCCTATAACATCATCTGCTTCCATATTCTTTACTGAAATGACAAAAAAACCTTCCTCTGTAAGCGCCAGTGAAGCTTTTTCGCTGACGATTTTAAACGAAGGGTGTGGAGTAGGGCGATGCCCTTTATAATCAGGATAGAGCGCATGACGCCAGGTTAAACCGCCGTAATCATTAACAATAGCAACATGGGTAGGGCTGTCTTCCTTGACTGCGCGCATGACAGACGAAACGCAATGTTGTGTGATCAGTTCAACATCAGCCGTTTTATTATTGCGCAGTGACGCCTCAAAGATAGTCCGAAAGATATTGGTGCCATCACAGAGAAGGATCATAGTTACGCACGCATCCCCATAACAACGCAGGTTAATGGGCTTTCGTCAGGTCGTGTAATGATCACAGTAGGTGAATTGGTGTTTGTAGATAAATTTACCAAAAATTCATTGCCATTGGTGCTATCAATCGCGTCCTTCAAATAGTCAATACAAAAAGTGGTAACAAAAGAATCTTCTGTTGTTGATACAAGTTCACCATCGAGACTTTCTGTGGCGGCTTCCTCACCCGCATTATTGCTCTCAAGTGTCAAAGATTGACCATCAATTTGGAGTGTGACGCCACGTTGCTGGCCATTCGTTAAAATAGAGCACCGTGTTAAAGCGCTTTTAAACGTAACAGCATCAAATTTAAGCGTATAGTTATTTTTTGGTATCACCGCTTTATAATTAGGATAACTACCATCAATCGTCTTAGTTTGAAATAGGGTGTTATTAATAGCAAAGGCGGCGGTATTTTGAGACAAGCTGACGACGATCTTGTCATTATCCATTCCTTTCATCGCAAGCAGGGAATGCACAGCGCTGTTAGGTATAATACATCTAACAGGTTCTGAGATTGTATCAGTGGCATCTACGCTATCAATGGCAAGGCGATGACCGTCAGTAGCTACAAGAACAAGTTTGCTTTGTTCAAAACTCAATAGAGTGCCATTAAGCACATATCGTGCGTCATTTGTTGCCATAGCATGTGAAACGCTTTTAAGAGCAGGGAGTAATGACTTGTAATCAAAGCTCATAACAAATTCATCGGGTGCCGTTGTTTTTGGAAAATCACCGGGTGGAAGGCAATTAAGTGTAAATCGTGATGTTTTTGTTTTGATGATACAGCGTAGTCCATCAAGGCTTAGTTTAATAGATGTATTATGCCCTGCGGTTTTAGCAATATCGAATAACTTTCGCGCCGGTAGTGCGGCAATAAAATCAGCAGATTCAACAGGCTGAATAGTAATTGAAAACGAGTCAGATAAATTGGTAGTCATCAAAACACATTTATCGCCCTTACAATCAATCAGCACATGCGAAAGAACAGGGATGCTGGCTGAGGCGCGTTCAGAAGTTTTTAACAAAAGTGTTGAAATTTCTTTAAGTTGTTCGCTATCAATAATTAAAGTTGTTTTCTGGCTCATAATCACCTCTAGTTAAAAATAATAGCCAGATTATCTCAGTCAGAATTAATCCCGCACGCACAAAATATAAACAAAACGATTAATAATAAAACGGAAATAAGTCTCCAAAAAGAATGTTAAAAAGCCAATAAAATGACGTGCGGGAAGCATTAGGGCTGATAAAATAAGGGTTCTTAGAGCAATAAAGGAGAAAATCATGTCGTTAGAAACGATAGTAAACGACAGTAAATGGCTAAGACCGCGATGCAGTCATGGCTATTTAGTGCCTGTCTAGCCGTAGCGCACACACACAGTAGGCGCTTACGTTGTTAGTGACCAAATAACAGCGGGGCACCAACAAAGGCGAAGGAAGTGATCAGCCTTTGCTTCTCGCTTACTGGTAGATGTGTTCATGTAAATAACTGAGATATGGTCAACGCATTGGCTGAATAAGTTCATCCTAATACCGGTAAGCATTTTATTGAAGCAGGAACCTAAACGGCGTGAGCCGCTTGGAATACTCGTCCTTTAGGGCGGGGAGGATGTCAATAGGGAGACCTTGTTACGTTTTAGTATTAAGATAAATTGTTCAACATTAACAAAAGGCAAAATATATGGCTGAAAAAAAGAAAGCCCGCACAAAATCAGAAATCATAGGTACGATCGCAGAAAAGACAGAGCTAACAAAAAAAGAAGTTGTTGCTGTTTTTGAAGAAATGGCCTCGATGATTCAAGAAGACTTAAAGAAAAACGGTCCAGGTGTATTCACTATCCCTGGTCTTGCTAAAGTAAAGGTTGCCCGTAAGCCAGCGACCAAGGCGAGAAAGGGAACCAATCCTTTTACCGGAGAAGAGATGATGTTCAAGGCGAAACCTGCCCGCAACGTTGTTAAGCTGACTGCACTGAAATCACTCAAAGACATGGTATGAGTTTTATGTAGTGTTTCATAATCATAAAGTATTTCAATTAAGCCCCTTTATTAGGGGCTTTTTTGGTTCTGGCGCTAATGAAAATTAAGTTTGCCTTTTAATACGGGATGCTCCAGCCGGTGTTTTCATCGATATATTCGTCTTCAAACATAGGTATATAATAACGATAAATATAACGGCCAACTTCAAAACCAGGGTAAAAACATTTCATGTTCTCAACCCAAGAAGTAAATTCAAGTGAATGCTGGTTAATGGTTTCAATGGTGCCATGAGGGTCTTTATAAACAAATACAGTGTCACTATGAAGCAACTCTAAGTGTAAAGAAAATTCCAATATGACACTAAAATGATGTCTGCTCTCTGTCAGCACTTCGCCTGTTTGGTATAGATAAGACGAAAATGTATTGGAGCACTTTTGTAGGGTAGGTTCTCCCATAGTAAAGTAGCGTAGTTGATTATCGGATAGTTCAGCACAAACCTTATGGCCTTTTTGTAAAAAAGATGGCGATTTAATAGAAAATATATCTACGTCTGTAACGTTATCAACGATAGAAGTTTTTATTGATCTAACCATACAAATCACACCCCCTAAACCAAATTTAACTGTTTTTGTTATTATTGTAGTAATACTTGTAGAGTAGTTGAGTGCATTCGTCAACGATTGCAATATACCTTTTTTTTGTGTATGCATTGCGTATTGCAACAAACAGATACAATATAAGTCCTTGTATATATAGGGTTTTTAATAAATTATTGAAAAGTAGGTAAAAAAAGCTGGGTAGAGGTTTTTATAAACTTAATACTTATGTATTAGTAAACGCAGTATCGTTTTGGAGTGTTGTAGTTGGTAAAAAATAATAAAAAACGCCCAACCTAAATAAAACAGGTTGGGCGTTAATATGAAGTTAGCTAGCGAGCTGTTCCGAGTTCAAACCATCCTTATCCTGTAGATTTGCGTCGCCTAACAAGACAGCCATAATTTTATCATGTAGGGCTGGTGTGTTATTAATGATCTCACAAGTATTTGCTTTACCTTGACCAAGACGTTCACCGTCCATGCTGTACCAGGCACCTGACTTATCAATAATGCCACTGTCTACTGCCATATCAAGTAACTCGCCAGTACGATTAAAACCAAGGCCGAATAAAATTTCGGTATTAATCTGTTTAAAAGGCGGTGCAACTTTATTCTTAACAACCTTAATGCGAGTTTCATTACCAATAACAGCATCACCTTTTTTAATTGAGCCTGTCCGGCGAATATCGAGACGAACAGTTGAATAAAATTTAAGTGCATTACCGCCAGTCGTGGTCTCCGGGTTACCAAACATAACACCGATTTTCATGCGCAATTGATTGATAAAAATAACCATAGTATTTGTTTGCTTAATTGCTGCTGTTAATTTCCTTGTAGCCTGACTGAGCAATCTTGCCTGCAGCCCCATGTGAGAATCGCCCATATCGCCTTCAATTTCTGCCTTAGGTGTTAAAGCAGCAACAGAATCAATAACGATAACATCCAGAGCGCCTGAACGAACTAATGACTCTGTGATGTCCAATGCTTGCTCGCCGGTATCTGGTTGAGATACCAGAAGATCATCAATATCAACACCAAGGTTTGATGCATAGACAGGATCAAGTGCGTGCTCTGCATCAATAAACGCACAAGTCCCACCGGCTTTTTGTGCTTCTGCAATAACATGCAATGTTAATGTCGTCTTACCAGACGATTCTGGGCCATAAATCTCAACGACACGACCTTTAGGCAGACCACCTACACCAAGCGCTTTATCAAGCTTTAGTGAGCCTGTTGAAATAGTTTCTATATCAAGCGCTGCTTGGTTGTCACCCATTTTCATAATTGAACCTGAGCCAAATTGTTTTTCTATTTGACTAAGAGCATTAGCTAGAGCTTTATCTTTATTACCTTTAATTGCATTCATAATTGTAATCCTAATAGTTAATATCAAAAACAGATTAACGCCTTCAAAAGATCCCGCACTTATTTTTTATTTGGCCTAAAAAAAACCAAATATTAAAAAAAAATAAGAAAAAAACATAACTCATTGATTTTATATGATATTTATTTTTAATTATTAAGTGCGGGCACAATGCGCTTTGATAAATTAGCTATAACTAAAAAAGTGAGTTTTTTATATATGAACAGTAATACAATAAAAAAAGAAGTGATTAATGATCGTTTAGGTAAATCAGTAGAACGGGCTGATAAACCTTCATCAACAATTGCAAATAATCAAAAGAAATTAGCAAGAAAGATGGAATCATCACGATTGAAGGTTATGAAGGGCATATCCTGCTCAAAAAAAGCCATGGTCAAAATAAGTCGTGATTTAAAGAAGCCTAAAAATCGGACAATCTCTGCGCTATCGAAAATAATTAGCGAATTTCGGATAATTGGGTCTTCTTATATGTCTACAGGCAATATGAATATTGAAAAATTGTTGCAATACACTGATAAAGTGGCCTCTATGGAAACGCCTTTGTCGGAAGTTGTATTTAATATTGAATATTTAGCAGGTATTGTTGATCGATACTTAACATCTTATCCCTCATTTATGGAGGCATATAATGATTACATCAATTTTCGTGCAACTTTGGTATCAGAAAATATAGGGCTAGTAATGTCTGTTGCGCGAAAATACAGCGCAAATTTATTGTCCGATGAAGATATTTTTCAAGTTGGTGTGATTGGGTTGATTAAGGCTGTCGATAAATATGATATTTCGACAGATAATGCCTTTTCAACAGTTGCTACGCTCTGGATAAGACAAGCAATATCAAGAGAAGTAATCAATAATAATTCATTGATAAAACACTCTGAAGATAATTTACGTAGAAACGCAAATATTAATAACGCTATTAATGAGTTAGAAGCAAATCAAATTAGTGTTACTGATAGTAATATAGCTAAACATACTGGGCTATCGTCTGAAAAAGTATATGAATTACGAAAATCATGTAGTCATAAAAGAGTAATGGAAACAGATCACAATGAGGCGGGGCACAATTATATTGATGCTATTGCAGTGGATCAGCCAGATGAAGCTGAAATTGACTCTCAAAAAGAACGATTGTTAGAAATGATTAATACATTACCTGCTGATGACGCTCATATTATTATTCGGCACTATGGTCTTGGTGATGCAGAGCCAATGACGAAAATAGAGTTATCATGTATGTATGATACGACACCCCATAAGATAACCTATATATTAAGTCGTTCTATGGAATCCTTAAGAGAAAAATACGCAGATGAGTTATATGAATTGCTTAGTTAACCCCTGGTGTGCCTGAAGGAGCCAGACAACCTGCAAGGGCGCCTGCTCCAACACAGCAAGTGACAGGAACCCACCAAAAAAAACCATAGCTACCAGTAGGACTGGCGACTGTCGTTAATTCAACCTCTAAAGCAGAAACACCTGGTCTAAAACAAGTTGATACAACTGGGAACGCGTGTTGAAGTTTTCCTTGTAGAAAAACCTTAAAGTCAAGTGTTTTCATATTGTAGCGAGCAATGTGAAGTGCGCGATAAGCCGCATGTGCCGCACCGATTATTTCTGTGGAATCTGTCTTCATTTGCCTTGGGTAAAGAGGACCCCAACCACCAACACAAATATCACCACCGGGTAATAAGCCTGTTAGGTTGGTACCAAGAATGCTATCAACAGACTGAGTGGCGCCAATTGCGCTACAAGCAACTGGCGCGGCAGGCCCAACTGCTGCGGCAATAGGTAAGTCCCGGCAGCCAGTTGCCCAATTAACAGAATCAAGAGCAGTATCATAGACCAGTTTAGCTTGGCCTACATCTATTAAGGATTGAACTTCTGTGAGAAGTTTACCAACAATAGCATCAGTTACACCACAAGCCCCTCCTGATGCCTGTTGTGCTGCAGAGTTTAGCAAAGCAGGATATTCACTTAAACTAGGGGCACCTGATCTTGCGTCGCCAAGAGAGCATAGAAGACAATTGCCGAGTATTTTTTTTAACCACTGCAATGCATGTGGCACCTCCCATAGTCTTACTTCAAATGCCTGTTCATCACCTACCATGCGGGTACCAATGCCAGGGGTTGAGTTAGGGATGAAAATAGAACCGCCTTTACTGGTAACAACTTCTGCAAAAATTACAGGTATCCAATGTCTTACCTTAATCTTCCGGCGTAATGGGCATATACCAACAATCTTATACTCAAGACAACGAGGATCAGGTGAGACTAGAAAAGAAAAAGGATCTAACGCAGATGCACTAATAGGTAAATACAAGCTAAGAAGAATAATTATTAATATACGTTTCATTTTAAATTATTGACTTAATGATGAATTTAAAATGTTAAATTGTTTTCGTTGGCGCTGGATAAATTTGCATTGCTGTTCTATTTTATCTTTCATTGAATACAGGTCCATTAAATTATCTTTAAATGCTTCCATCATTTCAGCGTCTCTGATAGAAGTAACTTTAATGAGGTCACCATCTGATCTATGATTAATTATTTGTAATGTCGATTGCGTAGTCTCAGTGTTTAAATAACTATTTAGTTCTCGTTTTTTTAAACCCCAGACATAAACAGTCATTTCTGCTTTGCGTTCTTGAATATTAATAACAGATAAGTCGTCGATACAAACTCCTTTGGACGGGAAAGCTTGCTCGCTGGCATGTAGTACTGCAGAAAAAACAAAAACAGTTATAAAAAAAAAGAAGAATATAAAACTGTTGTTGAATTTATTAAGCGGCATTTGTTTTAGCAATGTTCTCTTTATCATCTATTGATTTAACAGATGGTTTTTTCTTCGTAACGGTTTTTTTTCTTGTAATCGTTTTTTTCTTAGTAGCCGTTTTTTTCTTCGTGGCTGTTTTTTTTGTAGTTACTCTTTTCTTAGAGTTTGTTTCTACGTTTGCGGTAGTATTCTTTTTATTTTGAGGTGTTCTTTTACGTGATTTACCGCCTCCTCGTACTGAAGATCGCAAACGAGCAACATCGCTTGAAAATTGAATTAATATTGTTTCAAGCTGTAGCTCAATTTTATGAGCTGCGTCTAAGCTTAAAGTATTGTTTTTAGCTCTTCGTTGGCGAACAATTTCATTTTCCAAGCGTGAAACATTGACAGCCATTTGAGATGCTCTATCAGAAAACGACCCGTTTAAAAATATTCTTCGCTCATCCTTTACGGATGGATCTCGTCGAGGTCTGCTAAATTGTTGTCCGTTATTATCAGAATTTGCCATACCTGCCTCCGCTAGTGGCGTTTATAAGAAAGTCATATAGTTATAAACGCAAAGAGGTCTCCGAAAAGATTTTTTTTAGCGAAAACCAGGAAGCTTTTTTGCCTTATTTCGACAACCAGAAAAAAACTTCTCGGCTTTCAATGAGTTGCGCAAAGGGGTTATGCTATCTGAGGGTGTAATTATCGATGGAATATCAACAGAAACAATCAAAAAAAGTTTATAGGTAGGCCAGCAAACAACTTCTGGTCTTTTTTCTGGAGGATTTAACCATAATTGAAGCCCAATCAAGAAAAATGAAACAAAGAAAAACAGCTGTATTGTTTTTAATAGCCAATTAGAAGCTGGTTGAATGGACTGATTATGTTCTGCCATGGTTAATCCTAATGTAAGGTATTTCTAGTTCATTCTCTTGGAAGATTGAGATCGATAGTTATTCCAAAATGTTCTTTTATAGTGCGGTTTACGACATCATTCTCTACATCAGCATATTTTAGACGCGTTGCAAGCTCTAAAGCAGCGATAGTAGGGTTAATAGGATTAATGCCGTAACGAAGAAAAGCACGATCAAAGGCCATAGCAGACGAACTTGTAAGGGTGCTACGAACACGCATAGCTCTTTGTATCAGTTTGTTAATTTTCGTGTTGTCTTCTCTATAAAGAGAAAAATCGGAGAGGATAATTTTAGCGTAAAACTCACCGCCAAGAATAGCGGTATCTATCAAACGCTGAATACCATTAATATTGCCTTGTGCTCGCATAGAATCAACATCATCATGGCCTTCCGGTATTTGTGCAATAAAGACTGTAATGCCTAGTGGCTCGCATCTCATTATACTATCTAGTCCGCCAGTAATACCGGCTCGCCCGCTGTCGGTCATATGTATAAATTCACGAACGCCATGATTTGCTAAGAAAGATGCTTGTGCATTATTAACAGCATTGCCGCCAAGTCCGCAACCTTTAATATCCAGCAAGAACAGGGAATCTGAGTCAACCATACCTTCTACAGCTATAAATCGACTTGTATGGCCGCCAGACCAACCATAAGGTCGTGTTTTGCTGGTGCCTGGTGAGAAATAATACTTTCTTTCATTGCTAGCTATATCTGTGAAAGCTCGACCCCATAAGGAGAACCGGAGCATATCTTCGTGACGCCATACCCCAGTTATTCTGCCTTCCATCTTCCATCTTTTTAAATTCTTACGAACATCATAATTTGGAATGACGTTATACTGAATTGCTAAGTCTAAATCACAACCTTGTGTTGCAATTTCTTTTTCCACTTCTTGCCAGGATGGGTAATAACCATAATTTAGCTTCTTGATATCATTAACTGTAAATTTTCTAATTTTGGTTAGGTATTCCATTGCCTCTTTATTTTCCAAAAGGCAACGATGAAGGTATGTGGTGACAACATCTAGTAGAGAACGAGTTTTTTTTGATTCACTATTATATGAAGCATCATTTTCCGGAGGGTCAATATTTGCTTTCTCACAAAAAAGCAGAAAAGTTTCTTGGTTTGATAAGTTTCTGCTTTTTTGTATAACGTCCCATAAAGATGTTGATTCGCAATTGTTTTTTCTATTGCAGTTTATCGCTGCACTACCAGAATAATAGTAACCTCTATTTTTTTTATGGCATCGAGGGCAATCGAGTTTATATGATGTTGGAGTGCTTCCTTCATTGGTAGTTGGGTTTAAATGGTCAAGTAAACCTGCACTAACAGCATCTATATTAGGGTAAACCTCTTTATTTAAAAACTCTGCGGGACGCATTTTTGACATCGGGCGAAACCTAAGTTATTCAACAGAAGTGTTGGTTATTGGTTTATTGCATACTGTTTTTGCATGCGCTTTGGTAACAAATGAACAAATTCATGCTGATTGTTTTTAGTAATTGCTTCAAATAGTTTTAATTTAATAAGATCAATTGTCTTGCAAATACTAGAAAATTTTCGTTCTGGAAATTTGTGTAAGATTTGTTCTCTCGTCATTCCTAGTACAATCAAATCATGGGCAATAGCATATTGATCTTTCTTAAATAGGTACCGGACCGACTCTAACATTACTTGTCGTTCTTTTTCTTTTTCAAGGAGTGGCGGAATTACGTGGTCTTCGTGCTCCAAGTGATATTCAGGTATTTCGATACCAACGGTATTCATAGTTGCAGCATGCATTACAACATCACAAGTTTGGCTTTGTATTTGATCAAAATAAGGGATTGCTTGCATATTATTGGCTTCTGAAAACCCTTCCTGGTTATATCCTGAGAAGCGATCAGAGGAAAGTGCGGAGATAATATTGCGAGGCAGATGGTTTATGCGCCTGATTTGGCGTCTAAACTCAGTAAATACAATAATATTTGCGGTACCTTTAAGTAAATTTACTCTTTTTTCTGGGGGAATATGCTCATTCTTTTGAACAGCTCTTTCTAGCCGTGGTACAGCAATTGTAAAGCACTCATTTTGCAATTCATGATCGCTAATATGGTATAGCTGATATTTTGACCTAATTTTAATCAGCAACCGATGCCAATACTGCATAAAGAAGTCCTGGCAACTAATGTTTAGCCATTCATCGTGCGATAAGAGCGTTATGTAGTCATAATTATTCATACTTACCCCCTAATAAGGACATATTAGTATCGTTTTAATCCTTAAAGATACATCACATGAGATCTGAGAAACAAAAAATAGTGCGAAACTGGCGGTTCGTCAAGGCTTTTTGTGAATATTTATGACCTTAAACTTTAACCAGACGAAAGATATATAAAAAAACAACATAAAAATAGCCTTATTAATACAGAGATGAGTCTATTTTTAGCTATATATAAAAATAAACTAACATCCTATGTATGTTTTCTATAAAAAATACATAAAATAATAATGGTTTTTAATGTTAATTGTTCACATATTTTTAAATGAAACTGGTATATAATCCTGCTCCTGTTCAAGATTGACAAAATCAAGAGGCTTAAGTTGAAAAGACATCAATTAATGAGTATTGAAGATTTTATTGAATCTGGTAAGGGATTACCGTCTGCTGATTTGCCTAGAGTAACGATCACTGATCTTATTCAAGATATTATTAATGCAACTGGCGCTACATACACCCAGATAGGTGAAATCATACATTTACAAGGCACACAGGTTGGGAGATTAGCCAGAGGTAATAGCGTTAAAATTAACGATGATTCTCTTTTATTGCTTGCTGAAAATTTTAACGTGCCTGTAGAAAGAGTAATATTTGCAAACGCATATAGCTCATTAGTGAAGAACATACCAGATATCAAAGAAAGACTTGATAAAATGGACAGTGAGAATGCTGCTGATCAAGAGATTAAAATTAGGCCTGGTAGCATAATTGCGTATGATTTCCTTAGGCTTAATGAAATGCATTTATGGCATGATGTAAGCTCAAACAAGGAACACAAAGAGTTAATTCATAATGTATCCCGCCATAAGTTAATAAGAATGGGAGCCTATGCAGTAACTGATAGGGATGATTGTTTTTTTGTCAAACATTTAGGTCCTCACATGGTCAGTGAAAAGATGGGATCTAAAAGCATCCCTGATGACGCAATTATTGAAGTACAATTAATGCCTGAAAATGGGTTTAGGGATGGCGATATAGTCTTGGTGCAGATCGAACTTGAGTGGGCGACATCTTATATCTATCATCGTCACTCTACACGCGGTGTAGAACATGAGGAGTTTCAGCCTATTAATATTAATCATCCTAGCAGGATACTAACTGCCAGGAAGAAGATAGATAGACCGTTATCAGAACAACGTGTTATTTTTGGTAGAGTTAATAAAATAGTGTATTCAAATTTATTGCAATAAAGATTAATGCAAATACGTATCACTGCTGTTACTTAATCCTTTATTTGCTAATAACAACAAATAAAAAAGCCCCTAGTAATAGGGACTTATATAATTAATTGCACATTATTGAAGCAGGAACCTAAAGCGGCGTGAGCCACCTGGAATCCTCGTCCTTTGGGCGGGGTGGATGTCAAGCTCTCAGGTGTCCGTCAAAATGGTGGTTCATCATCAAAATAGCCATTATCCCCAACGCTAGAAGAATTAGATTGTGGCTGATTTGTTGTAGGTGTGTTTTGTCTTTGATTTTGTTGCGAACGGCCACCTAACATTTGCATTTCAGCAGCAACAATCTCTGTCGTATAACGATCATTTCCTTGTTTATCAGTCCATTTTCTCGTTTGCAGACGACCTTCAATATAGATTTGATTGCCTTTCTTTACGTATTTTTCAACAACTTCTGCAAGGCGTCCAAAAAAAACAATTCGATGCCATTCTGTTTTCTCTTGGCGCTGACCGGTTGCCTTGTCCTTCCATTGTTCAGATGTGGCTACAGATAGGTTAGCGACTGAATTACCATTAGGCATATTGCGTATTTCTGGGTCGGCGCCTGTAACGCCCAAAATAGTGACTTTGTTGATCCCGCGCATATTGTTCTCCGTTGTGTAATATTAGTAAATAAAATCATATAATAGCGGTTTAAGGATTAACCGCACATACTATTTAAAGCAAACATACCCCGATTTCTTGCATAGACTCATAAAGCGTTTCGTCCAAATATTTTGTTTTACCTAAGTAATAGTAAGATCCTAATTTAATCCCACTCCTATCGGAGTATAAAGATCGTGCCGTTTGTAGCTCAATATCAGAGTTTTGTTTCTTTAACGCTCGTGTTACCGTGGCTGGGTGTCGACCGTTTTGTAAAATTATATTTAGTAATTCAAATAATTTATTTTGAAAGTGTAATGCTGTCTTGGCATGCAAGATTAACAGTAAAAGAACCATGCCGAATTGCCAGTAATCGAGCACATGAGAATGCCGGTATATTAGCACTAACATTACCTGGTCGAGTAGTAATATGGTTATATAGTTTTTCAGCTTGTTTGTTTTTAAGGCTAATAGAAGTATTAGTAATCATTGCTCTACTCCAATAATAAATTAAAGCAATAATAATGTGGTTGCTTATTCCCGCAATAAGGGACAGGAATAAAAAACGCCCTTGCAGACTGCATAGGGCGATATATTCTCCACGAATAGCATTAAAAGATACGCAATTTGTGTAACAATATCAAACCAAGAAAAAATAGGTCAGCCTAAAGCGCTATCTGGTATGGTTTTAACAAAAATATCATCGTGCTCAGAATCAATTTCAGGTGTTATATCCAACGCTTTTATCTGATTATTTTCATGTAGATAAGCGGGTCGTGAGAGAACAAATGAATCAGCGTTATCAATATGAATCAAAATCTGTCCCCCTGCAGGGATAACGGGTATGCTATTTGTGTCATGACGAGATTTGGCTAATTCGTTGGCTACAGATGTAGCTGTTTTATAATCATCAGCCGAAAAAACGCAGTTTTTTTTATTTGGTTGATTGTTTGTAACAATAAACATGCCTACACCACCTACATTATTGCCTTCGCCAAAAGATAATATCTGATAGCAGGGAGGTAAAGTAGGCACCCATAATTTATTATCAATACAAATCAGTCTTACAGCGTTTATCTTTGACAATATCTTGTCTTTAAATTCGTTAAAGTACTGCAACGGAGCGCCATGACGATTATTCTGTAGCCATTCATTTTTAGATGGCACCCTGGCAGGATGTAAATTACGGTTAATTTCATGGTCTCTAAAATCAAACAAATCATATTGCCATGTATGACAATTCAAATCTTGCTTAAGATCATCAACAGATATATGTTTTTCAATATACGTTGGTGTAAAAATATAAGGTTTCCAAAGTGAGCCATCATAAAGTCGTTGTAATCGGAGTATTTTGTTTTCTTTGTCATCATACCAGCTATACGCAATAGGTGCGTCAGTTGTCTCGACAAGCGGTACAGATATTGTTGTTATATCAGATAAAACGGCTTCCCGGCTATTTCGGCAGCGTGATGGTAGATATTCACTGATGTAAGCAAAAGGAACATTGATATCAATGGTTTGTTGTATATGTAGTGGCATAAACTATTAGTTCGTTAGTATTAAGATGCTTTGTTGAAAGATATCTCAGATGTTATTTCTTTGTCTGGGTAAGAGTTTGATTTTGCAACCCAGAACACCTGTACAGATTTAAGTTGTTTAAAGCAAAAACCTTTATCAAAAATATCTGACAATTCAGATTGGTCTATTGGCTGTCCGTTAGCGTCCTCAAAATGAGTTTCCCATAAACCACGAGCAACCAAAACATTTAGCGCGCGTATAATAGTGCTAGTTGTTATCATTAATAATTTTGAGATAAGTGTAATATCCTGCATGGATATTTTTACATCATTATTATGTGAAAGGATCTCTAAATGCTTTAGTGCAATATCGAGATCATGGTCAAAATTTACAGTAGTCATTAAATTCCTCTTATTTAGCAGGCTGAGAGTTACATAATAGTAAAAACGGATTTAAGTCTCCTAAAATAAGGATAAATACTAAAAAAGGTAAGGATTCCACTAAATGCCTAGAGCTATAAGGGAAAAAAGCAGTGGTGTTAATGTTAAACAAATAAAGATAACGTAAACACTAGCAATATATAGAAAAACAAAAAAAACACCCCGAAAAATCGGGGTGTTTGCAACACAAATATTGATACTGGCGACATACTAAGGTGTTAATGAGGCAATATTTTGTTGCTGTGGGTGTTATTTACCTGATTTGCCAAATCAAGTATATGAAACGACACCGCCCACTGGTCGCTAGAGAGACTTGTATAATACTTAAACGCGCCTTGATCTCTGTAAAACGATTTATTATCAGGGTAGTATTTCCTTCAAGCACATAGCGCGTTAGATATATCAACCATAGCAATAGTATCTAATTTACAGTATTGCAACATAGGTTGTCTCTTTTTTTTCTTGTTTTCATCGCTTAAAAGGCATTCTAAATAAGCGACTTGTGCATCCTGACCATTTTTAACATCGTCTAAGTCGTTATAATTTTTGTGTGGGCACAGCACAGGTAGTACATTTTTAATTGAATATGAGCCATGTTGTTCTGGATGATAATAATACTTCTTAACCACAGGTAATAAATCAAATAAAAGGTCAATGATTCGATTTAAGTCGGCAGACAAATCATCATACAGAGATGCAAGTTGCTTTAAAATACGTCTTTCAAAACCCGCATTGTAAACAATAACTGTTTTCGAGTTACGGCAAGCGTCAATAAGTGACACTGCAAAATCTCGGCGTGGATCGTTGCCAGATATATCTAAAAACTCGGCGTGTTTGAGTTTATTAGAGTTATCATGGGCAGTGTGAACAGACCATTGGAACGGGATTTGTTCATACGGTCTTGAATCTTCAAAAATAGGCACTGCAAATTGGACTGTTTCAAAATCAATATATGCGTGTGGGTAGGGCAGTGCTTCTAAAACAGCTTTAGCCCCAGCTAGATGTTCTTTATAACCAGTTTTTACAATGCGTGCAACACGTTCATGGCTCGCTGATAATTTAAAGTCCTCTGGAATATCACGAATGTCATAAATACGATTTGAAACCAATTCATGTACAGTCCCTCTATCATAAGGCAAAGCATGCACAGGGTATTCTGCCTTCTCAAATCGACAAATATCGAGATATTCACAAGGATAAGGTTTTTTACATTGTTTCCCTGCGACACAGCGTTTAGCCGTCTGTTTAACATTGTCGGCAAGGGAGATTAGCTCGATCACGCGTGGATAAAGATCACGAACTATTTTAGTAACATCTTCAATAATAAATAAGCTGCTGGCTTCTTCGCCATAAAGGAAATGTTTATTGCAATAAGCAACTCGAATAGAGGTAAGCGGTAAACCTGATCCTTCAATCGTGTGCGCTTGGATAGCTACATCCAACAAAATATCATCATCAATTTTTGTCGCAGATTTGATCTCTGTTAAATGCCAGCCATTATTGTAATGTAAAGCATCGGCATAAATAGTTGTACGATTGGTCTGAAAACATGCTTCTAAAATGACTGCATCACGATTGCTATTAATAGCCTTTTGAGTGGCTTTTACAGGCGCAGGGCTTGCACTATGCCCGATAAAGATAGTGTTTGAAAATAAATCTCGGTAGGCTTCCTGAAATAAGTTTCCGTTAATCTGTGCAGCCGTTAGTGTTTTATTGTTGTTATTGTTACCATCTAGTAAAGCGGCTTTAGCGCATCGGTGATGGCGCATTAATTGTGATTTTGTGTAAATGTGTTTCATGGTTGCGTACCTATTTTCATCGTTTCGTTAAAATCATTATCGCAAATACACAAATTCCCGCACGCACTTTTATGCCACAATGAAGCGATCAGTAGAGTTCATCTTATACGCTCTGTAATTTTCAGGGTTATTACCATTTAATGCCGCATCAGGACTCAAGCTATCGGAAATCAAAACGGTGGAAGCATAAGCTTTATTGCACTGTATTGCGGTGATATTGTTTTTTTTGTCTCTCCGTAATGCGAGAGCATCATGAGCATAAATATCAAGCGGATAACCGTTCATGAAAAAATCATCAGGTTTGTTGGCGATATCCGACAACATGGCTTCATAATGTTCATGCGCTGTTTCAAAAGCAAGTGTATGCCTGGCTTCAATGTATAATAAAAAATGGTTAAACAGGTTTTCTTCGTAGAAATACTTATCATGTATTAACCGATCATGTATGGCAAACTGATAACGAGGTCGTTCTAAAGTAGAATTAAAAACAGTTTGTAAATGTTTAACAAGATCACCGCCCCGTGGCAAGCGAAATTGTTTATCTGTTTTTTTAATGGGTAGATCAGAAAACAAATCATCTGCCATACTTTGCAGTTTTCCTGACAGGTGTTGTGCCATTGTTTTTTTGGGTATATCTATCGGTCTTATACCGAGTTTGATATAAGGGCGTGTAAAATAGAGCGAGGCGGCTTGCTTAGCCTGGTACCAAAAGTCATGGCGTAATTTATTATGGACAGCGTTACTTTGAAAGGCAAAGCGTGAATCATTGCTATTGAGAAAGCGAATAAACCGAGGTGATCTAATAAAAGAAGCGAGCTGATAAAGCATGATCGCAAACGAGATATTTTTGTTTTCAATGGTTTCAAGTGATTTCATAATAATTGCCTCTAGCTGGTTTAGATGGAAGCAGTATGTATGATTAGATAATTCCCGCACCTAAAAACATTATTGATAAAAATTATCTTTATTGATTTCTGTAGGTTCATCAATGCTTGCGATTGGCACTGTATTAAGTGTTAATCCGGCAGCATTTGCGATTAAAAACACGGTATTGATATTACCTTTACCTTTTGTTCGTAAGCGCGAAATGCTCGCGGGCGAACAGCCTGCTTTTTTTGCCAGCTCTTTTATATTCATGCCATTATATTGGGCACGATCAATAATTGATTCAAGTAAATGTTGAAATTGTTCATCAACAGTCATTATTAGCCTCTTTATTAAATAATGTACTTTAATTCGATGTAAAAAAAGCTATCGCCAGTGTAATAACAGTGATTGTGCGTTATTTCATTATAGTAACGAACGATATCCTCTGGTGTCACATCAGCTAATAGCGCGTTTATCATGGTTTTTAAACCATCGAAATCGTAACTAACGTTATCAACCAGCCAGAGATCGTCGCCTTGATATGATGCTGTTAAGTCGAAATTAGCTTCGATAAAATGTTTAATCACCTGATCAACGCTACTGATAACGGCATCTGCAAGCAATACTGTCATTTCATCAAAAGAATGTGTTGTACAGCGATTAGGTTCAATCCACTTTGCATCATTATTCGTAGTGATAGGTAATCCAAAATGCTCAATTGTTGAAAAAGCAAAATAAGTCGCGTCGTCTTTAAAGGCAACCCAACCATCTGTATTATTCCAAAAACCTTCGCTGGGGGAGAAAATAATTCTATTAGTATCATTCATTACAAAAAGCCCATGAATCGTTGGTTGATTGTGCCCATACATTTTGATCGAGCGAGGGTAGGGATGTATCGCTTTCTACGGTGATTATTGGTTGTCCATCTTTAACACCATTTATCTTATTAATGGTGCCGCCACAATACTTGCCGATCACTTCGGTAATATCGCTAAGAAAATCGCTATAAAGATCGCACTCGTCAAGTGCTCCTAATGACTCAGGTGACAGTATTAATGTTGAGACTAGCTGTGCAAGTTCTTGATGAGTGAGATCAAGTGTTGTAATAACAGTTTGGTTTCTTAGTACATCATTCATAAGTTGTTCCCGTAATTTGATAAAGGATTATTATGGGCGATGTAATAATTCCCGCACGTATTAACTGATCTCAATAGTGGCATCGTCCGGGGGCATAGTGGAGAATACGATTTTACTGGCTTGTTCGCTGTCAATATTGAACATCTCATAATTGAGCGTATTACAGTAATCGCACATTTCGTCATAACTGGTAGCGTGGCACCAGATTGTTGGGATAGACAGGTAGCCTGGGGAGTTGGCGATGGTGAGGGCGATCCCAATGGTTTCATCATGATCGGTATAGGGTGCAAACGCGCAAGCGGCACCTTTGAGAGATTGAATCTTTTCGTTAAGACCTGAGTGTTCACGGGCTTGTTCAGTAAGTGCTTTAATCATGGTTATTTATATTCCTTTTTTTCTTTTAGTTTATCAAGTAAGTGAGAAGCAGGGTTAATGTTCAGGTGGTTAGCCTGTAGATAGCTTTGTGCTACTTGCGTATTTTGATGGCAAGACAGTGCCATAATATTGGCGATGGAGACGCCCTGGCTATCGGCTTCGGTGATGAAGCCGGCGCGCAGGGAATGAGCCCCGAAGTCATCGGGGTTTAGGCCGGCCAGTTTTGCGCGGCGTTTAACAATTTTATTGATAGATCGCCCGGAGAGGGAATCGGTCAATTGGCTATTTTTCTTGATGGCCCGGAACAGACGACCTTGCGTGATGGCGGCTTGCTCAAGCCAATGATTAAGGGCTTGAGCGGCATAACCGGTAACGGGCAGGAGGCGTCCTTGTCCGGTTTGGTCATTTTTGCTGTGACGCAGGGTGAGGTGGTAGCCATCGAGGGTGGGGGTAAGATCGTTCACATTTAAGGAGGCGAGTTCATCGCGTCGTCGACCGCCACTGGCAAACCCGGTGAGCAGAATGGCTTTATCTCGGATGCCGTGCAGGGAGTCATCACAGGCATCGAGTAATTGACTGAGCAGTTCAAGTCGCAGGGCGATTTTTTTATTAACTGGTTGTTGTTGTGCCCGGGTGGCGCGTTGCAATAACAATTTGATATTTGGGGCGGCGCCGGGTGAGGGGTAGCCGCGAGTTTGGTGTGCCACGGACAGGGAAGCGATATAGCGGCGCAGGGTGTTGACTTTGACGGTATTGAGTTTGTCAAGGATGAACGCGATCAGGGTATTGTTTTGGACGGGGTAATGTTCGTCCAGGTTCAGGTGTTGTTTTGTCCAGTCAAAGAAGGCATTGAGATCGCGTTGATAGGCGCGCTGGGTACTATGGGCGGTGCCTTGTGCGTAGATGGCATCGACTTGCTGTTGCAGATTGTGTGGTAGTGAGTTGTTCATGGTGAGGATTATGGTTAGTTGTTGGGTTTCCGCACGTGGTAAATGTTAAAAAAAGGGGTTTTATTTTGTTGTGGTTCCATAAATACTACATTAACGGAACCTTAAAAAGATAAAAAGGAGTGATTTTGGAGAGGGGTGGACGTTTATAGTAATTAGATAAATAATTATTGGAAAGTCTATGAGCCGAACATTATCGAGGTTACAGATTGAATCGCTGGATACTCGTATAAGGGAGTGTGAGCGGTACATAGTTGCTCACGGGGATTTATGTGTAACGCAGCGAGAGGATTGGATAAAGGGGTTAGGTAAGTGGATGGATAACATGCGTTTAATAGCGCGCCGAGATCCGAATGATTTACGGGTTCGCTATATTAAAAAGAGGGTGCCATTATTTATTTGGGAGCCGCTTAAAGATAAAAACCATTTGTCCAAGTTGGACAAAATTAAGCATTCATGTGGCCATGATAATTATAATGATTGTTACCGGGATGAGTGGATGAGGTCTTATGAATTATTGGTTGAGCACAAGACGTTAACGGGGACAACGAGAATAAAATTAACGAAGCGAAAAGATGAATTAAGCTGTCTGTCGCGCTGGGTAAAGCGGCAGCGAGAACGGTATAGATCGGGTAAAATGTTGCAATGGCAAGAAAGATTATTAAACGAGATAGATTTTGATTGGTCTATTGTAGGCAGGCAGAATGGTACCTGGATTGTCAATTACGAAAAAGCATTGGAGTATTTATCAGAACATGGGAAGTTGCCGACCAACCGAGACAAGGACAAAGGGGCGGCAAATTTAGGTCGATGGGTGAGTAGGGAAAGGGTTAAATACAAAAAAGGTAAACAAGATATTTCACGTGAAAAACTATTAGTGAATATTTTTAAGTAGATTCTTTGAAATTAACTAATGTATTTATCCTCTAATTCAGCAAGGGCTAGATCAAAATACAATGACGCCATGATATTGCCGTGATTGATAGGTTTAATATCGCCATCCTCGCCATATTCGATACCAACACCATCATCTTCATTATAGCCGATAATAAGCGGGTGAGTGTGTTTGCAGTTTCCGTACTTAAAAATGATTTCAAATTCAACACTTATTTATCAAACGCAATGTTGCTAATACAGTAAAGGTTCTTTATTGAAGTCGCTTATAAACGGCACCGGTTGAATTTAGATGACCATCATAAATAAAGAGAGCTATTTTTTGATCATTATTTGGTTCTTCCAATATTAAGACTTCGCTGGGTTCTCCTTCTGAATAAAGATCCTTTCCTTCAAATCTCATTTGATAATCATTGTCGTTAGAAAGTTTTTCAATATCAATAAATCGGTATGACTTATTGATAAGCAAATCACTAATTGTTTTTAATTGCATTTTTTATTTCCTATTTGCAGTTATAATCTAAACCAATACTGGTTTTACTTATCCTTATTTAATTAATAACAATCCCGAAATAAATCAGGCGGGCTACGGTTGTTTCGATAAGCTGGTCGTTTAGTGTATTAATACACCAACTATGCTGGCGCCATAAACCATCTACGGATAAGCCGTAGCCGGTCATGATAGCAACGTGTTCATGTTCATCCGCTAATAGAGCGGCATTATCGTGACAGCGACAAGGTTTACCTGGCTCCATTAAAACATTCTCCCCTGTGAGGAAAACGCCTTTTAAAAGCAATTCAAACAGATCAGGTTCGTGGCGGGGAAGACAAGCGTTATATTCGATACCAACACCATCATCTTCATTATAGCCGATAATAAGCGGATGAGTGTGCTTGCAGTTCCCGTATTTAAAAATGATTTCAACCAGAGTGCCACCTGTAAGCACTTTAAAAGAACTATCGATCCCTGTTGATACTAATGCATCAGTGATCTTTACCGACCTTTCGGTTAAAAACGACACTCAATTCCACCCCAAAAATTGTTGTCATAACGTTTTTCGCTTACCAGATCAATCATTAGGTGTAGTTCGCCTGTGTCTTTATTTAGCAGTCGATATTCTTCTCTTTTTACTGTGGCGCTCTCATCCATTTGTCCCTGGATTATTTTTTTTGATGTAAAATTAACAGAACATAAAAATGACTCTACTGCATCCTCTATACAACTAAACTGCACTGGGGTTTTAACTTCGTTAATAATATCGAAATGTGAGCAAACCCAATTATCATCATCTTGCTTAATTTGTAATTCATACATTTTATTGATCCAACTGTGTTAAAAATTTGGTAACTTTATTAACCACAATAATAATTTAATCGACAACAATTCCGAAATAAATCAGGCGGGCTGCGGTTGTTTCGATAAGCTGGTCGTTTAGTGTATTAATACACCAACTATGCTGACGCCATAAACCATCTACGGATAAGCCGTATCCGGTCATGATAGCAACGTGTTCATGTTCATCCGCTAATAGAGCGACATTATCATGACAACGACAAGGTTCACCTGGCTCCATTAAAATATTCTCTCCTGCGATGAAAACCCCTTTTTCAAGCAATTCAAACAGATCAGGTTCGTGGCGGGTAAGGCAAGCGTTATGCCCGGCAAAGGCAACTAATTTGTTTTTCAACTCAAGCAAGGATTCATTACTGTTAAGCGTGTCGTCCTGGGCTTCATCGAGTCGCGCCATCCATTCAGGATTATAGGGTTTAATGATAGAAGCAACAGATTGCTGTAGGGCGAGTACGTTTTGCGTATAGGCATTTAATGGCATAATAAGTGTCCTAAAAGAATAAAGGGATATTATCCTTATCTGCCAGATTCCCGCACGTACTATTACTCATCTGGCACTTCAACATAGAAGAACCGAGCATCACGTTTAATCATCTTAGCCTCAGCCGGATATGATTCATAAACAGCACCAATGTACCAGTCCGCAATAGCCTGCGCTTCATCATCGCTTTCGCACTCATAAACATCGAAATGATTATCATGATCACCAATGGTAACCTTCTTATCATCAGTAAGAGTATTTGATTCGGTTTTGCCATGACCGTATGTTTCGATATGCTTATATTGATAATCCATAGTATTCCCCTTTGTTGATTGATAGTTTATTAGTTGTTAACCACTAAACGCAAACGCATTCCGTGTTTATCATCGACATTAGAACGAATGAAATCATGCGCGGTACGCAAATCGGTAAATGAAAGCCAATATCCCCAGCCCGCACAATCAAGCCGATAAACGTGGTATTCATCAGCGCTGAGATAATCGTCTGTAGTTTGTCCATCTTTGACGGCACGACACGCCTTTTTGTCCGCGTCGGTAAGCAAATCAGCAAGATGTTCATCAGTCCGTAAACGCGGGCGAATAGATTGAAATAGCCAGCGCTGGCGAGCATCCAGTGCGCGTTTAAGCATAGTAAAGAAAGGTGTCTGAATACGCGAATCAGCTTGTTTTGAGGAAACATAGTCAAAGACACGGCAGGCGAGAGCGAAGCGTTCTTTATATTCATTATCGCTGTCGAAGGTGAACAGTGTTTGTACATCGCGGGTACACAACACCCCGTTATTTAAGGCAAAGGCTTTATCTTCCTCTTTGCTCTGGCTGTCAAACGGCAGTGCCATAAATAACGGATCACCAAGTTTGCGTAAACGACCAGTGGGGACAGCATGAGTGCATAATTCTGCCAAAACACGTTTAAGCAGGTGCTCCCAGGTGAGCGTGTAGGCGATGATCCGCTGTAATGAATGGCGTGTATAGGTGCCTGTACAGATAACAGTGTCAAACATAGACAGCGTAAAGACGTTAGCTTCATAATTAATGGTCAAACCGTGAGTTAGCCGGCATTGGGTTCCCAGATAATTACGAGGCGTGTTATGGCGTAAATACTGGTAATTCTCTATAACCCGATAGAAGCGGTATTGCTCGTCACGGGCGCGTAGTTTAAGCGGTGATGCATCGTTGTTAGTGTCGTCCTGTATAGACTCAATATAAGCCAGCATACGTTGTGAGAGCATAACCTGTTTATGATCCCGGTAGTGAATGCTTTTTGCGAGCCATTTTAGAGGAACTTCGGCCTTAACTTCATCGGGAATGCGTTCTGATGTATGACAAACCTCAATCTCTAGCATTTCTTCGCGGTATTTTAGTACGTTATGGAACACGTGCCGTACATCGTGAGAGCGGTGTGAGTTATTGTCCAACACGGATTGTTTAAGCGCCGCAATCTCTTGTAGTGTCCAATGTAGTGGATTGACAGGTCTGTAGATATGACCACCAGGTTCTACGGAATAGACAGATAAGTTACGTTTAAGCATAATTGTTCCTTGTGTCGTCTTGATTTGTTGTTGGAAACAGTATGCCAATCGGGTTTATTCCCGCACGTAAAATATAAACAAGTAAATCAGATCAGTATTAAAGCTCACCACTTTAGAAACGAGTAACACAGAAAATTAATTAACTAAATAGCAATTTGGGCACGTTTCATCATCAATAAAGACGGAAGCATAGCCGCAACGCTCACAAATTCTTGAATCGACAGGTAGAAATGTAAACACATTAATACCTTTTTTACTCATTAAATCACGATACGCAAAAAGACCGCTGAAAAAACCGGACAAAACATTATCTGGCATGTGAGCAGCGCGATTATTATCTATGTCTGTTCGCCAACCTTTGATTTTAGAATTTGTCGCTGTAATACCGCCGAGCTTGAAGATATGAATAAGCAACTCCCGATCTCGTGTGAGACCGGTGAGGTGCAATATGGTTTTGAATGTTTTGTTATTGTTCATAATTATTATTGAATGTTATGCTTATCTGTAAGAAAAAGATCATTACAAACAATATTCACTTTATTATCATTGTTTTCAATGACTGTGAACAGGTACTCGCCGCGCTCATTGGGTTCAATATCAACAGAGAGATCATGTTCTTTATCAATTATTTTTATATATTGATGACCGTCTAAATTAATGTTGACAAGACCGCTTTTATATTCGTCAGACAAATAACCGACATTCGCTAAAAAACAGCAAGCATCGCCGATTGTGCTAAATTCTAAGTATTTTGATTCTTCCATTGTTATTCTCCTCCTTCTTCTTCAAAAGCACCAAGCTTTTTAGCAACAAAGTTTGCATAAGCACAATTAAAATCATGAAACCCTCTCGCGCCGTATTCATCAAACCAGAGATGATCATCGTATTTGTCCCATTCTTCATACGAAGAAAATGTTTTTAGCACGAAAAGTGCCTCAGCTATTTGATTAGAATCATGACTAAATATCGTGACTTTATCATCGTCGTGATAAGCAATATAAAGTGACGTATCTGCCGCATAAAACACATTGAACAGTGACTCTATCTTAGTCGCTGTTATGTCATGTTCTTCTAATAATACTGCTTCATATGTATTTTCAGTTTTATGTGCTTCTGCACAGTCTGTAATTTTACATTGTATTTTAGAAAATTCGTCAGAATACTCAAAGTCTTCGCCGTATTTTTCAACCAGCGCATCAACTAAGCCACTGTCATAAATATCCCCGCCGCTATCGTTGCAGCAGCTAAGCTCCCAAGTTTCGTTATAATCGTGATCAGCATATGACTGGCAGTTCACTTCATAATAATCGCCGTCAAACTTTACATCTACAACATATGTACCTTCGACGTATTCAGAAAATTCAACTTCGATTTCGATATTCATTTTATTCACCTTTGCGTTGATTTGAATTGAAGCTGCCTGCGCGGCAGTAAAATATTTAACTTTTATTAATATATAGTATTTTCATACTTCCGCAAGTAATAAAAACACATTTATCTTAATCAAATATATTCCAGCATGCAGTTAATCATTAATAATTGATAATACTTGAGTAAGCGCCTGCCAGTTAGCAAACCCTTCTTGTTGTGCGATAGCATCCAGCGCCTCATGCTGTTTAACGCCGTGGTCTTTTTTGAACTGTTTTGCTTTTTGTTTTAAGCGTTTCAGTTTTCGGCTGTAATAAAGAGATTGTTCGGTACTCATAGTGTGCCCGGTTCCTTGCGTTGATTAATTGTCCATGTTTGACAGCATTTTGGGTTACAAAAAGCATTATTATGATTATGTTGATTGCCAAAAAGAAGGCACTCTTTAAGTTTCTTTTTAACCGGTTTGTAAGTGTTTAATGATGCAAGTGGTAAATCAACCAGCATGGCTGCGCTAATTGCGGTGATGATATTAAGAGTTGTTGTACTGTTCATTATGAACAGGCCTTATGCTGCTGAACGGTATTAACGCCTCCAACAGTAATGTCGCCATTGAGCAGGGTGCGGTAAATCATCAGCAATGTAGCAATTTCTTCATTGCATACTGGCAGCGCTGATTGTTTGATTCTTTTTTCAAGTGCGATGATCCGATCATAAGAATAAAGCCCGGCTTTAAACCCTTGAGCGACACGTTGATAGGTGCTGACGGTGTTCTTTTTAACCCAGAGAAAATCAGGGCACCAATTAACCGGTGTAACCTGACCATCATAGGAGTCCAATATAGCGGCTTTTTGAGTAAGTTGGTAAGTGGTTAAATCAACAATATCATTTCCAACTTTAAGCCACGCATGATAAACCTCTGCACCGGGTTCAGGGATAATAGCACCAGCAACATGATGTGAGATAACCGCCCCCGGAGCCTGACCATCCACACGCCATGCGGCATACCCTACGATTACCTCGCTTTGGATGCCAAGCGCATTAAGCGCGTGATGAGCAAGTAAGGCGTGTCCATAACAGTCTTTGTTGAGTGATGCACTGGACGCAGTAAAAAGTTTTTGAGCGGCTAGAGCAAAAGCCTCTTTATTAAAATTAGCGGGTAGATATTTGTTTTTCGTTGTCATAATTACGAGAGCCTTTTAAGGATAAGATATGTAGCCAGATTACCGGTTTAACGGGTTCCCGCACGCAATAGGCAGCATTAAAGAAGGTTGTTAGCGATTGCCTCAAAAGCAGTTCGTAAGCCTTCTTTATAGGCATCAGTAGTGACATCAATGCCAGCACAGTGATGTGCCAGGATAAGCGACTGGATACCATCAAACGCCCCTTCGTAGGCGTCACAGCCTGTTGGTTCATTATCAGTTAGGTGCTGGCTAATAGAGGCACCGCCAGCATTGTCGGTGGTGATATAGAGACCTTCGATACCGAGATCGATTTCTTGAAGTTGGTAGTTCATAGATTATCCTTATTTAATTATCTTCATCATTGACAAGTGGGTTAGCAATGGAGTTGCCAATAAGATAGCCGTTGCTCTCTACAACAGCCTGTAATTCATTCATCGCTCTGGAGATTGAGTAGTCATCCTCTTTTGTTGCCCCTGCCTCTAGCAATGCAGCCAATGAATCAGATAGCTGAATGTAAGCGATTGCAGCGGCACGAACAATCGAATCATCAGTTTTGTTAGCAAGTATCATAATGTTTCTTGTAGCCTCGAATAAATATTTAAGAACAAATATTGTAATCGGCAGAAATAATCCCGCACGTAGGGAAGCACGTTTTTTTAAAGAGAGTATTGTTAAGCATGAACAGTTTAACGAATAAAAATAATAATCATCCCGGTATATTGATACTGGAGTTAAAGTTAAAGACATCACTTATTAACTGTGAAAGACGTGTTTTTAAATCTGTGCCGTCGATGGCTTCTCGATAAAAGCGCGTTAAGGGCAAAGTATTAATGACCGCTTCAATGTTACAAAGTAGATATACTTTTATGGCGACACTAATATCATCCTCATTAATATTGTTTCCAGTAAGATTTTCAATAAATAAACTGTAATCATTGGCGTTAGTTGCATTTTTTATAATCAGATTGGTTAGGTGAGCCAGTTTTTCTATTCTCGTAATACCAAAAGCCATTGCTATTAATTTGTCTGCCTGGCATCGAGTAAAGATTTCCTGCATGCAGAACAAGCTACTTTCAATGAGTGCATCTGCTTTCTTTAAGTTAATTAAGGAAAGATATTGAAGATTGTCTTGTAATATAAAAAAGGAAACATCACCACCGCCAGCGATGAGGCTGGTTAATAACGCGCTATCTTGAGTTGTAGTCATCTATATTACTCCTAAGTAAGTTCTGTATAATCTGAACAGGTATTAATTATAGCTAAAGGCTGTGAGTGATTTCCATTTAAGTGTCAATGTTGTACTGAGTTAGGCAGCTTTTTCCTTAACGCCATCGAGCCAAAGCGGATTTTTATGATAAATAGTCCGCTCAAAATAACTAAAGCCATTATCTTGCAAAGCTGTGATGTAGCGATATTTTAACCGTTCAGGCAAATAGCAAGTATTATCAATCCGGATAAGGTTATTACTTAAGTATGAGAGACAGCTTACAGCTTGATCAGGGACAACAATCATATTGCCGGGCATAATGATTGTGTGATCCAAGCGGGTACCATCGTGTTCTTTGTTATAACAAGTAGTATAAGTATTATTTTTAAAATAGGTGCTAACAGGGTTAAACTTACCGTTATAATAACGATCTTCGAGTACCCAGGGTTTTACGCCTGCGCGAACAACCGTATCAATATGAGCGCCTCTTGAGTCAAGCCATGCGTCATGCTCAACTTGTGTGAGGGTCAGGGTGGTTTTAATAGTCTGGCGCTTTAAGCTGTTCTTAAAGTAATAATCGTAGCTGGCTTTATCGGTAAAGCATTTCACAAAGGGTGAGCAAGGTTTATCATCACCAGTAAAGACAGGGTTATCATCAAAGTCAAACGCAACCAGTGCGCCGCGTTCAGAGTGAACAGCGATAAAAGAAGGGATTGCATCGGGTTCAACAAGCGATAAGAAATTGCGCGTGGTGCAGCGAGATTGATGTCCATACTGATTAGTGACAACAATACCATAACGGTTCATCTTTGACACAGTATGTTTGTCGTTATTCATAATGATTGTGCTGCCCACCTTGATGACAGTTTCAGCAAAGTAAGGGTGATAACACCGCATACCCGTGTTGGCAGAATTAACAATTTTAAACTTGGAGTAAAAAGCTTCCCCGGCATCTAAAAGGGCATCAATGTATATCCCTGCATCAATATCCTCTTCTAACGAGGCTTCTGTGCGGCTGATATAGGAACAATTTGAAATAGCACGGGTAATACCGAGTTTACGCAAGCGTGATAGGGGTACGCGTAAGTAACTATGCCCTGGGGTGATTAATTGTGTATGAACCTTTGCTGTCCGTGGTACATCAGTCGCAGCAATTTCTTTGCGTGTAATATAGCCATTTGCGTCGAGTGTTGATTTATAAATTATCATGTTTTAACCTCGATTCGGGATTATTTGTTGAACGGTGTAAAGTTTGAGGGTGATTTGTTGTTTATGAACATCATTAACCGTTGCGGTGACATCCCATCCGCTGCTTTGCATATCGTAACTGGCATCAAGTAAGTCGTCATAAATAAAGTCATAATTGTATTCACCATCTGCATCCGTATCGCATAGAGACAAAATAGTGGCGTGGTGAATATCAGGGGCATTATCATTAAAATCATTGACTGAAAAATACCGGAAAAAATGATCATCAACATCAATTGCGTCGGCGCTTAGCAGTAAATCAATTAAATTAAATTTTGGTGGCATTATTTGTCTCTCTTAGGGCTGTTTTAAATGAGTAATAATTATGCAATACCGAGTGATTCCCGCACGTAAAATTAAATAAAAAACCCAAAAAAAAGACCGCAAACTAGCGGTCTAAAAACCAACTTAAAAGGGTTGGTTGGGTTAGGAGGCTTGTTATTATTAACCTTGTGCAGTGTTTTCTTTTTGCGCTTTATCCTGTAATAATTTATTTTGCTGTTCGATTGCCTCAGCCAGACGGTTCATAGCTTTTGTGTGCTGTGGCAGTGTTGAATTTATATACCGTTGACCGGCTACTGTGGCTAAAAAATCAGGCATTGTTTTTTCCTTATGTTTTGGTTCGAGTGTCATACACCCTGTTTTTTTTGAAAAGCGAAGATGCATACGGGTAGTGATCCTTTTTTTGCTGGTGATGGTTGTTCTAATACGACTTCTAGATCATCAATATAGAGTTTACCGCCCCATGTTGTAGATGCTTTTGAAGCAGTAATTTCATGAAACTTATCAGAATAAATAAGGTTGCATGTGTCTGGTGTGTAGCCATATTCTGTTTCAAGAACACGTCTTACTTTTTTAATCAATTTAACCATTTTCTTCTCATAAGTAGTTGATGGAAACAGTATGCCTGACGACTATATTCCCGCACGTAAAAAACTGCGGTGTTTTATTGTTTCTTTTAACGATAACTTTCGGCTGTTTAACGTGATCCCATAAGATAAAAACAATTTTCTAATTGCAGGAAGAAACTTTTGTTGCTCGTCCTTAGTCCATCGCCCGTATAAGCCGCTACCGGTGCAGGCGAAGTAGAGAACAGGACTGTCTAAAAATTCATCACGTCCCTGTTCATCTTGAACGCGATAGTAACCAATCTTGGCAAGAGATTGGGTGAGTGAGGTAAGGTTATGATGATTTTTGACAGTAACTTCCAGCCAGTAGGTTGCGATCCCACTCCCGTAGTGAGCCACCAATTCTGCATTAAATAAACTGTTTGCAGACAAGTCCTGTTTATACTCATGTGCGCGCAAAATTTACCCTTTATAGTCTCTGCTTGTGGAATCTGTATTAAGAATATCCAGCGTTACGTCAATGTCATGATTTTGAAGCATCGTGAAAGTATCAAAGATAGTTTGGCCTAAATCGACCCAGGTTGGATCGGCGGCGGGCGCATACAGCCCATCGCTAAAGCGTAATAAGCCACCGGTTCGCTGTGCATCTTCAACAATGCTTAACAAGGGTTTCATCATGTCGGTATTGCTATGCAGCATAACCGTATTTGGATCGCGGTAGGACCTATAATGTTCAAGCGTGACAACTGTATCAGGTGAAGTATCTGGCGTGAGATAACCTTCGCGTTGTGCAATGTCGATACCTTCTTTGACCGCATAATCAATCGCACGCGCATGTTCTGAGGCAAAATCACCCTCAATAGAAAATTTCAGATTAACACTAAAAATAGTTTTATCGTTCATAAATATCCTCCTAGTTTTCAGATGGCAACAAGATGATAACCGATGGTGTTTTTCCGTCTATCGAGCCTAGTTGGGCATAAACAGTAATAGCATCCAGCAGGAAATCAGTGGCGGTAACAGCCTGGGTATGCACTGTATTAGAATCACTGTCAGTGATAACGGCCACCCCACCACCATCATTATCTTTGGTAAAAGTTAGACAGAGAAAATCTTTTTGTTGATTTAAAAGAGGGCTTGAGACGCTGAGTAAAATATCGATCAGCCACCCTGCGCCACATGAGCTAACTAGAAACGCTGTCCCATCTGTTAAATATGAACCGAGCAGGTACTTATAGTACCCATTCGTTCCTGTAAAGTTTGAGAGTGTACGGAGTAAATCAATACGCTCTGTGTTAGATAGTGTTTGCTGCATGGTAGTGTTCTCTTCGTTGTTTTTGATCATTATTCCAGTTATGTGTTATCCCGCACATCTAAAAAGATATTTTTAAAAGAGAACTAAGGCATCATCAAGAAGTACGGGGAAAGAGGGAAGGTGACGTTTTAATTCAGCGTAAACGGCAGGTTCAATCATAGACGCTTCAACCGTTACCGTTCTTTTCCCATCAACAACAAAAGTATTTTCGTTGATAGCAATACTGGTTTCACTGCCAGTAGAAGACTTGATAGCATCCATTAACAGTGCGTGACGATCAGCCTTATCAGTGATTTCAAGAACGAATTGCTGATTGTATTGGTATGCACTATCGTCTGTCAGAATATTACATAATTCAAATTTTGCCTTGTTCTTATGAGCCTGGGTTTCAGCATGAATAAAGTTATGGCTACCAAGCCAGCGAATTGAATCTTTAGTGACAGAGAAAACATCCCCTCCGTATGCGTCCAACACTGGACGACTGCAAGTATAAGAACACTCAATAATCACAATATCGTCAATGTTGAACTCAGAAAGTACCACATGAGTGAAGTATGCGGCGTGTTCAGTATTAATGCTTTCATCATGGTGAATCCAAAGACCCTCGCCTTTGCTGATTTGTGCATCAAATTGATACTCAATTTCATCACCAATATTGAAATAATCAAATTCATCTTGACTATTATCTGGATGCTCATTCATAAGGGCACGAACAAGATTTGAGACAGAACCTTTATCACCTGTGCTGAATTGACAGTGATAGGCGTAAGGGCTGACCTCGCCAGAAATCATTTTTAAAGCGTCCAATGCCAATTTTGCTTGAACATCATCGCAAGGAATGAGAAAAGACGCCATTGTGTAGTAAGTTGCCATGATTAAATACCCCCTTGTTAATATACAAATCAATTATCCCCGATACCGGCGATCCCGCATGTAAAAAATAAAGAAAAAACGTTAATCATATAAATACTTATGCCTGCAAAACAACGCAGGGATAGGAGGGATAATGATTAAGAAATTAAAATTAATAATATTAATTATTAAAATAATATTGATATTTTTATAATAGGTTAAAGCTGGTTAGCGAAACGCTAACCAGCGACACCGGACTACAGTTCTATCTGAGAAGAGAAGAAAGCGGCAACAGCACCCATAGGATTTAAAAAACGATTTGGTTTATTGAGCGTTTGTGAGGAGTTAGATGTTGGAGCAACCACTTTTGTAAATGAGTATTTGCGATTAATGTTTTTACCAAAGTATCGCCCAGCAGAAGGCGCGAGACACAATTCATTAAAAACATCTTCGGGAACGTCCTCGTAATGATAACAAGTGCTACCTTGTTTATTCTTAACCCATAAAGACAGTGTTTGTGTTGTATCATCATACCGCGCCTGTTCCAGCGCAGTTGAATTAAAGTTATGCGTGGTAATAGCCATAAATTCACCTGTAAATTAAGACAGGACTATTATCGCAAACACGGGTAATCCCGCACGTAAAATAACGTTACAAACGGATTGCCTTTAATAAATCATCGTTGGTATAACCTTGAGTATAATCCTCAAAATCAATATCACCGGTGGCTAAATCACGATCAAATTGTTCTGCCAGGTCGCGTTGTTCCGCGATGCTACGCGCTAACTCTTCGGTGCTAATCGTTACGCGTGTAATATCAACACACATAACCTTTGATAGATTCTCAGCAATATCCACTATTGGAATGATATTGTGCGCGTCAGTGTCAACAATATGTACATCATTGACAAATAAGCTAATGGAGTCGAACGAAACGGAAATGTCTCGTTGATCAACAAGCAGAACGGTAGGAGTATAGAGATTAATCTTTTCACAAACACTGTCAATTTCTCCAGGCGTTAGAGGGATAGCATCATCAAATTGTGAAAAATGCTCAGTTGGTAAATTATTGTTTTGCAGCACGCTTTCCTGAAAGTAGCGCAATGAGGCAAGCACGGTAGCGATTTCATTGTTGTTCATATTGTACATTAGTAAAATCCTTCTAATAATATTTAGATTAAAGATGAATTAAGGTTGTTCGACTACATTGAGTACAAATTGTTTATCTTCGTGTTCAAATACATAAACACCTAAAAGTGAATAAGCAGGTTCAGAGGTACAGACTTCATGCCCATTTTGAAATAGAACCGGATCGATATAAGATTGCCCGCGATGGATGCCGTCAGAGCGTTCCTCATCAGGCACGGCGACCACTTTAATGTCCGCTTCAAACGCATCATCGAATTTATATGTAAACGTTCTAACCACTGAATCCATCTGATTAGGTACATCACCATTCAATAGTGATTGATATTGTTCGTTGGTTTTTTGTTTAATTGATAATGTATGTGTTGGCATTGTTATCCTCAGTTATTATTATAGCAAAGTTCTTCTGGTTCGCTATCAGCTATGTGAAACCAGCTCAACTTGAGTGGTATCTTTGTAAAAGGTGATTTCAAAATAACCTTTCGTGCTTTCTTCACGATTAGGATCATTAAAGAAGAGCGTTTTTCGCCAATAGTTATCAGAAATATCCCATCCCGAATCATCTTCAACTTGTAAATTAAAGTCAGTTGAGGCGACAAGATTATCGGCGATCTCTGCGCGAGCGCGTGTTAGCCAGTTATCCAGCTTATCGCCATAGTAATGAGTATCAAAAACTGACCCATGACAGTCAGAGAACCATTCTGATTGCTTTGGAGGAGTCGAATTATCGCTATGTACATAAAGACCAGTGCGCCCATCAGATTCCACATGAAGCAAGCTATCATCTTGATGAAGACCTAACGATAGGGCTGGTTGACCGTTACGGATTTCGATTACACCAGACAGACCGTACTCTTCGATAGCAAGACCTTTAACCTGTTCTGGAACGATTGAAAAATAGACGGCTTCTCTGTCTACATTGGCAGAAAAAGTACCTGTAAATGTTTGACAGTCTTGATCGCGCAAAATAACAGATTCACTAATACGCCAATCTTTCATCGTTAGCTCCATTTCATTGACAGATTTTAAAGGTTGCGAAGTAATTTTATAGAAGTTGTTAGAATTACTATCATCACTGTTGAGGCTATCAAAATACCATTGGCAGACAATAGCCGTTTCATTTAATGATAATTTTGATTTGCTGATAAACGCATCTTCAAAAAATAACTTTTCTGCAATAACTGGTTCAGCATCGCTAAATTCATCCAGCATACCGGAAGTAAAAGCCTTTTTGATATAATCAAATAAATCATCATAAGCATCATCAACTGTTGCGAAAACCCTTGTAATAATTGCATCAGAGACTTTAGTTAAATGTGGCGCTTCACAATATGTAAGAGTATATAATTCCATGTTTATTCCTTGTCTTGATTGTTTTAACAAGTATGCTAAACCGGAATATTCCCGCACGTATTAATAGTTAAAATCTTTGGCAGTTTTTTTTGTGTTATCCAACTTAAACTTTCTCTTTATATTTAACCTGACAAGCCGTACATCCCTATTGCGTGATTTTTTGTCTTCTAGCAAAAAAAGAATAGCGGCTGGAATCGCGGTTAAATAAAACAAAACAGCTAGGATAAACAATAACGCGTTACTTGATGTTTCAGCGTCAAGTACAAAGGTTTTTATAGAAAACAAAATAAGGTATAAAATTATTATCAGCGCAACCAAAGCAAGCCCGTAAATAATATTAATCAATCTCAAATTAACCTCCAATCTCAGATACGATAGGCTTGTTGCCACGAAATGTAATGTTATATGATTTATCATTTAAGAGAGAGATAGGTATGTCGATCTCTGACAAAATCTCAGAAAGCAAAGCAGGAATATCAGAAGACTTAAATGCGCGTATAATATTTTCAAACCGATCAATATCGTTATCAAGTTCTCCTCTCATTTCGATACCATCCCAGAGATAATCGAATACTTGCAATAAAGCATCATTAAATTTATTACAGGAAAGAGGGTAGTAGCAAGTTAAACCGTCAAACAAGGGTGTATCATCAACAACCAATTCATCTGAATATTTAACGCCGTTGACTTCCCATGCTGAATTAATAGTAAAGCTATCGCAAACTACAATATCAATTTCAAACTGATCTGTAGTAAAAACAACGGTATTTTTATGATTATTGCATTCAATATCATAAAAAAAGTTTTTTTCGTTAATTCCATTTTTTAATGATGGGTGATCTTTGTGGATAAGAGTTTTGTCCAGAATTGGTAGCCTTTTTAGGAAAGCATAAACTGGAATTGTAAAATCTTCTACATCTTCATCCAGACAGAAGAACGCACCATCAACGTCAACCAAATGAGTATCCGTTAGATCGGTCGCATTTAATAGAACACCATCTTCGTAGTCGAATGTGTTGCGCGGTACGTCAGTATAAAGACTTAAACAATCAATAGGCAAAGGGCAATCATTTAGAAGATCGAGTCTTCTAAGGTTATAACATGAATAATAAGCCGTTTTAGAAAACTGCGCAGGCGTTACGCTAGCTTTATATTCGATTAATTGTTCTACAGCCACTTTATGTATAGATGTTCTTAATAATTCGAACGCATTATCACTATCGAATAATTGATCTCTGTCAGGACTTCTTAGTGGTAACACGTTATTTAAAAAAACGATTACATTAGATGGTTTAGAATAATGAATAAGTGCAGGAGATTCTAGTCTAAAGCCTTGCGAAAATATATGTCCAATATCTGTAGATAAAGTAAAGACGCCTTCTTTTTGCTCAGGAAATTTTAAAAGCCCATATTCAAATGGAATAAGAGATGGATCATTGGTTAAGAATACCGGCGTTGCAGTAACACCATTAATACTTGTTTTAATAGGAAACCCTATTAAAAAATCATTCACCTTCTCCTCATAAGAGACGTTATGCGAATGCGAAAATAGAGATGTCACTGCCTCGTTATAATCACATTTTAAATGTAATATGATCTCTGTGCCGTCATTATAGTCAGAGTCTTGTATCGCTACAGCTTTCCCTTCTAATAGCTCATTAGTATTGATATAAGCATATTTACCAGCGGAAGTGATCTCAATAAAATGAGAGGCGAAGAATAAACTCATAACGCCAATACCATAAGGGTTGTCTTGAGCAATAATATCGCTGCTCCAGCCGCTCTTACCTGATGTAAAGAAAGCACTGTAGTCGGAAAATCCTTTGCCGTTATCCTTAATTCGTAGTGTGAGGTTTTCGGGTTCATGTTCGACAACAATATGATCTGCCCCCGCACGCCGGGCATTTTGCAACACTTCTTTTAAAAACGTTATTTTATTTGTAAATTGATGCTCTTGGCTGCGAAGTAGTCCGTGACGGTCAAAATCAAGTTTATATGATGTGTTCATAAATATCTCTCCTCTATTGAGAGATAAGTATTACAAATCAATATGATCCCGCACTCCTTTTAATAAAAAACTATTTAGAAGCGATATTTTTCAAACGCCTACAGCGTCTCCTAAAATAAGCCTTCTTTTTAATTATTTGTTTAATAATGACGCATCAAGCAAAAGGCAACTAAGTTTTTTGATTTTTTCAGGTGCATCAGTACATAATTTATACAAAGTCACCGAGAATATACCTTTGTTTTTATGGATTAAATCTAGGAAGAGATTGGACTTATCACTAAGATCCCTACCTATGTGGCAAGTAGGCTCTAATTTAGCTGTTAATTGATAGGCACTAAGGTTGTTCGCCATGACATAACCATGTAACGACTGAATACATGATTTGGCATCAGATTTAAACGCTTTTAGCCTTGTGCATTTTTGTGTACGAAGTGCAAGCGTATAAACCTGATCATCATTATTTGAGATAGGATCATAAATAGCGCTAAGGCAATTTATAGATAAAAGTGTTTTTGTTGGCGAACCCAAAGCATCACCCTGGCTAGTAGTATTTTTGTTATTGGTAATAGCTTCTTGCGCATGATCGGTATCTTTTTCTTCTGGTTCGGTCGTATTAAAAGCTGAATCAATCCCTTCACCAAGCGAATTAAGACCATCTGCTGCCGCATCAGTTACACTTTCAAATAAAGTAACAGTGTTATCCCATATTTCGTTAGCAAATAATGGGGATACAAATAACAAAATTAATATAAAAATCACTGTATTTTTCATAGGTTATCCTTGTTAATCTTTAACATACATCCACGCTTGTTAGCTGGTAAACATCTTTCCACTGGCTACTACAAGATAAACATTTTACCCGTTGGTCAGCATAGAGGGAATCAACGTTAAATCCCCCGGACGATTCTATTGATTCGCTTTGGCAATAAGGACAGCGGTTACCACCGCCATCAATATATCTTTTTATCTCTATATCAGTAAGCATTGTTTTTCCTTTAGTAGTGTATTGGAAAATTATTCTGGTTTATATTCGAGTTGATTTAATGTGCATTCAGATGCCAAAACATCATCGCGTTCATTCAGATAGACTGGTTCATAAAGCGCATTAGATTTAACAACGGCATTTAGATATCTAACTTCGATAACAGAATGAATTGGCGGTATGGATTTATTAGAGGGTATAGTAACATTCCCTACAATGACGATATTATTATTGCTGTCTAACACTGACATTTTAACGCTTCGCTTAAGATTGTGTTCATGCACAATAACAGAGCAGGTTTTGTAAAACTTGTGCTTAAGCTGTGTTCCACCTGTATGTGGGCGACCACCAGTATAAGGTGAATATTGATCACGAAAAACAACGCCTTCGCGTGAATTTTTCTGAAACTCATTTAATGCTTGTAGTTTTTCATCAGTCGTAAAATAAACAGGTACACGTACAATATGTTTATTAGGTTGCTTATCTAAAAACAGGCTTAAACGTTTATATCTCTCTGCAAATGAGAGCGTTGTAATATCAACGCCCTCAATTCTAACAGCATCAAATGCATATAATGTATCACCAATAGATTCACCATCGATTATGCTATCAGTGTTCTTGTAAGCCTCTGCTATAGGCGTGGGTATAGCAACATACATACCACGTTTATTAATCCCTTGAGGCTTGTCTGACGTATAATCAACCATTTTTCGCTGCCCGTTGATTTTTTCCTGCAACACAAAATCATCATTTTGACAAAGTTTAATAGCTTCGCTTGCATTGATTGAATTAGGTTGTTGTGGATCAATGCCGGAATGAACACCATTGTTGACCAGCATGGTATATGCAGACGTATCGCTTCCGATTTCTTTGTAGCCACCCTTGAGTTTAGCTTTAATTTTTTTTGTGAAAAGCTTCTTGGCGGTTTGTAGATCAACAGGGTTTGCGGTCAGGTTTTTACCTGTTAATGTTGAACCAATTCGCCCGTTGAGATAGCTTACAATGAAGCCATCATCAACAGATTTAATATGAAGTTGATATTCTGCGTTTCGAGTGCCGGTTGTATTTTGTAGGGTAATAGATTCCATTGTGCATCCTTTAATTAATGTAGCATTTCGGCTGAGATCACACGCTTTGACAAATCATAGTAAGATGATTCATCCATGTAAGCTGCTTTTGCGAGGCGCACAGCTTCCGGGGTTGGGTGTTTTCTGGCGTGTTGGCGCACTAATCGCGTAAACCGATGAGTGCTAAAACTGCTATTTTTAACTAAATGATCCTTATAGATAGACGCAAGACCTACAAAATTAGTGCTTCGCTTACCATCCTTCGTATAGAGTGGAATGTAATCAATATTTTTATTCAAATCCTGTGAGTTAATATAGACAGTAAACCCCCATATATCTTTCATTTTAATAATAGTATTCATTATGTGCCCTGTTCAGTTGTAGTAAATTTTTCAAGCGATATTTTAAGCGAACCTTGCCATGCCGCACTTAATTTTCGACTTTGCCCCAGGTAAACATTAAAAGTCTCATTCTTTTTGATATTACGTGGGACGCAAGCTCTGTATATATGGAGCGGATGACCTGCTACATCAAAATCATCATAGCCATGTTTTGAAGTGACAAGTTTTATATTTATTTTTGTTGGCATATTATTACCTAAATTTAGTAAAACACGTTTAAAATTAGCGCAAGCCTAATCTTTACAATCAAAATTTACATTATCCAGGAAATGCGGATCACTATGATTTAACTTAATCCATCTGGTGACGTGTTTTTGATAATCGCAGTGCATTTCTACAAGGTGTTCCGGTAACACATCGCCAGTTGTTATTTCTGGAAAGTTCTCTGCGATAACATCCCAAAAAGCAAGTTCTGCATCATGTATCGCGTTATTAATTCTTTTTTTGTTTATGTTGGACATAATATTCCTTATCGCTCAAATCCGATGGAAAAAATCATGCGTGCTAGTTTCCGCTTGCGTAGCTGTTCTGGTGTTAAACTGGACTCATGCCGTAATATTTTAACAAGTCTCTTCTTATTGGAGGCTGCTGACGTAATGTTTGGTAATATCACTTGATTTGTCTGCATATTTAACATTCCTGTGCGCATTTATAAGATATTCAAATAAGATAATGTCAAATGAGATTATTCCCGCACGCTTATTACGATGTTTTTTCTTCTTTAAGCTCGCTGTAAATTGTGTCCAATGAGTCGTATAGATCGCTCAAAATATCTCTAATACTGCCTTGATCGAGAGTTAATCCTTTGTCTAGATCGTTTAAAGTAGAACTCGTAGTAAACATACAGTCATCGAGCAGGTCTATCGCTTTAGTAGTAGCCATTGTGTATCCTTTATATGTCTAGTAATATTCAACAAACACGGAGTTGGTATCTTGATTGCAAGCCCAGTTAATTGCTTTTTCTACGTCATTTAAACTGGTTGCAACTAAAACTTCATTACCATAATCATCCATACCCCAAATACAATTTAATTCTTTATCTGGGTGCAGAGAAACCGATCCAATTATGACGAATTGATTTTGCGTAAGAAGCCCGATAACGGTAGCCATGTCAAACGTTGACAATGGATGATTAAAACCATTTATCGATGTTATTTTGACGTGTTCTTGCTGGAGCGTTTGCGTCCGAACGTAGTCTTTCAATGTATCCGTTAATGGTGGTAAATATTTATCGGTGACTGAGGTAAGTACAGTTAAATTATCAAAACCTGCTTGGTTAAGTAGCATCTTTGCATGAATACTGAGATGTCGAAACTCCTCGCCAGCCCAAACAGGATCATTATAAACACCAAGTTTAAGTTGGTATTTTACAATTTCTGCATGTAATTCAATTCGTAGAGCAAGTAATTCGCTATATTCAATGTACATAGTAACCTCAATAATTTAGAAACTAAGCTGCTTTTTTTGAAACGTTTTTTTGTTGCCAGAATAGATATTCATTTCGTATGACGTGACGGACGACCTTTAATTGGTAATAAATTGTTTTGGCTATTTTTGCATCAAGAACTAAGCCGTCATAATCACGATCAATAAGTGATGTGCTAACCATTTCGCCTGCATTTTTCAGTCTGTTTTTTAGCTTAGTGGCGAGCATTATCAGTTCTTTATGGCTAATCACTAAGTCCTTAATAATAGCGTTGACTTCTGGAACACTAAGGGTTTTATAGTGACCAATCTTTCTTTCACAGCCTGTCGCTTTGTTTTTTATGCAGCGTGAGGCTAACCCAATGCCAGAGATAGTTAGTTGTTGAGTTAAAGCGGATAAGTGCTTTTCTAAATCGCTATAACCATTGATTTTCTTTCTACGCATGATATCTGCCTTATCAAGTTATTGTGTAAGGCTAGTATCTCAAGTGTGATTATTCCCGCACGCATAAACATTGAAAAATTGACGTGATGCGAATATCTTATGTCTATGGTGTTTCTTAAATTCTTAGAAAAAGTTATTTTTATAACCATAAAAATTATTCTTCAAAGGCGGGCAGACAAGCATATATTGTCGCATCACAATCAAATTCAATCATCCGATAACCCGCTTCATAGGCGTTTATAACGATATTGTCGAAACTATCACTATGCCCGATAAATCCATTGTTGGTTTCAATATCATCATAGAGCTTAACGAAGTACCCAGTATCACGTTTCATTACCATTTGACACTCAGAATCATTGGCAAGCGAATCTAAGCCAATAATGTCGCCAGGACTAAGGTGGGCTGTTGAGATACTAATAACACGGTAGCTGTCCTGTGAGGCGGCTAGTGGATGCCTTAAGTTTGCAGTAATTGTTTTACTCATAATTTTATTCCTTATGTGATTTGTTTATTTTGAACAGATTTGACAAGGCGCATTGTCACCTGTTGGTGCAGAAGGGCGTTTGCTGCTAGGCGTATGTTTATAAGTATTTAGTATTTTGCCTTCTTCTGGTATGGATTTAAGCAACTGTTTGAAAGCAGTATATTGTTCGCCTTCCCATGTATCAGTGCCAACGAAAGGCGCATACTCTTTTACATTCTCCTCGATGGAAAGCCGGTGTAGGGTTCGCTTTATAGCACTGGCAACCATTTTAAGCTGTGCCATTGCATGATTGCGTTTCCATGTGTAAGTCCCTTTGGTTGATTTACCGAGATCAATTAGATGGCTTGGTATCTCAAGATGAAAAACAGCCATTTTATACTGTGCCTCAAACTCAGACGGTGTAAGAAAAAACACTTCGGCTGTATCTTTGCGTGTCCAGTAGTGGTTGTTTAAGATTGTTGACATACCCGCTTTCGTCGTACACCAGTTAATCAATTCCATGTGAGTTGTACCGGGGCTGCCTGTACGGGAGCCACCATAAAGGTTCATTGATGGATCGACAATATATTCAACCCCAACAAACACATCAGTCATTTCTTCGCTGAACAAATCTAAAGTCGAATTATCATTCCGTGTAAGTTTTACTGGGGCACGCATTGCAAAGTCATGGCAAGTACGTGCATCAATGCTGGCAGGGATAGGATAATTAATTTTGACACCAGATAGATCGCCGCCCTGTACAACAAACCGTTTCGCGTCAATCTCGGACAATTTTTCATACTGTTGTGCTTTTGCAAAGCCTTCGGGATCGTGCATCATAGTGCCAATAAATTCACTGCCTCTTTGAAAAAAACAGCCAGAGCAACCAGAACGACCACGCCACTTATAAAAACGTGGAACCATGTGAAGCTCGGTTAATATTTTGAATACATCTTCACGATTAAGCCCTAAATCACGCAGCGGAAAATGAGTTTGCATCCAGGGCATGTCAGAGTTAAAACCAGAACGCGCAGGTTCATCGGCGCGTATGCCTGTAAAATTATGAACCTTACATTCATCTAATTGATTTTCGCGTATGCCATCCATGTAATCTTCAAAAGGAGTAAGTTTTGCAACCCTTGTGCAATACCTGACCAAATTTGATGGTAAGAAGAACCCATCATCTTCTTTTTTGGTAGAATAATGCTCAACAAGACCGTACAGACCGCCTTCAACGCTTATACGTTTAATTGGTTTACCAATAAAACATTCAAGCGCCTCAATAGATTCATCAGTGTATTTTACTTCTGCCTGTGTATCAGTGAAAAGCAGGTGGAAATTTGTATCGGGAAAAATCGATGTAAGTAATATAGCAGTGACAGAGCTATCTGCACCGCCAGAGGTGCCAATAACATATTCATCACCATCCTTACCGGGTAATGAGTAGTTAATGTCGTGCGCTTTATTAATGAAATGTTGTAGTGTCTGGCTCATAATAGTCTCCGTTTCGTTAGAGCTATTATCTCAAACAAGCCATATCCCGCACTAAGTAATTAAATGATATTAGCGCGTACTACAGTAGTAACGTAATTATTTAAAAGCAGAATAGTTATCGGGGTGTTCGGCTAAATGATTATCGCTGCTTATTGGTTTCTGTTTCCAAAAAGAAACGAACAAAGCAATAACCAAGAAGGCTAATAAGCCTATAACAACAGCAAACCACGTATTCGCTGAATCATTGATATATGGATTTCTTTCACCCATATAAACATAAATATCACTACGAACATTTATTAATAAATCTGTGGCGTTATCGGCGTATTTATCATCTAAGATAGCATTGTTTGATAAAAAGTTATGATACTTTTTTGTTAAAGATTGACAGAGACTGTTCGGCATAGAAAAAGCAGGATTTCGGTCACAGAAAAGGATGTCGGTTATGTTGGCAATTTTTTCTACATCAAACTTCTGCGTCTTGATTTGCTCCTTTAGTTCCTTGAATAGCACGTTCATTATTGTTTCACTATCCATGTTTTCATAGAAGGTTTTTTTATAGGAATTTGCTTGTCCGATTGGTGTGACGGCACCATGCTGCGCAACAAAATGAGTTGTGGATGCTTGTGTCGTAGGTAGTGACATTACTAACAGAAAAACAGCAAACAACATAAAGATAGTTTTAGAAAATATTGTTTTCATAATCAAACCCTTTTTTTTAAGATTTAAGATAAATTATACTTCTGAGCTACCAACCCATGTTTCACCGAGGTACGCTTCACCTGATTGCTCTGGGTTATGCTCTGCGTATTCACATAAAAGCGTATGCGACCATCCCGATTCAGGTGGCATCAGACGATCAATTTCTTTTCCTGTTTCACTTAGAATTATGAGTGGTTCATGTTGCACGGCAATTAAGATATCTGGTTCTTCGTATTGTAAATCAGTAATAAAAGTAATCATAAATACATCTTAGTGTTAATTATTGACGGTTAATCGAATTTGCTTCAAGACAAGCAAAGTCATCCCATAGTTTTTTCTCAAGCACTTCAAGGCATTCATCTAGCGTCTCTTCGTTACCGATCATTAAGTGATATAGATCACCACTGCGCTCAATATAAAATCCGTTTAAATAAACAAACCCCGATGAATCGCTAATCTCTAAATCATTAAGCGCTTCTCCAATATTGCTAACCTCTTTTCGTGACGCAATAAAATCCTTAAAACAGACACGACCAGAATTTCTGCAATCACAGCCTGGCGCGCCCTTGCAATCAACCTCTGCGCAATATATTTTTTTGTCTTGTGTTGTCATATAAAATCTCGCTTTTAGTTGAGTCCAGTATAGTAATCTGAACTAAACCCGCACGCTCTAAATATAAAATTATTAGACCTGTTTATCTTTGACTGTTTTTTTAATAATTAAGCGTATCATAGCCTTTTTCTGAAAAAGCGACTGATAATCCCTCTGCAAAGGATCTGAAATTCATATCATACAATGAGCGGCAAAGCGCTTTAAGCGATGAATCAGAAATATCAGGCATTTCTATCTCACTCATAAAAAAATCCAATCCAGCAATATATTCATTAGTAAAAGTGTCGTGCTCTGGTCGGTTTTCATAAGCACGGTTATAAACAGTTAGCATATCAATACCAAGCTGCTTACAAACGTTATTCGTGACCAAGTGACAAACACCATCACGCGTCCCATCGCATAAATCCGTAACGCGATATGGGCGAACAGACCATTGGATATAACCTTTGCAATGTTCTGGAATATCATCTTCGTCCCAGACAATTTTAATAACATTTCGACCACTTTCTCTCGCTTCATTAATAGCATAAGGCGGTGCGCCAGCGTGTTCAGCTTCGAGTAATGACGGGTAGATATGTCGACTCATCAGATAGCTCCTTATATGTTTGTATGATTAAGTTAATATTGGACGCCTATGCAGCGACATCAACTTGTCCGTCGCCTTTTAATTGTGAGGCGCAATAATAAAGAATTTTGTGTGAAGCGGCGCGATTGTTAGCAGGAATAATCTCTAAAATTTCTTGCTGACGATATGAGTCTGTAGGGCACGCAATAATATAGCCATGCACGATCTCATGCTGTCCATTGAAGTGCCTGAACTTATAAGCCACAACTTTATTAGTCTGTGCGTAAGAACGAATTTTATTTTTTACCTGTTCAGGAAAGTTCTTGATAAAACCATTCAAATCGTAGTCTTGGAGGTGTCCTGGGGCGCGGGTAAAACCATTGCATTCAGTTTTATTATATGCCCGCACATAACATGAAATTTGTGCGGTGCCAATAACATTACCTGTCATAATTCCTTCTTTAAAGACCAGTCGATCAAATGCTTTATGCCCAGTGTATGCATCCATATTAGCTGCCTTATTGGTTTGTTTTAAGTTGTAGCCAGTATGCCAATCGAGTGTATTCCCGCACATAGAAATAAAGATTAAAAAACAGTGTCAATGTTAAACGTCTAGTTGGTTCTCGAAGAACTCATTAGGTGCGCCCATAGGGTTAACTAATAATTTCCGATTCATACCGCTTTTTGTTTTGCCACCATTACACTGATAATCAAAATTTGTCTTTAAATGGGTTCTAAGGTGTTTGCCATGATTATTGCTTTGAATGAAGTCGGTGTAATCTGAACGTTTTACATCATAAAACTGATAAATATCGGGTGTTCTTGTTGTCACAGACAACTCAAGTGTTAATGGATTATAAGTGCATTTTTCGACAGCAATCGAGTCTTCAAATACATAATTTATGATGCTCATTATGCGCACATCTCCTGTTTAAAACATAAATCGACAAGTTCCTTGAATACAAAATAATCATAACAAGTGCCTTTGGGGTCGATCTGGTTACTACATGAAACCCCTATCGTTCCGTTATTTAGAGGGTAAGTAAAAATATAGGCATGTTTAGTGTTATTACCTAATGTTGCAACCAGACAATCTTCGAGTGTTTTCAGAAACAGTGACTCATTTTTAAAATGCTCTGCGCCGAGAGCCTCGGTTATAGTAGTTAACAAGCTGGCTAACTGATTGCTCGTTAGTGCTTCTACTTCGATATAGTTATAACCAGTCGGATTAAATTGTTCAACATCGACACTATCTATGGGTTCTTGCATAAAAAAGCAATCTGGTGCGCCCATTGGGTTATCAAAGGGGTTAGATATTCTTTCGCTGCGAACCGAATATTCCCCTTGTGAATCAACACTCAAAAGCAATGTTGCAGGGTTGAGGTGTTTAGGTTTGCATAAAGGTTTATCATCCGGTTTATGATAAAAATAAGCATCTATAACATCAGTAAAATAGCCGTCAATAAATGTTCTCTCATTTAAGCGATGAAAGACAACTATAGGTACGTCGTAATAAGTCACATTGTGATTTGATTTATTTGTTGCTGTAAGCAATCGTAAGTCACGGTCATACGATAGTTTGACGTACTCGAAGGATCGCCCTGGCTCTAATTGTTTTTCGATAATATCAGTCATAGCAAAATAAACGTTGATTAATAATCATAAACACGTGTGATAACAAAATCTTCTTGTGTTTCTTTGTCGATAAGGTTTTCGGCAGTACCGCGAGAAAGCCCAAAATAAAACACATCTTCATCATCATCAGTATAAGAGTCAAAAGTTGAGACAACCATGCCATTGAAGACATCATTTTTATCATCTTTAAAATAACCGTCGATTCTAAAAAACATAATATTTACCTTTTAGCTGTTGATGTAGTCTTTTACTTGAAGCTATTATCTCAATTCTAAAAAGTTCCGCACGTTGATTTAAGAAGTTTTGAGTTCTTATAAAACAAACTCTAGTTGAGGTGCGCTCACATGAGAATCAATGTATTTATCACAATAAACTTCACAAGATTTTTTCGTGATAAAGGGTAAAGCAGGTGTTGCGTTACCTGTTAAAAACTGCGCTACCATAATCCCAAGCGCTTTAGCGTGCTGGAATAAAACGCTCTGACCTAGCCCTTGATGCGCGGTGGTGTTGCTTATACCAACAACTAACGATTCAGGGATGCCTTTCACTCTGGCATGCTCCAATGGTGTTAGCAGGCGGTAGAGCGGTTCTGAGGAATGTTTAATCAATGGCTCTGTTGATCGTACTTTATTGTAGTGACGACCGATTGTGCCAAGTGTAGTTGATTCAGAATTAACGATTTGCATAGCAAATCCTTTGCCAGCGGCTTTATCGCGTTTTTGTTTTTCAAACAAGTAAGGATAGGCGTTCCATGTAGATGTAATTTCATCGTCATTTTCCATAACGTCACCGAGTTTTTGGTGCTGGCGTTGAAAGCGGGGGAGTTGCATTAAATCAAAGTCACCTAGACCTTTTGAGACAGCCACGAACCAGTAGCGTTTCCGGTTTTCAATGGTACCGGCATCGTCACCGTCCAAGATGAACTCTGAAATATTATAGCCGGTGCGTTCTAATTCTTTTTTGATCAAGATGTATGTTGCGCTATCTTTTGCGGGCACCACATTTTCAGAGATAATGATAGAGGGATTGACAGCGCGGCGAATATTCATAAACCCAAAAACAGACGTTGCAGCATCATCATGTTGTTCGGCGTGTTTTATTTTATTCTTCGATTTTCCAGACTGAGAATGCCCCGTGCAAGGAAGCGAAATTGAAAGTATATCAACAACAGAAAGCTGTTCAGGTTGGACATCTTCGAGGTAGCCTTCAAAGATTTGTGTATCGTCCGTAATAGCTGGATTATTATCAATAGCAACCTGCAAATATTTACCTTCGGCATCGATCACCCAGTCCACGACGGAATCAATACCATTTTCGCTTAAGCCTTGATGGATAGCCAATGTCGATACACCTATTCCGGTGCAGCCAGAGCCTTCGTGAAGCAGTCCGTTACGCAGATTATCGCGGGTACGTTCTTCACGGGTAAAACGAGCCACATCTTCTGGATGCAGATCAATAACAATTCGCCCATCGGTATAGAGGGTTGCCCGAACGCGATCGGCATCATGGTAAAAACGAGTAAAGGTATCATTGCATAACTCGATAATAGGCGTAATAGTGTCACTACCACGTTTTTTACGCCCAGAGACGGTTCTATCGCCTTGTTCACTAAGAATAAGCTCAATCTGGCGAGTATCAGAATGATAAACAGTCAGGTATTGTGCGCCTTTGACAAAGCCGATGTTAGCCAGACGTAGACCGTCAAGCCAAAGGCGTTTTTTACCGTTTTTAAGACCGAGATTCCGCAGGGTGGTTTGAACTGTTTTTTTAATTCGTGTGAGCATAATAGTTGCCTTTCAGTTGAATTATTGTCTGGTTGTATTATCCCCAATACAGGTATTCCCGCATGTAGTTTTTGACAGTGATGGCATGAATATCTTTGAGTAAATAGTAGGTTCACGCGTTTTGATAAGATGTAAAGTGTTGATAGGGCATTTTTAGCTGTAAATAAGTCTTTCCCAAAGCGCGAACGAGCGTCATGGTTGAGAACTGTACAGCGCTGAGACCGGTGCCTATATTGTTTAAAACAATTTCATGATCACGATTGATATAGAACGACACAGAAAGTCCATGTCCCAAAGAGTGATAGATGGGTAAAAATAAATCAGGTCGGCATAGTGGGTTAAACCGGCTCACGCTGCGAATAAGTCCATTTGTGAGCTTGTATCATCATCACTGACATCATGCGATAAATCGGCGTTATCGTTGTTTGTGACCGTTTCATGGGAAGCACGAATTACCGCCATAGCTTTTTCATCTATTGATGATGCTAATAACTGTTCAATATTGACATTATTACCAGTAAGACCATGGTGTTGGCGAAAAGCGGTGCGACGTAAGATTTCATCGATCTTGCGAGGCTGGCTATGTGCAAACGTCAACGTACCGAGACTAATGTAATGCATAAAGCCTGCTGTGATCATGTGTTTGTCGTTATGGTAAGTATCAATAAGGTGATCCATATCCATTAAAACAAATTCAGCGCCTTCCTCGTCCACATTGAACATACTGTCCATATCCACATCCAGGATTTGAAGCGCAGGGTGCTTAGATGTCGCAGGCAGAACACGGCTGGCACCGGTAGGGCATCCTTCAAGAGACAGCAATGTAGGATTGTTCAGCCCTGCGAAGTCATATTCACCGCCGTCATAGCAATCATCACCAACATAGACATAGCGAGCCGCAGGGCGTGGTGTACGAGCAACAGGTTTGATATCAGGCACAGGGTAGCGCGCACCGTTAACGATATCGCGGTAGATTTTAAGGGCATGAAAAGGCAAATGTAGCCCGTAGCGTGACCAGTCGGCATCAATAGCGATGAGTGTTTGCATATCAATCAACTGGAAGCGTGGTTCGATGTCAAGGTTGAACGCAGCTTCGCGCTCAATGATATCAATGGTCAGTGCATATTTGAGCATTTCTTCAAGCATGGCAGGGCTGTATGTGTCTGGCGCGATGGTTAGGTAGCCATGTTTAATTGTGCGTCCAACAGGGTGGCGGCGAGACCAGTCCCATTGTGTGTTCAATAAGAACTGTTGAAATTGGTTCAGTCCTTTCATGTAGGTAAAGTCAGGATTTGAGTCGATCATGTTAGCCATAGATTGATCAGTTGTAACCGTGCACAGGCTGCATCCATGACGGCTACCGCAGCCGCGAGTTGCAGCAACTTTACCTAATGCCATATCAGCTTCGATGGCGCAGGCGCTGCCCCCTGCACTTTCGTAGATTTCAAATGTATCTTCCATATCGCTGTAAGTGTCGATTTGACGGGTCAAGGCGAGATTCAGGTACGACCAGACATCATGGGTTGACCAGTGGCAAATAGGGCTGAGGTGGAGCATACCGTTCTCACCGCGCCAAGGCATATCTGCTGTTTCGCCGCGTTCAGTCATCCGGCGTTTACGCGATTCGCTTTCTTCAAAACGCGTGCCGATAATAGTGACCAATTCTTTGTCGTATTGAGCATCAAATGTTTTTTTGATCTCATTAAGTGCGCGTTGTTGTGGCATTAATTTTAGGCTTACGGAACAATCACGGCTCTGCCCATTGCCATTTTTAGCTTTTGAGCCGGACATGGGGTATGTGACCAGTTTACCGCTACCAATATGACGATAAGCCCATGAAGTTGCTAAAGTAGGTTTAGCAATAGAGACGATCACATCAAAATTATTTTCTTTTGCGTAGGCTTGAACTTTTTTGATTTCATTCATGGCGTATTGGTGAACGCTGGGGTTTTCGATACCTGTGTCACCATGAGAAAGCACGATGGGTGCGAGCGTAAAGCCGTCCTGAACAGCCCGTGCAGCCGCCATGAGGGTTAATGAGGTAATACAAGAACTGTCTTTACCAAAGCTGGTTGCAATGCGTACCGGTGTTTGAGTAATCAACAGACGGTACAGGGCGTAGAATGCATCTTTGATTTTACCATCAAGCATGATGGTATTCAGTGGCGCTTGGTTTAATGTTACGTTTTGTGTGTTCATACTGGTTGCCTCGTTAAGTTGAGATCAGTATGTCAGTCAGGTGTATTCCCGCACGCAAAAGATATAAATCGGTTATCTAAATAAGAACGGCTTGAGTTATGTTTATCTTGAACAAGACGGTAGTGAAAGTGGCTGCACCGGGAGAAGTTCCCGGTGGCAATCAATCAAGTTATCCTTAAATATTAATAAAAAGGCTGTCTGTGGTGAGACAGTATGTTCGTTAACAGATGGTTAATCATAGTGTCGGGATCGGGTTTAAGCCCAATTTTTTGCAGAAAGGTTTTCTTTTTTCTGTGTGAAATCTCGACAATGTTATGCGTTGTGTTCAGCGATTGTATATATTGTTCCGAAGTGCTGAGTTCATCAACCAGATTAAGGTTAATGGCATCATTAGCAAACCAGTGATCACCATTGGCAACATCATCAAGCGAAACGTGAGGACGTTGTTTTTTGACAAAGTTTTTAAACAAATCATGAGTATTATTAAGTTTTGCTTTAAAGTGTTCTCGTTGTTCGTCGCTGTTTTCGCCAAAAGTTGTTAATGTGCGTTTTAATTCACCGGCGGTATGTTCTTCGTATTCGATATCGAGTTTTTTGAGTACGCCATTAAAGTTAGGCAAGCTAGCGACCACGCCGATAGAGCCGATGATAGCAAACGGTGCAGCGACGATTTTATTGGCGGTACATGCCATCATATAACCACCACTGGCGGCAATTCTGTCAACACAAACGGTTAAGGGGATACATTTAGACGTAAGACGTAAAAGCTGGCTTGCTGCCAACCCATAGTTATTGACGATACCGCCTGGACTTTCTAATTTTAGTATGACTTCATCGTTGCTGCTGGCTTTGGTTAGCACGACCGAGATAGATTCAGCGAGGTGATCGCAATCGGAGGCTTTGATATCCCCTTTAAAGTTCAACACAAAGGCGCGTGGTTTATCTTTGACATCAATCGTATTGCTTTTTTCCTTTTTGCCTTTTTTCGTTTCAATGCCAAGCGCCTCATTGAGCCTTGAAATATTGTCGTCGTTTTTATTATTAAGTGGGGTAATCACCAATGTAGATTTATCTGGAGAGGCGTTTTTCTTGATTAAGTAGAGCGCACCCCACAAAAGAGCCGCCCCAATAATAACAGTAAAGACTTTTGCAAAAAACAGTAAATATTCAAATAAAAATTCCATGTTGACTCCAGTGGTTAAAGATTGACAAGTTTTTGTGCAGCAATACCGAGATCGAATGCTTCTTTAGAGATTTCCTTTAAATCAGGTAAGAAAGACAAGTTACCATCAAACCAGTAACCATTGTAATCTTCTTCCCAATCATCAGTACGGCTACCCCGCGCATCTTTTGCATACGCATGTTTGAATTGCTCTAAGTCAGTATTGGCATCCAATTTAACAAATTCGGTATCGAGAAATTCGTAATCACCGAAACGCTGAGTGTGTTTCAAGATGAAATATTTTTGATTATTGGTGTTTGGGCTAAGTTCATTAAGAACAGATTCCGCCACTTTGACTATATCCTTTAGACTGTCATTTGTGTCTCTATCTGCCATCCCGTGTTTATTGATAAGGTCTATGGTGATCGCAATGATGGTCTGAATTGAAGTATTAACGCTAACTAAGTTCATGCACGTTTCCTCGTTGTTATGTTTAATGTTGAGTCTATTTTCGCAAGTTGGATTAATCCCGCACGTAGTAGACAAATAACCGGCATTCGCTAAAAAACAGCAAGCATCGCCAAATGTGTTAAATTCTAAATGTTTTGAGTCTTCCATTGTTATTCTCACCATTCTTCTTCAAAAGCACCGAGTTTTTTAGCAACAAAATTTGCATAAGCAATATCATGAAGATGATGTCCTCCACGTCCCCATTCATCAAACCACAATTTATTTTCGTAGTCATACCATTCATCATACGATTCAAACGTCTTCAACACTCTAAGTGCACTTGCGATCTTCATACAATCATGAGAAAAAATAGTGACTTTATCATCGTCGTGATAAGCAATATAAAGTGACGTATCTGCCGCATAAAACACATTGAACGGTGACTCTATCTTAGTCGCTGTTATGTCATGTTCTTCTAATAATACTGCTTCATATGTATTTTCAGTTTTATGTGCTTCTGCACAGTCTGTAATTTTACATTGTATTTTAGAAAATTCGTCAGAATACTCAAAGTCTTCGCCGTATTTTTCAACCAGCGCATCAACTAAGCCGCTGTCATAAATATCCCCGCCGCTATCGTTGCAGCAACTAAGCTCCCAGGTTTCGTTATAATCGTGATCAAGATATGACTGGCAGTTCACTTCATAATAATTGTCATCAAACTTTACTTCTACAACATATGTATCTACTTCTTCGATGTATTCAGAAAATTCAACTTCGATTTCGATATTCATTTTATTCCCCTTTGCGTTGATTTGAATTGAAGCTGCCTGTGCGGCAGTAAAATATTTAACTTTTATATATATATAGTATTTTCATACTTCCGCACGTAGTAGATAAAAAACAGCCACCGAAGTAGCTGTAATGGAGGGGTGTTCATTATGAACGGGTTAAGCGGCTTTATCGTTATAGCGATTAATCACGCTATCAATATCGTTAAGTCGCCCAAGGTAGGTTTCTGCGAGATCCGCATGGTTAGACAGTTCAGTAAAATGATTTTTCTTGATAGCGAGCGCGCAGCGCAATTTAACCTCGTCAAGTTCGGCGCGTAATCGGTCGTATTCACCTTGTACGGCTTTAATATCAACAGACAGTTGCTCGATGGCATCATTGATCTTTTGTTCTGTGATAGTGCTCAATGCGTTAGGGGCGCAAAGTGGGACAGATTGGTGTGTGACAAGATTAACCAGAGAGTAACTAAGTCGACCACGCAGGACAATTTGCGTACTGTGTGCAGATAAGTATTTTTTAAGTGTCGCGGGTGTAAAGTGCATAGCATTTATCCTTGTTTATGTTGGACATAAATTCATCTTAAATAGGGTGGGGAGAGACAAGCCCTCCCCGTTCTGGAGGCAGCCAGAATTAGTCGTTATCATCCTGCGGATCTTGGATGAAGTATTCGGTATTAGGCAGACACGGCGTAGTGGTAATGAGGTAACCGATACGATTAACGAGGTGATAACCATTACAGATGCACATATTGCCATCATCGTCGTCCATGATAGTCCAGACGCGGTGTTCGCCTTCTTTGCTGTTAGCCACACTCAGTACGTGTTCAAGTTCAACGCCGTATGTTTCAAACATATTGCCATCATAACTGGCATTATCGTCAAAGTGATTTGTGACAAATTCAAACTGATCATAAAATTCATCATCGGTCAGTTTAATAAAATTGTTTTCAGCTGCTTTTGGTGTACTCATGATATCTACCTTATCAAGTTGTTTTAAGTTGCGTCTATTATCGCAAGTGGAATTAATCCCGCATGTAAAAATAAGCGATTAGATTTTACGTGCCATAGGGTAATGATTGTGTATCTGTTTTAATTCTGCCCGCATTGCTATCTCCGTTTTAACGAGGCGCTGATAAGACTGTTGTGAGTTTGGCAGTGGGCGACAAAGGTTATAAGCTTTACGGATAAGCACACAAGAGGGGCACCCGCCTCCACACTCAGGGTAATAGTGATGATGTAACGTGGTAAGTTCATCGCACAAGTCGCGCAATATCGCTTGCGAATCATTTATCTGGACGGACGTATGCACGTCTTTACGTTTAGTGTTCATGATGAACGGGCAGCATTGATAGCGTGTGCCAGACGGTCAAGCGTATCCTGCCCACAGACGTTAAGGGCGGTTGAATGCATTGAGAAAACATCATCATCGCATGGTTGTGCAGCAAAAGGGTGATCACTGTAAACATTTGCCTGTTCAATGTGTTCAATAAAGTAAGCCATGCAGCCTTGTACGCCGTCTTGATTAGCGATTTGTGCAAGGGCGGTTTTATGGTCGCCGTTTAAGATAAGGTAAACATTGTGTTCAAGTACAACAGCAGTGGTTGCCTGACCGTAATCTGCTTTACCAGCATTGTAGCTAATATGAAACATATCAAAACTTAGCGTCATATTAGCAGATAAGCGGTTTGTAGCAGGGCAAAATGAGTGTTTAAAGGTCGCTTGCTGGCACGCGCAAAGTAATATCAGTCTAATTTTTCCTACCAATAGAGGCACGATAATAAAGCCGGTGGTGGTTTCGCTCTGAGTCATGGCATATTCTTTTGAAAAGCAGAACCAAAGCAGGGTTTCCCCTGCCTGGCATTAAGCTGTGCGTTATGTGTTAATCATGGACGGGTTTTTTTCTAGTCGCAGCCTCATGTAGAGACCTGTTAGTGCCATCACTGACAAATCCATATAGATATTTCCCATCATGGTGTCCACCAGTCCGGTGTTATATAGGGTGGTGGTAACAGTGATATTAATAATCGCAAAAACATTGATCGCGTTAATATATTTCCTAAAGGGATGATCGGGTACTTCATTGCGAGCGAACAGGTTGAAGGCGACCATGGCGACAGTAAACAGCGCAACATCGGCGATAAAGACGGTGCTGGCATGACTGGATGTAAAGAGGACACTGGCGAAAATAACGGTGGCAATCAAGGCGACCATTTCGATGTGTTTAAGGTTAAACTGTGATAAAAATGTAAGCATAATAATTTCCCATTGGTTAATTGAGCGATCAGTATGCCGACCTGATTGATTTCCGCACGCAGTGACTACAGATTATTTGATAAACAGGCGCAACTCGATGGCGCGAAAGACACCGGCGACATCAGCGGGGGTGATATTGTGATCTTTAGCGGACTTTCTAATCGCCTCGGTGATATTTTTATCGAGTGATGCTTGTATTTTATTCTCGCTGTGCAGTGGGATAGGTTGGTTCATGGTATTTATCCTTTCTCAGTTTATGTGGTGGTCTTTAACGGCTTACGCATCAAAGAGGCTGTATCGTTCACATTTTAATGAATGAAAGACGTTATCGAAGAACGCTTCACATTGTTCAACCGATTTGACGTGTAAAAGTTCGACATTAAATGTTTGTCCGTCTTTGGTCATTTGAGCAAAGCCGCTGAACAGGTGCTGTGAAGTATCTGGTACACCAGAATAATCTAGGTGGCAATGGGTAACATCAATAAAATATTGTGTGCCTAAATCGTCGGTAATTTTCTTTTGCCAGCTTGTGACGTAACCTTTTTTTTGTTTCATCTTGTCTTGATAGGGATGAAAGCCATATTTAACCAGCGCGCTATTGAGTGTTTTCATATCATTTTCATTGCACATAATAGATCCTTATATAAGTTGTTTTAAGTTGTACTCAGTATGCCTAGATGATGGCTTCCCGCACGCAGAGAATTAGTGTCTATTTTGCAGATAAAGTTGGTAGGCGAGCACGGCATCTTGAATCAGCGCTGACAGCGAATGAGAGACGTTTTCACGGGTGGTTGTTTGGGTGCAGGCGTAATCAGATAAATCCGAGATAACCGTGCCATTCCATGCACCGTCTGTTTCATGGTAGGCAAACTGTACTGTTAGACCATTGATATGTTTGGCGGTACAGGTATTGGGGTTAATCGTCCACTGTAAGGTGATGTGCGCGGGGTGTTTGTTCATCATTGACATTGAATAATTCGGTTTGTTTGGGTGCTGGATTTCGTTTTTGTTGTTGTTTTTGATAATACCGGCGAAGGTTATCGCGGCGCAAGAACGCGGGGATAGGAAGCCAAGTATTATTGTCTATTTTATTGCTGCTATTGTTCATGATGAACCTGTTTTGTCGGCGTTATGGTAAGCCGGTGTTTTTCGTGTTGTTTGAAACAACAGTGCCAACTCTGGTATGAGAGCAAAGTGTATCAGGGCAAAGATGATGCCGATGAAGACATAGGTAAGGGGTGGTAAGGCGGTGTAGGTATAAAGGCTAAAAGCGGCATATTGGGCGGTAGTGAAGATTGTGGTAAACCCAAGGCAAATTTTAAGTTTGATATTGATAGTAAAGCGTTCATAGAGGTAGAAAAAACAGGCAACCAATGTGAAAAACGTCATAAAGCCGAGTGAGGCATGCGCGCTGTTACTCATAGGCAGTTGATTAATCAACATGAGGGCGGTGGACGCAGAGGTGAGTGCGGCGGCGATGATATGTTGAAGTTTAACAGAGAATAAATGGGTGTATTTAGTCATAATGGTGACCTGTATTGATGGTATTTAATTGGGTTATTTTTCTTGTTGAGATAAAGCCGGACAGCAGGGTTTTAAAATTATGCAGATTGATGGGTGGCACGAACATCGCTGGTCGCTTGAGGTAGCGGTATTTTATGTGCCATTTTTTATAATCAGGGCTGTAATACATGGTCTGTGGCCAAATAAGTAAAGAGGTAATAATATATCTTTGTGAGTAATTCCCGCACACAGCAGATCATAATTGGCATTGTCTTGAGTTGAACAGGTGAACAGTGGTGTTAATCAGATAAGTAAGGAGTAGGGTGATATAAGTGCCACTGGTAAGGAAGAACAGTGCATAGGTCAGGACAGTAAGTGGGTAGAAAAACGCAGAAAAAACTGTGGGGTAGAAAGCAATCATGACAGCACTGACCAAGGCAAGGCTGATTGATTCTCTAAAGGATAAACGATGTTTTTTGAGGGAGATCCCAAAGAGCAAGGCGCTTGAGACAAGCACGAGGGCGATAGCTAGGTGCACGGCGAAACTGGAAAATTGTTCAAGTCTGACTTGATAGGCGCTGGGATGTTTATCAATAACAAAGCTAAGCAAAATAGTAGCTATAGCGAATTGGTGAAATAAGGCACTGACATACAGTGCGTGCAGCCAAGATTGTTTATTATTGACAGGCATAGATTAATTCCATTTATCGTAACATCGAGTAGGTGATCCGCTAGCCCATACATAAGATGCATTAATGCCATCGAGTGAGGCGGTGACATCTACGAAAGCATAAGGCACCCACGATGAGGTGTATGTGGTGCCATAAAGGGAATTATATGTGCGATAACGGACATAGGGTATCCCGTCTGATCGCACTTCACCGTAAGCATAATAGTAGATTGGGGCTCTAGTGCTTGACACAACAAAACTGCAATAAGCGGTTTTACCGATAAGGTCTTGGAACAGGAGCCCGCTGCCACCGGATGAGCTGACGACGGGGGCGACATTAGGCGGCGTAAAGACGCTATCGGCACCGGCAGAAAAAACGATCTGAGGCAACAATAAAAATAAGACGAAGATATATTTTTTCATGAGGTAAGCCGTGTGCAAGTGTGACGTTGCCCCCAGTAATTACCGTTTAAGGAGACGGGTGTAAAGCTCACTCTGGCCACATTATCGAGTCCTGCCAAGGTATAGAAAGCTTGTGTAAATTTAGTGCCGATCACGTAGCCGGAATCATATCCTCCTGTGGCGATTCTGACATAAGGGGTGGCATCATTATCGACATAACCATAGAAGTTAATAGTATTTACCGAACAGGAAAATGTTTGACCGCGAAGCGCTGTAAAAGAGCTGCCGCCCCCACTGATGGTGGGTGAAGGGCTAACATCGATAGGTGCAAACACGCTGTCATTACCTGCGGCTTGTGCGAATAATGGGAGCAAGAGGAGTGACAATACTATTTTTTTCATAATATATTACCTGTATAGCGTTACCATTTTTGTTGACATGAATATGTTGCCGAGGAACCCGAGCTTGCCCCATGTGTACTCACAGTAAGTTCACCGGGTGTCATGTGTACACTTAAAGAACTGCTTCTGAAGTTTTCTGTTGCAGCGTCATACAACACAGCAGGTGCAGTGGTACCACGAGGGAAGCTCGTGGACATCGTGTAATTTAGGAAATAAAGATCATTATTCCCGCCTTGGTAGGCGTTATAAAAATCAGTGATGGTTATTTTTAGTCGAGGCAAGCCGCCTGAGACAGAGCCTTCGATAAAAAGACCGGTGCGCTGATAACCGCCGACAATAATGAAACCGGTATCAATTAACGGGAGAGCGCAACTAATAGTTTGACCTTCTAGCGGTGCATAATTCCAGTCACCACCGCCGCCATTGAGATCGTCACCCGGCGCGACATTAGGTGGAGCATAGACAATATCGGCCTGTGTAGGCATGTTCAATCCGAACAGCAACAAGGCGACGGCCATCGTTTTAGTGTATGGCATAAGACAATTCATTGATAAACCCCTTTAAACTAACATGCTATAGCATCTTATGGTGAGTAAATATAACGCAAATGGGCATTTTTTCCAGTCTTAGAGGTATATTTTTATATTTTTCATATAAATTAGAAGGTTAGCGCTGTAAAAAGTGTGTCAAAGATTGACAGTAGGAGTTAGGCCTATCTGTAGAGGCGCACGGCATAGCTTTCATTGGCGAGTTCATCGTGATCAATCGTGGTTATGTTGACAGGAAAGATAAGCCCTTCCAAGGCGAGAATATTCCGTTCTTCGCTCTCGTAGCGAGCTTCTAAGCGCAGATATTGATTATTGTAAGGGATAAGGGCAGGTAAGCTGTTTTAACGCCCACAGCGCTGTCTGTGTACTTGGTGGCCACACAGAGCTAGGGCGTGAGCGAGTAATGTTTTAACAACGAAGAGAATAGGTGTTCATGTTGAACATTGCCGAGTTGTTCTATGATTGATTCGCCTTGAGTTTGGTTATCGCCCTAAGAGAGCGCCGGTATGGTGTTCATCCTGGACGTGAGCAGATAAAGGGTAGCAGGTGTGTGGTGAGAGACGGCAAAAAAAACAGCTACCGAAGTAGCTGTAATGGGGGGGTGGAGAAACGTTATTATTATTGGATGGGTTGGGGTGTGTTATCAGGGCACAGGACGGCGTGATAGGGGAGATTAACCCATGCACCGGTACCATCGATAGTGCGCACGAGGGCTTGCTCGACGCGGCCAAATTCGTCGCTATAGACGGTACGCAGGCCGAAGTATTCGGTGGTACGAAAGGCATCGGGGCTACCGGAGAGGGCGGCACAGTGGTAGATCCCATGACGGGGTTGATTGACGAGGTGATTAACGGCTTGCTGGCTCATGAGTGGATTGGACAGGACATCGACGTAAATGCCTTGAAAGACATCATCGATATAAACAGATTGACCGAGGGTGTGGTTGGTTGTGTTCATGGTAGCTGCCTTATTGGTTTGTTTTAAGTTGTAGCCAGTATGCCAAGCCTGTTTATTCCCGCACACAAAGAATGAAGCAAATAGAGGGTTGTCCATGTTGAACATTATCCAGTTTTGATTGGGTGCTTTGTGTGTTAGCTGTGCCGTTCCATCATGGCTTCACCTTGCGTTTGATTATCACCTTCACACAAGGCCAGCACGTTGTTTAATGCTTGCTGGGGGTTAAAGTCGGTACAGGCCATAAAGTCCAGCCCGTAGCTATCACAGCCCCAGATACAGTCATTCTGCGCATCGGGATGCAGAGAATAGAAATCCAGTGTAATGGTTTGTCCCTTGTTCAGCTGGGAGAGAATTAAAGTTTGTTCATGATCGGTTAATGGGGTGCTGTAATCGTCCATATTAGTTGCCTTATTGGTTTGTTTTAAGTTGTAGCCAGTATGCCAAGCCTGTTTATTCCCGCACGCAAAGAAGTATTGTCCAAGATAAACAACCAACCATACGGGTACAATCTGCCGGAGTTCCCTTGTGAGCCACGTTAAAAGCCAGTTATGAGACACCCCAAAGACCTGTTTTAACCCCACATAGCCCGCACGCTGGCGGCTAAACGCCATTGCAAAGCAGGGAGTGAATGGCAGGCAAAAAAAACAGCCACCGAAGTAGCTGTAAAGTCTTTTAACGATTTTAGGAAGTTTATTATTATTATATGCGTTGAAGTAGTATGCCAATCCCGATGAGTCCCGCAAGCAAAAATAAGAAAAAAAAACAGGTAAACCGATAGTCACTAATCCCTGTGAAAGATGTACACACGCCACGTTTGCCCGGGAGTGCCGCACACTAGCGCCTGACAACCGCGACAATAAAGCAAAACCACCACTGAGAGAACCTGTGGTAATCCGCGAAGAAACAACCTGTACGTTGTCCAACCAAACCAGATCCGAATAGTTCAAATCGGCAACCGGCTCCGGCTAAAATAAGCGCACCGCCGATAATTCCAAGTCCAACCGCTCAAAAGGTAAGCAAAACCCCCGCAGAGAAACCCCGTGCAACAATCCAAAAAAGCGAAATCGACACTCACCCGAGTAAACCTAAAAGAACCAGGCGCAAAGACCGTGATTTGCCCTATAGGGGAGTAGTAAGGGTAACGATCAGTATAAGAGAAGAGCCTTTAATCAGTAATAAGCCCATTGACTAAGATAAGCCACTAACCCATTGGGGTGTTATCTTACAATCCCCTAACAATAAGACAGTGAGTAACCCACAGTAAGGCAGATAATCAATTAACCCCTATATTAACTATCAAAGTAACAATACCCAGATCATCAACCCCAAGTAAAAAAGAAACTGTAAACCCACAAAAGAAAACCCCACCCATCAGTATCACACCAGTAGGGGAAGGCGAGTAGTCTCAGTCAACACCGGCACATCACACCGACCCCAACCCATCGGTTATCACTGCTATCACAGATACCACCATGCCCCGTTTCCTTATCCACAGACAACACTAAAACAAAAAAAAGCCACAACACCCAACGCCACTGCCAAATCAAAAAAAGACAGCATCCCAACAAACAACGGTTAGATCACCGGATAAAGATAGAGCGGCGGTTTTTGATTTTGACCTTGGACCATCAAAGAACACCCATCCATAGACGGTTTGCCTAAAAAGCCTTACAGCACGTAGAGTCAAACAAGAGAGCATCCCTCATCACGCTACCCCACGCACAATCAATGCGCGGGTTTGCGGGTTGGGGTTGAACCGTGGCAATAGACCTATCCACTACGAAGAACAAGCGGCGCTTTGCGCCAATAGCGGTAATCGAGGGCACAGCGAGCGTTTTACGCGAGCGTTTACATCAGCCTTCACCTTCGTATCTATGGGCACCCGGTGTAGGGCTGAGGTGATATGTTGTTTGAGCAATGAAAGAAGACTAATCACCAGTGATGACAGGGACTCTGGGGCTTTCTAACAATCAATACACAAATAGATGACAAGATACCCAATAATCAAGATATCTCTATACACAATAATACAGACCCATAAACAAGGATAAATGCAGACCATAGAACAATTAACTGTCAGTTTTTGGCTACCCCAACATCCGTAATTAATTAGAACGGCAAATTAGGGCTGAATCCCGCTCATTTGGGGGTAAAACGGATTTTTTAGGTCTCTCATCGGCTTGTTTTCTTATTTGATTAAAATCAATAACTTAGGAGTTGATTTAGGGTTTATTTGAAAGGCACTAAAAAACGGGGATCAGTTGGGTACTGTTGGGGTGCTGTTGGGGGTCAGTTAGGGATCAGTTGGGGTCAAACGGGGGTCAGTTTTACAGCAACAAATTTGCAATATGCGACATCTAGTGTAATGTTAAGATATTAAGGTACCCCAACAGATCCCAATTTGTTCAATAAATAAGCAATATAGCTGCAAAAGGATCGGTTGGGGTCAGTTAGGGATCGGTTGGGATCAGTTGGGGTCAGTTTTTCGGTTTTTAGTGTATTTTGGTGAATATTGATGGTTTATTGTCGCATAAGGTGATTATTTTTAGATGTCGGGCGTTCAAAGCAAAGTAAAAAAAATAAAGCGCAGTTATCTTGAGCGTGTTGAGATGGCCAGAACATCGCGTGTTAATTTTTATAATGTGCTGGTTGCTGACCTGAAACAAATGCGGCATGAGGTTGAGGAAATAGAAGCAAGGATGGTGGCAGATTTAATCCCGGTAGTCACAAACCCGGATATTCGACGGCGTAACGCAAAATATTATGTCCGGATTAGATGGTATAAGCGCAAAGGGTGTTTGCAACTTGAAGGTCCGTATTGGATCACAGTATCTAGCGATGGCAGTGAAAGGGTATCAGAGAAGCGAGTGACTGCCAGGCAGTTAGAGCGGATGGTTGATAGTGATGCGTATAAGGTGGCGCTCGATGCAGCAAAAGAAATTACGCAGCTTACAAAAAAAAGAAACAGGTTGAAGGGGTATATAGATAGTGCGGTTAATCAACTCCGTTTACTGCCAGCGTGGGTAAATGAGCTTGATGAGGTTGAAGATACAGAGTTTTGTTTTCCGCGTGCAAATACCACGGTATTTAATGCAGCGGCAAAACGCAAGAACATCATGATGCAAGCAAGTTACTCATTATTTTCAGTCATTGATCAGATAACCCCTATAGAGCAGTCCATAGATGAACAAATAAAAGTCATCAATGCTTGTGGTAAGCGTAGACATAATGCCTTGGCTGCTTTCTGGGATTTTACTGATAGTGCAAATTCATCGACTGGGTTGTTAGGACCTTATTACTATCAAATGCGCTTTGGAGCAATGAATAAAAGACATCTAAGTAGATTAAAGGCAATTAACCGAGACGTTATCCGAAACAGTTATCAGCGTAAGTATGAGAAGACCTTGTTAGGTGCAGCATCAAAAATTCAAGTGTTAGCAAAAAAACGTAATGAATGGTTAGAACCGATTAAAAAAGCATCGGCTTATATATTGGCCGGTAAAAAACTAATTGATAAATGGAGTTGATAAATGGCTAAAAATCAGAATCAAGTTGCAACTGTTGGTATGGATATAGGTAATGGGATCACAAAGATTGTGGTGGCCAATGCAAAAGGGGTGATTAAGGAAGTCAAAATACCCTCGGTGGTCAGTGAGTGCGGTGAAACACTGACAGGGCATGGCCAGAAAGGATTTAAAAGCGGAGGTAAAACTTATTTGGTCGGTGATGATGCGATTGAACTCACTGACACAAAATACCGCAGCATTGACTCAAGTTATATTAAAACAGACGACTACCGTATTCAGGCCTTAAATGCCCTTGTGGAAGTGGGGGTTACACGCTGCCATGTAACAACTGGTTTACCTGTTGAGTTCTTTAATCAGGATAGAAAAGAGCTTGAGCGTATTATTCGTGGATGGAAAGCAAGCAAAAACAATATCGATATCGTCAGTGTCGATGTGTTACCACAACCCATAGGCACATATATGGATATTTTATGCAATTGGCAGGGGAAAATAATTGGTGATTATTCAACGAAACGTGTTGGTATTATCGATATTGGTCACGGCACGATTGATGTGATTGAGATATTAAAGAGTAATATTGTGCCAAACCGGTTTAAAGGCTTATCAGTAGGGGTTCATACAATGTTCTCTGCAATGCATGATTTTATTATGCATCAATATCCAAATCTGGGTGCCTCTGTTCATGATATGCAAGATATTTATCGTAATGGAAAATTTGAATATGAAGGTAAAGAGGTTGCGTTTAATAAGTTTATTGATAAAGAGCGCAAGGAGATGATTAAGCGTGTTAAATCAATCATTACGCAAACCTGGCCTAAAGGGACCGGTGGGTTAAGTAAAATGGTGTTCACTGGCGGCGGTGCGCTTGCAATAGAAAAGGAAATCAGAGCAAGTTATCCCGAAGCGCAGGTTATTATTCCAGATAATCCTTCTTTTTCTAATGCGCGTGGATTTGCGAAAAAATCAATCCTATCAAGATTCAATAAATAACACGGGTGTAAGCAATGTATATTTATATGTATCTTGATAAAGTCAATGACAAGGATTTGCTACAAGTCTGGAATGAATACGGTGGCTATCGTCGTGCCAGGGAATTTATGTTGTTATGTTGTGACTTATCGCTTAGACATAGTAAAGAGATCCCTTTTGATTGTTTTACCAAAGGTCGTAACGAGAAAAAAATAAATTTATTCAAACGACGAATATTGATTGATGTTATTAAAGATAAAAACGTGGCCGAGTTTTGTAACAGCATTACAAATGGTAGCAAATACGTCCATTTTGTTGCGCGTGTTCGCCATGGATTACAGCTGTATAACGCAGGTGAGATAGTCGATTCAGACATATCGAAGGGCGAAGTAGGGGAGCGCTATAAAGGACCTGAGCTTGAAGATGCAGTTAAAGATTATGTCACCGGTAAAAATAGTAATAAGGATGCTGATGATGGGGATAATATCTCCTCTGATGACAAACCTTCTGATCACGAAGAATTTGATGATGATTTAAGCCCTGATTCACAGCTCATCCTTGATATGGAATCCTTAACAAATAGTCTCGATGATATATTGCAGACATACGGCGAAGATTAATCGCTTCGTGTGATCCCAAAGTAGTCATCTAAGCGCGCCTGAATAGTCTCTGGCAACAGGGTATTAACGGTCTTGCCGGACAAATACGCCACGCTTTCACTGTGATTGAGCCAGCTCAGCGCCGACATTGCAACCGGGTTGGTCGCTTTCAGGTGTTTCATGTATTGCGTGACCGCAGCACGGTTATCCTGAACAGTGACAGGGATCGATAAGGGCAGCATCAAAAGGCTGATCATAATAACGGTTTTGACAGGTCGGCTTAGTGATACCTTGATTGGTAGAAGATTCAACAAGCTGAAAATCAATAAAATAGCGTTTGCCATAAACAGTGCTGCACTAAAGATAAGCGCAATGGGGATAACATACATAAGTTTGACCGCTTTATCGCCACGAGTCGTCCAGGTTGGATGAACAAACGTCTCCGGTCCTGCAGGTAGGTATTTAGTTACTTCGCGTTCAATTGCTGCATCGATTTTCTTGCGCCAATATTGATCAAAAAACGTGTTCTTATCTAAAAGTAATGGGATACCGCGCAATTTTTTAGGCACCTTCTTTTCAAGGAACGCCACCACATCCGGATCGTGAATAAAGATATCGCTGTTGAGGCCTGCTTTAATTTGCAGCGTGGCATCTTTTGTAATTGTGCGTAGTGCATCTGTTACGCTATTAGCGAGTGTATAATGATAGATCCCCATAAAACTTTCTGTTGATGAGGATAATAAGGCAGGATTTAAAATAGCCACTTTATTTTTAGATGATCTATTTAAAAGTGTGCTAATGACATCACCATTATTAATAAATTCATCGTAACTGTTAATGCCATAGCTAATACCACCGGTGCGTGATTTAAACTGTCGGCTAAAGATACGAGCAGCTTGTTTTTTGATAAAGGTATGGTTACCGGGGCACAGCACGCCGTCACACCAAGTCTGTTTTGGGTTTTTAACGACATAGCCAAATACGGCTTTCATGGTAGAAGCGTAGGTCTCAGAACGCGTAAAATAATTACTTTCATTAAAGTATTGTTTAAGGCGTCCGTGCAAAACGCCAATATTGTGCTTGTTGAGGCGTTCTTGAATGCTCTTTACGACAACATTATTTAATTCAGCGTATGACGGGTAAGCCTGTTTAGCGCTATCCAGGTAGGCTTGTCGTAACTCACGTACCTTTTTGTCTTCATTGTTAAATTCTTTGCGTAGTTTCTGCGTAGTTTGTTGGTATACCTTCCACAGATTAATCACATCTTTTTGATATGCACGGTACTGTTCCCAGTGTTTTGCGAAGTTGTCGCGGTAGGCTTTTTCACGAGCAAACCCACGCAGAGCAACCCCTGCGTTCTTTTTCATCCGATCAATGAGTCCACTGTCATCAAAAATGACAATAGGGATCTCAGCCAGCACTAATTTATCTTCAAAACTAAGCTTTTCATTCGTGCGGGAAGGAATAATACCTGTATGCTGAATATCACCACGGGCAAGCAGGCTACGTAGCATATTCAGGTAGTAAGCGTCATGGCGCAGGGTGTTATCGGCTTTTGATACCAGATGATCAATAAGCAGTTCTTGGCCTTTATACGTTATGGTAAATACGGTGATAGTAATAATGCTATACATAACCACTCGATATAATAAAGTGGTAAATCTATTGGTGGGCTTGTCAGTACCGGTACGGTGGTTTGTTCTACGGTCAAGAACGCGTTTGATAAAAGGATACAAAACACCGAGTAGCGCCAATGTCATGCCAACACCTGCCAGGGCATGACCAAATTGCTGGATATTGTTTGCTTGTTGCTCAGTGAAATCGCCTGAGCCTGCAAATTCGAGCAATAGGTTATTGTAATACGCCTCGACAATAAGATAGGCGAGCTTGGAAACAATGCCGGCAACTGTGATAAAGAAACCGGTTTTGATGAAGGAACTATTCATGGTGAATTACTCGGTTTCTAAATTGAGCGTTTTTCGGTGGTACTCAATCCATTGGCGAAGACGCGTTGAATCGATATCGCTATTAAGTTGTTCTGCGCTTTGATAGTCAGGCGCTGCCAGTTTTCCATTACCACCCATATCGTCAGGGTGCATACCGATATAGTATGACCATATCTGGCGATCAAGTCGCATGGAAGGCTTGAGTAGGCGCTGTCTTTCAAGCGAATGTAGTTTATTGACCGAGATCGCCGTGCTTGCAGATAGGTTCAGCGAACCAAACACACCGGCAATAGTAACGACTGTAATAAGTAGATAATGACGCATGATTAAACCTGAGGGTTTTCCATTAAATACTGGTGTTTCTTGTTAGCCATATCATTTACATAAGAATCATAATGACCAATATGAAAACCGATGGCGAACGCAATAATAATGAACGCATACTTTTCAGGCAGCGAGAAAAGCAACGGAATTGCAGCAAAGACATAAAACCCAATGCCTGTCATATAAAGTATCTCAATGTTAGTGCCAGTCATTGAAAGAGAGGCCATAAGTTCAGGAGCATAAACATAAAAGAGTCGGCCAAACACCAGGAATAAGACGCTGATAATCAAACCAGCGGCGAGCTTATGGAGTTGTATTTTAGTATTATTCTCGTTTTTCATATTAATCTCGCATGTTAAAAATGGCTGACTAAAGGCACCTGCCAATAAAGTCCTTCCCGTTCACACTCTATATATTGTGTAGGGATCTCTCTACCTTCATTTACGGCAATAAATGCATTCGTAAAGTGCTTTAAGTGCTGCCATTCAGCCGCATGTAAGGCAACCAGTTTAATTAAGAAATCGGTGATCGTGATTGTGCAGGTTACGTGGTTCTTTGCATCTCTCGTATAATCAATAGCAATTCCCAGTACCGTATATTCGGGGGATAAATCGTTAAAAATATCGCCTATGAGATAGGGGACGCGATCCAGTTCTACGTGTGTCCAAGATCGACCTTCAACGGCAAGTCCGGGGGCTTTTCGTTTGAATGTGTTGTTGCATGGCCAGGGAATTTGTTTGTACGGCGTTGGTATCATTACAGCATTATCCTCTTACTATATATTGTGGTTGTTATTAGTATTAATACCAAAATACAGTGAGTGATCTAGGTATTTAATGTATCACTTAGCGAGCCAGTCCAATAAACAGGACGTTTATGTTAATTTAATCAATGCCTTACGCAAAATCATTGATTGTGAGTACCAGCCATGTTTTAGTGTTTTATATTGCCTTTTTGCGTCATACCGGCTGTTTTGTGTTCGGTGCAGATATTTGTTCGCTGGGATATTTGAGGGCATTTTATAGACACCAATTGCCGCTAAATTAGTTTCTGTCTGTAAAAATACATCCTCTGGCGTCTCTTTGCTATCAAGCGCCTCTATAATTGGCATTATTTCACTGATATTAATTGGTTCAGGTGGGGGTGGCGCATACAAAAGGTTTGAGACCTTTGGTGCGCGACCAGGGTAACAACTACGGAGATCGTCTTTAAAGTGTTCAGGTGCTTGCTGTATGGCGTATTTTAGATGATGCATAAAATCATCGTGGGTCCAGTGCCATGGTTGCGGGTAAGTGATATTTTCTTTGAAGCGAAGCAAGGTGGTATTAGGATGAAAAGGCTGACCAAATTGGTGACCATCTTCACAGTAAATCAGTTGCCATGCGGCATCATAGGCGAAAACAGGCAACAAAAATTTGCGATCGGGCGTTAAATTGAAAAAGCGACCACCATAATGCGTATGGTCGAAGTCATTAAATGGGATGTGGGGATTTTTTGTCATTATTAACGGCAAATTAGGCTGTTAATAATATAAACGCGAAGGAGTCTCCATAATGAAGGTATTGGGTGATACAAAAAGCACCGCCATATTACAGCGGTGCTTTTACTGGCTATTGTGCCGGTTCTTTGAACACGCTTTGCGTAAGGCTGCGTTTTTTCATTTTTTTATAGAGTTCGCTATTTTTATCAATCTCAAAATTTTTCATGGTTTCTCGACCAAATATTTTAAGCGAATCAGAAACAGCATTCATGGCAGCCATGATTTTACCGCAGCCTTTGCAGCCATCGTGATTGAATTGCTCAAAAGCTGTAAAGAGTACTTTGTTGTATGGATCATCGGCTTCTTTAACAATTACATCGCCTTTTAATGGGCTTTTATCAATAATATATTTCATACTATTGATAATAGTGCCACCACTTAATCTGGTTACTGGTCCTCCAGATTGGTCTCTGCCCCATGTGGCAACAACGACCCCTTTAGGGTTAATAAGCATGAAAGCAGGCCATACTGTATAGCTAAAACGAATCTCTTGATTATGCATTCCAGTATAAATCTGGCTTTCATACCATTTAGTAAAGTAAGTATTAATTTCAGAGCGGTGAGGCAATGCGTACATATAGCGATCGACACACTTTGGTTTAGAGTTGGGTAATCCTTGTGCGCTTTCACCGAGACCTGGTATACCATTGCCTCCAGTTCTGTAGATAATACTTTCTGGATGTTTATCGCCTAGATCCACATATTTACCTGACGATGTTTCAAACAACAAAGTACATAAATCTTCTTTATATGGTAAATATGCATTCCTGAAATAGTTAACGCGCACAAACCATGTTTCAATGTTGCCAGACAGATGTTTTTTAAGTTCGCCAAGAAAATTACCCATAGGTCTTGATGAGTGATTAGGGCTCCAAGTCCAACCATCACCAACTAAACCATAAGCAATAAATACCCATTTACCACGATGCTCTAGCATATTAACCGGTGTAGCAGTATGACCTTTTTCGGTTTTGCGTAGCAACATATTGCCGGTTAATTCTAAAAAAGGCGGAGCAATATCGAAAACTTGATTAGTATGTAAAAAGTAATTTGAAGCCTTTGCAGATGAGGGGTAGCGAAGTTTTGGTGGCTGATTATCTTCATACCACGAATATCCAAAACCACCAATAATCAATAAAAACAAAGGGATAAATATAATTTTTTTGTACATTGTATTATCCTGATTGATGCTATTATTGATATTATACCGTGATTAAATACAAAAATTAGCCAGAAAAACTAGATCAACGTCCGGTCTACTCGCGCCTTCTAGCACGCTTTGACTCTAAAAATGCCTCTTCGGCTAATTTCAATCTGGCCTCTGCTATAGATGTCGTTTTTGCGTGTCTGGCAGCGCCAACCGACGCACTGACGCCTCGCGTAGCAACTGCAGCTGCAGCGGTGGCAGCAGTACCAACGGCTCCAAGAACTTGATTAGAACCAAACCCTTTAGAACTTAATGATTTAAGGCTAAGTTTATCATTAAAAACAATAAAATAGGCAAATGGCAGACAAGCAAATATACCGATAATCACAAAACTTTGGGCCATGAAGGCTTGCGTAGCGATCTCAGACATATTTGTTAACGGATCGCCATAGTTAGCGCTAACGGATTGTGAAAGTGAAACGGTTATCATAGCGCCTATTTTAATAACAATATATGCAAGGAGCATTACTGTATGCAAGTAGGCAAAAACAGAAATAAGCAAGGCTAATGAACTACCACGCCCATAAATAACAGAAAAGGCAATAATAAGAGGCCAAAAGACAAACAAGAGGGCATAGATAAAACCAATAAAGCCAGCAAAAATAGGAATATCATACTCAATTTTAAATTCATTAAATAACTCATAAAGACTACCGCCAATAATGGCAACGCCTTTTTTAGCTGCTATGGCGGTATCATCGTAAACTTCTCTCAATGTTCCCGTTAAACCGCTGTAGTCGCGTCCTTCTCTTTGATAGGTTCCTACAATGTTGTCGACAAATGCGGCGGCTGCAATGCTACTCTCACCTTTAAGTTTATCGGCGAGATTTTTATTAATTACTAAGCCTGGTAAAATGCCACTTATTTTCTTAAAAACAAGGATCCCCTGTCTATATAAAGAATATTCGTTTTGTGTAAAGCCTGCGCGGTACTCAGCCATCGTTCTGTCGGCAACTTGCAGTAGATCGTAACAGCTTTTCGGGTAATAAACGCCAGGTTCTGCCGTTACATCCGGCATTGGTTCAGTCCCATCGATAGGCTTCGTGTAATAAATTTCTAATCCAGTATCAGAATCTGCATCAGCTGTTTTCTTAGCAAATTTCTGCTGCCAATACTCACGGGTCGGAATTTGATACCCGTTGATCTGTATCGGAACGCCTTTGCCGTTTGGGTAATAATCTTTAAGTACACTAATTGCGTCAGGTGCTAGTTTGTAGCGACGCTGCAATGCTTCCGTGCTGTAATTAGCATTCAATTGTCCGCTGATTTCACCATTTTCTTGTGTAACGTATTTACCCCGCCCTAAGTCATTGCTGCCTTGTAGACCAAGTATACGCCACTGTTTGAGAGGGACTTTTGTATTTTTCGTAGGAGAATTATCATCACGCTTCTGGGGGTTAACAGGCGTATTGCAAAGCACCAAGTAGTCTAAAACGTTTTTTTGTGTGCCTTTGGTGTCGCTTAATGCTTTAGCATAACTGATATTAAAGGCTCTAAAAGCACGGTAAGGGACACCCGTGCTGTCATCGACACCACCAAATGAAAGTCCTTGATCAAGCATATCAGCAACTAAGGCATGGATACCGATTGCAATACGGTGTAGTAGCATAAAAGAAAATGTCACATAAAAATCATCCGCGCCTTGTGCAGATTCTTTTAACCTCTTTGAAATAATGCCGTCAGAAATTTTTTCAGACAAAGCGGTTTTTGATTCAGGGCTTGCCGCGTCAAACTTCATGGCTGAATATTTAACAGGCATGAGCATTAGAGTGATAACAATAAGAGTTCTAAAAAAATGGCCGGGATCGGCGTGTGCACCAAGGGATTTACCGACAAGACTATAACCCAAGCTAGGCAACCCAAACGAAAACACGAGCAACCAGGCGGTAGCTAACATTGCGCCATGTACGGGCGCTGCAATATCCATGTAAAGCGTAAAATTACTCGTAATATTACTAAAAAATGAGGCAAAAAAATCCCAGGCACTGGTGTTTTCACGCAGGGATTCTTCGCCAGCAAAAACAAGTGGCGATAAAAATAGCGAGACACCCGTAATTATGGGTAACCCTAGCGCCTTGGTAATGTCTTTAATCGTCATTATTGACCTTTAATCTTGCGTGCGCGAGTTTTACTGGATAAGACGGTTATATCATCAAGCACGTCAACATGGAGTTTTTGAGCAGTACGGATATTAAGCAATGATTTCATTTCTCGCTCAAGCATTTCGTTACTTGCTTTATATTGCTCTTTCGCTTCTGGTGTCATTTTTGCGGCAAGCTCGCCGGATGTTTCGGCATTAGAGACCGCCATAATGACTGAATTGCCAATCCAAAGTGTGTGTTGTAAGGCTATGCTACGAGCAAGATTACTTGCAGCGATAGCGTAATTAACCGGCTTATCTTCGCCAGAACGAATAGTGGCTAATTCTAAAATAGTGGTTCTCGTAATATTACCGCCATGCGAAATACTGTTTATTTCGTCCAGTTCTGATTTAAAAGATTTGCCTTTTGATATATTTTCAGTTGCTTCATTTAACAGTTTTACGATTTCACCCGTTTTTTTATCAAGAATATATTCCAGTGTGTATTTTCGCGCTTCTGTTTTTATTTTGCCATTACCCTCGTATATTCTGGCGGGCATTAAAGCATCAAAATTTTCAGCTACATCATTAGGTAATGCCGCTTGTGCTTTAATGGCTTCGTTAAGGTTACCGCTCAAGCTGCGACCTGTGCCAGTACCGTTGCCAGCAGGTCCGTTAGGATTGGCAGGTGGCGTATTTCCTACCTCGGCGTCATTAATATTGCCAGTAACCTTGCCAAGATTATCAATAACATCTTCTGCATAAGATTTTATATTGTTACCATCATTGCAGTATTCTGCATCGTTACCATCCGTCAAACACTTGTCTTGTGCTTTACTGACAGCTTCCCTGTGTTTATCTGCTAGTGCGCGCAAACTTTGGCAGGATGCTACATTGAGCTTAAGGTTGAATTGTAGGGACTCCTTCATGTCCTGGATAAGTTCGTACAAGGTTGGGTTGCTAAAAATCAATTGATTAATCGCAATTCCTAAAGCAAGCTCTTCAAGGTTTCCAAGCAGCCCATTTAATTGAGATGAGAGCTTAGAAGCAATATTTGGTAGACCAACACCTTCACAGCCTACATTTAGTCCTGTTGAAAAACCACCACCAATCAATTCTACTTGTTGATAACCGCTTACAGGAAGATCGCCTGTGCTTAAACCTAGCGAATTATTTACGACATTGACATGACTAGCCAATGTTTCAGAATCAAGACCAAGAGAATTAATCTGTTCTTTTAAAAGCGTGTTCGGTGCTTGTAATGCAAAAGCACTACCAGAAGCGCAGAATAAAAAAATAGCTAAGAGGTAATTATTTTTGGCTAAGTTCATTTCCAGTTACCTTTGAAAGTGTTTCTTCTAATTGAGCTGCTGTCATAAAGCGGGTCAAGATATTGGTTTTTTTCGTAGAGGCATCCTGGATCCAGACTGTCGGTGTGCGCTGAATTTGAGGTAATAGTTCTTTGCGTCGCGGACCAACCAATAATTTGGCATTAAGGTGGTACGTTTGATTGATTTTTGCCAAATCTTTTTTATCGAGATTTATCTGAATTAGAGACAGTTTTAACTGTGGGTGTTTTTTCTTGAGTTTTGCAAGCTCAGGGAGCATTTTTTTGCAATAACGACAATTTGAATCATAGAAAACAAACGTTTTCATTCGTTTGTAATCAATTGATTTAGTCAGACTTTTCCCCGCTTTTAATTGATAGATAAGTCTTGAGTCATTAATTCCACCACGCTCATCCATTTCGGCTTTCCAAAGATTCGCAAGTTGTTTGCGCTGACGGCCATCTTCTTCTAAATAATCGGCAAAAGCTTTAACCGATTCACGGGAGCGTTTTATCAACATATTCATCATCGGCGTTGGGGTGCCAGGTTTAATATTGAGTTCGTGACCATCCTTTGTGTTAACGCGAAGCGGCACATCGGGGTGTTCTTTGGCTTGCTTATTGACATCGGTACAATTTTGCATCCAGCTAAATTGATTACAATCTAATACACCCACGTAATTCTCATTATCCTGCGGTATTGAAGTCGTCACAGAGGATGCTTCACGGCTTTTAGCCGAGAGCAATGTATACTGAAGTAGAGTGCTGAGGAGCACACCTAATAACACACCAATGGTCATTTTTTGCATAAAATAGTCTCCTTACTATTCAAAAACGTCAGAAGGTCTCCTAAATAGCGGTTTATAACCGTACAAAAAATGTACTATTTGCTGCGATAGGGGTTTTTAACTACTTTTTTAACTAATTGCGTGGCGGCAGGAAGGGTTTTGTTTAAAGTGGCGTGCCAGGTACGTGAGTTATAGCGGATAACGGCACCGGGTAAGGCCTTTAATTTTAGGTTTTCAGATAAGATACCATTGTTATCCAGGCTCACGCCATAGTTCTGCAGATGTTTTAATGTGGTTAATTTTTTGAATGCAAATGGTTTAATTGAGCCGTAATTGACCAGATAGAAATAAAACACCACTCTACCTCGATATTTGTCCTGTAGCAGTCGTGCTTTTTTAGCAAAGTTATCTAGTGTAGATTCCAGATCAGCAAAGAAAATGTCGACACGTATTATATTGGGGCGAGGCTGATTAAGTTTTTTGTTTAGTTCCTTCATTTGCTCTGTTGAAGGCAGCTTGGGTTTTTTAGGGTTTTTAATCGCTTCCTGAAACGCAGGGTTCGTATAAAAGGAAGGTAAGTCAACTTTATTCGTTAGCTTTTGTTTTATTTCGGTTTGTGTTTCTTTTTTCTCGCCATACCAGCCTTCTCCAAACACCCAGGATGCAAAGCTAACCAATAATAAAAATAATAAATACCTTGTTTGTTTCAAGAGTGGCCTCGCTGGCGTTTTAATTTCTGGTAATGGTTCAGAACTGTGTTGCGATAACGGATTTGGCGTTTAATGCTCTTTTGATTATGATAAAAACCAATTGCTTTAGTTAGGCCATGTTTCTTAATTAAAGACTGGAGTAATTTTGCACTGTAGTTGACGTTGAAGTTGATATTCAGTAATTTATTGATTGATTTAATTTCATCTTTGTGCCATAGCCAATTAATTTGCATTAAACCTATATCGGTGCTGATAACTTTCTTTTTAGATATTCGAATAATTTTAAGATTGTATTTATTAGCAAATAATTTGGCCGCATTAACGCTGGGTAACCAACGATGAATCAAATTGGGTTCTTTGTTGTATACACAGTTCCAGCGTAGTGGTTTATAACGATTATTTTGTGCAACAAGCAACACATTGTTCTTGGAAATGCGGCGTAAGGTATTAACGACACCACGCTTATCCTGACATACTACAGATTCACGATTTATATTTAATGACCAGTGGTGTGTATTGCTTTCTGTCGTTGCAATTGAGCGCAGTAAATCAGGATCAATGTCATAACGTTGTCCGTATTTATCAAAAATATCAGCAGCAAGCAATGGATAGCTTAATAGAGACAAAAGTAAATAAACAAACAATTTCTGCATCACCAATCCACCGTATTAAAACCTACTTTTTTTAACCACTCTATTGCTTTGTCTCTCTTAGGCGCTTGTAATTCTAATTGTTGAAACGCAAGGCTGTGAGGATCGTTTTCGATTGGCGGGATCGTTTCATGACAGCATTCATGATGAATAAGGTATCTGATTACATATTGAGGTGTTAGTCTGTCGCGCAAAAAAGAGTGAATAATAATAGATGTTGTGTCACCTGTTATTTCATAAGAGGCGGCAGGTGCCATCTGGTTATCATGCAAACAGGATTCATCTGTATTACCTGTACTGGGTATGCCCCAAAAAATATTGGCTTTAATTTTCCCGTCAAAATAGGTATTACTGATTTTAGATAACTGTGTATCTAAAAAAGGATCGGTGTGACGCAGTTGTTGTACAGGTATAGTCATTACAGAGCCGGATAATATGAGTACTGTTCGTTTTTGTTACGCAAAACAAGTCTGTCGCCATGAATGCTGGCCTTAAAGCCAGCAATTGTGTCGCCGTCAGAGATAATTATCTGTTTGCCATTTAATTCGACAACGGAATGAGGTTTACAGTCAGGACATATGCTTGTTGTTGCAAAGGCTTTTACAATTATCTTTGGTGCACCAGATAAATTGGTTTGTTTGTCAATGAGTTTGTCAACACTCGACTCGATGGTTGATATTTTCTCAGTAACACTATCAAGCTTATTGTTAGTTTCACTTATTAAGCGTTGATTCGTATTTATAGTCTTTTTGATAGCAGTAATACTGGATGCTTGATTTGCTAAAGTAGCCCTTAATGACGGTGTTTCTGTTGGTGGTGGGCTATCAATTGGTGTTAATAGGGTTTGTTCTGTAGATGAATCAAATACTTCTTTATCAGCATCAGCAGGTGTAAGCGTGGTTGGATATTCTTCATCAACAATGCCTAATTCCTTACTGATATCGATAACATCTGTATTTTTATTTTCTTGCTTGGCAATTGGGGGTGTTGGCACCGCTTCTGGTAGCGCGTCATCTGGCAATATAATTGCATCTTGATTTTGTGCCTGTTGTTTCAATAAAATTTCTTGTTGTTGCGACAAAATTAATGCCTTCTCGCTATTTTCACCCGTTAAAGAAAAATAAGCGACTGCGACAATAATAGATAACGCGCCGAAAATTAAACGATACGCTTTTCTTTTTGCGATCCGTTCATCATCACTCGCTTCTTCTTCAACGGTTAAATTGTCATTAAATTCACTTTCATCTATGTTGTTGGAATCAAGTGTAGCGTTATCATTAAGATCAACGCTATCTAAAGATGAATGATCTTGTTCTTCTATAACCGTATCACCGCTTGGCTGTTTACTGTCGGGTATTTCAGTATCAGTTGTGCCAGATGGGGTTGCCATAGATGAATTAAATCGATCTAAAACATCACTTGCTGATTGTTCTTTTATATCGTCTGTCATGATTGTTACTCTGTTGGTAATCGGATACCGTTTTCCTCAACCCATCGACCTGGCGCTATAATGACAGGTGTTTTGTGGCGTGGGTAGAGGGCGCCGTTTTGAACGCTGGCTGGCATATCAACCATTTCAATAATAGGTGGCTCCCAGACAAACTGACTGCGCGCACGCATCCTTCCTTTAAAATCACTCAATGTATCTTGTACGCCTTGTTTATAGGCATCGGTAAGATCCTTTTCTTTCAACGCACGAAATTCCATTGCTGCACGTTTGTCTTCAATCGTGATGTAACGTTGTTTGTCGCTTTCGCTTAATTGGTAATTTTTATTTTTAGCTTTACCGCCAAAGATAGTGTTCTGATGCTTTGGAGCACTAGAGCACCCGCTCAAGGTCAGAAAAAATATAAAAGTATAGATTAATTTACGCAGCATAACGTGATCCATAAGGGTACTCCTTTGAAAGTTCTATAATGGCGGCGCGCTGCGCTTGCATGGCAGTCATGCCTTGTTCTTTTTTTTCTTTAATACGTGCTTTGCGTATTTCGACATCTTCGGGTGTGGTTGTGCCTATCCATAATGACACTGGATTTGAGACGACTCTGAATTTTCCGGAGTAAGGGCGATCATCATCCATGATAGCGCGGTAATAAACTTCAGAATAATAGGGCGGCAATGATGAAACGCTTTGCCACATCGCCACATCTTCATCGGTGAGTGAAAGAAGTTTTTTTCCAATAGGATGATCGGTTGCATTACAAGATAGTAAGTAATAGTGTTTTGTATTCTGTATAATACCCGATTGAGAATTACCGTCACCGATCTCCATGGCAACCAATTTTGCAAAGTCCTCGATTGTTTGACTAATTAAAAATATTCCCATGTTGTGTTTTCGCATTTCACGAAAATAGCCGGCGATAATTTTAGCAATGGACGGTTGAGCGAGTGCAGCCCAGGCTTCATCGATGGCGAGTATTTTTCTGACATTCTTTCCAAGGATATGCTTGGAATACATTTCTATTTGATAAAACAACACAACCATGACGATAGGTAAACATGATGAACCTGATAATTTGTCAGTTTCAAAAACAATAGTATCGGCCTCCCAATCAGCCTGCAGTGGGCCATCAAATAACTTGCCAAACAAACCATCTTTGGTGTATTCAAACAACTGTCTAGCAATTGATTCACCTTTCTCGCCGTAATGTTCTTGTAAGTAACAAACATAATCCGTCAAGATAATTTCTTGCTCGATGGGATGTGTTTCAAAAAGTTTAGTTAATGCTTGAAGCATAAGACCTAAATCTTCAGGATTAAGAGTGGTTTTAACCACCGAATCCTCTGAGGCACGCGACAGTGCCATAGCTTTTAATGTGCCATGAATAAATTCAAGTTCAATTTTATCAGGTGGGCGACGTTTCCCATTTTCCATTCCAGTGTAAAGCGGGTTCAGGCACGTCGGGGTAACGCCGTCTTCATCATCAAGCATGAGTTTGACATAACTGCCACCATTGGACTCACAAAAACTTTGATAAGAGTTACCTTTATCAATAATAAATATCTTCATTTTATCTGAAGATTTCATTTGACCTAAAATAGTGTTAACCATAAAACTTTTACCGCTACCGGTACCACCGACAAAAATAGAATGAGCGGCAGTAATGCGATCATGAAAAGGGTTGATATAGATAGGTTCACCGATGGCGCTATTAACCAAAACAGCGGCTTTTTTCTTTGTCGGGTGATTAGTGGCTAACCCTTGGTATGAGGTGAAAATAGGGCACAGATCAGCGAAGTTACTCGAAAGCGTGGGAGAATAACGTTGTAGCAATCGTTGTCCTGTTTTACGCATATTAAGCGGCAAGCTATGGTGTACGATCGCATCCCCACGATCAGTTTCAAAATAACCTTCTTGCCAAAGATGTTCTTGAAGATCTGTAGCACGCTGTTCTGTTTCTTCTTCGTTATCACCAATCATAATGCAATGAAAACTCGCATTGAACACTAATTCAGTTTCTCTCTCTTCGGGATTTGTTGCGTGAGAAATATAATCCATGTCATCTTTTTGGTTTTGCAGTTGCTGCATGTCAGGTTTAAACATAGGCATGTGAGCGAAGGCATTTTCTTTGCTCCAAAGCGCGCCTTTACGCACAGATAGGGCGCGGCGCACTGAACTTTGACTGCCCACATGAAAATTACAACTTACCCAAGAACGTCCTTCGGTTAGGCGTATTGCTTCCATAATCATTCCGGCGCGCGTAGTCGTCGGTAAATGTTTTACAGAACATGCCCGGTAAAATGTTTTTCCTATCTGCCAGCCTTTCTGGGTCGTATTGATCGGTGAATAGGTTGACGAACTACCTATTGTTCTCTTGCCATTACGTACGGCACGCTCTTTAATGATGTTCCCGATAAATTCTCTAATAGTAAAGGATGAACGATACGTTGGAGAGGCTACATTTAGATTTCGCTCCGGATTAAGCTCACGATAAAGCGCGTCAACCAAACCTTGGCCTGTTATCACGCTAATATTGAAATTACCCGTGGTAAGCGCTTGTTGTATATTGTCTTTATGGCGTAAAAATTTTTTGCGTTCACTTGCATAAAGCGATGCATATAACTTATAGAGATTTAGAAAACCAAAACCAGACAAGAGCTTATGGTATATTTTACCAAATAAATTGGCACCAGAAGACCAGGGTGGAGAATAAATAAAAATCAGAAATGATTCGCTGTGATTAGCATAACGACCGGTAGAAATGGCGCGTTCTATATTAATAGAGGCGCTTTCTTTTGATCCATCATCCTCGACATCTTCACTAAATTCGTCAAATAAATCATCTTTAGCTTTATCAATCATATCGGCTGAGATATTGCTAAAAAAACCCTTTGTTGCACCTTGCAACTGGCGATCAATTGTTGATCCAATAATTTCCTTGGCAAAAGGGGCGTCACTGATGTTTTGAGAAAACTCATTCAATATGCCGTTAATATTATTATGCGTAAACCGTATAAATTGACCGCAGGCATTGGCAGGAAACCGATTAAGCCCATAGGCTAAAAGACTGGCAACGCCAGATTTTTCGTCCTCAGAAAAAGACTCGTCATTAATGCTGCCAATTTGCCATATATAAGCAAACCGGCCATCTTGAGTATGAAAGTAACTACCGTCCTTAACGTAAGTGTATGCGTCCAGCATGTCCTCGATGGGGCTTGTGTTGACGTAATTACGTTGTGCAAGCTCATTTAATAATTTGTCTGATGCGCCCATTATTCCATACCTGTTTTTCGTGGATAAAAAGCAATCAGTTTCGCATCAGGAAATGCATACCCATACAAGCCGGTTTGATGGGCTATTTCATCCATTAACGCCCCAAGTTTTTTGTAATCGTGCTGTAGTACAACTGGGGAATTAAGTTGTAGTTGAGTTAGCGTTGATAATTCTGGGGTAAAACCAAGCGTGCGCGCAATGAGTGTCGCTATAGTTTTAAGATTAAGTGATTTGCCTTGCACAACACGAAGTTTAGCGAGCGTTGCGGGTATTAAATAATTCGATCTTGCCTGTGTAGGGTTGCGCGCAAACAATTGCCGGATCAATACCGCATCACTTTCTCTGTTGACCACGGCGGGACGACGCATGATATTAGCTTGAGCGCGTTCACGAATATTGTCTTTTTCATACGCTGTTGAAAAGGCATACGTCGCTAATGGCATCGTCATTGCTATGCAAAGAAAGACTATTCGAGTGACCATCCGCCTTTCCTTAAAATGCTGTGTTCCCAATGACCGGCAATACGGCGGCCGGTGCGCGGATCAATATCATCAACAACCCAAATGGGGACAATTTCATCAGGTCGTCTTAAGGGGAGATAAGGATCAGTGACACCATAAACGCGCCTTTCTTTTAACCCTTCACGCAGAAGTTCTATCGTGTTGCGTGCGCCTTCACGATAGGATTCATCGTAAATATCCTCCGGTGATGCGCCTTTGGGTAACTCGTCACGAGAAGCTGTGCCAGCACATGCTGTAAGTGCAGAAAAGCTTAATAAAACCAAGCCAAATTTAAAGTAATGATTCATCATCCAGTGGTACCTCATCTTGACTGATCTGAATAGTAAAGGGGCTGCTTGTGAATAGTTGTAAATCTCGCCCTGCTTCAACATGGACCACAGGCACCGTAGCAGCGACCTTGTTGGCGAGTATTTGAGATACTTGAGCTGCAGAGGATTGAATACCAGAGCCTAATGCGGATCTAAAACGATCGCCTGTTAATGTTGATGTGGTGCTACCCGTAACAGAATTAACAGTGCTGGTGAATTGATTGTTTTGCAATCCCCCGCCAAATGCACCTAGAAACTGTGATAAAGCGAGATAAGCAACATCAGATGCAGGTGTTTCGATCACCGTGCCTTTGATATCCAATGAATTGTCGCTGGCATCGTTAATATAACCGTTAATAGGAATAAACTGTTGTTCACCATTATCATCCCAATAAGATAGTCGTTCCACTTTAACCCTCGCACGTTTTGTTGTCTGAACGCCCACGCAAACGCCGATGATATGCGCATTGGCTAAATCGATTGACGCGTGCATAGGGCCTTTAAAAATCCCCCGCACCTTTAAGGTAACAGGGATATTAGAAAACAGATCGTCAATTTTAGTGTCACCGCCAATAGGGCAGTCGATGCCGTGAAGGTTGGTTATTTTGACAAATGAACCGCCAGGCACAGAAAGGCCAACAGTGTCAGTTTCCTCGGATAAATTGGGTGTTATATTGCTGTCTTTGGCTGAAATTTCTTTAACGCCATCAAGCGTGAAACTGTCGCTAATAGTATCACCTAAGGAATCTTGTTCTGTCGTCGTTTTTGTTGTTACGGGTCGACCAAAAGCCTTATAATCAAAATCATCAATAACTGGTTGTTCAGCAAGCGGGGCATCTGGCAAAGCATCGCTATCACTTTTGTATTCACTGTATGTTCTGTTAAACGCGCCTTCTTGAACCAGTGTTGAAATTTCCTGCAACTGACCGTTAATCTTATTAAAAGATTCCTCAAAAGTTTGTTGTTTTTGTTGGTTTTTCTTTTCAAGATCAGCTCTTAATTGCCGTTCAGCATTTAATTGTCGCTGAAGTTGATTAAGTTTTTCACCAAAGGTCACCAACACACCACTCTGTGAAGGAGAGGTTACCCCTAGATTATCAAATGCTTTTTGTGCTTCGGCTTCTTTTTGGGATTGTTCCGCTTGTTCTTCCGCGTTATAAACAGGATCGGTTGAATTTATATTTGCTGTATCAAAGCTCCCTGTTTTATAAAGAGCAAGCAACAGGCCGCCAACAATAATAAAGCCAAGCACAAGCGGGTTTGGTTTTTTATTGGTTGAAGGCTTATTTTCCTCTGTAATTTCTATTGGTTCGTCAGACATATAACCATCCTAGCGGCGATAACGCTGACGTTTTGAAACAATATAGATAAGACCTTGGTGTTTTGAGCTGCGATGGTCAATAGCAAACTCTGGGGCAGGACTTAACCGCCCATCATACGGCACCATTGATATTTCTTTAACGCGTCCAAAAGCTCGCTTTAAAGCTGGCGATGAAAAATTTATGGATTGAATCGCAACATGGTAAGGGGTGCGACCGTAGTTTTCTGCCAATAAAATAGTGCCGACTGTGGTGCGGCCATGCCAGACTTCTTCAATATAAAAGCTGACAGAGCCTTGCCTAAAAACCAGACGAGCTTTCTTTGTTCCTTTGGGACGCTCGATACGGACGCCTTCAGGCGGCTTGCCGTTGCTTGTGCCTAGCATCATAAATTCCATTAACTTACGCCGTTCTTTTTTTGTTGATGCTTCTTTATTATCAGGTGTAACATCATCAAGATCATTGATGGCTTTAACAATCGTGTCAGGGCAATTTATTCTTGCGAGCAATTTTAGGGTATACGTGCGACCACTTTTGCCATGAACAAAAACAATACCATGATATGTTTTTTCGCTAGTTTTAAAGTATAAACGATCACTAAAAGGGGTGATTTTATTGTCATCAAGGCCTTCTGGGTTTTGTTTTAATCGACCGATAATCGGTTCTGGAAAAACAACCTCTGTCCAGATATCGCCAACATAAATACGTTTTGGTTTATCGCTAAAGTAAACCTCACGCAACCCGTTATCACACGCAGCATAAGCAGTGATTTCTGTGCCCATGAGGATAAGAAACAAAAGACCAAAGAGTAGTCGTTTCTTCATAATTTCTGATCCTTAATATCAATTAATGCCAAGCCTAACTTTCGCCCCTCATTGGGTGCCACCTTAGACATGCGGATACCAAATTTAATTTTCCAGGGTTTGCCTAAGACGGTAAGTGCCGCAGATTGTGAGACTTTTCCTGTACCAGTAAGGGTATAACTGGTGCTATCTTGAAATAATTCCCAATCAACGATAGTGAGTGATTGGGTAATATCGTTATTCTTGGCAGAACGTATCAATTTCTCTAATAAGGGTTTTTTCTTAAGAGCAATTCGATAATCGTACATATTAAGTAAATAGCTAATATTCTTTTCAATGGTAGTAGGATCATAGTTGTATTGATGGCTAAGCGCCCTTAATCCGTAATTGATAACAGCTTCATCGGGACGTTTATCGGTAGAAACAAACACACCATCGCCCTCACTAAATCCGTACATGATCCGGTTTGCTGACAGAAAACCAATAAATGTATCTTTTTTGTAGTTGGCAAACGCCAGAATGGCGATAATACTTACCGCGAAAAACCCGACAATTGCCATGGTGGTGAAGGTACGTGCGTTTGATGACGCATTCAAGGCCAACAACGACCATATTTCACCGGTTTCAGCGACTTCATCTGCAACTGTATGAGGTTTCTTTTTGCTCATGTTAGTAGTGGTACCGGTTGCGTACGTATGGCGGTGAAAGCAGTCCCTGTGATTGCCAGCTTTTAGTAATTAGAACCGATAAAACCCCGAACAGATCACCAATAACAGGTACTTTTCGTGTAGAGGGGTTTGTTAACAGGTTTGATAATTTGTATTGGATGTATCCACCTGGAAACCCTTCGGATGCTTTTTGAATAACCATAGCGGTGGCATAACCGCCGCCAACAGCGGCAACCGATCCAAACAACGGATCAATGAAAATCAATGATAACACCATAATACCGAGACCACCGGTTGTCAGACCGACAACCCGTAGCGGCATTAAGGCGTAAACAGGGCAAGGGCGCTCCATTAGACTGTTACACCCCCGATACGTGCCGCACCAAGCAAGATGTCATCGCCAAAGGCAAAGATAATGGCGGCGAGCGCAGCCCAGCGCAGATATTGTGTTAAACCAGTAACATACAAAATAGCTGCTGCTGCAACACTTATCCAGACACCACCGGTCGCAATGGTATCCCACCATTCAGCACCACCTTTGGCAAACGCACCTTTTAGGCCTGTTGGCGGTTGAAACGTATTATCATTAAATGTGAAGCGACCAGTGCCACTGCCACTACCACTGTTATTATTACCGGCGGCGGCTGCCAACTCTGGCATAAAAAACATAAACGTGAGAATCAGGGCGTGCATCACGCCAAAAAAAACACGCGGGTCAATACGTCGCATAAAATCAATCATGGTCTTTCTCCTTCGTGAAATCAGTCTGTTCAGAACTGGGTGGGCTAAAAAAAAGAGGGTTAGGTTGCAAATATTCATAACGCAAACGACGCCGATCGGGAGTTAAGTAGATGGTTAATTCGTTGCGTAATTGATTGATCGTAGCAATCAGCTTCTCTGTTCGCATACCCGGGATGGTTTGGCTGTCCTGTGCATCCTCTAATGCTTTTTCAGCAATTTCGAGCGCCTGCTCAGCCTGCTCTAAATAATTAATCATTTGGATATAGCGCGGGTTCCGTTCATCAACCACACCAGCATTCACCGAAGGCGTGAACAGTGTGATGACGAAACTACCTAATATAAAGAAGGTACTGGTTGTGGCTATTCGTGTTCTCATATAGTTATAAGACGGGAGGAGGTCTCCCTAAATAGTCGTTTTTCATCCTAATACTGAAAAATCGGCTAATTTGAGTGTGGTTCAGTCTTGTTTAGAGCGAAAGAGGCCGATTATGGCCCGAAGTGCATGGCGTGACTTAGAAAAGATAATGTCTTTTGTTATTTTTAAGGTAAAAAAAGTGATCACAGCAACCACATTGGTACCGGTACTAATAATGGCTCTCAACAGATTGGAGAAAACAAGCCCGGTGACAGGCCTGGTAGCGTCCAGCGAAAAAAGCACGACCAAGGCAATAATAAACAAGATAATGATCGCGTAAAAACCGTTGTTGGCAACATGATAACTTATTATTTCGGCTAGCCAATTAACGACGATATCAAAATCCCATTCAAAATCTCGCACACTGTCTGCGATGGTTGTTTGTGGTAAAGCCATGAAGCTAAAATCTGTCATTAGTTGTTATTTCGCTGGCGTAGCGCGTCATCAAGATCGCTTATCATGGCTTTATCGCTTTGTAATACTTTTTCCATTAAGTGAAGGCCGGCCACGGTAGGCTTATCAAAATAAGGCAAGACGATCTCGCTGATGTCTTTTGATTCTTCGGCGTACTCCAGTATGGGTAGACGCATACGGAAGGTGCCAAATTTTCCGACCATAATAGCGTCCCCTTCGTTCATGGTAAAATGTTCAGGTAAAATTAAATCTTCTCGTAATTCACGGGTGCCTGTTGAGCTTGAACTCGATTCATTTTCTTGTCTGACCTGTCCTGTTTCTGAGTTTTTATGTCCGTAGCCAAACCCGGATGAACTGGATTTTGTTTCAAAGTGACGAATCGTTTTACCGGCAAGACCCGCCGCAAACTCGCGGCTTTTTTGATCACGGATATCAAAATATATCTGATGCCAACAGTTACTTAAAATCTGTTCAGCAAAGGCGGGTCCTTCATCATCCAAGAAAGCTTTGGATTGCACAGAAAGCCACAGGCTGATCCCGGCAGAGCGCGCAAGCTGAAACAGGTCTGTGTGGCTAGGATCTTTAAAGGAACCAAATTCGTCGAGGAACACCATGTACGGGGGCGTAGCTTCTTTTTTATCCATCTGAATTTGACCAATGGCGCGCGCCAGATCGGCAATAAACAGTTTACCAAAAAGCACCGTACCTTCTTTATCCGCCAATGCCGGCGTACTGATCACAATCACTTTATTCTCAAGAATGGCTTGTTTAAGTTCGATGTCGGGTGAATAGTCATTGAGAATGCGGCGATATTCACTGTGGGAGAAATCCATCATAATGGTAGCCAGGCCATCGAGCCGCTCTTTGTATAATTTGTCATCAAAACGAATGCCGTCTTTAGCATTTTCATCGATCCAGCGTTTCAAATAAAGCCAAACGATTTCTTTATCTTCTTTAGCGGCCGGGTCCATGCTTTGAAATAGCTCAAAGAACAAATACACGTCTTTAAAAATCGTAGCTAAATCTGAAAAAGCAAACGCTGTCTTGTTTTTTTGGTTTTGAAGGCAGACCACCGCTGCCACCAATGAGTTTCGATTCAAGTTGCGAAAATATTCTTCCTTGCTGTTATTCAGCTTCATGGTGGTTGAAATGGTTTGACGCACATTACCGTACAGCAAGGGATTGTAGGTATGTGATAAAGCAGGGTTATCAAAGTTGATAAACATCATGTCATCTTCACGACCAATGCGGCGCATAAAATCCTGTACGCGCGAATGCATCTTGGAGTCGCCTTTGGCATCTAAGAGAATGCCGCCCCCGCCTCGTGCGGCATTTTGAAACAATGCAGACATGAATAATTCCGATTTGCCAAGTCCTGTTGAACCCAGTACGGCGCAATGTCTTTTAAGTAAATCGTCACTTAGAAAAAAGGGGGTGAATTTATCATAATGATCGGCCATAAAATTAACTTGTAAGCCAACATCCATCTTGGCTGCTTTTTTTTCTCGTTTATAAACATCCACGCTTGTAAGGTAGTCATCAAAGGACATCGCATCGCCCATAAAAATTTGTTTTGGGATCTCACAATCACCAGGATCGTTGTATTCGTAGCGATCAATTAATGGGGCGGGTTTCACCGCCTCCACTGAGGCAGACGCATAATACGCGGAGGCAAACGCAAGCCCTGTGGCAGACAGGCCTATCCAGACGTTATCAACAAAGGGTAACGCTAATGCCAGGGCAGGAAGCATGCTAAATGCTGAGGATTTATTTTTAAATTCCTCGGCGTTTTTTGTGCCTAGTTTTTGTTCACTTGAGAGCATGCATCACCGTAAGTAAATCTGTTTAAGTGCTTCAATTAATTGTGTATGGCGTGCTGAGACGGGTGTAATCGGTGCCTGATTAAAGTAAACAGGATCGCCTACGAGGAAAAGATGCTCTGTTGCCATACGCGTAATATGATAGAAGGTATCGGCATCGATGGGCGTTTTGCCGCAATGGATCAGGATCACATTCTGATATTGACCTGATAGGGTGCGTGATGCCGGTTGTACATAAGCTGGGACGACGAATTTACGATTAATCCCCTCAATGATGACAAAGCTATTATCGTCGAGTTTGATGGATATTTTGTCACCGGTCAGTTGTGCATCAAACATGCCACGGGTACCGGCCGGTATATAAGGGGTGCAATGACCGGCACGAAAATAGACAGGATCACCTTTGCGTAGCGGGTGTCCGGGCATCACATTATCATTATCAGGATTCAGAATTTTCTGTAGTTGCAGGTTAAGATCCGATATATCTCTGGCATGACCAACGCCTGCGATCAGGCATTGTTGTGGTTCAATTTGTTCGTTGCCAAAAAGGTAGTCACGGTAAAGCTGTATGGTGATCGCTTGTGTATCTTCACTATCACGAGTATTAAGCGGGACAACACTTGCGGTTTGTCCAGCAATAACCTCAAAACGGTTAATATCCATCGCGGTTTGCTGATGAGCATGTTGATGTACGCTACCGAGATCGTTGTCGTAAGGGGGGTATAGACTGCCGAGCAAATGGGTGGAGAAAATATCACTGTTTATCGCATCACGGTAAGGTTGGCCGGCGCCCAACGGCGGTAACGCTTTCTGATCGCCAATAAAAACAATACCAGTTGACGCTGGCGTAGCATCCAGCAGTCGTTGAGCTTGTTTAACATTTAACCTGTCTGCTTCAAACACAAGCAGTAGCTCCAATGTAAGCGGATTATTATGCGTAAACGTAGGGGGTCCGACACGTTGAGCGCCAATGATCCCCTCCGGCGTAAAGCAGTCCGTTTCGCAGGCCTGTGAAATAACACTGCAGCTTTTTAAATCGGTGGCAATAAGCTGCACGTTCACCCCGAGGCGTTGATAAACGTTAAACAGCGTGCGCAAACAAAGCAGACGGTCACGATAACAAGGGGCATCGATAAGGGCGATCTTGTGGGTTAGTGTAAACACAACCGCTTCTTTTAGCACGGAGGCTATATTCGATGGATGATCGTTCTCTAATTGTTTTAGCAAGCGATCATTGTCGATATAACATTCATATTGTCGCTCGGCATCAGTCATACGTTTAAAGTCGGCGGCAAGTTTTGTTTCATCCATGGCATAGTTAATGATCGCAATGTTATCGCTCTTGTTAATGATCAATGATAAATCAATCAGACTATCGAGGCAGTGACGCATACTGTCATCGTTTTTTGACAGATGCATACCGATTTTTAAGCCGACCCGATGATAAAGCCGATCTAACGGGATATAGGTATGTCCCTGTATATGAGCGCAACGTAATGCCCAGATGATCACAGCGGTCATGCGTTGCAATGGATCGGGTTTCACGCCAAGTCGCATGATAAGCGTTTCAATTGCGCTGAAATTAATGTGTTCCAGGTGCAGGTAGAGCAGGTAGGGGTTTTCGCGTAATCGTGAGATCAGATTATCGTCTTCTCCTAACCGGGCTTTTAGTACATTAAGTGAGCTACCGATAATACCGAACTCTTTAAGCAGTGCGGTGACTTCATCGCCACGTTTATTTTGTCGCCAGGCACTTAAGGCGCGATCTAAAATAGCCTCGGTAAAGCTTTCGATTTCAAGAAACCGGGCAGGATCATTTTCAAGCACATCGAGTGATTGATCGCCAAAACGGTCGACAATTTTACTGGCAAAGAGGCTGGGTAAATCGCAAATATCAATCAGGTATTGGATTAAATTACCGGCACCATTGGGCGGGCGGGCGACATAATGATTGAATTTAAACACCCGTGCGTAAGGGTGATGGCGGCTAAAGTGCCCATAGAGTATAAGTGACTCACCCCGTACAGGCATATTGGTTTTACCCATCGCAAACACTTGCTCGTTGGCATCACTCATGACGCGCAAGAGGGTCTGGTGAGTCAGGGTATTACGGTACTCGATATTACTGATAGTGGCGCTGAGGGTATCTTGATCGGACGCCGCCACCGATGTTGCCGCTGTCACGCCGCTTTACCGCGCTGTTACACGCAGCAAGGCGGTATGGAGCAGGGCAGATCCATGAGCCTTATGCTTGATTGGTTGAATCATCGTGACGTCGCACATCGTGCAGACCGGAAAGGTAAAAGCTTGACACCAACGCACCAATACCGATGGCAATGGTGGCCAGATGCACCCATTTTGCATCTTCGTTAAAGAGAATATTCAGATAGCCCCAGATAAAGAGCAACATACCGGTAATGAGGTAGCCGATGATATTGCGTAATTTGTTATTGCCAAATGCACCCAGGCAGGCGGCGTGTACGACGGTTTTAATATGTTCCATAGTGTGCTCCTTAAAAAAAGACAAGGTACTGTAATAGTAAACGTCAGGGGGTCTCCCAAATGGGTGGCAATGATCTGTGCAAAAAATTAACAGTTAATGAATTTAAACTTGCATCAGATGTCAGTTTCGTTATGATGGGTTGGTGAGAGCACTGGATGAGAAAACAGTGTAAATTCTCCTTCCCCAACTTACCCTACCTTTTGGTAGGGTTTTTTTATGCCGGTAGGAATTAAAAAAGGTGATCGCTTGGGGGTGGGGTAACCACTGCTAAAGGGAACAGTGAGGTGGGATAAGCGATCACCTTGAGTGTGAATAATAGGGGGTTTGCACGCCAATGCAAGCCTTTTTTTTAACCCATAAACCTTTCATCTGTACATATTAGGCAATGGTGCCTTACAATAAACCCTCAGCCTACACCCTAAAAATCTCAAGCGCTTATTTCTAACCCCTGCCAGCCTGCCCGCCGGTTCTTTTCTGACAGGTCATTTTTTCTTATTCAGACGTTCTTTCTAACAGGACATGGGGTGCTACTTCGGGTGTATGGGATGTGAGGTTAAGCCTGTGTCTTGGCACCATTGCCTAATATGTACAGATGGTTGTTGATGGGTCGATAGGCAGGGAGACCTGATAGCGTTTAGTTATTTAGAGAGACTTTAATCAGGCAGGAGATATGGGCAATGTACGATTACCTAATAAGGGTACTGCAATACTGGGTTGATTTTACACAAGCACGACTGACGTTATTACAGTCAATTACGTGGGTTAGGTAGATTGATGTTGTTAGTCAAATCAGTCGCATACACAGTGTTATTTCTGGCGTTTATTTATCATCTGCTGAGTAGGATCATGGCAAATGCGTCAGCGATCTTCCCGCTTGATCCTTATTGCCTCTGGATAGAGATATTGCCACTATTAATTGGCCTCGCTGTTATTGACAGGTTATTGGTTCAAGAGATCATGCACAAGGCAAATCAGCTTGATCGCTGATCAAACTATGTTAAGAGCCGTAATCCGCCAAGTTTACCCGGTTACCTTAATCGCACTACTTGTTTTTGCGATTGTCGGGGTTTTAGTTATACGGGTCAATTATATTGACTGGGCAAAAGTAGGATCTGATTCCATGCTGCCTGATTTTCACATAGGAGAAATATTATTTATCAATAAAAGAATTACCAATAATCATGCCTACAAACCTCGCTATCACGATGTAATCATCTTTAACCACTCAAACAAGTATCCAATGATTAAACGCGTAATTGGCTTGCCGGGAGACACCGTTGAGATCAAAAACAACACACTTATTGTTAACGGTGTTGCTGCCACATACGAACGCATTTCAACCCCCAAACAACACATAAGCCGTTTTACTGAAACACAAGGCGATATAAGTACTACCGTTCAATTCACCACAGGGGCGAGCCCCTCATCCCGTTATGTGCCACTAACGCGCATTAAGAAGGGTTATATTTATGTGTTAGGTGATAATCGCAACCAAAGTGAAGATTCGAGGTATTTTGGTCCAATCGCTATCGATTCGGTGATTGGAGTCGTCCAACGTCATTATTAAATAGGCTAAAAAAACACGGTATAATGACCATAGGTGACCTTATAACGAGAAGACTATGAGTGATACAAATAATGATTTTCTAAATGAGCGTGTAACAGTTAAAGCTCTGTACGATCAACTTATTTCTGCTTTAAATGATCTCAAATACTCGATTACAGTAGCAGATAAGGACATGCCTGCCATCGCTTATGTGCTCCCAATGCGTCATAAAGATGAGAAAAATGTAGTTACGATTGAACCGTCAACACTTTATAATGAAAGGGCACGAAAACATGCCGCCAATATATTGAGTGAAACGCTGTTACGCCATCATCAAGATCCACGTACTGCCTTGCGCTGTCCTGGGCTTATTGCGGCCAGCGCAAAAACGCTCTCAATAATACGCCATGTCAATATATTAAAACTTAGTTTACGTGATGCCATCAAAAACATTGATGAAAGCCGGCATATCCAGAAACAGGAAATAGCGAAAATCATTCCTTTTTTCTCTAAAATCCAAACGCTGCGCAAGTTTACAACGATCCCACAACGACCTGATAAGGTTTCATTTGGCTGGGCGACACATACACCAACGATTAAAAAAATAACAGTTCCACGATTAGTCGAACGACTTGATGAACACTACAAAGACAAACCCGATGATTGGGAAATGAGTGCCTGGGAGAACCAATATCGTTTGGACAGCGAAAAGGTGTCCAGCTTGAACAAGAACGAGACATTGGTAATTAAGTCGAAAATTGCCCCGCATCCACAAGTGCGTATTTATATGCACGGTGGTCATCGGGAAGTCATTGGTAATATACCAGTGTTTTATCAAATCAGTGACAATGAATGCCCAAGTGATGCGGAGTTACCGCCTGTACGCCCGTTAGGCGTCATGGACAAACGCTTCCGTCCGGCTAAACGCAGTGATATTAAGACACAAGAAAAACCATTTATTCATAACCTTAATGTTTACCGTTACAAACCAGGGTTTCGTGAAGAACCTAAAAAGGAGGCTGTCGGTGATCTACGTTAAAAAAATATTGGTTATTTTATTATTACTGTCACAGCCACTTGCGCTACAAGCAGGCCTTATTGGGTGGGGAATAAAACACAGCATTGAAATTGCGGTGGCAAAGTCTTTGAATAACGAGGCTGGTGCTTTAACAGGCAAACTTAAAGAAAAAGTAATGGGGTATGCGAAAAACCCAAAATTACGCGCAACTGCCGCATCAAAGATAAGAAAAGTAGTCGGTAAAAAACCCTATCTTAAGAAGAAAGGGGCGCATTTATTGTTTGTTCTGCAAGGGCGCTTTGCTACTTTTCCAAATGGTCATATTAAAAACAGTTATCCATCAAACAAGGTTGAGCTAGGTATCACGACGGTTGAGCAGTACAAACAAGAAGCGTTGTCACTGGCACGCAGCAGCAACAAAAAACCGATGATGTTTACCATGGCCGATAACGGTAACGCGATAAAACTCGATCCGAGCACAAACCATTTCGTTGAGTTAGATAAACAAGGGAGCATTGTTCGATTAGGGAAATACAACATAGCCACGAACAAATAACCAGGGAGTCATTTATGTATCAAAATTATTTAAAAATTTGCTTTATTCTCGTTATTTTTGCAATCACAGGGAATGCCAGTGCAGATGAGTTTAACGCAAAAGTCATAAAAGTAATGGATGGCGATACTGTTCGCGTAATCACTGAGACAGGTAAGGCAATTAAAATTCGGCTATCAAGTATTGATGCGCCAGAGAAGAGAATGGTCTTTGGCCAGAAAAGCAGGCGGATACTGTCAAACCTTATAAATCAAAAGAACGTAAAAGTAGTCACGGGGAAAAATAGAAAAGATCAATATAATAGAGTTGTAGCAACTCTCTATATTGATGGTAAAAATGTTAATCATTATATGGTACAAAAAGGCGCGGCCTGGGTTTGGGAAAAGTATAATCGTGATCGAAAGCTGTCAGCTATCCAGCGATATGCACGACGCCATAAAATCGGATTATGGTCAAAGCCCAACCCTAAAAAGCCATGGCAATGGCGGTGGGAACAAAAGAACCAATAGTGGCAAAGAGAAAAAACGGATCAATCAGTGCAACCGCGTTAGCATCGTTTGTAACGTGCCAAAAACAAACCCTGCTGCGACAGCAACATGGTGAACTGGATACCTTAGAGACAGCAAAAGCAAAGCGGCGAGGCAATCAAGGGCATAACCAGTATCACAATAGGGTTATCCAACACTACGCCGGCAAATCAAACAAACATTATCGTCGTCGTGCCTGTTACATTAGTAGCGCAGTATTTGGAATAGATTCTCCTGAGACGAATGTATTGCGACAATGGCGCGATTCCGTGCTGCTTAACAGTATACTAGGCCGCTTAATGGTTAATGTTTATTATCGGGTTACACCCGTCCTATTAAAGTATGCAGGCAAAAACAGGTTTTTTATATTCATAACAGCATGGTGTTTGCGAATAATTATTAAGACCATCAAAAAAAGAAGTCTCTTTGAATGAAGCTAATAGAGCCCGTAATATTGTTACTAAACGAAGGCTATTATTGGTTATTTTTCGCTACTGGCGCCTTGTTGCTGGTGATCTTCCTGATCAGAAAGATCAAGCACCGCAGATGGATTAACAAAGAGAATCTGCCACGCGAAATATGGAGCGCATCGCTATGGGGATCGGAAAAATCAATCCATTGTACGCGCCCCATAAAGCTTCATGGTAAGGTTGATCAGGTTTACCAAAAAAAAGACGGTACGCTTATTGTAACAGATGCTAAATTCAGGGCGATTGATCGCATCTATAAATCAGACATTGTTCAGCTTTCTGTTTATCGTGTTATTTTAAGGAACTCTGGATTTATGGCACGGCTATTTCCCAGAAAAGTGGCGAAATATGGCTATATACGATTACAGGTAAGTAATAAAATTAGCTACAAACGGGTAAAGTTATTAACAGAGAAAGACATTGTATTACTTGCTGATAGCTACTATCGCGTTACAAATGGGATCGTCGCGCCAACCAGATCAACGGTTAAATCTTTGTGCAGAAAATGTCCTTATCATGAAAACTGCTAATTAAAAGCACAATAATTTTGCTGTGCACTCATTTTTATAGCAGAAATATCTTTACCAACGACCTCTCTATGTGGCCGTCCAATGACATAGCCTTGAGCGTATTCTATACCGGAGCTATATAAGGAGGCTAGGTAATCAGCGCGTTCGACACCGTAAGCAATGACGGTAATATCGTGTTTTTTAGCATGTTCAACAATATTGACTACATCGCTAAGCGTATTGGTGTTGAGTTTATTAATTAGAGAATGGCTTAATTTAATGTAATCAATAGGCATTTCACATAATTTATCAATTGTGTCTTGATTGTTTTTTATATGCTCAATTGAAAAAAGAACACCGGTTCCCTCCATGTTTTTCTGGAAGACCTGCAGTTCTTCAAAATGATGTGTGAATGTTTCATAACTCACTTCAAGTGTAATTGTACCGGGAGGTAACTCTGCACGCATGAACACTTTCAACAGATGATCTTTAAATTTCTCTGATACAAGTGATGTTGCAGAAATATTAATAAATAATCTGATTTTCTTATCCCGTTTAGTATGAAAACGAATTGTTTTAACGGCTCGATTAACAACCAATGCATCAAAGTGTGGCATTTTCCCAATCATTTCTGCTACGGGTAGAAAGTGCTCTGGGTAAATAAGAGCGCCTTCGGCATTCACTAAACGAGAGAAAATTTCATATATAAATGGGTGTTCAATATCAGATACAGACGCGATGGGTTGAAGTTCTATATGAAACCGACCATGCTCAATGGCGGCTGTAACCGCTTCAATAATGTTATCTTCATTACTATCAGGACAACAATTAACCTCGTTGTTTTGTTTGTTTTCAGAAGCTTTTGGTGATGAGGGTAGCGTCTGGGACAGATATGGCAGAGTTTTTAATTCTCTGCTTAATACAAATTCAATATTGGCGCCGTCATTTAATTGAATTATATCTCTGGCATTATTCCGTAAGGCAAACTGATACGTGTGGCTGATATAAGGCTTATAAGTATAAAATATGACAGCGATCTCCTTATCGCTCAACCTTCTTTTCTTATCCAGATAAATAAGTGGATGAGTTGGGCTATCTATCGGCAACAACACCATATCGGGCATATGACCATCGGTTGCATTAGACGATAACTTGTTTGAAACCACTTCAATATCGCAGTGCGGTAAAAACGGCGATAATATTGCTGCAACAGTATTACTACCAATAATTGTAACGTTATGCATTGCATCCCCACCATATTTGCAAGTTATCTACATTGATAATATAACACTAGATGCTATTATAAAACACATATAATCCTTATTGATGCACTATAGGTAACAATAAGAGTAGCACTACAAATAAAAAATATTATAACTAATTGACTAATATATAATTATATAACGCCAACAAAAACCATGATTAATTCAGATACAGCCAACGCATGCTTTGTCTCAGCTATCTATTTAGTATTAGTTGCAACGTCTGTCCACTTTAACTATTTATCCTGGTTAATACTGCCCATCATAATTGTTTCAAGCACATATTCATTTCTCTTGCATGGGATGGACAAAAAAGCGGCGGCATCCGAACAATGGCGCGTACCCGAATCAAAGTTTTATTTGTTTGCATTGATCGGCGGCTGGCCAGGTAGCCTTATAGGCCAGCATGTCTTTAGAAACAAAACGCAAAAAAAGAAATACCAAAACAACTTTATGTTTTTTATTTTTATAAATGTGATAGCAGTGATTTGGGTGATTTATCCAACATCATAAAACAGCAAATAGGGAGCAATGATGAAAAGAATGTTACTCTCAAACAACAGCATCATCCTTCTAAATCGATTAGAAAGAGCTGTTAGCATAGAATACGGATTTAGATACAACCTGCTCGATGAGAAATCATTATTAGACATGCTCACTGCGGCAATGATAATACCTGCAAAGAAAGTTGTAAGAGCGCGATATCTATTTATAGAAAGTTTGGATTATCAACAAAGAGAAATAATGCGCTCATACGGTTTAACAGCGAAAGGTATTGATTTGGATGAAATAGATAAAAAACTAAACCCAGAAACCAATAGAAAAAGCGCCTAAATATAGGCGCTTTTAAGTTATTGAAAAGAAATTTAATTGCTAACCGGTTACAAAATAACCAGCAAAAATCTTCTCTTGCTCCTCTTTTTTTCTAGCCTTACTAAACCCAAAGAAAGCCAGCAGCGCGCTACCGAACAACCATGCAGCAGCGGGCACAGGAACAGTGCTAATCAATGGAAACTCGTTAACAAATAGTTGACCATCAAATTCACCCGTAATGTTATTTCTTGTTAGCGCACGAAATCCAAGCCCATAAACACCTTCTTGAATAATGGCTGTTGGATTCATAGGATTAAAGTTCTCATCGACAAAAAAATCTAATGAGCTGACGACGCCATCCAAAAAACGCAAAGCGGGGTAAGCGGGGTAATCAACATCGTTTAACTCGGTAAAGGTCTGTCCAAACGCATTAAGATTGATAGTCAATCCTTGCATTGGAGTGATATCTTGTACTGGTACTTGAAAAATCAAGGCATCATCATAAGTGAACGAGCCCGTCGCAACGGCGCCAACAAAAGCACCATTATTTACAGTTAAGTTAAGCTGTTCAGTTACAGGGACTGCGTTAACATAACTGCTTAAAAAAAACATAATAGAAGCAATTATTAATCTAAAGCGGCGTATATCCATATCTAATTCCTTTTATAAAACACAATAATTATAGTTATATGTAATGATATAATAAATGAAATCATTCTAATGTCAATCTCTCTCCTTAATAATATATAACCCACTGATTATAAGACAGTTTATAATTTATTGCATTGTTGTCAGATAATCTTATACTATCATCTAATGTTATTTTAACTTTAAAATCATAAGAAAATGCGCCTATTAACAAAAATACTGATTTTGACCCTCGCGTTGCTAAACACTGCTTATTTGTATTCGGCAGAAACCGTCTCCTCGCTAAAAAAATTAGAGTTTATCACTGGCTATTTGGCATCACGCGGGGTTGCTAAAATAGCAGGGGCTTTTGAAGCGCATGCAGGGCAAGTAATAACGTGTAAAATAAAAAAAGCTGCCTCACCATTAATATTCCAAGCGCGAGTACTAAAAAACGGAAATGCGCAAATAAGAGGGCGATTTGATAATGGTAATTGGACATCCTGGCAGACGGCATTAAGCACACAAGTATGGTCCATAGCACACAATAAGAATAAACTCGTTACAAACAGCTGCAAGAACTACAGAACCTGCAAAATGGGTGTTATTGCCGTTGGTTATAAAGGGCTCGCAGCACAAATGAGATTAGATAACGGAACCCATACTTGTTCATCAAGCTGGAAACTAACCGCCAATTACTCGACATCCTCACTGCCATAACTAACGCCTAATCCTCTTGCGCTTACCCGACTCATGACGTTCTTTGCTGTCGCTATCAATGTAAATATCAGTGGTTGCCATGCTCGCATGGCCAGCCTCGTCTCTTACATGCTCACGTGGTCTTAATTTAACATCTTCTGATATTCCTGTGTGTCGGAGCCAGTGCACGGTTGCCTTTTTTAGTTCCTCCGCATCAGATTTAAGATTATCTTCTTCCATTCTTATATATGCGGCATCAAAAACACGCTTAACAATCGCTCTTACCTGTCGTGTACTGGTGATATGCCCACTGCCCAGGTGTTTACTAATAAGTGGTGTCTTTTCATTTAGCTCTGGCAGGGGAGACAGCCCTAAATAAGAGCGATATCGTTTTAATGCATCCAGCATTTCATCACAAACCGTTACTTTTCGTAATTTATCGCCCTTACCTGTAACTTTTAGCCACCAATTACCATGATGATCTTTATAAAAATCACCCATCGTTGGTGTAGATCGTTCATCTTTAACCAGCTCTGAAACGCGCAAGTACATAGACAGCAGGCAATTAATAATAAACAGAGTTCGCTCATGGCATTCTGGCTCTTTATCCGCCATTGTTTCGGCTTGCTTGATAACATAACGCCATTGCAGATTAGTGATACGCTTTACGTTTCGCTGAGACTGTACTTTTTGTATAAATTTACTCTTTTGACGTATGGCTTTTACTGGATTTGATGGTATTTGTTGTTCCTCTACAAGAAATTCAAAAAAAGAACCTATTGTAGTAAACAATCCCTTCAACGCTGATTGTGAAAAAACAAATACTGGCTTGTCGTCTTCATTTTTGTGTTTTTTAGCGCTTATTTTCTTGGTTTCGGCTTTATTGCTAATGACAACATAAGGGCGCCATTCGGGGTTAATTATCTTTATCCCATCTTTAATTTTAAATCGAGCGACATTTTTATACCCAATCCATTTTACTGGTGGTTTAATATTAAATTCTACAAAGGCTTCAATATCTTCCCGGCGCAAAGTCAAAAGGCTGCGCTGCTCAATATGCCATGCCCATTGCAGTAAACGCTCTAAGTCGCGTCGATAGGCATTAAATGTGGCGCTACTTTTCCTGTATGTATAAAGAAACCGTAATACATAAATAAATTCATTGTACTCGACGGCTGTAATATCAGTCTGAGGTATAGTGCTGATGGTTTTGTAAGAATAATTAAGATCATAAGGGTTTCCAATCTCAGAAAGATTATCAATGATTGGCTCGGGCGCATGATTACGAGGATTGTATGCCATATTAATTAGGTTTTAATTACATTAATGCAAATATTAAAGTAATATAGAGAATATATCAATATTCCGATATTGCAGAATATCGGATATTGTAGAGGTTATTGCTGGCTGGCGACACAACACATTTGTAAACAGGAAACACAAAATGCTTAATACTAAAAGAAACGCTACCCCGGTAACATTGTATGAGGACGCACCTACTGTAGCTGAGTTGTATCGTAGTGGTGAATTTCCTAATGCTGAACAAGCGCTTGGTGCTTTTCGATTAGCGTATCTGCAATCAATAGATAGCGATTGTGGCCCGGCAGCATGGATGGGGTTGAATGCAACAGAGTTCGATACATGGATGAGAGACGATGTGCTGCCACCTATGACAAGTAAACCACAGAGCCCTCAGCAACCGAATAGCTACGTTTATTTATTGATGGCCAGTAACAAGCCGGTATTTAAAATAGGCAAGGCGAATGATGTAAAAAAGAGGATACGCACCCTACCCAAAGAAGTTATTTTCAATAAAGGTAAATCAATTGTATTAAAATGCAAAAGCAGTGAAGTGTATAAAATTGAGAGTATGCTGCACTTCTTTTTTAGAGCATATAAACAGCCAGCGTTTACTGGTTCAGGTGAGAATGAATGGTTTAATGTAGATTGTTTTGATGAAGTGTTAAGATTTGTAAAAAACAATAAGGAAAGATTAGGTGTAAGTGAGATAAAACCTATAGAAAAACAGTGATGTTTTACGTGCAGGATTAATCGCTGCCTGTAAAGTAGTTACACACTAAATACAGGTATAAAATTATGAGTACAGCACAAGCATCCCTCCCCTTCTCTGAACCGTTAATCCTTGATGTTCATGTTAACCTTAATACAGGTGGTTTATCCTCAAAGATAACCTCTGGCAAACAGTATGGGCGGCTCTATGCACACTCACAAACAGCACTGATCCGTAATGCAAAGTTCCGCGTACAAGAAGGTGGATGGAAGCGCGCAGTAAAACAGAAATGTCGTAACGTACATGCGATGGTGAGAGGCGAGACAACACTGGATATCGATGTCAGTAGCTTTAATATGAGTGATATGATCAGAATTAGATATAACCCGTTTATCCACGGTTATTTTTTTCGTGCGGATAATGAAGATAAAGTCAGACAAGCTGACATGGTTATCCTGGATAATCATGCCATGTATGCTTTAAACCCCAAATAACTCGTATTATTAACAATATAACAACAACAAAAAACACGGGTATCGATGCTGCAATTAAAGACTTTTTTGATGATACTAAAATAAATCAGCTTAAGTGGATTGCCCTGATTTTAATGACGTTAGATCATGTGAATAAGTTTGTGTTTTCTGGAGATATGCAAGTTATACCGGAAATCAGTCGTACAGCTTTTCCTCTTTTCTCAATTATTCTCGCTTACAATCTTGCAAGACCAACAACAAATAAATCTGTTTTTCATCGGGTGTTTTTGAGGTTATTTGTATGCGCTGTTGTTTCAACCCCTCTTTTTTGTCTGTAGCAACGCTGCAAGGCGGTTGGTGGCCGCTTAACATATTATACAGCTTGCTTGCCCTTTCCGTTTGCATTTATTTTCTAAATAAAAACACACCTTTTTTTATAGTTAGTTTTATTTTGTTATTTATTGCTTCAGGTTCTGTTGTTGATTATTGGTGGCCAGGATTAACGGTTGGCATCACGGCATACTATTTATTCAGTAGACCCAGTATTTATACTGTTGCGATGTTTTCTATATCGATAAGTTATGGGTTAGCCCTTTCTAATGGAAATTATTGGGGTGTATTTGCAATTATCTTAATAGCACTTTCATCAAAAGTTTATATTAAATTACCCCGTTGGAAGTTGTTTTTTTATGCTTATTACCCCATTTATTTATCGGTCTTCGTTCCTTTTGTTTAATTAACGCTATTTGGGCTTGATATGGCAAGCTGAGAAAATACAAGTCTCTTGTCTTGAAAAAACGCCCTATCATAATTCATGCAATTATCAGGATCGCTGGTTATATTTAGTATATGAGCATCTATCTCTCGGTATAAATCGATGCAAGCATGCCTGATACCATCGAAGTTAATTAATTTGTTTTTTTTAATAACAGAATCAACGAACGGTTCATTGGGAACAATTAACAAAAAATATTGAGAATATCTATCTAAAAAAAGAATACGATAATTATTTATAACGCAAGCATTATGAGCAACTATTTCACACGCCAATTGGATATCGCCGCCACCTGATAAGTGTTCATAAACATCGATCAACTGCTTTTGTTTTGTTGGAAATAGCGTGAGATTACCTTTGGGTGTGTAATAATGCACAAGATGCTCATCATGCGACTGTCCGTATTGATGACAGTAATTTAATCCAGCGACTAACCGCGTGAAAGTTATATTGTTAATACCAGACTTCTCTTTAATAAAATCATCCAGTATGTTGTGCTTAATACCCAGTCTGTGAGAAAGTTTTCTCAACCCACCTGGGAGGCACCTGATAACAGGTTTCACATCATCTATAAAATACTGCTGTTCGTTTGTTAGTGGCATGATCTTCCTTCTCTACTAACGCGTTATTAGCAAATCACTATCTAAATAATTTTATGATAAGAGCTATCTTATTATACCGTGATAATCGGTGAATAAAGCGAAGCCCTTATTATCAATAACCATGTATCCGGTGAACATTCCAATGAAGCCAGTAGTTATGCCATATTCGTAGACTTTCAACATTTTTTGATGCAATATTGGAATTCGGAATTATTTAGGTTGGAATATGGGAAAACATAGACCCGTTAAGCGTTTATTAAATGAGTATGAAGTAGGTGAAGGTAAGGCTGAGGTTGTTGATCGCCCAAGCGTACTCAGTCATATTTTATTTGTGGCTTCCCGTGGGAAACTGGGTCGTCGCAATGTAGCGATTCTGTGGATGCTGTTCGGATCTGGTATGCGTATCAATGAAGTTGCGCAGCTCAAAGTGTCTGATGTGTATTATCCAGACGGAGAGATGAAAGCCACCTTCATTATTCCTGGTACTTACACCAAGACCAAGAAACCTCGCCCCGCTTACGTTATTGTAAGACAGCAACGCGAAGCCTTAGAGGGCTGGCGACAGCAAAGAATAAATGAAGATGCCATGCTGTCTAAAGATGGTGGTTACGGCAGACTTTCCGGAGATAGCCCTCTTTTCCTAAGTAAAAAGTCGGGCTGGAGAAAGTTCGCTTTTAATGTGAAGAAGTACAAAGTAAAAGATGGTATGAGAGAAACGTTTGTTTGCTCGTCACTTGAAAATGCTATTCGGAACATTATCAAGAGTGCTGGCGTTCAGGGAGGATCATCCCATAGCGGTCGTCGCAGTCTAGCTACCTTAATGGATCGCGCTGATTATGATTTAGAACTGATACAACGCATTCTAGGTCATGATGACCCTGAAATGACGCTCACCTATATCGATCCGTGGTACAAGCGAATAGAGAATGCTTACAAGAATTTATTTAAAGGCGTAAAAATGCCTGACTTTAATGACGATATTGTGATCAAAGGTAAACAAGAAAAATGAAAGAATTACGATTCATCAATAAGCAAGCAAAGAAGGAATTCAAGTCGTTTCCTGAGCATATAAAAAAGCGTTTTGGTGCTGATTTAAACGCTATCATCCAGAATAAATTACCTTTCTCTAAGATTAAGCATTTAACAGAAAGTGTAGGTATTGGTGCAGTTGAATTAATTGAGAACGGACGCCCCGCTTATAGAACAATTTATGTTGCTAAGTACAAAAATAGCTTATATGTGCTCCACTCTTTCACTAAAACAACTAATGGCGTTGATAAGAAAGCCATGAATACGGCTAAAAGCAGATACAAGTTAATGAAAAAAGAATTAAATCAGTAATATATCAATACTTGTATATATATCAGTATTGGTATATGATGTGTTTATAGATTAATTATGAGGTAAAAATTGTGGCTTCAATTGTTGTAGATAATATTTTTGATGTGGTTACTGACGATCCTGCTGAAGCATCAGAGCTACAGACACGGGCAGACCTAATGATTGTTATTCGCGACATCATTAATGATAACGACTGGCAGCAAAAAGAAGCGGCTAAACGTTTAGGGTTAACACAACCCCGTATCAGTGATTTGAAGAACGGTAAAATTGAGAAGTTCTCAATCGATCTGCTCATGAACTGTTTGTATAGAATCGGTTTTAGATTTAAACCTCAATATAAGAATAATAAATTAAAAATGATTGTAGAAGCGACGGCTTAATGATGCTTATAATTCACGGTATAATAACCATATGATGAAACGTTTTAAAATTATATTTTCTACTATCCTCTGCCTCTTTATATTGGGCAGCGCTCCCTTTGCGCATGCAGGATGGAAAACTAAAGCTTTAGTCGGTACAAGTGCATTTATAGCTGGTAAAGTATTAAAAAAATGCATTACTTCGCCATCATGTAAACAGGCCGGAGTGAATAAACTAAAAAGTTTCTTTTTAAAACACCCTCAATTGAGAGAGAAGGTTCTCGATAGGGTCAAGAAAAAGGCCGCGACGAAATATAAAGACATACTAGCGAAATCACCCGTTGCAAGAAAAAATTACAAACAGTTACTGGATGCGATAAAAGAACCCGCAAAGAAAATATCTTCTAGAACTATATCAAGTGTTCCGAAACAACTTCAAAGGAAGTTTAAGCACGCTAAAGATTTTGGCGTTAAAGGAAATTATAGTTCTAAAAATGCAAATAAATTTAAAGACGCTATTGAAAACCATATTAATAAACCTGGCGTTAAAAAAATAACAGGTACCTTTAGAGGTGATCCGGTGAAGTTTTATACTGACCCCAAAACGGGGTTGACTGTAATAGAAAAAAACGGTTCCTTTTTGAGTGGGTGGAGAGTTCAACCTGAGAAATTATCGATATTACTTAAAGAAGGTAAATTATGAGCCATCAAAATATTAATATCGATCAGTATATAGAACTTATAACAAAGTTTGTTACTAAAAAAATTAATTCTTCGCAATTTGAGACTTTATATTTAGATCTCTTTAAACCCGATGGTCGTACATTCCCGTTAAATGAGTTATCTGTTTTGTCCAAGTTATTCACTGATGTTGACGCCTTCTGTGGTGATAATGATTTGCGAGGCGAGGACGACATAGACGAAGATGAGTTACTTAAATGCGCTAATCAAGCGCTTGTTGAATTAAATAAATCATTGGAATAAAAGGATTAGAAATGAAAACGATAAATGAGCCAATTGCTTTCTATCCTGTAGTGCAGAAGCTAGAAAATGTCTTAGGACACACCAGCGATATAATGGGATTATTGGAACCAGTAATATGCGAATAATAAATTTTATAGGTTGGTTATTAGCAAATATATGCGGTGCATTTATTTATACGCCATTAATTATAATATTTATAGTTATTGCATTAAGTGAAATTGTGGCCACAGGTAAGTGCGCCGAAGCAAACAGAGTTAGTAAAGAACTTGGTAAATCAATAGAAGTTCCATTATGGAAGATTCGCACATTTAATGGTTTTGTCCCTTTTGAAAAACCGGACGGCATGAAGTAAAAATAGGAAAATTAGTAATGATAAATGGAAATAATGATTGTGCAAAAATTAAATCCTATGTTTTTAATAAATCGGGGCTTGAT
>JALTJN010000197.1 GCA_027076405.1 Chromatiales bacterium
TTGTGAGAAAATTAGAAAACGGCCTTATCTTTCACGATCAAATCGGTCACTGGATTTATGAGCATGACACCCGCATTATAATGCATTCACTGAGCATACCGAGAGCGGTTTGTTTGCTGGCGGGCGGAAAATATGAAGAAAAAAATGGCGAGAGTTTTTTTAATGTTGAGGCTAAACAGGGCAGCGATACATTCGGTGTAGTGCAGTCACCCTTTATGCTTGAAAAAGCGAAAACGACGGCGTTTCGTATGGAATTATCGGTTAAGGAAAATACGCTTTCATATCGTGAAGTAACATCATTAGATATTTATGGAAAAACATTTGAGCATACGGATAACAGTGTGTTGCATCGAGTGACATACGATCAGGATTGAAAATAGCAACACGGGCTAACCTTAACGAATAAAGATTTTTGCACGAAACACTTTTCGTTTTTCGTGCAAAGATTTCGAATAATTAAAAAAAATTATCTGGACGTAGCATATTTATATGTTTATTTCACAGATGTCTCCCTCACCCTTGCGCTCTCCCTCACCCTAACCCTCTCCCAAAGGGAGAGGGGATTGCGACGTCCTGTTTGCCTTCAAAAAATCTATTACTCCCTCTCCCTTTGGGAGAGGGCTGGGGTGAGGGAGGCAACTATCCTATCCTGACACAGGGGGCGAATGATTATTCTGAGCACAATGATGTGCCTAAATTTGCAGTGGCCAAACTCCCTTGTTTATATTCTCACCGAACCCCCTGCCCCAAAAAATTTATGTGCGTTTTTGTACTATTATTGATTTATTTTCAATTTTATTATTTAAATGTACCGGCCTCTTATGAAGGGTTTAAAACCTGTTGCACGTATTTTAGTTCTCGCCATTGTTGTATGGACAATCATACTCAGCTTTTCGTTGTTCTGGAAAATACGTGATGAAAATAATCAGATTGAAGAATATGCCGCCATCGCTGCCCGAGAAAATTTCAATAAAGATCAGGCCTTTCGGCTTTGGGGTGCAAGACATGGTGGCGTTTATGTGCCGCCGAATGATCGAACACCGCCTAATCCCGCCTTATCGCATTTGCCTCATCGAGATATCGTCACACAAGATGGCAGCAAACTTACTTTAATGAATCCGGCTTATATGTTGCGTCAGATGATGACCGAATATGATGAGCTTTATGGCGTTAAAGCCAAAATTACCGGCCTGGTTTTGCTTAACCCGATTAACGCGCCTGATGAATGGGAGAAAAAAGCGCTGTATAAATTTGCAGATGGTGTGAAAGAAATAAGTGAGGTAGTTGATATTAATGGTGAACCCTATTTTCGTTTAATGCGCCCCATGTTTATGAAACAAA
>JALTJN010000198.1 GCA_027076405.1 Chromatiales bacterium
TTTGCCAATGAAGTATGAATCTTGGCTCATAGGAATAACGCCTGTGCTTGAGCAGCCAAGTAAAATCAACATTGTGATAATGGATAATAATGCTTTTATCATTTCTTTGCCTTCTTTACACATAACGTCGCGCATAACCTGCCCGCTTCAGCGTGGTTTGTTTGTGCTAGAATGAAGCGGAGCGTAATGTTGCACGAACAAACCACGCTGAAGCGGGTCAGAGTTAATGCGGCTTGTTATGTGTATCAAGAACTAGCTACAAACGACTTTTTTTCTATTACAGTAGGCTCAAGCTTAATTTCTACATCAATATTGCAATCCGGATAGATTTTTTGGGTCGTATTACGGCCAACAGTTTTAATAGTTTCTCCAAATAACTCCGCGCAAGCATTGCTCATTTTAATATGAAAAACACTTTCGTTAATAGTTCCTTGTTCAAACTGACTAACTAAGCTTTCTGATATTGAGTAATACTGCTCATCAACAGAATTTAACACATCAGTTAAATTCTGTGCCTTCTCAGCATTACCACCCATTGCTCTAAGATGTATCCTATAAATTTCATCATCTCGTGTTCTATCCCGCATATTATTTATATCAACGCTTTCGGAGTCATCATTACAAGCGTTAATACCGTCTATGCATTCTGATTTTCTTCGCTCCCACTCTACTTTATTTTGCCCGTAAACGCCTAGTACACTTTTTACGACAACCTCATACCCTGTAGTTTTTATATCTAGATCAATCAGAGTTTTACAACCCCCAGTAGCGTATAGAACACGATTTGTAATATTGTGGCAAACATAATGAATGCCATATTCTCCTGATATTACAAGTTCCTCTCTATTTGGGTGATCATCTTTAATATTTGGTGAGACTAAGCATTTTGCGAAATCAATTTTAATAGGAATTAAATGCTGGTAAACCCCTGCCTCATCTATATTACAAAAGTCACCCGCGCAATACCAATAGCCTTCAGGACTCTCTGGGTCGATGGGAATTTTTGACTCTTCTGCGGCAAATGTATGAACAACTATTCTAACCACCTGGTCAAGCCATGTTCTAAGCTTGTAAAAAATTAACGCGCGTGCTGGCTTAATTATAGCGCTGCAAACGACCAATTCAGTCTGTTTTGAATCTTTCATATGTTTCCCTCAATTTTTACAATCTGTAGCTAAGGTTTAAAGATAATATAGAATTCCGACAAATACACATAACGCCTAGTTCACCAGACCGAAAAGTTACGTGGCTTTTGTGGCATTATAGCGAAGCGCCACAAAAGATGCGTAACTTTTTGGGTCTGCGTGCAACTTTTTGTTATGCCATTTTACTTGATTCA
>JALTJN010000199.1 GCA_027076405.1 Chromatiales bacterium
TGAACTTCATTTTAAAGTCGAGCGCGCCCAACAAACCGCTCCAGCCGGACAGTCAAAAGCGTCGTGGGTTTTGCAAAAGGCGCAAAACCCACGCCCCTTTTGCCTGCCCGCTGAGCTATGCCGTTAGGCTAAGAAAAACCAAGTCAGCAACTTCGGTCAAGATGCTATCCATTGTACAATGCATTATTCTTTCCAGCTAAGGAGAGATAAATGACGAAAGATGCTACAAAAAAATATGCTGAAAGATTTAATAAGATAAGTGATTTTATCTACAACAATCTAGATAAAGATCTATCTATTGAAAAACTTAGCAAAATCGCAAACTTCTCTAAATATCACTTCCATAGGCAATTTTCTGCGTACATGGGAATCAGTGTTTATAGGTTTATACAGTTGTTGAGGTTAAAAAGAGCTTCTTACCAACTTGTATTCAATCAAGACACCAAAGTTATAGATATTGCTTTAGATTCAGGGTTTGAAAATCATGAATCTTTCACAAGAGCATTTAAAAAGAACTTTAATCAAACACCTTCACAGTTCAGGAAAAAACCAGAGTGGAAGCCTTGGCATGAAAAATATAACTTAATCAAATACAAAGGTAATAATATCATGCAAGTTGAAATTATAGATTTTAAAGAAACCAAAATTGCTGTCTTAGAGCATCGCGGTGACCCTGAATTATTAAATGATTCTGTCCAAAAATTTATTGAGTGGAGAAAAGAAAGTGGCCTTTCTCCTGTAAATAGTAGCGATACTTATGGTCTTGTTTATGATGATCCAAATAATACAGAGCCAGATAAGTTTAGGTTTGACATTTGTGGTTCTGTTACATCTGAGGTTTCTAGCAATACTCAAAATATTATCAATAAAACTATACCTGGTGGTAGGTGTGCGGTATTGCGCCATACTGGTTCTCATGATTTAATGCATAGTAAAATATATGACTTATATGGGAAGTGGTTACCTGAAAGTAAGGAGGAACTTAGAGATTTCCCTATGTTTTTTCACTACATAAATTTACTCCCAGAGGTATCTGAGAGTGAGTTATTAACTGACATATATCTTCCTTTGAAATGACAGTACACTAACCGCTAATTAAAATACAAACAAAAGCCTAACAAATAGCTCCAGCGGACAGTTTAAAGCGGCACTTGTTTTGCGTACGCAAAAACGCGCCACTTTAAACTGCCGCTGAGCAAGGCGTTATGCGCAAAAAACTGAGAGGACGTGCAAATGATTAAAGGTAGTTGCATGTGTGGAAAGGTCACATATGCAATACGGGGCGAAATTGGCGATATTACTCATTGCCATTGCACTACATGCCGAAAGGCACATGGT
>JALTJN010000200.1 GCA_027076405.1 Chromatiales bacterium
TCGGTTTATCCGATGCTGAACCTGTCATAATAACTTTAATGGCACCTTTATTTATATCTGTATCATGCCATTCAGGTTTTATGGCAACGATGGCGTTGTACATATCCACACATATTTCACGACTCATGCTGACAATCATGCCTTTACCAGGCATAGTGGCGATACGCTTCTCAAAATGAGAGACTAAATCATTAGCCACCAGTTTCATACGAGCTTCACTACCTACTAACTTTTCTAGCGCTGCCCATTTTGATTTTGTTTTTTCACGAGCTGAAATATCTTCTTCGTCTTCAATAACTTCTTCCACTTCATCATTGAGCGCTTCCATTTCAGACTGGTTAATATCTAACTTCGCTAAACGTGATTCGTAATAAATCGGTACCGTGGCACCATCATCCACGGCATCTTGAATATCATAAATAGAAACATAATCACCAAATACCGCACGGGTATCTTTATCTTCTGCCGAAATCGGTGTGCCGGTAAAACCAATAAAAGAAGCTTGCGGTAAAGCATCACGCAAATGCTTGGAATAACCAAAGGTGTACTTACCAGTTTTAGTATTAAACTTGGCCTTATCACCATATTGGCTGCGGTGTGCTTCATCACTCACCACCACAATATTATGGCGACTGCTTAACACAGGGTGAGAATTTTCATCAGCTAATAATGCAAACTTTTGAATCGTGGTAAAAATAATGCCACCCGATTGACGTGAAGCTAAAATGTCGCGTAATTCATCACGATCACCTGCTTGCACTGGAGTTTGTTTTAACGTTTCAGCCGCCATACCGAAAGTATTAAACAACTGACCATCTAAATCATTTCGATCTGTCACCACTACAATAGTTGGATTATTCATTTCAGGTTGAGCTAATAACTTACCCGCATAGCAGACCATAGATATAGACTTACCCGAACCTTGGGTATGCCACACAACCCCTGCTTTGCCTGAACCGGGTACGACTTTATCCGCATAGTTCGCTCGGGGTTCTAACTGATTGTGTTTTTGTGCAGCAATAACGGTAGCCTTTACAGCCTGACGCACCGCATGAAACTGATGATAACCCGCAATTTTCTTAATTAATGAGTCACCATCTTGCTCAAACAAAATAAAGTAATGAATATAATCTAAAAATAATTCGGGGTTAAAGAAGCCTTTAACCAAAGTTTCGAGTCGATATTCAAACAGCGGTTTATCATCTTCATTGGCAATAGTACGCCACGGCATAAAACGTTCTTTGTTCGCCGTTAATGATCCCACCCTGGCATTTAAGCCATCACTCACCACTAAAGCTTCGTTAAAGGTAAATAAATCTGGAACTTCATCTTTATAGGTTTGTAATTGTTGGTAAGCCGACCAAATATCGGCACTTTCGTCCGCCGGATTTTTTAATTCGATGACAGATAGAGGCAAGCCATTTACAAATACAATAATGTCAGGCCGGCGATTACCTTTACTGCCCGTAATAGTGTATTGATTGACAACTAAGAATTGGTTCTTACTAACATCGGTAAAGTCAACCAACTGAACATAATCAACTTTCTTACTTCCCTCTCCCTCTGGGAGAGGGACCGAGGGTGAGGGCGTAAATTCAACCTTCACCCCTTCCAACAACAGTTGGTGAAAAGCTCTATTACTTTTAATTAATACCGGCGTTTCAGGTTTAGCAATTTGTTGGGCTACAGTTTCAAGAACAGAAGCAGGAATATGTGGATTAATAATTTGTAGTTGTTGAATTAAGCGGTCAAACAGAACAATCTGGCGGTAATCACTACGCTCTGGTGTCGCGCCATCTGGGGCAATATCATAGCCACACACATAGTCATAACCGATAGATTTAAACCAGTCGAGGCAGAGTTGTTCTAGTTGGTCTTCGGTGATCATATTGCACTCTCAAACGGGCGATGTAGATGACATTGATGTCGTCTACATACCTTAACTCATTGTTATTATTAGTGATTTTACACTTATTTATTCCAAAACTTCACCCAGCATAGCATTTATTTATTGACAGCAGCGTAAAGTAAGCTATAGTTCTCTCTAATACGCCCGGCACCTCTTCACTTCATTGTGTACGTGTCGGTTTTCAATTTCAGCTCCACAAATCCCACTTCTGCCAGTTATCAATCAAACCAAAATCTTTTAAACTTACTGTTTTGCTACCAATCTCAGGGAACTCCACCATTAAATCTGCAAAACGTTTTGACCAATTCGATTTAGGGCAGATCACTTTCATTAACCTTTGCATAATAGAAAAATAATAAAAAGGTCGAGCTGTATTAAGTTGTTTCCAATAATCATCTTCATCTAATAATTGTGAACGTTCTAAGACATTTATATTCCATAAACGACTATGGTGCGCTGAAACGTTGCGAATAAAATTTAAACTTCGCAACCAACCTGCAAACATTTTTCCACTGGTAGCTCCATATTTTTCAGCAATAATAAGTTGATCGTTAGGTTTCATACCCGCAAACAATTTAGACATTAAACCAAAGTCCCAAATTTCAATTGCAACCCAAATAGGTAACTTGCCATAATTATCTAAATAATGAGCCACAAAAGGTTCACGACGCGCACGAAAGACCATACTTTCATAATGCTCTAACCACAGTTGATGATTCGTTTTTCCTAATTTCTTTATTATTTGTTTTGAAAAATGGCCATGAAATAATTTTGTGTTTTCATAGGCATGAATATCACTCTCACCTAACAAATGCGCAATATCAACTCTCACTGAAAGTTCAATTCGTTCTAATGCGTCAAGAGCTAACAAGCGTAACTTTTTATCAAAAACATAAAGTTTTACAGCATCTTTAAAATGACTATTTTCAACAAAATCATTATGTCGGATATAACCTAGATTACCGTTTTTATCTTGTGTTATTTCTAATTCACGAAAAGAATACCAATAACCACTCAAGCGGTAATAACCTACTCGTTCTAAATAATTTAATGCAGCCGTTTCATCATCCACCAATAATTTTCTGCTTTTTAACAATGCCAGTTGTTCTGAAAATGATTTCCAAGGTTTGTGATTAGTCATTAAAGTTCATCCATGTTTTTCTACTGTTCCATAGTCGTAATCAATCGAGGCAGAGTTGTTCTAGTTGGTCTTCAGCGACCATTGCTTCACTTCATTCCTTTAAATTGTTTTAACATGTTTGATATTTGCGCTAATACATTACTTGTATCAGTTTCATTATCACCAGAATGCGCAGATCCTTCTGAAAAGATACCTTTTGCGATTTCTACTTTTATTTCTTCTGCTTTGCCTTCATTTAACAAAGCTAAATATGGATCAATTGTCGAAAGTATTAATTCTCGTCTTCGATTAATAACTTCGTTATTTCTATGCTTGTTAGATTCTTTTGCCAAATAAAATGCAGGAATAAATAACACAACAGAGAACCATGCTCGACCTAACACATTCTTCCAGTCAAGCTGGTATGTTGAAATATCTTGTATTATTTTATAAAATTCTGGAGCAATTAAAAAAGCAACACCAAGGAGCATAAAGATAAGTGAATAGATTCTATATCTGTTTGCATGTTTTTTCTCTTCATTTGCATAAGATGAATATGCACCTGCTTGTATGGTATTTGTAACTACACCATAAATTTTTGCAGCATTTTCTTGTAATTTATCTAAAGCGGTAATTGTTAATCCTGATTTCACAACAAGCTTCTCAAAGGTGCTATCAGCTTTATCTTGTAACTTAGTTACAACACTATCAAATTTATCTGCTCTGGTATTTTCGCTCGATTGAAATTGCGTATTAAATTCTGCTGTTTGAGATTCTATTGTTTGCTTTACACTTTTCAATCCATTTAATAACTCATCAAGTTGTTGTTTGTTACTATTCAATTTTTCTTCATGCGCTACACTCTTCTCATTAATACCCGCAATAACAGTATTTAATTTTTCATCCAAAGTGGTGGAGTATTCATCAACTGTTTTCTTTAATTTTTCGATATATTTATCAACAGTTTCTGCGTATGCCGTAGCAGCGCGAGTAATAGCACCTTTTTGCTGTCCTTGCAAAGAAAAAGGTGTTTGTCCAATGAACATAAGAAGCTGATCCATATGATTATTGGCATTAGTAAGGTGTGCTATATTTTGATTACCATTAAAAGCATTCAATTCATTGAAAAGGTTAGTTGCATGCGAGTTAAATGCATTTAATAGATGTATGGAGAATAATTCTGGATCAGTGTTCTCAAGAACAGAATCAATATACGCGGCAACTTTATTTAACCTTGCTATATCAATCATTGCCTCTTTACTATTATTTTTCTCAAAATCATCACTACGAAGTAAGTTTGTAATGTTTTTCCAAACCCCGTTAAACGGATGTGATTTAAATTGAACTGCCCACTTTGACATTATGCAACCGCCTTGTTTTGTTTGTTGTTTAGATTGATTTCGCCAGAAAGAAGTTTCGGTAACAATGCATCTCGATAATATGAAAGCTGTATTTCTTGATTGCTTTGCTGCATAACTACAAATGGTTTTACAAATTCTTCGAAAACATTTTGTAACTCTATAGGTGGGGATAATAGGTCTATCGTCTCTAAGTCTTTCCTTTTTATACTAGCTTGTACGGTAACAATTAAACGTGCATCAACATCATGTCGAAATCTGAAACCATCCATCTGGTAATACATAAAATATGGTGAAGCTTTTTCTTTATTGAAACGCATACCAAGTAGGTTTTGCGCTATAGTAAATTTATCATCTTTAGGAACCATGCAAATTCTACCTATAGTTCCAACAGTCGAAATAATAATATCATCGGCTTCAAGGTGGGCTCTAAACCAATTTTTATAGGTTTCATCATCTACGTATTTTGTAGTATTGAGATCAGGCTTCATCATACCTTCTGGTAAATGCTTCACCTCAACCAATGGTATTCCTGAATCTACTACAGGTGGTGTTTTCCCTCTATTATCAATGTATTTTTCAACAATTTGTTTAAAGCGGGTTACATCCCATCCCTCAGGTATTTCACCCAACTCAGATTCAACCAAAGCATCAGGAAATAAGGCGGCGGTGGTTTTGAGTTGTTCAAAAGTGCTGGGGCTTGTCGTTACCGGCGTCGTACCTCCTGCGATATTTGCACTTTCTTTTGCTTCAAGTTGTTCGAGTTCTTCTAACGACTTTCCACTGATGGCACACATGGCGGCACGTTCGGGGTCTTGGCCGTTTTGTTTGGCTTGTATTTTGGCTTTTACGGGGTCGAAATCGACAAACCAGGATTTAAAAATGGCTTGGGCGATTTGTTCTAGGGTTTGGTTGGTTTGGCGGTTTAGTTCGATTTTTGAGTCTATCTGATCAAAAACTTCCGCCACTTTATTTTGATAAACTATATCTACATCTGGCACTAATACTTTAGATAAATCTGAACCTCGAACACCTGCTGCCCCAGCCCCCTGTTCAACAATCGCATTAATTACTAGCTTCCCAGTACGACTTGAAAAGAAATAATAATAAAAAAGAGGATTAGCAATTTCTTTATTTAAACGGCAACGAATTAAGTGTGATTCAAAACAAACCTCTTCATCATCTTCCATAAAGATTGAACACTGGCCTGCACCTTCCAGCACTAAAGACTGCCTAGCAAACAATAAGTCTCCAGCTTCAACCATTGAACTAGCTTGTTCCTTTTCATTTAGCGGAACTCTATCCATGGGAATATTTTTCATTCTGGGAAACCGAAACAATTCACCCATGTTGACCATTTTATAGCCATCACCTCTAACTCTTTTCGGTTTGGTTAAACCGTTCCTAAGTGGAATTTCAAATAGTTCTTCAAAGGGTCTAAACTTCATAACCCAACCCCATCAAGTTCTTTTTAATATCCCCTTCTAATTTATCGCTTTCCTCAAACTGAGTTTTTAACTGCGCGGTGAGTCGTGCCATTTTTTCTGCGAAGGGTTCGCCGTCATCTTCTTCTGCGGCTGCGCCGACATAGCGACCGGGGGTGAGGACGTAGTCGTGTTTTTTTAGTTCTTCTAGTTTTGCGGATTTGCAGAAGCCGAGGATGTCTTCGTATGCCGTGGCTTCGTTCTCTGGATTCCCGCCTTCGCGGGAATGACGGACTGGTTCGTTTATTTGCCAGTTATGAAAGGTTTCGGTGACTTTGTTTAAATCGTCTTGGGTAAAGTCGCGGAGTACGCGATCTTTCATGTAACCTAAGTTACGCGCATCAATAAATAAAATTTCACCTGTTCTATCTCTTAGCTTTTTACCACTGGCTGAGGTTCTTTGTTTTTTATTTTTGCTTAAAAACCAAATACAGGCAGGGATTTGAGTGTTAGTAAATAGTTGGCCGGGTAAGGCGACCATGCATTCGATTAAATCATTTTCTATTAGAGCTTTGCGGATTTCGCCTTCACCCTTGGTATTGGAACTCATGGAACCATTCGCTAACAATAAGCCCATACTACCGTTGGGTGCTAAATGCCAGAGCATATGTTGTAGCCATGCGAAGTTGGCATTACCTGTCGGTGGTTTACCGTATTGCCAGCGTGGGTCGTTATCGTCTACGCCGGTGTCCCACTCTTTCATATTAAAGGGAGGGTTGGCCATAACGAAGTCGGCTCGTAGGTCGGGATGTTGATCATTGGTATAGGTGCTGGCGGGTTCTTTACCAAAATTAAAATCTATACCGCGTATCACCATGTTCATTGCGGCGAGTTGCCAGGTGGTGTGGTTGGCTTCTTGTCCGTAGATAGAGACATCATCTATGCGGCCTTTGTGAGCGGTAATAAAATTTTCTGACTGCACAAAGAAACCACCTGAACCCATGGCAGGATCATAAACGCGACCTTTGAAGGGTTCGAGCATTTGTACAATTAAACTCACGATGGATTTTGGTGTGTAGAACTGCCCGCCCTTTTTACCTTCTGCAAGCGCAAACTGACCGAGGAAGTATTCATAAACATGACCGAGGATGTCTTTGCTACTGAGGGTGGCATGAGTAAAAGGAATTGTGGCGATAAGATCGATCAGTTCACCGAGTTTAGATTGATCGATTTGTAATTGAGTGTAGCGTTTATTGAGCACGCCTTTTAGTTTTGGGTTGTCATGTTCGATAACGTCTAATGCGTTATCGATTAGTTGTCCAACTGATCGAATTTTTTTAGCCGCGCCTGACTGCCCCATGGCTTCACCAATTTCAATTTCACCGGTGATAACGACTTTGTTTTTATTTTGTAGAAATTCCCACCGCGAAACTTTAGGTACCCAGAAAACATTATCTTCTGTGTAATAATCACGCTCTTCTAACTCAGCGTTAATTTCTTCTTGATAAGCATCACCTTCTGCCCCACCGTCAAAATCTGCTGGGTCAATAAAGTACTCATCTTCTGGATTTTTAAATTGTTCTTCTAACTGCTTTCGACGAATATCAAAAGAGTCGGACACATACTTTAAAAACACTAAACCTAATACAACATGTTTGTATTGGGAAGCATCTAACGATGGCAGCAGCTTGTTCGCACTCGTCCACAGCTTTTTCTCTAACTCATTTAAAAATTGTTGTTCTTCATTGGAGGTCATGCATTTATCCTGAATAAAACTTCAAATCATTTTTTTGTATTGAATGGCCCAACTACACGCTCAAGTTTTTCATCAATCGCTTCACGGCTCGATGTACAATTCATTGATGCGGTTACTAATTAAGCAGTTTAATCATCATTAGGGGAAAATGATGTTTATTCTTATTATATATAATCTGTTTAATCGTACTTTATTAGAAAGCTCATTACTAGCAAGGGTTTCGCCTGATTTATGCTCACATAATGTCCATCGAAAAAGACTTTCTATCCCCTTTTCTGCCTTGCGTTGGTCGCTAATCTGCTCTATCCTGAAAGGGAACTTTTAGAGAACATCTAAGCCGCTCTAAGCCCTGTTAAACCTTAAATTATGTTGCTCCTATGCCAGAAATTACTGTGTCACATCGCTCTCCTATTCCCCTATATATTTTAGATAAAACTGGGACTGCTTCACTGATTATGAGTCGTTTTTAATGGGGTTTATTGGTATGATTTAGGCAGTAAATGGATATTTTTATAAAGGACAAAACAATGCAAAACGGATTTTCTCTCCCCTCGCCGACTCAAGATCTCTATTTTCACCATGTTGCTCCAGGTGATACTTTATCTGGCATTATCAATTTGTATTACCCCGGTCAGGCAAATCGTATGCAGGATCAAATTAAGCAAGTATTAATTGATAACCCTAGCATTAAAAACCCGGATGTTATTAAACCTGGCCAGCTTGTTGTATTAAGAACGGCATCAACAACAATGTGCCTTGCTCCGATTGAACTTAATGAAACAAATAAAGTGAAACATCTTTGGAATATAATGAGTCCAGAGACCCAAAAGGCAATTAAAGAAACGGCATCTATTTATAATGGACTTGGTTTAGGATTAGCGGGTGGTGGAACCGGATTATTTACATTAGAAAAAACGCTTAAATCAAATATGTCGTTATTGCGTGGCATCCCCGATGCGTATCAGCAATATAAAAGCGGTGCAATTACAAAGTATGAATTTGATAAAATAAGAAATACTAAATTGAATCAGTACAGTAAAAATATTGGCCCGATGATTGATAAAGCCATTTATGGTGAAAGTAAACTTAAAAACTCATTTAAATTGAAACCAGGTCGTAGTCTAAATCCTACAAAATCTATGACTCAACATTTAAATAAACTAAGTAAAATATCAAATGCAGCTTCAAAAGGTGGTGTGGTTCTCGCCGGTGTCGGACTAGCCGCGAGTTGTTATCAAATTGCACAATCTGAAACACTCACTGAGAAAAATGAAATTGCGGTTAAAACAATTACAAGCACAGGTATTGGTGCCATTGTAGGTGCTGTAGCTTCAGTAATGTTAATTGGTACTCCAGTGGGTTGGGGAATTATTCTTGTTGTAGGTGCAGCTACCGCAGCAACTTCATGGGCTGCGGGTGAATATGCAGGTAGCGTATATAAATCTCAATTTTCTGATGTTGATGTTGTTAACAGTCTCAGAATTACCAGTGTTTGTAACTAGTAAATACAAATAATTATGATCGATACTTATATTAAAATATCATTCATATTACTCATGGTAATATCAGTCATAGGAATAGTTGGTTTAATACCATTACTACTCATTCAACATTTTATACATAAAAAAATACTTGATCCTATTTACTTCAACAATAAATATTATAGTCCTTACGAATTAAATATTTTTACTACTTTCCCATTACTATTAGTAAAAACACTTGGTTATATAAAAGCTATTGTTTTCCCTAATACAATGAGAAGGAAATTTAAAAAAAATATTCTCACCCCAAAAAAACACCCCATAACATATCTACTAGCCTGGATTACAATGATAATTCTTATTTGTGGTGCTCTTATTATAATAAACACCGGCATTTCGGCGTATTTTCATTACAATACTAACTAACTTATAAAATCAGTTTTATATTGTTGGTGGGCTTATGTACTTTCACCAGTCGGCTGGGGGATAGTTCTTGTTGCAGGAGCAATTAGTGCAGCGGGTTCATGGGGCGAGGGTAAACTTGCGGGTAGTGTATATAAATCAAACTTTTCGGATACTGATGTCGTGAATAGTCTTGAAATAACCAGCTTCTGCAACCAGGTAAATAACGATTATGCTTGATAAATATATTATGATATCTACTGTACTGTTTCTGGGAATGGGTGCTGCTATTTTCATAGTTTTATTCCCATTGCTGCTAGCACAACATTATTAGACCACTACCAATCACCATAGTGTGAGCATAAATGAAGCTAGCCACCTGAACTTACAAGTACGACGTTTGCAAAAGTAACTGATGCAGAATTTATTGCAAAAGGATGTAAATAACATGTCAATTAATCTTCGTTATCAACTTTTAATTCTTGTTCTATCATGCCTTGCTGTTATTAGTACCGTATACGCATTAGATGATTCACTTCAATTGAAGCTTGAACGTGCCGGAAGGCTCATAGCAAGTACATATGTAATTGGTAATCCGGATAAGAAGCTTTATGGATTACACCCAGACTATAAACCCAGTCGTCCAAGAGATATGATACATAACGATATTATAATTAGTATTAAAACCAAACACTCTATTCAGGAAACAAAAGAAAAAATTGTAAAAATAAAAGGACTAAAGCAGTTTGAACAATGGGTTTTAGATGTAAGAAAAAATTTTCGATTTAGTGAAAATCTTGATGCCAGAACCATGGGTGTTTGTCTTGATGGTTGTTGTAGCTATCCTATCGATGGAGGAATGTCTCATAACACTCTTTATTTAAGAGAAGCCTGTTTTGTTATTAAAAACAAAACACCTTTCTTAAAAAGCATTACTTTAGTAGACGGTGATTAATCTGGCTCAGAATAAAACTTTAAAGGGTTAGCTGATTTAACCACAATCCCTACCAAATTTCACGATTAAATTGTCATGGTTAAGTATTAAACAAAAGCATCTTTAAAAATTTTAGTGATTTGGCCTGGCCTTAAACAAAACTTCCACCCTTTTCAAACTTGCGTTACTCGCTAATCTGCTCTATCCTAAAAGAGAACATTTAGAGAACTTCTTACCTACTCTAGATCCTGTTAAATTTATAAAAAACGTTGCTCTTATGCCAGATATTGCTGTGCCACATCGATCCCCTGCTTCCTCTGATATTTGCTCAGAACCGTGGCCGCGCGCCATTATTCTGGTTGATATGAATGCCTTTTTTGCCTCGGTAGAACAGCACGATCGCCCTGAATGGCGGGGTCAGCCGGTGGCAATTACCAATGGCCTGCAAGGTACTTGCATTATTACCTGCTCGTATGAAGCGCGCGCCGTGGGGGTGAAAACAGGCATGCGATTAAAAGAGGCGTATACAAAATGCCCAACGCTGATTCAATGCCCAGCACATCCTGAACGGTATGCGGCGGTCTCTACGGCAATTATGTCTGCCCTGCATAACATTACCCCGGATGTTGAAATTTTTTCGGTGGATGAGGCTTTTCTTGATGTCACTCATTGCCAGAAAATTTGGGGGGCACCAGAAAAAATAGCACATCTAGTAAAGCAAACCGTTTTTGAAGCATCGGGGATCTTATGCTCTGTTGGCATGAGTGGCGACAAGACTACGGCAAAGCATGCGGCAAAACAAAACAAGCCGGATGGCTTAACGATTGTTCATCCCTCTTTAGCAAAAAAGTATTTACAGCATGTGCCGGTCACCGAGCTTTGTGGCATTAACAAGGGTATTGGCGGTTATTTGGCTGATCGTGGAGTTTTCACCTGTGGTGACATGGCACAACTGCCCATTAGTGAGCTAGGTCGTCGCTTTGGCAATATTGGGCGACGTATCTGGAAAATGTGTCAGGGCGAAGACCCCGATAAAGTCACAACCGAAATCAATGCCCCTAAATCGATTGGTCATGGAAAAGTCATGCCACCTAATACAACAGATAAAAATATTTTACTGATGTATCTATTACATATGAGTGAAAAAGTAGCAACACGTTTACGTCGTTATGATTTACAGGCTAATCATTTTTACATTGGCTTAAAAACAGCTGATGGCTGGTTAACAATAAAACCGCGTTTAGCTAACCCGACTCAGGATGAACGCTTGATTTATGGTTTGTGTAAAAATTTTATTGAGCACAACTGGCAAGGTACAGGCATACATCAAGTGCAAATCACCGCACTTAACCCACAGCCACTGACTGGCCAACTAACATTGTTTAATAACAATGATGATGTCAGCGCAGGAAAAACACACCATCATGTCATGGACAATATAAATCAGCGTTATGGTGAGTTCTCACTTGCCCCTGCCCGTTTACTTAATCGTTCGACTATGCCAAATGTGATTGCCCCGGCATGGAAACCGTTTGGCCTTCGACAAACAATCGATAAAACAAAAGAAGAGCAAGCCTGATGTGCGGTGGTGTGTATTACAATCATAATGGTCAGGATGTGCGACTTTATTTTCCAAACCCTAAAGCCATATTGCCTGTTTTGACCAGAAATAAAAAAGTTGAACTCTTACCCTGGGGGCGACGCAAAGAACAAAGCGGGCATTTGCCTTTAGGCGGCTGGGCACGACTAGACTCAATTTATGCCGGACGCTGGGATAAATGGTTTCCTATACCGGTAAAACTACCAATACAACAGTTTATGGAAAAAGATATTCAGGGGAATAGTCACTGGTTTGATATTACCAAAGGCCAGTTTATTCAGGGTTTAATCGCCCGAGACAAATATGAACAACGCGTCTACATAGTAACAATAACCCCTGAACTTGAAGATGCCGTGCATGAACGCTGGCCACGAATTCTTTCTGATTATTAAACTCTTTTTAATATCCTTCATATCAACGTAATCAATAGCACAATATTTAGTGAAACACTTTATAATCCGTAAACAACTTGATATGAACTCACAGGATATACCATGATATTTTCTTCTTTAGATCTTGCTACCGATATTCAAAAAGCCATTGATGCCTGTGGTTACAAGGAGATGACACCTATTCAAGAGATGGCCATCATCCCTGCCCGTCGAGGTAAAGATATCCTGGCGAATGCGCAAACAGGAACAGGGAAAACAGCCGCATTTACTTTACCTCTTCTGCAGCGAATGCTTGATCAACCGCAGGCAACAGTCGAGGCTAAAACGCGCGCCTTAATTTTAGCTCCCACCCGTGAACTTGCTGAGCAGGTTGCTGAAACAATTCGTCAATTTTCACAATATATGTCACTCACCGTAACAGCACTTTATGGTGGTGTAAAAATGAGCGGGCAGGAAAAAAAATTAAAAAAGGGCTGCGACATTATTGTATCAACTCCGGGGCGTTTACTTGAGCACCTGGAACTGGCTAACATAAACTTGAGCAATGTTGAATTTGTAGTGCTTGACGAAGCTGATCGCATGTTAGACATGGGGTTTATTGATGATGTACAAACAATATTAAAAAAATTGCCTAAGAAACGTCAAACCTTGTTATTTTCTGCAACGATGTCTCCGGCGGTCAAAGAGCTTGCTAAAAAAATATTAACCAGGCATGAAGTCATTAGCGTTGCAAAACAAAATGCGACTGCAGATACGGTAAATCATATGGTTTACCCTGTTAGTGAGCATGAAAAATCCAAACTTTTTGTTGAGCTTATTGAAAAACATAACTGGTTCAAAGTTCTGGTATTTACCAGTACAAAAGCACAAGCAGATGAATTAAAACTTAAACTTAAAGAAGTTGGTATTAAAGCAGGACTTTATCATGGAGACAAAAGTCAGGGCTCACGCCGACGCGCACTGTCTGATTTTAAAGCCGATAAAATTCAGGTTTTGATTTCTACAGAAGTGGCTGCACGTGGTTTAGATATTCAAAGTCTGGATCATGTGGTTAATTATAACCTCCCCTATCTTGCAGAAGACTATGTACATCGTATTGGTCGCACCGGACGCGCAGGAAACAAAGGCGAAGCGATTTCATTTGTTAGCCGTGAAGAAGAGCGGGCACTACATGCTATTGAACAATTAATTGGTTATAAAATAAAACGCGTTCGTATACCCGGTTATGAAGTCGGTAACCGAGATGTTTTGCTTGAGACTATTGCGAAGAACAAGCGCCCACAAAGATCAAACAAGGCAAGCCAAATTAAAAATATTCACAAAAAAGCCGATAAGAAAAAAAGAAGTAAACCCTAGATTATAAAAAATGCTTGTTTTTATTTTCAGTAGACCATAAAGGTGTTTTTTGCATAACCGAATTAAATAAACAACTTTCAGTTAATTCACTCAACCAAACCTGTAACTTTTTGTATTCACTTAGATCAAACCTGTTTTTATCAACGTATGCAAATTGTCGGATAAACGGAAGAACAGCTATATCAACTAACTTAATAGTGTCGGCAATTAAATATTGAGTTGTATGTAACTTTTTTTCTAATATCTGAAGGAAAATTTCTGCTTGTTGACGATACTCATCAACTGATTTTTCTGGAAATCGATCGGCATATTTATATCGATCAAGATTCTCTTTAAACTCATTATCATTAAATTTAATCAATTCATTTGTTTTATCCCATTCTAAGCTGTTTTCTGGTAACCAATTATACGGATCATTTTCCTTTAGCGCCCACAACATAATATCAAAACTTTCATCAATAACTGTTCCATCGGGTAAAAGTAAAACCGGCACGGTTCCTTTTTGAGAAAGTTCTAGCATATATTGCGGTTTATCTTTAAGTAAAATATCACGCAGTTCTATTTTAAGTTTACTGATTTTTAGTGCAAGACGAGCCCGCATTGCATACGGGCAACGACGAAAAGAATAAAGAATGGGATATGTTTTAGATCTCATTAATCTGTATCTGTTACTTTACGACGTAATTGTTTGTCCCTGCCCCGCTTTGTTTTCTCATCCATTCGTCGTGTTTTAGAGGCACGAGTCGGCTTTGTTGAAACTCTTCGTTTTTTAGCAACAGCAACACTTTTAATCAATGTTTGTAATCGTTCTAATGCTTCAGCCCGGTTTTTTTCTTGAGTTCGATAACGCTGTGCTTTAATAATGATAACGCCTTGTTTGTTTATGCGTTTATCTTTTAAATTAAGCAAGCGGGTTTTATAAAAGTCTGGCAAAGAAGAAGCCTTGATATCAAAACGTAAATGTATTGCACTGGAGACTTTATTCACATTTTGGCCACCCGCACCTTGCGCACGAATAGCGCTAAATTCAATCTCAGATTCGGGAAGACTCACATTGCTGGAAATATCTAATGACATTGCTGAATCATACTTTTTGAATATACTAAATTCAACCAATAGACCAAATCATTAAATATCAGGCAATAAAAAAGGCGTACCAAGGTACACCTTTTTCAAAACCTTAATAACTTAGTTATTAAGAAATTTTTGCAGTTGTACCGCCTTTACCACCTTGATTATCAACCCATGAAATTTTAACGCTATCGCCTTTTTTAGCACCGTTAAAACTAAATGCGAGGAAAGGATTTTTCGATACACCCGGCCCCCATAAGCAGGTAAGGATATTTTTGCCATTATGCTCACAATTAACTTCTGTAATATAATGCCCTGGAATTTTCTTACCTGTTTTCTTATCTTTACGCAAACCTGTTTCCATTGGATGGAAGATAATCGCCTTAATCGAAGTGCTCTTACCGTTATCCCATGCACGAATTTTCATCTTTCTAGCCATGATAATGTCCTTCAGTAAATTCTTTAAATCAAAATAAAAGTTAAACCACAATTAACCGCCACAACCACCAAGCGTTACTTTCACGCCTTTTTTAGCGGTATAGAGTTTGCCATTTGATTTAACAACAGCAACGATATCTGCAGTCTTAGCCATTTTAATACGGCCGGTAATTGAAGCTTCCATTTGATTGGACAAAATGTAGCTTGCTGAAAGCGGATATGCATTTACAGGAACATAAACTGAAATGCTTTCCACTTTTGGTAATGTAGTGGTTACTTTAACCGAAACCACGGCACCATTTTCAGCAATGTCCGGTGCATCAACTTTAATATCCGCACTTGCTGTAGGACGGCCTTTACCTGTAATAGCATCCATAGCAGCATCAATTTTACGTGCTTTAAACGCCTTCGCTGGCCATGCAGCAAAAACAGTTCCTGGGGTTAATAGATTCGCTCCAGCAGCAATCGCAAGCGTACCCGCCGCCATTGTGCCTTTGAGTATGATTCGACGCGTTGTGTCCATCAAAAAACTCCTTCAAACAGTCAGTATTTTTATTACTGCCCATAATTAATTAAGTGAAAGCGCAGCTACTTAAAAATCGATTCATTAAGCAGAAAGCTCAGTTTTATGCAATTTGCAATTTTTATTGTGTTTCTGGGGTAATTGTAGCCTGATTTTCAAATCCAGTCTTGATCAACGAACTTGTATCTAAATTACGGGGATATTTGCAATACAATTTATTGCAAAATGCCATTATTAATTCAATATTCTTTTCATTAATGCTTGCTAATACTAAGCCGAATGCCGTAGAATGCGCCAATCGATTGCGGGGTGGAGCAGCTCGGTAGCTCGTCGGGCTCATAACCCGAAGGTCGTAGGTTCAAATCCTGCCCCCGCTACCAAAATTTAGAAAAGCCTAACTTATTCAATAAGTTAGGCTTTTTTTATGCCTACATATTGATCTTGTAGGCATAAAAAAACGGGCGCCGTAGCGCCCGTTTTTATACCGATAAATTAAACCTTAAGGTTTAACGTATAAGTAACCTTTCTGTTGTAAGAAAGCGACTTCAGCAACACCTGAAGGAATGATTTCAGCATTTTCGTTAATTAAGTTTTTGTTGATATGCTTACCACGAATAGTGTTTGCACAAATTTCAAACTTAACACCACGATTTGCTAAAGCAGCAATTGTGTCGCTAAAGTTATAAACCTTACCGGTTTTCTTGTTTTTCTTACCCATTGCGCCATCAACCATAGCGAAGGCACCAGAACTATGAGTAACAACAATAATTTCAACATTTTTGTCACCTAAAGCATTCAGATGGTTTTTTACGTTACGCAATGCACCTGTTGCAGTGTGGATGTTGTTGATATGGTAAACAACTTTCTGTTTAAGGTAGCCATTTTTTGCTGGACCATTATGTGCTGGACCGGCAGCAAATGCTGATGTAGCGAGCATGCTTAGTAGTGTAACTGCAGCGATAATACCTTTCTTCATTGTGGACTCCTCCATTACATTATATATACCCTTCACTATCGGAAGGCTTTTGTATTACTAGAAATATTACCCTTACTCAAAATAAAAGCATTGATAGAATTTCTATATAATTCATGCCTCTTACTATATGTTCATCTCAATTTCGTGCAACATAAATTCTCATCGCGCTGCATTTTGCACCTGTAAAACCTGGTTGTTTCTGCAAAACACCCTATATTTCTAACCTTCAGAAATGTCATATCGTCGAAGTTTTCGCCAAAGCGTGGTTTTATCAATCCCCAGCGTTTTAGCCGCCTTTGTCTTTTTCCCTTTAAAACAACGTAATACATGATTAATATATTTTTCTTCTAGTTCTTCTAAGGACATAAAATTTTCATCTGAAAAATTAATTGATGAATTATCTATAGCATCAGTTTCACTTTCATCCTCTCTCAACCAGTGCAAGACCGGCTCTTCAGATAAAATAACCGCACGTTCTACAATATTCCGTAATTCACGAACATTACCTGTCCAGGGAGCTTCGCATAACAACTGCATGGAAGTATTATCGTAACCTTTGATGTCACGATTATATTGTTCGGCAAATTCCTGAATAAACTGTTCTATTAATGCAGGGATATCTTCCCGACGTTCATTTAATGTTGGAACATGAATATTGACAACATTTAAACGATGATAAAAATCATGCCGTAATTCACCTTCATCAATAGCATGTTCCATATTTCGATTACTGGCAGCAATAATTCGAACATCAATACTGATTTCATCTGAACTGCCTAAACGTGAAATTTTATTGGACTCAATGGTTCGCATTAATTTAATCTGCATAGCATCTGAGATATTACAAATTTCATCTAAAAATAAAGTCCCGCCACTAGCCTGTTCTAATAGTCCCACTTGTCGTGTTTCAGCTCCGGAAAAAGCATTTTGTTCATGTCCAAATAATTCACTTTCAAGCATACTTTCATTTAATGCACCACAATCAACCGTGACAAAAGGAGCTTCTTTGCGTGAGCTGTAATCATGCAGTGCGCGGGCAACCAACTCTTTTCCTGTGCCTGATTCACCTGTAATCACAACGTTACAATTTACATCTGTTACTTTTTCTATTGTATTAAAGAGTGAGCGCATAACGGGAGAATCTCCAATCATGCCAAAACGATTACGTTTTTGTGTTAAACGTCGCTTTAATAATTTATTTTCATTTTTAAGTTGCACACCTTTCATGGTGCGATCCAGCATGAGTTTTAATTCGGTAAAATCAAATGGCTTCTTAATAAAATCTGTTGCTCCTCGCTTCATCGCCTCTACAGCATTTTCAACAGATGAATAACCTGTCATTACGAGTACCGGAACATTCTCATCAATTTCCCTAAGTTCAGATAAAAGTTCAAAGCCATTCATATTTGGCATGCGTAAATCTGTAATAACGATATCCGCATTTGATTCCTTAAAAGCAGCAAGACAATCAAGTCCATTTTGATAAACCGAACAAGCATAATTTGCATTATCACAATTACGCTTCATTACCCTGCCTGTTACTACATCATCATCAACAAACATGATTTTTGTTTTTTTATCCGACATTCTTTGACTCCAGATAATCTAACTCTTTATTTTCTATTTTGCACTGAACCGGTAATATAATACTGACCTTAACACCGGTCTCTTCCATATTCTCAATTGATATGCTTCCACCGTGATGCTTAATAATTCCATAACTGACTGATAAACCAAGTCCGGTACCTTCACCTTCAGATTTAGTGGTAAAGAACGGATCAAATATTTTTGAAAAATCGTTACCTTTAATTCCTGTACCTTGATCTATAATTTCTATAATTAACTTATCTTTAACTTTTTTTGCATTAATTAATATTACAGCCCGGGCTGCAGATGCCTGAATAGCATTTAGAAGCACATTAACAAGTACTTGTTGCAACATACCGGCATCACCTTCCATCTTTAAATCTTTTTCAATATTCGTAATTAAATCAATTTCAGAAGACTCAATACGGTGATGTAATAATTCCAGTGTTTCATCAATCATTTCAGAAAGGTTAAAGGGCTCATAACTCGGTTCATTTTCACGCGCAAAATTAAGGATACCTTGTATAATACGTGCGCATCGATGTCCTTCTTTTCTTAATAACAGAAGATCATTTTTAGCGTCATCATGCCCGTCACCTAACGCCTCTTCAACTAATGTTGCTAACGACATAATATTCATCAAAGGATTATTAATTTCATGACCAATACCGGCGGCCATCTGACCTAATGCAGCGAGCCGCTCAGATTGGCATGCAGCTCGCACTGCTTTTTCACGTTCCCTTTCAGTCTCTTCAAGGGCAGCGGTTAAATAATTAAACGCTTTACCTGATTGCCCTACTTCATCATTCACCGGGCCCTGATAACGAACTCCTCGCTCGCCATCTGCAAATTTACGGATAATTTCCGCCAGATCATGTACCGGTTTTGTTAACCGGCCGGATGCCCATACTGCCAGCAATAAACTAACAACAACCAAACCTCCAACCAACTGCCAGATAGATCTGCGTATCGTATTGACCGATTCAAAAACCTGATCACTCGATGTTTCAATTAAAAGTAACCATTTGGTATTTCTATTTTGAAAAGGAGAAATACTTTTATAAAAAAACATACGCCCGTCATTATGAAAAATAGAACCATAAGATTTTTGTGCTTTAATATTATTCCATTCTTTTTCCGATACGATATTAGTAAAACGAAAATTAGTTTTTAACTGGTTGGCAAAGCGTTTTTTATTATCTGGATGGTATAAATATATTCCGTCTCGAAATTTATTGTCACTAATTTCAACAATATAACTGTTAGCCGGATAGCCGCCCATTGTTGACTTAACCGCTGAATCCAGTCGTGTGCCCCACATATTTACAACGAGCATACCTTGTAATTGCTCAAGCTCATCACGTACAGGAACGGAATAACGAACCATTGAAGGACAAAAATCAGCGCCAAATGTGACTTGCCCTAATTCAAAATCTGAAATGACCACTTTTCCTTCATTTGCGGAATTTATTGCTTCTTTAAAAAATCGTTTGGGAGATTGATCTGCGATGTATGAGCGTTTAAATTTTTTATCGAATTTTTTTGCTTCGATTGGTTTACCTTCTTTAACTTTAACTAAAGTTTTTCCTGTGACATCAATAAAACGTAGCGCCTGAATGCTGGGAACAGAATGTTGATAGTTGAGGAAAAAATGTTCGAGATCGTTTGCACGCTTATTGTAGACATCAATATTTTTAGCCGGTACAACGCTGTCTGCAAAATAGCGTACTGCAGGTACACGTGCGAGGCCATTTGCAATTGATTTTTGATTATTAAGAATAAGTTGTAGCTCACCGGCCATCTTATTTAGAGAAGCATTAATCTCCTGCTCATTACGCAGGCGAACTTCTTGTTCTATGCGTTCAACAACACCGAACTGTAATATCAGTAATGGGACCGTTGTAAGAAGAGAGATTGCAATGAAGAACTTGTGTCGAAGCTGCATTTGGTAAAACCCATACAATTGCAAGATGCAAACAATTCTAGAGTAGCTTACCTAATAAAACAACAGTACCCTCACTTTAACTATGGTTAATAGCGGGATTTTGTTTCATATTGCAATAATAAAGATTTATTTCGATCTTTGGAGCAAATGTTTAAGGTCAAATCGGTAAATGAAGCCCGGCAAAGCGAATACGAGGAATAAACAGAATGTTGAGGCATAAAACTCCCAACCTTGAGAGTAAATATCGGAAGTAAACTTTTTTTCGATACCCAACGCAATCATGCCAATCAGCAAATACATGACCAGCCACTCCAGTAATGCCATCCAGACTGATTTTGAAGACGATTTGAGCTGAATCAGCCCAAATAAGCGATCACTTATCCAGGGCAGGTTTGCCGCAATAAATGCAACGAAAAGGAAAATAATAATGATGGTATGTAGCATGAAATAGCCCTTGTATGATCGTGCGATCTTGTCAGGGCGCTATT
>JALTJN010000201.1 GCA_027076405.1 Chromatiales bacterium
CATTTTCCATTTTTGAGTTAAGCCCCCTGTTTTTATAATAACTATGCTGTCCAGAATATTAAGTAATAAAGCTGAGTTGTTCGCCTGATTTCTGAACATTCTTAATAAAATATGGATGATCAATCCATTCCCATAAATCCTTATAAGAAAGCAGGTTGAATCGAAGCATAGCCACAAGATTTGAAAGCGACCATTTTATTTTTGCTTTCATCTTCAGGTATTTTAGGATCAGCATAGCGATTAATGCTGTCCAAATCTGTATCATAACGGCATTATATGATGTTCCGACAAACGTCTTGATTCTTAAATTTTGTTTTATGGCTTTGAAAAATAGTTCTATTTCCCAGCGGTCTTTGTAAATTTTTGAAATGGTTGTGGCGCCAAATTCAAGATGGTTGGTTAAGAGGGTAAACGATTCCTTTTTATTATCATCCCATACTTCGACTATTCGCAAGTAATACGGGCATTTGTCTTTGGAATAGAAACCATCCAATTTAATAACCCAATCTTTTAGAATATTACCGCGTTGTGGCCGCCGATTTTTAGAGATTATCCGATACGAAGCATTCCTTTTTAAGCGGGTTACAAAAAAGACGCCTTTTTTAGTCCAGTCGCCAAAAAGCTGATAATCCAAAAGGCCACGATCAATGACGACAATTGTACCGCTATCAAAGGATAAACGCCGCAAAATGTTTATCTCGTGGACCTTCCCTTCCGTAACATGGACATATTGCGGTAGGTAGCCATCATGATCTAAAAGTAGGTGAAGTTTTAAGGCGCCTTTAGCCCGGCGATATTTTGCCCAGTCAAACAAACTAAGGCAAAGCTTAATCAGGCTGGCGTCAAAGCTGTACAATTTATTCTTGAAACGGAATTTCCCGGGGCCTGTGAAGACTTGGCGGCATCTGCCTAAAAGCGCGTAAAACAATGCCTCGTAAAGCTGCCAGGGACGATGCTCATTAGCGTAAGCTAAGGTAGAACGGCTAGGCGCTTTTTTTAAACCTAGATGATTGATTTTACCTTGAAAGGTTGCCAGACCGTAACAAATTTCACGCAGGCTTTGTGCTTTGCCCAATTGGCAAAACAGCATAGCCACAAATTGATCCCAACAAGAAAAACCTTTTATGGCTCTGTTGGAATTTGTCTCCAAAACTAATTGTATGAATTCCGTTTTTGGAAATAATTGTAGAATTTGGCTAAAAATACTCATAACTTTGTTCATAGGGCAGGTCTCCTTTTGTGTATTATTTTTTGCAAATTTAATTTACAAAATTAGAGACCTGTCTTCTTATTATAAATGCACGTTATTCAAAAAACTTATTTTGGACAAGTGTG
>JALTJN010000202.1 GCA_027076405.1 Chromatiales bacterium
CAAAAGCACCCAACAAATCGCTCCAGCCGGACAGTCAAAAGCGTCGCGGGTTTTGCAAAGAGCACAAAACCCGCGCCCCTTTTGCCTGCCCGCTGAGCTTTGCCGTTATGTTTAAAAAGGATAGAGCATGGATTTAGCCGATGCGAAGAAAATATCGATTGTTGGTAATTCTGGCGCGGGCAAATCAACTTTTGCTAGAGAGCTTGGAAAAGTTCTAAAAATTGAAGTCTACTCAATTGATAAAATTTACTGGCTGCCTGGGTGGAAATTGAGCGATCAAGATTCTTTTGAAAGGCGTCATAGTGAATGGTTAGAGAAAGACTCATGGATTATCGAAGGTATAGGGTACTGGGGAGAAATGGAGAAACGGATATCTAAATCTGATATTGTAATTTTCTTAGATGTGCCAGTTGAGCTATGTAAAAAAAGAGCTGAAATAAGAATCAAGGAAGAAATGAAATATCCAAATAAAAATATTACTAAAGGCTGTGTGTACAGTAATGTAAAAGAATTACAGATGGAAACAATAATAAATTTTCATAGCAGTTTAAGGCCAAAATTAGTAAATTATTTATCAAGCATCAATTCGGGTAAGCTTAAGATTGTAAGTGATCCTAAAGAGCTGCAATATGAAAATTAAACATAACAAACTCATCCAGAGGACTTTCAAACCTGTCGCGGCTTTTGCAAAAAGACGCAAAAGCCCCGCCAGCTTTGAAAGCCCCTGATGAGGGCGTTGGGCGTAAAAAAATAACCAATAAGCAAGCGTTCTCACAAACGACCTGAATTTGTGAAAAAATAATTGTTCTGCTTCACGGCATCGACAAAAGCGAGTTCAAAAAACGGAAGGAAAAAGGAAGAAATAAAATCCAATTTAACAGGTTTGCAGGAAAGAGAAATCGAGAAGCAATCTTTTCGGCTTCGAGAATGAAAAAGCTTGAAATGTTTTTTCGGGTGAGTTGCGACGCAAAAGCGCAGTGCCAGTAGAAACTGCGCGCAATGGAAAATTAGCGTCGAGAAACGTGCTATTGGACAGACCAGCGAAACAGCCAGAAAATAAAAACCAAATATTTTAGCGAGAGCCGTGCAATATTAGCGTTTCCTGATTTTTGCCGAGCAACGTGCATTACAGAGGCAAATCCCCAGGAAACATCAAAATAATCCGTTGTAGGCGTTGTTTATTTTGTGGTTCGGGGTAAAAATAAACGTCAATCGTGAAGGAGAGAACGCCCAACAAATCGCTCCAGCCGGACAGTCAAAAGCGTCGTGGGTTTTGCAAAGAGCGCAAAACCCACGCCCCTTTTGCCTGCCCGCTGAGCTTTGCCGTTAGG
>JALTJN010000203.1 GCA_027076405.1 Chromatiales bacterium
GTCTGCCAAGGGCAGGCAGCCGGGCCTCGCCGATTAAGTCGGTGCTCCGCTTGAGGCTAAAAAACCAGTTTCTTTTTCGAGGATAGAGATTTTCGAGGTTTCGGGCGTTAGCGAGCAGGGCCTTCGTTCTTTTCAAGGCCGAAAAAACAGCAACCCTGCTCATTTTTTCCGAGGCCACACAGGGGCTTCGCCATGGCATTGCGGGAGAGGTGGTTCTCTTTCTCCGGTGCTAAAAACCCTTTTCCGCAAAGGGGTTCAGTGGTAGCCTGAAACAAAGACACCCGGAGGCCAGTGGCTTCTGAGAGAAAAAAGGGGCCTCGCTCAAGTAATCCGTGACATCCCGAGTTTTGAGGCCAACCGAGCCGCAAACCGGCATCAATGCCGACATTCCTGCAGCCCAAAGGTCGTTGCTCAAAGCGAGTGCGGTGCAAGTAAATCTAACAATACGCTGCAGGGGGACCGGCAAAACGCGTCACGCTTTTTGCTTGCGCAAAAACCGCGCCGCTTATTTGCCGGCCCCTGAGCTTAATCGTTAGCAGCACAAGAGGAAAGTCAATGGCGGTAAGCAATAACTTTGAAAAGTGGGCTTTAGGTTACTCTGGTTGTGATGGTGGTGATATTGGCGAGGCAAATAACAGAACTATATGGGTGTGCGGGATTGAATGGGGTGGTGGTCATGACCCTGAAAGTTTAAAAAGGCATATTAAAGAGGATGTCTCTTATCCGCCATATGGCTATGAATCATGGAATGAGAATATAAGTTATATCTTCAACTGGCAGGTAATGAAGCTTCTATCTGCTATAAATGGTGGAAAAGTAGAAGACTATAAGAAATTTGCAAAAGAAAAACAGCCCTTTGTGCATCGAAGTAAAGGGTACTTCAAAATGAATCTCTACCCAATAGGGTTTAAAGATACTGCTAATTATCGTTGGCATGAGAATTTTTCCGAAATAACGGGCTTCAATACAAAGGCAGATTATATTGAATGGTGCAAGGAAAAGAGATTTCAAGAAATCCGAAAATGGGTAACAGAAAGAAAACCAGAAATGATAATCTGTTTGGGTAAAACCTATAAAGAAGACTTTTGTAGTGCCTTTTTTGATCCAGACAAAAGTGTGAAATCAGAAACAATTGATGATCATGAGCTGGCATGGGGTATTAACGCAGATAAGTCATTGATGATAATACTTCCCTTTATGGTTAACAGATACGGTCTTATTAAAAACTCATCTATCCAAAAGGTTGGGGAGCGTATTGCTGAAATTAGGCTGCTAACAAAAGGGTCAAGTTGACGCCAAAAAGCGGCGCAACTTACCCTAAGCGTTAG
>JALTJN010000204.1 GCA_027076405.1 Chromatiales bacterium
TTCTTAACAATAGTTTCTTTGTAATATTCTTGTAACCTTGCCATCTTTATTGCAACCTATATTGATTACCGATTCCTAAGAATCGAGTACTTCGCCATTTGACTTGAAGTAACGTACTTTACGACCGTCTTCTAATTGCTTAATACCAACGCGATCAGCCTTACCGGTAGCCGCATTAAATAAAGCTATATTTGAAATAGCCATTGGCATTTCTTTATCAATGATTCCACCTGGTGCACCTGCAGCCGGATTTGGCTTCTGATGTTTTTTTACCATGTTGATACCATCTACAAGTACACGATCAACGTCTAGCATGACACGTGAAACTGTGCCGCGTTTGCCTTTGTCTTTACCTGTGATAACAATGACGTCATCACCTTTTTTAATTTTCTGCATCGTCTTACTCCGCCTTACAATACTTCAGGCGCTAATGAAATAATCTTCATAAAGTTTTCGCCACGTAACTCACGAGTTACAGGTCCGAAAATACGTGTGCCGATTGGTTGGTTATTTGCGTTTAAAATAACCGCAGCATTACCATCAAAACGAATCAGTGATCCATCTGAACGACGTACGCCTTTACGAGTACGAACAACAACCGCTGTGTAAACGTCACCTTTTTTAACTTTGCCTCGAGGAATCGCTTCCTTGATGCTCACTTTGATGAGGTCGCCAATAGCAGCATAACGACGTTTTGAACCGCCTAATACTTTAATACACTGAACACGACGAGCACCGCTGTTATCGGCTACGTCTAATTGTGTTTGCATCTGAATCATTGCTGATTACTCCGTAAAACTTCTAAACAACGGTTGCCCGTTCTACAATATTCTCTAACATCCATTTCTTACTTTTAGAAAGTGGACGACATGCAACGATAGTCACTAAATCACCTTCGTTACACTCATTACTCGCATCATGTGCGTGTAATTTAGTTGAACGTTTAATATATTTGCCATACACAGGATGTTTCACCTTGCGCTCAACCATTACTGTAATCGTTTTATCCATCTTGTTAGATGTGACTCGACCGGTTACGGTACGTTTAGCTTTAGTTTCTTCAGTCATTATGCATTACCTGCTTTTTCATTCAGGATGGTTTTAACACGGGCAATATTACGACGAGCCGCTTTAATTTGATGCGGTTGTGTTAACTGACCTGTACCCTGCTGCATACGCAGATTGAATTTTTCACGTGCTAACTCCAACAATTCTTTATTGAGGTCTTCAACACTCTTATCTCGTAAATCATTCGCTTTCATTACAATACCGTCCGAGTTACAAACGTAGTTTGAAGTGGAAGTTTAGCGGCTGCTAAACGGAATGCTTCACGAGCAATCTCTTCAGAAACACCTTCCATTTCATATAAAACACGGCCTGGCTGAATTTGGCATACCCAATATTCAACATTACCTTTACCTTTACCTTGACGTACTTCTAAAGGCTTTTGCGTAATTGGTTTGTCCGGGAAAACACGAATCCAGATTTTACCACCCCGCTTAATATAACGAGTCATCGCACGACGAGCTGCTTCAATTTGACGAGCAGTAAGACGACCACGACCAATTGATTTTAAACCATATTCACCAAAGCTGACCTTACTACCACGTTCAGCTAAACCGCGATTACGGCCTTTCATTTGTTTGCGGAATTTAGTCCGTTTAGGCTGCAACATTTCTCAAATTCCCCTTAACCTGCAGCGGTCTTTGAAGACTTAGTTTCAGCTTCTTGCATGCCGATAACTTCACCTTTAAAGATCCAAACTTTTACACCAATGATGCCGTATGTTGTGTTTGCTTCTGCAACACCATAATCGATATCAGCACGTAAAGTATGCAATGGCACACGGCCTTCGCGATACCATTCAGTACGAGCAATTTCAGCACCATTTAAACGGCCTGCAACATTGATACGAATACCACCAGCACCAATACGCATTGTATTTTGAACTGCACGCTTCATTGCGCGACGGAACATAATCCGGCGCTCAAGTTGTTGTGCAATACTTTCAGCAACTAACTGTGCATCAAGTTCTGGCTTACGAATTTCTTCGATGTTGATATGAACGGCAGGTAACCCCATCATTTTAGTGACGTCGTTACGTAAACGCTCAATATCTTCACCTTTCTTACCAATTACCAAACCCGGACGTGCCGTGTGAATAGTAATATTGGCATTACCCGCAGTACGTTCAATTTGTATGCGACTAACTGAAGCTTGTGACAATTTCTTTTTCAGAAATGCTCTCACTTCCAGATCAGAATTAAGAAACTCTGGATACTGTTTTGAATTTGCATACCATTTGGACGTCCAATCTTTAACGATTCCAAGGCGTATACCAGTAGGATGTACTTTCTGACCCATAAGTTTCTCTCTTACTTGTCCGCAACACGTAAAGTGATGTGGCTTGTACGTTTAAAAATATGATTAACCGCGCCTTTAGCACGTGGACGCCAGCGTTTAGCTGTCGGCCCTTCATCAACAAATACTGTTGATACTTTTAATTCATCAATGTCCGCGCCTTCGTTATGCTCAGCATTTGCAATAGCAGACTCGAGGATTTTTTTCATAATCTCTGCGGCCTTCTTATTGCTGAAGGTTAAAGTTTCCAGTGCACGTTCAACTGGTAAACCGCGAATTTGATCGGCAACTAACCGCACTTTTTGTGCAGAGATGCGCGCATGACTTAACTTAGCTGAAACTTCCATCATCAAATCCTATTATCTCGACTTCTTATCAGCCACATGGCCACGATAAGTACGGGTTGGTGAAAACTCACCTAACTTATGGCCGATCATGTTTTCATTGATCATAACTGGAACATGCTGGCGACCATTGTATACAGCGATAGTCAAACCAATCATGTCAGGCAAAATCATTGAACGACGTGACCAGGTTTTAATTGGTTTTTTTACATTTGATGCTTGAGCTGCCTCTACCTTTTTAGCAAGGTGAGTATCAACAAAAGGACCTTTTCTAATTGAACGTGGCACAGTGGCTACTCTCTATTTTTTGTTACGACGACGTACAATCATATTGTCTGTACGTTTGTTACTACGTGTTTTATAACCTTTAGTCGGCGTTCCCCATGGTGAAACAGGATGACGACCACCAGATGTACGACCTTCACCACCACCATGCGGGTGATCAACGGGATTCATAGCAACACCACGAACCGTTGGACGAACACCACGCCAGCGCGTAGCACCGGCTTTACCTAACTTACGTAAGCTATGTTCTGGATTACTAACCGAACCAATCGTTGCACGACAGTCGATTAATACTTTACGCATTTCACCTGAGCGTAAACGTAAAGTTGCATGGGCACCTTCACGCGCAACAAGTTGCGCCGAAGCACCTGCACTACGTGCAAGTTGAGCACCTTTGTTGACCTTCATTTCAATACAATGAACAGTTGAACCAACAGGGATATTACGTAGAGGTAAAGTATTACCTGCTTTAATCGGTGCTTCCTGACCTGACATCAATTCATCACCAGCAGTTAATCCCTGAGGCGCGATAATATAGCGACGCTCACCATCTGCATATAATACCAAAGCAATATAGGCACTACGGTTAGGATCATACTCAAGACGTTCTACTTTTGCAGGGATACCATCTTTATTGCGTTTAAAATCGATAACGCGATAGTGCTGCTTATGTCCACCACCACGATGACGTGTTGTGATGCGACCAGTATTGTTACGACCACCTGATTTAGATTTCTTCTCTAATAAAGGCGCATATGCTTCGCCCTTATGTAAATCAGAATTTACAACTTTAACGACGTGGCGTCGTGCAGGTGATGTCGGTTTTGTTTTTACTAAAGCCATTACATTAATTCCTTAAAACTGCGTTCGCTATTCAGCGCCAATAAAGTTAATGTCCTGGCCCTCTTGCAAACGAATGTAGGCTTTCTTCCAGTTATTACGGCGGCCTACACCATTTTGAGTGCGCTTGGTTTTGCCTTTAACATTGGCAACCTGAACATTCTCGACATTAACTTCGAACAGCATTTCAATTGCGCCCTTAATTTCTTTCTTAGTTGCAGTGTTTGCAACGCGGAAAACAATCTGGTTCGCTTTTTCAGCAGCATTCGTCGCTTTCTCAGAGACATGAGGGCTTACTAAGATGTTCATCAAACGTTCTTGATTCATGCCAATGTCTCCTCTATTTTCTTAACTGCACCAGCAGTCATAATTACTTTTTCGAAACGGATTAAACTAACCGGATCGATGTTATTTGCATCGCAAACACCAACATGGTGCAAGTTACGAGTTGATAAGAATAAGTTATCACTCATATCTTCTGTCACAATCATGACATTGCTTGTACCCAATTTACCTAAACGCTCAACCATGTCTTTGGTTTTAGGTGCATCAACAGAAAAACTGTCTACAACTACCAAACGTTCGGTACGAACCAATTCAGACAAAATTGACTGAATCGCAGCACGGTACATCTTGCGATTAAGCTTTTGCGACCAGTCTTTTGGACGAGCAGCAAATGTTACACCACCTGAGCGCCAAATCGGGGAGCGGATTGTACCAGACCTTGCGCGTCCTGTCCCCTTTTGTTTCCAAGGTTTTTTACCACCGCCTCGAACATCAGAACGAGTCTTTTGAGCACGAGTACCTGAGCGAGCACCAGCTAAATAGCCAGTTACAGCCTGATGTACCAATGCTTCGTTAAATTCACGCGAAAAATTGGCATCAGAGACTTCAATACTTTTTGTTGAAGCTTTGCCCGTCGCGGTTGTTAATTTTAATTCCATCGCGATTTCCTCTTAGCCTTTCACTGCTGGTTTAACTATCACGTTGCCACCCTTAGAACCGGGAACAGCGCCTTTAACCAATAATAAGTTGCGTTCTACGTCTACACGCACAACTTCCAGATTTTCACCAGTACGAGTTGCTGCACCCATGTGACCAGACATTTTCTTACCTTTGAAAACACGGCCCGGCGTCTGATTTTGTCCGATAGAACCATTTGATCTATGAGAAATCGAGTTACCATGCGTCGCATCTTGCATTGAGAAGTTATGACGTTTAATACCACCCTGGAAACCTTTACCCTGGCTAGTACCCTGAACATCAATCTTTTGACCTTCTTCAAAAATATCGACTTTAATTTCACCTTTCAGTTCGAAGTCATTTCCTTCGTCTTCCGCTAAACGGAATTCCCAAAGACCGCGACCTGCTTCTGTACCAGCCTTAGCATAATGACCAGCTAAAGGCTTAGTTACACGAGATGCCTTACGCGAACCGGTTGTTACTTGCACAGCTTTATATCCATCTGTATCAAGTGACTTGATTTGCGTAATACGGTTTGGTTCTACTTCAATAACTGTTACAGGTACTGAATCACCAGCGTCTGTAAAGACACGTGTCATTCCTACTTTGCGACCAACTACACCAATTGTCATTTTCTTAACTCCAGCAATGCTTCTTATTGCAACTGAATCTGCACGTCAACGCCGGCAGCCAGATCCAATTTCATTAATGCATCAACCGTTTTATCTGTTGGATTTACAATATCCATCAAACGCTTATGCGTACGTAGCTCATATTGATCACGAGCATCTTTATTTACATGCGGCGAAATCAGAATAGTGAAGCGTTCTTTTTTCGTAGGTAAAGGAATAGGACCTTTTACCTGAGCACCGGTACGTTTAGCCGTATCAACAATTTCTAAAGCAGATTGATCGATTAAACGATGATCAAATGCCTTTAGGCGTATACGTATATTCTGATTCTTAGCCATAAACTTTTCTCTATTCGAATTTAATATTCTTAAAAATTTCTAGTGAATAATTACCTGAGGTAATTATTCAATTACCTTCGCAACAACACCCGCACCGACAGTACGACCACCTTCACGAATCGCAAAACGTAAGCCGTCTTCCATTGCTATTGGCGCAATCAAAGTCACTTCCATTTGTACGTTATCACCC
>JALTJN010000205.1 GCA_027076405.1 Chromatiales bacterium
ATTTTGCCTTGCGGAATACTTTAGAATCAACACCGGCTAGAGTGATATACATATCTAATTCTTTGCCGGATTCATCCTTAACACGCATTTCCGCGCCTGTCTCATGCTTTTCGACGGTGTAAAGGTCTTTAAGGTTCATTAAGCTAATACCGTCCGAGTTAATGCGCCATTACCTTGGAATGAGAAGTTTGCAGTAATAATTGAATTATTAGCCACTGAACGCTCAATACTTGTCACTGAAGCTGTGCCGGTAAAATCAATGTTGCCTGTGCCTGTGCCTTCTGGGCGTAAATGAACAACAACAGAAGCGCCGATTGTCATGGCTTCCTGACCTGTTGAATCGGTATCATCCCAAAAACAAGAGATTGAGCCAGACCAGTTAGTCGTACCCATTTGATGTGTGTCTGATGTGTCACCAACTACGGTATCATCAATAACATTAACGCCTTCTGTTAAACTGAATGATAAAACTTCAGCTACGATATTTGTGCCGATTGCTACATCGCCATTATTTCCTGTTAGATTTGCCATGTCTATTTACTCTCTTTTGTTGGTTTAGCTTTAGGCTTATCTAAAGCCCACCCTTTTTCTTTCATTTCGTCAACTTTTTGAGGCAGCACCTCGATACTATCATTTTCAAAATACATTTTAATTCGTTTCATTTTATCGCCTCACTGTAAACGAGTAATAAACTATCTCGATCGGCATTTGATACCAGCCGTCGTTATTGTTTCTTGCAGGCTTCTGACTTACCGTCTTAACCTCAACTGTTACGCCATTATACGTCATTTGTGTATCAACTTTAAACCTATCAGCAATTAAATCAGCCATTGCTTGAATCTCTGCTTTGCCTTGGCCGGCTTCGGTAAAAATATCAATTTGATAAATACCGATATTCATATCATCGGTGTTAGTCGTTGGAATGCTATCACCCGTTAATTGAGTCGGACGAATGTATATTGTGCCAGCCACAGGCGTAAAACTTTTATTTGGCCACGCAACAGAAGGCAGGCCGACCATATTATTTAGATGGTTGTCGAGTGCTGCGCTTATATCTAGAAATGTGGTTGTCATGACTTTCTAGCCTTTCTCGCGTTTTGTCTAACGACTTGCTGAAATTCAGCGATAGTCACTTTCACCATTCCGTGAGGCGGTCTATTCCCGTCGCCATCCTCAATTACTTGAGCATAAGGTAAATTATTTACAAAAAATATTGAATCGCTTAATTTTGCTTTACCTGTTGTGCTTGTATATCTCTCACCATTTCCATCAACTTGATTTGATGCGCGATTAATTGAACTAAACCAGTTACCACGTAATCTACCTGTGTCGACAGGTGTTCTTAAAACGATTTTATTCATTAATGATAAGGCTGTGCCCCTAAAAACATTAGTTGCCGCTTTTTGTGTTTTCTCATTAAACTTCTTAATGTCATTAGAGAAACTCATGATCTTAATTGCGCCTCGTATATTACTGCCGTACCTGCTGGGCTTGTCGGCTTTACATTCATCACTCGATAAACATTACTGTCTATTGTTGTGGTATCGCCATTCTTTGGCTCTGTTGTTGAGTCCATAACAAAACGAATATCATTTTTCTGCACAATAGTTCCGTCAATCTCTGACCGATTATAACTAAACGATGCGCCATAAGCAGTATAAGTGCTCGTGGTTGTTTGATTGCTCCCTGTTGCCGGATCAAAAGCCGTCGATGTTTCGCGGCTAAATGTAACCTGTTGCCCTTTGCTTTTTAAGAGCCGTAAAGCGACAGAAGCAAGATCGCCATAAAATGTCATCTTTGCTCCACTTTGATCGTGATGGACCGCTCATCCGTGCGGGCTGCTGATGTCACTATTTTGCATGCTACGGTATAGCTTGTACCGGCTGTACCACCTGAAATCCAAGCTGTTACGCTCGTGTTTGTATCGGTAATGGATGATGAATCAAGTGTTATCCCTGATGGCACAGTTACCGTCTGACTTGATATTGTCTCGCCAGAAGCAAGCCAATCAGTAAAGCCTCGGCCATTTGTTGAGCTTTTCCAGTCCCATTTATAATCTAGGACGGCATCAGGATCTTTTGTGTAGGTCGGCACTTTAATCTCCAGAGATAATATTTATTCTATTGTCTGATTTTACACTATAATTCCTATCTTCGTAAGCAATAGGAAAAATCCTGTTTTCAGATAAAATTAAGTTAATTCTATTTTCAGCTTCAACACCAGTTACTCTATTTTCAGCGCCGATCAACTCTACTCTTTCGCTTGGTGTCGGAGAGACGATGCCGCTCGCAATGGACGAGGCATATTCAGATATAATTAATGAATCAAATCCGGCTAATATATTGCTTGATGTGTTAATGAATGCGGAGTTTTCCGTCATCAATAAAGAATCAGTATTTGCGCTTATATTAATACCTAACGAAACACCGGCCGCGTAATCAGTAACAATCAAAGCATCTGTATTTGTTTGGATATTTACAGCGGCGTTAATTGAAGCGGCATATTCTGTTAGAGTTATTGCATCACTTGTGGCTGAAATATTTGAATCAACAGAAAGACTTGCTGCGTTTTCTGTAATAGATAAGGCAGCTGTAGAGGCCGCGATTATTTTTGACGCGTTAATAGATGCTGCTTTTTCGGAAATAGTAAGCGCATCCACGGTTGCGGAAATATCAACATTAAGCGCGATAGATGACGCATTCTCTGTTATCAATAAAGAATCTAGGGACGCGGCAATATTTACTGCTGCATTTACGCTGGATGGATATGTTGTTGTTACCAGACTATCTGTTGTTGCGTTTATATTTACTGCTGTGGCTTCGTTTAAATCTACATTTTGCACGTAGCCTGTTACGTCACTTGCATCGCCTATATCAATAGAGCTCATCGGATAGATATATCTAAACGTCTGAGCTGTGTTTGCTATTGTAATTGTAATATTCTGAACTAATGTTGTTTTAGCTGAATCAGAGTATAAATCCCAATCTAGCGTGTTTGTTGTCCTGATTAAATCACAATAATAGCGAGTAGTTAAAGCTAAGTTACTACCGCCGGCCCAAGCTGACCACGCTCCAGCACTGCTAATATCGGCTAAATAAGGGGTGAGGGATGATGTTTCATAGTATGTCATTAAAGACGTTGAATTATTAGGTACGCCTATAACATCGCTTAAGGTTGTTAATATTCCTTGAGTGTTAGACCCGGTTGTACCGGTTATCTCAAACTCAAACGCTATATTGAAATCACCATTCCAGTGATTAGCGCCTTTGTCGTCATAGACGTAATCCGTGACATTCGCCGGCATTGTAACGAAGTCGACCTTTGAGGTGGTGACTGTTAAATCACCATTCCCATCAACTTCTGTATATAATGTTAGGTCTTCTGTGGCCATTTGTCAGTTTTCCGCCTACTCAAAACCCGCCTCTCGATTCTATCAGGTATAAGCTCTTTTTTTATTTTGTCCACTTCCAGCGGCAAAGTCTTTAAAAATTCAGCCGATCTAATCTTTGATTCAGGCGAAGGTCTGGTTGCCATTATGCTAAGGTAAACAATCCGGAAGCATTCCATGTGATAGTTAAATCACCTGCCGACATATCAACTGGGCCACCTAAATCAAGAAAACCTATAGCCTCTTTGCCTACGTTTGTATCGTTGTAAACAATACCCCAGTAAGCGTCAACGTCATTTGATGCGTTTTGTAGCCATGTCGGGTTATTAGTTGCGTCAAATGTTACTGTCCCAGCCGCCTCGGTCAGCGATATAGTCAGCGCTGTGCCGCCTGCCACGTATGTTCCTGCTGTGCCGACCTCTGTGAAGTCTCCTAGCGCAGGGGTAGCAGTTCCAGCCGCAGGCGCGGCTGTGTTATCGCAAATAGCAACCTTAATGGTATCAGTATCTAAATCATGAGTACCGTTTAATAAGGCTAGCTTAGCCTCGTCAAATACTGTGAAATCACCTGTTGCCATGCTAGTCTCCTACGCTCTGTATACGGATAATACAGGCTTTATTAGTTTGTTAAGTTTTGTTTCTGCTGCGGTTAAGTAAGTCTGTGCAAAGGCTGATTTTGAATACTCAACTTCAATTACATCTACCTTCTCACGTGCTGTTTCACGTGCAAGGTTAGCCATTGGATTAGTGCCGGCATCAATAGAGATTGCAATCTCCATCTGCGCCTCTTGCAGTAACAGCGGGATAGAGTCTGATGCAATGTAATAGCCGTCCATAAATGCACCGGTACGCGGCCATTGCAGGGCTTGATCTTGAGATCCTTTATTACCGATAAAGTTTTTAGACTCTAAGTAATCCATGGCAAGGATAAGCACCTCTGAAGGCGTGCCGTTAGTACCGCCCAGCGTGACATTTCGCTCGCTGTTGTAAGCGGTAAAATCTGCCTCACTCACGTAGCTCGTGCTTGATGCAGAGCCTGTGCCTGTCTCTTTAGTGATTGTCGCCATCTAACGAATACCTGAATCCAGCGCAGGAATAGTTGATCCGGATATTGTCACCCTCGCATATTCATGGCTAGAAAAGTAAAAAGATCCGCGTCCGTTAGAAGTTAAAGATTGAAGCGTAAAAAATGTTGTGTTATCTGGTGATATTTCAAGAGTTACCGTACCAGATCCAAAAGTCCCTTTGGCAAAAAACGAGTAAGTACCGTCCTGCGGTATCTTGATAGAAGCCGTTGAGCCATCCGCTGTTAATTGCGTAAAATCAAAGTTTAAAGCACTCATATTATTACCCTTTATTTAGCCCGTTTAGCGTCAATTAGGCTTTTTGCTGTCTCAGCATTAACGCTTGCCACGTATTTAGGTTCTTTTTTTCCATCTGACTTAAATGGTACACCCCATAGAAATGCGGTTTCTTCTACTACTGGGTAATTAGCCGTTACCGTTACCATCTTTTCTTCTTTTGTGTTGTTAGCCATATTGTTCTCCATTAAAGAAACGGGGCTTTTACACCCCGTAATATTTAGTTATTGATTGAAGTTAAACGGGCTGTACCGCGTCGATTAAACTGAACAAAGTTAGAGTAAGATTTTACTCGTATAATTGATTCATCTTTAGTCTCTGCCGCTCCAACATTTTCAACCGTAATACCAACATCTGTTCCCATAGGATGGATCATTGATACACCCACTTTTTGGGTTCCATCATCCCAGCAACCAGCATAAACAGACGTTAATGCGCCAGTTGTTAATGCTGCGCCGTTTGCTGTTTCAGCAACAGAAAGATAATCATTCTGAAAGATTGGAATGCCTTCATAGACAGAAACATTACGAGTAGTACCGTTTGGCATAGTAAACGCCATCACTTCATTGATGCCGCCTAATGCGCGAACTAATGCTTTATAAGATCTTAATGTTCTTGCTGGCATCATAATCCAATCAACCTCACCATCCTTCGCCTTAACAAGATCAAGTAATTCATCAAGCAAAGCAAATGATATTGCTTGTCCAGCTGATGCGGTTGTATATTGGCTTGAATCAACTAATGTATGAAGAGAGTTAAGCTGAGGTGATACACCTGTACCAGTTGCAATGCCTGTTTGCAGTAAACGACCTACCGATTTGGCTTTTGAGCTAACTTCTGTAGCCATTTGATCTACGCCAGCGCTAGACGATTGAGCGGCTACTAAACCGTTAAGCTCTGCATCGCCAACGGTTGTAACTGCTGTATATGATGCTTGAGTGAATGTTGCTGCTGTTTTAGCTGTAATAGTACCGCCTACTGCTAAATGCTGAGCGTCACCTAATGCGTTTTCACGATTTACTAGGATTGCCTGACCTTCGTAACCCGTCCAAGGCATAACATTCCAGATAGGTGAAGTGGTAATAATATCTTCAGCTACGCCGGAGATAATCTGATTATTAATGAGTTTTTGTGCTTCTGCTAATGTTTGAGTAGCCATAATTTTATATTCCTGTGTCTCTTAGCCCCTCAGCTATTTTCTGAGTGCTGGTTAATTTAATGTTTTTTGCAGCACCGCCGCCATTTGAGCCACCACCAGAAGCACCGCCACCAGATGATTGGCTTCCTTTCAATAATGCCGCAAATCTGGCATCGCCTTTAATTTCGTTTTTCAAGTCGTCTGTGCTTGATATGGTTAAATTACCATCAGCATCAGTGACCTTAATATCGCCTTCAGAATAGGAGAGGCGTTTAGCAACAAATTCGCTTAATAATTCTGCGTTTGTGCCGTCTGCTAATTCCCCTGCAATCTTCATTGCGTTAATCTTAATATCTTTCGCCGCTTGCTTTGCTGTAATTTCTGCAATTTTAGCGCGTTCTTTTTCAAGCTCTTGCATTGCCGATTTGTGTAACTGCTCATAATCACCGGCTGCCTTTGCTTTTTCTTCGGCTTCGCGCTTAGCTATTTCTTCTGCTTCACGCCTTAATGCTTTAGCCTTTTTCGTTTCGCCTAATAGCTCGTCATTCTTAGCTTTTAGACCCTCAATACTTTTCTCATACTCAGCTAATTTGGCTTGCAGCTCTTCTGCTGTTGGGCCTTCACCGCCGCCTTCACCTTCACCCGCTTCTTCACAATAACGATTTTTAACTATAAACATATTCTTTTCCTTTGGTCACAGACCGCTTAATCCACAAGATTGGATTAATTATAGCCATAGCGTTGCGAAATAACAACACTGTAGCAAACAAACAACATAATATCGCAAATAAACAACAACAAATAAATTGATAATCGTATATACTTTATTTTCAATAGAGGAGATTAAAAATGAACAAAATCATAAAGCATGATGATAATGAAAAAAAAGAAATTCTGAATAACGCAGAAATTAACGTGGTTTCTATTAACGGAGAAAAAATAGGCGAAATTATAGATTTTAGCATTTCTTTATGTGGAACTATCGAAGAAATGGAGGACTTAGAAAATGAGTAAAATTGTGACCATTGAAGATATTAACACATCCGATCCAACAACATATATTGGTAATAAAAAATCAATATATAAAAGATTAAAAGTAAGGCAAGATGAGATAGTAAGGTTAAAGCATGAAATAACCTCTCTTAAAGAGCGTCTTGCCGATAAAGATCACAAATCAGGGTCTATTTTATGGGAGCAAAGAAAAGCATATGCCCGCGTTTTTGCTAAAGCGGCTTATAATGCCGGCTATAAATTTAATAGTGATGGCTCTGATTTTGATAATATGGAAAGCGCCATATTGAACGCGCCGCTAGATACACCTGAATTTGACGGTTAAAGGGTTTAAAATGAAAAAATATATTGTTAATTTTATGAGTGAGCATTTCGAGATAACGATTATCATTATGTTGTTTATTTTGTCATTCTTTATGATTGCTTTATTTGCGGCTATGATATTTGGAATTCCTATGCTAGTTGATTATTTGTTATTCTAATAATGCCATAGGATTAAGGCTCTCTAATTCCTTTAGCGTGTAAATTCTTCCTGTTGGATCGGTGAATTTATCAATCGCCAGCTTTCCGCTTCTAAATAGTTTAGATCGCTCAACACCTAGCGCCTCATCAACAAAGTCTTTCGGTTGCTTTTTTAGCCATCCGCCGTAAGTGGTGCGACCGGATACTTGCTCAACACCGCCGGCGCTAATTGCTGGACGCTGGCCTTTTAACTTTGCGCCTATATCGAATTCTGGAGAAATAACCGGTATTGTTGTACTACGACAACCCCAGTGGGCAGGCGGGACAGGTGAGCCGGTCATATCCTGATAAACAACCCCATCCCTACCCGCGCAAATCATGGTAGTACGATTATCTAGAGTTGCTATCCACTTATACCCATCCATAATATCGCTATTTGCGCTGTATATTTCTTTTCTTGCGACGGATGACGTGTGATTGGTAATTGTCCGGACAAGCGTATCAAGCTGCCTTCTGTTTAAAGTATTGATTGTTTCGCCTACATTACGCGCAATAACCGGTGTAGTATCCCCTAACACAACGCCATCACTAATAATCTGGGCAATCTGTTTTGTTTTGGCTTCGCTAAACTGTCTTAATGCTTCTTCAATAGTAATAGCTGAATTAACATTCGCTTTCATTGCTGACTGCATAACATTAGCGATTAATACTGTATCAGCTGGTATTGTGAATTCAGTATTTACAGTTGCTTTGTCAAATAGCTTTGCACTAAAGGCAGCTTCTGATTTTGCTAATTCCTTACTGCCGTCTATCGTTTGATTTGATATATTATGAAACGCTTCTATAGATAGCGCGCTAATATCTTTCAATACCGCCTCAAGTCTTTGCGCTTGGAATACGGTCGGCTCTTGCGATAAACGGGCATTAATTGCGCGCCTTAACCTATTGAGAACAGTTAGAGCTTCCTTTGCTTGCCCTCCACCGTATCGCTGCAAGAAGACCTGATGCCTTGTTGCGGCATCAATAAGATATTGCTGTGTGCTCATTACATACCGCCGGTTAATGCGCCGCTTATATCCTCTGCCTCACCATCAATCTCTTCATCAGTTCTATCAGGATCAATTAACTCACTTTCCCTTAAATTCTTACGCAGGTCAGCCTTAGCGATAACGCCGCGATCGAGTAATTGAATCTGGGCGATAATGGCTTGAGGATTAACAGTTTTAGGATAGAATTCTTTATTGATCTCTACTTTTATCTCTCCCGCGCCGCCTTGGAATTCTAAAGCCCACTCGAAGCACTGAATAAATGCAGATTGCACGTTTTGAATAATGGAGCCTAATTTAGAGTTTTGCCCCATAAACCGGATGCGTACCGTTTCTTCTGACTCGTTAGCGCTTGAATCTTGAATAAGTCTTGCGCCGATCTTCATTATCTGGATTTCTTTTAGCTCCATCCCTTTAGCTGGCATTTGATTTTCATTGGCTTGCAATAGTGTGGCGCTTCCATTTTCAGGCAAGGGAATCATACCGCGAGAACCTAGCGCAACTTTACCTTTTAATACTTTTTCAACCCAATCAGCCGTTAAGCCTGAGAGTACTGGTGTTGGCTGCCCAACTAAAAATGAGCTTTCTTCATAGTCTGCGCTATTACGGTAATGGGAAACATTAACCTCGGCAATATCATATAACGGGGCTTTATCGACCTTTGAATCGTTATTAACAGAGCCAACAAAAACAAAGGGTATCACTCCCCATGTTGAGCCGTCATTTTTACGCGGGATAATATCACCAGTATAAGCGTCGTTTCCTTCTTCATCGGTTTCGCCGGTTTTCCACTGCTCAAGCTCGCCGTCTTCATTATATACGTTTTGCACATAGGTCAGCTTGCCGTCGATGTCTTTTAATCGCAGCACTCGATAATAAATTTCTTCTTCATACTCAAACCCATCTTCTGTTTCTTCGCGTGGCTCACGTAATACGACGAGAGACAGCATATTTACGCCACCTACCGTGATAGAGCGCCAATTAATCACGCACTCAGCGAGGTACGACTTGATATTAGCCTGAAGGTTAAGCGCTCTTACTTCCGCTTCCGTTAAGCCTTCTGGTGCGTCAGGGTAATCGACTAACAGCCCTAGCCGCCCAACCATTAAACATTCACCCGTCACATCTTTAATCATTTGGTCTACAGTCAGGCCGTCACCGTTTACATTGTCATTCATGTATTCGATGCTTTGAGGTAAGTCGATGGCTGTTTTTTTGCGAAAGACTAAACCGATCAACCCTTCTTTTGTTGAACCGGTAAAGTTGACAAAATTAGCTCTTTCAAGATATGAGTAGTATCTAGCGGAGTTTTCATTGCTTGCGTCGCTTGCATTTGGCGCAGGGAGATAAGCTGTTCCGGCCAAGCCGTTTAAGGTGCCTGTACCGCTTCCGCCTTTAGCTCGGGATTTGATGGCCTGCGACCCTTCTTCGCAATCGCGTACTAATTGCCACTTCTTTAAATTTTGTTCGTATTCTTTATGGGTTGAATTGACTGGCATAGTTTTTCCTCACTGAGAATTGAATAATTCAGCCACCAGCCGAAAATAATAGTTATAGTATAATAAACTAGGATGGAAATGTCACATTTACGTCGAACACTACATCATCAACAGGGAACTCATAATCACTCATGTACCCGATTGCCGTTGTAATATGCTGATATTTGTTTTTTTGGTCTTCTTGAAAGGTGGAGCCGTCTTGTAGTTGAACGGTGGCCAAACCTTTATCGCACCATTCAGCCGTACTTGGATTAACGAATAGAGATCTTTTACCATCGGCTGTCTTAATCTTTGCTCTGACCGAATTCTGTCTATCCTTAATTGCTGGATGCTTCTTTTTAACGCGGCGCGTGTATGTCCATCCGTTTGATTTTAGCACATCCTCAATATCAGTATAATCTGATGCATGGCCATGTTTCTCACCTGCTCGGCCTGCTGGATCACCATATATTATTACATTTTTATTTTTATGATCTTTATATCTTTGCACAAACTCTAATGCTGACTGTTTTGATACTGCGGACGTTAGGACAATCTCGTCACACAAATATATATCATCACCGTCTCTTACCCCGATAGCACTTGATAAAGGCGTGTAGTTTTGGTCGTGCATCCACAACAACTGTTCATGAGGTTGTATTGTACGGCTTGTATGGTTTGCTTTTGAATAATCCTCGTATATCTTGCCGGTTGCAGTTTCAAAGCTGGCTTCATACTCCTGCTTAAACTGCTTTAGGCTCATCCGCGCCTTTGCGGCTGCAATTACTTCCGGAGATAAAATGTCAGATGACTTCCAATGAAATACTTTTGCATCCGGCGTTTTTCCTGATTCCGCTTTCATGCACATATCATAATAATGATTCAACCCATCAGGGACACCTAAAAACCAGCACCAAGCTAAATACCCACCTCTTGTTGGATCTTCTGTGTCTAAGGCCGGCATAATATTCTCATTAACCGCCTTTTCTTTGATGTCTGCAATCTCATCAATCCCGCCGCCCGTCCAGTTTACGCCTTCAATCCGCTCGGGTTTATCCAAACCTAAAATGTGAATCTCTGATCCATTAGGCATAAATATCTTTAATTCTGATTCAGATGGCGGCTTTAGATGCTGGCTTGATAATGTGAGTAACTTTAGATCGTCCCAGAATATTTTTTTGGCTTGCGCGTATGTAGGGGCCCCAACAAAATATTTCTCATTGGCGTTAGCCATGGCCTGTTTTGCAATAAATCGTTTGAATCTTTCTGTTTTTCCAGACCTTCGACCGGCAGGCACTAAAGGGAAGCGCACCCCAGACGGTATAGCGTCCACAAGGGATAATTGTACCTTATGGTCTTTTAGCTTATACCACCGCTTAAGTTCACGTTCTAAGCGTGGGTTCATGTTGGCAAGGTTGTGGATAGGCTATTGAATGCCTTTACTAAGTCGGTATTATCAACAGCCACTTCATGCTTGTCTTTGTAATCTTTCGGTATTCTGTTTTTCAAAAAGAAGATTGCCGCTGTTGAATCAGGCGGATAATGTTTTACGGTTTTTGTTATTACGATTTCATCACGGATTACGCGAATATCGTCTTGCTCATGACTGTAGCCCATTGCACGATTGTACAGTGATCGCTCTACATTATTGTTGGGTATTTCCTTACCTAGCTTTAAGGACTCCGAAAATTCAGGGTATTTTAGCTTCCATAAGTTTAAAGTGGATTCAGACACGTCAAAAAACGTTGCTAGCTGCGCATCTGTAGCGCCTAACTCACAAAAATGCTTTGCCTGTTTTGCGTATTCTTTTTTATACCTTGTTGGTCTACCTACTTTAGCCACCGGCTCACTCCATTGTCACAAACAATTAATATAAGTATGTGCTAATAGGCTTGTTTAGTCAATTTTCAAATAGGCGTATTGTGATTTTCATTAATGTCATCAATAAGTTTTCTTATTTGCTCGCCTGTATAAAATGTTTCTGTTGGAATATGAATATTGATGCCATTATTATTGCGTTTTTTGTATTCTATACTTATCTCCATTACCGATAAATCTCCTACTTTTTTATATTCGACTTTTGATGTTTCCGCATTTTCCAGTAATATTTTCAATATTTCGCTATCTTTAATATCGCTCATAATATCCTCGCTTTTATTAGCCAACAAATTACTCCCATGCGCCCATATCATCAAACGCCCCGCTTTCATCAAAATTGAAATCAATAAAGAAACCCGAATAACCATCTACTTTTTTGTATCCTTCCCTGCATCTTATAAAATTATCAATCTCTTTAAATTCAACCCCAAAACCATTAAGCAATTCCTTTAGTTTTTCTTTATCGTTCATGACGCCCTACCTCTTAATTAATCTATAAACCTGTCTTCATATTCACCGCTATAAACATCAGGAACATCGTTTAATATTTTTAAAATCCGCTTTTCAATCCGGCCCCGCTCAATAACTGTATTTAATCCAACGATAATCCATACAGGAATCCACCAGCCGATAGTGATTATACTCAATATTAAATGCAGAATATAGCTTGTTTTCATCTTTGCCAGCTTATCCGTTTCAATTATTAATTGTGCGTTGTTCATTTTATATTCCTCGTTTATTTGCCATCTTTAAGTCTAATTCTATAGCCCATTTTAAATCAGCCTCTCTTTTCTTTTTTGCTTCAATTAGGCTTTTTTCATCAGGCCGCCCATCCTCGCCTATAGCAACAGGATAGTCCCGTAATTTGATGATAGATACTGCGGTTATACGACCATCATCTCTCATCATAACGCTATCAATCCACTCTGATATTTTATTAAAAATACTCATAAGCCTATTTTTCCCTCAACTATTAATTGTGCTTGCTTCATTTTAAACCCCTCGCACCATTTAAAACTACGTTAAATAGCTTTGGTTTATACAAGTACCAGTTCTTAAGTGTCTGAGGGCTTTGCCCCGTTGCTTCTGATAACTGCTTCACGCTGGCCAACCCCGCCGCCTTAACTGTTTCGTGCATTGGTCTACGTGCGTCGCATTCGAAGCAGTAACCGTTTTCGTCGTATGTGCATGTCATTTTAAAACCCTGCAATATTAACTTCGCTTGTAATAATTTGCTTGCTCTCTTTAAGGCTTTTTGAATCACACAGATATTCACCTGATGGCTTCATAATTGAATAATATCTGTCGCCGTTCTTAATGATTTTATAACCTTTGTATTGTTGTGCGTTCATTCTTGCTTCCCCTTCGTTTTCTCTTTAACTTGTAATAATTATAGCAAACTATTTGATATAGTAAAGCATTATTTCAAATTATTTTAATTTATTTCCTTATACATTAATAACTTCAAATCATCAGGATCGGTTAATTTAACCCCCTTTCCTGTATAATAGTTCTGCATTTCTGTGAGAAATTCGGCCATTTGTGATACCGTGAAACTCTCTGTGTGCGCCTGACTATCAATAAAGAACCTCATTCTTTCTTTATCTTTCCCGTATAATTGAATCCAAACACTATGCAAATCAGCAAAAAAGGAATTATCACGAATAAGAATAGGGATAGCCCAGCGATACTTTGAAATAAGGTGTACCCCTTCTTTAGTGTCTTCATGCTCTCCTCCTATGCCTGATTTCGCTATCTCTGTATACCATTTCCACTGTAACCCCCTTTGAGCTGCTGACTTACTTCCCGCGCTTCTTATGACAATTTCTGTCTTTCCGTCTGGCGCAATATCTTTAATTCTTAAGCAGGCGCTAATTTTGACATTTTCGTTTACTATTCGATAACTTTCAGATTTCACTTAACGACACTCCATACATCAATCGGCAGCCCATAATGATCTATTTCGTTTTTAACTCGGTCTAAAAAACGCTTTTCACTGGGGGATATAATTAAAACGATTCCGCCCTTTCGACCTGTCCACATCGCATAATGCAAGGCTTGACCGATTGCCTCCGCCCATTTCTTACCAAAATCATACTCAATAGCATGTGTTTTAGTCAGGCAGTCTACCCGCGTTTTATCAGGTAAAACAAACTCCATAACACCCTTACAGTATTTTTGTTGGTAGTATTTTTCCGGTTCTGCATAAGCATTTACTGATATTAGAAATAATATAATGATGTATTTTTTCACTTTTTACCCCATTTCGCACTAATAAGATCGCCTGATACCTGTATTTTACGATACTTTTTAGGTGTGCATCTTAATTTATCCTTAATTGGTCTTGCGCCTTTATAGGTTAGTTTTGGGATTATCATTTCTCACAATGCTCTAGCCGGTTGCCGTCTTTTAGCCATTCGTTAAGGTGGAGCTGCAAATATTCAAGATCATCTTCATAGTTTGCTTGATTTGCTCGCTTTATAAGCTCCTGTTGCTGCTTGTCGCTTAATAGAATTATTAGTTCATTTATCATAATTTAAACCTCAGAATAATTGTCGCCATCCGCTATTTTTTGGATAGCAGATTTTGACACGTTAAATTTATCGGCTAACGATTGATGAGAGCATGTTTTTTTCATATTTCTATAATTCGATGCAATCTTGCAGTGTGCCGTGTATAAATCATGGTATCTATGCCGCTCATTTAATGCCCATTTTATTTGCATCAAATCATTTTTCGTTAATTTAGCCATTAGTTCGCCTCATGTATTCGTCTGCTGTTAAAACTGCTGCTCGTTTTGCGTGTGAAATATCTGCTCCACAATCTTGGCAATGTGTGACTATTTTATCGACCCACGCTATGTTTTCATCTTTCAGGGCTTTTGGGTGGCACATGTAATCTTTTGACCGGTAGCGGTCATGGGTGCACTTATTAGCCGTAAGCGGATTTACCGTCTTTCCTGTAATGGCGCACTTTCTAGGGCTTGATTCGACTACCTTGCCCTCCTCCTTAAGTTTGCTGCATCTTGCGCTCACAGATGACAGCTCGATATTTCCCCAATTACCGCGATATATTTTCATTATCTCCTGCATTGAGAGATCGCCGCCCAACTGAATAATGCCTAGAATCTTATCACTCTGACTTAATTCTGTGCCGTCTTCGCGGATTTCTCGGTATGAAGCCTTAGATGTACATTTAGCGGTCATAGCCGCACTCCGTTGATACTGGTTTTAATCCGCAGTCTCCCTCGCCTTCATTTATTACAATAACTGGAGTTTCCCCATTAATCTCCTCTCCTAGCTTTTCATATTCCCAGTTATTCCACATCATGCATTCGCTAGCCTTGCAGTGCGTTTGGCGTGGGTACTGACCTTTCGCATAAGGACACCATTTCTTTTTAGCTTCTTCTTTTTTCATTTTATCACCTCAATTAAGAATCCAGGCCTTTGTGAGAATCGCCCGCTATATGGATGCTTTCGGCAGAAAAAGCATTGCCCAAAAACATCATAAGCATTTCATAAATTACAGGCTCATCTTCTTCAATAAAAGCCTTTAAGAATCTTTCTCTCACCTCTATTGGAGTGTTTACATTTTTATTGCAGCATGAAAAGTCAGGGCAACACACATCTTTTATTTTAAGATGAATAGAATTTCCTTTTACCCACTCATGGCATTGCTCTAATACTGTTATTTCTTTAGTCATTTTATTATCCCTTATATTAAATCTTGTTTTTTAAGATTAATTAAATCCTCTGCCGATAAGCCCTGTTTAACGAGCTTCAATACTTCACTTTCTTCATCTGCTTTAGGAAGATCTAAATTCAAACCTAAAAAACCTTGCGCTCCGTTTGCGGTTACATTTCCGCTAGCCGGATCGTATTCAACTATTACCTTCATTTTATTATCTCCAATATTTCATCAATGCTGCTTACAATGTGATAACTTCCCTTGAATTCCTTTTCCAGTTTTATCTGGCTCGGCTTTTTAGCTGAATCCAGTATTTTTCCAGTTTTCTTACTTACACAATCAGGTGTTTTTACTTCTATCCAATGTGTTTTCCCTTTGTGCCCGATTATTATGTCGTCGTGCCCCGTCTCTACGCTGATACCCATTTTCCGTAACGCTTTGACTATTTCGGCCTCGTTAGAATCTGTACGGGCTGAATATCTATTCCTGCTCAACTGGTTTTCCTTTCTTCAGCGAAGAAGCGTAATAACTCTTTAGCTCCGTTATCTCGACTCCTATCATGTCGGAAATAGATTGATAACTTAAACGCCAATAGCCTTTTTTCTGGGAATCTACTAAATCCTCTCCTGTCTTACGGGCATCTTGCAACTCTGCTTCTAAAGCGGGGCTTGGATCATCATCGAGTAACACGTTAATTTTATCTAATTCTATTCTGTTGTGTTCAAGCCGGATTTTAATTGATTCTTTTTCATTATATAAATGATCGGCTCTTTCTTTTTGGTATTGTGAAAGCATTATTATCTCCTGATTCTAAAAAGGTATATCTTGGTCGAAGTCATTTGCAGGCGCGGATTGTGGCTGGCTTTGTTGTGCCGTTACGTCCTGCTTGCTTGGTTTAAAATCATTGACAGCGGCATACCATTTTCCTGCTTTGCTTTCTTTTACGTCAAGATTAATCCAGTCATCAGTTTGTGTTGATAGCCATGAGATTAACTCGCTTCGTTTAATTGAAATAGCTGCTTTTACAAAATCAGGGGCTTTCTCATGTGGTGCTTTTACTATTAATCCATCTACAAATTTAATATCTGACATTATTTGATCCTTATTGAGTTTTTAGATTTAATTAGCGATACACCTTCGATTTTCACGCCTTCTTTTAAATCGGCTAGAATCTCTTTTTTCATTGGTGATGCGCTGGTTTTATAGTTCATGTATTCCGCTGGTATTTCTTTTTCATTGTCTACGCTAACAATATCGCGGCCTTTTGCTAATGTAATTGTGAATAATGGGCACTCAATCTTACTGATTCCTGATGCTTCCATATTTGTTTGAAGATAATCAGTCATGTGTTTTTGTTTGTTTTCAATGGTCTTTTTTCTTGCTTGTAATCGGGCAATCTCAGCATCAATACTTGGGATGCTTGCGCCAATGTTTTTCATAACATTAATCAAAGATACAGCTTTGTCGTTAAACTCCCCCTCTATTAACTCCATTGTATCCGATACAGCTTGCGCCATATCTTCGCTTTCCTCGGCCAAGGAAAGCAATTCTTTGTGCTTATCGGTTATTTCGTATAGCTTGCTCATTTCTCAAACCCCGCTTTCATTTTTTCGTATATCTTCTGGCATTCCGCCTGCTTTTCTTTGTCATTCTGTTTAGTTGTTTTTTCCCACGCCTCTCTGAATAACGCCTTGAGCATATTAAAATTAGCTGATTGCTTCATTAATTTAATGACGTTTTCAATATCATCCTTGTATGCTTTCGCGTTTATTTCATCCAGTTTATATTTTGTGGTTATATCTAATGCCATATTAAACCAATCTTGGCGCATTTCTTCTAATGTATCTTTGTCATAGTTTTCCGCTTTAAGCGCAAGCAATACCCATTCATCATTAATATGTCTATCACCATATAATGCGCGTAATTCTGTTAACTGCTCAGGTGTTACTGTTTTAGACATCTCAAACTCATCTTGATAAAGTAAGGTATTATCGTCTTTATCGTAAAGAGTAAGGCCAAACTTATTGCCGTAATATCTCATGCAGCGTTTGAGAGCGTCTGTTACAGCTTCTTTTGATGCTAATTCGATACAAGACCCTATCCCATACGCTGTTGCTCCTGCTACGCCGTTACCGAATCCAACATCTTCTTTTATAACTCTTCTTTCCCCTGCTTTTACTGTTACCCGCAATTTACATAAATAAGAAATCGAGATCATCGGCTTTGGAGCGTCGCCAGCGTTATACGGATTCTTTTCGTATTCTGTTTTGTCTATTTGACGCAAATCTAATATTTCAGAATCCCAACCATCAAAACCAAATATTCTATTGGCTTCTTCGATGACGTGAAAAGATGCTAGATAGGATAATTGTGTTTTGCCAGTGCCTTCGCGCGTCTTTACGTTTTCCTTTAATAAAGGTTCGTTTAGAAAACCTTTTTGTTCTTCTGTAAAACCCATTTTCTTTCCCCTTCGTTTTTAATATGGTGGGTAGGCTAGGGCGTTAATCCTAGCTATCGACTCAAGGCGGCTCGTTTTAGAGTCATACTTGTACCTTTCCGTATTACATGACTACATGCTTCTACCCATAAACTTTTAATAACAGTCGCATAAAGCAGACCTCGTGCCTCGGCTGTTTATGACTTGGTGTTATGTGTAAAAAAGAGAGAGCAGGCGGGAATCGAACCCGCACAAAGCAATTCCGTCTGGCTGGTATGCTTTCGGTAGTATCTGCCATGAGCCAGAAACGCGCTATTCGTATTTACGCGCCTATCCGTATCGGCTTTACTCCACACCGCCCTATGCCAATTTGGGCACCGCTCTCATTGTGCCGGTTACGTCTCCTACGGTGAGTCCGCTCACCCGTTGCGATCGGTGGAATCTGTCGTCACCTGCTGTACGGTTGCTATATGCCAGCAACTTGCATAAATTCAAAACCACATAACAAGTCATTTAACGCAGACCGCGCAAACAACGCGCGGCTGGTTAATTCTTTCGTTATGTGCAACAATCAAGAATAGCTCTAGCATCCCACAAGGCATTGTGGGGTACTTTAGATTCAGAGCTAAATAAATCATGGTTAAGCTCAAATTTAATATTGCCGGGGCCAAATCTAGTGCCGGGGCCAGTAATTAATGCGCTACAAAATCGCTCTATATCTTCCGGCCAATCCGCAATAATATTAATATTTGTATTATTAAACTGCTCTAAATAGTTTTTTAACTTCAAATCAAACTCATCTTTTTGTATATGCTTTTTTTCTAAAACCGTCATTACGTTATTTGCTACCCATTCAGAAGGGTTACTGCATTCAAGAACCTCATAAAATTCATCACCATCTTGAGAAACAAGAGCCATTGAAATTAAATCGCCTTTGTAGTCGTTCCATTCACAATCTATATAAATATTCATACTTATCTCCTAAATTAAAATCACATAACAAATAAATTAACGCAGACCACAAACAGCGTGACTGGTTATTTGGGCGTTATGCGTCGTCATCCGCGAACCAAACAGTTGCAATAGAAATAGGTGGCACAATCAATCCAGCACCGTGAATCACCTCGCATTTGTAGCTTGATGCAAAATCACAAGATGCCAACTTCACAGCATTCAAAATCCAAGAGCCACCACCGATCATAATGACGAATACCATAATCAGTTCAATCAGGGTAAAACCTTTTTGCTTTTTCATTTCACTTTCTCCACTTAATTTAAATAAATCGCATAACAAGCGCATTCACTCTGATTCGTCACTCGCTGCGCTCGCTCCTCTCCGGTGATGCTGGACGTTATGATAATTCGTGCTCTAAAATCTCATCTAAAACATCTTTCATGGCTTTTTCTGGAATATCAACAATTTGCCATATTTCGTCAAAAATCCAAACCTCACCCATTTCTACGCTTGCAGGCTCATCCGGCTCTACCTGCATACCGTAATCATCTCTCGATCCTCGACATGCTGGGATGAACTCAAAATCTACGATACAAGGAAACTCATAACCATTGATCTCGATTGTTGTTTCATAACCTGCGGGCTTTTGTCTAAAGATATTATTTAAGCTACCCATCACATCATCATAAAGTTTATCAATCGCTTTCATTTGCCCTTCGATTTTATTCATTGCGTTTCCCATTCGTTTGTATGCTTTAAGTATATACGCCTAAAGTATAAATGCAAGTATTATTTCACTCTATTTTAAATTTATATCCGGCCATAATTGCAGATTTTAGCGTTTTAGCTATCCACTTGTATTGCTCTTGCTTGTTTCCTGTTTTTAGATGAATATTGGCATGACACGACCCACGTAACGCCATTACATCAAGGTCGCTGGCTTTACCGCCCATTTTGCCATCACCTACACCGATTAAATGATGAGGGATAATAGTGTCGTCATATATCCCACAATCAGAGCAAACGCCATCAGCCACCCATTTTAAATAGGCTTTATCACGATACGGCTTTGATTTAAAAAAGCTCATTCTATTTCTACCCTATTCTAATTTTATAATTCATAAACATACGTAAACTTGCCAGCAGTTTTCTTATAAAATGCGTCACCGCACTCTAAAGCATTTTTAATTCTTTTTGCAAACGGCTTCAACTCACCTTTATATTTTGTTCTTATAGTTTTATCGTGGTATCTTTTTCCTTTCCAAATAATAACCCTTACACCCTTAATCTCTCCAACCATTTCAAAGTTAGAGGCTTTATAAATTACCCCTTTATGCCCATATTCTTTATCAGCATAAGAAACAACAACCCCCTTTCTCCAATCTTTGGATAGCAGTTTTAATGCCTTCCCTATAAAATAACTTTCAGTATTTTTAGGTGTATCGTCTATACAACAAAGCCGCCTTAATTCTATTACATCGCTTTCATTATCTGAGAATCTTTTCCATTGGTTAGCCATTGCCATTCTACCAAAGAACATAGCACCTTTCATTTCTTCACCATCAAATAGCGCATAACAGTAATCAGCTATACATCCATTTATTGATCCAGAATAATGGTTATTCTCTATAAACGCAGTTATATCTTTTCTCAAAACCCTCCTAACATCCCACCTACGAAGATTGCTCATCAAAAATACTCCAGATCTTCTTTTTTATCATATTCACATGGATCATCTAATATTC
>JALTJN010000206.1 GCA_027076405.1 Chromatiales bacterium
CAAATACATTACACTCTCTACCAATATTTTTTAGAGAATGAGAATCAGAATTAGAAATAAAAATATAATCATCCAAACCAGATACTCTATAATTCATGAGAGGATCAGATGACAGTCCAGTCTCCAGTGCAAATATATATTTACTCATCTCCCCAAAACACTCCTCAACACTATCATAACCTGACTTTGAACCAAGTAATGCAAACCAAGGCGTCCAAATGTGAGCTGGAATAAGCTCAATTCTCTCATCAATCTCTTTAGCTAACTTTAAAAAATCCTTATCTGGCATACCCAGTATTGGTCTACCATCTGATTTTAAATTAAACCCACGTTTATCCAATTCTTTATTCAACTTTTTAACTGCTCCTAGATTAGGAGCTAGGATAATATCATGTATTCTTCTAGTTTTGTCCCCTTGTTTATATATAAAAGATAACTCAGTAGTAAAAATAAACCTCACTGTCCTATCACCATCCTTATAAAAATAAAATCCACTATTTTCATCTTCTACCAAATTTTCTTCACATTCTTGAATCCAAACTGGATGAGTAAAATCCGCCACAGTAATCAAATTAACCCCTTTTATTTTAGCCCACATATCTAAATTTGGAATTGTGAGTTGTGGTGAACAAGCCCGAGAAAAACGCGAATGATTATGAATATCTGCTATTATGCGCATAAATACAATTATTTAAATCTTCTTTACGTCATGACTTGAACTTTCTTGTAAAGAAGCTTGGGTAATCTGAATAAATTCAGCGTTTTTTTGTAATTGCTTAATATTTCTAGCTCCACAATAAGACAAGCCTGATCGCAGTCCTCCTGTAAACTGATGTAAAACATCTTTTGTGCCACCTTTATAATACACCATTGCTTCAACACCTTCTGGCACAACTTCTTCTGACTGTTTTTGTAAATCTTTTATATTATTATCTTGTAAAGTTCTCTGCTGTGTCAAATTAGCGCCCAATGAAGCCATACCACGACTAACTTTAAAACGCATACCATTTTTATTAACTATCAACCCAGGACTTTCATCTGTACCTGCCAAAGTAGACCCTAGCATAACTGTACTAGCCCCTGCTGCCAATGCCTTCACAAGATCTCCAGGTTGACGCACTCCTCCGTCGGCAATAATTGGTACCTTATACCTCTTAGCAGCAACTGAAGTCTCTAATATTGCAGATAATTGAGGCACTCCAAATCCAGTTACAATTCTGGTAGTACAAATTGATCCTGGACCTATGCCAACCTTAATAGCATCAGCTCCTGCTTTTATCAAATCTCTCACTCCTTCAGCTGTAGCTACATTACCAGCTACAA
>JALTJN010000207.1 GCA_027076405.1 Chromatiales bacterium
TTTCATCATATTTGTACGTTACAAGATCACCATTAATATTGGCTTGTGTACTCAGGCGATCAAAAGCGTCATACGTGCTTGTTGATGTAACGCAGGTATGGTGATTGGGATAGGCCGCATCGATTGTACAGCTATCATGTATTGCCCTGTCTCCCAGACTGTTTAAGGCAAAGCGCATAATGGTGCTGCTGACTTTCCCGTTGGCATCGTAGACGGTTTCAGAAATATTGCCCAACGGGTCTGTCACTCTTACGGGACGGCTCAAGCCGTCATATTCATAACTTGTTGTTAGTGACAATTGTGTTGCATCTGTTGCACTGGTGCGGCGACTCACGGTTTCAGATTGTAAGCGCCACAATGAATCATACACCTGCTGGGTTGTTGAGCTAACACCACTGGTTGCACCTGATGTCACTTGATTTATTGTAAGGCCACCAACCCCATATGTATAAGTTATATCGGTTATACGTTTACGAGTCGGGGCAGCAGGATCAATCAATTCTTCAACGCGCCTAATTGTGCCATCTGCATTGTATTGATACTCTGCTATTACGACATTGGCTTGTGCTACACCATTAACTGTTGCCTGAGGCATCGTTACGCGGCGTAGTTTACCTGTTAATGCACCTGTTGCGGCATCGGTTGTTGTATAATACTCGCCCAACGTACGAATATTATTTTTGTCTTTAACATCCGCAACTTGATCATATATGCCATAGGTATAATCTATGGTATTTCCCAGCGCGTCCTGCTCGCGGGTAACCTGACCAAACGTGTCGGTTACCGCCCTCGTTAACGTGCGCGCAGTGTTATATGAATACGTTGTTGTGTTGCCTAGTGCATCTCGTTTTAAATAACGCAAACCGTCTTCATTATTTTCAAACAACTTTATGGCTTTGTCCGGTTCAACCAGTTTTATCAACGCGCCATTAGTATCGTAGTAATGCTCAGTAATATAGCCACGCGGATTAGTAATGCGCGTACGCTTTCTAAATAAATCATAGGTAAGTGATTCTTCATTACCTAACTGGTCTATGTAGTTATAAGCCTGGTCATTTTCATAGTAACTGAAGGTCATGGTGTTTTTAACACCAGCTCTATCTTGTGGCTTAACTATATCTTGTAACAAATCAGTGCCTGTATCATAGGTGTAAACCATGCTTTCACCCAATGAGTCGGTTACTCCACTTAGCTGACCTGCAACATTGTAGTTATAAGTCCAAATACGCCCTGTCCAGTCAGTTATGGTATTAATGCTATTTATATTCACGCCGCTGGTGTAGTAACTTAACGTTAATCCCGTTCGATCACTTAAACCAATGTTATCTGTGATACGGGTTAAATTATTACCCGTGTACGCGAAATTTAACTCATTACCATAAGCATCTTGTATTTGAGTGAGACGCGCTGTATTTCCAGGAATTTTTAAATCATTTCCACTGAATATATACTTTGTGCCATTACGAAAAGCTAATGTGTATTGACCTACCACGGGTGTGTCTAACTGTAGTGTATCAAAATTCATATGCGGTGACGTGATAGCATAAGTAGCGCCGACATCATCAACCAGGTAATTAATTTCACCACCGCGCTCATCCACGTAAGTTATAGATGATGTGGTTCCGTTGGCATTTTCAGGTGCTTGTGTTGCTGTGAAATTAGGGTTTTGCCCATAATCATTGGCAATTAAGCGCATATTATATGAGTGTGTCCAGCCTTTACTAAGCGGTGAACTTGAAGCAGTAGGCGACGTTGTTTGATCTGAATTGTACGTGCGCGTTAACGCATAATCTAAACCACGACCTTTAATCACAATATCCGTTTCATCATGATACATATTACCGGTTACGGTGCTAACGGGGTCGACTGTAGACGGTGTGCGCACCACATCGTTATTAGTAACGGAAACTAGATTAAGGTTGTTAAAGACCTCATTATTAAATTCCACACTGGTAGCCGGTTCAATTGTATCTTCGGCGGTTACGTAGCCACCACCCGCCGGTAAAAGATCACTATGATTAACAATGGCATAGGTTGATGATGCAATATCCGTGTCACTGAATATATTTCTTATATACACATTAAATAAATAGTTGGAACCCAGACTAAATCGAGTTGGCATTATATATTGTTGCCAAACAACGGGGGCTTCAGGTGAATTATATAGGTTATTGCGCATGGTTCTTAAAAACTCAGTATCGTATTCGTTAATGCCTCTTGTGCTTGCTCTGTATGCTAGTTGATTAGGGTCAAAGCCTTTGCTTACATCTAAATAATCAACAATTTGTGTCATGTTATTTGCCGTAATTGTTTGATTAAAGCAATTACGTCCATTCACTAGCTGGGCTGTTGCCGTTGCCGTAAATGTTGAATTTGTCAGTCCGCAAACAAACTCTAGAGTATAAGTCTGATCTGCCGTATTAAAATCATAAGTTATTGAAGTAATTTGGCTTATATCACTTACAAGAGCGATACCTAAAAGATATGCGCCATCAGCATGTGGGGCTGTTTCAGATATGGTTATATACCACGTAGTCGCATCACTTCTAAAACTAACTACACTAAACCCTGCAGGACTGCTAGTAGTCACACCTGCCGTTCTTAGTCCAATCCCTTGAAATGGCGTCCCTACAGTACTAAGCGAAACTTCTATCGTTTTTAACTGGCCATCTGTAGCTGCAAGTGGTTTTAACGCTTCCTCTAAACTATCTACATTTGCAAAGTAATTATCAAACCCATTAGTACTTCCGTAAAGCAGCCAGTCAAATCGTATGTCAGTTGGTGATAGTAAACTTCCATCCGGAATAACTGCATCAAAGCTTTCATTTGGCACTGCACCGGAATAACTCCAGGAAACTAAATTTCTACCATAAATCTCGCGCTGATTTCTAGTAAACCCGCCAGGATCCGCTCCAACAGAAAACCCCAATGAGCTTATAACACTAGGAAATGTATTCGTTGCTGGCACTACGTTGGCATTATAATTCACATCTACAAGTTCTTCACCACTTGCCAGCGCTAATTGAATGCCCCGCATAGTTGAAATAGCATCATAGCCGGTAATTTCTTGCCAAATTTCATGCTCCAAAGATGAGCCTAGATGCCCTATGAATTTGAATGTTTCATTTGAGTAAACCTCTGGTTGATCAATTTCCCAGCTACCATTAATCCTTATCCCCTTAAGATCTATCAACAAACCACCTGGAGTTATTGCAAAGGGCACATCATCAAGATATTCAACACTAACGGTGGTACTTATAAGACCTAGATAGGCAGCTACTGGAGAAACAATGCCTTTTAAACCACTATAACGTTGTGACTCTTCCCTTAACCGCGTGTAGTATATAGACTGAGCTACATGCAATAAACCACCGGTTAATGCATCTTGGGCGCCCAGATGATTCAATAAAGGTGTATCGCCTACATCTGCTATACCGTCTGCATTTTCATCAACATAGGCTGTACCAGTTAGACCTATTGCACCCGTACTGTCCACAACAATTTGATACTGATCATTAGCAGCCAATAAATTCTTATAAGCACGATCAACCTGAGACCAGTTCGAAGTTTCACCGCCGCTGGCAATTAAGTAATAACCACCATATCTTAGATTTGTATAACTTACACTAATTGTTTTTGCCACACCTGTAGCGCTATCTGGCGCTTCATCTACCTCCAAAGTAACATTTAATTGCATACCATTCTGAATTGGTATAGTTAAACCATTACAAATTACATTATTGAAACCTATTAGTGTAAGACCTACTTGTTGGTCATCTAATCTATGCCCCAATACGCTCTCACCTGCATTATTAAAAACAGTAATCGTTAATTTCTTAGTACTTAATTCAGCCAACGAAACCTGTGCACTAGTAAGAGGGTCAGTAGAATCCCCATCACATGCAGTAGGTATAACTTGTGATTTTAAATATTTTGTCCAATCTACTGTATTGGTCGCATCATAATCCTCAACTGAGTCATAACGCGCCACTGCCCCAACCACGTCATATGGTAAAGACGCAGGCAACACACCGCTTTCATCTTTTATGATTTCACCGCTATCTAAAACATCTTCTAGTGTCACACCAGGATGATTTTCACGCAAGAAAGCAAGCGCCTGCTCTTCAAATATTTCTAATGGATTTTTATTTTTTAGGCCTGCTTGATAGTTATCACTCGCTGGATTTTCTGCATTGTAATAGGCCTCGTAATCAAAATTTAAATCACGGAGCAACATGCGGTATTGTTCTTTATATTGTTTTTGCTTATAAGAAACATCTAGCGACACCCATTTACAACCACCACCCTCGGTAGTACATGCGACTGCCGAACTACTGTTATTACCGGCTCTATAATTATCATAGTCAACCAGAGCCTCTACCCAAACATGCTGAAATACAACATCAACAGGGTCTGTATCAATTATGTTTTGCACGCCCTGATCACGCATGATTGATACCGCTAAATCATTATTTATAACACCCAACCAGTTAGCAAGCCGAGATTTTTCAAGCCTTATACCTCCCACTGCATATCTGGCCTTTATACCTTGTGAACGCAGCATTGCAATGAGCGAAGACGCTAAATCTACATCGTTACCCCTAAGTGCTAATACCGAATTTAGCGAACTACTTCGCGCACCATGATAAACAGCATACTCTGCATTATTTCTAAGGTATTCGTAAATCTTTACGGGGCTACCCAGTTCTGCTGCCTTTTGACCAACAATAGCGGCTTCGCCCGTTGCATATAAAATTTCTTTTGTTTCACATAACTGTGTATCTGCTGCTGCATCGAGACAGTCTGCTGCGTGTAAATTTAAGGAAAATAACAGTGTTACTAAACCTAATAAAATTGCTCTCATCTTACTTCCCCTAATCCCTTACTTACTATGCTTTGTTATTGTTTGGAATGTTGGCTGAATTTCTTCAGCTGCCCTTTCTGGTGCTTTTAATGTTAATCGCTCTTTCATTGATTTTATTTTGGCTAAGTCCATAGCACCTGTTACTTGCATGTCTTGCAGCTCTTTTTCTATTTCACTTGTCACGTTAATTACATGCTCATTACGTTTATCACGATGATTTCTTTTTTTCCAGAACAAGAATTTGCTGGGTAATTCTTCCTCTAATTTATTTCTCTGAACTTCTAATTTGGATACAGTGCTTGCTATGAGTTTTGCTTGCTTATTCCCTAAACTTTCACGTTTTTGTTTTTGCACTGAAACAACAGGTCTTGCGCTCAGCTTATTACTTGTATTAAGTGAACTAGATTGCCCATTTATCTGAATTGGAGAAACACTCACCACGGGGCTCAATGCTTTAAGGTTTGTATCACTTAAGTTTTTAAACTGTTCCGCTTCAAGGTTTTGTAACGTCTCTTTCATTGCCTGTATTCGTTTGCGCTCAGAAACCATTTGCTTATCTATTTTTATTTTTTCATTTGCACGTGATTTAATTAGCGCACGAGATAAGAAACGAATTTGTTTTAGTTCCGACGACGTGAATTCATTTGTTTCTGCAAGCACCTGACTTTGTGATGCAGCACCAAACAACATTAGCCCCACGATTCCTTTTGTTAATAATTTATAACGTTTCATTTACTCATCTCTGTACTGTTTTGATAAAAATTGATGACTTATTTTTACTGTGTATTTTTTTTACAAAATGGCCGGCGCAGTTAACTTTAACTGCGTCGGCACTTTCTTTTAAATCATGCTGAAATTAACGGGTTTTTCTCATAACAGGATTAATATCTGTTACCACATTACCGGCCAAATCTATGTATTGACCGCTGACCATTTGAATTGAGTTTTGCCAATTTTGATCTGTTACAACAGAAACATTGCCAGCCTTAGTTTCCCTCCAAATCAAGTTAAATCGTGCACTGCGAAATGGACTGCTCCCACCTAGCTCTATTTGATTAATAGTCGGTATAGTTCTATTTG
>JALTJN010000208.1 GCA_027076405.1 Chromatiales bacterium
ATTACTGCGATAGTATTGCACAGTTTGAACACGGAGGGAAAAGTTTTGTTGATATTGACGCATCTAAAACAGAAATAATCGGCAACATCTACGAGAACCCAGAACTATTAGATAAATAACTCACTAAGGGATAGATGTATGAACATACAGAATATAAGTATAAATAGAATAAAACACTTTAACATTAGAAAGAGCAGGAGCAGGAGCAGGAGCTGGAGCTGGGGCTGGAGCTGGAGCAGGAGCTGGAGCAGGAGCAGGAGCAGGAGCTGGAGCAGGAGCTGGAGCAGGAGCAGGAGCAGGAGCAGGAGCTGGAGCAGGAGCTGGAGCAGGAGCAGGAGCCTTTAATATTTACTAATTAACTAACGCATAAATATATGCCATATATTGAAGTAAGTGAGGAAACACTTTCAAAAATCAAAGAACAGTTTAATGGAGGGTTTTCAGAAGTACCTATTGAGACTTTTAATGATTTAATAGGTAAATCTCTGTTCATTCGTACGGTAACTTATCACCTTGTGGGTAAGGTCGAGAAAATTATAGGAGGAATGATTGAACTTTCAACAGCAAGTTGGGTAGCAGATAGCGGGCGTTTTATGAACGCAATCAAAGATGGAGAGCTCGATGAGGTAGAACCATTGGGTCAATGGTTTGTAAGTATCGGGTCAATAGTTGATTTTGGTATTTGGCGACACGAATTACCTGTTGACCAGAAATAGTGGGCACATAACCCACGACCTAAAGATACTTGAACAAAAGGTATATGGTATGCCTTTATGTGATAATTGCTTAAATAAAAAGCAGAAATATCAAATAGGAATGACATTGTATAGAAATATTGCTGGATTTTGTAGTAAAAAATGTGAAAAACTTTATGACCAAAGAAAATAAAACTGAAGACTGGCGTGAGGAATTTGACAGAAGGTGGGCTGGTCACAGCGATGGGTTATTTACCGGGGAAGCAGCAGGAAGCGAAGAATTGAGAGATGAAATCAAACACTTCATCACCAACCTACTAGAAACCCAAAAAGAACAACTAAGACACGATTACGAGATACTTGTGGATACGGTTAAGGATGAGTGTAAGAAGGAGTTGAGGGAGAGGATAAAAGGGATGAGAATATCAGATGGTAACGAATTTGATAGTAGTCCATTCTCTCTTAGACACCCAACATACAAAGAAAAAAGAAGTGGCTATAACCAAGCCCTATCAGTTCTCTTAAAAAACTTAAAATAGTGCTTATGAAAGAGATTATATTAGGTATTATTGTAGGTTCAATTATAGGTTGGATATTAGAAGAGATTATAAATAACTAACCGC
>JALTJN010000209.1 GCA_027076405.1 Chromatiales bacterium
CTGACGAATCGACACATAATCATTGAAAATAGGTTTAAGAATCAATTAGATAAAAATAAAGACATGCATGATGAATTATGATCTAATTCGTTTCTCCACAAAACAAAAAGGTCAACACCATGCACGTCAACCTAATATTACATAAAATGCTTTCATCGGTCATGCACTTAAAACGACTGAATGCATTGATGATTATTGTTCGCGCCACGTTTGATACAAAGCAATTATCTATCACGGGGTTAGGTCGCTCCCTGTCGCTTCCCATCCAGGAGCGCAGCGGCATTCGTAAAGTTGATCGACTCGTGAGTAATCAAAAATTGCATGCGCAACGCGAAGCCGTCTATCGAAAAGTGGCACGCCTGTTGGTCGGCATGAAAACAAGGCCCTGGCTTATCGTCGACTGGTCGCCGGTACCGAATACCACGCATCATTTATTACGGGCAGCATTAGTCTGTGAAGGCAGAGCCTTATCACTCTATGAAGAAGTCCATCCTCAATCAAAATTAGCAAACAAAAAAGTACACCGATTATTTCTCATGCGCTTAAAAAAAATACTCCCCGAGGCGTGTTGTCCCATCCTGGTCACGGATGCGGGTTATCATACATCGTGGTTTAAAGCCGTTAGCACCCTCGGTTGGGATTATGTGGGACGCGTCCGTGGCCTGGTAAAATATAGCCCGGAAGGACAAACACAGTGGTATAGCTTGAAAACAATCCATCAAAAAGCCACCTCAACGGCGAAACGATTCGGGCGCGTCAGGTTGAGTAAATCGGCTACCATTGAAGGCGTTTTGTGTTATTACAAAGCGGCCATGAAAGGCCGTGTTAACAAAAACAAATACGGACAACCGAGCAAAAGCACCGACAGTCAAGATAAAGCAAAGTCAGCGAAAGAGCCCTGGGTTTTAATCACCTCACTCGATGGTCATCATATCGCAAAGCGTGTCGTTAAAATTTATCAATGTCGCATGCAAATTGAAGAAGGCTTTAGGGATTTAAAGAGTTCAAAGTATGGTTTTGGTTTTGAGCAAGCACGAAGTTCTAAAATAGAACGTATTGAAAATTTATTATTAATTGCGATGCTGGCTTCCTTTGTCGCCTGGATTGTTGGTTGGTTCGCAGAGAAAGAAAAACTGCATTACCAGTTTCAAGCAAACTCAATTAGACATCGACGTGTATTATCGCTGTTTTATTTAGGTTGTCGGGTAATAAAGAAGAAAATACGCATAAATATTAAATCGATTAGCTCGATTACTGAGCAACTTATTTGGGCTGAAAAGGAAATAGCATAAATTATGTGTCGATCCCTCAG
>JALTJN010000210.1 GCA_027076405.1 Chromatiales bacterium
TTTACGAAACACAATTTGATATGGATAACAGCATAAATCCAATAGATCAAAATGTGCCTTACGTAGTTACTTCAAGTCCTCAATTAATATACCTTAAAATTGAGACTGCAACTTGTGGTTATGAAGCAGAAATTAATCTTTTTATAAATCCGCCAATAATCCTACAACCAATAGCTCCGATTGATTATTGTGATACTGATGATGATGGCATCGTGGATTTAGAGCTTTCAACCTTTGATGATCTAGTACTAAATGGATTAACTGGAGTTACAGTAAACTACTTTATAAGTGATGCCAATGCCAATAATAATGTTAATGCATTACCACAGATTTATACAAACACTACAAACCCACAAACACTATACGCTAGAGTTACATCAAACACTACAGCATGTTATAATACTATTGCTTTTGATGTTAATGTAATTCCTGCACCTACAGTAAATTCGCCCTTAGAAATTATTATCTGTGATGATGATCAAGATGGATTTTCTATAGTAGATCTAGAAGCTATAATACCAAATATTGTAGCAGATACTACAGATTTGGTAATTAGCTTTCACACAACATTAATCGACCAACAAAATAACACTAACGCTATTCTAGTCCCAAGCGTATTTAATGCGACAACACAAACCGTTTTTGCAAGAATAGAAAGTACAATTACAGGATGCTTTGCATCAACCGAAATAAGTATTATTGTAAATACACTTCCTGAATTTATACCTATTAGCAATTTTGAAAACTGCGAATCTGATGGCGACCAAATAGCAGATTTCCTATTCAATTTAAAAGATGCTGAAATTTTAAATAACCAAACAGGAAAACAAGTCCTTTATTTTGAAACTGAAAATGACGCCATAAACAGAACCAATATTATAGATAAAAATTCTAATTACAATAACACCTCTAGCCCACAAACAATATATGTTAGAGTAGAAAATAATACCGATCAAGATTGTTTCGGCGTTTCGTCATTCACTTTAGAAGTTGGCTCTTTTCCATTGTACAATCCGCCAACAAACTTTTTAGTTTGCGATGATATTTCCAATGATGGCTTTGAGAATTTTGATTTAAACGATAAAATTCTTGAAATGTCTCAAGGCAGTCCAGAAAACCTAGACATAACTTTTTACACATCCTTTGATGATGCTGAAAATCTACAAAACGAAATACCATTAAATTATACCAATATTACCAATCCGCAACAAATCTATGCACGGATTGAAAACGGAACGTACTGCCATATAGTTGCAGAATTTGGTTTGAATGTAATTCAAGTGCCAACAGTGAATCTTCCAACAAATCTAAC
>JALTJN010000211.1 GCA_027076405.1 Chromatiales bacterium
GATACTAGTATGAGCGAATATAGGCGTGGACGCGTTTTTTTACGGATTTAGGTTTGTTTGGTACGGGTTTACTTGGGGGTGCGGCGGGGCCTGCATCTATTGTTACTGGTATAGTTAAAGCGGTTGTTGATGACGATATTGAGCAACGACTTAAAGCTGTGCGCAATAGTGAAAAGCCTGGACATAGGTTAAGCATACAACCTACGCAGTATTTTGCTTCTGCTCCTTCGGCTATTAATGCAATGACTATTGCCAGCATGGGTGGTACAGCCTGGCAGCACCCTAATGGTTTGTGGGTTTATATAACAGCAGATGATTTGCTGGTACCAAATTTTCAGCCTCAAAAAAGTTTAAAAGTTTAAAAATTTATCGCCCCGTGAGGCCATTACAGTCAATGGGTAGTGGTAAATTTAGATTTACAGGACGAAAATAATGCGAACATTATTATTTATAGTGTTATCTGTTTTTCATTTTCTGCTTTCTCTGCAGTAAATGATTTTGATAAAGTGTGCCGTTATTTTGAAATGTTAGATAATGCACTGATGCAGAAAAAATGTCTAATGTGCAAAAGGCGGATTATATATCTGCTTTGGTTTCTAAAGAACTTAAAGTCAATAGTGCTGCAAGGCAGGCCTGGGAAGTAATCGTTTATGCCGTGCAAGACGAGCGTTATGAAATGTATAAATCGACGGCAAAAGAAATATTACATACTGATTGGCAATGTGCCGCAATGAAAAAACATATATCGACTACCGGAGAGTGAATTGTTTACATCCATTCAGCTAAACTCAAACAAGTTGTATTTTCTTTATAAGTTTTTTTAGTGGTAGCCGAATTTATTATTTTTTCAATTTCATCTAATGCAATGGAATGATTGTTAAAAATAACAAAATCTAGTTCTATTTCATTTTTGAGTTTTGTGTTTAAGCTTAACCATTGTATGCGTTCTATTTGTTTTTTTGGTTAAGCGTTTCTACTCTGCACGCGTAAATTATTTTTTCTGTTGTGTAGCAGTTTGTTTTCGTTATGAGTTTTTTATTAAAATTCATCTGCTTTATATTTTCTACTGTTTCGGGTATTGAGTTACTGTCTTTGCTGGTGCACTTAGGTCTGAATTCAGAAATTATTTTGTTGTTTTTTATTAAATTAAAATAATCAAAAAATTGACCTTTGTCAGTTTGTTTAATCCAGTTGTGATTTAATGAAACGGTATAATTTTCGGAGTGATATAAAAATCTATTATTTTCTTTATTTTTTATATTCTTATTCTGTGCGGTGCGGTGCTGTTGAAATAATGGGTATATATTGCGA
>JALTJN010000212.1 GCA_027076405.1 Chromatiales bacterium
TTTGAAGACTTGATGCCACATAAATTTTATTGTCGATAAATGCAGCATTCACAAAGAAATTTTCATCTCTGCGTAGCGATTCCAGTGAAGAAGCCCGTTTTTTGGCATAGGCACAGTTCAAACTATCCCTGGCGATGATCTCACAATAGATATCTACTCCCCTTTTGCTTCTTTTATCAAAGGATGCCTCAAACTCTCCCGTCCTGGAATTTAAAACATGAAGTGTATTTTCAATATCTGTGATGTAGAGAAACTTTCCATCTCTATAGGGCCGTATAACATCCATAAGCGGAGAAAGCAGGATGCTGTCATTGTGAATTTCCGTTTTTTCAAGAGCCCCGATATGAATCAGGTCTTTTGGAAATTGATATTGATAGCTGGACAGATCGTGGAGCTTTATCAGGTTCCTTATCAGCAATCTTCGCTTATACACATAAAACCACTTGACCATGTCATTGCCATAGTTCATCAGGCGAAATAAGTCATTTGATCCTATTGCCCTTACCTGATCCTTGTCAAGATCAATCTTATATATCTTTTTAAATACCCTTTTCTGACTTTTTTCATTTACGGCACCGTCACTTCTGTAAACTATGTAGATCGGCACATACGGGTCAAAAGTCCTTATCTCACGATATGCCTTTATTATAGCCGGAGCAAGTGTATGGGAGCTGACACTGGTATTTGCCGTAATAACAAAATATGTATTTGGTACTGCCATGCTGTCAATCCCCGAATAAGAACGCAAAATCCGGTCATATTCTCCCTCATCCATAAAGGGCAAACCACTAATACGCTCAACCTGTGCTGGAAGAAAGGTAACCAAGAAAAGAAAAAGAACAAATATCCTGTATTTCATTTGCATTATTTCACTTAGAGGTTAAATAATATCAGTCCCAAATCTTAGAATGATATGGAACTGATATTTCATAATTTGAAGCTTAATTTTCGTCCGTAGACCTAACATAATTTCCCTCAGCATCTATCCCTTCATAGAGTTCTACTGATTGCCCGGTAGCAATCACCGTAGCTTCAATAATATTCATCTCTCCATCTACCACCAAACTTACCGGACGAATACACATTCCACTTCGCCAGCGACATCTGTTTATCCATGATCTTTTTTTATAACATGCTGTTTCGATTAAATAAAATCCGGTAGGAGTACCATTCTGATCCAGCAATGGAATCGCATCAGAGGTAGTAAAAAATTCCGGAGATAAATCATTGGCATTAGTAATTTGAACCTCACTTGACTGGGCTTTAATGTCAACAACAAATAGAGTCAGCATTGTAATGATTACAAT
>JALTJN010000213.1 GCA_027076405.1 Chromatiales bacterium
GATCAATATCATTCGGTGCAATCCAGTTAAAGCGAATGGATTGACTGTTTCTATCTTTACTAATACTGGAAACGCCCATTTTTATTTTTGTAAATGTGCCAAACAAATCATAAACAGGATAGGTTAAATTCATCGCCACATCGGTTGTATTATCTTCGAGAGTTTCATAGCGCAACTGATGAACATTATCAGCCGTGAGTGCCAATTGGTTATTGTTTTCAATATAACGATAAAATCGCGTAAAAGGAACATCACGTAATGCTTGCGAAAGCGTGGCATGCCAGTCAATTTTTAAATCGTTAAGCGATTCCATTTCATGCTCACCTCTAAATTGTTGACTAAACAATTGCGTCTCTCGCCATTCCAGGGTGCTATCTCGAACATTAATTTCATTTTCAGATAAAAAACCTGAATCAGTAACAACCGTGTTTGTTGTTTGGCGAGATAAAATCGTGTTACTTTCTATCCGGTGCGCTTCTCCAATTTCATATATAAAATTAAATAACCCACCTAAATTAATTTCATTTTCTGTGCGACTTCGTGAAATTTCATTTTCAATTACCACGCCACCAACACCATCACCATTGTAAGTGTTTCTTAACTCATCTATTTGATTCCAGTTATTTTCAAAGTTAAATGCAATGTTATAACCCCAGCCATTATTAGAATCTAACGGTTCATAAGCATCCGAAAATAACATTTTTAATTTAATGCCCGGTGGTAATGTTTTTGCTGTGGTTTGATAAACTTGCGGAAAAGATTCTGCAGCCTCTTCGCTTAAAGCACCCGGGCGTGAGCCACCATTCGTTTCACTATCAACCAGCGCGGGCAATGCACGCGTACCATCATCAATGCCAAAAAAATCGGTGCTGCCTCCTTCATACACAAGGCCGTCTTTAAACGTTGTATTGGAATTATATTTAAGCTGTAAAGAAATATTAGATTCAGGTTCTTCGGAAATTTCACCTAATGTCCGTAACTGAACCACACCACCAGAAAAATCGCCTGGCATATCGGGGCTATAGGTTTTCTGGATAACCACACCACTGAGCACACCCGTGGGAAATAAATCCAGGGGCACAACTCGGCGAGTTGGGTCGGGGCTGGGCAGGCTTGCATTATTTAAAAGTGTACTCGAATAACGCTCACCTAAGCCGCGTATAAAAATAAATTTTCCATCGACTAAAGTTAAACCTGTAACGCGTTTTAATGCACCCGCCGCATCGCTGGCACCGGCATTGGACATTTGTTTTGCACCAATAACCTCTTTTACCGAAGAGCTTGAGCGCCTTTCCATTACTAATGCTTTAAAGCCACCTTCAACGTTGGGTGCATTCACAACAAACTCACCCAGGTCTTTACCCGCAGGTGTTAACTCGGTTGACTTTGTAGTTTGTATATTTTTTTTCACGCGAACATTTTTAAAAATTTGCGTACTGAATTCAGGATGCACAAAAGAGATGGAATATTTTCCAACGGGCACAGTAATTTGATAGCGCCCCTGATCGTCGGTTTTTATTGCGCTGGAAATACCACTCACAAAAACCCGAACACCTGATAGTGGTGCATTGCCCTGCAAAGACGTTACAACGCCATTGATTATTCCCTTATCGCCAGAAATCTGCTTTTTATTATTGCTGATTATTTTTATACCTTCCGAACTTTCAATATCCGTTGAGGTGGGATAATCGGGTGAGGGCTGCGCCAGAATAACTCTTATTCGCTCATCCGCGTTTAAATTCAGATTAAGTTTTTTTACTTCTTGCGATTGATAACTCACAAGCACTTCATGCCAGCCCGATTTCAACTGCACATGCAATGAGCCATGCTGACTGGTTTCACCAATGCGTGTTCCATTAGCGCTTACATTCGCACCACTTAATGGCACACCCTGTTTAAATACATAAATTGAAACAATCGCGGGATTTTTTACCGCCAAAAGATTGCTGCTAAATGCATACAAAAATATGCACATTAAAATTTTAAACTTAGTCATATTATTACGTCTTATTCGTTAACACAGCCACTTTTCATTGGCACACCCAGCCATTAGCTTGCGCAATTCGGCTGCCTTCCTGAATACTTTTGCATCAGTAATTTTTTCTAAAAAAGCCTCTGCAAAAACATAATCACCCAATTTAAAATGCGCATAAGCGATGGCATATAAAAACGTATCATCATCTAGCAATCTCACTCTTAATAACTCATTTTCCATTGCCAGCACCTGATCAAAATTTTCATTTTGTAGTTGCAATGCCATTCTCTGACGTAATTTTTCTTTCTGTTTTAATATTTTTGAATTATTAAATAAGGCACGCTGTGTATCATTAACCTGTTTATACAATTCTGCAGAATCTTTAAATAATGCATTATTATATTTTCCACCCTCTTCTAAAATCATCGCTGCCGCGTAAACATTTTGTAAATCCATATAGGTGTGCGCCATAGCCAGATAAATATTTTTTTCCTGTGGAAATCTTAATCGCGCCAGCTCTAAAAATATTAATGCGTTTTGTGGCTTACCGCTGCGCCTTAGTGCATCAGCCAATGAAACATAATCAATTACCGATGCATTATGCTGCTTTATATATTTTTGCCCCAGTGCTACTGCCTGTTGAAATAGACCTAGCTCAATAGCGTAAAATATTTTATTGCGCATAAAGGTTTTTTCATTGGGAAATAACGTTTCGGCTTTGCCCAGCACCGACCAGGCAAGGTGCTTTTCATTATTTAACCAGTGAGCTTGCGAACGCAACAACCAGACACCAGGCATCGTTTTTTTCAGCTCTGCTGCTTTATCTAACATGCTTAACACCCTGGAGTATTTTTCCAGCCCCATATAAGCCTGTGCTAAATAGACATAAAGTATTTCATTTTTTTGTCCTGCTGCAATGGCCGACTCAAATTCAGCAATGCTTTTTTTATATAATTCTCGATTTAAACTAATTAAACCACTGAGCGTGTAGTAACGTTTTTTATCTATTTTTTCATCTTTTTGATCGACTTTTTTTATCGCTTCCGCTGCTTTAATATAGTCGCCTTCCTTAATCATTAATGCGCTTAACGACAGGTAATCGACTTTTATTTTTTCTTCTGCAAACGCCAGTGGCGACATAATAAAAATTAAAAGCAAAATAAATAATTCAAAAATGTAATCTCTAAACATAATCAACTCAAATCAAAACGAATTGTCTGGTTTGCCCAGGAGTCCACCGCTTTGCCTTTATATTTTGCTGGCTCAAACAACCAGGTTTTAATAGTCTGCAATGCTTTATTTTCAAACACACCCGCTGGCTCCGACTCAACCACTTTAGCAATAGACACTCGACCGTTTTTATCAATTAACAAACTGATAACCACATAACCCTCTATGTCTTTAGCTTTTGCTCTGCGCGGGTACTCAACCGGTGTGCGCATTAATGCGCGCGCAGCGGTGTCTACCATGTCGCTGGTCATTACTACATCGCTGGTGTTACCTAATAACGCTTCACTTCCCATTTCACCTAGAGAGAATGCAGGCAATCCCAAATCTAAACCGGCAATATCTGAATTTAAGTCCAGCATCAGTTTCGGTACGCTTTTCGCCTGACGCTTAACTGGTTTTTTGATTTTCTTTTTTTCCGGTTTTAACTGCTTATTTTTTTTAACTTCAAACTGCGCACTGTATTCACTTTTATTTTTTTCAGGTTTTTCACTAAAGTGATTCATTAGCACTAACATTAAAAAAATAACGGCCGAACCCGTCAACATCCAGAACACGGCAATGGCTCTAACTTTTTTATGATTAACAATTGTCATAATTAACTACCTTCCTGCTCGGTTACCACGCCAACATTAGACGCACCCGCCATGCGGCACTGGTCTACTACTTCAATTAATTTACCCGCTGCTACACCCTGATCTGCAATCACTAAAACAGTGGAGTCTGTGCTATTGGTTAATTTTTCTCGCACATAGTTTTGCACTACCCAGGTGCGCACTGGTTGACCATCCATGTATACGTCGCCAGATGCATCAAGATGCACACGAATGGCTTTTGATGATGAAGCTGTGCTGCTTGATGCTTTGGGGCGATTTATTTCCAGGTCATAATCTTTTACAAAGGTTGCGCTCACCATAAAAAATATCAGCAAAATAAATACAATATCAATGAGCGGCGATATATTTATTTCCTGCTCAGTGCTGTCTCTTTCTTTATATCTCATTAACTTTCTCTATGCTTTTGTTTGGCATATTTACGATGTTTGTTCGTTTGCCTGTTTTACGGATAACAGATCTTTTATTTGCGCCAGATCCATTTCTATTCTTAATTTTTTTCTATTTAAATATCCATTAATTAACAAACCCGGAATAGCAACGGCCAAGCCAAATTGTGTTGTCACCAATGCCTGTGAAATACCACCGGCAATACCGCCGCTTTGCGTGAACAACTCCATATCTCTTAATGAGTCAAAGGTTTCAATCATTCCACCAACCGTGCCTAACAAACCTAATAGCGGCGTAATAGAAACAATTGTTTTGACCAACACCTGGTAACGTGACAATTCTTTTTCTAAACTCCAGTAGGCATAATCTAAATACTTGCGAACGGGAAACGCTTTTTCATTTTTTAAACGAAAAGCTTCCACCACTGCTTTTTCAATAATGTTATTTGCCTTTGTCCACTTACCTTTTTCATAGGTTTCTACAGTGTGTCGAACACTTTTTTTATGTCCGGCTTTTAACATCACGGCATAGCGATAACCTAATGCATACCACAATAATAATGTTGCGATGATTAACGGCGGCATAACTAAACCGCCGGAAGAAAAATAATCAATTAGCTTGTTAATGAATTCCACTTTTTACTACCTGATTAAATTAATTCGTTGCCAGATTTGGCGCGTCATAAATATTGATTACATTGAGCGCAGCTTTTTCCATGTCGTCTTTAATTCGGTTGCTCCAACTGGATAACAGATTACCCAAAATTAAAGCGGGAATGGCAACGATTAAACCTAACTGAGTGGTAACCAACGCAACCGATATGCCGCCGGATAATAGTTTGGGATCGCCCGTTCCAAATTCGGTAATAATATCGAACGTTGAAATCATTCCGGTTACCGTGCCTAACAAACCTAACAAAGGTGTCACTGCGGCAATCACGATAATCACCGCACCAAAACGATTTAACACCGGACTTTCATGCAAAATACTTTCTGCAACTATGTCTTCTAAATGATCTCGGTCACGTTCTAAATTACGCAAGGTTGCGCTAACCACGCGCGAGGTACTGCCTTTAAATTTTTTACACCAGGCCTGCGCACCACTAATATCATGCTCAACAACATAACGCTGAATACCCGAAAGTATTTTTTCTGATGCGGAGCTGGCCGACTTTAAAAACACGGCTCTAAATCCAGTTAATATTGTTGCCAAACCACCAAGCAACACAATAATCCAGCCAACCATGCCGCCGCTGTTAATATATTGCATAACATTTTTTGCTGCGCTGACATTAATTTCGGTATTTGAATTTTCATAAATAAAAATACTGAGCAGCTTATTTTGTCTATTTGCAAACAGATCTCTGGTTACAGTTTCTGCCGAATTTTGCCAAATTTTAAATTCACCACCACCTGCGGGAACCAATATGCCTGTTGCTTTGGCAGACTTACCGTAAGTTGCTATTTGCCCAATATGTAATAACTCACCTTTTACTCTGTCTCCATTTTCTGTAAAAAAACTTCCCGCCTCTTTTCTTACTGAGCGTATTTTATTTAGCACCTCGAACACACCGTCGAATAAAATATTCACTTTTTTATTGGCTGGTAAATTTTCATTAATAGCGGGTGATGCGTTGTAAGATTTCAAGGTATCCTGCGCCTGCTCAAATGTTGAAGAAAAAA
>JALTJN010000214.1 GCA_027076405.1 Chromatiales bacterium
GGTGAGGTCGGCTCGGCCGCCGCCATGGCCGCTGCGGGCTTGTGTTCCGTTCGTGGCGGCTCACCTTCACAGGTAGAAAATGCGGCAGAGATTGCGCTTGAACACCACCTTGGTATGACCTGTGACCCTGTGAATGGACTGGTTCAGGTTCCCTGCATCGAGCGCAATGGCTTTGGTGCCATCAAAGCTTATACGGCCGCATCACTCGCACTTCGCGGCGATGGCACTCACTTTATGCCGCTGGATAATTGCATTGAAGCCATGAAGCAAACCGGGCTGGAAATGTCACATAAATACAAGGAAACCTCTTTAGGTGGACTTGCCGTTAGCATCACCGAATGTTGATGCGCAGCATATAATCAAGTGACTGTGATGTGCAAGAGTGTAATCGACTAAGGTCTATCTGCAAATTACAACCAGGGATTTATAGATGCTTAACTGTTGGCGAATAAAAAAAGGAGGGAATAGATTATGAATTACGAGTGGGATGAGAATAAGCGTAAATCCAATATTAAAAAACACAATATTGACTTCGTAGCTGCAAAAGAAGTATTTAATGATAAAGAAAGAATAGAAATAGTTGACGATAGGAAAGATTATGGTGAAGAACGAATTCAAACTATTGGCTATGCAAAGCCTGGTATTTTATTCGTTGTTTTTACTTATAGGGAAAACAAATCAACTAGACGGTTTATTTCCGCTAGAAAAGCCAATAAAAAAGAACTGGCTATTTACAATTCATTAATTGGCCAATAGGTGAATATTATGCCCATTAAAAAATACACTGAAGAAGAACTTAAAAAGATAAAAGATGAAACGGATTACGAACGCGTTAAAAACATGACAGAAGAAGAAATAGAGCAAAACTCTCTGACAGATGAAGATGCAAAGACACCAACAGACGAACAATTGAAAAAATTTAAAAAGGCCGAAAAAAATGGATAAACCCCAGCAAGATAAAACAAAATGGAAAGAAGTAATTAGTCAGCCCGATGCGATCACTACAAAAAAAGCCAAGTCTGATCCAGACGCCCCTCTTCTAAATAAAACAAATTACGAGAAACCGGGCAGAAAAAAACGCTAACACAATCGCTAACACATATGAGCCTCTTTCAGGCCAATAACCATTAGTCCGCTTTTTCAGTTAATTTATTAACTGCGAATTAATAGGGTCAAATTAATAGGGTCAGGTCTTTGGTTTATGATAATCACTGGTGAATTCAGATTACAAGTACACCTGCAAACTCTAATCTTAATGGTCGGACGGTGAGGGGGCGATATGGCAGAAATCACAAATCAAAG
>JALTJN010000215.1 GCA_027076405.1 Chromatiales bacterium
TGTTTGAAGCCATGACAGAAGCGCTTGAAGATAAGGCGCTACTCATGCAGGCTAATGAGCGCCTGAACGATGGCCAGACACCTGTTAAGGTTTCAATGGATGACCTATAGCCTGGAGTTCCACCCTAGCGCTTTAAAGGAGTGGGAGGCGTTACCCAAAGTCGTTAAAGAAAGGTTTAAGAAAAAATTAAACGAACGCTTAAAAAATCCACACGTTCCAAAGTCCCGCCTTTCTGGCGGGCAGAGTATTTATAAAATTAAAATCAAACAGCCGCCGTTTCGTTTAACCTATCAGGTGAAAGACAGTGAGCTGATTATTTTGACATTAAGTATCGGTAAGCGTGATGGTCGAGTGTATGCGGATATGATTAACCGATTATTTAATTCATAAATTAAATATTATTTACAGAATTAAACCCGATACAGAAAACTTCAATAAAGGGGGTCGGTGACAACTGAGAATCGTTTACATTTTTAACTGATTATTATTTGTCATCGACTCCTTTTATGTGCCTTTTATATGCATCATATATGCTAGTGACTTCTGACACGATTGCAGAGCCATAGGTTTTATCTTTGGCCTGTTTAAGGGGTATAAATATGCAGAGTAATAAAATGAGAATTGACACTTTAATTTTTGTTTTCATCTTTGCAAACTGCTAAAAAAATTAAATAAACAGCATATATTTCACCTATGAAAAAAGGCGCGTGATTTTGCCTTTTACACTGCTAGTATGCAAGGTTTAAATGGAATTAACTGTTAAAAATTGCAATATATAATAATAACCTTGACCTACAAAAACCATCACTTCATAATTAATTTAAGAATTAAAAAAGCCCACTAATTACAGTTAGCAGGCTTCGGTGTCGGCCTTTTATGACCGTTGGCATTGCGTATAAGCTATACCAAACACATATTTATAATAGCATATATGAGTAAATGCGGTAGTAAATACTATCGGGGTCATGAAGCTTATTAGGTTAAGCTCTAACAAGGAGCGAATATGAAGGCACTAGCCCTTATTGTCTTTATGACATTGTTGTCATCTATCCCAATACCGGATGAGATAACAATTAATTTAATTATGTTTATGTTGTTGTAAACGAGTTAGACCCTTTTGCAGTCGCAGGGGGTCTAAATCTTCACATTCAGAGCGTCAACAGAATGCGTTATATATTTTTATTACTTCTCATTTCGTCCCCCGCACACGCTTACCGTGCTGAGTGTATTCAGGCATATAAAACCCAATTCAAAGCGCACTTAAAAAGCCTGCAAGCTGAATCAGTCTATGAGTATG
>JALTJN010000216.1 GCA_027076405.1 Chromatiales bacterium
AAAGGTGCATGTCAGGTTGATAAACCCTTAATCTAGCAGGTTAAAAAATCTTCAAAACCTGCTAAAATCCCGCCACAATTTTACCTTTAAAGAGTTATCCGGCGATGCGCCCAGCAAAATTATTATCCGTTTTAAACTGCTGATATCTTGTTTGATATTAAAAGGTCTAATAAATTTCGATGCACCAAATATTGTCATCCTGTTCGGCTTCTAAAATATTAGCCTGATAATTGAGTAGTTTATCTAAAATAATATTTTTAGGCTGGTTACCACAGCGTAGCCAGATAACTAGCGGAGGTTCATCAGCCAATAAGCTGTATTCATGGAAGTCGGCATCCTGTGTAACGATTGCATAGCCTTCTTTTTTGGCATATTCCCAAATATCAATATCATTTGTTTTATTTAGATTAAGCAGGGCAACTTGAGAGCTATCGGGGTAGATGCTCTGTAATGCGGGAATGATTCTGCGAGATAAGTTTTCATCAAGCAGTAGCTTCATGCTGCGTTAACCGTTAGGCGATGGTGTTCTCTTTCTGCGGCATATGCCAGACAAGCCTGAATATGGGCTTTTGTTAGTTCAGGGTAATCCTCAATAATTTCATCCTGACTCATACCGTTTGCCAGCCATCCCAGCACATCATAAACCGTGATTCTGGTATTTTTGATGCACGGTTTGCCACTTCTTTTGCCCGGTGTGATTTCAATTACATCCTGATAATTCATGTGAAAACCTTAATAAGTCTGTTTGATTGGTATTTTAAGTTTAGCATTTTATCTGTTTATCTTCATAATCCATGTCTGATATAAATAAAATGTGACTGTTATGCTTATAAGCCCCTGATCTAGTAGGTTAAAAATCCGTTAAAACCTGCTAAAATCCCGCCACAATTTTACCTTTAAAGAGTTATCCGGCGATGCGCCCAGCAAAATTATTATCCGTTTTAAACCGCGAATTCACCAGCACCGAAACGGGTCACCATACCCCCGTGATGCTGTGGGGGCCGCCAGGTGTGGGCAAATCACAAATGGTGAATCAGGTGGCGGAGAAGAATAATATTCCGGTTATTGATATTCGCCTTTCGCAAATGGAGCCCAGCGATTTGCGCGGCATTCCGTTTAAAAACGGTGAGTCGGTGGAGTGGGCAGTGCCTGCCATGTTGCCTAACGCCGAGCGCCACGGTGAGCAGGGTATTTTATTTTTAGATGAAATCACCTCGGCGCCGCCCAGTGTGTCTGCTGCCGCGTATCAATTAATTCTCGATCGCAAGCTCGGCAACTATGAAGTGCCCAAAGGCT
>JALTJN010000217.1 GCA_027076405.1 Chromatiales bacterium
CCAGCAAAATTATACGGCTCCGGCGGTTTAACGAAGGGCAAACAATATATGCTTTCCACCACCTGGAATGCACCCAAAAATGCATTTGAAGACAGCCAACAATTTTTTGATGGCAATGATGTAGATATGGTTTTTTTAGGGCTGCACAAAATTTATCAGTTTTTGGGAATGGAAAAATTACAAACCTTTAACTGTTACGATGTGATGAAAAACCCGCAAATTGAAACCGATTTGGCGGCGTTTGCCGAGCACATTAATCAGCAGGTTAATTAAGTTTTCAATTAAAATTTTGAGACTTAATAAATTTATTTTGTAGGTGTGAATTTATTTGCATTCACTTCATGTGGTACAGACTTGTGCGAACGAATTCGCACCTACAATAAGGATAGTCATTTGAATATATTTTATTTCTGTTTAAGTAATCGATTTGGATTCATATTTTTACCAAGAATATTTTTCTTGATAGTGATTCATTCTTAGGTCATTAAACAGGCCTGCTTTTATCGGGAATGACAGTACTTTTTAATTACCCTTGTTTCGTGCAAAGGTCTCAGTTTTTTATTTCTTCTATCACTGCTGTCCCGTTAACTTAAAAAATATTATTTCCAGGTACTTGTTCTGGGTATTGTAACCCTCACCCCAGCCCTCTCCCTGAGGGAGAGGGAGTAATAGCGTTGTATCCCCTCTCCCTCTGGGTGAGGGTGACAATAGTTTATCGCTTCAATCAATTAATTCAAATATCAATACGGCTTTCCCTTTACAGCCTCCTTTCTGATAAAAGTGTTCGACGCGAGAATTTAAAGTCATTTACAAATGTGTTCAATAATTATTTTTATGTCGTTAACAACTAAATGCTTAAAACAAACAGGATGTATAGACTTATTATATTATTTTAAACTTCCTTAACGGGACAGTAGTGATCCTGGATATATTATAGTGTAGTCAGACTTTTTTCCTTCAAACATGATTTTCAATTTTTCAGTGCGCCTGTATAAAAAAGTTTATACACTAAAACATGTTAACTAATTTTCAAATAAAGTGTAACGCTTTTCACACACATAAAAAAAGCCCCCACTTCTCAGCAGAGGCTTTTTTTCAAAACAACTGACAGGCAAACCTGCCAAACAAAAAACTAGTTATTTTCAATAACAATATTCGGAAACTTGCTGCTGTAGTCTTTCGCTTGCGATGCTAATTTCGCTGCCGTTCTACGCGCAATTTCACGGTAAATTGTGGCGATCGTGCCATTTTCATCTTGCGCAACCGATGGCGTACCTTCATCACCGCTGGTGCGAA
>JALTJN010000218.1 GCA_027076405.1 Chromatiales bacterium
TATTTAGCCTCACCAGATAATAACGTGGTGTTTTTATGTTCACACTGATTCGCAGTAGCTTCTCAGTTATTTCAGCGCTACTGACGTAGCTCTATATTTTCAATAATAACTTCTGTTGATTGCCACTGATCCATATCAATCCTGAATGATCCCATAAAATCCTTTTCAGGGATATTTATATAAATAGAATTGCTACCTTTCTTCACCCCAAAATGCACTTGCTGAGACTCATTAAATTCTGACATATGTGATGTTTGGTAATACAGACTCATTGATTGTTCTTTATTGCTTTCTATAATGATGTTCAGTATAGGCTCAGAAATTACAGTTTCTGAAACTGCACCAAAAACAACATATGGATCTTCATTCTTTATAGATAACACTTTCAAACCATTTTTCACAAGACGAATATCTTTAAGCCCATGAGTTTTCAAAACTGATTTTTTCCAGTCATAATCATACCTCTTCTCACTTTTAGAAAACTTAGATTTAAGCTCTACTCGTCGAACCATCGTTTTAATTACTTGTAAAGTTATCGCTTCCATTTTTCTAAATCTAAACTTTTTTCTCCCCTCAATTTCATAAAGAGCCACATCAAGTTTCATCGGAACAGCCTTCTTTTCAGGCAATGAAAAAGCAAAAAAACCATCCCTATCTTGCACTTTACCAGACTCAAAAACTGCTTGAATTTTATTATTTACGACGGCAGCAATTATTTTATTATTTACAGGAAAAAGTCCATCATAGATAGTTCCATAAAATGTGATTTCTTCCGGTTTCAATAACCCATCATATGCTACGTTAAAGTTACTTAGAACATCAGTTGTTTCAGGCATCTCTTTTCCTAGTAACGCCGTATAAACAGAATTTCCAGTATAATTCACTGCAATTTCATGGACAGGAATCGCTTCAGAAAATAGATTCTTTTTTCTAGCTAGAGCTTTCCGAAACAATGCTCTACTATTTTCAAAATATTTTTCATACCCTGGCACCAATTCAACTGATCGTGTTTTAACATTATTTTTAATACCTTTTAAATTCTGCCCGACTGATTCCCAAGGACTATTAATTCCAACAACACCGAGAACAGTAGACGAGATATCTAAAGTAGTAACAAATGATGAATTAACACTATTTTCCTTCTGATAAGGGTACTTTATAAATAACGGAACTGAAATAATATTCTTCCAAGAATCCTCATTAACAGGAGCCCTCCTACTAAGTCCGTTCTTGCTATAAGACACACCATGATCAGAAGTAACTATTATTAGGCTTTTATCAAACAACTCCCGTTTCTTTAGCACCCTTAAAAAATCTAGCATTAAGCTATCGACGTATGAAGACTGTTGAATGTAATTATGGTAAACAACATCCAAATGAGATTGCATTACATTTTTTAGAATAAATGAATTATCAAACAACTTTTTATGTATTGGGCCGCTGTTATAAATATGTCGTCCTAAAGATGTCGTAGTATAAAAGGCATGAGGAATTTGAAAATGCAAAAAATTAAACTGGCTATTAACCCCTACGCTCTCCACACGCCTCATCCAGTCGATAAACTGCCTTTCATGCCGGTTTCTATACTTAGGCTTTTTATCCTTGAAAAAAACACCAAAATCTTTCCAAGACTGAGGAATACCCCCTATTCTATCTTCAATCCAATCTTTATGACTGATTATATGTATATATAAAGTTAAAAAATCAGACGCTAGGGAGATTAAATTTACCTCTTGCTTGGCCATTAAATCTGCAGGCAACACCGTGCTATATGCATCCAAAGAGCTGTTAGCTTTAAACAATTCGATTAAGTTTTCACCTGGTGCAAGCCCAGCTTTATCTTCAAGCCGTAAATTTCCCGATGCAATGCTAGGCACACTGATATCCGTTAGCCCATGAGCCGTTAATGCATTCGGAAAATAATCTGCCTGTGTCGCTAATTCTGCAAATCCTGGATATCTGGATCTATCTAGTTGCCCCTCCATGTTCTGAAGAGTTAACCCGCTAAACTCATCAAAAATCAACAGAAACACTGGTGTATCATTCATTCCAAGGGATTGCCCCCCCCCTTCGTGAGCATGTTTAAATAAGGTAGATGCAGGAGAGACAAAAACAAAATGTAAAAGCACCAGTGGAATTATCAAAGATAGATATGACAAGTTTCTCAATAACTGTTTTTTTAAAACAAATACAGCGACAATAACAGCGAGCACCAAAGCAATAGAGAATAGAATGTAAGGTTCATATTTGGACGGAAAAATTCCATAACTAATTTTATTTAAAGAATAAAACAGAAATAACCCAGAAAACACAAACAAAATTACACTATCAAAAGCTGTTACGAGCCTCACTTGCTTGCACACCCAGCGTAGAATAGTTAACAACAAAAAAGGGGTAACACTAATAATTATTAGAAGTGTGATAATAAATTGGCTTGACAAATTATGAGCTGTAAAAAAATTAAACTGGTCGCCTAACACCCCCAAAAGAGGAACTATAATAGCAAAATCAGTTACAAACAATAGATAGGCGTACTCTTCGAATTTCTTCCCGATAAAGGTATCTTTAAATCTAAACTTCGACTTTCTTAACTTAAATTTATTCTTTAAAATAGATGCTACATTAGAAATAAGCGAGAGCAGGTTATTTGTAGTCCAGTAAATAAGTAATGCCAGCGGCGACTCATACAACAAAACAAGAAACATCAACGATATGAACAATCCTTGAATTAGCCCCTTACGACTAAACCTAGGCACCGTAAGCAACACCAAAATATTCACCAACGTCATTATAAACGGCATCAAGTGAATACTGCTAAACAAAAGCGTATCAGGCTTCCCTAAATCACCTAGAACCGGAACGATACTACCCGATAATTGAGTAAAATCTGTGATCATGAAATAAGCTGCAATGAAAAAGGGCAACTGAACACCAAGACTAGCAAGAGATCGAATAGCATAAATAGGGCGGTAGCTGTATCTTGCATAAAGACGTTTTATGGCTTCATGCCGTTGTGCCGCGCTATATTTTTTCTTTATTGCGTTAACCTGTGCTGCTAAGACAGACTCTATTTCAGCTTGTTTGGCAACAGAACGACTAGCATATTTATCCAAAGGCTTGGTTACAACGCGCACAACAAATGCGAGTAATACGAGCCCAATAAAATAAGAGTTTGTAATGCCACTCAAAATAATAAAAGCGGATTCAAGGAGAAACTCAACCGGTGCGAGTGTATATTGATATATCATATAAAATTAAAATATTTTTTTGAATTAATCAATTTCAATTTGGTTCAGCCGTATTTGAAGATCACTTACTTCACCACGCAATGAATCCATTTCCTGCTTCAAGGATCGTTCAAACTTTGTCATCGATAATAACTCTGCTTGCTGCTTTAAATAAGTCACAATTGGGATAGCTGAGTGACCAAAGTTTGCAACATGCTCATCCCTCAACTCCATAAGTTTATCTGGTGTAAATTGCTCTATTGTCTCCTTAACAATCTGGCCAATCATGTGAAGCCTATTTGAATTAACAATCACTCCAATTTTTTCAGACATAATGTCTGGCCATGTTTCTGTCATGTAATCACTTTCAAAAACACTACGACTCTGACGCGAAATGGGCAAAGTAATTACAGGCTTTTGATATAAAAAAGCAAAATCAAACCGAATAGAAGAAGCGTCTGAAATGAGAATATCTGCTTGCCCCATAGACTGCACCCCAAAGACATTATCGTCCCAAACTACATTATCCAACTCTCTTGTTTCCTCCATCCACTTATCTACAGATTCAGGTTCAAAAATATAGGAGTGGGGGTGTAACCGGACAATGATATGCAAATTGTCTTTTGCAAGCGCTTTGACAAATCCAGTCCCATATTCCGTAAAGCACCCTTTTGCTCCCCAAGAGGGAGCTATAAGAATAGTTTTGTTGACTGTCTCTTTAAATTTAGCTTGTAAATCAATTTCATTTTTTTGGCGATTCAGGTCATCAAGACACGGTAGCCCCACCGCAACCAATTCCTTTTTCGGCAAATTCCTAGCCTTCTCAACTAGGCGAATACTATGTTTTTCATGAGGACCCACCATCAAAACAGTGTCATAAAAATCTAGACTCCCTTTGCGATAGCAAGAGATGTCAACCATAGCATGAAACACATGTACTAAATTTTTAACACCAACTGGCCTCTGCAATGGATATCCCTTCGAACCAATATTTGGTGTTGTACTTAACATCACGGGCGACTTAATATTTGCTATTTTCGCAAACCCAAAGCGATTTTTAGCAACATAACTAGAATGCATGTAGTCACTATCTATCTCAAGTCCTGGGTCATGCACATCCAATGTAATGTAACGAAAATGATTTTTTTGAGAGATAAATTCTTCGACAATGGGGTGAAAAGTTGTCCAGTACGTTTTGCCTTCACTAAATATCACTGCCATAGATTGTTCGAGACCGTTATTTGCAGCATCAACCTTATTGGAACCCATAGACGAACGAGCAAAAATTTTATAAAAGATAGATTTTAAAAAGAATATTGCAGACCCAAAAATCGCTATAAAAAAAGAGGCAACAGCGTTCCCTGATGCAGGATCAATATATGCGTAAGCACTTTCAGGTATCAATATTGTAAGGAATAGCAATATTATATGAGGCTTGAAATTATTCATATTGTGAAAAATTATAAAGTTAAGTCGAAATAATTATCGCTATATTTTTTCAGCAACAATTCTTATTAAAAAAGGATCTTCATCTTTGTAAGGTGACAAGCCCTGACGTTCTTCTTTTTCTAATACTTTAAAATTTAATTTTTCTATTTTCTTAACAGTTGCATCATAGTCCAAATATCGTCTAAAGTGATTTGTCCCGAAAACTTTGGGTAATGCCTTGTCTTTCAAACTACGAGCCTCCATAAGAAACAAGCCACCACTTTTTAGTACCTTTGGTATTTGCTGCAAAACAGCTTGCTCTGATTGCTCGTCAATCGAATGAAATGTAAATCGAGAATAAACATAATCAAAGTTTACAAAATTTGACAGCTGAGAAAAGTCCTGATTAAAAAAAATCGTATTTTTTACATTCATAAGCTTTAAACTTTGAATCGTTTGGGATGATAAATCTAGCGCAGAAACTATTTTACCTTTTTCGGCAAAATAAATAGAATCACGCCCATTACCACACCCTAACTCCAACAAATTATTCCCTCTTTCAAGATATTTTCCTTCAACATGCCTAGCAAAAGAGGAAGGCTCGTGCACAACTCCATTCAAAGTATAAAATTCATCCCAATAATCGTGATCGTCTATCAAAGCAATAGTTTTCCTATGTACGTTTAAGAAGAGAAGTATATTATTTGCTAAATCACTGACATTACTCCGCCCACTAGGAGGCCATGGTATTATACTATATTGGTGTGTTTTGTACACACTCACTCGCAGTTATAAAATTGAAACACTAAGGCAAGGCGTATTTTTCTAACATTATTAATCCAGAAAACAAGCTTAATCATCTACCTAAAAAGACTAAAGCATTTTCACAAAGCAAACTTAAACGTCACATCGTGACTCCAATAAAAACTTAACTAACACATGAAATAGTAATTCAACACCAACCTTAAGCCAGATGAAACATATTTAATAAGCTTGACTTAAAATATACAACACCTTAAAAACACGTTTTTATCCAGACCTTTAATGAAATTCTCAAATAGTTAATTTAGCCTGGGAGGCCATGCGTATGAAAAGTCCTCATAATCCAACGTTAAATTAGGGCTATAAGCAGGGTCATTTTTAAGAACCCCTCCCCACTTGTCCTTCATATATAAAACGCCCTG
>JALTJN010000219.1 GCA_027076405.1 Chromatiales bacterium
GTAAATCCTATCATGCAAAACAGCGTATAACTGATAATGATATTTTTGATAATAAATTGATTTTTGGGGATAACTTGTTGGCATTGAAAGCTTTGGAGCAGGAGTATGCTGGGAAGGTTAAGTGTGTCTATATTGATCCACCATATAATACAGGGAATGCATTTGAATACTATGATGATGCAATCGAACACTCATTGTGGCTGTCTTTAATGAAAGATAGGTTAGTAATTTTGAGAAATTTATTAAGTGAAGATGGATTTATATGTTGTCATATTGATGACTCGGAAGGGCATTATTTAAAAGTACTAATGGATGAAATATTTGGGCGGAATAACTATCTGAGTACGATTTATGCACAAGTTAGGTATGCAGATAAAACTCTTAAGCAAGACATGAGTTTTCACAAGCAAGTTGAGCAGGTACATATTTATAGAAAAAAATGGGGGGCTCAACCGAACTTGAATATTAAAAAGAAGAGTTTTGATAAGTTTTGTTTTTATATTGAAGAAAAAGGGGAAGGGCGAGAAGTAATTCTCGGCAACAAGAAAGTTGTGATTTTTGATAAAGACTCTTATTCCATTAAAAAAGGTGAAGGAACAGAAGATGGGTTAAAAGAAATATGGGCTACAGGTTCTATTTTAGATGGAAATTCATCTGGTCGTTTTTTTAGAGATTATTTTGATGGGCGTGTCAAGGATGATGGTTTGGGTGTTCTTTATAAAGTTTACGGTATTGGTGATGATAAATTTGATTGTCGATATTTTACAGGACCTAAAAGAAAAGGGGCAACGAAAGGGAAGTACTTTCAAGGGGTGCCTATAAGACAACTCGAGAATCCTGATGCTGTACAAACCTCACCTATTGAGAACTTTTATGATTTAGCAGGTAGCTTTGGAAATTGTAGACATGAAGGAGGCGTGGATTTCAGAAGTGGAAAAAAACCAGAAAAGCTACTGGAGATAATACTAAAGCATTTTTCAAACCCTGGAGATATTGTGCTCGACTCATTTGGTGGTTCAGGCTCAACAGGGGCTGTCGCACACAAAATGAGGCGCCGATGGATTATGATAGAGTTAGGCGAGCACTGCTATACACATATCATTCCGCGAATGATAAATATTATCAAAGGTAGTGATCAAACAGGTATTTCAAAAGATGCTAGTTGGCAAGGCGGTGGCGGCTTCCGTTATTACACCCTTGCACCTTCATTACTCGAAAAAGATAAATGGGGTAACTGGGTAGTCAATAAAGACTATAACGCTGAAATGTTATCAGAAGCTATCTGTAAAT
>JALTJN010000220.1 GCA_027076405.1 Chromatiales bacterium
ACGAAAGGCTTATCCGCCGGACGTGTTGCGATACTTTTGGCAAAGGTGTCGTTTTTTTCCCAGAAAGTGAGCACATCCTGTTCGATGGCTGGTAAATTAAAACCGTTTTGGTACTCTTTGTACATCGCTTTTTGCGTTCCATGTGTTTTGAGTTAAGCGGAAAATCCATATTCGGATAATTCAACGCAACAACCTGCTGGTTATCGACCTGGCCCACTTACGGCGGGGATTTCGAGCACAGAACATTGATAAACTGAAAACTTGATGATGGCTAATAACTTTGAATTTTGCAAGGTGCCCGCGCCGTCAAGTGCGGTCGATGGTTATTTTCACTCGTTTATGTTACTATCTCTTGTGATTATATATTCTTTTATTTCATCAGGAATGACATCATCATAAAGCGAATCTATTTCTTTTGGCTTTGATATGAGCTCATCTGCAATCATGTTTATTATTTTGAATAATTTTAGGGCAATCTCGCTGTTATCATCTAAATTAATTTGCCCGGGATGAACAGCATTGTTTCCTACTACTCTTACCAAATCAAGAGCTTTCTGTATTCTTGGGTTTAATCCTTCAGAAACTAATTCTTTGATATTATTATTAATATTTTGTCCGTCTTTTCCAATTTGTATTAGAAGTTTTTGTAATGCTAATCTTAGTAGTGCAGTTGCCCCTTTAGGAGAGTCTGAAAATATATTTGATGCTTCAATATATAGTGATTTAACTTCATCGTTCATATCTTCATTAGGAGGGTCAACAGGCAACCGTTTTGGATATACTATTTTCCCATCAACCCATACTGAAAAAAGATTACACGAGTCACATGTAGCAATGGAGCAATTATGTGGTATGATTAGATTTATATCATTGGGAAATTTACTATTAACAGTATTTAAAAAACTTTTTATATTCTCTTGTGCATAATCATCAATATTAGCTCTATAATCCAAGAAAATATGATTATAAATGTTAAATATTACACTGCTAAATTGATTACTATTGAACCATCCTTGTCGAGCGACAACATCGCAATGTGGACACTGAAACTTTTTACTCATAAATTTAGGTTCATGACTCAAAACTAAACTCCTTTAGATATATTTACACATATCAATATGATGAATAGAGGCCGGCATTTGGAAGAGAATTTTTCAGTAATCCCGGCTTGCGAGCGAAATGCTCATTGTGTGTCAAGACGGGATATAAGCACCCGGGAAGCGCGTGCTTTCGTTCAGCTCGAATTATCCTCCGCTGCAGGCTTTTGCGCTGGTCCGCGCGCTTAGG
>JALTJN010000221.1:0-843 GCA_027076405.1 Chromatiales bacterium
TGTCATATCAAGATTTTCCATGGTTTAAAAATCAAACGATAGAAAGCATTATTAATGTTGAAGAGCAAAGTGCTAATCATTTTTACTGGCCCGACATTGATGTAGACCTAACGGTTGAATCTATTGAGCACCCTGAACGATTTCCTCTTAAAGCAAAGCACGCATTACCAGGTGAGCAAGAAAAAAATTGAACAAACTTTTATTGTTTCTTATCAGGCTTTATCAAAAATACCTGTCACCCAAAAAAGGCTATTGCTGTGCATATGGTTCATTGCACAATAGCGGCTCATGCTCAGAACGTGTCTACAACATAATTAAAAATAACGGTGTTATCAATGGCTGGGCGGACATAAAACATCAGTTTAAAATGTGTTCTGAAGCATACGAGATAATTAAAGAAAAAAACAATAAAAAAGTAAAAAAGAAAAAAAACGAAAATGACTGGTGTAGTCCAATAGATATTTGTGACGTTATAAGCTACATACCAATACCAAAGCGATTTTGTAAAGGCAGTGCAATAGATGGCGGTTGTGATTTGCCGTGTGATTGCTCATTCTAAATAAATATATATTATCACTGCTGTCCCGTTAACTTAAAAAGTGTCGTCATTCCTGCGAAGGCAGGATAAATTTGACTGGATCAAATTTAAGCATGCTCTGCATGATCCGCAGGGTAAAGTGCAAGGATGCACTTTATAATCTAGTGACTCTGAGAAGTCTACAGACACTGGATACCTGCCTTCGCAGGTATGACGAAGTAATATATGCAACTTTCATGTCTAGAAAAACTTGAAATCATTATTAATCAGTTACAACGTACGTATAAGAATTTTATAAAAAGTTA
>JALTJN010000221.1:853-1286 GCA_027076405.1 Chromatiales bacterium
TATAAAAATGCCGCAAAGCCATGTGTTGGCTGAGTGAAATTTTAGATTCCTGACAAATTAAAAATGAATTATTAAAACGCTAACGCCAATTATAAACTTATCGAATTCTTTAAAAACCTAAGCATCTTTATCATTTTCAATCAAAGCATAAGCCGAGTGATTATGAATCGATTCAAAATTTTCAGATTCAAGCACATAAGCCCGCACACGATCATCTGCATTTAAACGCGCGGCCACATCACGCACCATGTCTTCAACAAATTTAGGATTGTCGTAAGCGCGTTCGGTGACAATTTTTTCATCGGGGCGCTTTAGCAGCCCGTATAATTCACACGATGCTTCCTGCTCAACAATATCAATTAAATCTTCAATCCAGATAAAGTCATCGGCTTTTACATTGACGGTAACGTGCGAGCGTTGATTGTGTGCGCCG
>JALTJN010000222.1 GCA_027076405.1 Chromatiales bacterium
TGTTCCAATCGATAGGAGTAGTACCATCTACAAAGGATATGGTATTAGGTAATGTTTGTACGTTGTTGTTTAACCAAGTAGCATCTGTAGTCCACGCACCATCGGCTTGAGATTCATAAGGTAGAGGTGCTGTTTGCCTATCAACAGTATCAAGGTTTTGTAAACTTCCAAAGTTTCCATTTCCAGACATATCGTTGGTATTGGTATAAGTATATATAGACATAGGATAGTATCCAGCAAGATTATTCCAAGGAATCGTACTTACTTCATTGTTAGTAATGGTTTGTGGAATAGTAGAACCATCTACAAAGTTAGAAGCATCTTCAATTTCTTGATTCATGATATAATGTAGTTGACCTATACTAAGTGCAGTATCCCAAACACGAACTTCATCGATATTACCTTCAAAAAATGATGTAGATTTATCAGCAGCTCCAATGTTAAAGAAACGTGTTGTAGATACAGGCGCTGTTAATGATGCTGTATTATCTAACACACCATCAATATATAGTTTAGCTGTTGCGCCACTATAAATTATTGCCACTTGATGCCATTCATTCGTAGGAATCACAACATTAGAGGTTATGGTTTGTGTGGTACCGTTTTTCCAAGACATTTCAAAACGACCAGCAGCATTTATTTTAAAATCGTAACCTTCGGTATAAGCAGCGTCTCTTTTAGAAAGGATTGAAGTATTTGCAGAACTGGATCCTCTTTTAATCCAAGCAGAAATGGTAAAATTAGTAGTGTTTAAATTTAAAGCGTCATCCATATTCACATAATCTGTTGCACCATCAAAATAGATAGAGCGCACCACTTGTACTTGAGGCGCATACCCGAAAGTGATATATTTTGTACCATTAAAATCGTATTCTGTTTCTAAGTTGGTACCATTAGCAGACATGATTCTATAATCGGCAGTTGGATCAAATATTGGAGAATCGGAAATAAACATTAAATAGTCACCAGGAGGTGAAATATTTCTAACGGCACTTTGTGGAATTGAAATTTTAACCATAGGAATATCACCACCAGAACCAACAACTTCTGTAACTTTCCAAATACGTTGCATACCAGTAAACGTTACATTTGTAGTTAGTGAAGGCGTAATTCCAGCACTCATATTAACGGATACTACTGAAGCTGCTAAATTTAAATCAGCACCATTATTTCCCCACATCAAAAATTCTTTATCTAAAAATGTATTAGCAGAATTATTTGTAATATTTTCATTATTAGTATTATAAATATCTGTAAGGCCAATGGTTAATAGTCCTTCAGTA
>JALTJN010000223.1 GCA_027076405.1 Chromatiales bacterium
ATGAAATAGAGCAGGGCGTTGGCGTGCAAAACATGCGTTATATTATCAATGAAAACTATTTAAGAATTGATGATGGAAAAGATAATGCAGATTTTATTTTATTAGATGTAAAACAAAAAATAATTTTCAGTATAAACCACGAAGACCAAACTATTTTAAAAATTGAAAATAATAGTTGGCGGCGTCCGCCATTAAGTTTTGAAGTTGATATTAAACAACAGCTTATGCCAGGTGCGCCCAAAGTATTTAATCAGGCGGTTTATAGTTATATTGTAAATGCAAACGATATGGCGTGTACGCAGGTGTCGTTTGTAAAAGATAAATATTTAAAAGATATGCAGGTGCTGTACCTGTATCAGCAAGTGTTGTCGGGCCAGCAAGTGGCAACATTAAAAAATACGCCCAAAGACCTGCACACGCCGTGTTTTTTAATTGACCAGATTTATCATGCAGGTGAATACTATAAACTAGGTTTGCCCATTCACATTAGTTACAGTCGAGGCTATGAAAAATTTTTGAAAAGTTTTAAAGAAATGGAAATGGATAAAAGTTTGTTTATAAAGCCAGAAAAGTATGAGGAATATAAAGCGGCGTTTTAAGTTTTTTATCTTCCTCTGTGTCTCTGCGTCGAGATATTTTATTTTTGACGCAGAGCCACGGAGGCGCAGAGTTTTTAGAGGTCATTCCTGCGTAGGCACACTACTGTCCGGAATGTTTTTTAGAAAACGCCTTAAGTTGTTAATTTTTAGCCGTAAAACGCTTTTAGTTAAAAGGTGTAACTTAAAAAATAAAAACAACAGAAAAATCTGTCATCTCCGAATGCCTGTGTCGGAGATCCAGTGACATTGAGTGTTACAAAGTCACTGGATTCCCGATAAAAGCATTCGGGAATGACGGAATTATTATTCCGGACAGACGGAATTATTATTCCAGACAGATGGAATTATTATTCCGGACAGTAGTGTACGTAGGCAGGAATCCAGTGTCTGATGTTGTGCTACTGCTTCAAAGTCACTGGGCTCCTGCCTTCGCAGGAGCGACGGGTTTAATGTTTTAACGACTTTAATTTTCTCTGTTTTAATCCTTTCTCTGTGCCTTTGTGTCTCTGCGTCGAGATATTTTATTTTTGACGCAGAGCCACAGAGACGCAGCGTTTTTATTAGTCATTCCTGCGTAGGCAGGAATCCCGTGGCTGATGTTGTGCTACTGCTTCAAAGTCACTGGGCTCCTGCCTTCGCAGGAGCGACGGGTTTAATGTTTTAACCACTTTAATTTTCTTTGT
>JALTJN010000224.1 GCA_027076405.1 Chromatiales bacterium
GCGCATTCAGGGTAAATGGCGAACTTGAATTTTAATGCCTGATAAAAACCAGGCATTGGGTTAAGTCGGCGTTATTTCCAACTTAAGGATATTGTAGTCAAGTTGGGACAGGGATGGAAGGGGCAAGCCCTGGCAATTTTATTTATTTAATTTTTCTACCTTCCATCCATTCATTTATCACATGGGGCACAAGGCTAACGGCTTTTCCTCTAAGCCATTTGTAACCATAAGGTCTCTTTTCTATATCTAAACTGATAATTATTTTTTCTGCGTGGTATCTCGCCTTCTTTAAGATATCAGCGGCGGGATACACGGACAAAGATGTACCTATCACTAAAACTTTTCCCGCTGTTTTGATGTGTTTTCTTGAAACTTCATAGTTGTGAATACTTTCACCAAACCAGACTATGTGCGGTCGAAGCTGCGATCCTTTCTCACAGGTATCGCCTATTTCAACGCTACCACCATTAACTTGATATATCAGCTCTTCATCAATCGTGCTTCTCGCTTTGCTCAATTCACCGTGAACATGAATAACATGACTCGATCCTCCTCGCTCATGCAAATCATCAATGTTTTGAGTAATCACAACGACTTCATATTTTTCTTCCAAACGCGCAATGGCTTTGTGCGCTTCATTGGGTTTGGCATTAAACGCTTCACGCCTTCTTTCATTGTAAAATTGCAATACCCTCTGTGAGTTATTGTTCCACCCCGCAAGCGTTGCAACATCATTGATGTGATGATTATTCCACAATCCACTTGAGCCACGAAATGTTTGCAGCCCACTTTCAACACTCACACCTGCGCCGGTAAAAATGACAATTTTATTGTTGTTTATTTTTTCTGACATATTTTAACAATCTATCTGTTTACCTTTAAATGTCAACCCGACCTCCTCACCATCCCCTCAAACTGCACCAACGCCCAATCATCCAGCATCTGATACACCTGACTGTAAAATCCCAAATGATTACGCACAAAGGTCTTGGGGTGGATTTTTAAAAACCGTGCTCTTGCCGCAAGTGATGTATATTCTTGCGGTGTTGCCATCTCTTCTATGGCAAGACAACAATAATGGCGCAGCAACTTGGTATTTTCTTTTTTATTAAAATCAAACCAATCTTCTTTTAGCGCGAGTTTAATTGTGTCGTTTAATAAATAATCGCATAACAATAACTGGCGTTTAATTTGCCCCGAGGCTTTTAACTCGGCGGCCATATCATATTTATCGTGTCGCCCTGCGCGTGCGGCACTGACGTCGGATTGAGTTCGCTT
>JALTJN010000225.1 GCA_027076405.1 Chromatiales bacterium
TTTTACAACATCCAGTGGTGTTCCTTCTACGACTACTTGACCACCTTTATCACCACCTTCTGGACCTAAATCTATAATCCAGTCAGCGTTTTTTATAACATCTAGATTATGTTCAATGATTAATATTGAATTGCCTTTGTCTACTAGCTGGTCTAAAACATATAATAGTCTCTTCACATCTTCAAAATGAAGACCAGTAGTAGGCTCATCTAGAATATAAAGAGTTTTGCCAGTGGCACGACGAGATAGTTCAGTTGCCAATTTCACCCTTTGCGCTTCACCACCAGACAATGTAGTTGCGGACTGGCCAAGCTGTATATAACCCAAACCAACTTCGTGCAAAGTTTTTAATTTACTATGAATATTAGGAATATTACTAAAAAAATTCATTGCCTCCTCTACAGTCATAGATAATATATCTGCAATTGTTTTGTTGCGATAATGAATTTCTAATGTTTGTTGATTATAGCGCTTGCCATGACATTCTTCACATTCCACATACACATCTGGCAAAAAGTGCATCTCTATCTTCACCATTCCATCCCCCTGACAAGCTTCGCAACGCCCACCTTTTACATTGAAACTAAACCGACCTGGACCATATCCACGCAACTTTGCCTCTGGTAGTTGGGTAAACAATTCACGAATTGGCGTAAAAACTCCAGTATATGTTGCGGGATTAGAACGAGGTGTTCTACCAATTGGCGATTGATCAATCACAATCACTTTGTCCAAATTTTCCAAACCATCAATAGCTTTGTGCGCTCCAGCCATAGCTTTGGCTCTATGAAAATGAGCACTTAGAGCTTTGGCTAAAATATCAGTCATCAGCGTTGATTTACCAGAGCCAGAAACACCAGTAATACAAACAAACTTACCCAAAGGAATCTCAACATCTATATTTTTCAGATTATGCTCACTAGCACCACGCACTGTAATAGATTTGCCATTTCCCTCTCTATATTTTTTTGGAGCTGTTATTGACTCTGCGCCAGAGAGATATTTGCCTGTGATTGATTTTTTATTTTTTTGAATTTCCTTAGGCGTGCCTACTGCAATTACCTTACCACCTTTCTCACCAGCTCCTGGTCCAATATCTATCACATAATCAGACTGTAAAATCATATCTTTGTCATGCTCTACAACCAATACAGTATTTCCCAAAGAACGAAGATTTTTCAAAGTTTCAATCAATTTATCATTATCTCGCTGATGAAGACCAATAGATGGCTCATCTAGGATATATATTACTCCCATAAGAGAAGAACCAATCTGCGT
>JALTJN010000226.1 GCA_027076405.1 Chromatiales bacterium
ATGATATTTTTGTACTATCATCCCTCTGCGAAGGTTTTGCAACCGCAGTAATCGAGGCCATGTTTGCAGGACTGCCTGCCGTTGTCACCATTAGTGGCGGACCAGACTATTTTGTCGATGATCAAGTCGGCCGCCTGTGCCCTCCAGATGACAGCGACGCGCTTGCCAATGCCTTGCAGGAACTCATTGACATGGATGATGATTCTTTGCTCGCGCTTGGCAGGGCGGGACAGCAGCGGGTAATGGAAAGATTCAATATCAGAAAAATTGCTCGTGACTATATCCAACTATTTGAAAAGTTGTGTTCTTGAGCCATCTTTGGGAGAGACTAGTGAAAAAACAGAAATCTGAAAAAATATCCCAAAATGAAAGATTTGAGTTCGGCGCCAACTGGAAATCATTTTCACGCACATTAAATGATGAGAGGATACAGGAAGCTGAAAGATCACTAAAATACATGTTAGGAGTCAATAATCTGCATAACAAGCGTTTTCTCGACATAGGATCCGGGAGCGGCCTCTTCAGCCTTGCAGCAAAACGTCTTGGCGCAATTGTCCATTCTTTTGACTACGATGCAAAATCAGTAGCATGTACCTGCCACCTTAAAGAACATTATTTTCCCAATGATGATAAATGGACCATCGAAGAAGCATCTGCCCTTGACGATACGTATCTTTCCTCTCTTGGAAAATTCGATATCGTATATTCTTGGGGGGTTTTGCACCACACCGGCGATATGAAAAAGGCTTTAGAAAATGCCATGATTCCTGTGTCCGATAATGGAATTCTTTTTATTGCAATCTACAATGATCAAGGAATGCTGTCACACACATGGAGGCTTGTCAAAAAGACTTGGTGCTCAAGCTGGTCAGGAAAAATCTTGATTGGCGGTACATTCATCCCTCTTTTTACGATATTGAACCTGATAGCAGGAATTGTCAAACACAAGAACCCTCTGGGAATTTTTCATAATTATAAAAAAAAACGTGGCATGTCAATTTACCATGACTGGATAGACTGGCTGGGAGGACACCCATTTGAAGTAGCCAAACCGGAAGATATCTTCGATTTCTACAGGGATAATGGCTATATTCTGGAAAAGATAATCACCACAAATGGGCAGGGCTGTAATCAATTTGTTTTTTCAAAATCCGGATAAAAACAACCTGCAACAGATTTTTCAAATGTATTTAGTCCGATTCAGTATCCGTCTTTAACAACTGCCTTGAGAAAACATCCCAGATACAAGCGGCTGTCCCAGTGAAAATATTTAACTA
>JALTJN010000227.1 GCA_027076405.1 Chromatiales bacterium
TGTTTAAATATAATAAAGACCTATTTATATTGGGCAGCTGCAGATAAAGAGAAAGATAATGGAGAAGACAACCAACCTAATTGGAATTACAATGAAGTTAAACTTATGCTTCCTGGCGAAAACACTTATACGACAATAACTGCTGATGAAGTTATTTATAGAGGAAGAAATGATCACTTTAGTAATGACCCTTATGTTTGTGTTAAAGACATTACAACATCGGTTATAGCATTGGCTAATCCATATGGTAAATATCAAGTAGCCAATGTAGAAGCAAAGAAAGATGATCTATTTTCTCATACACTAGGTAGTCATCCTGGAACATCTGGTGGATGGCAAATAGTATATGTTTATGAAAGCCCTGAATTAACAACCAAAAACATTAGTTTATTTGATGGCTATGCACATGTGTCAAAAACAGAAAATAACTTTGATATAGACTTTAATGGTTTTTTAACTGTTCCTGTAGGTCCTGTTAATGCCAAAATTGTTCTTGGTTCTTTAGAAGGAGACAGAGGTTTAAGTGGTGATAAATTACAAATAAGAAATACTGCAAATACTTTTGTAAACCTTACAGCTCCATTAAGAACAGCCAATAATTTCTTTAATAGTAGGATTACTATAGGAAACACCGATTTTATAAATAGAAATCCTGCAAGTACTAATACTCTTGGATTTGACGCATCGGTTTTTCAACTTGACAATACTGGAAATAGTATAATAGATAATAATCAAACATCAGCAACACTTAGATTAACTTCAGATCAAGAAGTATATGGATTATACCTACTAGGCTTATCGGTAGATGTTTGGGCACCAAATTTATATCCTATTAAATTAAAATCTGATGCAGAGAATGATATTACCGAAGCAGACAATAATGTAATATTCGACTTTAATTTCTCTAATACTGGTAATGATGATGCCATTAATGTTGTACTTTCTACAACACTACCAACTAATCTAGAATTTGTTTCGGCTAACAATTTACCAAACGGAGTTACTTATGCTTACAATATAAATACAAGACTCTTGCAATTTTTTGTTGAAGATGGTTTGGTTGATGTAGGCGATGCTCCTTTAAATCTACAATTTGAGGTGCAAATTAAGGAAGAGTGTTATTTTCTAGAACAAAACTGTGATTTATCTTTTGAAATTCAACTGTTAGCAACATACAATGGTGTAGAAAATCCAGCTCCTCAAAGTACTTTAAGCTCTAACGATTTAGACGAATGCCAATTAGGAACCGTATTACCAATAACAATCATTCAACCAG
>JALTJN010000228.1 GCA_027076405.1 Chromatiales bacterium
CATTTACAAGTGATGCAAGATATCGACCAGTTACCGTATCGCTACAGTCATCTATTATATAAAGGCGATAAAGTTCCTTAGGTGTATATTTAATGATGGATTTAATACAATCTTTTACATAACCAGGGGCATTATAAATGGGCAGGATAATGTCACTCGGGTGAGGAAATGACTGATTCATTATTCGATAATGCCGTCAGTTTATCTTGTAACGCCATGATTAGAAGAAAAGAATTTCTCATGTGGGTTCAAAATTGATTCTATTCTGTTTGTTGCATTCCCGCTAATATCGACAATAGCAACTAATTCTTTATAAATTGGCACAGTAAAATCAATATTTTTTTTGTTCGAATGTTTGTCCGCCTTCCATTCATGCTGGTCAATTTCAGAGTCTAGGTTATGTATATTTGGGTCTTGGCTGCTAGTCACAGGATGAAGCCCATAAAGAGAGAAGTTCATTATCTGTCCATCAGAAACCATAGGCATCAACATATTGTGGAACTCAAGTTGGGTCATATGGTTAGGGTGACCTCTCCAGTTTGACCAGAAGAGTTTAAGCCCATGTTCAAAAAGATAAGGATCAGCATCGTAATATGGTTGCCTTATTAGTAAAAAATCATCTACTATAGTGCATGCTTTTTTAACAATCTCATTAACGTCTTGTATGTTAGGAATGTGTTCAAGAAAATGATGCATTATGCCAAATCTAACATTAGCATTGAGCTGGATTTTTGTTATATCGCATGCTATTGCATCAAAGCCCTTTTCTGTTGTTAGTTTTATTTTTTCGGGATTAATATCAAGGCCTAAGCCTTTTCCTTCCGCCTGAAACATCTTTCCATATCTTTCAAGAGAGCCTCCTCCGCTACATCCAAAATCCACGAACTCATAACCATTAGCGTCTATAATGTTGGGATTAGATTTTTCTTTTATTTTCGTAATTGTCGTGCGCTTATGTTCATTAGCTGGTGAGTGAGACTTAGGTTTTCGTAGTACTACATGGAATTCGTTGGTCATAAAGCTAGGTTCATCTATATCTATTAGATTAAGGTTTATTTTATTGATTTCATCTAACTCATCAATCAGCTCAAAAAAAGAGCTGCTGGTATAAACATGACAATGGACATCGGCATAATTTTCCATCGAATGCTTTCTTGCAACATCAATGGCTTTATTTAAAGAAAATCGCTTGGTGTTAATTTTTTCTTTATAATTGTTGTTCCATGCGTCTTTTGAAGAGACTGATTTATGATAGTAAAAATGTTCAAGAATATTATAAAAACTAGGTCTAACTACTTGCTCTTCATTGTTTCGTAAAAGATCAATAATGGTTGTGTTTCTTCTGGCTATATCAAATGTATATCGTTTATCCGGGACTGATAGAAATAAATATCCCCCAGAGGACAGTATATTATAAATTTCATCAAGCCATCTAATAGTATCTGGAATATGCTCAATAACATGATTTGCAATAACCAAATCAAAACGATCTTGAATATATTTTGAATATTCTGTCGTAGGGCAGACGTAATCTACATTGACAAGATTCTCTAATTTGTACCTAGGATTGTGATCTCCTTTTGTAGCCAACTCTTCTTTTGATGTGAAATCAAGGAACTTTATATGATGATCCTTCGGGTTGTAAGTAGGGGAGTCAAGTGCGCCAATTTCTAATGTAAGTGAATTCTTTATATCAACGTATGATTCAATTTTCTTTTTTCTACTATCTGTTATCTGTGCCATTTAAATTCTCCAATTGAAAAAAGAAACACAATATAAATCTATTTTATAATATAGCCAAGCTGGGTTTACGTGTTTGACTCTCTCGCGGCGTCTTCTTTCTTCAAAAGAAAATATTTAACTATAAACTACATAAGGGCACCTCTATTAATTCATGGATGAGCATCTTGAGCCCAAAATATCCAATAGCTGCGTTGCTAAGCACTTGCAATAGAATAGCTACTACAAGCGCTTAGCGCCTTGCTCTTGAATATTTTAAATCTCAATCTGTCTCACCCAGAATTAATAGAGGTGCCCATAAGACATTTAGTTCTCTAGTAATTCTTGATAGATTCTAAAAAAATCCTCAGCTCTTTGTTGTAGGCAGTAGTGCATAGTTAAATCTAGAAATGCTGCTTTGCTAAGTCTTGAGCGTAAGTCTTTGTTATCAATCATTAGTTTAAGTGCATGGTGCCATGCCTCGATGGAGTTATCAACGATCAGGGAATTGTTACCATTTTTGGCAACTACTCGATATGGTTCAATGTTAGAGCAAATAATTGGCAGCCCAAGAGCCGCATAGTCAAGAAATTTTATATAACTCTTTTTTCGGTTAAAATCTGTGTTAGCTAGAGGAATCACACCTATGTGCCATCTTTTTTGTTTGCGAAACCAAGAGACAAATTCAGGGTAGTTGCCGCTTTTGAAATCGTTGTAATGTTGTCCGAACTCTAAACTTCCGTCTGAAGCACCGCCAACCACCTCAAAAATCACCTCATCTCCATATTCTTCTTCAATTTTTCCCCATGCTTCTTTTATCACATGCAGGTCATTTTCATGAGTTCTTGTTCCCATATAAAGAATGCGTAGCGGATTGTTTTCTTCTGGTGCCTTTGGTTGAATGTATCTATCTCCTTTTTGGTTTAACCAAAGGTTTTCATCATGAGCATTTGGAACACAGGTAATATTCGCATTCCATTGTTTAAAGCTATCTCTTAATACTGGCGACGAAGTAATAACATGATCTGCCGCTTGAATAATGAGTTTTAATGCCTTTAATTCTTCATCGGGCAAAGCTTTGTGTCCGCATTCATGCATTCTAAATAAGTCATCATCTATTTCGTGTGCTAATTTTATATTATGATTTTGGCAAAATTTTATAACTGAAGCAGATAATAGAGTATTTTTTATGCTATTTCGTTGCACTACACAAATATCCGCTTCAGTGTTTTTCAAATCATCAAGATTATAGATTATTTGAATCTTTAATTTATTATTGAGACTAGGGTGCTGAAGAGTTTTCAATAGTCGAATATATGCGGATCCTGCTGGCTCAATTCCATCACCCATAACGCAAGGCCATATTGCAATACGTATAACCCTATCGTTTTTGTTTTTTATGCTTTTTTCGCCCAGGGCAGCAATTGTTTTAGGGCTTGCACGCAATTTCTTCTCTGCTAGGGCCATTCTGAATAGCGATAATTCTGATAATGATGCACCTTCGACGCTAAATGACTTGGCTGTTTCAATGCCTCGTTTTTTGCAGCGTTTAAGAAGTTCACTATCTTCAATCATTCGCAATAAGTTTGTAAGCATTTCATCTTCATTGCTTGTATCAACAATCAGTGAGTTTTCTTCATGAATTGCATACTCATATACTCCGCCCTTTGAGGGCAAAATAACTGCACACCCACAGGCCATAGCTTCAAGGCCTGTACGGCCAAATGCTTGGTATGTTGAAAAGTCAACAAAGACATCAGATTCGCGAAGTAAATCTGCTACTTCTTCACGGGTGAGTACGCCGCGATTTTCAAAATTAACATTAACCGGGTTTGCAATATCTCTCTTTAGTGTCTCTAGTTCATTGTTATTGCATCCGAATATAATAATGTTTACTTTGACGTCTAATAGTGCTTTTACATTTGACAGTACTAGCATAGTCTCCAACGGCGCACGGCGTGGTGAATTTGGACGGACCATAGCACTTATAGTGATAACTCTATTTGTTGTTTCTTTTTCTGGTAATGGGTAATAAATATCATGATCAATGCTTGGCTTTACTTTATGCACAAGGCAACCGTGCTTTTCTTCTACAGTGCGGCAAATCCAATTTGTTTTTGCAAACAGCAACATATCTTTAATACAGGTATAGGAGTCAAAAGCAATAGTCCATTTCTCAGAGCCTCTTTCGAAAAACCAGGGTTCATAATCCTGAATGTAATAGGCAGTAAGTATGTCTGGGTTAGAGTGTACAATTTGTTTAATCATTGCAGGGGTTGAGAAAAGCGTGGCCACAACAATATCGAACCCCACTGCTAGTTGTTGGAGTTCAGTATCATCTTTATAAAAGATAAAATAATTGTTAGATGAATATTGTTTAGGGTAGTTTTTCTTAAAGTATTTCTCATACTCTTTTGTCGTTGCAACTTTAGCGTCTACACCAAAAGACCGCATGCCTGTGACCTCTTGAACTACAGAATGAGCGCCACCACCACCGCCACGGACAGGCATAAGAAATAGAATATGCATTTTATTATTGCCAATCGAAGAGGAAGGTGTTTTTTCCTTGAAATAATCGTCAAGCCTTTTGCGTATATCAGCCAAAGCTTTGCTTTCTTTTAATGCTTGAGTGCCATTGTTGATCTTATCAGGTCCATGTTTTAATTTTAATGCTTTGCCTCCTTCCTTAGACAGGGCTGCGCGCCGACTATGGCTATAGCTTTTGGACTTAGAGTGATAGACATAACCATGATCTGCTATTGCTAAGCTAAAACCGGCATCAATAGCACGTAGACAGTAATCATTTTCTTCACCAAATCCTTTAGGGAATGCTTTTTCATCCAAAAAGCCTATACTGTCTATAACGCTGCGTTTAATAGCAAAACAAAATCCATTAACGAAAGAAACTTGTGGAAAACGTCGTTCAGAAATCTGATATATCAATTCAGACATTTGATTGACATCATAACCATTAGGCAGCTTATTTATAGCCCAATCGCCACTATCATCAAACCTTTGTGGCACTGACTGCCAGCTTGCGGCATTAGATAGTGGGCCGATAATCCCGATGTTTTGGTCACTTTCACCACAGTCTACAAGTGTATTTATCCAAAGCCTGGGTACAATGGTGTCACTATTTAATAAAATCACATAGTCAGCAGTGCTCGCCTGAAGCCCTTTATTTGCTGCTTTGGTGTAACCTTGAGCTACATCGTTTTCTATTAATATCACATTCTCATTGGCCTTCGAAAAATCATGTAAATATGCTGTTGTTTTAGTCGATGACCCATCATTAATTATAAATAAATAATAGATTTGCGGTGTATTAAGCAGGATCGAATTAAGGCACTTTTTTACATCGTCGAGAGCATTATGTACGCATACGATGATATCTATTTCTAAGTTTTCTGAAAATGCCTTTGTCTCTTCTTTAACATTATTTGGTTCTGTAATCAGTGGCTTTTGTGGGCCACAATTAATAACCAATTTGTTATCAAGAGCATCTAATACATGAACGTGCATTGGTTGTTTTGTTGCTTTGAAGGCGTGATATCTATCCCTTACCTTTTTTAAGTAATCAGTTGCCATTGCTGGCTTCTTCTTAAAAAGAAGATTATGTTTTAGTGAAAATACAGCATTACCAAACAGCCACCGACGAGAAGTGACTAGTGAATCTACTCCGTTAAGGAGCTGTTTAATTATTTCATCTTGTCTTGATATGTATTGTTCTATTCCTATAACCCCTTTTTTGACAAGTTTTAATTGTAATGTCTGTTGTTCAAGTTGTTGCTTTAACTCAACTTCCATTTTAAAAGCCGCTTCCTGCGCGTCGTTAGCTATTTGGTCTTTCTGATTAAGCTGTTGAGTGAGGTCTGTTTTCTGTTGTTCGAACTGCTGCTTTAGATCAGCCTCTGCCTTGGTGGCACTATCCTGTGCTGCTTTAGCATTCTTCTCCGCTTGATGGAGCTTTTGTGTGAGCTCTTTTTTCTGTTGTTCGAGCTGCTGCTTTAGATCAGCCTCTACCTTGGTGGCACTATCCTGTACTGCTTTAGTATT
>JALTJN010000229.1 GCA_027076405.1 Chromatiales bacterium
TCAACAGATGAAGAAGCTAACATGTAGCTCCAGCGGACCCCAAACACTGCGCGGCTTTTTGCGCATGCCTTCGGCATTGTTGCGCAAACACCGCTCCGTATTTGGGCCCGCTGAGCATGGGCGTTAGCACTAAAATATGATAAACAATATTCATACTCTTAAAGAAAAAAATGCTCCTAATTTCCTTGAACTATTCAATGAAGAAGAAATTTATGTTGACGATGGAGACCTATGTTTCGACTTAGAAGAAGATAACTGTGAGTTTACGGTAATCTTTGAGAATAAAACTGAATTAACTGAAACTGATAGAGCCATCCTATTTAGTCTTCTAAAGAAAGTAGTGGAGTTAGATACATTAGTTGCCAAAAGAATGAGACCTTATAAAGATTATGAGTTTGAATTGTCATATATTGAAATTGGAAAATCTGTGTTATTTAGCTATTGCGGTATAAATGTAAATTCAACATGGGAATATGAGTTCTGTGTCGACCCTAGTCAGAGTTATAGCTTTACTAGCAGATTTGAAAAGTAGAAACGTGCTAACAAAACGCTCAAGAGGGACTTCTAAAACACGCACTTTTTTTGCAAAGCACGCAAAAAAACCGCATGTTTCAGAAGCCCCTTAGCTTAACGTTATGTGTAAAAATAAAAAAATAAGTATGTTATATACATTTGCGTTTCTTGTGGTTATGTTCCTAATTGAATCAATTGTAAGCTTCGTATTTTTTGTTGTCATAGCAGAATATAACGAACAATTTATTAATTTAAATACAATTAATCCTATCCTGTTATTTTTAGGTTTCGTACTACTAGGAGTACTGTATAAGGTTATTTTTGAATCTTGGTTAGTATATGTGCTTGCTATAATTAGCGCTCGAAAGAATAAAGAGAAAATAACAAAAAAAAGCATACTATTATCGCGTAAAAAATCAGCCATCTTGGTAGTATCATTGTTTGTGTTGTCGGTATTTATCGCTAATGCTTTTCAAGTAGAGAGTATATTGAAACTTGCAGGTATCATTACAATTATATTGGGTATTGCTTTATTGTATGTAATCCCAATTGTAATATCATATTTGTGTGCAAATAAGTATTTAAAAGTAAGTCATGCAAAAAACACATAACAAGCGACTGTGGCGTCAACCAAAAAAATAATCCTCAATAAGCCCATACACATTCATCTCTTAGCATCGCGTTTAGCATGGTAATAAACTTTCTCATGCAAGCCGTGATCGCAACTTTTTTATGCTTACCTTGAGCCACTAATTTTTTG
>JALTJN010000230.1 GCA_027076405.1 Chromatiales bacterium
GGCGGGCAGGCGATAATCAAACGTTTTGTACAGCGGGCAGGGAACCGCAATTTTTACAAAACGTGGTTTGGAAGTTTGCACGGGCATGGGCCGGATTTATTGTTATTATTCGCGTTTGGAAAACACCGATTTTACTGCAAAAAACCGCTGGACTTCGAAGAATCGCTAGCAGTGGGCATTTCAGCTTGTGGATAACCTGATTTGGCGCAGAATTTCCTGTGGATAACTCTGTGGAAAGAATCGCTAACAGAAAAAAATAATGTTGACCAGTCTTTTTTTTGTAATAATTGTGAACAAATTGTTACAATTAAAAAATTAATTAAATCATCTAGTTGCGTGAGTCGACTCTATAATAATAGGGTGAAAAACAGGCTTGACCGTTAAAAAAAAATATGATTTGCAGGGTGTGTATAAGTATTTGCTGTTACAGCCTGTCTGGTTTTTATTTAATGAAAATACTTAATAAATATTCTAGCTTTAGACGTGTAAGTTACTAAATTTCTATATAAAAGGCGAGTTACTCACAAAATCTGTGGATAACTTTGTGGACAAGAAAATAAAATTGTCACATTCTGACTATAAAAATAGTGTTTTTGTTAGTTTGATCGTTTTTTGATCGTTATTTATAACTTCATATAAATCATATTGTTAGTTAAATTAAAAGCCGATATTGTGTTGATAAAGCGGGTTTTTCAAGAAAGACATGGCGATATTGGTATTTGAAAAAGTGCTTGTGTACAACAGAGGCTTTTTGTTCGAAAATAACAATTACTTAGCGTCAAAAACAGCTGTTTAAGGTAAGACTCGTTTTAACAAAATTTATGAGAATAAAATGAAGCAATGGCAGTCGATTATTTCGCACATTGAGCAGGCTACCGGTCAGCTGTTTTTCGTCGAGCAGCAACAAAGTCTGGCTGGCGGCAGTATTAATTCGGCTTTTTTGCTGGCGGACAAAAAGGGTCAGCAATATTTTGTTAAAACCAACCGGCCGGGTCAGCTGGCGATGTTCGAGGCCGAGGCGCGTGGGTTACAGGAAATGGCGGCGAGTAATACCATCAGAGTGCCAAAATCGGTGTGTTTTGGTGAAAACCCGGCGCAAAGTTATATTGTGCTGGAATATCTTGAGATGAATGGCCGTGCCGATCAGCGACTGCTGGGTGAGCAACTGGCGGCCATGCATCGTGTGAGTGCTGAACAATTCGGCTGGGAAATTGACAATACCATCGGTGCCACGTTTCAGCCCAACCCGTGGACGGCAAACTGGCTGG
>JALTJN010000231.1 GCA_027076405.1 Chromatiales bacterium
CGCCGTTGTGGGCGTTCGAACAACTCGGCACCTTGCGACGCAAACTCATCCAGCACGCCGGTCGCCTGACACGGCCACAGGGGCAGCTCACCCTTACCATGAGCGCAAATCCCGCCGTTAGATCCGAATTGTTGCATTACCTGAATACCCTCCAACACGCCGCATGAACACATCACGGCGCGAAATTTATGCAATGATTGGGTTAAGTTTCATTTTCTGATAGCCTTTAGCTTAAAAACCAAATCTTCAAACTCTTTCCATGCAAAAGGTCTTTTTAACTTTTCTCTACGAGCTTTGATATATTCTTCAAACCGTGAATAGTTATCAATAATATTCTGACCAACCAATTTGTTCAGTGTCTTTAAATCATAAGCACCAATATTTACACCAAGAGATAGCCTCTCATAAATATTAATGACCTTATTTAATCTTTTCGCTTCTTCGCCATCTTCAAGTATAAGCTGGGCCATTTCATGGTCTATTTTTTTACCGTAATCCCTTAAAAGCTCCCTTTTTTCAATTTTTAATTCCTGATTTACCTTTTCCCAATAATCTAATGTTTGTTTGGCCCTATCTCTTTTTAAATTTAAGGAGAAATAAATAACACCAAACATAATTGACAGCCCAGATAGCGCTGGGCCTGCAATTCTTGCTATATCGCATATTTCCTGTGTTGCCATATTTGAAACTTAACGACCAAGCTGTGCGGCGCAAACGGAGCGCAGCGGAGTTTGCGTCCGAACAAGCGCCTTGTTAGCTTTGTGGCAATGCAATACCATGAACAAGATAACGCTTGACATTCCCTTTCGCCGAAATAACTCTTTGAACATCTAGCTTTATTTTTCCTGCCCCTTCTTCTTTTTGAGCATAGTGCATCGACCATGTAAGAAGTTCTTTTTGTGTTGTAGGAACATCGTCCATTATTTTAAATGATACCGTCCTGCCTAAATCATCATCATAAAGCCTTCCGAAACCCGAAAGAATATTATATCTAGTCACATTTCCTGACACTTGTACAATTTCTTCTTCAGTATGAAGAGACACACTGGCGAGCGTTTCTTTATCTAAACGAATAATCTCACCAGATCGCGGCCTTTTTAATGATACAACCATCTCATTGTTTTGCCTTATGGGACGATGTGCTTGTTCAAGCGGGGACTCAAGGGCCTCCTCCATCTCCCCAATAAATGGTTCAATACGTTCCTCAATTTTACGGACATGGGGAGTTTTTGGTTTGTAAACAAGATCAAACGTTTTAGACCAAG
>JALTJN010000232.1 GCA_027076405.1 Chromatiales bacterium
TTTGGGTGGCACAGACTGGCTATGAAAGACTGTTTGATAAATATCTGGTGAACTAATCCCAACCCATGACAAGCTGTACATCTGAAAATTCCCCGATTTAATATCCGCGTAAAAGGTTCCCCAATCATAACTGCGTATTTCCATATTAATACCCACATCGGCTAACTGCTTTTGTATCACCGTCGCAATACGTAATCGTAACGGGTTGGTTGTTGTCTTGTAGGTAATATGTGGGCGTCGGCTATTACTGTAACCCGCTTTTTTTAATATCTCTATCGCCTTTGCCGGTTGATAAGAAAATGTTGGCATTTTTTTATTTCTTGCCCAATGTTGTAAAGGTAATACTGAATGACTCAGTGTGGCACGACCACCCAATAATGTATTGATTAACTGATTCCGGTCAATCGCCAAGGATATGGCTTTTCTTATTGCCCACTGTGACGTCAAAGGATCATCCATATTAAAACCGATATAGCTAAAGGTAGAACCACGACCAGACTGAACATCAACACTGGCTTGTTTTTGCAAGTAAGCAATCAACTCTGCTGGCAAATCATTTTGAATAATATCCAGTTCACCCCGTAACAATTTAAGCACGCGGACAGAAGGATCTTTAACATGCAAAAACAACACTGTTTGGCCATCATAAACGCGTTGCAATAAAACATCTGACATCGTGTTTGCACTGCTTATCTTAAATGGTCCATTTCCAACACCCACTGACTGAGCATCAGGGATACCGATACTTAATCGCCCGGGGAATAAAACATCATCACGCGATAAATAAAAGTCAATGGTCTTGTCATCAATCACCTTCATGCTTTTAATATGGGCAAGATTACCCTGATGAGGTGAGGCATTTTTTACATTAAGGATATATTCATAACACGCCAGGATGTCTTTTGTTGTTAACTTCTTACCATTATGAAAATTGTCGTTATCTGGTTTCAGAGTAAAACGGTAATGTGTTGGCGAGATAACTTGCCATGTTGCCAGACCCGGCACTGCACGAAGTTGATCATCAACATTAACCAACGACTGAAATATAAGGCGATTAATCCTCTCCGCACTGGCATCTGTTGCCCTGCGCGGATCCAAATGAATCGGCGCAGATTGTAAACCAAACCGAATAACCGATGATTCTGTCTCAGCCTGACACCCAGTTAATAAAATAATAATTAAGAGTAAGACTCTCATCAATATTACCAGTCTTTGAATGGGTGCTTAATTAAACTGACATTGTAATAGCGGGGATCATCCGA
>JALTJN010000233.1 GCA_027076405.1 Chromatiales bacterium
AGGGTCGTTTTAGATGCCATAACGCGCGCGCTTGCTCTGTCATCTGCATGCAACTTTTTCTCATCTAAACCCAGTTTTGCCATTTCTACTTTAAAAGAATTATCTAATTCTTTTATTTTTAACATTGTATCGGGTGTTGCATTGGTTATCGTTTCTTCTAACTTCGATTCATCAACCCCCATTTGACCCGCTAACCACTTTCCCGCCATCGCGCCAAATGGCCCGCCAAGTGAACCACCTAAAATAGGTGCAACACTGCCTACCAAGCCTTTCCAATCCATTATTTTCTCCTCGTCATTTTTAAAATAATAAATTAACCCTTTATATTAAACAGTAAATCATTATATACTTATGCGAATTCGCACCCGCTAAACGACTTAAATCAATAAAGGCCACTCTATATTGAAGTGTTTAAATACAAATGTAAACATTTAGGCCGATCTACTTAAACCAAATCTGGTTAATTGAATTCGATTTAGCCCAATTTAAATCATCATTTACAGAGTAGATCCAATATTTGAAAAACAGGCACTCGTAAAACACCTAAAACACAAACATCAAACATCTGTAACAACTCACAAAAAACGCATATTTGTTCTATGCTTAAACAGTCTAAATACCAATTAATCCCCCGCCTTTATGGATATAAAAAATAAGAAAATAAAATCTTACTGGATCATCGGTATCGGTCTCTCGATAACCTCAATTTTATTTAGCCAATTTAATTGGCAAGGCTCTGCCGAGCTGCATACATTAATGGAGTTGCTCGCAACCGTACTGGCGCTATTTATAGGATTGCTCGCTTTAATTCGATTTTATAGCCGAGGCGGCAGTAGCTACTTAGTGCTGGGTGCGGGGTTTATTGGCGTGGGCATGCTTGATGGCTACCACGCTGTCGTTTCCTCTACCTGGTTTAAAGCTTACCTGCCTTCAGATTTACCTTCTTTAATTCCCTGGAGCTGGTTAGCCTCTCGAATATTTTTATCGGCAATATTACTTTCACTTTATTTTATTTTAAAACGCGAATCCGAAAACAAAGACACAAAAAAAATTACGCCTAAATACGTTTTTAGTTTTATATTTATTACTACATTATGCAGCTTTATCTTTTTTGCTTTCACGCCGCTACCTAATGGATATTATGATAATGCTTTTTTTCATCGGCCAGAAGAGCTGATACCCGCAACACTTTTCTTATTCGCATTATTGGGTTTTATAAAACAGGGAAGCTGGCAAACAAAAAATTTCTCTGATTGGTTA
>JALTJN010000234.1 GCA_027076405.1 Chromatiales bacterium
TCGGACTGGAGCATTTAAGATTGTGGAAAGATATCATAAAAGACAAAGCACCACAAACCGTACACCAGTACAACATCCAAAACAGCTACGGCGATGAAGTATCTCCGTTCTTTTCAATGGGTGGAACGCCTCAAAGTACTGACGCTCAGTACAACAGAGAAATAGTACAAGTTAAGTACATGGGAACTCAAGGACAAGTTCAGCATGATTTAACAATGATTCAAGCTGCCCACGGTAAACTCGCAGCATAATGGAGCCGTGTTTAAACAATGTGAATTGCTGGAAACTCCTTAGAGCCCTTAGCACTACAACAGAATCTGAAAAGATAAATGTGAAGGTTTGAAAAGATAAGGGATTGGACAATCAGCAGCGAAAAACCCGGAAAAGGGTGGACGTTCAGAGACTAACTATGATAACATAGACTCAAAACTGGTTACAGACCAAAAAGAGGCTAAAATGACGAAAGAAGAAAAATCTATACTAATGGGCATAGTCCTAGGGGGCGGGCATCTTAAAAAAATAAGCAAATACACAGCTCGCTTACACTTAGAACACGGGGAACCTCACAGGGAGTACCTTACGTTTAAAACAGATTTAATAGCTAAGATATTAAAGTGTAAGGAAATCCCTAATCGTAAAACCCTTAGAAAAAGTGGACACCTTCGCTATACTGCAACTAAAACTTGTAGATATTTTGAAGTGTTGAGAAGGTTCATCTACAGAAATAAACGAAAAACCTACACGAAACACTTACTAAATAGATTAAATAACCAAGCCCTTGCCCTACTGTGGATGGATGTAGCATCCCTCAGGAGAAGACTGAGACCCAAAACAGGGAGCACCCCTGAGGTAAGATCTCACGAAGCATGGCTATGGTTGTATACTTCTAGACAAGAAGCTGAGTTATGGAAAACTTTTTTTGAAGCTAGATACGGCATTGTCCCTAAGTTAGCTCCCAGGAAAAAGAAAAAATCTAAAAATGAATGGTTCTATTCATTAAGATTTAATACCCATGATTTAAGAAAATTGTTACCCCTCATTAAGCCCTACGCATGTGAAACCATGCTTTATAAATTTCCCGATGTATAGTTGGGAGTTGTCATAGTGCAGCGCATTGCCCTCTTAGAGGTGAAGATATAGTCCACGTATTGAACGAAAATTCAATAACTTAGCGTGCCCGTAGTGGCGAGAGAAGTTAAAAACAAGACAATTGAATTACTTTCAAGAAATGAAAGAAACCAATTTGAAGCTGATTC
>JALTJN010000235.1 GCA_027076405.1 Chromatiales bacterium
CTTGAATGAAGAATATCCAAAATTGCGAGAAAATATGATAGGTGATTTTTTCGACAAGGCTGCGACTAAGCTTGCATCTTCTTTAAACAAATTAGATGGCTGGGGGGTATATGTTTCACAGGACGAGCTATCGAGAACAGATATTATACCAATAAAAATAAAACCAACTGAAAGCGCAAAAATTGTATTCGGCTTTGCGTTTGAACGAAGTAAATATCATGATGCATTCTACGGTATAGCAAGAAATGATGAAGGCGTGGATTTTAGAATATGCTTTAAGTCTCCAGAAATTGTCGATATGTTAAAAGAAAACAACTCCAAGCATATCTCGAAATCCAGTGATAATGGGTGGTGGTTAACTTGGGATTGGTTTTCACGGGGTGATATTTTTGATTATATTTTGGAATCTGGTGGCGTAGATAAGGCAGTTGATAAATTTACTGAAAATATTGTTGCCAAAATTTCAGAAAATAAAGAATTAATTATAAAATGTAATGAAATTATAATGAGCTGTTCAAATGGCGATTAATGTTATTTTTAATATTAAAGACTTGTAGTCAAGAATATGCTTAGCAAATCTCAATATATCCGCGGCCTGCAATGTCGGAAATCTCTGTGGTTACACAAGAACAGTCCTTCATTAAAAAATGAAATAAGCGAACAATCAGAATCCTTGTTTCACACAGGGAATCAGGTTGGGGATTACGCCAAACAGATTTTCCCCGGTGGAGAAGAAATCGAGTTCAATCCAGATGACTTTGCTGGAATGATCCAGAAAACAGCCAACCTGATAAAAAACAATGCCAGCACAATATACGAAGCCACATTCAATGAAAAAGGTGTGTTTGCAATGGCGGATATTTTGCAGAAAACCGGTGATGGCTGGGATGTTTATGAAGTCAAGGCATCGACGACTACAAAGCCATACCATATAGATGATGCTGCAATACAATATTATTCCCTGAATAATGCGATCACTATAAATAGAGTGTTTATCATCCATATCAATAATCAGTACGTGCGGCAGGGTGAATTGGATGTTCATGCATTATTTGTGTTTGAGGATATTACTGATCAAGTTTTATCCAGGCAGGAGGGTGTCCAATCAAATCTGGAAAGTCTTGAAATGATGTTGAAATCGAGCATGCCAGAAATTGATATTGGCCATCATTGCTCTGATCCCTATGAATGTGATTTTAGTGATTATTGCTGGAAACATATACCCGAACCATCTGTTTTTAATCTTTATCGCCTGA
>JALTJN010000236.1 GCA_027076405.1 Chromatiales bacterium
CCGGTTTTATAATTTGCCACAATAATAGTTCTGTTTTGTTTCGCCTGTAAGTAGTTCCGCAGGCAGGAGTACTGTATCTGCGACAAACGAAAGGGCCAAGTCTATTGCTACTAAAGGTAGCAAAATTAACCACACTGGGGCCTTAAACATGCCTTTAATTGTTTCTATGTCACAGTGCGATCCTGAATATATATTGCCCCACTGATTCTCGCTGCCCTCATATATCAGATTCGTTGTGGTGGTGGCGCAACTAGAAAGTAATATACTTACAAGAAAAGTTAGCAATACTGCAGTGTTCTTTTTCTTCATTTTTTTATCAATTATACTTTGCAATCATCAGAGCTTTAGTCAGAGATGCTAATTTGACACTTACTGCATCTAGTATTAAGTATCGATGTCCAATTTTCTTTGCAAATAATGCAAATCCTTAACCCTTTTTTGTCCCATGCAAATGCGCATTTTTTACAAAAAGTTTTAGTGTCCTCTAATGAAAGGTAATCTCTATTCTGCTTAAATTGTTCTATCAGTGCTTGCTTACCATATTTATCACCAACTATATCCTGATATGAACGCCATCGCTCTACATCATGCTCCTGCCGCCGCTTTTTCATTTCCTTGCTTCCTTCTCGCGTGAATATTTGCTTAATTATAGGCTCCCCTATACCTTTGGCATGGCACTTATAGCAATTCCATGTGAGGGTTGATTCCATACAGCCAATATTAGTGCTTTTGCACTTAGGGCAGGCTTTCCTTTCTACCAATAAATCCTGTCCGATAATGCGATCGTATTCCTGTTTATATTTTAACCAATTAGTTCTGCCTGATAACTGGCGTAGTATTTGACCAAATGTTTGAGGATGGGTGAAATGTTGCAAAACCATTGGTGGCTTTGATGAGTCGCACTGCTCACAAGACCCTTTAATTATATTATCTCTTTCGAGCTTCCATTCAGGTGAATGCCATGATTTCTTTTTTCTAATATGCTCGAGTTTATCTAGAGCTTCACGCCATGTAATGGTGTCAGAAAGTAATTCCTGCTCTACTTTTAAAGCATCAGGGTGTAGATCCATAGTGTTTTATGTATTAGTGCTGATATTTAATGTTGGAATTAAAAATATAACGTCCAAGCTAACCGGCGCGATGTTTTTTCGTGTCCGTGTTTAGTGCCTTGTTAGCCATAACGTCGTGTAAGCCACCAGATACATATTTATGAAGAACGCTAGATACTAATGTTTGATAAGGGATACCTTCT
>JALTJN010000237.1 GCA_027076405.1 Chromatiales bacterium
GTATATATTGGTATAGAAGAGGTGCGATATGGCAAAAAACACGAGCATTACCCTCGGTGACCACTTTGACAAATTTGTAAGTGGGCAAGTTGAAAGCGGCCGATTTGGCTCGGCCAGCGAGGTTATTAGAGCCGCGCTTAGATTGCTTGAAAATACAGAAACACGGCTTGAGACCTTGAGGAAAATGCTTGATGAAGGAGAGAACAGCGGTGTTGCAGATTATGACTACGACGCATTTATGGCCGAGCTAGATAGCGAAAATGACAAATGAAGGCATTTGAATTAAGCAAGGAAGCCAAAGAAGACCTGAGAAAAATTGCCCGATTTACAGAAAAACGCTGGGGACGAGACCAGCGTTTTTTGTATATCAAACAGTTTGATGATGTGTTTCATACGCTGGCGAAGCGCCCAACCATTGGCAAGCAATGTGAATACATAAAAAAAGGGTACAGAAAATTTCCTCAAGGCAGCCACATTATTTATTATCGCGAAGCCGAGAGAGCCAGGATTTTTATTGTACGCATACTTCATAAAAACATGGATATTGAGTCGGAATTTTTGGACCTGTAAATGTAAATAAATCTGCGCAAGTGCGTTGTTTTTTTAGTTTTCTACTAACGCAAAATCACGTTCATCATTTTCTACTTCAAGTTCTTTATTGTATATTCGCTGTTCAGTATAAATATTTAGTCTACCGCCACCTTCATATGGGTATATTTGCATACTATTCAACACATCTATCAAATCTTCCATGCATCCCTCAGGATCAATTGTATAGCTTGAGCCCCAGCATCGCCAAAACTTCCAGCCAACTCTTTCCATAGTACGTTGTCGCTTCCAATCATCCATCCACTTTTCAGGAGGATGATACTTATCACCATCTAATTCAATCGCCAACCTTTTGTCATTCTCACCCTCAACGACCAAATCAATTGAAAATGCTCCCACCTTAACTTGAGGTATGACGTTATATCCCTTGTCAACAAGTCTTTTATATACATCTCTTTCAAAGTCTGACTCACATAAATCAGCAGGATTACTAACCTGTTCAGTCTGTGGCATTGGCGATGCAAAATGGCGTAAGATTTTTAGTCTCAAGTCAGATTCATTTTTTAAGTCCGATTCTTGAATACTACGATAAAGATACATTCTATCTCTCGCCCTAGATAAGGCCACATTCATTCTTTGTTCTGCATCTCTTTTACTCATAACAGCACCTTGACCAGAACCAACAACCATTGATAAGAACATAATGTCTCGTTCTTTTCCTTGGAAAGTTGAAGCATCACCACAAGCAATTTTATATTCTTGAAATATATCCTCACCCAGCTCCACCAGCAACTGGTCTTGAATGTATTTAGCCTGCTGTGCTCCTATCAGTGACACAACACCAATGTTACGTCCTTTAAATTTCTGGTCAGAAACCAGTTTTTTTATCTCAGCTATAACGGCCTCAGCTTCTAGCTCGTTAACTTTACTTCTCTCATCACGACGACCACCCTTAACATAAACATCGATCAATGGCGGCGTGAGTTTCTCAGATGACTTTGGTATCCTCAAAGGAATAAGCGGCTCATTGTAAAATTGCATACTGAATCGAATAATAGGTTCTACACATCGGAAATGCTCGGTTAACATAATTCGCTGCCCTGGAAATACCGTGTTGGCAAGATCATAGACAGAGACGCCAGGCAAAAGCAATTCTGCAAATGGCTGTTCTCTAAGATAATTATGTTTAAGCTGTAATATTTTTTCCTCAGCGAGAAAGGCTGCTGTTGGGCTCACCTGCTTATCGTCACCTACAATTAACAATTTTTTTGCTCTCAGTATTGCAGGTAAAGCCGTTATATCAGACTGTGACGCCTCATCAATAATTACCAAATCAAAGGAACCAAAGTCGGATGGTAGGTTTTCACTCACACGCCAAGTCGGCATAATCCAGCATGGAACACCGCTATAACAATCTTGCATTGCCCTGTAAGCATCTCTACGATGTCTTGGCGCCCTCTTTCCTGTACCTTTTCCTATTTTTGCTACTGATGAGACAAAGCGCATTAAAGCACCTTGAACACGCTCGGTCATACTCTGATGCAACCCAATATTCGTTTTTAGCCGGACAAGATGAGAGAAAGTTCTTTTTAAATCGTTATCAAGGGTAGATCGCCTGTCCGAAAGCGATTTAAGTTGCTCTCGTCCATCAATTTCATGCAAATACTGTTTACGTTGCTTCCATTTCCATGTTTCGAACCAGTCAACAGGGGTTAGTTTGTCGTCCACCTCAAGTAGCGGCTCTGTTTTTAGAGCTATCGCCCATTTTGGCGCACCTGATTTAGATATTTTATCTGCAATATTCTCAATCTCACCAAGATAACTTGATAACTTATTTATCCTACTTAACTCAGACACCAATTCTTGCCATTTCTGAATAATACTATCCGATGAGTACTGAGGATTACCTATGATGTTTCTCACAAATATTCTTATTTCATTTGCTATATCGCCGTCAGATTTATTAAGTTTTTCCATTAAGTCTTGCAATTTAATGCGTTGAGCACCAAGGCTTATTCTTGATGTATTTAACTCAATAGCTTTAATTGTATTTTCAATTTCTTCTTTACTTCGTATAATTTCTGATGCATCAACTCCATGCGGGAATAGCTCTATGATTTCTTTTTTCAGAAATCCCCACTGGCTTGCCACTGCTCTAGCATCCGAGATCAACTTATGAATAGAATACAGATCTTTAAACAAACTCGCATAGCGATATTCAATCACTGGCAATCCAAGCTCTTGTCCTGCATGATTCCATTTTCTTATAAACTTCCGAACATCATCTTGGTAATTTACATAATCAAGAATTGTTTGCCACATTTCAGTATCTTTTGGCGGCTCACCTTCAATTCGAGCCTGTTTAATAATACTCTTTGCTTCTTTATTGCCAAAAGAAAAAATACGAAATGCTCTTTTGCTATTTGTGAGGTTAGTTAATGCCTCCTGCACATCCCCAAAGCAAGCGAATGGTTCTGGAATTTCTACATGCGTCTTAACAAACTGCCTTCTCCTTTCTGCCAATGAAGACAAAGAATCTAATAACTCATTAACCAAAGATATTTCACCATCAGGTTCTGGTGATTCTTCTAGCCAAGAATCAAAAAGTGGTTTCAACCAACTGTTTTCTTCAAATTCATCAAGAAGGCCGGATAGTGCATGAAGAGGTTTAATTAGTCTTTTGGCTCTATCAACAGCTTTTTCTACAGAAACAGCAAGTGGGGGAATATGTTCACTTTTTGAGCTTTCAGCAATTTTTGCGGATGTTGAAAGATCATCATGGATAGCAGCTATATTTGCAGTATCAGGTAAGTCTTGTGTATTCGGGATGGATTTTCCCGAATAGACAATATCTTTACCTACTTTCCTACGTGCAGTTCTAATTTTAGCGATATCAGAATCAGTAAACTTTGGGGTGTATTTTTCAGATGATCCTAGATCATCCGGCAACCAATCATGTTCGCCGGCATCATTTATGACCTGTTTAGCCAGCTCCATTGCTGTAACATTTATATTATTGCCCGCAAGCATTTTTCCAACAGGTTTAAGCTGTTTTAGTCCCCAAGCTTTTATCTGTTCATCAATTTGGGCTATTTCTTCTTTAAGTTGTTTGACTCTTAATTCGTTTGACTCCGCCTCTTGTTTTAATTCTCGTAAACTGGTTCGACTCACCAGACCTGCCAACAATTCAACGGCAGCTTCAAGCTGCTTCATCCCTTGCCTTTCGTTTGCAAGAAGACTTATTGTTAAAGCCCTCAATTCCTCAGGTATCTGCTCTTGTAATACTGACAATGCAGGCTCACCTTTAGATGTAACGAGAACACTCCTTCCTGTAGCCAAGTAATGACAAATTATATTAGCGATAGTGTGAGTTTTTCCCGTACCGGGCGGCCCCTGAACCACTACACCATCGTTTTCTTCAAGCTTATCTATTATTTGCACCTGTGACTTATTAAAAGCTTTTGGAAAATATAGTTCTGATTGTTTTTTTGATTTTGATGATGCGCTTGAGGAAGAAGAAAACCCGCCATCTACAAAAAAGCCACCACTTGTTTGTAATGGCTTTCTATCAGATAACTCTGTGACAAGCCTTTTTGCAGGATTTGGAATCTGTCTTCCAGCATCTTTTGATTCTTCAAGTTTTTTTTGAAACCGCTCAATATCCTGAATAAATCCTGTAGCACTTCTTGGTCTTGCAAAAATTATCCAGCTGTCGGTTACCTCTAGGGATTCACTTATTTTATTCGGCTTTCTATTTTCTTTGTCTGGATTAATATCTGGCCAATATACTCCACTCTCGCTTAATTGCGTTGAAGCTTGCCTCAGAATTGGCTCAAAACTTTCGTACACATAGGGTGAAAACTCTATATCTTCCGACATTTCAGAAAAATGTTTTTTTCCAAAACGTAATAATGCATCTACACCTGGATTTTCTAGCGCAAAATATGCGCCAACAGCAAGTGTTGGATCAATGTTTCTGGGATGTATTAATATTGCCCCATCTTTATTATCAACTTCAATTTCAATCGGCTTTTCGAGCAAAGGGTGATTGATTTTATGTCCATCACATATCCATCGACCTATTCCAATACCCCAAATTAATTCGATAGGCTGCTCATCGCCTTGCGCTTCAATGGTTTGCTGAAGGCTAAACAAAGAGTCATATATTTTAATGGTTTCTCTGCGTGGTTTTTCTTCTTCTGACCAAGGCAACCAATGCTCGTTAATGTAGTTATCAATATCTTTTTTTACTTGCGGATTATTTTTCAGTCGATATATTACGTCCTTTAATTTTATTTCGGAGATTTGTTCTTTTAGTGGATTAATAACATCGCTTTCAGCTACAACTCCTTTTTCAACAAGTTTTTCAGCTTCTTGTTCTGGTAGCGTTTTGATTACTTTTTCTTTAATTTGCGGTGGGCTTTCTGGGTCATTTCCTACAGCAACCCATTCTTGTATTTGTTCAGGAATTGGTGGTGGCGCCAGTCTTTTTAGTCGTTCAATTCTCAACCATATAGCAATACCGTCATCATCAATGATGTTATGCTGGATTCCGATTTTGCCTTTTAACTCATGCTCCCAAATATTTAGTTGCTTGTATTCATCGATTCTGAAAATTGGCTTTTGGTTGAGCTGACCAACATGATGAACATAATCCAGTAGTTCATCTAGGCGATTGATAGTTTTAGAATCCATTTTATCTGTGTCTTCACTCACATTTTATTCCGGCAATTGGCTTCATCTTTTGAAGCATAACGAGTCCGAGCTCAGTTGCGCCTGTTTTTTAGGCGTCAACTGGAGCGAGTTGTTCTAGGAGCATTAGTCCGAAGCCCGCCACTTGTCATCGGAACCTGAAAAAGGCGGCTGTGATATGTTGAATAGCGAAGCACAAACTTGCTGTCGCCTCCAAGCCCACTTGAGTCGCAGCAAGTTTGTGCTTCGCTTTTTACCATATTTTTTAAGCCTCCTTTGTCAGTTTCGAGTGACAATGTATGTAGGTTTTGCCCTAATGCCTGTAGAACGTTCGAGTTAAGGGGCTCGCGGCGCTTATTCGCGAGTCCCGCTTGAACGACTTGTTATAAGCTTTTTTACGCTATCAGATTTAAGCAAAATCCAAAATACAAAACCTAAAATAGAGATTGTGAT
>JALTJN010000238.1 GCA_027076405.1 Chromatiales bacterium
TGTTATGCATGCCGGAGGTTACCTCCTTAACAAGCTGTCGCCGGAATTTAAAATCTATTTTGATGGCAGGACAAATATACTTTACCCCATTGAATTTTTGAAATACAACCTGGGGTTATTGAAAAAAACGGATGAGTTGAATAAAACGATAAAACATTTTGACGTGAAATATGCTTTATATAAAAATTCGCCTGAGGTGTATTCGCGGTTAAATAAAAGCGAAAACCTTAAGCTTGGTTTTGCAGATGAATACTATCTGTTGTTTTTGGAAAATAAGTTGAATGCTTTTCCATTGTCCAGCCTGCTAATGGTTTTTCCTGTTTGCTGGAGCGATGAATGGTCTGATGATATTCAGGAAGAGATATCTCGGTCAGATAAAATATTTGCAAATAGAGATTACACCCTGAGTGCAGTGTTGTCCTTTATGAAGAGTTATCTGGCAGATGATGATAAGCGACATTTTTTTAATAATTTGAAACTGGAGAGTTTGCACTCTGATTCGGTGCGTCGTATTGCCCTGCATTTCGCGCTGGATACAGGTAACCATAAAGCTGCATCTGTTTTATTCGCATCTGTTCAAAGAAAGACAGAATATGATATTTTGATTTACACGTACTATCTGTCAAAAAACAAAGAATATGATCGTTCTGAGGAAATGCTGTATTATTTTTATCAAAACGCCAAGTTTGTAAAAAAGAAAAAAGTGTCATTTGACAAGATTGCCATAATGATACGTGTCCTTGAAATACTCGAGAAGAATATCGAATTGCAATATTTTGAACCTTCTTATAAAGGTGAGCTGGAAGAAAAGCTGAAAAGGGCAGGTTACAGTGTAGACGATGTGATGTCATTTGATCATATCTGTAAAAAATAAGTATGAGTAGTTTTTTAAGCAATGCCAGACATCGAAAGTCAGTTTCACAGTTGTTTAGTTATGGCCTTATCGGCGTGGCAAGCAATATGGCGGCTTATCTGATTTATTTGCTGGTGACATATCTTGGCGGCACACCAAAGCTGACCATGAGCGTGTTGTATGTGGCTACGGCTTTTGTCAGTTATCTGGGTAATCGCAACCTGACTTTTTCTCATAAAGGCAGCGTACTTGCTTCAGGCGCGCGATTTTTTATAGCGCATTGTTTTGGTTATCTTATCAATCTTGCCTTGTTGTTTTTTCTGGTTGACAGGTTGGGCTACCCGCATCAGTGGGTTCAGATTCTGGCCATTATCGTGGTGGCGGCTTTTCTTTTTA
>JALTJN010000239.1 GCA_027076405.1 Chromatiales bacterium
AGATGTTATTTCTTCAAGTTTTACACGAATGTTCCTCTTACTATAATGATGCGATTCACTCGAACTATCTAGCGTTACTGTTAGAATAACAGCGGGACCTCCGGTATATTCAGAATACGGTCTTGGATAAGTCCTAAAAAACTCTTCTTCTGATACATCCATATCAATACCCCCATTTCTCATCTAATAACAAAAATCATGCACTCACTCCTTCTTCATCCAAGTAAATAAAGGGTGAAGCCCAAAGCTGACTATCTTTCTTACCGCTGTTTCTTACATTTTTTTCAAAAAGAAGCGCACATGTTCCTTTTTTTGCCTCTGATATTATTTTAGAGAGTTCTTCTTTATCATGAAGAGGATAATATCTGTTCCGGAAACGAACCCACTCACCTTCCTCGCCTTTTATTGCTATTATAGTTCTTTCGATAGAATTTATTATTTTGTATATTTGTATTGAGTTCATATCCTGATGTACAGAGTTTCTATCAACAACCCATAATTTAGTTGATCTATATACTCTATACCTTTCATCATTATGAGGTTCAATATATTCCTTATCTAAAATCAGCCCCATAGTAACAAGTGCTTTTTTTATGTCACCATGACTCCAATCCAAACCAAAATCACTGCTGAGAATTCTGCATATAATATGCAACGAATGATTGTTCTCATACTTATCTTTAATCATTTTATATGCTTTTTTATGCTTAGCAGGAATCCCAGAAAAATTGATAATGTTCGTCATTATTTTCTCCTCACAATATATTAAGCCATGATTATAGAATCGTGGCGACGCATCAAAGACTCAAACCTTAATATATGTAACCTCAAACGCTTTGCATGCTCTTTGCTTCTGAAGCCTATTCGACAGTTGAAATGTATTATTCATGTCGTATTGCTGAAAGATATCGAGGCCACGATCTAGTGATATCTTCCATCCTGTGTCAGTCACAATATGTCGTGCATGTTGTGAGCCTGAATTATCAAAAGAATAAGTGAACTTGATGCCCACCGAGAACATATTACTTTGTATCTGCTCGAAGTATTCACGCTGTTGTTCTGATTTAAATTCATCTTCAACTGTTATGAGACTTACTGCAATTTCATCTTCTTCCGCCTTAAACTTCACGACAGTTTCAAGAAATTCCATTACATTACGGGCTTGAAAAAATAAGCGTATATAAGGGTCTGTGATCGTTATATGCTTAGCACCGACAATATACGGGCCAATCAAATCATCAAAACTAACGCCTCGCTGACCTTCCACAAAGGTTAAGTGCTGCTCCTTTAATATAGGTTTAACCGACTCTCCTGTCTGCAATGAAGGTTTTGATGCTAGTGGTTGAACTTTTCCTTCTGATACTTCTAATGCGGACTCGTCCTCATCACCAACCTTTTTATGAAAGTGGTTCGGGTATTCCAGCTCTTCTAGGGTATGTACAGGCTTCTGATTCCCTTCCTTGTCTGTGTAGGAAAAATTTACATCCGCATAGGTTGTGTCAATCCTGAATAATTGATCCTTAACCCGCTTGCGTCCTTCCATCGCAAACATAAGTACTTCTTCTATTTCATCACGACTCGCGTCACCTTGTGGGAACAATATTTTCATTAAGCCTGAAAAGGTCTTGTTAATCGCATCACGGTCACGTGTCGAAATATCCGATGACAAAGTAAAATATTCTTTATACTGATCTGAATAATCCTGGTTACGTAAATGACGGAGTATCTCTGCAAGATAATCTACGACAAATCCATAACCTTCTGAAAACATCTCGCCGCGAATAATATCGACTTCCCAACCAGGAATATAAAAATGCAACCGATCAAGAAATGCAGAGTCATAAAACTTTTCAGGCAACGCATCAAACAAATCACTGTGCTTAAGCATATAGGGCAAACTATGTTCAGTATTGCCTACAAACACCATAGAAGCATCCGCACCAAGTGTTTCTACCCCACGCGAAAATGACTTATTCGCCATATAGTTTTTCATAATATCAACAAGGGCTTTATCAACTTTCTTTTTCTTTCCTGCAAATTCATCAAAAGCAACTGTATCCCAATAGCCAACCAAGCCAATCTTTCCAGAAGCATTATTTACAAAAAGCTTAGGTACACTCACTTCACCGCCAGACAATAAAATACCATGAGGTGAAAACTCTGAATAAATATGTGATTTCCCTGTCCCCTTTGGCCCAAGTTCTATGAGATTATAATTGCGCTCACAAAACGGGATTAATCTTAGAAGCTGTATTAACTTACTTCTTTTACCAAAGTACTCAGGATTGAAGCCAATGCTTTGTATTAATACGTCTATCCATTCATCTAAGCTAAACTGCTTACGAGACTCAAGGTAACTTTCATAATCAAAATCTGACATCTGAATAGGTTTGATAGTGCTTAAGATCCAAGGACTAGAATCTTTATCTTCAATATGCTCATATTCAATATCAGCAATCACCCATACGCCACCCACTAACAATTTGGGGTGCTGTTTCACCGTCGCTGAATCGATTAAAACTTGTTTAATTCCGAGATTAGCAAACTTAGCTTCATAGCAATCTTTTTTATCATTTAGCGCAACACTAACTTTATCTATAACTTTATGTCGCCCTTTCTCACGTATGGTAGAACGGATTAAGCCTGCTTCATTTCGATGCACATAGTGTTTAGCAAGGATTTCTTTTACTGTTTGAATACCAGTTTCAATACTGTCTTCATCATTCGTGGCACAGTACTGTCCGAGTAGATATTCCAGAACATAGGAAGGGACGATAGCATTACCTTTTACTGTTTTAACGAGGTCTTTTCGAACCACTAGCCCCGCAAAAACATCACATATTTTTTCATTTAAGTCTGTCATCATCATTCCTCAAGAAAATCCATTTCCTTAATATAATCATCTAAAAATCAAAGTCACTGGTAAACGAGCGTCGTATGGTATAACTCAACTGTTTATAATCATGATATTGATTAGTACCTTCTACAGGCTCTTCCAGTTTAAGCTTAACTTCTTCATTATTTACTGAGTCCGCTTCCTGAGTCAGAACAAAACGTAACTTCAGCTCCCTTTCTCTTGGATTATCTGACGTTAAATCCAACAACACATCATGCTGATCCGATATGAGTTTGCCAGTACTAGTATATATCCCTACTCTTAAATTTCTTGGGCGCATTTTGTCTGTAACAGGCTCAGTTTGATAAAGCGTGACAGATAACTGGCCAGAGGTAATAACACTGGTGCCACCACGTAAAATATCGATATCGACAAATGAAATATCACTTTGACGTTTTTTGTTAATCGAGATAACAGGAATCACCACTTCCTGGAGCGAGGCACCTCCATGTACAAATCGGCTTCCAGAACCACTCAGGCGAAGTCTTTGAATGCCTTTAGGGATAACAGCATGCACATCCCCAGCAAGACCTAATTCTTCAGTGCTAAATGCTTTGAGAGCACCACTGCACTGGAGGTTTTTACCCAGCACAAAGCGCCTGTCGTTAGATGACACCTCACCTTTCACATCATTGGCAAGGAAATCACTTTCTTCGAGTGGCCTGTTCTGGTAAATAAAACCATGATCCGCTGTAATCAGGATATTGCTTATATTTGCACTGGTGAGCTTTTTAATGAGTTTAATTAAATCATCAAAGGTTTTTTCTGTTGCTTCAAAGGCTTCACCTTCTGATTGCATTTTATCGCCCGTGTGATCGATGCGATTGTGGTAGATATACAGAACATCATACGCTTTCAAGAGCTCTCGATTTTCCGGTGTAGTCATTTCTAATATATTTTTTTCCTGGATCGCTCCGCCTCGTTCACCGACTATATTTTTAATCACTTTAACCCGGTTATCTGTTCCCTGAGTAGATTGTTGTCCAATACTCACTGTCCCTGTCTTATTGCCTGTAATTTGAAGATCATCTGTGCCATGTGGAAGTAGCGATGCCATACCAAGTTGGGTATAACTAGGTAATGAAGATAAGGCATATTCAAGTTTTGCCTGATAACGATCTTCCTGACGAATACGCCCTACCATTTCCTCACCGGCCTCGTAGCGGAAGGCGTCAGAAATAATCACGCAAATTTTTCTTTTTTTATCTAAGTGTGGCTTTACCCACTTGGTAAAAAATTGTGCCTGTGGTGTAACATCTGGCACCGTCCACTGTTTCATACCATCTACATGTGCCTGCCATGTATTAGTAAGTGGCAAAAGGTAATTATTCGTGTACTTGTTTTCGATTTTCTCACTTAAAGAATTAAGTAACGTATGTTCTGAAGTCGCTTTCAGGCAGTAAATAAATTGGCGATATAGTTGATCTAGCTTATACCAGTGACTGGTATAACCCTGTACAGCATCTAAGGAACTAGCCATATTCAGTTGAACTGTATCCAGTAATGTCAGGAACTGGCTTGCTACATCAACAGCATCGTAGAGATATTTGAAATCTTGATACCAATGACCTTGCCTTCTTCTACGACACCACAGCGTTACTTCACCTTGTGAAAGAGTCCGCTGGTCAACCGCGATCACAAGCTCATGAATCACTTTTTGATCAATTAACTTAAAATAATCAAGCTCAATAATTTCTTTCAGTTCCCGTTGATTAAGATCACCTTCGATATTAAGTAACCCTGCATATTCATTGGATAACGTTTCAAATACATCCTGGTGAGGGCGACTGTCTTTCCAGCGTTTAAAAAATACCAGGGCGTCACTTGAAAGGTTGATTTCATCAGCATTCAGTACTGTATCAACCCCCATGGAATAGCAGTACTTGAACAACTCAATAGCAAAGTCTTTTATACTTGGCGTATCACTTTTATAGCCATAAAAGCGTTCAACCTGTTGCCACAAAAAGTCCTGAAGATGACAACGCTCGATAAGCTTGTATATTGTTGGCTTATCTTTAATTAATTCGGCAATAAGAAGCTCCAACACCACATCCAGGCGAGCATCGGCTTTTTGAGTTGCACCTGCACAGACAGCCAACATCTTAAAGCGTACCGCACTTAAGGTATCATCCGTATTGAGTAGTTTTTTTAGCGCCTCTTTACGTTTTTCTGCCTGTACTTTTGCTCTGCCACCATCAAAGAAAGCAGAATGTTGCTCGATCACCTCTGTAAACTCATTAGGTAGTTCCATCTCACTGAGCCAGATAGCAACCTGATCGGTACGAAATACCGTGTTTGCCAGCTCCACATCCAGCAACCAGTTTTGTAAAGGGTCTGGCTGTTTATCTTCTTTATAAATAAGAAACTGCTGCTTGGGTGCTTCCCGTAATATACGGTGCTTAATACCGAACTCATTATTCTGTAGCTCTATTTTCTCTACGCCGTCCAGCGATAGCATTTCATAGGCATCGCGCAGTTCTTTTTTATCGTCATACCAGAATACGATACGCTGTTTCTCAAAAAGGCGGCTTAGTGCCTGTTTAATTCGGTTTTCAGTCATTAGCGTCATTCATCCTCACGACAAGCCCGCCACTTTTTTCAGCGCTTTGCCAAATAATGGGTAGTTATGCTTAACGCCATCATCCAGATCGATTTCAATATTTTTTCCTGCTAACGGGTAGAGAACTTCACGTTCATAGTCATTTACCTCATCGATTACCTTATTGATTTTGGCAACGGCTTTTATCGCCTGTGTTTTTTCACGCTGGCTGGCTGAGGCGCTGAGCTCAATTTGCTCGTAGCTTTCCTTGCGGGCAATTAACTTGGTGCGGAATTCACGCAAGTAATCGTTCAGTACAATACTCACCGTATCAGGGCGATAGCGGTGCATATAAATGAGGGCATTGAAAGAGCCTTTCGGGCTTGAAAATAGCCAGTAGATTGGGCGTTTTTTATAGCGCTTAACGTGATCTGTATAGAAATCCTTGAGGAAATATTTCTTAATATCCTTGCCGATAGCCTCTTCAATAAACTCCAGATTTTCAGAAAAGTGTTCTTGACCAAAAGTCGTTTTGAGAAATTCCTTGAATCGTTCGCTAATATCATCCTCGAACCAGTCACCTTCAAAGTCAATTAATGGAATTACATTGTCATCATCGGGTGTAAAACTGGGCTTGGGTATTTGTTTGAGATAGTCTTCAAGGGTTTCACCTTGATTGGCGAGAATTAAGCCTTCCTTATCCAGTGAGTAACGCCCGAACATGCAACCTACAGAATAGGAAAGTAATTCTTGCACAGTATCTTTTAGCAACTGCACTTCCAGTTCCTCTTCATTCTTATTGCCGTTATAACGATAATGCGGGTTGCAGGTGAGCGTGATTTCGTTCAACGAGACATCAGGAGTCAGTTCGTCTTGGAGACCATAAGCATCGATAAAAATACGATTGTTCTCTTCCTCCAGCCGCTGCATCTCCAGCGTCGTCTCTCGCCAATAGGAATTGAGTTCCTGGTAGGTGGTCTTCAAAGCTGGCTGTCGGTAGTCGGGATTCAAAAGTGATAAACTGGTGAAGTCCCAGGAGGTTTCGTAGGAATCCCAATTAATTCTGTGTGTTAGTGTTAGTAGACTCACTATCTCATCTACTTGTATCCCAGCCTCTCTCCCCAAGTCGGGAAACGGTAGTTTAGCTATCTCGCCAACATTAATAGCAACCGTTGGGTTAATAGCAGAAATTGCATAAGTCGATACTTTTGAGTTCAAAAACCCGAATATTCTATTAAGTAAATTACGTTGATAAACAAATCCGGAAGACCCCCTTCCGTCAAACAAGAAGCCCTCTGGCATAAATCGAAATGCATTTGTGCCAGAAGTTACGTCCGACCATGTGATGCCTTCCTTGAATATATAATCTAAATTGTAGTTATGTGACCTAATTCGACCTTCTTCCTTCCCGAAATTTCTAACTTCTCCCCCGTCATTTTGCCAATTGACGAGAAAGTCATGATTCCCATACCACTTTCTAAATGCTCCGCCTTTTTCATACGGGAACCATTTGAGTTTGCTTTCTTTTGCTTCATCTCTATTGCCAAAATCAAAACCAATTTCGTTAATTGAAACTTCCTGCCAATTCCTTAAGAAACGGTCGTTATTTGCTGTTGATAGACCAAGGCGAGTTTGGAAATATTCAGAAAGTGGTGGTTTACTAAATATCTCGCGGAATGGATCACTGACCCAATACGCGATTGGTTTGCCAGATATTTTCTCTATGTCCGCAGCAGAAACGCAAAAAAAGCCATTCTTTTTTGAGTTTGAATTTCGAGGGTTATCTGGTGGGAATTTAACTGGTTTATTATTTTTCCCAATATCCCCATATTCAACGAAGCAGAACGCTCCACTCTGATCACGTGCAGTATCTTTCTTCCACACAGTCGCGGATGTCCCGAAAGCAATTCCCATTACCATATTTGCCATATGGCAAAGGGATTCAATTGTTGTCTTTGCAAGAAGCTTTGAGCGAAGCTTTTCATAGGAAGAGATGAACATCCAGCTTTGCATGGTCACCATTGCGCTGTAACCTCGCTTTGGCACCATTTCCAAACCTCGCTCTATGAACATAGCAAACATATCCGCCTTGCTATCAGCAAAATTATCTTGTGCCCAAACCTTCAATCGACCATTCATACCCCCCCCCCCCATGTAAGGCGGATTGGCTATTACCACATTGTATTTAGGGCTCAAATAGTCCGCTTGCTCCAAAACCTGTAAAACAGATTTATGGGTTTCGGACAGGAACAACTGGTCAGAAACATCTTTCGTCTCCAGTACCACTAGCGCATCTTCAGGGCTTTTCAGAGTCGGCTGGATTAATGAACCAAAATTATCCGCTTCTTCAAATTCTTTGAGTGTTGCTCTCAGGTCTGCGGTGAATAAATCACGTCCTATAAAGTCGATATAGTTATCCAGCTCTTCATCGGTAAACGCAATTTTTTCTAATCGGCAGATATTCGGCTTAATGGGATCACGGAAGAAACGACGACGGTTATTTCCGTCATCCAACGGATTACCCTTAATGGCCTTCATACTTAAAGCAAAGGCGGCGAGTTCTGCGGCGCGTTCGTCTATTTCAATACCATAAAGATTATTTGCCAGGATTTTTTCTGGAATTTCAGTGGAGTCATAACCTGCATCCAAATAAATCGCATATAGCAGATCATACGCATAGGTAAGCATATGACCTGAGCCACAAGCGGGATCGCATATTTTGATTTCTTCCGGGCTTTCTATTTTTAAGAAGTCCGTTTCTTGCTCAACGGGTTTGATGTAATAATCCATCTGCTCAATAACTTTTGAGTCTGGATTATTTAACATCCACAAGCGGCCTAATGAGTTTTCGACCAGATAGCGCACGATCCAATGGGGAGTAAAAAGTTGAGTGGCTGCGGGAATATTTTTTGGCGTGATTTTTTTATTCTTTTTTAAGCCTTCAAATACCTGATCTTTTTTCTCAGAGATGTAAAACTGGTATAGCCAGCCAATAGACTCCACTGAACTACAGGCTTCTGGTGTCATCGCCTCTCGGGTATAAGCCAATATGGAATTGTCAGACAACAAGTCATCTGGCATCAGTAATTCGGTATAGTCTTTAATGCGTTCAAACAAATAGGGCATAATGCGGTGATAGTCATTACACACGGCCACAATCAGCAAGCGATAGACTTCTGATTGGACATCACGACTTTTGAGTGTACCGTCTAATAAAGCGAATATTTTATTGCTAGTACTTTCATTAACAATGCCTTCATCAATATGACCTGCTTTCGCCTCTGCCAATATCTCTGGCTGAAATTGTCCTTCTACAGGTGAAATCACCCCAATTCGGTTATAGTTGTTTACATCCATAAACCTCAGAGCGCAAAACCGGTTAAACCAGGTGTAGGCGACCTGCTCAACCACCTGTTCTTTACCCATTACGGCGATCTTTTTTTCCAGTTCCGTTACCGCTTTTGATGACTCCCGCCGAGCCTGGCTATCGCTTTCCAATACTAAGGCAAGTTTGCTTGTCACCTGCTCCATAAGGTTTCGACGAGCATATTGAGCGAATTTTTTTAATTTTGATGTTTCCATTACATATCACCATCACTAATTCGGCGAACAGAATCTTCACCAAATTGATTTTTATATTGCTCCATATTTAATATCACGCAGCTTCTGGCTGAAAGATTACTCCAGTCAGCATGGGAAAGAGGTATAGCTCTGTGAAGCTCATCTTGTTTATTTAAAAGTAACGCTGGGTCTAACGCTGCCATAGAAAGTAGCACGATATAATCAATTTCTTTATCATCTTTATCTGCCAAATACCTAAACAGCATGCTGTCTCGATACTTACCTGCTAGACTTGGAATTAGATTTCCTGATATAAGTTTATTTAGGAATGCATCTTGCCCTGTGGCTCCAGGTATATCTGGGTCTTTGACTTCAATAAAACGATAACAATCTGCGTATTCTGCAATAAAATCGACACGCTTCATTGTGCTGTGACCATGAGTTACATTATCGTCAAACTGAAACGCATTTATCGCATCGCTAAAGTCGAATTCGAGATCAAGTTCCACTAGCCTTGTCATTTGTCACCTCCAAGGGAGCGCTCGATCTCTGCATCATATAAATCACTATAAGTTCTGGAAATAGCGTTAGCCGTGAGCATTTTGTAATCATCTTTACTTTCTTTGACGATGTTTCCTTGATCATCTCTGCACAATGCATGGTATGAAATATGATCACCTTGATCTTTATCCATTAAAAGATCGAACCACTTCAACAATACATAATGATGCGTAGCAATGATGATTTGCTGGCCATTTCTTGATAGCTCTAAAAGGCATTGAACCAACATTTTAATTAGACTGGGATTCATATTTGATTCTGGCTCATCCCACAGCAACACATTCGCTTGCCCTTGCCCCAAAGACCCATTCTCAATAAGGCGATGCAGTAGTCCGATTTTTCTATAGCCTTCAGCGGTCATATTTACCGATGTTTCAGAACCCTTTGCTTTTTCAAAAACCAAAGAGGTATTATCTCTATACATCTGCGCATGTTTGCTATTTGAAACCTTGCTGTCTGTCTTTTCTTTATATGAGCCTCCAGTAAAATATTGCTCGGCCCCATCAATAATAAACTTGCCATGTATCGCTTCTACCAACATCGGCACAATAGCTGCCAAACGTGGATCGCTGTTAATTTGTTGCTGAGTTTCTGTATTTGGTTCTTCCATTAGCTTATTGCAAAGATCTATTACCGAATCGTCAAATAATGCGGATAACACGTCATCATTTACCAACTGATCATGTATTGCGGGTAGCAGTGAAAGCAGTTCTTTGCTTGGGATGAGCATCCCGTTGCTGCTCTGAAAATCAGGGGCTGATAAAATCTTTTTGCTGCGCTGCTTAAACTCGATGCTGGTTGAATTATCAGACGCATCACTAACATTTATTCGTGCAGTACCTTCTCCGCCATTAAAATACAGACTAGATAAACGATTATTTCTCGGCTTAAACAAGCGGAATAATCGCAGTGTAATGTTATCTGTGTCACTGGTAAGCGCATAAATTGACTTTAATAATTGCGTTTTACCGCAACTGTTTTCACCAATAATCACATTGATCTTAGGTGAGAAGTCCAGTTCCAGCTTCCTGAATGCGGCAAAGTTCTCTATTTCCAGACGACTAATCATAGTTGAACATGCTTCCCTTCTTTGATTAGCGCCAATAATGTCTTCTTGTATTCCTCAATGTATTCATTCACATCAGCATCATTTGCCAGCCAGGGTTTGCGGAAGTCTACACGCACCTGCCTAACAGGAATGGTCTGCGGTGTAGAAGGTTCTGGCTCTGTCGCTTGTGATGAATCTGAAGTTTGCTCGGCTGAGCTGTTATCAGAAGCTGTTTCTTTCGGTTTTTGAGTTTCAGGTGTTGGCTGATTCCAGGCCATTAATCGCTGAACCAATGCAGAATATGTCTCATCCTCAAAACGTCTCACTTCATCACGGATCATGGCGATGAGCGATTGATTGTTAAGCTTGTCTTTTATTTCAGAAAATGAAGCACAAACTAATTCCTGTTTATCTGAATCCAGCGTTTTGTATTCATCAAAACCTTTTAGTTTCGATTCTAATGATTCAACCAATGACAATGCATTTTCACGCTCTTTACGAACTTGCTCATCAAGCTGCTTCTCTAAGGAAGCTGAGTCTTCCTTGAGTTTTTGAATAGCATTACCTTTGTAAATATCTGGATCAGCAAGCGCCGCTGCTATTCTTTGGTGCTCTTCGCCTTTTATATATTCAAGATTTGGCTTTTGAGTTTCCACCAATTGCCTGGCATTATCATAGACCGTTTTACTCGGGCCTTTTAAGAACTTAACAATCGGATCGATAGTTTTTTCTTTATAGTCAAACCACTTATCCTCGTCCGCTGTTAACTCTGACATAAACCAGGTATAGGGTTTGACCTTGAAGTCCTGAAGCTCTTCAACAATAGGTGATAACACTCTCAGGAATGGATATTGGCTGGATTGTGATAAAAACCTATCTAAAAGTATTGCCTGTTCAGAGAAGCCTACCTGTATTTCCTTTGCCAATGCTTTGACTTCAGTAGCGTGTGCTACTTTTTCAAAGTAATCATTATAAAATTCTTTTACTTTTCTAATCTGTGACTGGCTGTACTCGACTTGCGGATCGATAATTAAACTTCCATGTGCGGCTGTATTTCTTAGCGCTCTTGCCAGCTCAGAGTCATCCAGTAGATTGGTCGATTCTCTGACTTCAATTTTACCTCTGCCACACAGGTGCGCCAGGTTGCATAAAACCGCAGCAAATGACCATCCATAGGGTTTGCTCTCGAATTTTTCCAAAAGCGACTTTACTGTTGTACGAATACCACCTCGGTTATTACTTTGGATATGAGATAACATTTCCTGCTGTGACTCTGGCAGGATTGCTTCATCGCCAAATAAGCCCTGTTCGGCTTGGGTCAGAATATTCGCAATGTCGTTCTCACTGAATTGCACCCCGCGCAACATCTTGAGGTTAGGATAGGTATGTTTAATCAACTCACCAAAGGCCTTAATCATTTTACCTTGGCCATCTTCGCCACCAAGTTCCAACTCTTGACCCGCAACAAAATATTTCGCTGTGCCTACTAATTTTGATGTTAGGGCCTTTAACTGATTAAGGCGTTCTGCATTTTGAATGCCTTTTTCTGTAAGAATCCGTTTGACACTTTCTTGTTGGGTGGTTCTGGTTTCATGCGCTACATACTTTTCAGTTTGTTTATAAAGAATAAGATCTCTAACTAAACGTTCACTTTCTGGTAGCACTATCCTTAGTTCATCATTAAACACCGTGTCTGATTTGTGTTTTTCTAGTGCATCAGCGTAATCATGAAATGAGCTAATCACATTGATCGCAAGCTCATATTCTCTACCCGATAAATTATCATCCAGTCTGCGGCTAAACGGGTAGTCCTGATTGTTTTCATCCCAACGTATTTTTCTGGTTTTCAGAACCCCATCATAGATAAGTTTTTCTAATTCGCCTGCAACTGCGGCATTGTCTACTTCTGTGTTTTTTATCTCTTGTTCTATATCCTGCTCTTCATCCGTCAGGTATTCAAAGAAATCGCCATTACGTTGTATGTAAGTCGCTTTCTCTAATATATTGAGTGCTTCTTCAATATCTTGTTTGAGGGATGGGATATCTCGATCAAAACTGTCATGCATCAAAACACATAAGTTTCTAATGGTGGGTTTAAACTCTTTAACGTACTTAACCAGGAAGAGTGCTTTAAGTAACCTTATTGCAAACTTGTTATCAAGGTTTCTCTCTGCATTTAAGATAGACTGTTGAATTGATGTTTTGAGTGCTGTACGTATACCTTCAAACATCAGGTCAAATGTCGCCAGGTTGCCCATTTCAAGATCTTTTAAAGCAATGGCGACTTGCTGGAATACACCCAACATGGAACGCTCGCCAACAGAACTATGCTTACCTTCAAAGGCATTGTGTAATGACAGGTTTTGTATCGCTGCCTGAAACAAATCAAACTGATAAGGAACAAAGGGATATGCCTTAATGAAGTGTTCTTTATCTTTAAAGTTTCTATAAGTGGCAGAACCATCCGCAAAGTCAAATAAAGTTTTAAAGTTATTTTCCTGCTGATGATAAAGGTCGCTTAGTTGGTCATAATATTCTTCACGCTTGTCCAGCAAACGAAGCTGTATGACTTCAGATACATCCTGACTAGTCAATTTCATTCTATTTTTAAAGCGTGCCTGGATCTTGGTGAAGTCATTACTTTGCTGGTTACTTGACTCCCCAACAACGGTAGACATGTCTTCTTGTGCCGTCACAATGATCCATGCCTGACCATTACATTTTGTTGCTAAACTTTCAGCAACTGTTTGCAAGTTGGTCATTAGCTTAACGTTCTCTGCGATATACTGGCCTACCTCGTCAACAAAGAAGTTAAGACGAAAGTCATCTTCCTTGCTATCTATGTAAGTTTTAACCTGGTCGGCAAAATCCTCAATAGACAGGTGGTAGTCCTGTCGATATTTATCAAGAATACCCTTCACAGATTGCCCAGATGCTTTGTTGTATGCACTATCAACAGAGTCAGCCATTCTCTTGGCACGAGCTCGCCCTTTTTCCCAGTCCATATCACTTTCTGCAAGAAATTCTTGTTTGAAAGCGTCTAATTGTCCATCAGCATCCAGGTCTCTTTCAAATTGGGCAATATATGCCTGCTTACCGTAGTAGCCACAGTGCTCATCAAACACTTTTACAAAAACAGCTATGAGCGCATCCAATTCTGTTTTGCTTATTACATCAGCCTTCTGATCAATATTGAATAAAATACTCTCTGAAGGGATTGCTACCGCACGTTTAAGGTCACTGGCAAATATACCTCCGTCATTAAGTGGAGGTTTTTCCATGAAAATTTCTAATGGCTTTATGTCTTCAATTGACCTATTTTCAAGAAGTAGTGCAAGAATTTTAAGTAAATGTGATTTACCTGAACCGAAAAAGCCGGATACCCAAACGCCATTTGCCCCCTGGTAATTAAGATAGGCGTCCAGGAATTCCTCTAACCGTTTGGCAACTTCATTAGTAATGACATACTCATCGAGCTCAACATAAAGACTGACGTCATCATCAGCTTTAATGACACCTTCAATTGGGCGGTCAACCGCCTTTGTAAATAGTTGTTCTAATTGCATGTTAATCCTTGATGTTAAATTGCTCGATCCAGAATATTGAAAGCCCGATAGTACCTATCATCCTGAAATGTTCCAAAAAGCACTAATGAAGCACCACTTTCTAGTGAATGCTGATATTTTCCAGGAAAAAATATTAACGTTGGTTTATCCTTGGCACGCTTTTGCAGGTTATTCAAAACATTGTGTGACCTTATATAAGGGAACACTTCCCCAACACCTGATAAAAACATAACATCGAACTTCTCTTTTTCCATTTGTTTTGTAATAGCAGGAGCAATGACTTTTTCAATATCTAATATGCCTTGAAGCTCATCTTTGAGTTCGTCTCGTGTCATATTTACTTCATTTTCAAGTATCCACTCCCAATCACCTTCTTCCTTAAGGATGCCTATAACCAGATCATAAATGTTTATCTCCAACACTTTTACATTTTTATCTTCCAGATCATTTTTTAATTGTTTAATTGATTGCAAAATGTCTTGTTGTATTGTTGGCTCATAAGGGCAAATATGGAATGGAACTTCATTATTCAGTCCTTCATTCTCTAAAAATCCACGCGTTGCTATTACGCCTAACAAATGTTTGTAGCATTCTTGTAAATTCTTTTTATTAATCTTATTAAACTTCGCGCTTAACATTCATCAATTACCTAATTAGCTACTTATCGGAAACACTAATAAATCCGAATCATTCAAATGCGTCTTTATTTCTAATGATAGTGTTGCTGCCAGAATTGTATTTTCTTTACTCAACATGCCCGCTTCCCTTAAAAGTTTGAATAAGATTTGTCTCACCTTATAACTTGTGGATGATGCCAACCGATCAAGTTCCGGGTGCTCCTGTGCTTTCTCATTAAAAAAAGCCGAATAATCTCCAACATCTATATCAGTTTTATAGTTATGGTGATGTGCAGCTAACACTTCTACCGCAAAATCTCTGATAAATTTATATCTGCGGCAAACTGCAGCCCACAATATCTGTCTTCGATCAACATCAATACCATCAACAAGAAGCTGTAATTCCTCATTGTTTAATTCCAGTAACCGATTTCTAATCTCATTAAAAAACCGTTTAGATGTACTTACTGTTCTCGACTGCAGAAGATTATCATTCATAACTTTATTTTCTACTTCTGACCAATCAGCAAGATCCAAGTACTGTTCTGCCACAACTATTGATTCCGATAGCAATAATCCGCCGCCAATGAATGATAAATTATATTTTCCCTCTCCCATTTCTGCAGACACCTTCAACTAAGTTCCCTTTAACGCTGTTTCAATCGTCCAGCCATCGACTTCTAATCCACCAAATTTATCAAATGACTGCGGGGCAAGCACTGGGACGCTTCTAGATGCCCCACCTATTGCAACAGCAAGGTGAGGATACTCGTTCTGTAATTCAGGGTAATCATCAATAATCCATTTAGGTATATCTACAGAAGCTTGTTTTTTTAGTGCTATACCATCAATGACTTCTTCACCATTAGCCAAACTACGTATCATCGGCAGCTTCCCACCGCCCCCTGTGAATATAATAGTCAATACGCCTCTACCAAGATCCTCAAGCCAGCTTGGGTCGACGTTATTAAGCACTTCCCTAAACTTTTCATGTATCGCTTTTTCTAAGCCTTTTACTCCATCCTCTTCAAGAAAACCGTCCAGATTTATTTTTCCATCTGCATCATTCGTAAGCAAATAATCTGCCGTATCATAGTTAAATAGATCTTCTTTTATCTGTCTAATTCTTAATGACAAACCCGCAGAAATCATATGAAAATCTGAATCAGTCGTAGATATATCTGCTAACTTTAAAATATGGCGGCGAAGAAGTTTGTCAACCATATCCCCCGCCTGACGAAGAACCTGTATTGAGCCGGGTATCTCCCATACTCGAAGTGGTTGTCCCTCTTTATGTAATTCTGCAAACAATGCGAAATCAATTGTGCCGGCTCCAACATCAACGACCATCAATAATCTTCGTAAGTTTTTAGGGCAAATATAATCTCTTACTCTACTGCCGATTGCAGCAACTGGTTCTACAACCCCCTCGTCTATTAAGAATTCAGGAATTTCATCCTGATTCTTGATTGCATCGATCAGCTCCTTCGCATAATCAACATCAATTCCATCATCCCATTTGCCGTGTAATGTATCGGCTAATATTTGGGCTCTTGCAAGTAATTTTCTTAATTGCTCATCTGCCCATAGAGAACGTTCTTGTGGTAGTACAGGTCGTGTGAACCGACGTCTTACGTAACGTGACTTACTAAAATCACTACTTTGTAATTCTGATACTGCCATGTCGGTGAAATAAGCGAGAAATAATGTCACCACATCACCTTTTGTTAACGGTGTTTCTGTTGGGTTTTGCTCTTTATCTAATAATCCGCTATCAAGATCATGTACGACATCTTTGCACAGTATGTCTTTAATAGAGTCCAGTCTTTGTCTAGATTCAGATGAACCCTGTGTGCTCTCAGATAAAGCTTTTTGTCCAAAAAGTATCTGGCCAGAATTCGTTATAAACATTGTCGACAATAACGAGTATATAGGATCAGTTTGACCTGCTCGTCGGCCAATCTTTAAATCCAAAAGCTCATCATCAAAACCATCCGTTGCAAAAGCTTTAGACATGGCGGTACCGAAATCAAGACAAAGTAAAACATCGCTATCTTCTGGTTCGCTAATTTGAATAGAATCAAGATTAAGTATTACGGGTTCTTTCTCTGCATCAGGGGCAACAGCAATTCTATCTGTCTTAGGTTTTGTTACAGGGTTCTCACTTACAACACCCAATACATCACAGGCCATGGACAATGACTGTTTTTCACTATCAGAAATAACGCCTTCTAATTTCCATTTATTATCTTCACCTGCTCTCTCTAGTCTCAGAACAAGGTTCTCTAATAATATTTTAGCTGTCGCATGTTCCATGAACTGCCCCTTTTAATATTCTTTTACACAGCATCTACAAGTGCTTTCTGCACAACTGTTATGGAACCATCTATCGAAACTCTTTCAATAATGGGCCTAATTATTTTCACTCTACGTACACCACCTGATGGTGTATTGATTAATTCATGTGAGACTGATGAATATTCAACTACCTCTCCAACATCCCCTTTAAGCTGCAAGCCTCTTTTCCTGGCCAGCTGTGCTATGCCTTGAGAAAGACTACCACCTCTTTTCAAGACTAACTCAATTGCCTTGCTGGCATTTGGCTCCATAATTTTAAATTCTTCCATATCAGATGACGGGATACTGTTAATTGCACTAACAAACTTATCTGAATCATTCATTAATGATGCAATGATTGCATCTGCAGCAAGATCATCGCTCTCTATTAATGCTGTCAGTTTTCGTTTCTCTCTAACCTTGCCGCCTTTACGAAGCCATTCTCTTATCTCGGCATCTATTTCTGAATGATGCTCAGCAATCTTTACTGTGATATTTGTTGCACTTTCCCTTGAACCAACAATTTTCGATAGCTGATCAAATAATTCCGAATCTGTTATTCCCTGCTTTGCTAATAAGGTTATTGCCTGCTGTAAATCATTTGCGAGAATTTCTACATTCTTTGACTTCCGTGAAAACAAAACCCATCCGCCTTGAGGAAACCAATTGCTAACAACAGACACAGCTCCATAAACGGATGCTTCTGCAGCCACAGATATTTGCGTTCGGACAATGTCATGTATAAGTGATATTGCTTCGTCAGCTAACTTTTTTACTACATTGAGTGATTCTGGTTTCTTTACTCCGATAAAACCGGCATGAAATAGTTCATTAATCGATTTACCTATTTCATCTCCTGGTTCAATAAGCATAGATACAATTATTGGCCTTAACGCTTTTATTATCCTCTCTAATCGTTTAGCAACTGAATCACCAGGCGCTTGCGTATCAGGATGAAGTTCCTTTAATGTAATGGCTATCTCACGAAATGCATCTGCGATACTATTGGAGCGATTTAAAAGGACATTTACTAACTCTTGTCTAGCTTTTTCCGCTTGTTTCTCGATAACTATAAATTTAGAAGCATATTCCCTAACCCAATCTGTATTACATCCATTTAATGTAACAGCAACATAATATCTGTTATCTGGATCTTTCAGTAAATCAAGGCTGGGGATAGGTGTTTCTAGAATTAATTTCAGTGACTTATCTACTCGAGCTGATAATGATTTTGTTCTGCCTATTCGTCCAAGTGCGGCAATAGCCAAAAGACAGCGTATTTCTTCATTTTTGTTATTAGCAAGATTTTCAATTGATTCAAGTCCAGCTAAGAACCTAGCGTCTTCACGCAATGAATGCACAGCCTTAAGCCTGCTCAGCTCTGTTAGCACCTCAAGCTTAATTTCAATATCATCTGTATCTTCAAATCTACCAACAAGAGACTCGAGATTGTTTTTATTCATATCGGACATTACTAATCTATTTTACCTTTAGCTCTTTATTTCCACAGAATACTTATAGTAGGTCTATCTTTTGCCCGCATAAGCCCGTGTCTTATTCAGTTCATAAAAAATACACATTTGTTGATGTTAGCCGCAATTATTCTCATAATTATGAGTCTAAAATACCACATATTTCGGAGGTTATACCTTATATATACACCTACGTAGGCTCATAAGGTGGGCCTTTACCGTAAATAATCATTTTGAGGCGCGAATTTAGAGTATTGGCCAAAATTTAACCAATAATTGGTGAAATAGTTGGTACTATCTGGCTGCGAGATTAACGACTGAAGTCAGGCTGGAATGTGGGGAGCATTGACCATAAACAGGGACATAGTTGGCATATGTTGAAGCTGAAACAATGCCACTCCCCCCCCTCAACAGTTACCTTTACAAGCCGTCGTTTACTTTTTTTAATCATTTTTTTGTAAATCAGTAAAAAAACCGATAAATATCCATCAACTGACCCCAACTGATCCCCAACTGACCCCAACCGATCCTTTTGCAGCCATATTGGCTATTTATTATACAAATTGGGATCAGTTGGGGTACCTTAATAACTTAATATTTCACTCGATATCGCATATTGCAAATCTGTCACCCGCTAACTGACCCCCATCTGACCCCTAACAGCACCCCATCTGACCCCCAACAGTACCCCAACAGTACCCAACTGATCCCCGTTTTTTAGCGCCTATCATCAACACCACAAATTAACACCTAAGTGATTAATTTTAATCAAATAAGAAAATAAGTTGAATAAAAACCTAAAAAACCGTTTTTACCCCCAAATGAGCAGGTTTCAGCCCTATTTTGCCGTTCTAATTAATTACGGACTTTGGGGTAGCCAAAAACTGACAGTGAATTGTTCTATGTTCTGCACTTCCCCCCATGTTATCGCTCTGTATTAGTGTGTGTGGCTATTTGGTTTATTGGGTATCGCATTACATATTTATGTATTGATTTCTAGAAAGCCTTAGCGCCTCTTACAGAGATTGGTGGTTGGGCATTCTTCATTGCACAAAGAATATATTGTCTCAGCCCTACATAGGGTGCCCATAGAAACAAAGGTGAAGGCGGATGTTAACGCTCGCGTAAAACGCTCGCGGTGCCCTCGATTACCGCTGTTTGCGCTGTGCGCAGCTTGCGTACGTCATGAGGGGATAAATCATCCCCTCACGGCTCCTAAACGTGCCTGTAGACG
>JALTJN010000240.1 GCA_027076405.1 Chromatiales bacterium
GCAGCACGTCCTGCACCAGGGAATCCGTTCCGTTGGACGGCGCGGGCACGGCAATTTGGTGTTCCGTGGTGGCGCCGGGCTGTGTGTTCCAGGTAACGCTGTATTCGTTCAAGGCGGAGGTCTTGCGCTATTCCGCAGAAGCCAAGTAACCATGTGTATTGACTCTAATCTTTCTTAATTGAGCTTTCTGCTAAATTATTATGCCATTTTTTAAAAACAAAAAACAAGTATGTAGGTAATCCTAAAAATAATATTAGAAAGAAAAAATCTGACACATAATATTTTTCTTTAACTGGAGAGAATAGGGAAAAAAACAGAATATATAAAATGGCAAGACATGCAATATATGCTCTAAAAAACCACAACCTACTCTTATAAAGCCCCCAGGATAATAGAAAGAATAAAATACTGATTACAAAACTTCCGATGCCAAATATAACTGATGATTCAAATTCAACTGAAATTTTAGATACCTCGTATTGAAAGTAATGATTGAGAACAACCATTATTGAAGAACCAAGAAAAACAACTCCTAATATTATAAACATACTCAACAATGTATATTTCAAAGATTTATTCATGTTATTAGCCTCAAAACTGACGGTAATATTAGTAACCCACACTCAGTTTAATTTTACCAGTTTGTTTATTAAGTGTATGGAAAAAAGATGCGTTATTTCCAGCTAGATCGATACAACCAATAGAACCTGGGACAAGCCCCCCATGTATAAAAAACTTTCCTCTACCACCAGGCACTGAAAATAACGGAACTAAAGGTAATCTTTGTTCTCCCCATGCAACTGTACCACCGGGCCATGCACCATGTTTCCCAAAAACTCCTACTCCACCAATCCAAGACGCTAGTTTATTAACAAATGAAAGATCGCTCCATCTTTGTATATTTCCGGGGTTAACAGAATACATACCTTCTGGAATCGGGCCAGCATTGGGAACAAATTGTAGACCTGGTTGGGTATTACCAAATTCATCAAGTATTCCTGATACAGCACTCCAGCTTGTAATCCCACCGTCTTCCATTAAGAAAGATAATTTACTTCCGTCAAAGGTGAACAACATGTCCAAACCCTTAACAGTATTCATTACTTTATTGCCACTATCATCATATTCACCATTCCAAATACTCTTTTCTTTTGTATCAGCATAATACTTCCACTTTTTTCTCGTTTTAGTAACTTTATTGCCGTCCTCATCTTCCTCTTCATATTCTTCCGTAACTTCATACCAC
>JALTJN010000241.1 GCA_027076405.1 Chromatiales bacterium
CCAGTTGTGTATCGGTTTTAATCATCGCGTTTCTATCGGCATGACAGAGAAAACAGTCCGCCTCAACCACGCCGCTTTTTTTCCAGTCCCACTGGCTAACAACATCTTCGGTCGCAGACTGATTATTTTCATCGGTGCCGCGATTATAATAATCACCATCAAACGGTTTTACTGTGCTGACATCGGTTTCATCATAACGAATACCGTTACGATCTTTTTCCATCCAGCCACCACCGGTATGACAACCGACACAACGCTGCACCAGACCAGCCGAACCTTTATCGGCAAAATCCGCTTCACTGGCATTGATTTTTTTCGACAGACGATCCGGGTTGCTGCCACCCATGCAGTTATAACCACCGAAATATCCCGGTGACACCAGAATCGGCACACCATGGTTTTTACCGTAGTTATCATCCGCCTCACCCCGCCCCATTTCAAAATGGAAAGCAGATGTAATTGATTCGTAGTCATGACAACCTGAAGTACCACAAGTTGTTTTTGAACTATAAGGCTGACCACTGTCCAACACATGGTTGCCCTGCTCATCAAGTATCGGTATCGCCGGATGCAACACAGGCGCTGCCTGAAGCTGAACAGCTATCAATGATAAAATTAAAGATAATAAAATTTTAGAAAAGATATTTTTGTGGCTGACATCCCTGTTAACGTTTTTCACATTACCGGTAGCACCGGCAAATACTTCAGTTTTCATTCAGTCACCTCTGGACAGTCTCATTATTTATGCAATACGATGAGAGCTACAGAGCAACATCTGTGCCAGATAAAAATAGTTCTGTATTATTAGAAAGTTACAGAAATAAAAAATAAAAAAAGTTTTATAAAACTGTAAAGTTTATCTCACACGTGCGTGATATCACACAAAACAAACTGGAAAGCGTCCAGAAACAACATGGCTGTTTTACCCCCTTGCATTAACTAACGAATAAGCGTAAAAACAGACATTCGTATTGCAAGATATTGTAACGATGTAGAAATCATTTCTACCCTTTCATCTAGCCACTTAATAAATACGCAATAAATGATTTGCATAACAATGGATTTTTAGACACCCTAAAAGTCATTTTTATAAAATAATTTTCAGGGTGTCTAATTGTAGTTATGTGCAAAAAAGGATAAGTCTAAACATGTTCAGTAAATCATCTCCTGAAAAAATACTCAAAGAGGTTGAAATATACTTGTCTGATATTAACGTACCAAATTATGCGGCCGCTCAGGCTCTTAA
>JALTJN010000242.1 GCA_027076405.1 Chromatiales bacterium
AATCAGTCGTTTGGCTCCGGTGCGCAGCAGCTCCGTCAACGGATCCTCGACACCCTCTGGCGACGACAAGGCAACTACGTTATCTTTGCTCATGGTGGCGTACTCCTTTGCTGTTTTCAGTTCTTGGTAAACCGAATTTCAGCAGGGTACGCCGCCTTCTTCAATCAGACCGTACACCAGTTTCGAGCATAGCTCTACATTTTTCAAGAAATCGTAAGGGAACTTGAATTTCTTACTCGAGAGATAGAATTCGTTCGATCATCCGTGGATATAGATGACGAGGAAGTAGAAGATTTCCTAATAAATTTAAGCCGTGTGATTCACACCATCAAGGCAGCTGAAGCCAATTCTGATGATTATAAATATTTCTGCCGAACTCTTTGGGGTATCTTTACGAGGTGGAACTTCATTGATGGTCAGTTAGAAGAAGACATCATCGAGTCTATGATCGAGAGAATTTGATAATGCATAACAATGTCATAAACTCGGACCCCAAAAAGCTTTGCTTCGCTACGCTTTTTGGGTCCGGTTATGGCTGGCGTTAGCATGAAACGTTATGTACCAATCATTGCCACCTTACTGGTTAGCATATTTTTTATTGTTAGTTTTTCCGGGAACCAAGAGCAAGGAATCTATTATGGTAATGATTTATACATGGATGCGTTAGAAAGAGATTTAACAAGCAATGGTATTAAGCATTATCGCTCAGAAAATGGGTTTATTGTTTACAACTCTAAGGATAAAGCAAGCGCAGAAAAAATAACGAGAGTTTACGAAAACATACTTCATAAATATCTAACAAAATATGTATTCAAAAGCAGAAACAGAGCAGATTTATTAATAAACAAGTTAAGCAAGCAGGGAATTAAATTCAAGGTAAAAGAAGATCAATCAGGTATTGTTGTGATGTGGATGCCTGCAAACGAAGAACAAGCAAAAGAAATACAAAAAATTGTCATACTTAGTGGATACAAATAAAACGTTGAATCGATGGGGTTAGATGCTAACAATCAAATCAACAAGGACGCCCTACTCAATGCGAGGCATTGAGTTGGGCGCCTGTTATTTAGACCGTTATGCATAAAAATAAATGAACACCACAATTTCCAAATTACTAGTTGGGTCAATCATTCTTATTGCAGTAGCTGGATGTACGAGTTTACAGCGTCTGTCTTACATGTACAGTAACGAGGCATTAAAGCCGAATATTCATCGGTATCCAGACGATGGTGAGAGTGTATATTA
>JALTJN010000243.1 GCA_027076405.1 Chromatiales bacterium
ATATCACTACAATAACGAACGACCACACAGCACACTGAACTATATGACACCTGTGGCGTTTGCAAACAGAGCAGCATAAAATGAGTTTCTCATCGGATAATTGGTACTAAATTGGGGGTAAGGTCAATTCCTTCTTAACCGATCCGCAATCATTCTGTTTATGTAAACATCTTAATCGTTCAGTTATAACGCTTTAGTGATACTTTCTTAGAACATCAGTTCATGGTTTATTGGGTTGAAAGCATTCAACACCTTTTATACTTGCTACGAAATCTTTTTAATTTTTAAGACCGAAAAATTCCGGCCTAAAACCACCAACACTATTTTGTATCAGTTACTTAATTATAAAAATATTTTGAAATGAAATTTATCCGAAATAAAAACACAACCATACGCTTTTAATTTTATTTATTGCTGGCTTTCAAACTTCTTTTTATCGTTGATGCTATTGTTCGCTAACGTCTAAACTAACCGGCGCGATGCTTTTTCGCGTCCGTGTTAAGTGCCTTGTTAGCCATAATGTCGTGTAAGCCGCCAGAAACATATTTATGAAGAACGCTAGATACTAACGTTTGATAAGGGATGCCTTCTTCAAGCGCACGTCTTTGAAGTGACTCAAGGTCGCGGCTTGAAATCCTGATGTTTATTCGTTTGTCTTTTTTAAATGTTTCTTCAGCAGCGGCTTGTAACATTTTTTTACGTTTTGATGTAAGTACTGATTTGAACTCACCCGCTTCAAAATCTTTTAAAATTTGTTTCTCTTCTTTACTAAGTTTAGGGTCGCTCATTAAGATTCTCCTAAGTACTGCTTTGTAGCTTTTCTGCTAGGAATAACTGTTTTTAAAAATATCTCTTTTCGATTTTCTACATACGGAATAAGGTAGGCATAATCATCTATGTTTATTACAAATACTCGCTGATTTGGGTATTTGTTACTATTTGGGTGTTCGATATCATCTAGTAGCGCACCTTGCTGTAAATAGAAAACAATATCCTCAAATGAAATGCCACGCTCAGATATAAGCTGTTGATTTTTTGTGGGATTCCAATTTATTGGTTTCATAAAATAAAGTGTAGCATAAACGTGTGCCTATTGGCATCGTTTTGTTTTTTGAATGGCTAACGCTTTGCTCACCAGCAACTAAAAGTGGCGCGTTTTTGCTGCTTTTTTAGCAAAACAAGTGCCGCTTTTAGTTGTCTGGTGAAGCTACTGGTTAGCAACAACATTACAGACCATAATACATG
>JALTJN010000244.1 GCA_027076405.1 Chromatiales bacterium
GATGCTATTAGAAACCATGTACAATCGTTGTCTAGAGGAGTTAAAGAGGCTGTTTTAAATGCCATAGTGGGATTAGTTGATACTGAAACTGCAAAAAGGGTGGTTTCAGCTTCCGTAGTATTACCTTTAGATGAGTGTGGTCCAGTTAAAGTTTATATAGATGATGGTACCGGATTTGAACCAAGTTTTGAAAATCAAGGATTTGAAGAGGTTTTTAGAAATACCAGTGGAGGGGAAACTAGATTCCAATTAGATTTATTTCCCTTAGTTCAAGCCCAAGTAGAAAATAATATATTTGAACCCTACGATTTATCAAGTGGGGCTTTAACTTTAACGGTAAGTATTGGAAATGTAACCGAAACTATTACATTTAATCCGGGGGATTTTCCTTTTTCAGATATTGCAAGTGCCGAACAAGTAGTTACTGCTATAAATGATAAATCGGTGCTTTTAGAAGCCAGAACTGCTACTAATGGTACAAATATAGTAATTAATGCCAAAGAAGATACTAATGAAGAAATTCAAGTACTTGGAGGAACAGCTAATTCCATTTTAGGCTTTCCAACTGATTTAAAAGAGACCTTATTTTTATATGTTGATGATGAGAAAAAATCTAAAGATGGTGCTACAGCAATATTAGATTCTCAAAATCAAGCTCCTTATGATTTAAATGCTATAGGATTGTATCCTCATACTTTAACAATAGTAGTAGACGGTAAGTCTGCCAATCCACAAACCGCAACTATAAATTTAGCCGATGTAATAGATCCTGCAGCTGTGACAGCTTCTGAAATTGCAACTGTTTTAAATAGAGACATTTCAGGTATTACCGCTGCAGCTGAGATAAATAATACTATTACTAGAATTACATCAAATACTCCTCTTAGTTCTAATTCAAAATTACAAGTTACAGGAGGTAGTATGAATGATGCCACTAATGGTTTAAATTTTGTAACTACTGAAATATCTGGAATTGATGGTGATTTTAAACTAAATAAAGAATTAGGCATTATAGAATTTTCAGAAGCTTTACCTGCTAACGTATCAGTAACAGCAGGTTCTCAATTTACTAGAGGTAAGTTAAGGGCAGCTTTACCTGAATTATACGCTCCCAGTAATCTGGAAACTTTGGTAATATCAGTTGATGGCGGGGCGGATCAAACAATAACCTTTGATAATACATTTATAGGAGGAGTTAGTGCTGAAAATACAGCTGCTTTTATTAATAATCAATTGGAAGGTGCAACTGCAATAAGTAGAGAAATTGGAACTATTAGATACTTAGAAATAAATACAAATACTTATAAAGAGGGAGTTGGCAGTATTGAGATAAAAAGTACTTCTACATCTAACGGTTCTTTTAATTTTGAGTTGGATACTGTTAAAACATCTATTAGGCCCCACAAAGCATTTAACGTGGCTACGGTAGCAGGTCCTTATGAGTTTGCTGAAAATGATTCTTTAGTTACTATTATTGATAATGACATAGTAAATAATACTTTTAACATAACTATGGATTTTGATTCTATAGTGACAAGTGGTACCTCTACCACTGTATTTGCTAGCTCTAGTTTAGGTAATATTTTTCCAATTGGAGGAGAATTAATAGATTATTATGCAGCATTTACTTCAGGGGCCAATACAGATCAAGGAACGGTTAATGTAATAAGTGATCAGGGTGGAGGCACTTTTAGATATGAATATGATACAGCTCCTGTTAACATGGCCCTGTTTGCTACCGGAGACCTTTTTGAAGCTGATGGTTTTGATGACTCAGTAAATAATGGAAACTTTATAATTACCGGAATAAGCTTAGGTAATTGGATAGAGGTAACAAATCAAGATGGGGTATCTGCTGCGGGTCAAACCGGAACTGGAAAACTATGCCAAAGAAGGCAAATAATAGCTTATAGTGCCGTTTCAGGATCCATAACAGTAGGGGTACCTTTTAGTTCAATTCCAGCAATAAGTGATGATTTTATAGTTCTACCAAGTACTATCAATAACTTAGTTAAATATATTAATAATACAAGAATAACGTCTTTTAGTCTAAAAGGAATTGCAGAAGGAGTAGAGCAAAATACTAAATTGCAATTATCTTCAAAATCAGAAGGAAGCGATGGGTTTATTCAAACTTCAGGGGGAGACGCCAACAATAAATTACAATTCACTACTGTAATTTTAAGAGGGCTTCAAGGATACAGTCAATTTGTAGGATTAACTAAATTAGTACATAGTACCATATATGGAGACGACACTGATTTAGTTGCTTTCCCGGGAATCGGTGCGGCAGGCATCACTTTTATTATATTAGCCCCTACCGTTAGAGAAGTGGAAGTTGACATTAATGTCACATTAACCGAGGGAGTATCTATAGCAAGTGTTGAAAATGAGATTAAATCAGCAATTTCTGGATATATTAATAGTTTAGGGGTGGGCGATGACGTTATAATAGAGGAAATTAACTGTGCTGTTTTACGAATTTCAAGTGTTAAAGACATAGAGCTCAACACTCCGACAGCTAATATTGCAATAGCAGATAATGAGCTCCCAAGAACTAAAGATTCAATAATTTTAGTAGGTTAACTATGCCAAGTAAAAAAGAAAAATATTTTAAAACCTTACCTAGAATATATAAACCGGGTATAAACCCTGTTATTACGGCTTTAATTGAAGCTTTTGCCAGTACAGATGAAGAGGTTGTGAATCAAATAGAAAACACCAAGGCGCAATTATTTGTAAGAACTGCCAATGGTAAATATTTAGACAGATTAGCTAACTCACTAGGGGTTAGGAGACCTATTGAAGTAGGATTACAAGATGATAAATTTCAAGAACTTATACCTAATTTATCGTTAAAAGCAAAACAACTAAGAAAATCATTATACGATACTGCGGATGTATTTTGGGGGCCTTTATTTAGTAGAGCTAATGTTACTAGTCTTAATTTTTCAACCTGGAACGTTTCTTCAGGAGACGAAATTATAGTCAGTATTGATAGCAGACCTATACAAAAAGTAAAGATTTTATCTAATGACTTAGAAACTCCGGGAGCAGCTACCAGTGAAGAGATGGTTAAAATACTCAGTAGAATCGATGGAGTAACCGTTTCTATTATAAATGATGTAATAAACAATACCGAAGCGATCAATATTAGAACAAATACCCCGGGACCTAGGGGAAGTGTGGAAATATTTAGTGATTCCACTATGCTAGGGGTTACTAAATTTGATATATTAGCTGATAAATATGAGCTTTTAAATCAAGATCAACGGGTAATGATATATGAAATAAACCCAAATGAAATAACTATTGAGTTACCTGCTATAGTTCCCTCGGTTAGAAGGTCTCTTAAGGGATCGCACCACTTTCATGAAGATGAGACTCTAGAAGCTCCGGTAGCACCGGCTAATGGTATTTGGCAGGGGTCTTTTATATTTGATTCTGAAGGTAGTGAGGCTACTTTTAACGTCACTTCTCAACGAACAGTTATAGAGGAACCTCTTACTAAAGGGGATGTTTTTGTAAAAGTAACGGTTGGAGACACTAATTTAATAGAAAATCAAACTGGGACATTAATATTTGGATGGGGGACTGAAAGTCAAGAAGTAGGAATACGATATAGAGGAATTCCTAATTCTAAGACCATTTTATTAGATCCTTCTTATCAATTTAAAAAAGACCACCAAATAGGAGAATACGTCAATGTTTTAGCTGACCAGTCTCCTTTGAGGCCTAGAAAAAATGGAAATGATTATGCCATCTATTTTACCAGTGGATTTGACGCTAGATTAGCCGTTCAAGAAATTCTAAAAACAATAGTAGCTGCTGGAATTATAGTAAATTTCGTTATTTTAGCCCCTGACTACAAATATATAATAGACAATCCTTTCCTAGAGAGTGATGACTCTCCGAATTGTTAGGAAAATTGTTATAATTAATGAATATAAGATGAATATGGAGAAAAAAACGACATGTCTGTACTATCTAGCCCTAGATTAATTGCACAACAACGCTGGGATCTCTCAGATTACAGAAATTTAATCTCTGGATTAAGAACCGACTCCACGTTCTGGACTAAGCAATTTTTATCTAATCAAAATTACATAATTAAAGGATTTGAAGTTACCGGTATTGGTTTCAACCAAGCTACCATCGTAATGGATCAAGCTACTCTTATTAACGGAGAGACTACATTTGATTTTTCCTTTTTTGTAGCTGAAAACCCAGCTACCAACATCATAATTCCGGATTCAGAGTTAATTGACGGTACTAGAAATTACATAGAATTAGAGTTATGTAGAGAATCTAATACTCCTGCTACCAAAGCTTTTTGGGATCAAGTAGCTAATTCTGGAGAAGGCTTAGAATTCAATCAAATAGTTGATACTATTGATGATTTAGCTATAGCTGCCAAGGTAGAGCTGGGAGGATTCAGTGGAAGTCCCGACAGGATCCCTTTAGCAATAGTTGAAACTGATATTACAGGTGAAATTAAAATAATCCTAGATCGTAGAGATCTATTTTTCAGATTAGGCACTGCTTTAAATCCAAATAATGAATTTAGTTGGGTAAATCAAGTAAACGAACCTGTATACACAATGGTAATGACAGGAGTTGTAGGATCTTTCACAGCTGGAGAAACTATTGATATTAATGGTATTACAGCAACTGTAATAACTGGTGGCGGTAGTATCATAACATTTTCGACTCCAAGTAGCATAAACTTTACTACCGGAAATACAGTTTTAGGGAACGATTCAGGAGCTACTGGAATTTTAAATACGGTAAATGAATCATTTAGCGGGGCAGATAAAGATATTCAAGACTTTAAGGATATGTTTAATGCCATTACTACCGAGTTAAAAACCTTAAAAGGTACTGATTTTTGGTATCAACCTACTAAAGGTAGTATAAATGGATTATTTAGATTTTTAAATTCTTATCTAGTTGGATTTTCAAGTGATTCAGCAATGTCTTGGGATGGTAGTAATTTATCAATCTCAGACAGCTCAGGAACCCCTGCAAATACAGATATTATAGCTAAAATAAGACTTTTTGGCGAATCTCAAGAAATAGACCTTACCCGACAAGACGGTGCCGGAGGATCCAGTACCATTGCAATAGCAGATGGTGAGGTGATGTTTGTGACGTTACCGGATAGTGGTGATAGGATTTTCAGTGACGCTGGAACAGGGGTAACTAACTTTCAAACCGTTGCATTTGAAGATTTTCAGATAAATGACTCTAATTATTGGATAGCCATAAGACAAGGATCTAAGTTATTTATTAGAGGAGTTGGAGACCTTGAAGTAGGGGAAGAAGCTAGCATTGGTCAAGATGTTGAATTTCAAGAAGATAGAAACGCATTTCTTAGAAGTGATGAAGTAATTACTTGGTTGGGAGATCAACTAGCTTTTAACAGTGATATAGTCCTTGAAGTAGCAGCTAATGAAACTGCTATTATAACAACCCATTCCATTCAAGCAGCTAACTCCCCAATATTAATGCCTAATGATGGAGATGCTATTTGGATAGAAGTTGATAGAACTCAAACAAATCAAATAGTTACCTTTAACAACAGCAGCACTACTCCAATTCCAACCATAACAAAAGCTAATAGAGATATATTTGTATTATTTAAGCGTATAGATAACCCTGTAAATG
>JALTJN010000245.1 GCA_027076405.1 Chromatiales bacterium
CTATCAACTATTCCTTCTTGGCTACAAGGAGCAATATCCTGGTCTGCTAATTGGTCTTGCAAAACATAATACACACCATTATCTTCTTTGGCCTCTACGTCTATCAGCTGAGAACAACTGTCATACTGCGGTTCACAAAGACCAACCCAACCATCATACTGATCATCATCACTAGGCAATGGCTGGTTAGGTGTAAATGGATCAAATCCATATACATCATAAGTTGTTATTACATTGGTATCTGTACCCTGCTGATACCATCCAGGACTTCTGCCATCTACAGTAGTATCAAAATATTCTGCAACTCTAGAACCTGGATCTATGTATGAGAACGAAGCTCCGTCTTCAGTGGTGTAGAGACTACAGAATAATTTTTCTGAACCACAAAGTATATTGTCATACTTATCAGGATCATTGATAAAAGCAACCTGTCCAAATGACTGAACAACAGACTGCTGACAATCATCATTACCGTCTACACAATTATCAGCGCCAAAATCAGCCTGCTCACTAGTCTGTCTATCAAAGCTTGGTTCTCCTAATAACTGACAACCTTTAGCTTCGGCACCACAATATTTATTCTCATCATCTACAATATAAATCAACTCATCAGCTGGAACAGTTATATTATCTAAATATGTAGTTGGATCAGATTCAACATCATTATAAGTATTCCATGTTTTTTCTCTAATAGGAGATGTGCCATCATTTGATACTCTATCACTATTTTGTGTATCAATAACTGCAATACAACCAATAAACTTATCTTCACAAAGTGTAGTAAAGCTCTTCAGAGCAATATTGTCACCTTCATCTGGTTTGTATAATTCACAATTAAAATCATTATTAGCAGCACAACTGTTAGCCAATTCAGTATCCCAAGAATTCTTAATCAAAAGATTATTATTGGTGGACTCTTTGACGACAATATTATCTACAAATCCTTGTCCACTAATACTCATAATCTCATTATCCGTCACTGTATGATCTAAAAGTGTTGGTCCTAAGGTATAATACTGCCACTCATCACCCAAATTTTTAGAACCTATATTGACCAAATCAACGCCATTATAGAAATAAAAACTAATATCTGAACCCTTAGCCAAGAAGCTAACTGTATAAAACTTACCTTCAACTACATTACTACTCACATTCTTATAAACAGAGGTTACATCACTTGCATCAAACTCAAGAGAATGCCCATTAACATCCAGAGCTTCATTAGACAATAATCCTCCCTGCCAACCAAAGGTCAAACCAATAGAATCTGTACTATCTGCATCTTCTGCCTCAAAGGTATCTGTGTACAATACACGTACATTATTAGCTCCTGCGCCTTTGTATTCTCTACATCCAACATTTTCTACATTACACTGTTGACTAAGTGATGTATCACCATAATAAACAGTACCTGATTCAGCTCTGCGCAAAGGCTTACAATCTTCAGAAGAGTAAATCACATTGTTGATATCAGCATTATAAGTATTGCCATTTTCATCAAAAAACGAACGACAAGATGGGTCTGTAGTATCAGTACATTCCACAGTATCAGAACAAGAAGTTGGGCTACCAGGAGTCACAGCAGTACATGGAGCCCCAGCATCACCTTCTAACATTACCCATTTTTTCAATTGATAACCATTTGTATCACTACCCTCCCAAGTGAAATATGTTTTTGTTCCATCTGTACCCGGAGTTACACACTGTCTAATCCTGGTATAATACTCAAGCCCTTCACCGCCTTCTGCTACTTTGTCAAGATTTGTAAATGCCTCACAACCAGATTGATTACATTGCTGACCTGTTGATGGAACTAATGAGACTGGCACGCTACCAGAATTATTAATAACATTATCATCTTCTGCATCCTCAAACCAAGACGGTGTATAAGTAAAAGTAGCAAAACCAACACACTCTTGATTACATTGATCGCCTGCTGTTACTTTACCTGGTACCTGTGGATCGCCATTTAGCGGTGCATAATTCATACAACCAAGTTCTTGTTCACTACAATAAGTTGCATAATTCTCACACTCTTCTGATGGATTGTCACTGCCGTATTCACAATTGTAATACTCTGGAGCTTTTTTAATATAAGTAGGAACAACAAAACTAGAATCGCTATAATTAGATATCTCACCTTGGTCAGCCTGATTCATCAAATCCAATAGAGTGTCTCTGGAAGCTATAGGGTCAGAATTATCAAATGCTTTATAAAACAAACTACAACCAACATCACTCGCAGCACAAGGCTCAGCATCACCATCTAGATAAACACGATCAGCTCGACCAAACTCACCACCTATATCACTATTTCCCTCCCAAGTACCTGTATCAGCATCATAATAAGTGCTATACCAAGCACAACCAACATCACTTAATTCACATTTTTCTAAAGTATTAGTTAGAAAAGCATTGTCTGTTTCTGGAGTGTTGCTAGATAGTTGTTGGTAGGCTCCTTTTTTCTTTGTCAAAACTCTACAAGTATTAAACTCAGCTGGACAGCTCTCAGCTGTAAAACGCCAAATAGGTTTTTCTTTTGTACAATACCCCCAGTATTCACACTTGCCGTTTTCATCCTCTTGGATACAACCACGTTCATCAGCGCAATAATCAGCTCGTGCAACAACCCTCTGAATATCATACTCAATTGTATTTACAGAATTCAAATCATTAGCAAATGGATTGTTAGACCTTGGAACTTCTATGCTTTGTTCAAATAAAACTTGTGGACCTGGACCTTCTTGATAACATTTTGTTTCTGGGGTTTTTAACACCCAATCAGGGTTTACTAGATGATAAAACGGATTAACACAACCAGGGTCATCAGCATCTACACCCTCACAATCCAGTGAAGGATTGATCCTACAGCTTGTACCATCACTGGTTGTAGCTGGATAACGGTTATTATTTGGATTAGCTGGATCTTCATAACATTCCATTACTTGCTGTATAGTCCAAGTTTGATTACCACCATGACTCTGTGGCTCCATAGCATCTTGAATGTACTGAGCAGCTAATTCCCAACCAACCGGAATAATACGATATTTACGCAATACTACCAAAGAGGAATAAGGAAAACCTTTGTCAAATCTAGGATACTCATCTGTTGCAACATCATAACCAAAAACATCTGAACCTTTTATATCCTTACTCACCTCAATAGCCTCTCGCAAAGTCAATTGCCTATCTATAGCATTTTTCAGACCACGAGATATGCGACAATTATTCCATAACCTATTGTCTTTATTAGATGGACAACTAGCTAATTGCGAAGTTACATCAACATCACTATCTATATATGAAGGTTTAAAATCCCTTAAATCTTTAAAATAATCTCTAGCAGCGCTTAGGCCGGTTTTGACTGATGATGTTTGATAATCTGATGGCTTTAATGGCTTAGCTATAATACCACCATCCTTAGAAAACAATTTTTCCAAACCAGCGCCAATAAATGTTTTAGAAAAAGTAGATAATCCTCTTAAAAAGAGCGCATAAGTAATAGCACCAAACTTATCGTCTGGATTTACTTCAATAGGTTTTTCTGGTAATGATTTTGCAGCGCCAATATCCAAAGACCTATTAACAGAGGCTTCAATCTGACCAGCTGGTAATAAAACACTAGTCTCTGTTTGGTTTAATTTATCTTTAAAACCTCTTCCTATTAACCTTTCTTCTTGATAGGCTTTGCTGGCTTGATTGGCGAGCTGTCTAGCTTTTTCACGAGCTTTTACCACAGAACCAAGTTCATTTTGTCGAGAATCAAAATAACTTGAAAATTTAACCGTATCTTTTAAACTTAAATTGCTAAAACTTTTAGAAGTATTATCCCATGATTTTAAAGCTGTATCTTTTATTTTGCTTAAAGTACAAACTGGCTTTGGTGGTTTTTGTACTTTTGCAACTTCAATACCTATTTGTAATTTTACATTAGGGTTTAATGGTTCACATAATGACTGACCAAAAACATCCTTAGATAAGCTATCTAAATAATCACCCAAAGCTCCTCCAGCCGCATCTTCTAGTCCATCCAAAAAAGGTCTGCCATAAACCAAAGGATCTTGTCCCGGTGATCCTGTAGCTGTTTTTAATGCTTGTTCATAAGCATATGTCTGAATATAATTATCTATAGCAGTAATAAGAGCTACCTTTCCTATATAAATTAAATTTTGATTAACAGTCTCCCAAACTGTTTTTACTGTTTCTTTAACTGTTTCAGTAGCAGTATTCTTAGTATTAAGCCATAAGGCTGTTAAGTCAATATATGTGTTATTCCAAAACTGCGCATAAGCTGGCTTTGGCTTTAATGACATTGCACTAACCAACAATAAACATACTAATAATATAGTTACAAATCTATTTTTTGCTCTAAATTTTTTAGGATGAATATCTATCATAAAAATATTAATTACTGCAGTTGTTGTTGCAATGTAGCGTTGTACACATTTAATAAATCATCATCTGAAATCTGGTCTAGTAATTCTGGATTTGCCCCATTGTCTAATAAAACCTGACGCAAGTCATCAACACTTACTGTGCCAGACACAAATTCTCTCTGCTTATTAATACTAGAATTTGGATCATCTAACAAACCTTCATACAACTGAACTGCCTGTTCATCAGACATATTATTCAACTCATCTTCGGTATAACCATTTTGTAACAAAATCAACTTAGCAGAAGCAACATATTCAGGAGATAAAAATGTTTTATTATTAGCAACCAAATCCTCTGCAGAAATATCAGTACCTGGCGTAGGCACAAAAGAACAATCTTGCCCTTCAGGACAGTTAGGATTACTACCTCTGGCTATCTCAATATTATCATCCAAACCATCTGAATCACTGTCTTTTAAATATATTGATGTTTTGTAAATATTTGTTTCCTGATAGTCTGTCAAACCATCACCATCTGTGTCTTTTTGTTGCTCTGCCAATAATTCAGCAAAATTATCTAAAGCTTCATTATTATTTTCTTCTTTTACCTCATCAATAACAACTGTAAACGGTTTTCTAATAGTATTTCTGGAATACCAAACTCCCAAACCCAAAGCAATCAATCCAATCACAAAAAAAGTTACAAAAAATTTTTCTGGACTTTGGACATATGACAATATAATCGTTTTGAAACGATTGTTATTTTTTTCATACAAATTCTGTCCTGCCATATCTTATTTTGTAATATGGATATATAATTCTATGTACTCATTATCACAAAAAAAGACTTTTAGGTCAAATAAAAAAACTTCCCAATTATGATAATTTGAAAGTTTTTAGTAATAATTATTATTTTTTATAAAAATAAAATTTACTAATCAACCACCTTATACAACCAATTCAAAATTTTTTATCATTGTTTAATAAATTCACAAAACAAATCCACTGACCAATAGATAGGTGTTGAGGTCTACTACCAACATCAATAGAACACTGTTCTAACTTGTCTATAATATAAGCCTTCTCTACATCCAAACCATTTGACAAAGTATTAACTAATTTTTTTCTCTTGCTTGTAAAAGCAATTCTAACCACTCGCCAAAACAAATCTTCATTTTTTAACTGTTTTATATAAGACTCATCAGATTTCATCATTAATATTGCTGAATCAACCTTGGGCTGAGGATAAAAACTAGATTTGGACAC
>JALTJN010000246.1 GCA_027076405.1 Chromatiales bacterium
ACCTTTAGGTGAAGCGCTGCGCGCCATGTTGCTTGGTGAAGATTTTAAAGGCATGTCGGATGACGCAGAGCTAATGTTGATGTTTGCGGCACGTGCTGAACATGTTGCACAGGTTATTAAACCCGCGCTTAAAAAAGGCCAGTGGGTTTTGTGCGATCGCTTTACCGACGCAACCTACGCTTATCAAGGTGGCGGTCGGCAATTAGATATCAGTAGAATTGAAGGTTTAGAAAACTGGGTGCTGGGTGATTTGCGTCCCGATTTAACGCTGTTATTAGATGCGCCGATTTCAGTGGGTCGCGAACGCGCAGGCAAGCGCAGTGCGCCGGATCGTTTTGAGCAGGAGCAGGATGCCTTTTTTAATCGGGTGAGAGATACTTATTTAGCGAGAGCAAAGGCCGAGTCGCAACGAATTAAAGTGGTGGATGCGGCGGGTGATTTGAATTCTGTGCAAGCGCAGATTAATTTAATCATGAATGAATTAATGAATTAATGAATTAATTAATTCACGGAAAGCTTTGCGCGAAACACGAATAATAAAAAAGCATGGGCATTCGGGAATGACGGATTAAAGGTTTTTCGTTTTTTGCGTCTACATTTACGTTCAAATGACATTTACTAATTAACATCAACAACTTAAAGCTTTGATTAATATTTTAACCGGACAGCAGTGATTTAATTAATATTACAAGAACGTATTTTTTAAATATTGATGAAAGCGGAAAGTGTAAATATGGTGGATTTAATGACGTAAATTTTTACAATACTTAAGTGTTAATGAGTTTTATGAGGATTACAATCCAGTAAAAATAAGGCTTTGCGAGCTTGGCATGATATTTGCCCTTTATATTTTGAATTGATTCAAATTGTATTTTTAGAGGGACAGGGAAAATGAAAATAACACATATTATAAATCGTGCTGCAACGGCACTCATTCCTTCAATGCTGGTTTTTTTAGTCGGTTGCGGTAGCAATGATTCTTCATCTACACAGACTACTGCGGATGCAGCATCTCAAAACACGCTTAAATTCACCACCACTACACCGTCGAGCTTTGTTGCTTTTGAATCGGGGCAAGTTAGGCCTTTGGCTATTTCCAGTGACGGTAAAAAACTATTTGCCGTTAATACCCCCGACAACCGTTTAGAGATTTTTAAAATTACGGCCACCTCGCTGGTTTATGAAAACTCTGTTCCGGTTGGGCTAGAGCCAGTTGCCGTTGCGGCGCGCA
>JALTJN010000247.1 GCA_027076405.1 Chromatiales bacterium
TCCCAGTCAATGGCGAGGCGGTCGGTGTGCTGGTGAATATTGGTGCTTAAACCCGAGCGGTTAATGTGGCCTGCACCGCCTACAATGTTTTCGCCCGTGGGGTCGGCCAAAGCAGGCAGTGAAATAACCAGCGGACTTAAAATAACCGAGCAAGCATAAACGTTTACGTGTGACCGAATGTGCTGAGTGAGTTTTTTAAGTCCGTTTGGTAAATTCATTTTTAGCTCTTCTTAATTTCCTGTTTTTGTTAATATAACTGCGCGGCCACCTGTACTATTTGCGACCATTAAGACTAAAGTGCCATCCGTATCACCTTCTGTCCAGGCTAATCCAGAATAAGTATCTGCGGGTAGAGTGCAGACAAGAAAATTGCCACCGCCGCCATCGCTGGTAAGGCTGACGTTATAGACATTGACTGCGGCATCGGCGGGCGTAATTGTTCCAGAAAACAGGCAGTCTTGAGGTGCCTGGTCGCCCCCCGATGTAATGGTTCCGTTAGAATCAATACTTAAATCCATTTGAATATTAGATACAGTGCCGACTGTACCTGTCCACGAACCCGCGAGTTTACTTGTAGCCGAGCCTTTTGACAGTAGCGCGCTCGAAGCGGTTAGGTTTATGCTGCCTGGCGGGTAATTATTTGAATTGTTGCCTGTTGCCGTAAAACTAATAGATGCGGAGGTTTGGTCAATAAAAGAGCCTTCATACCCAATTGTATTTCTAATATCGAGATTATCATATCTTGAGCCAGTGCCTGAAAGCGAGGTGCCTGTAACCGTTAGGTTGCCATCAAATAATTGTGTTATGCCACTTGCTTGTCGTGATAGAAGCATATATCTGCCGTTATAGATAATTCCTTTTTCTTCAATGCCATTAAATGAAGGTTCACCTCCCGTAATATTGCCTGAATAAATTCCATTGGGAGAAGCGGTTGTTCCACCACCGCCACCGCCGCCGCATCCATAAGTTATTGTTGTAGCTAAAGCTAAAATTGATAAAATGTTTATTAATTTCATTTTATTTCCTGTTGGTCATTAGCAATAATATTGTTTATTAAATACAGCCTTCTAAATCTGTTTTAAATAGTAATCCGTGTAAATTTTCTTTATCTATTATTTTTTTAAATTCATCAGTACAAAAAACAGGTGCGTAATCATATTCTGTTTTAAATAAAATATTATCTTTCAAATTATTTTCCTTAAAAGATAATTTTTTAAGCCCCATATAC
>JALTJN010000248.1 GCA_027076405.1 Chromatiales bacterium
TATCTCAACAGGTGCTGCCTAAAATAAATATACAATCATTAAATTTATTGGTAGTTGATGATAACGCAACTAACCGAGAAGTGTTGAGCGCTCAATTAGAATGCTGGGGCGCATCTGTTTGTGTGGCAGAGTCAGCGCAACATGCTTTAAATATATGTGAAGAACGAATTAATAATCATCCGTTGGCATTTTTTGATATTGCTTTTTTAGATATGCAAATGCCTGTTACGGACGGTGCTGAATTAGGCAAAAAATTAAAAGCAGATCCCCGTTTTAAAACGATGAAACTGATTATGATGACATCAATGGCAAATATGGGTGATGCAAAATATTTTTCTAATTTGGGCTTTAGCGGGTACTTTCCAAAACCCGCAACCACAACGGATTTATTTGAAGCATTATCCGTTGTTGGCGAAGATGGCGCTGCACTTCAGCAGGCTGAACCTTTGGTTACTCATCATTATTTAAAAGAATTAATTCATGAAGAAACATCATCTTTAAATAATCACGTAAATGCATGGCCGAAAAACATGCATGTGTTATTAGTTGAAGACAACAAAGTTAATCAATTGGTTGCCACCGGTATTTTAAATGACTTTGGATTACAGGCAGATATTGCGGAAAATGGTGTCCAGGCGTTAACGCATTTACAACAAGCGGCAAAAGATAAACCATACACGATTATTTTAATGGACTGCCAAATGCCGGTAATGGATGGCTATGAAGCTACGCGACAAATCCGCCGAGGTGCAGCAGGGGAAATAAACAAACACATTTTAATTATTGCAATGACTGCGAATGCAATGGCTGGCGACAAACAAAAATGTTTAGATGCAGGAATGAATGATTATTTGACTAAGCCGATAGAGCCGGAGTTATTATTAAAAAAATTAAATCAGTGGTGTAATGGAAAAAACATAATCGAGAATAATACACAAGAGTTAGAAAAAACAGTGGAAGAAAAATTGCTGATGTGGGATAAAGACGCCGTGCTTAAGCGGTTAATGGGAAAGGAGGATTTGCTAAAAACATTGTTACAGGTTTTTTTAGATGAAAACCCAACAAGAATACAACATTTGCAAACGGCAATTGAAAGCAATAACAGCGAACAAGTACGTTATTTTTCACACTCTATAAAAGGGGTTGCGGCAACATTGGGTTGCTTGAGTTTACAACAGCAATCTGCATTGATTGAAGAGGCGGCAAAAGAAAACAATATGGCGGAAA
>JALTJN010000249.1 GCA_027076405.1 Chromatiales bacterium
ATGGCCGCCGAATTAAAAGCCTCGGGACAAATTAAACGCCAGTTATTGTTATGCGATTACTTATTAAACGACACAATTAAACTCGCGCTAAAAGAAGATTGGTTTGATTTTAATAAAAAAGAAAATACAAAGTTGCTGCGCACTTATTGTTGCCTTGCCATAGAAGAGATGGCAACACCGCAAGAATATACATCGCTTGCCGCAAGAGCACGGTTTTTAAAAATCCATCCCAAGACCTTTGTGCGTAATCATTTGGGATTTTACAGTCAGGTGTATCAGATGCTGGATGATTGGGCGTTGGTGCAGTTTGAGGGGATAGTGAGGAGGTCGGGTTGACATTTAAAGGTAAACAGATAGATTATTAAAATATGTCAGAAAAAATAAACAACAATAAAATTGTCATTTTTACCGGCGCAGGTGTGAGTGTTGAAAGTGGGCTGCAAACATTTCGTGGCTCAAGTGGACTGTGGAATAATCATCACATCAATGATGTTGCAACGCTTGCTGGGTGGAACAATAACTCACAGAGGGTATTGCAATTTTACAATGAAAGAAGGCGTGAAGCGTTTAATGCCAAACCCAATGAAGCGCACAAAGCCATTGCGCGTTTGGAAGAAAAATATGAAGTCGTTGTGATTACTCAAAACATTGATGATTTGCATGAGCGAGGAGGATCGAGTCATGTTATTCATGTTCACGGTGAATTGAGCAAAGCGAGAAGCACGATTGATGAAGAGCTGATATATCAAGTTAATGGTGGTAGCGTTGAAATAGGCGATACCTGTGAGAAAGGATCGCAGCTTCGACCGCACATAGTCTGGTTTGGTGAAAGTATTCACAACTATGAAGTTTCAAGAAAACACATCAAAACAGCGGGAAAAGTTTTAGTGATAGGTACATCTTTGTCCGTGTATCCCGCCGCTGATATCTTAAAGAAGGCGAGATACCACGCAGAAAAAATAATTATCAGTTTAGATATAGAAAAGAGACCTTATGGTTACAAATGGCTTAGAGGAAAAGCCGTTAGCCTTGTGCCCCATGTGATAAATGAATGGATGGAAGGTAGAAAAATTAAATAAATAAAATTGCCAGGGCTTGCCCCTTCCATCCCTGTCCCAACTTGACTACAATATCCTTAAGTTGGAAATAACGCCGACTTAACCCAATGCCTGGTTTTTATCAGACATTAAAATTCAAGTTCGCCATTTACCCTGAATGCGCGGAC
>JALTJN010000250.1 GCA_027076405.1 Chromatiales bacterium
TACAAAAATTATTAAACGAAGGAAAAATTGACAGGCAGGCATTTGAAGCAATGCCGATGCATAATATTATAAGTCAGGCAGTAGGTTTGTTAAGTGAGCCTGATATTTCAACGATAAAATTAAATGCGAATACGAAAGACAATTATCTATTATGTTCAGATGGATTAACCGATAATATTTCAAATGCACAAATCCAACATATTTTAGAAAAAAACAGTAATCTGGAAAATGTTGTCGATGAGTTAATTACCTGTGCTAATGACAATGGTGGTGCAGATAATATTTCTGTTGTTTTAGTCAGGTTTGAAACTGAATAGAAATAATTTAGATGTGAAAATAACTGCTGTTCCGTTAACTTAAATAATGTCGTCATCTGCGAATGATTTTAATACTGGTAGGAAATCCAGTGACCTTAAGTTCTGCAAAGTCGCTGGATTCCCGACAAAAGCATTCGGGAATGACGAAGAAAATTCCATGTCACCGGAATTTGTTAGATATGCATACGTTGCCATATCAATCCTATTATTAATATTTTAAAAAGTTAACGTGACAGCAATGAATTTAGGTGTGAGAAATGTTTTAAATTATTTTTTATAACAAGTTTAATAAAAATATGAAACTTTAAGAGTTTAAGTTGCAGTTAATTTTAAATTACGAGTGAATAAATTGCGTGACTTTTTCAAAATTAAAATCAGCAGATAAGCAAGAAAAATAATGCTTAAACATGTCAGGTAAAAAAATATCCTGCATATTGTAAAGTGCATTATCGGCGTTATTTACATAACCTTTAAATTCAGCTGCCGAGGGTGGCACGCTCACTTCAAATTGCGCAGGGGACAACGACAGGCCTTTCCCCGTTACTTTCATGTGTGCTTCTTTTCTTGTCCAGATTTGAAAAAAAGCTTCTCTTTGTTTTTTGTCGGGTAAGCTAAACAATAACTGCTGTTCGTTTTCTGTAAAAAAGCGTTTGCTAATTCCAGACCAGTCATTTTTTTTATTGGCATATTCCACGTCTATTCCCACAGCATGTTTTTTGCAAACCGCAAGCATGGCAATATTATTTGAGTGGCTTAAGTTAAATTGAATATTATGTTTATTTTGTGATTCGATGATGGAAGGCTTGCCGCGATCTGAGTAGCAAAAATCAATTTCATTTTCAGGCGTGTTTATATAATAAGCTAAAACACGGTGCATAAATCCGTGCGATGCAATAAAGGCTTTTCGG
>JALTJN010000251.1 GCA_027076405.1 Chromatiales bacterium
AATTGAGTCACACATCGTTTTAATAACTTCTTTTGTGTGGAGAAGTTTGTCTTTAAAATTTACAATGCCAACGATTCCACACATTTAACTATTCCGGTATATTTCTTTAAACTTATTAGTTACGACTGCAATACTTGCATTTTCAACCATTAGCGACCTGGACTGCGCACCTAATTCTTTTAACTCATTTTTATCTGTATTAAATAAATCATCGAGTATTACATTTAAAGCGGCATCATCACCAAAATCATAAATCCAGCCATTTTCACCTGGTTTCACAAAATCTTCAGTGCCACTTACTCGTGTGCCAATCACGGGCAAAGCTGAAGCCATATATTCTAATAATGTATTGGATAAACCTTCGTGCATAGACGGTAAAACACCAAAATTTACAGCCAGCGTATATTTTTGTATATTGGTTTGTGCACCAAGCATAAATATATTTTCATTTAAATTATTATCGAGAATAAGTTTATTAATAATCTCATCATATTGCCCTGAACCAACAATAATAAGTTTATATTTTTTACTGTTTTTATTCACTGCACACCAAACTTTTAAAAAATCGTAAATACCTTTTTCAGGCTCTAATCGCCCTACATACAAACCCACAACATCATCTTTAGATAAACCTTGAATATTTAAATCATTACGGTATTCATCTATGGATTTGACTGGATTATATTTTTCAGTATTGACCGCATTTGGCAAATAAAGTATTTGTGATTTTTTAAATCCAAATCGATTTAAGTTATTACAGATATATTTGCTTGTTGCATGCATATGAGTTGCTAGTTTAATGCAATATCTATTAAGCATGTTGAAAATATTATATTTATGAGTGTCAGACAATATACCTTTATCGACCTCTGTCCACCCTGTTATTTTCACTATAACCAGCTTATTTAAAATAAAACCCATCACGCTTGAAACAGCTGACATACTGCCTGCAATATGCGCGTGAATTATTTGATAACTTTTTCTGTTGTCAAATAAATAAAAAGCCAGTTTTAATAACAAAATCAATTTTCCTAAAATCGTTATTTTTGGATACGATATGCGCAGTATATCTACACCCTTATAGGAATCACGTTTACTTTGCGGCCCATACTTAACCATTGGTGATATAACGGTGCAGTCAAATTCTTTTTCAAATTCAGCACATAAGGTAATAACTTGATTCTCAGCACCACCGCCACCAACAGGTGGTACAACCCCGT
>JALTJN010000252.1 GCA_027076405.1 Chromatiales bacterium
GTATTCGGTGTCTCGCCGGGAAGTGTTCGCCTCACCACCAAAGCATCACATTAATAGACTGCGAAAACTTGTAATCACTCTCAGATAATGGAGGTAGAATGAAAAAAATAGCCGTTTTCGGTAAACCTGGTAGTGGTAAATCCACCTTAAGTAAAAACTTGGCGTCGGCTACAAATATAAGATTGCATGCATTAGATTCAATTTTATATAGCAAAAATGGCGATCTGGTAGATCGAAAGACATACGATGAGGAGCATGAAAATATACTGTCCTCTGAAAGTTGGATTATTGATGGCTTCGGGCCAATTGGATCATTTGATAAGCGGCTAGATGCAGCCGATACATTGATTTATATAGAATTGCCTTATGTTATCAGTTATTGGTTAGTGACAAAGCGATTACTAAAGGGGTTGGTCGTAAAGCCAGAAGGTTGGCCTGATGGGAGTTCAGTTTTAAAAGGAAGTTTGGAAAGCTATAAAGTGTTAAAACTTGGTCCAAAGTTTTGGAATGATGGTTTTATGCAAAAATTGGAGAAGATGTCGGTTAACAAATCTTTATATGTAATCCGGTCGATTTCTGAATTAAATAGATTTGTTGATAAAGATATGAAATAAAAGAATTCGGAATTCCGGGGACAGTATCCCTATTACGAAATTCCGGGGACAGTATCCCTATTAGAAAATTAGGGCATCCATAAAGGTTAATGATGCATTTATGAATTTGTAAGGTGATCGTGAATGTCCGTTATTTCAGAGTTTTTTCAATACTAGAAAAAGTCGCTCAAGGTCAGCTATGTGTTGATCTGAGACAATGGCCTAATAATGCGGCGGTGGTGTCTCTTCACTTTCATGCGCCACCGGTGATGATTGTGATGCTTTTATCTTTTTCTCCAGTAATGAAACCTGCAATTGCAGCAGGTCAATTTCATCATGCTGTTTGATGATGGTTTTGTTTAATACATCGATGGTGTCTTCGAGGTGGGTCAAGCGGATTTCTAATTCTGTGACGCGGTTTTCCATCGTTAAACTACTTCCTGATTGTTGTTGATTTTCACTGTCAGTTTTGTTGCACCGGCAACAGCAACGGGCATGGCGAAGAAGTTGATAACAGGGATGCTGGTAAGAACAAAAACCGCGCTGCCCAGGCCGAGTGCGCGCATGCGGTTTTTTCTGTTATAGGTTTTGATGTCTTCAAAAAACAGGCCGCGATTTGCCAG
>JALTJN010000253.1 GCA_027076405.1 Chromatiales bacterium
GGGCATAAAATAAAAAAGGCTCTCTACAAACGCAGAGAGCCTTTTTGTCCTACTAATACCCCGCACGCGGGGAAACACCGTTTATTTATACTCCAAATAGAAGTATAGTTACTTTTTACCCCCGCACGCGGGGAAGCACCAGATAACACAATTTACATATGGTCTTTTCTTACCCCCGCACGCGGAGAATCACCAAACAAATTCTGTTTCTGTTTGTCTTTGCTTGCTGACAGAGAAACAATACCAAGACCATGAAAAGATTCTACACCCAATATTTATTTTTTGGAAATGAAATATTTTTATGGAGCAAAATATCTTTTCACAAAAAATCGCTTACACAATTTACATATGGTCTCGAATATAAATTGTGGCCAAATCATTAAATTATTTTATAACCCTGCTGTATCACTACATTTTGAGGCTTTAAGCAAGTATAATTTTTGCCAGGTATCGAGCCAGCTTTATAATTTCCAGTCGAAAATGTATTCCAAATTTGAATTGGGCTATTATTTATCGTTTCGTTAACTGACGCCAATAATACATGCAGAAATCCTTTCATCAGGCGAAGGGAGCACCGGGAAATTCCTGAACTCCTCCAGCACTCTTTTTATTATAAAATCTGATTTATCCTGTAAATCTTTTCTTATATCCTTAAGCAACAAGGGTCTGCTTCTTCGTTCTTTTAGTCGTTCAAACCAGATCGGCCTTATCAAATCCAGCCATTTGGCGGCCACTTCATCCCAGTCAGGCTGACGATCAGGATCGGGTTTGGTCAGCATTTCACGGATTGCATGTAAATGTTCAATATCTTCCTGTTCAAGGTTGCCTGTTTTCTTTTCAAATACATATTGAATTAGACCGGTCATCTCATCCAGTGCCCGTTGTTTTTTCCTTGGCAGTAATGATCTTTCTGCCCTGCTTAAATTTTTCAGGAATCCATTTAATATTTCTGCCGCTTGCACATTCATTTCAATATCTACGATTTCCTCTTTGAGTCTTTCACGCAATTCATTACACACATTCTCAAGACCAGTCACAGGCTTTCCCCGATGTTCTGAAAACAGAACCCATCGTGGCGCACCGAAATTCCCTGAGCGCAAACAGAAAAAAGCCCATGGCGCTTCACTTTTCACCAAACTCACTCTTGATAATACTTTTGCGCTAATATGACGATAATGCTCATAAATCTCATTATCAACCAAAGCACTATCACC
>JALTJN010000254.1:0-209 GCA_027076405.1 Chromatiales bacterium
TGGCACGGTTTTGCAGATGAAATTATACAATCAGCAAAATCATTAATGACCGATGTTGAGTTTGCAGTAAAAGAAATTAAACCCATAAAAACCGCAGCCTATCCCACGCCAGCAAAACGCCCCATGAGCTCATTGTTGGCAACCGATAAAATAAGTGCACGCTTTGCGATTAATTTATCGGATTGGCGTGAGCAGGTTAACAATTGTGT
>JALTJN010000254.1:219-1212 GCA_027076405.1 Chromatiales bacterium
CCGACATCAGCAAGGTTAATTGCCGATGCAACCTCGCATATTGTTTGGCAGGCAAGAAAAGAATTAAGTGCAGAAAAATTTACATCAGGTTTGTTTCATTTGGCATCGTCGGGTAAAACCTCATGGCACGGTTTTGCAGATGAAATTATACAATCAGCAAAATCATTAATGACCGATGTTGAGTTTGCAGTAAAAGAAATTAAACCCATAAAAACCGCAGCCTATCCCACGCCAGCAAAACGCCCCATGAACTCATTGTTGGCAACCGATAAAATAAGTGCACGCTTTGCGATTAATTTATCGGATTGGCGTGAGCAGGTTAACAATTGTGTTAAGGAAGTTTCTGGTATTTAATGTGAAACGTTAAATTAAATATTATGATGTCCGCACTATAAGATATTAAGCTAAAAGATATTAAACTAATTTATAAAAGTATACCGTTATGAATCAAACAACAGAAGAACAGAAAATTATCTGGAAAGAGTCTAATTTGTTTTGGGCGTTATCAGCTGTGTTTTTAGGGGTGTTAATATATACATTTTTCGATGCTTTAGCTGAAATGGAAAAAATTTGGGCGGGTAAAGAAGAGTATGGGCACGGTTATATTATTCCTGCAATCACGGCTTTTTTAATATGGCAGAAAAAGGATTTAATTGAGAAAATAAATTATCAGGGGTCCTGGCTCGGTGTGTTTGTTATAGCTGTAGGGCTTTTTTTATTTTATGCAGGTGAGTTGAGTTCTCTTTTTACAATTATTCAATACGCATTCGTCATTGTTATATTCGGTTTTGCATTATCTGTTTTAGGCATAAAAGTTTTTAAAATTATTTTTGTGCCATTGGCTATGCTGTTATTTATGATTCCCTTGCCAGCATTTCTATTAAATAATTTATCATCGCAGTTGCAACTTATCTCATCACAAATTGGTGTGGCATTTATTCGTTTGTTTGATATCAGTGTTTATCTTGAAGGAAATGTTATTGATTTAGGCGT
>JALTJN010000255.1 GCA_027076405.1 Chromatiales bacterium
CTGCTGTGTTTGATTTAACTGATCAGGGTTTATTTCAAGAATTTGACCAAAACCCAGAATGGCATTAAGTGGTGTCCGTAACTCATGACTCATTCTTGATAAAAATTCAGACTTTGCTTTGCTTGCTAATTCTGCCACATGTTTATCTGTTCGCATTTTATTTTCGAGTTGCTCTCTTGCACGAAGCTCTTTCTTCGCAACCCTATACAAATACAATGTTACTATCGCTAAAATAATTAATATTAAGCCAATACCCGAACTAAAAATACGTTTCAATACTTCATTTTGATGTATAACAAGATCATCTTCATTATAGAAATAGTATATTTTCCAATTTGGAATTCGTTCAATGACTCTTTCTCTTAATAGATAGCGATTCCCATCAATATCAATTGCCACATTTTCAGCGTTTTTAGTTATTCCCAATGACGTAGGTGATGTATTGCCAAATTGACGATTAGAACCCAACATTTTTGAGCCTTCGTCAGCAGTTTTCCATAACCTTTTAAATAGCCATTTCTTATTATTCGTGGCGAAGACCGTTCCAGCTTGATCACCCAGAACAGCAATGCCGGATAAATTAGCAAACTTTTGTTCCAACCTCTTTACCGAAACTTTAATAACAACAACACCGACAATGACATTATCTTTAAAAACAGGGTAACTAAAGTAAATCCCGCGCTTCCTGGACGTTACACCCAGGGCTAAATAAACACATGGTTTTCCTTTTATTGCTTTTTTAAAATAAGGTCTAAAGGAATAATTTTTACCGATAAAACTCTTCGGCGAGTTACGGTTACTTGAGGCAACCGTCGTGCCTTTAGCATCCATAATGTAACAGGTCAGTGCCTCTAGCGTAGAACAAAAGGTGTCGAGTAGTTGGTTGGCTTTTTGATAATCAACCGGTAAACCAGTATCCAGAACCGCTAATGTTGCTGGTAATTGAGCCAATGTTTTAACTGGCTTAGCCTGAACCTCAAGATAAATACTTATTTCATCATGAAGATTACTGATCGTTGAACTTGCATGTTGACGTGCTTCATCATGGATAGATTCGTTCCATTGTTGATAAAGGAAATAAATTCCGCCCATCACGGTCACGGTGAGCGTAATGGTCATTGCCTGTACAATCGTATTCAGCCTCATTATTTAATGACTTCCTTATCCTTATCCTAATTGCAAAATTGAAATACAATATAGCCTTACAAAAT
>JALTJN010000256.1 GCA_027076405.1 Chromatiales bacterium
AAACAATGGTATGCCTAGTTATGCAGTGTCACTTTTACAAGACGCACTAAACGAAAAAAGCCTGCCTATAAATGGGACAAAAATAGCAATACTTGGTGTTGCATATAAAAAGAATGTTGATGATGCGCGAGAATCACCATTCTTTGAAATAAAAAAATTATTAAAAAATAAAGGTGCAGAACTTAGTATTTATGATAGTTGGATTACTTCTCAAAACACAGCTGAGTCACTTAAAGATGCGTTGAATGACTGTAAGGCAATTTTTATTGTTACTGATCATGATGATTGTATTAACGAACTTAAAGATGTGAACCTGGATGCTTTTGGGATTGAGGTTGTTATAGATGGACGTAATTGTCTTAGTGCCAGAAAAATTTCTAAACAAGGTATCCTTTATAACGGGATAGGGCGACGATAGTTTAAATAGTATGCCTAACTTATTTGCCTATCTTGTTCTTATAATATGGCCGTTTATAGCAATAATATTTTATAAACGGTTTTCTGCACTTGAAGCAACTTTCTGGACAATTGTTGGTGGGTTTTTATTGTTGCCTGTAAGTGTTGCCATTGATTTTTCATTTATACCACCAATGAATAAAGAAACTATTGTGGCGCTTTCTACGCTTATTGGTTGTCGTTTTATAAAAAAAATCAAAATAAAACTGCTTCCACCGGATAAGCTAGCACGGTGGTTAGTTATATTATTACTGATCACCCAAGTTTTTACAGTATTAAATAACCAGGAGCCTGTTAATTTTATCAGAGGATTATCGTTTTATGATGCGGTTTCAACCATAATAAATCAGTACCTGATACTAATACCCTTTATTCTAGGCTCGCAATTAATTAAAACTAATGAAGATCAGCTTCTGATTTTTAAATTAGTAGTAATTGCAGGGCTAGCCTATTCCTTGCCTATTCTTTTTGAAATAAGAATGAGCCCACAATTACACACATGGATTTATGGTTTTTTCCCACATAGTTTTATCCAACAATACAGATACGATGGTTTCAGGCCAGTTGTTTTTCTTGGCCATGGATTAATTGTTGCAATGTTTGTCGCAATTGTACTTGGCACTGCAACGGTACTTATGAAACAAAAAATAAGAATTTTAAGGCTACCTCCACAGTTAATAGTAGGCTATTTAGTTGTATTATTAGTGCTTTGTAAATCTGCAGGCGCATTTATCCTAGGACTGTTTCTTTTTGTTGCAATTACATGGGTACCAGTCAGCATGTTAAAACGTGCTTCGTTATTTCTGGTAGCTATATTTATGCTCTACCCATTACTGTCAATATTTGACCTTTTTCCACATGACCAACTGCTTCAGTTTATCAGTAGCTATGATGCTGAACGAGCAGAATCACTTGCCTATCGATTCAATAATGAACACCTACTATTGCTGCATGCAAAAGAAAAGCTGATAACAGGTTGGGGGGTATGGGGTCGAAACAGACTTGATGGTGTGGCAACAGATGGATACTGGATAATCTTCCTCGGACAATTTGGTCTAGTGGGCTTTGTTTCTCTGTTTGGGTTGATCGCATTGAGTATATGGAAAGCCATTAAAGCCAGTTCGCTAATAGAGAATCGTGATAGCAGGAAATTGCTCCTTTACTACGCGTTAATTGTAGCTGTTATGTTGATAGATCAACTGCCCAATGCATCCCTATCTGCCTGGATGTTGCTTATAATTGGAGGGGCATTAGGGAGAGCAAATAAAATAAAGTACGAATATATCCACCGGCAGAAAGTGGCTATATGATTTCTGATACTAGAAATTGATATAATTATTATGAATGATATTTCAATAATTGTTATTGGCTTAAATGAAGAGAAAAACCTCAAACAATGTCTTGAGTCGGTCACTGCTGCAAGCCTGTCAGATGAAGTAAATACCGAGGTGGTTTATGTCGATAGCGGTTCAACTGATAACAGTATTGCTATAGCCAAATCGTTTCCTAAAGTAAAAGTGATCATGTTAGATGATCCTCAGCCTAGTGCGGCAAAAGGGCGGAATCTTGGTGCCTCAGTAACAAAAGCCGAATATATTCAGTTTATTGATGGCGATAGTGTACTTGATAAAGACTGGCTCACTAAAGCATTGGCCAGATTAAAGGCTGATAATTCAATAGCCGTTGTGTTTGGTGCAATTGAGGAAGTGGGAAATAAAAATAATATCTATGCAAAAGTGTGTCATTTCGACTGGTATACCCCCGCTGGCGACTATCGTTTGTGTGGCGGAAATGCAATGTGGCGCAGAGATGTTTTTATGCAGTCAGGTGGTTTTGACTCAATGCTTATTGCGGGTGAAGAACCTGACCTTTGTTATAAAGTCCGTCAGAATGGTCACCGTATAGTGTGTATTGATGCGCCAATGGTTAAACACGATCTTGATATGAATTCTTTTAAGCAATACTGGCTCAGATCAGTGCGTTCTGGGTATGCTTATTCAGTTATTGCCATGCGATTTATCAACAAGAAAGAAAAATTGTGGCTCAAAGAGATGCTGCGTAACTTTCTTGATCCCATTGTCTGGTTTGCGATTATCTTAATCGGATTCGTAGTAGGTTGGTTACCTTCTTTGTTGTTATTGCTGGCTTTTGTTAGTTACAGAACATCGAGAGTTGTAAAAAATGTCAGGCCTCGTGCTGAAAACGCTGGCGAAGCGCTTTTATATGGTTTGCATACCCAGTTTTCCAGAATTCCACTATCAGTAGGGCAGCTCAGAGGTCTTGTTGACGTGTTCTCTAAAAAATGGGCCATTAAGAAAGAGAGAAATTTATAATGGCAGGAATAATTGGCTATTATGATCCCGATGGAGTGCTGGCGCCAGATACATTAACTATCATGGCGAAAGCGCAATTTCATAAAAACTCGTATCACTATCTTTCTGTTATAAGAGAGTGGGGAGCAATTGGTCTGGTAGATGAAAGCACCACGGGACACTCGAATCTTGTATCCTCAGAGGCAGCTAAATCATCTTTTGCATATAGAGGTGATTTTCAGAATATAGATCACACTGATTTAATTGCATCTCTGATAAATGCAGACCTCTCAGTTAATGAAAATAATTTGAACAAGGTGAATGGCCATTTTGCAGGCGCCTTTCTGCATGAAAAAAACAGAACTATTCAGCTTATTACTGATCGGCATGGTCTTTACCCGTTATACATCGCATACTATAAATCTGCTTTACTGTTTTCATCGGAACAAAAATCAATCCTCGCAACAGGTGTTATAGCACCGCAACTGGATCAAACGGCTGTAAGCCTTGTGTTAACAATTGGTGAAGTATGTGGTGATAGAACTCTTTTTAGCGATATAAAAACAATACCATCTGCAACCGTTATAACTGCCAGCACAACAGGAATAAGTGCCAAAAAATATTGGCAATACATATATAAAGAAGATAAATTATTAGATTGGCAAGATTCAGTTAATAATGTAAGTAATGCGTTAAATGATTCATTGTTGCAAATTTGCCAGCGTAATAAACAACTTGGAGTACCACTGAGTGGTGGGCTGGATTCGCGTTTATTGTTATCCCTTGCAAGCAAGCATTCAAAAACCAGCAGCTATACGTGGGGTGTAGAACACTCAAAAGACGTCATTATTGCCAGAAAGGTCGCACAAAGGCTAGGGGTTAATCATAATGAAATTTTCGTTAATGGTGATTACCTGGAAACACAGGCAGCAAAAGGTGTCTGGTTAACAGAAGGGCTTACATCAGTCACAAATTTCCATGTTTTACCTCATGTGGATCGTGTCGCAATGGACAATCATGTTATTCTTGACGGTCTGGCGGGTGATGCAATATTAGGCGGGAGTTTTATTAATGATGCATGGCTAACCGAGCAGAATGTGGCTAGATCTGCACAGCAGATATGGAACTGGCGTTATCGTGGCTGGATGGGTGAGCAGGGGACCGACATGCTCAGCGAATTTAGTGACAACGCTAAAAGTGAGTTTGTGTCTATCTACCAGAATAGTCCTGGTGATACCCCCATGGATAAGGCAATGGCGTTTTTAATTGATAATCGCGTTCGCCGTAACTCAATCTGTGGCACAGAGATTTTACGTTCACAACTGGGGACCTATCACCCATTTTTCGACAATAATGTTATTGATGCAACACGCGTCCTTCCGCACCAATGGCGGCGCAGACATAAATTCTACCTGTCGGTTCTTAAACAGCTATCGCCCGAGGCAGCAAGTATTATCTGGGATAGAACTGCACTACCGGTATCAGTGCCATACTGGCTAACATGGTCCTCATTGGCGGCACATAAAGTGCTGACGCAGGGGTTAAATAAACTGCATATAAAACTAAATATGTTTAGCAAAAACCCAAGTCCGTTTGCTGACTGGTTTAGAACTAACCTGAAAGATTACGTATATGGGCTGTTACTAGATGAGGCAACGCTCAATCGTGGACTTGTACCTAGAGAAATAATAGTCAATTCAGTGATAGGCCACATGAACAACAGGTTTGATGCAAGCCTGTTTATAGGCAGCCTGATAAGACTTGAATTATTTGCGCGCTTATATATTGATGATCTGGATACGACAATTGATACGTTTTCATGTATGCCTGACAACCAGAAAAGGGCTAAAAAATGAAACATACTATTTTAAACATACTCGCATTTGTTCCTGAGTTACTGTATCGAATAACCGCCGGTATTCGCCACAATTTCAACCGACTTGTTTATTTAGCCTATTTACGTTCAAGAACAGATAAAACCGCCATTGTGCCAGCTACAACACAACTGGATGGTAAGGTAGAGGCTGTAAAAGACACAAATATTGTGCTTGGTGACTATTGCCGGCTGGGAAAAGATGTTTTTTTTGAAACAGAGGGTAACGCACAAATAAAACTGGGTAATAATGTCCGCATTAATACAGGCTGTTTTATTGTGGCACATTCAAATATTGAGATAGGTAATGATTGTTTAATTGGTGAATATTCAAGTATTCGTGATGCCGATCATGGTGTGGCGAAACAGGCATTAACCCGATGCCAGCCGCACAGGGCTGAAGCCATTGTAATTGAGGATAATGTCTGGATTGGCAGAGGCGCTGTTATCTTAAAAGGGGTCAGGATTGGCGTCGGATCGGTGGTGGCGGCAAATAGTGTCGTTACACATAATGTCGCGCCACATACTATTGTTGCCGGTTCGCCTGCACGGTTGATAAGAGATATTAGTTAAGTAAATGTAATGAACGATCTTGCGATTATAATAATAAATTATCGAACTCCCGGCATGACGATAGAATGCCTTGAAACAGTCTTGCCCGAAATACAGAGTATGTCATCAAAGGTTATCATTGTAGATAATGCTTCGGGTGATGACTCAATAGAACAGCTTAATAATTGGTGTGCTAAAAACGATCACAGTTTATATGTCAGCATTATTGCTTCAACGCGAAATCTTGGTTTTTCAGGCGGAAACAATCTTGGAATAAATGCCATTGAGGCTAAATTTTACCTGTTATTAAATTCAGACACCTTACTACGCGAAAACGCGATAAAAGCGCTTCTTAATTACGCGCAGTCAAATCCGCATGCAGGTCTGGTTAGCCCTGGGCTTGAAGGAACAGACGGGGTTGCCCAGGAAGGCTGCTTTAATACAATAAGCCCTGTTAGTGAATTTTTATTCGCTGCACGTACTGGGTTTATTTACAGAATGCTATCAAGGTTTGTTATTCCTGTGCCGGTCACTGATGTCATTACCATGCCTGAGTGGACAAGTTTTGCCTGTGTACTCATTCGCAAACAAGTGTTTGATGGTGTCGGATTGCTTGATGATGGCTTTTTTATGTATTTTGAAGATGCTGAATTCTGCTATAGAGCAAGAAAGGCTGGCTGGGAGATTGTTAACATACCCAGCGCGCATGTTGTTCACCTGGGTGGAATGAGTTCAACCTTGAATACTGATGCGAAATTATATAAACGCCCACCACGTTACCTATATGAGTCAAGAACACGTTATTTTTATCTTTTGTACGGGCGTAGCGGGTTATTGGCAGCAAATATAATGTGGTATATGGGGCGACTTATATCCAAAACAATACAATTAACAGGTAGAACAAATAAGGCGCTTCCTGAAAAACAGTGGCGTGACATCTGGATAAATTTCATGGATCCGCTTCAGGGTAAGCGTGCAAAATCATGAATGAAGCTAATATTATGCGCAATGTTTATTGTTTGCTTGGGCTACCTTTTGATATTGTGACCGGTGAGCAAACAGTTGCTATTATACATGATGCTATATCGAATAAAAAACGCTGTTTCCTCTCAACACCCAATACGAATTTTCTTATTGCAAGTCAGCAAGACAGTGCGTTCAGAGATTCTGTGATCAATAGTCATTTAAGTATTGCAGACGGTAAACCCATTGTCTGGATAGCGCGATTATTGAATATTCCAATCCCTGAGCGTGTCGCTGGATCCGACCTTATTGAAGACTTAATTGAGAATAAAAATAAGATGAATCCAATAAAGGTTTTTTTCTTTGGTGGAGAGAATGGTGTAGCTGAGAGCGCCTGTAAAAAATTAACTGTAAAACAGTCTGGGCTTGTATGTGCAGGAAGCATGAACCCCGGTTTCGTTTCAGTCGAAAAAATGAGTACAGATACAATTATTTCTACAATAAACGAGGCAAAACCGGATTTTATTATCGTGTCACTTGGCGCAAAAAAAGGCCAGACATGGATTCAGAAGAACATAAACAGGCTCAATGCCCCCGTTATTAGCCATCTTGGCGCGGTGGTTAATTTTATTGCAGGTACTGTGCAACGCTCGCCTGTATTGTTACGTAAACTTGGTCTTGAATGGGTATGGCGAATCAAGGAAGAGCCAGCACTCTGGTGCAGGTATTTATCAGATGGCATGGCTTTATCAGGCCTGCTTGTTTTCAGGGTCTTGCCACTGTCATTACTTCTGTTCAGGCACAGGGTAAAATGCCAGCAGGGCATTGAGTTAGAATTAACACATTCAGGTGATGCACTCTATGTTTATCTTAACGGGTTTTTAGGACTAAAAAACAATGATGAAATCAATACGGCGCTGATAAAAGCCGCCAATTCCTCATCTGATGTGACGATTGTTATCAAAGAGGGCAGTTATCCTGATGCAACATTTATAGCAAAACTGCAATTGCTGGGTGCAATGATTAACAATAATGGCCATTGTCTTCGGGTCGTATCAGAATCGTCGCTGGCCACGAAAATCTTCCGTTATAATTGTTGTGAATATTTGCTTGAATCGGGGCAGGGATAAGTACAGATGAAAGATAACTATTTAATAATATCGCCATGCCGTAACGAAGAAAAGTTTATGCAAAAAACGCTTGATTCAGTTTGCGCCCAAACGGTATTGCCTGACCTGTGGATTATCGTTGATGATGGCTCAACGGATAAAACGTCTGAAATTCTAGGAGACTATGCTAAAAAGTACGACTTTATTAAAGTAGTGCGGCGTGATAACCGTGGCCATCGAAAAGTCGGTGCTGGGGTGATTGAAGCATTCTATGTCGGACTGAAGCAAGTAGCCATTGATGATTATGAGTATTTGTGCAAACTGGATCTTGACCTGATTTTACCCGAAAAATATTTTCAATTATTGATTGAAAAAATGCACAGCAACCCACGATTTGGTGCGGTGAGTGGAAAGCCTTATTACTACGCAGAAGGTGATTCCGGAACACTTATCAGTGAAGGCTGTGGCGATGAAAATGCTATTGGCGCATCTAAATTTTATAGAACAACCTGTTTTAAACAAATTGGTGGATTCATTAAACAGGTTATGTGGGATGGCATCGATGGGCATCGCTGCCGCATGTTAGGCTGGATCGCAATAAGTTGGGATGAACCAGCGATTCGTTTTGTTCATCTAAGACCAATGGGCTCCAGCCAGAAAAACATTCTTACCGGGCGCATGCGGCATGGGTTTGGTCAGTATTTTATGGGTTCAAGTTTTATCTATATGACGGTTGCGGCGACCTACAGAATGTTTTTTCATCATCCTTTTTTGCTTGGTGGCATGGCAATGTGGTGGGGATATGTAAAAAGCGCTATCACTGGCGTAGATCGTTTTGATGATATGAAATTTAGAACCTTTTTAAGGCGTTATCAGTGGAATTGTCTGTTTAAGGGTAAAAAAGCCGCAACACGTGCATTGAATGAACAACAAAAGGCCGACTGGGATCCTGAAAAACCAGGTTTCTCACTCCCGGAATATTGATGATGAAAACATCTCAACGCATTGCCTATCTGGCACCAGAAATTCCTGCGTTAAGTGCGACATTCGTATATCAGGAAATAATGCAACTTGAATCGTTAGGTCTTGATATCTTGCCAGTCTCAATACATAGGCCAGCCAGTATTGCAGATAGCGACAGGCTTAAAAAACTTGCGGCTAAAACCTGTTATTTATATGAACAGTCCTTTGCAAAGGATTTGTTTTCAAATTTATCACTATTTTTCAGAAATCCCTGTAAATATACATCAACACTTTTTATGGTACTGTCAGATGCCGAACAAGTGGGTTTATTTAGCCACATTGGTAAAGGTTTAATATTTCGTTTTTTTAAAGCTGGCACGCTGGCGCGCTATCTGAAAAAGCATAATGTTAGTTACATCCACGCAAACTTTGCTCATATCCCTACGGATATCGCCATGTATGCAGCGCGGATGATGGGATGCAAATTTAGTTTCACATCACATGCAAATGATTTGTTTGAACGCGGCTGGTTGCTTAAAGACAAAATAGCTCGAGCCGCTTTTTCCGTCACAATCTCTGATTACAATAAACGCTTTCTGATTGAGCAGGGTGCAGATGAAAGTAAAATTAATGTTATCCATTGTGGCGTTGACACAAAGCGTTTTACTAAACGGGCAGATAAACCCTTGAGTAAGCCACTCCTGCTAGGATCACTGGGTAGAATGGTTGAAAAAAAGGGCTTTGATGATCTGATTCTAGCCTGTGAATTATTACACAAACAGGGGCTGGATTTCAGGCTGCAGATTGCAGGTGACGGACCCTTGCAAGCAGAAATTGAAGCACTAATCCATGCAAGGAACCTTGAAGATCGTATAGAACTGATAGGACCTGTCGCACACAGCAAGGTACCCGAGTGGCTTAAAACCCTTGATGTTTTTGTACTCGCCTGTAAGCAAGATAAAAATGGTGATATTGATGGCATTCCTGTGGTGCTTATGGAGGCCATGCTGTCGGGCGTGCCGGTTATATCCACAACCGTTTCAGGAATACCTGAGTTAATCATTGATAATCAAACCGGGCAATTATCGCCGCCTGAAAGCCCTAATAGTATCGCTGAAAAAATACGCAAAGTCATTACCGATAAACATGCCACACATCAGAATACACAAAATGCGTTAAAAAAAGTAAACGAGGACTTTGAGTTAAGTACAAATACAGCCAGATTACGGGAACTATTAAAAAAAGAAAGCCCGGTGGCAACACAGGTATGAAAAAAAAATATTCCGTCCTTGTTATTGCAGAAGCAGCTAACCCAGAGTGGGTAAGTGTACCTTTGGTAGGCTGGTCACTTGCCAATGCACTGCGTAATGTCGCCAAAGTGCATATTGTGACACAAATACGTAACCAGGCCGCAATAGAAAAAACTGGCCTTATTGAAGGCAAAGACTTTACAGCGATTGATTCTGAAGCCGTTGCAAAACCGTTATGGAAACTGTCAAACCTGTTACGTAAAGACAAGGGTAAGGGTTGGACAACAGGCGCGGCTGTCAGAGTATTTTCATACTATTATTTTGAATATCTGGTATGGAAAAAATTTGGCAAGGCTATCCGTGATGGAAAGTACGATATTGTGCATCGAGTAACACCACTTAGTCCTACCACACCAAGTATATTGGCAAAAAAGTGTAAAAAATCAAATACTCCTTTCGTTGTTGGCCCACTAAACGGTGGCGTTCCCTGGCCCAAAGAATTTGATGCCTCTCGTCGTGATGAAAAAGAATGGTTGTCTTATGTAAGGGGCGCATACAAGCTATTGCCGGGATACAGAAGCACCCTGAAACATGCGGCGGCACTGATTATCGGTTCAAAAGATACGTTGAAACAAGTGCCGCAACCCTATCGCGACAAATGTATTTACATTCCTGAAAATGCAATCAACCCAGAACGCTTTTCACTGCACGCAGAACCCTACAAAAATGGTCCCTTAAGAGCTTGTTTTGTTGGCCGCCTTGTTCCATACAAAGGGCCAGATATGTTACTCGAGGCTGCCATACCCCTGTTAAAAGAAGGTTGCCTGCAATTAGACATCATTGGCGATGGCCCGTTAATGGCTAAGTTAAAGCACATGATAGAGCAAGAGGGTATTGGTTCAGCCGTTACTTTAACCGGCTGGGTGGAACATGCCGATATTCAATCTATTATGTGTGAATCGCAGGTATTGGCTTTTCCAAGCATCCGTGAGTTTGGCGGTGGTGTAGTGCTTGAGGCAATGGCACTTGGCCTGGTACCCCTCATTGTTGATTATGCCGGGCCAGGTGAACTAGTCACAGACGATGTAGGTTATAAAGTACCTATTGCAACCCGTGAATCAATAGTTGCTGCGTTTAGAGACAAGTTACGATGGCTTGTGGAAAATACAGCATCACTCGAAGTTACCTCTGCGCACGCTAAACAAAGAGTGCATGAATTATTTACCTGGGATAAAAAAGCATCACAAGTACTTCGCGTTTACGAGTGGGTAAAACACTCAAATGAAAATAAACCTGATGATTTCCATGTCTCCTCAAAAAATAAATTTTTGTTTAAATAATTAGATGTCTAAATATAAATTAAAAATTTTCTACCCTAATTACTTTACCAGCAGAGGGGTTTCGCATGCTTGCATATCAATTGCCAGAGGCATGCGTTCAATTTTAAATGTCACCGTTATGGGGATTTCATCAGACAAAAGCATTAAAGATGCTTTTTATAAAGATGCTATCCCTTCCTTTCTTAAACGTATCGCATATAAACTATTTAGTGATAAGTTATTGCATAAAATTGCAGAGTATCGATTTTTAAATTCCGTTGAGCAAGGTGATATCATTTATTTATGGCCAGGCGCATCAGTTGCTTTATTTGAAAAGCTGCATAATAAATGTCATATAATTATTCGAGAGAACATTAATACGCATCAACTTCTGGCTAAAGAGTTACTTGATTGGGAATATTCTGCGACAGGCCTCAAGGGGTATCATACTATTGCGGAAGATGACATCAGGGAAGAAATGACTATACAAGAACTCGCTCACCTGGTGTATAGCCCAAGTCCAGAGGTTTCTTTGTCTCTAATCAAATGTGGTGTTGCGCCAGAAACAATACTAGATGTTAGTTATGGTCTAAGAAAAAGTGAAATATTACCGGAACGTAATGAAAAAAATGAAAACCAACAGCCGTTAATAGCACTATTTGTAGGTCGAATATGTGTGCGTAAAGGTATTCACTTGCTTATTAATGCATGGAAAAAAGCAAATATAAACGGAGAACTTTTGTTAGTTGGCGCTATTGATGAAAATATAAGGGAATTTGTTGAGCATCATTTATCCGCCAACATAAAACACGTCTCCTATGTTAATGATCTAAAACCTATATATCGTGGTGCAGATATTTTTGTGCTACCCAGTATTGAAGAAGGTAGCCCGCTAGTGACCTATCTGGCACTTGGTGCCGGGATCCCTTCACTTGTTAGTCCAATGGGTGGGGGCGGCATAATCGATGACGATACTGGCTTTGTTATTGAACCGCATGATGAAGACAAATGGGTTGAAGCCTTAAAAAAACTATCTACTGACAAGCAACTTAGAGAGACAATGGGTAGAAATGCCCATAATAAAGCAAGTTATTACACCTGGAAAAATGTTGGTGAAAGAAGGGCAAAATTACTTTTAGAAAAATTACAGAAAATGGAAACCCGTCATTGAGATAGTGCTATAGTTATGAGAAGTAAAATCAAAAGAATAGCGATTCATAATGAAATATCTAATTCTAGGCGGTAATGGTTTTATTGGCTCTCATCTTGTCAAGGCACTTCATGCAGACGGGCATTATGTGCGCGTGTTTGACCGTGCGGCTAAAAATGAGACCAGCTTAATAAAGAATGTCGATTATGTAGCAGGTGACTTTTCAGATAGTTTTTTGCTTGCGGAAGCGCTGGATGGTATTGACGTTGTTTACCATTTAATTAGTACAACAGTACCATCTACTTCCAGTCTTGATATGGTTAATGACATACAGACTAATCTTGTTGCAACAGTGGGACTCTTGCAAACCATGGTCAAAGTTGGTGTAAAAAAGATTGTTTTTTTATCATCAGGTGGAACTGTCTATGGCAACCCTGTTCATTGTCCCATTACAGAAGATCAGCCGCTTAACCCTATATGCTCATACGGAATTGTTAAACTAGCCATAGAAAAATACCTGTTTTTATTTCACCAACTACATGACCTCGAATACAATATTTTACGGGTATCGAATCCTTATGGCGAAAATCAGCAGCATTTCGGCGTTCAGGGTGTTATCCCAACCTTTTTATTAAAAGCCTATAACAATGATGAGATTACTATATGGGGTGATGGCAGTATTGAGCGTGATTACCTTTATATTGATGATCTGATTACTATCTGTGCTAAAGCAGGTTTGCAGATGCACAATGATGTGTTTAATGTTGGTAGTGGGGAATTGGTGTCGATTAATAGCATTATCAAAATAATAGAAGATGTAACAGGCAAACAGGTTCAGGTTAGCCGAACGCCTTCACGAAGCTTTGATGTTAAAAGCATTTCATTAGATAGCACTAAGGCTAAAAAAGAATTTATATGGGACTTAACAACACCTCTTCCTGTAGGTATTGAAAAAAACTGGCAATGGTTATGTGAGCGACCACAATAACGTCACTGTATTTCACGACTCACTATATATTGTCATTTATATCTAATATATTTGGAGGCGCAGTCTTATTATCTGTATTTGTTACTTGTGGTAAAATGCAGTGTGTTATTCTGGTGCTGTAATTTATAACACCAATTTTGCAATTGTTTGTAGTCTTTTGAAAATCATTATCCGTGATGCTTATCAATTTATGATTATTCAGGTTATTAGCATATTTACTCAATTCGATAACCGGGTGTTTCCCAGTTGCTTTCTTCGCTTTGGCAATAAATTTATTATTTTTAATGGTGATCTTTTTAAGAGCTCTTCTTGACTCGCCCGAATGAAGCTTTATGAGCGCTGTGTCGCTTTTGTCTCGGGTGCTAAAAATATTATTCTCAACTAACAAGTCACGTACACCGCCCACGCGTAAAAGATTTTCGGCATCTTTAAGCGTATTCCGGGTAAAAACGATTCTTTCTGAAAATCTGTCTTTAGCCGGTGTATTTGGATGAAATTCCACTAAAGAAAAATTGTACCGTTTTCCACTGGCGAATTGGCACCGGCCTGTTTTACAGTTAGCGCGTGTTCTGGGATCTATCCATCCCTTAAAAGAATTATCAGATACCCAGATTGAATGAGTAGGGTGTTTAAGATCAGTACCTGATACACGTAATGCCGTTCGCCCAAAGGCTTGACGACTGAATGTATTGCCAACCACCAGCGCGTTACTCATATTGGTGTAGGCAATATGGTTACCAGAATAATCAAATTTGTTATTGATAAAAGCAACATCGGTTGCAGTTTCAGAGTAAAGGTGAACAACCCCGGAATCATTAAAGTAGCTATTATTAATAAACACCCCATGTGCATTATGAAACTGAATACCCTGATTAAACTTTTTCAGTGATAGCCGGTTAAACACCAGGTTAAGCGCATGGCCAACACTGAACATAAAGGAAGCACGCTTAGGCTGACTGGTTTTTGCAGTGCTTTCCAGATCAAAGACGAGATCCTGAAAGGCAAGGTGCATCAACCCAACACCTGTTAAGTTAAATAACATACAGCTCGTCGTGCCCGTGTTTTGTATAAGCGGATTAGCCCCTTCACCATAAGCACTGAATAGAACCCCTGGCTGATATTGCCAGTGTCGGGGGCTTAAAAGTGATGTGCAGTTAAGTTTTTCATAATTGAAAACCTTTCCATTTTGCTTTTGCTGTGTTCTGGAAAGTGTTGCCAGACCTGTTTGCAGCTCAAATTGTTGGCCACGTTTAAAAAGAATTTGATCGCCCGCACCTAAAATTGATTTACGGGCGATTGTTCGTTCTTTACAAATATTCACGACATAAGGCTTAATAAATCGGCCATTCTTGTCTTTTAAGGCTTGTGGGTAGGGTGTGGTCGAGCCTCTATATAAACTAAAATCGCCATTTGGATAACGGGTCATGGTTTTGCTTTCAAGTTGCTTGCAGGTGCTTGCGGCTGTATAGTTTTTTGCGGCTTTTTTATGCCAGTCATGCGGTGCCAGTTCAGAAAAAGCTCTGGTGGCCGTACGCCATGGCCCATTGCAGGCACCGATAGGGGAATTACCAGGTTCACAGTGGCGATCAGGCTGTTTAGATAACCCATTGAAACGGTCATCACCTGCCAGTGCATCAACATAATAGTTTTTTTTATCTCGCGGCCAGACACTCACCTGAGTTGTGTCGGTATCCTTTGTGCCATCTTTGTAATTAACGCGAAGTGAAACCTCGTATTCACCGGCCTTTTCAAATACGTTGGCGGCATTAAACGAATCAAATCTGGCAAGTATTTTGTTATTAGTCTTATTCTTAATTTCCCAGTCATAGGTAAGTATGTCAGAGGCGGGGCGTTTAACGCGGGATCTGAAAAACACACCGAGAGGGGCATAGCCTTTTGAAAGATTTATTTCATCTGCATAACGTGGGCATTCTGTTTGCCGTATTGCTTTATTCTCCGCTGTAACAATTTTCCCGGCATAATAAGGCCAATAGTAACGGCATTTGCGTGTTGGATTCTTGAAATGCGTGTGATCAGTCGAGGCAACAATTATCTCAACAGTGTTACCCGATGCACTCATGCTAAAAGAAATAGCAAAAATAAGCATGATAAATCGGGTCAAAAAATACAAGCGGTGTGTTTTGTTCATGCTTCATATACTAACGTGCTTTTGGTAGGCGCTTCAATTTCAGTATTATTACTATTTATCAACTACTTGAAGTAGTAATAGGCTATACTCGCTATAAACAGTAATAAACGTAATATCAGGGGTCGTATTTCCGTGTCTCGGATTGAAATCAGCAAAAGAATTGTATTAATTAATACGGCAAGTTCGGCTGTTGCGCTGATATTAAACCTGTCTGTCCTGATATGGCTTCAGCAATACCTGCTTAAGCGGATAAGTCCTGAGGAATACAGTCTGGTTCCTATTGTCATGTCGATTATGGCGTTTGCACCATTGGTGACCATGGTACTTACTCAAGGGGTAGGGCGTTATATCACCATTGCCTATGCCAAAGGTGACGATGAAGAAGTGTCCCGCATCTGTTCCACCATGTTTCCTATACTGGTGTTTGCCGGTTTAGTGCTTTTAGGTCTGGGCTGGTTAGCGGCCTGGCATATTGACCAGCTGCTGGATATTGCACCTGAATATGTTGATGATGCGCAGATTATGATGGCCTTACTAGTCTTTTCTGCATCACTAAGAGTCATTTTCTCATTATTTGGTAGCGGATTTATTGTTAAACAGAAATTAATGCTTCAGGACCTCATCGATATTGGCTGCCAATTTTTACGCATAGCGGTTTTATTTGCTCTGTTATTCGGCGTTAGCACTCAGGTACTCTGGGTGGTTGTTGCCATGGTGGTTGCTGAGGTTACAAATATTGTTATCAGCACGATTGTTTCACTTCGCATTTTTCCTGAACAGCGTGCCATTCATCTTGGCCATTTTCGCAGCTATGTGGCAAAAGAGATTACCAGCTATGGTGGTTGGGGCTTTGTACAAAATGTAGCGGATACCATTAAACAATCATTTGATCCCATTATTTTAAATAAATTTGCCACTGCGGTTGATGTGTCGGTTTTTTATGTGGGAGGGATCGCGGCGAGGCAGTTGCGTTTGATGCTAGTACCATTTGCTCGCCCCTTTTTACCAATTCTTGCAGCATTATATGCAACTAAAGACTATTCCAAATTAAGAAACACTTATTTGCGGGCAACGCGATACCATTTGTGGATTATTTTATTTGTAGCAGTCCCGGCAATTATTTTTAGTGATGAAGTAATGTACCTTTATTTAGATGGCAAGTATGATCAGGCTGGCAATATCATGGCCATATTACTTTTAGTCACGGTCTTAAATACTTTTAATTCGATGGGGCCTGCTGTCGTAATGGCTGCTGGCAAGGTCAAGGAAATGTCATTACGTTTCCTTTTAATACAATCGGTCAATATTATTTTAACTGTTTTATTAGTTGTATTTCTCCAACAAGGTGCTAGTGGTTCTGCGGTTGCGACGCTACTTACGGTAGTTTTTCTGGAAACGACGTTTATGTGGCCATTTTGCAGGAAAGTTGCTCATACAACTACAACGCTATGGGTTAAAGAAGTTGTTATGCCTAGCTTAGGTTCAGCAATACCATCGATTGTGGTTTGTCTATTTTTTCAATATATACAATTCACATCCACCTGGACAGAAATAGTATTAGTATCCGCCTTAAGTATGATGCTGAATTTGGCTGTTATTATGTTTTATGGATTAAGACACCAAGATAGAATAGATATGGGAAGGCTGGCAATAAGGTTAAAGGGGCCTGTCAAAGTTATTGTAGAATATTTTGTGAAATAAATAATTTTCCAAATTGTGATCTTAAAAATATGAAATAAAATTATGCGTAGACCTGATAGCACTGAAACAAATCCAGATTGGTCCACACCATGGAAGCCATCTTTTTTAGGGGCGGCAAGGAATATTTTGCGTGAAGCATTAATTAATCTCTCATTGTATTTTATGGAACCTGATAATGGACCGTTATTGATAGTTTTTCCATCCGGAAAAAGTAATAATAATCCAGCTTCTTTACTTAGAGCGTACTCTATTGGTGCTACTTTGCGTAAAACATTTAATTGGCGGGTGATCATTATTCCTCCCGAGTTTACTTTAAATCAAAGGTTACGAATTATTCATTCAAAACAACCAGATGTAATTTTGATGCAAATGGAAAGGCATCCACTCAATCGACCACAGCTTTATAAACCATTTCCTGTTATTTTTGATATTGATGACGCTGACTTCCTATGGGAGCATGCTAATGAAATTGTTACAGAATGCTGCAAAGGTAGCACGGCAGTAATAGCAGGTAGCCGATTTATCGAGAAATGGGTGCGTCAACACAATAAAAACACCCAAATAATATGGACAGCTTCTCCATTAAAAGAAATAAAAATCGATCTATCTCAAGTTGAGCGAAAGCCAGTTGTGGCTTGGGGGCATTCGAGACCACAAGACTATCCGTCAGAATTGAATTTTATTAAAAAAATATTGGAAAAAGTGGTAGAGGAAATAAGTATAGAATTCTGGCTTTTTGGGGTGCCTGATAATGAAATTGGGAAAAAATTAAAAGAAGATATTTCAGAAACAGGGGTCGCGGTTAGTACTTTTAGTCCTATGCCTTTTGAGCAGTTTACAAAAAAGTTATCATCAGTTCCAATCGGTTTACAAGTTCTTTCATCCGATAACTCTTATAGTGAAGGGAAATCATTTGGCAAAATTCTCAATTATTTACTGGCTAAAACATGTGTTATAGCTTCACCTGGCGCTGATCATTCTTTATTTTTTAATTCTGGAACTAATGGTATTCTTGCCGAAAGTGTTAATGAATGGGTTGATGCTATAGTATGGCTTCTTAAAAACCCAGTAGAAAGAAGTTGTATGGCTGAAAATGCCTATCTGGATTTTCAGAGGCATCTAACAACTAACGCCGTGGGTGAAGAATATAATCTAATGTTAAGAAAATATGCTCGAAGTAATGATAAAACTTGAAGCAATTGGTATTAAAAAATGACAAATTCATCTAAATATTATCAGGGGGAGAGGTCTGAAGTATTAACCTTTATGCCAGATACTTATTCTAAAATACTTGAGGTTGGATGTGGTGAAGGTGATTTTAGAGTTAATTTTAATAATGGGTGTGAATATTGGGGCATAGAACCCAGCATCGATGCTGCAAATATAGCTCAGAATAAATTAAATAAAGTATTAGTTGGCACATACCAAGGAGTTTCTAGTGAACTACCTGATGAATATTTTGATATTGTTATTTGTAACGATGTTATTGAGCATATGACAGACCATGATGAATTTTTGCAGTCTATTAAAAAACACATGTGCAATGATGCATGCCTAGTAGGTTCTATCCCTAATGTAAGGTATTTCTGGAATTTAGTTAACCTGCTTGTAAAAAAAGATTGGAAATATATTGATACAGGTATATTGGATAGAACACACCTTCGTTTTTTTACTCATAAGAGTCTTAAAAGAACATTTATAATGAATGATTTCATGATTGAAAAAATTGCTGGAATTAATTCTAATTGGCTCGCTGATATGCGGAAAGAAAGTATTATTAAATGGGTGATTTGTATATTTGTCATAAAGCTTCTAGGTCCTGATCTTAAATTTGTACAATTCGGTTTTTGTGCTAGACCCAAAAATCAGGTTTAATTGTTTGTAGCATTAAGGCATATATTAGTGAAAATACTAATTATCGGCGGCGCCGGCTACATTGGCTCTCACATGGTCATCCGCTTATTAGATGAAGGTGCCGATGTCACTACCTTCGATAACCTCTCTGGTGGTTATCGTGATTCAGTACTCGGTGGCGCTTTCATTGAAGGCGATCTTGCCGATATTGATCTACTTAATAAAGTATTCAGCGAAAATAACTTCGATGCCGTCATGCATTTCGCTTCCTTCATCGAAGTAGGCGAGTCCATTCATTCACCTTCAAAGTATTACCGTAACAATGTCACCAACACCCAAAACTTACTCGATGCCATGGTCAAACACGGTGTAATGCATTTCATTTTTTCATCCACAGCCGCTACGTTTGGTGAACCTGAATATATCCCCATTGATGAAAAGCACCCAATGGTACCCATTAATCCCTACGGTCGAACTAAATTGATGGTTGAGCAGATGTTAGGGGATTATGATCGTGCTTATGGGCTTAAATCAGTTTCGTTACGTTACTTTAATGCGGCAGGAGCTGATCCTGAGACACGTATTGGTGAACGGCATGTGCCTGAAACGCATTTGATTCCGTTGGTGTTGCAAGCGGCTTCTGGGCGGCGTGAGAGTATTTCAATCTTTGGGCAGGATTACGA
>JALTJN010000257.1 GCA_027076405.1 Chromatiales bacterium
TTCAATGCCCGTGCTGCATCATTGATAGTAGCTCCGGTTGTAACAACATCATCAATAATCAAACAATTTTTTGGCGCTGTATTACTTTTTGCCATAAAACATTTACTTACATTAACCTTTCTATTATGCGCATCTAGCTTAACCTGCTGTTTTGTATTTCGCACTCTTTGCAAACAATCACTTATAGGCATATTCACCTGCTCTGACAAAACTTTTGCTATCAACTCGCTTTGATTAAAACCTCTTTGGTATCTTCTAACACGATGCAAAGGTATAGGAACAAAACTAAATTGATTGCCTTGATAAAATGTATGAATATCAGATACCTGCCAAAACCGAAACATAATTTCACCTAACACTCTACATGCATTACGACTACCATAAAATTTTGCAGAAAAAACCAAATCATGTACGATCTTTGCGTCATAATCACAAGCAATCCATACTTGATCAATATATTCATTCACTGCCAAAATTTTTTGCGCAGAGCTCAAAGAGTCTATAGTTATTTTTTCAATACAATCACAACAAACCAATTCATCATCAGCGCCACACTGCATACAAACTTGTGGCGCGACCAAAGACATTAAAAAATTTCCTATTTTTTTTAAATACTTCATCCCTCCTACTTTGTTTTTTAAGCTTTTGTCAAAACAATTTCATCATTTATCACACCGACTTTCACAGCATCACCATGTTGAAAATTTTTAGTAATAATACCTTCAACAATAGGATGCTCAATCCTCTCCTCAACACGACGAGCTATCTCTCTGGCTCCTTTCTGAGGATTGAAACTATCTTGAGCAATTTTCTTTTTTACAACTCCGCTTACAGAAAGTTTTAGTTTATGACGTTTTAATCTTTGTTTTAAATCATACAATTCCATATCAACAATCTTAACCAAATCCTTTACAGTCAGTGGATTAAACACCGCCACAGTATCTAGTCTATTGATGAATTCTGGACGAAAATGATTTTCTAACTGCTTAGTAACCATAGCAGTAATTTGTTCAAACTTATCCTTGTCATACATAGATCTATCACCTTGTTCAAATCCAAGCTGTGTATTGGTATTAAATTTTTCAGCGCCAATATTGGAAGTTAAAATAATTATCGTATTAGAAAAATCAACCCTCATACCACTGGCATCTGTTATATAACCTTCATCTAAAATATTCAATAACAAATTAAAAACATCAGAATG
>JALTJN010000258.1 GCA_027076405.1 Chromatiales bacterium
GCCATTATTGACTTGTGATTCTATTGTGCAAAGGCCTCTATTAATACATTCCCTGCATGGGGATATAGCCCTGTATCGCTTTTATACGACCAAACCATTTGAGAATATTAGTATAAGGTTTTAGATTAAAACCACCCTCTTCACTTAAAGCAACATAGGGATAACAGCTAATATCGGCAATGCTGGCGCTATTGTTTGCTAACCAATAATTATTTTCCAGGTGCCTATCCAACCACCGCAATACTTGCCTGCCTTTTTTCTGACACTCTAATAAGTCACCTTCAAAACCTAACTTAAGGATTACACGCGATTTAGCCAAGCTATTAAATATTTCGTTATTTGCCACGGTTAACCATTGCGTAACCTGCGCCATTTCAGCGGCACTTTCTGGGTACCAATTGTAAGCGCTATTACTTTCTTGATACTGCCGTGCTAGATAAATCAGAATCGCTTGTGAATCCCAGATAATATTTTCACCATCAACTAAAACCGGAAATTCACCGCGTGGATTTAATTTTAAATAAGCCTCACTCTTATGTTGCTTATTGGCAATATCAATTTGTATGACATTATATTCCACACCTAAAATATGCATCATCAATTTTGCTTTATAGGTATTACCTGAAATCTCATGACCATATAAATCAATCATATTTTCTCTATGTTATTGCCAGTATATTAAATGCCAGTGTGAGTTGCGCGCCTACACCCGCTAAAAATGTAAACACTCTCAATAATGGAATGGCTAATGTGAATACAATAAAGTGAACCAGCCGTGCATAAAAATATACCACAACAGCTGCTGCGCTTATGTCTGAATTGATATGCATTATTTCAGTTATTAATACCAAGGGTGCAAAAATAACTAAATTTTCTACCGCATTCTCATGTGCTCGCATCATGCGCTCAGCCCACTGCGCACGAGGCCTAATATCGGGTTGAGGACTGTATAATGCTGTCCATATACCCATTTCTGCCATTCTATTTATGATATAGGGCAACCACATTAACGCGGTAAATATAATCACCATACATAACCAGTATATTTCTATTGATAACATTCTCACCTCCTCTATATTGCATGTACATACAAATATTAATTAGCATTCGAAACTATTAGAATCAATTCAAACTAACGACTAACGACTAACGACTAACGACTAACGACTAACGACTAACGACTAACGACTAACGACTAAC
>JALTJN010000259.1 GCA_027076405.1 Chromatiales bacterium
GGCTCAAAATCAAAGCCAATCATACTGAGCATAGCCAGTAAATTATCAACCGTGAACTTATGAATTTTTCCGGTCATTAAATCACTGACACGAGATTGAGTAATTCCCAGTTCTTCAGCTGCCTGACTTTGTGTGTAGGCATTTTCCCGTATCCATTGTGTGAGCTTGGCCATAAGATAAGAGCGCACACGCAAGTTACCTGCTTCCGGTGCTTCAAACCCCAGATCTTTAAATATGTCACCGTTTGATTTTTTAATGGCCATCACTGATTCCTCATCACTTCATTATACCGCCGCTTCGCTAAACTAATGCTTTTCTGCGGCGTCGTCTTTGTCGTTTTCTGAAATGCATGCAGCACATAGACACCATCACTTCGTATAACAACATAGATTACTCTGTAGGTATTTCTGGATTCTCTGATACGAATTTCTTTAACACCCTGCCCCACTGTTTTCATCGGCTTCCAGTCACCCGGCTCCATACCCATCTGCACAAGATGAAGTTGATAACCTGCCATCCTGGCCACATCGGGCGGCAGCTGTTTTAGTTCTTCCAGTGAAGAGCCTACCCAGTAGACTTCCTTTAGTTCTTCCATACCATTGATTATATAAAATAATAGATAAAATATCTATATTTTTAGATATGAAAAATCTTTATCATATGCAACTAATCCAAAACACACTGACAGCTCCCCTTCTCATGCCCGCAGGGCAGAATCATGTAGTTTGATTGCTCGCCGATGGTTTGTTTGAGTACCGGCCAGTGTTCGATTTTGTCGGTGCCGAAGGTGAAACTCAGCATCACTCTTAATTCATCTGTTTCCGAATACAGCTCGGTGGCGTGTTCGAAGCCGTCACCGAAGACGACTGCCTCATTCATTTTGTACGGGTGAATTTTTACCGCTGATGTTTCGTCTTTATACATCAGGTTGCCGTGTGACTCATTGAGTTCAAACAGGGGGGTGATCAGGGTATAGGCATTTGCGCCGTCCTGAAAATCCTTGTGCCAGGTTTCTCTGTCCATTTTTTTGCCGACCACAAAAAAGCCGCAATAGATTTCTATTTTGTTGTCGAAATCGACCAGCTCTTTAATATCGTCCATGATGTCCAGTTCATCCATAAACGATTTGAAAATTTCATAGGTTCGGGCATTATTATTTGATATCCATAACAGCGGTGCGGTGCCGTAGGATGTTACGTG
>JALTJN010000260.1 GCA_027076405.1 Chromatiales bacterium
CAAAAATAACGGTACCTTTTGATGCCGAATAAGCCTCCATGTGCATGCTAATAGCACAAATCTCATTCCATGAAAAATCTTCTGCCCAGCGAGTTAATTCCAGACTATTCGCCAAATCATCTTTTGATAGTTGCAATTTTTTTAGAACCACTTTAAACACCTTTTATAAAAATGACTAGTGAACTTAATTATACTAGTTAGACTTGTATTTTGTATTCGAAAAATATCGACTAGTCTAAATTTTACAAAAAACATTATTTAAAAACATGAAGTGCTATTCTTTTGATTTTTTTAACGTAATTTTAATGAATCTATACATCAGCTTTATCGACGTATTGGTTTGATAGAAAAAATCAAATTCAGTCATTCGAAATATATTGACCTGTGTCATTGTCGGTAATTTCAAAACAGTGTTAAATTCAAGCGCTTTAATTATTAAGTTAAGTCACACTATATATATATGATACTTTCAGATTATGTAAACACCTTTGGTCAATCAATGAAACTTAAATATGGCGAAAGAATTCATAAAATTTCATTAAATGCAAATTTGACTTGCCCAAATCGTGACGGGACTAAAGGTATTGGCGGTTGTAGCTTTTGTAATATTGCATCATTCAATCCCGACGCAAGAAACCCAGAGTCTATTTCAAAGCAACTTGCAGCCGGACGACAGGTTATTAGAAAACGCACTGGAGCCAAAAAATATCTCGCATATTTCCAAGCATATACAAACACTTATGGTGACATTAAACAATTGAAAAACTTATATGATAAAGCATTATCTGAAAAAGATATAATTGGTTTATCCATTGGCACACGACCCGACTGCGTACCCGCAGATGTTATTAAGTTGCTGGTTGAATATCAAAACCAGGGTTATGAAATATGGCTTGAGCTAGGCTTACAATCTGCATTTGATGATACTTTAAATAAAGTTAATCGAGGCCATGATTTTGCAGAATATATTCGAACGGTACGTTTAGCCAATTTTCACAAAATAAATGTTTGCACACATTTAATTATCGGTTTACCCGGAGAAGATAAAACGCATTTTAAAACCTCATTATCTCGCGTATTAAATGAAGGCGTGGCGGGATTAAAATTGCATCCATTACATATTGTAAAAGGCACACAACTAGCAAAAGAATTTTTACATAAAAAATATAAGCCACTAACACAGCACGAGTACATTAACACCGTTGCAGATTTAATTGAGATGACACCAAATGATATTATTTACCATAGAGTCACTGGAACTGCATCTAAAAATATTTTACTTGCACCCGACTGGTGTTCCAAAAAGTGGCAGGTAATAAATGCCATAACTTTGGAGTTACATAAACGAAAAAACAAAAACTTTTTAAACAACCCCTCAACCTATAATTTTCATACATACCACTATCCATGAATAATTATAAAAATAAAATGCAACTTGTCTGCCCTGCTGGAAATTTACCTGCATTAAAAATTGCTGTCGATAATGGCGCCGATGCGGTTTACATTGGTTTTAAAGATGATACGAATGCTCGCCATTTTGCAGGACTAAACTTTAATGAATCGCGATCACACCAAGGCATTGAATATGCACATCAACGCGGTTGCAAAGTTTATTTAGCCATTAACACTTATCCTCAGGCATCTGGGTGGCAACGTTGGCAGCAGGCGGTTGACCTTGCTGCAAAATTAAAAATAGACGCTTTAATTGCTGCAGATATAGGAGTACTGGATTATGCTACAAATACATATCCAGATTTACCTTTGCATCTTTCGGTGCAGGGTTCGGCAACAAACTCAGAAGCGATTAAATTTTATTATAAAAATTTTTCTATAAAACGAGTCGTGTTACCGCGTGTTCTTTCACTTAAGCAAGTTGCGCAGGTTACAGAAACTAGCCCAGTTCCTTTGGAAGTTTTTGGCTTTGGCAGTTTATGTGTAATGATTGAAGGGCGTTGCTTTCTGTCATCTTATGTTACCGGACAATCACCAAATACTTTTGGAGCTTGCTCACCTGCCAGCGCGGTTGAATGGAAAGAAACATCGCAAGGATTACAAACAAGATTAAATAATATTCTGATTGATAAATACAAACCAAATGAGCCGGCGGCTTATCCAACATTATGCAAAGGGCGTTTTGAAGTAAACCATAAACCGTATTACGCCATTGAAGAGCCGACCAGTTTAAACACCATTGAATTATTACCCGAATTACAAAACATGGGTATAGCAGCAATAAAGATTGAGGGTCGGCAACGCAGCCCCGCCTATGTAAAACAAGTGACTAAAGTGTGGCGTGCGGCATTGGATTTGTGTAATAAAAATTCTATAAATTATATGCCCGAAACAAACTGGCTAAAAACTTTAGACTCTATTTCAGAAGGTCGCAGCACAACGTTTGGTGCTTATCACCGTTCATGGCGATAAACTCGGTAATCACTCATGACAATAAAAAATAATTCTGGTTTAATAAATAAAAAAACACCTAAATTATCATTAGGGCCAGTGCAATATTATTGGAACAGAGAAACTATTTTTAATTTTTATAAACACATTGAAACCACCCAAGTAGACATTGTTTACTTGGGTGAAACAGTTTGCTCAAAACGCAAACTCATTAAACGTGATGATTGGCTTGAAATAGCACATAAATTGCAAGCAGCCGGAAAAGAAGTTGTGCTTTGCAGTATGACATTAATTGAAGCAAATTCTGAATTAGCCACTTTAAAAAGGCTATGTTCAAATTTAGAGTTTATGATTGAAGCCAATGATATTTCTGCGGTTCAATTATTAGAAGGAAAATCATTTGTAACGGGTCCTGCAGTTAATATTTATAATCCACAAACGTTAAACGTGTTAAGCAAACAAGGTTTAAAACGTTGGGTTTTACCCATAGAGTTATCTAAAAAATCATTAACCGATATGCAAACAGAAAAACCTAAAAACATTGAAACGGAAGTTATAGTTTATGGGCGCTTACCCTTAGCTTATTCTGCTCGATGTTTTACGGCTCGATCGCATAACTTATCTAAAGATGATTGTCAGTATCGTTGCCTTGATGACCCTGATGGCCTGATGTTATCCACACAGGAGAATGAAAATTTTTTGGTATTAAATGGCGTACAAACCCAATCGGCAAAAACCAGTAATTTAATATCTGAGATAGATCAGTTACTCAAATTGAATGTTGATATCTTAAGAATAAATCCGCCTTCAAAACATATCGAAAAAATAATAGATATATTTTACAAGGTATTACATGAAAACTATTGTGCAAATGACGCCAATGAATCGTTACAAAAATTAATGCCCAATGGAGGCAGTTGTAATGGGTATTGGTATGGCGATAGCGGAATGAATAACTACATTTTAAAAAAAGGTAGCGTTGCATGTTAGCCGCACACGAAACTATAAATAAAAAAAGCCCTTTTAATTTAGACAATAAATCTGCCTATAAAAAATGGCGAGATAAAAAACTACACCATTACCCAGATAAAGCGGAGCAACTTATTATAGAAATTAATGATCCACAGAAATTAACTCGCGTTGAACGTGACGCCATATTGCAATGTTATATTAAAACCAATATTGCCGTATATATTAGTCGTGCGGGCAATAACCCGAATAAAAGAATTCCTTTAAATTTAGCTGAACAATTTTCTTTAAACTCATTGGATAAAAACATGGGAGCCGATGATGATGGCATAACTTCTTTACAGGTATCTGAAGTTAAAGGTCGTGAACGTTATATACCCTATTCGAATAAAGCTATTCACTGGCACACCGACGGTTATTACAATAAATTAAATAAGCAAATTTATGCGTTAAATTTACATTGTGTGAGACCCGCAAAAAGCGGCGGTGAAAATGCCGTAATGGATCATGAAATTGCTTATATAAAATTACGTGATCAGAACCCGAATTATATTCGGGCATTGATGGCAGATGATGCCATGATTATTCCTGAAAACATACACAATGGTATCTGCATACGACCAGAAAGAAAAGGCCCGGTATTTTCAATTTGGAACAAACAATTTTTACATATGCGCTATACCGCTCGGGCGCATAATGTCATTTGGAAAAATAACGAACTGACTCGACTTGCCATTAAAACTTTAGATAATTTATTACACAGTAATGACCCTGCTATTTTTCGGCTAACATTACAATCTGGTTGGGGATTAGTTAGCAATAATGTATTACATGATAGAAGTGGATTTGAAGATGACAAATTATCACCGCGCTTGCTTTATCGATTACGTTACTTTGATGGGCTAGCACCGTATTGAAAATATTTTGTCATTTTCGAATATTTGTCTCGAAAATTCAGCTTCTTTAACTATTTTAAAGAAGCTATTTTTGAAATAAACATTCCAGATGAAACTAGATTTTAGATACCGTTATCATTACAACCAGCCAGTGCTAATTAAACAACCGCCGAAATAGTGGCAAACTTTTTTTTAGTATCAGTTCAATTTTAGAAAATACAACCGAAGACTCTAAATCCAGCCCATCCAGAAAGTTTTTAATTTCTAACCCAAGCTCTGTGCTGCCTTGAATTATCAAGCGACGCTGAAACACGAGCGTATCTGGATCTTGTTGCCTAGCTGCAAGCTGTAAAAAGTCATACGTGCTAGCGGTAATTTCAATATCATTATTTTTATTAAAAGGCATAGAAATTAATTTTCTATTTATGTCGTTAGCTTTTATCAAACTTATATAAAACTTGATTTTCGCGTCATTTATATTTATACATAAACATTTATCCATTAAAAAATCCAAATCACCTTCCCTCATCTGCTCCATTAATAATTTATTTAAAAATAGCACCAGCATATTTGTGTGAACTTTTGATGGTATAAAAGAAAAAGTCGTAGACAAATATCTGGGCAAAGTGGGTGACTTCTCCAAACGAAAGTTCACATTGTTTTGTTGAATCATAATCATCATTTATTATTTAAATCATTAACAGTATACTTAATGAATGTATTATTATGTTTGACTGGCATCAATAAAATTATTCACGCATTATCACCACTGCCCCGTTAACTATTGTTGAAGTAATTTATTCGCATGATACAAAAGCGTTTCAAGGCCTTAACGCTTTTGTATCAAGCTAATTAAGTTCAGAAAATTAAGTATATTAATATCACTACCTGTTGAGTTATTTTCTAAATTTAGCATTGGGCTTTAAAGCTTCTGGATACCCGACAGAAGCATTCGGGCATGACGAATGAAAATTATATTTTTCAATACATGCCCACTTTAAAATAATGTAAAAAATTTAGACGTAGTGCCAGCCGTTTTTATTAATACGCTTAAAAAATCACAGTCATCAAAACCACTCCCCCGGATCAAGCTGATAAAAGCTTTTCAGCTCTGCATAAAGTTCAGGATGTTCTTTATTAAATATTTTTGGCCGTTCAAAAAACAATTCGGTTACCACAGCAAAAAATTCACCTTCTGATTCTGCGCCATAATAATCAATTAGCGTTTT
>JALTJN010000261.1 GCA_027076405.1 Chromatiales bacterium
GTATGAATACAGTACAAACATACAAGTATGCACAACATGAAAATACAACAAAAATATACGGTTACAGAAGCAACAGACTTTTTAGGATTTAAATCTAGGAGTACAATAAATTCGCGGACAAAACAAAAGGGAAGTAAAGCTATATCATATGAAATGGATGAAAATGGTAACAAAATAATTTCAATACAAGAGCTAGAAAGAGTGTTTCCAACAAAATATAACACTGCATTAAAGCACAATAAAAATACAGCAAATACAAACACAATACACAGTACATCTGCACAAGAAAGCACAAAGAAAAATACAGCGAATACAACACACTTACAGCACAAAGTTGAGATGTTAGAACAAGAGCTGAAGAATACACATGATTTATTGAATGAAGTACGCACAGCAAAGAACAAAGCAGAAGAGCGAGAAGCCGATTTATCAAAAAAATTAGATACGGCACAGGAAACCTTACAGGCATCTACAATGCTACTTGAAGATTTACGAAAAAAATCATTAGAAATTCCCGAAAATAAAAAAAGGGGGTTTTGGAAGAATCTTTTTAATTAGAATAAATCTGAATGACTGCCCGTACGCACTAATTCGATTACCTTTTCATCTTCGTTAATACAATAGATCAAAAGCCAGTCGGGGTTTATGTGACATTCACGGTGTCCGCGCCAATTGCCTGTAAGGGCATGGTCACGATTACGTGGCGGCAATTCTTCACCTCTTACAAGACTACCAACGATCTTTTTTAACGCATCTAGATTTTTGCCTCGCCGTTTTATCTGCCGAATATCTCGTCTAAATCGGGTTGTTTCAACAACCTCTAATATATTCATTCATCATCCCATTTAGCAAACATTTCTGCTGTATTTTTATAGCGTGTTCCGCCACCATTGGCTAATTCTTCCATTGCTTCAAGTGTTTCAGCATTTGGAATTTTAGCATGAGGTTGAAAAGGTAATCCACCCACATTAACAGATTGTTGCAAGAATATTCGAATAGCATCTGCCGTACTCATCCCCATATTAGAGAAAATACTTTCTGCTTGTGCTTTCAAATCAGGGTTTACGCGAGATTGTACAGTAACATTACTCATTTTTAGGACTCCTTAAAATCACCAATAACTACAGTATAACGTCATTGAGCGTTATCTTGCAACAATTAATAGTCATAGTCAAAGAAAAATAGGAACTATGTAATGCATTTTTATATCTATCCGTAGGCTCGTAAGGTGCTTAATGCTTTAAAGAAAGCCATACTTACCCCATTGGTAAGCAATACCGTTCTATCTGTATTCTCAATCTATTGTTTTAAAGTGTTATAGATACCAAAAGCACCTATGCAAAGGTAAAATCATTAAACCAAGGCGGCTTTTTATCTCCCAATAAAGAAGAAAGTATATTTATATTATTAATAGGGGACTCTTTTGTCTCCTCTGACTTTCTGCGGCTTACAAGAAGATCATACCATTTTGACGGTTCATACTGTGCATCTGCTTCCGTGAAGTAGGGGAGAACACTATTCATGATCCATATACGCAAGCCCGTATAAAGCCCGCTACGTCTGCTTTTCTTTATTTGGGTGCGAATATACCCAAACTTTACCAACTCCCCTAGATAACGCTGCACAGAGCGCGGACACCTGTTTATTATTATCCCTAATGTCGTCTTGCATGTATCTGTCATACGCTCTTTTCCTGTCCGTGCGACAATAATTTGTAATAACGCCTTTGCTTGGGGCGTTAAACGATCATCACGCGCCGCTGTTGTTGCCATAGGCTTGGCAAACTGTTTGCTCTCATGTGGAGCAGGGCGCATGTGCCTATTCAACAAGGCAGCCTTGTTATGTTTGGAATCGCGAGCGCGTTTACGGCGTTGCTCACAAGCCCCCTCATCACGCGCGGCTTGTTCCCATGATATTTGTCCACGGGATAATGCTTGCCAATATTCTGGGGTGTTAAAACTGGGTAACTGTTGCATTGCTTGGGCTTTCCTAATCTAAAGAAAATCCCGCCTTAAAAAAGTCCGCAAAAACCTGCTACAAGAATGAAATTTATTCTTGCATCGCTTCCGAATATCAGCGATGCTCTAGGTTCTCACGCCGCGAGCAATCGCACTTAGGTTTTAAAGACCCGCTTCGGCGGGTTTCTTTATGTCTGGGTTATAAAATCCTTAAAAGTTGAAGTCTAAAAAAGAGCCTTTTCACGAACGCAAAAAGAATCAACTTACAGTTTTCCCGCGATTATCAACAAAAGCAATAACAGGCGCGGTGGATAACTGTACTTATGAACACTTATATGAAAAATTAGGGAAAACAGGATAGATAATAATCTATATTACGAAAAATCTTGCGCTGTTACGTCCTGCTTACTATGCAAAACCCGCACAACATACAACTTATGACCGTCAACACGGAAATAAAAACAGCGATTACGATAAGGAAACCCCCGCAACCCTTCGCGTACGTGGTTACGGGGCGAACCCGTAACGCCTGTATCAGCAAGCTTTTTTAGCTTATTAGTTAGGTCTTTTGTGAAGTCTTGTGCAGCTTTGGGGCTATCTTCTGCAATGTGCCTACGAATAGCCCTTAAGTCTGATTTTGCTTCATTTGTGATAATTAGGCGCAATGGTTTAATGATCTCAATCCTTTAATCTTGCATTATGTCGTTATATAAACTCTCTGCGCTATCATATTCTGTAACCCTACCTGCTGCGATATCCGCATCACCTCTATCTATTTGAGCACGAAGGAATTCAAGCTTTTCCAACTCCGCGCCTGATTCTGGCAAAACTCTATTGAGCACATAATCTTTAATAGATTGTCCACGCAATGCAGCCAATGCCTTAATTTGAGATTTTTGATCTCCAGATATATCAATGCTTAAACGTTCCATATATTTACCTCCTTAATCTATACCCTACAATAATACACAAAATTGTTTAAATTGTCAAAATGTGGGTATTGGGTATAATGCTACAAAATACTTCCGATACGCCAAGTATTACAAGCGCAGAAATCTAAAATAGTTACTATAATTTTAGAGTAATAAAGAGGGTTAGGAGCGCATCTGGCACAAATGACTGGTTTTGATCTTGAAAGTTACTTACAAAAAATTGTCATAATGAGGGTTATCACTTCGGGGTAGTCGTTTTGGTTTCTGATTTTTGACAAGCTCCACAAGTCCAAGTTTCTTTCATAACACCAAGATTACCCATAGAACCGTCAATAGGTTTGCTGTCCGTAAGCCGTAGCTCAGACTCTCCGCAAAATCTACACTGCTCACCCGCTGCCTTTGTTGGTCTCTGTTCAAGTGCTTTCTCAATGCAGGATATTCTATGTTCAAGATCAGGCACTTTGTCCGCGTTAGCTTTCAATTCTTTCCAGACGTTCCACTTTTCAAGTAGGGTTGTAAGGTCTTTTAGGGCAAACATAGACTAATCCTTAAATGAAAGGTTTCAGGTAAACAAAGGCTACTCTGATATAGGGTTGTTCCACCCATCCAGTATACCGTGCAAACGGTGAATTACACTATTAACATTCGGCTGGCTCTCTATATCATCAACGCCAAGGACGCTATACAATTCATTGTCATAAACTATTCATTGTCATAAACTATTCATTGTCATAAACTATTCATTGTCATAAACTATTCTTGCTAATTTTAATAATATTTCGTCTTCAGTGTTATCCGTCATTTAACTATCCTTTTTCTTAGTTTCTATATCAATAGAACGTTTTGGTATTCCTAGCACCCCATTTTCTGGCTGCACAATTTTACGAGGGTACTTATTTTTAAACTGGTTCGCCACAAGATTTAATATCTCAATAGTTGGGCTAAGATCATAAGCATTTGAAGAAATTGCTTTATTAATCCGTCTCTTTTTTCGGGAAATATATTCTTTTTCTTCAAGAGACTTTAATGCACGTTGAACCTGTCGCACTGAAATACCGCTGCGCTCTGAAATAGTTTTCATTGATGGGAACGGCAAATCATCTTTGCTCCACCAATTAGAAATCAAATGAATTAATACAATAGTTTCTGACGCTGAAATCTTAATTTCATCCGTAACAAACATATTTATATTTAGCAAATAATTAGGGATTTGGGTAAATCCCCGCTCCGCTATCTTCTTGCCCCATTTTGAACTAATATCCTGCAAACTTCACCGCCATTCCTTACAGCCATATTGGCTAACTATAATACTTAGGTAATATACTCATGTATAATACTCATGTCAAGAATACGCCACAGCATTAGCCTTATTATTATTTTAACACAGACAAAATGTTGACTCTTCTTTGCATATCTGTTTATCATGGCGACGAGAGCAACTGATTAGGTAATGTGGCGTTACCTTTACAACATCCAACAACGTTTAAGGGTGGGTTAATGTCGGCAAGCAGGTGTATAGGGGCTTCGTATGCTCCAGCACCTGCCCAAGTTTTTCAAAGAACACGAGGTAAATTATGAACAAAAACAATCTACTCCATGCAACACAAGAGCTTATAAGAGATTTATGCATATTGGCAGATAACGGCGCGGTCATATCTAAAGATAAGTTTCATAACGCTTGCGAAAAAGAACAATTTGTAGAGCTTATCTTGATAGAACACGGTGAAAGTATCACCCTCGATTATTTTCAAAAATCATCGTCTTTGAGAAAGCAAGAAACCATTGATTATATTAATAATGCCTTCGATAGACACGCCAATGCCGAAACCATGGAAGATTATGGCTTAAAAAATAATGCCATTTTCTTTGCAATTAATGTCGCCGTTAAGATTATAGAAGAAATTGACGATATTTCAGAAACAATGGAACACGCCGCATAAAATTATAATACGGGCATATTAAAAATCTATAAACAATTGAACGCTCCCGCGTTTACCGTAAAGATTTGTAAGAATGGCGGAACATTTTTACACTTTGCCATTAGGCAAAAAAGCACACAAACGATAGTTTGTATAAGTGCGCCCTTCAATATTCTTTTCGGGATGTTATCTTGAATCTCACGATCTTAAAATTCTAGGCTACAATGTAAAAAGCTCCCTACTCGATCTTGCCACAATAAAAAATTGCCCTGCTTTTCGCAGGTAAGCGTCCGATGAAGGCCGCCTATGCCTCTTTTTCCAAGGATTTCCAGTTGTGTGGTAGCAGTTGATCTACTTGTTTTACTGAATGGTCGGCGATGCGGCTTAGGACATCAGCCAGATACTCTTGCGGATTGATATTATTGAGTTTGCATGTCTCAATCAATGAGTAAAAGGTAGCCGCAGTTTCTCCACCTCGATTACTTTAAGAACAATAGTGGAGGTTTTCTGTGGATTAAGGAAATAATTCATTTATAACGCTCAATACAGCATGTACACTGTATGAATACAGTACAAACATACAAGTATGCACAACATGAAAATACAACAAAAATATACGGTTACAGAAGCAACAGACTTTTTAGGATTTAAATCTAGGAGTACAATAAATTCGCGGACAAAACAAA
>JALTJN010000262.1 GCA_027076405.1 Chromatiales bacterium
TTGTATAATAAACACATACAATGAAACAAAATGAAGTGGATTTAAAAGGAAAAACGTACATCTCGTCAAAACAGGCAAGCGAGATTACAGGCTATACCAATGACTACATTGGCCAACTTGCTCGTGCGGGAAAAATAAACGCAAAGATGATAGGAAGGACATGGTTTGTGGAGACAAACTCCATAATAGAGCACAAACGCGCACACAAACTAAAACACGAGAAAGACATAAAACTACCATCTCCATACATATCAAACTTGCCTACAATATCTCCCAAAAAAGCACTCACAATCGCAACAGCACTTTCCGCCATAATCCTTGTGATATTATCCGGAACACTTATTGCGCAAAACAAGATAAACCCAAACACTCTTGCAATGGTAAAGAGTATTCCATCATCCATATCTAAAATATCACACCAAACAGGAAACATGCTCGGAGAAAACATCAGCAAAGTTGCAACTGCATACTCAAACGCATACAAAACCGCAACAGAAAAACTAAACACCGCATACACTTCAACCGCTCACACATTTTCAAACGCAGGAGATAATGTTGCGGGTGTGTTTTTGGGGGTAAAAGATTCTACCTCAAGTATTTTAAAAGAAACATATATGGTAACGGGAGAAACACTGCAAAGATTTTCGTTAAATATAAAAAAAATTGATTCACACATAAAAAATTCAGCCGTGTCCTTTGGTAAGGACACGTTAAATATTTTTTCTGTTTCAAAAAATAAAATCTCAAATGTTTTTTCAGGGTTGCGTTTGTCAAAAGATAAGACAAAAGATTCTACGGAACAAAACATGCCATCTGTTTTTTCACTTTATGTTAACAATACGGCAGATATGATCGTGTCCGGTGTGTCAGGTATTAGCAGCAAGATTACGAAAGGGTATGAATTGGCAAAACAATCAATACAAACTCCATTAGATAACATCGCATCGTCTTTAAATCAAACGCCGGCATTTTTTGCATCTGCAAACAGTGAAGTGACGCAAGGCATCGTCTCTGATTTTCTGGCAACTGTTAAGGGTAAGTTGGGTTCATGGTTTAATTTGTTTCCATCTAAAAATGATTCTCTGGTCTCAAATATTCCAGTCCCTGATGATATTCAAGTACCCATGATAGAGGATTCAAAAGAAACAAAATCCAAACATTCATACGACAATGAAAATTCGGCTTATAC
>JALTJN010000263.1:0-722 GCA_027076405.1 Chromatiales bacterium
AACAACAAATGAATGAAATAGGCCGCAGTATTTTTAAAATGGGAATCCAGATAACAGAATCTCATCATGAAAAATACGATGGCAGTGGCTACCCCAAAAAATTAAAGGCAGATGAAATTCCGTTATCTGCACGCATAGTTGCAGCGGCAGATGTGTTTGATGCGTTAACTTCAAAGCGACCCTATAAAGATGCATGGCCGGTTGAAAAAGCAATGAAGGTGATGAAAGAAGATGCGGGAAAACATTTTGATCCGCAAGTGATTACCGCACTAGAAAATGCCATGCCTAAAGTCATGGACGTTTACAATGAGCATAAGCATATTTGATTTTATAAAATATTTTGACGCAGAGACACAAAGGCGCAGAGAAAAAATTAAAACAGAGAAAGTTAAAGTGGTTGTAAAGATTGATCCGTCATTCCCGAATGCTTTTATCGGGAATCCAGTGACTTTGAATTCAGTAGCACAACATCAGCCACTGGATTCCTGCCTACGCATGAATGACCACTAAAAACTCCGCGTCTTCGTGCCTCTGCGTCAAATGGTAAAATGTTTTGACGCAGAGACCAAAGGCGTAGAGAAAGGTGAAAAAAGTTTAAGTGGTTAAAAAAAATAACCTCGTCGCTCTTTCACAAGAATGACGAGGCTTTTTAAATCAACTGGGCAGCAGTGAATTTTAGTTAAGTTTTATTATATTGCGTCTATTAGCGTTCATTTGCGGTT
>JALTJN010000263.1:732-1189 GCA_027076405.1 Chromatiales bacterium
CAAGTGATTACCGCACTAGAAAATGCCATGCCTAAAGTCATGGACGTTTACAATGAGCATAAGCATATTTGATTTTATAAAATATTTTGACGCAGAGGCACAAAGGCGCAGAGAAAAAATTAAAACAGAGAAAGTTAAAGTGGTTGTAAAGATTGATCCGTCATTCCCGAATGCTTTTATCGGGAATCCAGTGACTTTGAATTCAGTAGCACAACATCAGCCACTGGATTCCTGCCTACGCATGAATGACCACTAAAAACTCCGCGTCTTCGTGCCTCTGCGTCAAATGGTAAAATGTTTTGACGCAGAGACCAAAGGCGTAGAGAAAGGTGAAAAAAGTTTAAGTGGTTAAAAAAAATAACCTCGTCGCTCTTTCACAAGAATGACGAGGCTTTTTAAATCAACTGGGCAGCAGTGAATTTTAGTTAAGTTTTATTATATTGCGTCTATTAGCGTT
>JALTJN010000264.1 GCA_027076405.1 Chromatiales bacterium
GCTAAAAATAATAAAACCCAAACCGCTAAAAATAATGGGGTTGTGTAAAGCGTCTTTGCCAATCTGCATAATAATTATCGCGACCACACTGACAGCCAAAGGCAATAAACTAAACGGCATTTTATAACGTAAATAAAATAATAAACTGCTTAAACCAATAATGCTTAAACTGAGCGTGTTGGCATATTCACCATCAAACGCAAACGCTTTATTTATAAAAAACAATAACGAAACTAGAATAACAATACCGGGCAAAGCCAGGCGGCGAACCCCCACTAACCATTCAGCAATCACAATAAAACTCGCAGCGGGAATTAAAAATTCATACGCAGAAAGCGATAACATATTCACTGAAGAGGCAAGCAAGATAACGCCCAGCGCAATAAAAACATCACCAAAACTGCGAATAAATTTTAACGGTTCTTCGGCGTTTGTTGCAGATGCTTCGTGCTGCTCGTTGTTAATGAACTGGTAAAGCGGTTCTATTTGATCTGGATTAATAATGTTTTTATCTGATGCTTTTTGTAATGTGGTTTTTGAAATCATATTGTAAATATCTGCTTGCTAGGGGGGAGCATTTTATAACAGTTAAAATGTTTTTGTTTTATGATTTTTTAAAATTAATTTTTAACGTTAATTTCAGCAGTTTTTTAACCCATTCGGGTTAATTTAAATATTATTTAAACGTTTTAATTAATATTTTCTTTCCTAAGTAATTAATTGCTGTTAGGTTTGGCGCTGTAAAAAATTGACAGGGCATGCAGGGGCGCTTTGTCGTTAAATAAAAAATAAATGATGATAAGGATACATACTCATGAACTCTTCTTTACCTTTCAAACGTTCCGCTCTTTCTCTTAGTTTAATCACTTTACTTTGTGCCTCCACTAGCGCCTGGTCTGCAACCGTCACCATTACCGGAAATAATGGTATTAATGGTGTCGTTGGCGCCATTGGTGATCCGGGTGGTGACGGCGGCGATGGCAGTGACGGCAATGATGCAACCGCCAATGCGATTGCAGATGACTTACAAAACACAGCGACTGCCCGAGGTGGTAATGGCGGAGTTGGTGGTAATGGCGGGCGTGGCAATCCAACTAATTCAGATGGTGGTGATGGCGGTAACGGTGGCAATGGCGGTGATGCAACCGCCACCGCACAGCAGCTAACACCGGGAAATATTCAAACCGG
>JALTJN010000265.1 GCA_027076405.1 Chromatiales bacterium
CTGGCTATACTCGATAGAAAGCCGGAACAGCGTCACCAGCACCCCCGCCATCAGGCCGGTGACCGCACCAAGTAAAGCAATTCGCAGCAGTAATTTATCCAATGGTTAAAATCTCAAACGGGGTGGATGCAGTGTAGCATTGAAATGCCAGTGAAATAAATCACACTATAAAATACCGAAAGTGCTTATCAAAAAATGATTGATGATGTAGTCGCCAGCCTGTAAAAGAAATGCAGAAGTAGTTAAAAATATTCAATAAATAACCCATAAATATTGTGATAGTATAAATCGCAACATTGTGCCTATGTCCATGAATGGACGGTAGTAGGGTAATGCAGGACGCTTACATGGATGTAAGTGGTAGAACGACTCAGGAGACAAAGTCGAGCAATTACCGAGATGTAAAAGAACGGCTCATTCTCCACTGCATCAACGAAAGAAAGTATATTCTTAATGTGGGCTAAATATTTCTATAGTCTTTATGGGTTTTAAAAACTGGTTAATACAAATAGGGAAATCTGAAAGAACAGCCGATAGTTATTCTCGAGCGGTATCTGGCGTTATTTCACAGTGGGCACAAGAGTCTGGCTTAACCGCTGGTGCGCTAGACGAAATAGACTCAATAGCAGAGCTAATAAAAGTTATTGATGGTTTAAATCATGTTGATATTTATGCCGATAGAAATCAGCACGGTAATAATATGTACAGCTGTGCTTTAAAGCTTTTTATCGAATACAAAAAATGTAATTCTGATAATGAACTTGAGCAAGATGTAAACGATGTCATCAATGATGATTCGATTTCAAGCACAGAAAAATCAATTTACATCAACGCACGTATAGGACAGGGAAAATACCGAAATAATTTAATCGGTTACTGGGAAAAATGCGCACTAACAGGTTTTTCTGACGTGAGGTTTTTAGTTGCTTCGCACATTAAGCCATGGAAAGTTTCAGATAATCAGGAAAGGCTTGATCCTTTTAATGGTCTACTACTGTTACCTAATTTAGATAAGGCTTTTGATCTTGGATTTATTACCTTTTCCAAAACTGGCAATATTATTATTTCAGATTATTTAGAAGAACGCGAAAAATTAGGTGTTGCTGAAAACATGCGATTAAAGCTAGGAAAACAACATATTCCTTATATGAATTATCACCGAGATGTGATGTATGAGAGTAAAGT
>JALTJN010000266.1:0-248 GCA_027076405.1 Chromatiales bacterium
CAATTAGCATTCAGTCTCTTTTGGGCTGCAATGTAAAACCGCAAGAGTTGGCCGATTTTGAACCCATTGTCAGGCCGGTGACACCTAAGCCCATGCAATATAAAAGTGGCTCTTTATTTCAAGTGCATAGCATCTCATTATATGAAGATCCTAAGCCGTATCGAATTGGTGACATCATTACCATTAAATTAAATGAAAGTACCAGTGCCAGCAAAACAGCCGGCACAAGCACCAAAAAAGAAGATGAT
>JALTJN010000266.1:258-1184 GCA_027076405.1 Chromatiales bacterium
TGTCAATGTGGTGGAAGAATTGGTTAACATGATTGAAACGCAACGTGCGTATGAAATGAATTCAAAAGTGATTACAACCTCCGACCAAATGTTGCAGTACGTGAGTAATAATCTGTAGTAAAAATCAGTAAAAATAATTTATAAAAAATAAATTATGAATAATGGTGAAAGATGTGAAAAAATTAAATCTAATAAAAATAAGTTTTCTTGCAATTAGCATTCAGTCTCTTTTGGGCTGCAATGTAAAACCGCAAGAGTTGGCCGATTTTGAACCCATTGTCAGGCCGGTGACACCTAAGCCCATGCAATATAAAAGTGGCTCTTTATTTCAAGTGCACAGCATCTCATTATATGAAGATCCTAAGCCGTATCGAATTGGCGACATCATTACCATTAAATTAAATGAAAGTACCAGTGCCAGCAAAACAGCCGGCACAAGCACCAAAAAAGAAGATGATTTATCGATGGCGATTCCCACGCTATTTGGTTTGAACCCAACAAGTAATGGAAATAATTTATTAGAGTTAAGCGTTACACCCGAACGAGAATTTGTGGGTGAATCCGATAGCTCGCAAAGCAATAGTTTAACCGGTGAAATTACCGTAACGGTAGTGGATATTTTACCCAATGGAAATTTAGTGGTGCAGGGTGAAAAATGGTTTACCTTAAATCAAGGCAAAGAATATATTCGCATTGCCGGTGTTGTGCGACCATTGGATGTGTTGTCGGATAACACATTAGTTTCTTCAAAATTAGCCGATGCACAAATAACCTATAGTGGTGAGGGTTTCCTTGCGGATGCGAATGAGCAAGGCTGGTTTGGTAAGATGATGAATAGTTCGTGGTGGCCGTTTTAATTGAGAAGTGACTACAGAGATTAAGAATAAAGAATACGCTTGTTTTAGGCTTGCCATTTCATTGAGATA
>JALTJN010000267.1 GCA_027076405.1 Chromatiales bacterium
ACTATCTTCTGAATCTATGATTTGACCATTATATGTCTTATCATATAACAGCCGCGTACCATCTTCTAGTACAATAATAGTGCCCAACAAATTCATATCCCCATCTACTACAACTACAGAAGAATGAGGAGGGTTTCCTACGTTATACATGCGGGTTCCACCTAATATAAGTACGTCGCCGATGCCCAATAGCCAGCCAGCGACGGCTTCAGTACCTATCTCTTCTAAGAATATCACTAATCATCATAGTTCCACATATCCATAAAGTAAATAAGACTGTCCACATAATTGATGTAATATTATTAAACGCGCCCAAATAACACAATACTGGCAAAATAAACCAACCACAAATAATGATGGTCGTAGAAGCTGTAAAAACAATTGTCCAAAAGGTCTTAAACATTTCTATATCTATAGGTTACATAGGAAGTTGTCACCAACCAAACTATTCCAAGGGCTATCCATACGGCTGTATGTCCCACATAACTCGACAAAACCAAACCAAAAAGAGGTAAGGTAAACCAGAGAAATGACAGAATTGGCCAGATCGCCCACATGTGTGGTGTCCTTTCTTTCCTGCTAAACGACGGCGTAGCCGTCAAGTAGGGCGGGCGGGGATTGAACCCGCGACCCTCAGCTTATAAGGCTGACGCTACTAACCACTGAGCTACCGCCCTAAATATTTCTAACAATAAGGATTCGCCAGGATCAAATATCCACAAATAACCAACAAGGCAATACCTAATACTGGAGCCATCGCAAATCCAAGCATAATACAGAACGCAATCACTCCAAGATAACCCAAACACTCCAAAAAGTCATCAGTTTTGTTACTCATCCTACACCATACTTTCTTGCTTAAAGTAGCGAACAGAACGATCTACCATCTCATCATACTCTCTAACAATTTGCGTACTATCCAGGTCCTTACGGTTGGGCAGATGAGGAACGGCCCTCTCGAAGTCCCCAGATTTGGCCAATTTTGCCCTACCTAGTGCAACCCTCTTACCCATTTCCTTATTAAAACGGTCTTTGGGGCTACACAAGGCCAATCCAACCTCGTTTGGGCCGATGGCAACCACCGTGCCCACCAATACTCCACGATTGTTCTTGATATACTTAACAAGCATTACATCTCTCCCTATACTAGGTATCCTGACAAAAATCATGGTCTATTAAGACCACCCTATCACCATACCATCCAAAGTTATCAATATGTTCATCACATGCATTAGGATAGTATTTTCTAACCTTATTCATGGTGTCATACATAACCTGACGGTATTTTGTGTGTATTTTGCCATAGGCCCTAGAATAGCCCATTTTTTGACGTTTGACTAGCCTTTGGACTTCATCGCCCAGCCTTTTTGCGTTTTTTGTCCTATAACAGTATAACTTACCATGAGGACTGTTAACAGTAAACCTATCAATTACAGGCGGGGATAGGCCATACTTAGATAATCTACGCTGTCTAAAATAACAAACATCACGAACCCTACGGCAGGTATAGACCTTAATGCCCTCATCTGTGTTGGGCACCTGAACAAATGTACAGCTCGCCCCTTGATGCGGGGAAGTATCTATGGCTTCATACAGCCATTTTTTGTTCATTGGTCTACTTTCTACATAATAAGGTATAAGAAAGAAATAGCTCCAGAAGGAATCGAACCTTCAACAGCAGGATTAGAAGTCCCGCGTCCAAAATCCATTGGTGGAGCCAAAAAGGCGCTTTTCAGAACTTCGCCAGGTTCCCCAGTTTAGGGCCGTGGGTCGGCACAACCATTATACATACTTCTATATATTGTTTAGAGTCCAGTGGACTAGCCGCTTCTTTATACTCGCAGGCCCTAGCGAGTTAACCTAGGTAAATTGGGGAAAGTATTACGTCACGTACCCATTCCTAACCTCACTTTCTTAGATGCGTTAACCATTGTTTTGCCCTCAACTCACCCCCATAATACTACACAAAACCAAAAAAACAAGGCCCTTTGGCGGATTTTTCTGAGATTTTCGGGCTGGGAGGCGTCCATTATTATAATGTATGGTTGTTTTTCCTGCTAAAAAGTTCATAAAATTCACTATACATACTCAAAAAGTTAATAAAGTTTACTAAATTACTAATATTAGTAAGATACTAAACATTGAAAAGGTGAACTGTGTGCTTTGTGTGCGCCTCTCACGGACACACAGCCCCCTCCCATTGTTTTCTTTATTGTTTGTTTTTATTGTTGGTTTATATATTATTGTATTTATTGTTATTATTATGTTAACTATGATGACTATTTTACTCTATATATACAGTATAAAGTAATGGTTAACCTTTTGAAAATTTTGGCCCATCCGAGGGGTTGAAAATCCAAACTTGTGTCAGTAAACTATCCTCAGATTTCCATTCTAAGGGGCCTAGAAGGCTCTCTAACGCATTTTATTTTTTAGGGGTATCAGAACCCATAGAACCTAATTAAGTTTATTTAGAGGGCAAATTTCGGCTTTTTACAGGAAATTAAAACCATGAAAACCTGGCCATTTTACTCACACAAAGAGACTGCCGTGTTCACTTTGGACGGTTCGGCCTTCCGAGTGGTATTATATTACAGGATTACTGCTTTTGGAAGATTTTTTCTGGGAAAACGTGCCATTGCCCAATTTGAGCGGCACTATCTTGGTCGTAAGGGAATATGGCGTAGGGTAGGCGAACAGGATGAAGCCAGTCTGTTTACTCAACTTAAACTAGATAGGGAAATTTCACTATTCAAAGAACGTGAGGCGACTCGATATCGTAAAACACTACTAAAATTTCATAGGAAGGTTGACTAATGGCAATATCTATAGTGGGCGATGTACATGGCAAAATATCGTCCTACATCAGAAAAGTACGACATAAGCCCTATTCCATACAAATTGGAGATATGGGATTTGATTATACGCCACTTGAAATACTTAATCCTAAAAGACATAAGTTTTTTGGTGGTAATCACGACAACTATGATTTGTATTATGAATCTTCACACTCATTAGGAGATTATGGTAAGTTTACTTTGGGCAGGAAAGAATTTTATTTTATTAGGGGTGCTTTTTCTATTGACTGGCAGGGTCGTATTACCCATTATTTTAAGACGGGCCGAAAATGTTGGTGGGAGGAAGAACAACTGCATAGGGCCTTATTCGATGATATATTGGACGATTATGAAAAGTGTAAACCTTCTGTAGTATTAACACACTCTTGCCCATCAGAAATAGCATCACAGATAGGTAAGCCTGACGCATTACGATCATTCGGATATGATCCCGCCACCTTTACCACCAATACACAAGAATTATTGTCAGCCTGTTTGGACGCCCATAAGCCTGATCTATGGATATTTGGGCATTTTCACAATAGTGTGGTATTAAACCATAAAGGGGTTGAGTTTCGTTGTTTGGATGAGTTGGAGGTATTTGATTATGAATAAGTATTATGTGACCTGGGGAAAAACTAGAAATGTACTTCTGGCGGACTCTCCCCTAGATGCGTGTATTAAGGTTTTCCGTAGGGAAATGCCTAGTATGGGAGACGACGGCCACTCTAGGGCCATCCCAGTATTCTTCATTGTATCCGAGATTGGCTATGAGGAATTGCATAAGGGTGATGTTATTATTAGAGTTGATGAAATTATTTCTGTGATTAGCGAGGGAACAGAATGAAAACTATTTGGTCTGTATTGTCTTTGCCATTATTTATTTTTGGGTTTATATTTGGTTTCCTACTTTATCCATTCTATATGGGCTTCTACACTGGATTTATGTTTGTTATTCAACAGAACAGAAAACAGGTAGATGATAAGCTGATGGATGAATTAGCCAGTATTTTGCAGAAAGGAAAATAGATGTTATTCTTAAATGGGCATAAAATTGATCCTACTATATTTCCAGATGGTACTTCTCAGGTATGGAATTTTGAGAAAGCTATTGGAAGTATATATGAATCTGAAATAGTGTGGATGTTTGAGCATGAAGGTGAATTTATGCACCTAGCTCAACTCAAACACTTTTTGGATTGTTGGTCTGACGGATTAGGCCCATATCATACTCTAATTTTGCCATATCTCCCCTATGCTCGCCAGGACAAACAGGTTAGCATTTCTAAAACCTTTGCCCTTCGTACACTATGTAGGATGCTGAGTGTTATGAAGTGGAGTAAGGTACAAATTTTCGATCCTCACTCTGATATAGCACTCCACAATATTAAAAACTCTACCAAACTAATTCCGCAATTCTCATGGGTAGACCATGACGTTATTATTTTCCCAGATAAGGGAGCTAAGGAGCGTTATGATTACCTAGATGATGGCACTCGTACAATCTTGATTGCCAATAAAGTAAGAGATCAACAGACTGGTCGAATTACACATTTCACTTTGGGTGGAGGTTATGAGGCTATACGTGGTAAAAGAGTTATTGTCATTGATGATTTGTGTGATGGCGGGGCGACCTTTACCATCTTAGGACGTGCTCTAGTAACTGCCGCCCAAACCACTCTATATGTTTCTCATGGGGTTTTTTCCAAAGGATTGGAACATCTCTACTCTTTGTATGACATGATTATTACTACTAATTCATTTCATGGAGTTTACAACTTACCACAAAAATACATAGACCTTGGAAAACTACAAATCTTGGACTATACTTTTGATACTAAGGAGGAATACGGTGCGCTTTATCAACCCACTACTGTTAATTGATTTCTACAAGGCCGATCATCGCTCACAATACCCACCTGGAACAGAATTGGTATATTCCAATTTCACCCCCCGAAAATCCAGGATTCCAGGCGTCAATCACATGACATTTTTCGGCCTACAGTATATCTTGAAAGAGTATTTGGTGGATAGATTCAATAAACATTTCTTTTCCCTGCCAAAAGATCAGGTAGTTGGTGAGTATGACGAATTTATGCGTAATACGCTTAGTACGCCCATTAGTGTAGATCATATTGCAGATTTGCACGATTTGGGCTATCTACCACTGTGCATTATGGCTCTACCAGAAGGGACTAATGTACCATTACAAACTCCCGCTATGGTTTTCTGGAATACCAGTAAGAAATTTTACTGGTTAACCAACTATCTGGAAACTCTTTTGTCCGCTTTGTTGTGGAAACCATGTACTTCGGCCACTATTGCTGGTCTTATTCGTAATGTTCTTGATAGTTATGCTAAGCAAACTAGTGATAACCGCGAATTTGTTGATTGGCAAGGGCATGATTTCTCATTTAGGGGAATGAGTGGCGTTGAAGATGCATGTATGAGTGGTGCTGGTCATCTCCTACACTTTAAGGGTACTGACACTGTGCCTGCTATTCAGTTTCTACGTCAGTATTATAATGCTTCATTTTCCAAAGGAATTATTGGTGGTTCTGTTCCTGCTACAGAACATAGCGTGATGTCGGCAGGAGGAAAAGAAAACGAACTGGATACTATTAGGCGACTACTAAAAATCTATCCAGATGGTATTATTAGTATTGTGTCCGATACTTGGGATTTATTTAAGCTGGTAAATGAGTATCTACCAACTCTTAAAGATGAAATCATGGGTAGAAATGGTAAGCTAACGGTCAGACCAGACACAGGAATCCCACATAAGATTCTCAACGGTAATCCAGATTCTACTTGTGAATTAGAGAAGAAAGGTGTTATTAGATTACTTCACCAACATTTTGGTGGTACTGTAAATAGTAAAGGTTATATTGACCTTGATTCTCATGTAGGTACTATTTATGGCGATGGTATCAACCTGGATGAATTGCATAAAATCCTAAGTGGTATGGCTGCTAATGGGTATGCTTCTACAAATTGTGTATTTGGAATTGGATCTTATACGTATCAATATGTAACTAGAGACACATTAGGAACTGTGTGTAAGGCTACTTACGTAGAAGTTAATGGTCAGCCTCGGCCTATTTTTAAGTCTCCTAAGACTGGCGCATGGAAGAAATCTCACAAGGGGTTGCTTTGCGTGAATCCAGACCTGTCTGTTGAAGAAAACGTTACTTGGGAACGTAATGGTGGAATTATGAAGATGGTATTTTATGATGGCGTTATTACTCGCACACAATCTTTGAATGATATTAGGAGTTTAGTATCGGCGAAAAATTTTTCATTAGAGGGGGTTGCATAATTTGTTTTGTGGTCTAAAATGAGGGCACAACAACAGAAAGGAAACCAAAATGAAAGTGAAAGTTGAGCTAGACCGAGAGGAATGGACGGCGGTACTTCGGTGTATCGTCAATCGACAGAATCAGTGTAGGTACGTTCAAGAGGATGACCCCACCTATAAGACATATCATGCTCTTGATCTTGAATTGGAAGCCCTTAAAATGCGTTTGGCGAATCAGATTCCTAGTATTGAAAGGAAATCACGATGAAGTTGGTCGATGCTGGCACTAAAGTCTATAAGCGTGGCGTTCAACGTGCCAAGTCTTATAGGGTTGCCCAGACGAGTAAAGTTATGGATATGTTTTCCAATATGCTTTACTCTGACAAGATTCGTGCAGTCATTCGTGAGTTGTCAACTAATGCCTGGGATGCTCATAAGATGGCTGGTAATACCAAAAAGGTGCCAGTGATTCATTTGCCTACTCATGCTAAACCAGAATTTTCTATTCGAGATTATGGTACTGGTCTTTCTCCAGAAGATTTGGAGAATATGTATCTGACTTATGGAGAGTCTAATAAGACCGATAGCAATGACTTTAATGGTTGCATGGGTATCGGGTCTAAGTCTCCATTTGCCTATTGTTCTCAGTTTACCACTACATCCTACTATAACGGCAGAAAGTATATTTACATCAATGCCAAGGATGATCGTGGTATTCCTAGTCTCCAGCTATTCCATGAGGAACCAACTGATGAACCTAATGGGTTAGAGATTTCCTTTGCTTGCGATCCATCGGACTGTTATGAGTTTGAGGAAAAGGGTAAATCTGTTCTGAAATGGTTTCCCAAACCCTTCAAAGTGTACAACGGTAAAAGTCTGGTAAAGATTGTTAATGATAACAAGTATATTTTGGAAGGCGATGGATGGAAAATTCGTAATGGGGAAAACCAGTCCTATGTCATTATGGGATACGTTGAATATCCTATTGAATTTAAGCATTTCGGTTCTCGTAAAGAGCGTGAAAATGATTGGTATTCTTACTATAGTGACAATGATTATGTTATATTCTTGAAGTCTGGTCTGGAATTACATGTTGACATTGGTGATGTTGACATGGATATTTCGCGTGAGGCACTACAATATAACGACCATACCATCAAGTCTATTAAGTCAGCAATCAATAAGGTTAAAAATGACCTTGCTAAGATTGCAGAAGGTTCTATTTCTAATGCCAAAAATTACTGGGAGGCGTGTAAGGCATATTCTAGCTTTCGTCAGAATACTGCAATTCAATCTGTGTTTAATTCTGTCAATGTAAAATTTAATGGCAGAGAAGTTAAACGAAGCATTAAAGCTAAAAGCGATAAGTATAACCTTGTGATGTTCCGTAAGGGCTATAACACTAAGCCTGAACGAACTAATAATGTTCAATCTATTAGGGCCAATAATAATGTGCATTTCATGTTGGCCGATATGAAACGTGGCAATTTTGTTGCAGTAGAAAGGTATTTGTTTAATGATAAAGCAAATTTTAGCTATCACACTACAGTCATTCTGATTTGTGCTACTGATGGAGTAGACATTCAAACTGCTAAACAAGCCTTTATTAAGGATGTTGGGTGTGATAAATCGGATGTACTTTTGTGCAGTGATGTGCCTAAACCGCCCAAACAAAAGCGTAAAAAATCTGCTCATGTTTATGAGTTGGATATGTCTGCTAATACTAATGTATATTATGCCAATAAGTCAGTAGACAGGTCTTGTTGGCAAGAGGCAGACATTGATTTTGCTAATGGTGGAATCTATGTTGAAGTAAATAATTGGATGTGTGTACCAGAAGATAGTAAAAAACCAGCCATTCGTTCTAGTAATCTGTTACGCACTCTAAAAAACTTACGAACATTGGGCATTAAGATTCCAACTATTTATGGAGTTAAGACTGCTGTTGTTAAAAAGTACCAAAAGCATAAAAAATGGAAGTCAGTATTCGAGTGGATTAGTGAACAAGCGTTCACCATTATGAATGACGAGGAATTTCTGACTGATGTTGCTATGATTGATATTTTGAATGAATACGATTCTAAATATCGAGTTTTGTCTAGTATTTTTACTTATGCAACAGAAAAAACAAAACCTGGAAATTTGGCAAAAAAACTTCTTGACAAATGTGATTCTGTGCATAAACTTAAAAAAGATAGCGATATTGATGTTGTGGCAAAAAGAACAGCATTGTCTCTTATTAAGAGTGAGCTATCTCTTAAGCCACAACAACCCAAAAAAGCACAAGAATTTAGCCAATTTTTTGATGAAGTCTGGAAAAGATATGAGATTTTGTCATTAATTGGAGATTGGCGGGTCAGAAGTGCTGAAAGTGCTAATATTGTTGTTCGTACTATGAACCTTATTGATGAAAGGACGAAATGATGTCTGTTCCGTTTCTGTTTTCTGGTGATGTTTTGACTGTGGTTATTAAGGGGGCTGCTCATTCGGTTCCCACTTCTCATCCGAATTTTGCGGCTATTCGAGATGCCCTGCATGATGGTGATGAAGATGCTATTGAGGAATTGCTTGAGGAACCTTCTAGCACCTATACATCATCTCCGTGTGATACTACGCATGGTCGTGTCGTTGTTAGAGATGGCCAGGTGTTTTATAATGGCAAAGTGCTTGATAACCAAGGTCTTGTTGATCGTATTTTGTTGTTACAACGCCAGGGCCTTCCGTTCGATGGTATGGCGAAGTTTATTGAGCGTCTCTACAACAATATGAGTCGCCGTGCCCGTAATGAGTTGTTGTCATTCATTGACCGTAATGGATTGACTATTGATTCCGAGGGGTATTTGTTGGCCTATAAGGCCGTGAGATCAGATTACAAGGATAAGTATTCTGGCACTATTGACAATAGCCCTGGTCGTGTTGTTAGTATGGATCGTGCTAAGGTTGATGACGATTTCAGACGACATTGTTCGTATGGCCTACATGCTGGTGCTCTTGAGTATGTGTACTGGTATGGTAGTGCTGGAGATCGTATTATTATTGTTCGCATTGATCCTGCAGATGTTGTTTCTGTTCCTTCTGATTGTGATTGTCAAAAACTGCGTGTGTGTCGTTACGAAGTAGTTAGCGACTATGATGGGGAATTGGAGAAGGTATGCTATGATAGCGAAAACCTTGCCGACAACCTGTATAGTGACGATTATGAAGATGATGATTACGATTGGGAAGAATTGTGCGATGAAGATGACTGCTTTGATGATGGAGATGTGTGTAGCTGTGTACCCAACTGTTATATCAATGACACCAATGAACCAGTAAAAAAGTCAATGAAGTACGGCACTAAACCGTCTGGACAACGTTACTACAACAGGAGGGACGAGAAAGGTAGATTTACTAAGTAACGCCCGTCCTTTCATCATAGGGAGTGTAGGCTACGGCCTATGCTCCCCTTTTTTGTGGAATTGTTATGATAATGCCATCAGAAGCACTACTGTATGTGTATTATAGGTGTTCTAATTGTGGTAATTTACATCCAGAATTTCGTCCAGGGGAATTGAAGGTATCAAGGTTGCTGGTGTGTGATGTGTGCGGGCATACTGATCGTACTGAGCCATTACAGAGCATAACCGTTAAATTTAAGAAACGAGGCATATCAAAAGAGTCCAGAAGTACGCATAGAGATATAAATGACATACTAGAATCACTAGAGTTTGCGGGCTATACTAGGCGTAGATGTAAGATTATAGCTCGCCAAATACTCTCTAAGTCTCCAGGTCTATCCGATGATGAATTATTAGCTAAGATAATTGAACACCATGAACAAACTCAGACCTAAAGGATTGGACGATATAATTGGGCAGGAAAGAATTGTTCATTTATTACGTATTATTTCTTCTTCTGCTCAAACTCGCAATGATGTTATTCCTCATATACTATTAAGCGGTCCACCTGGATTAGGTAAGACAAGCATGGCTATGGCTTTGGCAAATGATGTGGGCCGTCCTATTAAGGTATTAAATGGTGGAGCAATTCGTACTATTAAAGATATATTGCCCACATTACTAAAGACAAAACAGTATGGTATCATATTTATAGATGAAATACATAGACTTCCAATTACAGTCGAAGAATTTATGTATCCAGTAATGGAGGATTTTCGGGCCGATCTCAAGAAAAAATCCGTTGAATTAAAGCCATTCACCCTGATTGGTGCTACAACGGCCTGTGGCGGTCTCTCAGAGCCTTTTCGGGATAGGTTCGTCTACCACCTTGGGTTAGAATTTTATGCGTTAGATGAGCTATCTCGGCTTGTGACCGCCAATGCTGCCGCTCTTGGGATTTTGATTGACGATCGGGCCAAACTTGCTATATGTAAAATGTCCAGGGGTACTCCTAGGATTGCCAATAATATACTTATTTGGTTAAGAGATCATTTTGCTAGTAAAAACGTTACTATTTCAGATAAAGATGTCTTAAAGGTTGGTAAAAATATAGGGATTGATTCTAATGGTTTGTCTACCGTTGATCGAAAGTATATTGAGATACTAAGGAAGTCTGATGGTCCAGTTGGACTATCTACTATAGCTGGTATGTTGAGTGTGTCAGAAGGTACGGTCAAAGATGGTATTGAGCCGTATCTATTACGTTTGGGTCTTATCAAAAAGACTAGGAAAGGACGTATGCTATGTTGAGAAAAAGGTTGATTTTGGGGGCACAAGATTCTATTATGCACGCTGTTGCTAAAGGTCAACATGATCCTGATAATGGCGTTAAGGTTGGCGATTTATGTTTATATGAGTGGCATGGTAGATATATTTATGTTGTTAGAGAGATTGTCAGAGTAAGGAAGGACGGCAATAATGTAAAATATGTAGGTGTTATAGATAAGCAATATTTTAGTCAGAAATATCCCACGCATAGTTGGCGTGCATACTATTATCATGCTAACAAATATCCTGATGGAACGCAATTTCCTTCATTGGCTGTTATTCAACGGGTTGCTAATGAATATAAACCATATAAAAGTAGTAAAAAAATTATTGTTACTTCTGTATTAAATATTGAAACTATTGATCTAAAAACAATAGAAGATAATTACGATCACGAAATCAAACGTGCAGAACAGTATCGTGATATGGTTTTGGGACTTTATAACAATAGACATAATCTTTAAGGAATAATCAGATGCCGCGTGGTAAAAAGAAATGTCCGTCTTGTGGTACTTATACTGGTCCTAGAGCCTATAATTGTCCTTCGTGTAATTATGAATTTATTAGTAGGTCTACTACTCCAGTAACGTATTCTGCTGAATTATCAGTTGAACACAATACTATTCCACCAAAACCTAAGAAAAAGAAGCGTAAGACTGTTAGAAGGCGTAGACGTAAAACCCCAGAAGAATCTAATATTGATTGGCGTGAATTACAACCTGGAGATTTTATTCGTACTATTGCTGGCGTTGGTCCTTATTGGGAGCTAGAAGATGGCACTACTAAATTCATGGGCTATACTGGTAAGTTTATGGTGAAGTCTTTAGATAGTAATGGAATCCATGCTTATCCAGCAGATAAAAAGAATAGTGGGCATTGTTATATTTATATGGGAGATAAGAAAGTTGGTCCATGTGGTATAATTAATGTATCACATAAAATAAAGATATTGAATAGGAAACCATCTATTACTAATATTGTGATGAGTAGGTCGGCTTAGTGTTTCACCTAATGTTTTAACTTTGGATAGTCTGTTTTGGTAAAATAGCGAGTGAGTTATGCGTAAAAGATATAGAAAGAAACGTAATAATGTTTTTGGTACAATGTTGTTTTGGTTATTTATGTGGCTTACGTCTGCTACTGCTGCATATTTTGTTGCACAATACGTCTTGTCGATATTAGGTAAGGAGATGCCGTTTTGAACAGAGACCTACTAATACTAACATTTATTATACTTCCATTATTACTAATGAGTGTACGATATTATGAGCGACACAAAGAAAAAGAATAGATTAAAGTTTAGTCGAGCTTATCTAGTTGGTCCTATGGACCATGATAGAGAATCTGGCAGACAATGGAGAGAAGATTTATCCCAATGGCTCTTGGAAAAACTCCAAGTAATCGTATTTGACCCCTATAATAAACCTTTGCACGATATTCATAGGGATGGCTTAGAAGATGATGATAATTATTTTTACAGAGAACTAGCATTGGAAACAGAGCGATGGGAATTGATGCGTGAGTACATGAAACCTGTCGTAGCGACTGATTTACGAATGGTTGACAATGTAGATTTTTTGATTGTAAATCTAGACATTGAAAAACATCCATGCGGGACATTCGATGAGTGTTTTACGGCTGATAATCAGAATAAACCAGTCATTATCTATTGTCCACAAGGAAAATCGAAAATATATCACTGGCTTTGGGGTAGACTAAAACCAGAACTATTCTTTGATGATTGGGATGATGTAAAAGCCTATCTTGAACACGTTGCGTTTGCTCCAGATGATGAAATTGATTGTTTGGATAGGTGGAAATTTTTTGATATAGAAAATCTAATACTTGATGTTGTTAAACAAGAATATTTACTATTACCATTAGAAAAATACAAAAATGAACTCTCATAGAATAACCATCATTACTTCTGTGTTTGATGCTGGCGATTTGCTAGAGCCTTTTATTGAGAATGTATTACAACAGTCTGTGTTTTATGACTGTTTATGGTATTTGGTGTGCTGTAATGATTCTTTAACTCACTCAGATGAGCTTATATGTCATAATTTGGCTGCTGAATATCCAGACAATGTGCGATTTTACCACTTAAATCCAGACCCAGGCATATATGGCGTTTGGAATTATGTTGTTAAACAGTGTGATACAGAATATATAACTAATGCTAATGTAGATGATAGACTACATCCAAAATGTATAGAACGACATGTTCAAGTCTTAGACGAAAACCCAGATATAGACCTGACATATTGCTATAATAAGTGTTCTTTTGATCCAAACAAATCCTTTGATGATATTCCAGACTATGCCAGATACCCAACCGCTGAATTTTCCCCCAAAGCTATGCTAAGAGGGAATCTTCCTCATAACCATCCAGTCTGGAGAAAATCACTACATGATAGATTTGGTTTCTTTGATACATCGCTATTTTCTGCTGCTGATTGGGAGTTTTGGCTTAGGTGTGTCGTTGGTGGAGCCAAATTTCGGCTTATTCCAGAAACTCTTGGGCTATATTATTGGAATCCTGGTGGTATATCCACTAATCCAGAAACAGTAATAGAAAAGAGAATAGAAGAAAATAATGTGCTCAAACAATATCAAGCACTCATACAATGAAAATACAGAAAAGGGTCGTGTGATTGCCCAAAATTCTACATGTTTTATTGGCGGACTTGCCCGAAATATAGGCAGTCATCTTGAGCACACAATGTTTTCTCTGCTTCAACAGCTATCTAATCAATTTTCTAGTTCAATTACATATATATACGAAAATGATAGTACAGATAATACTAAAAATGTTTTGTGTGAGTGGTCTAATGGTAGTACACAAATAGCACAATGTAACACTCTTAATCATCCACGTATGAGTGATTTTAGTGCTAGACGAATACAGCTAATGTGTTACTATAGAAATAATATATTAGAGAAGTTATATGATGTAATTAATGAATTTGATTACTTTATTATGCTGGATTTAGACCTATACTGGTTTGACATTAATGGTATAATGAATACCATTGGTCAGTCTAACTGGGATGGCGTTGCGTCAAACGGAAGAAAATACAAATCGTTTAGCAGGAAAAACAACATATACTATGATATATTCGGCCATCGTGAACTAGACGAGCCGCTCTCTATTAACCCAATGCAAGGTGGTCGTATTCCAAAATTACAAGATAAATATGCTGGGCTTAATCCTGGGGATGATATGGTCGAAGTAGCTTCGGCATTTAATGGTTTGGCAATCTATAGAACTGAATCTATACGTCAGTGTACATATGTTCAATATGATGGGTATGCTGAACATGTAGGATTCCATCATATGATTAGACAAAAGGGAGGTCGAATATTTATCAATCCATCTCAATTAACTTTCTATGATAGGCCAACAAAAGAATATTATGACCAATACATTAGTAACAATTTGTCCATTTGAAAATGATCCCTTTTTGCCGTATTGTGCGGTTTCTATTGATAAGTTTTGTAGTGGTTTTGATGATTATGTGTTTTTATGTCATCCACGGCAAAATGAATTAAATCTTTCTATTTTACAGCAGTTGGGATATAATATAGAATATGTTGAAGAATTAGAAGATATAGGAGTTAGTTTCTTATGGCCATACTATATGATGATGGTGACTGATCGCTATATTGATTCTGACTATATCTCTATTTTTATGTCGAACTTTTTATTTGTACATGATTTTGATTCTAGTAATTTATTTTTATATGATAAACCCCTATTATGGTTTGAGAAGTATTCAACTCTATCAAGACAACAGGGATATATTTTTCAATTCGTACAATACTGGCAAGAATCTACAGAAAAAATACTTCATATAGACGATATGCCCTATGAATTTGCCCGAATTTTGCCAATAGCTTATCCGCATTACGTATTTAGGGAAGTCCGCGATCATTTATGTAATTTGGAGAAATCGCCCAATTTTGTTGATTACATAAACACAATAGAGAATCTTTCTCTGCCAAACGGTTTTGTATTTAGTTCTTTTAATGTTGTTGGTGCATATCTATATTTGTATGACCAATCTAATATATGCTGGAGATGTATAAGTGATACTCCTAACTCTCATAAATATATGAACCATGTAGTAGGTTTACCAAATATGTACTGTTCTGTAGAAGAAGTGGGCGAAAAATTAGCTAAAATGTCAGACGATGTTTTGACAGAATTTGCACAAATGGACTTGACTAATTTGCGTGCGGGTGTATAATGAGGAAGAATGGGCGCGAATTTGGTTTCGATCCACAAAATAGACTAAGTATTTATGCCGTGGTTGAAAGACAGGCCACGTTAAAAGTCTTTCACAAACCTTAATCGACGCAGGAAAAGAAATTCTTGCTCTGGCTGCGTAATAGCCAGTTCCCATTTGGGGAATAGACCGTTCAGAAGTCGATAAACTATCTGGCCTTGCCACTAGGCTAGGTGGCTGATCGCAAACAATGTTGCGTACTTGCTGGTATAATGGTTAAACCAAATATTTTGCCCATTGTAGAAATAATGGGATAAGCATATAAACTACTTAGTTGATGTTTGTCGGAGACGCGAGTTCAATTCTCGCCGCGTCCACTGGAGGATTTTTATGATTCACTTGTATGATGTTTGGTTACTTTGGGGGATTATCATGCTGTTAAATATGCTTTTTAGGAGAAATAGCAGAGATGACAGATTAATGTTGGTGGCATATACTACGTTTGCTGTGTCACTATCGGCGTTTGTTTGGCTACAAAAACTATGTTCATAATTACAACAGAGTACATTAGAAGATCTACTGGATCAAAAATCACCATAATAGAAAAGTCTCCTATAAAAAAATATGAGACCGATTCTTTTAATGGTTTTGTCCCAGTATCTTTTAATATAGTGGAAGATCGTTGTAATAAAACATTGAGCGATTTGTACTACGAATATTATGTAAGGATGAGTTATGAATGATGCTGCTTGGGGTTTGTTGTTTTTGTGCATAACAATAATATTGTGTTCTACTGCTGTTCTTTGTAAACTTATTGCAGATTTCGCAGACCAACGTAGTCGATTTATTTATAATTATAATAGAGATTTAGAAAAACTACAGGATACCTTTGATCGTCTATCTATAGTATATACTAATTTGGCACTTTCTACTTCTAACTGGATAGCTAAAGACCAAGATGGCGAGTGGCATTTTTATGAACATGAGCCAGTATGGAACGATGAAATTGGTGAGTGGTATGCTCCTGGTCAATATTTTCCGTTGTATGAGATGAATTTTGATTTGCCCAAGTCTATTGAGAGACTTTTGCCAGAAGAATCCAAACGTCAAATAAAAACTTTTGGTGTAAAATATGAGTGATTTTCAAGAATTGGCAGAAAAAATCCTTGACATTTTGGAAAATTACGATATACTTAGTAGTGGAAATTATGATCGTGCTTTGGCCGCTTGGATAATTGAACAAGAATTAATTTCGGGCATAGGTCGCGGGGTGTGACGCTTGCTTTGGGAGCAAGATATGCTGGGTTCAACTCCCAGATGCCCGACTTATTTGTTCTTTGACAATTTAGTAACCTTATACCCATGATGTTCTAATACTTGTTTACACAGGTTAATGAACTCATCTGGAGTCATATCATTTTTAGCTTGGTTTGCTTTCTTAGTACATATCCCTAGGTTATCAATACTATTGTCTCCACCGCGAGATCGAGGAATAATATGGTCAAAATTATAACTTCTAGGTTTATATATGTCAATAGGCTGACCAGTTAGATAACACTTTGGATTTTCTCCAAATTTTTTGATTACATCATCTACTGAAAAGGTTGGTTTTTGGTATTGTTGCATTTTTCGACTCTTATAATGGAATCTTATTATTTTCCTTTTGTATGGATGTTCTTTTTTCCTATTTTTAATTTGGCGTTGATATCTTTTTTCTTTTTGTCCTTGACCACAGTGATATGAAACTGTACTTTTAGAACAGCCTAATTCGGCACAAATTTGATTGTAACTTTTACCTTGTTTGCGTAATTCGAGAATTTGATCTTTCCATTTTGTCATTTTGTTACCCTTTATAGTAGTTCGACTTTATTAATTGTTTATACACCGTTCTGTCTCGAACCCACGGGTAGTGCCGCGATACAGTCCGTCCAATGGATTTTGGCTTTGGGTCTACGAAACCCGACTGAAAAGTTCGATTCTTTTACGGGCTATGAAAATATAGGAGTAATATTATGGACTTGAAAACACTTAAAGAAGCCAAACATACTTTGAAACATCAACGTAAAGATAGAATACGTGGTGTTATTCGGTCTGGACCCATATCTAATTTTGGTAGTTCTGAACATTTTATTATTCAAGCAATAAATGAATTGTGGGATTTAGTGTGCGATGTGGCAAATAGGAAAATAGATGAAGCTATTAAAAAGGAAGCTACAAAGATAATTGATGACGCCCAAAAAGCACTAGAAGGACTGTAAAATGAAATTTAAGATAGTTGTAGGAACAATATTTTTTGTACTTGGTATAATTGTTACCAGTATAGGTATTAGATTTACTCGTCTATATATTGAGGGATATTTTCAGCCCAAGGAAAGAGATGTTCAACGGAGGGTGTTTGAGAAAACTAGATCATTTAATGAAGCTAAAAAGCAAGAATTACTTAAGGTGTATAAGGAATACCTTACTGCTGATGAGAAAACCAAAAAAGGTCTAAGAACATACGTTTCACATGCGTTTGCTGATTATGACATTACTAGACTTGATCCAAAACTTCAAAAGTTTGTAAAGGAATGTAGAGGATTTTAGATTATGAATACTAAAGTATTTTTTGTTGTCTCATTGTTGTTTCTTGGTAGTATTGGTTGTCAGCGTGGAAATACTGTTATTAGTAATGCTGACGTAGACCAAGCCTATAAAACCAAAGAGGCTATGAATGAGGCCAACAAACAGGTCGGTATGCCAGCTATTAAAAATTTTCAAGAGCGTAAGTTGGCAAAAATGATCTTTGAATTAAGAGATCAGGAAAACTTTATTTGCCATGCATATTTGGTTAATACTATGAATGGTGAAGTAGGGCAATATCTTGGTAAGTGTTTAGGTTATGGACTTCCGTATTCGGTACAATTTACTAATCCAGAACGATTGGTTGATGCAGAACAAGAATTGAATAAGTTAGTTGTTGACGATAATGGTGCTATACAGAAGCTACCACAACCAGATCCAAATGGATTATTTATGCCACAGGGGTTGTCGGCTACGTGGTTAATGCTTCTTGACGATAATGGTGAAGCTAGACCAGTATATGTTGAACCACCTATTATTGTTAGCCCGTTTCCTTTGCATAAAAATTAGAAAGATTCGGGAGGTTTTCCCCACGGCGGTCTGTAGAACCGTTGCCGTTAAATAGTGGGGTGGATGGCGAGGGGTTCAATTCCCTGATCTCCCACTTGACAACGCCGAAAGGTGTGATATAATAAAATTGTTGGCGTAGAGTTGGCTAGTGCCATGTCTTGACTGTCGATCAAGATTTAGCGGGGGCGTAACCCGTCTACGTCGCTTATGATATTGTAGCCCAATGCCGTGAACGCTATGGTGGCACATAGCTAGTCTGTTTGGTCACAGGACATTATAGGTGCCAGCTTAATGTGTACAAACCTATAAGCAGTCGGTCGGACAATAAACTAAGACCCATAGTTACTCCCACCTATCAGGGACCAGTGATAGGGCGTGACTACCATTGGTATTCACGCTTGATATGGAGATGTGGCCCAATTTGGCAGAGGCATCGGACTTAAAATCCGAACAGTGTGGGTTCGAGTCCCACCATCTCCACTAAGTATTTCGTTCATACATTTTATCCATTAAGGACTTCACTATGACCAAAATTGGATCAATCAATAGGAAACGTACTCTTGGTAAACAACCAGAAGCGGTTGGGTTAAAAGATGCTGTTCACACCCCAATCATTTCTGTGGTTGCACAACACGGTTTACGTCCTGGTGAGTATGTGCTTATTACAGATGATGGAGTTGCACGACGTGCTACTCAAAAAACTGGTGTTGGTGTAGTTGATCCATTCCATAAAGGTAATGTTAAAGCAGGAGAAATATTTTGGGTTCTTGTTAATCCAAATCTAGTGTCAGAAGTTAGACACGAATGGGACTTAGAAGAAAT
>JALTJN010000268.1 GCA_027076405.1 Chromatiales bacterium
ATGAACTGCGGCAGTCGATAGAAGATGGCGATGCGGACAAATTAGAGGCTTTATTTAAACGAGCCAAAACAGCGCGAGATGAGTTTTGTATGTAGTTTTGGAAGTTAAAAGTTAAAAGTTAAAAGTTAAAAGTTGAAAGTTGAAAGTTGAAAGTTGAAAGTTGAAAGTTGAAAGTAACTTCTGATTTATATAGGAGTCATTAAGGAGCGTAGTTAAGAATATTTTTTAGTGTGCTTTTATTAGTGCTAATTTGCGTTAATTTGCGTTTTCTTTTTCCTTTTTTCGTTAATTATTTTTTGTTTAAATCTTTAGTTAAGGTAAATCATGTCACAAGTTGATTTTATTGTGCAGCCCGGCGGCGCTGTTAAAGGTGAGTTTCGGGTTCCTGGTGATAAGTCTATTTCTCACCGTTCCATTATGTTCGGATCACTGGCCGAAGGCACGTCGCATGTCAGTGGTTTTTTGCAGGGTGAAGATAGTTTAAATACGCTGCGTGCTTTTCGCGCTATGGGTGTTGAAATCGAAGGTCCAGAAGATGGAAAGGTGGTTATTAAAGGTGTGGGGATGCACGGTTTAACTGCACCTGAGAAAACATTGGATTTGGGTAATTCAGGAACATCCATGCGGCTAATGGCTGGGCTACTAGCCGGCCAGTCTTTTGATTTGGAGCTAAGCGGTGATCGCTCCTTATCCAAACGCCCAATGAAACGTGTAACAGATCCATTAGCGCTAATGGGCGCAGTGGTGGAAACATCTGAAGGAGGCAAGCCGCCGCTACGCATTAAAGGTGGCGCACCGCTAAAAGGTATTGAATATGATATGCCGATGGCCAGTGCGCAGGTGAAATCCTGTTTATTGCTGGCGGGTATGTATGCCAGCGGTAAAACCTGTGTAAACGAGCCTGCTCCTACACGCGACCACACCGAGCGCATGCTCACTGCTTTTGGTTATGCTGTTGAGCAAGATGGTAGTCGTCGCTGCTTACAAGGTGGCGGCAAGCTAACCGCCTGCGATATTGACGTGCCGGCGGATATTTCATCTGCCTCCTTTTTTATGGTGGCAGCGAGTATTGCGGAAGGTTCGGATATTACCTTGCAGCACGTTGGCATTAATCCCACTCGCACAGGTGTGATTGATATTTTAAAACTAATGGGCGCGAATATTGAACTACT
>JALTJN010000269.1 GCA_027076405.1 Chromatiales bacterium
AAAATAGACCCCGATATGGCCATCGCAATAATTAGCACAAGTTCACCTTGAGCCTGATACGCTAATAAACTAATCAAGCTCAACGCTAGCAGCGTAGTTCCCCCAGCCAAACCATCTAAACCATCCGATAAGTTAATAGCGTTAGTGACCCCTACCAAGATAAAAACTGTAAACGGTATGGCTATATAATCAGGTAGTGAAAAAAAAAGAAAAGGAACATCACGAATAACAACATCACCAAGCAATACCGCCGATAAAACAGCGAGTATCTGGCCAACAAACTTTAACCTGTAATCTAAATCGGTACGGTCATCCCAAATACCAAAAAAAAGTAGAATTAAAAATCCACCTAATAACCCTAGTACCTGGTGGTTAATATCAGTGTTAAGCCAAATTGCAACTCCAGCTCCAACTAGCATAGCAATACCTCCTACTCGAGGTATTGCTGCTGTATGCACTTTGCGTGCATCAGGAATATCCACTGCACCAATTTTGTCGGCCCACTTCATAAAGGGCGGAATCAAAATCATGGTAATTATCAAAGAAACAATAAAGGCAAAAATATACAGCATTCTAGATTAATCTGGAACGTATTCAGAGATCAATGGGTTAACTTGCGATATAAACTCTCTGAGACGATTTTCCGCTTTATCAAGCCCTTCATTTTTTTGCATTGAAGTAACAAATCTAACCAACGCACCATCAGTCCTATTTATAGAAATTGCATCTATTAGCAAATACCATTTAACCAAATATTCATTCGTTATGATTCTATTTCTTTGTTTGAACCAATAATAAACTAATTGCTTGCTATCCCCCTGATGTATCACCACTCGATTAGCCGATATATTTTTATTACCTGCAGCAAAATTAACCACATCAGAATTTGTTATTAGCCAACCACCACCTGGCAAGCAAGCTTTAGGTGAGTGAGGCACCTTGTCTGCTCTTTGCGTATTGTAATATCCAACATATAGATTATATACATATGGCTGGTTTTCTCTCTTATAATTTGCAATTAAATAATCATCAAAATTTAACGCATTGATAATAGCCTTTTCAAAGCTACCTTTTTCCCCGGTATAATCAGATATTTCATTTGGAAAATGAGTAAAATCTTGCCTTTCAGGTATTACTTCACTCCTGTTTTCCGACATCATAGTTACCAGAAAACCTGCCAATAATATTGGAATCACAAAAATAATTGTAGACGGATAAATAATTGTCTGTTTGTTCTCAACATTTTCATCTGACTCTATTACTTCGAGATTAAACATTTCCGAGAAGGGGCGTTTATGTTTTGAAACTTTATTTAATAGCCACATTTCAAAAATAAGCACAACCATACATGCCATGAAGATAATCCAGCCCTCAAAATCATGAAGGAAGCCTTCAGCCATGGCTATACCATAGTACTCAACCAATACACCTATCATCCCAATTCTAAAACTATTCATAAAAACAGTAATGGGAATAGTTGATAAAAACACTATGCTTTTATTTAAAACTGATGCGTTATAGATATATGACGCTATTAGACCCAATGTCATTAATGGAAAAAGATACCTTAACCCACTACATGCCTCTACAACTTGGAGCTTATATACTCCTAGATCAATTACATTACCTTCGAGATATACACTAATATCAAACAGCCTTATTATAAACACGCCAATTTGTGATGATATTAGCTGTAACTCACCTGATAAAGAATTGTATAAGAAACCGGGAAGAGGAATCATAAAAAAAAGTAAGGCCAAGGGTATCGTTACTTTTTTAGCTATTTCCAAACCAAAAATAGAAACAAATAAGCCAATCAAAACCAAAGCCAAGGAATACTGCTGTATAATGAAAATGGCACTTAAGTTACCTAATATAAATAATACCACCCCTAAAAATACGATTAATAAGCCTGCCCATGTTTTTCGAATAGGTAATCCACATAGCTCAAATCTTTTCTGCCAAATCAAATAAAATGAGATCAGCGGCAAAAAAAATGCATGACCAAACTCTTCATGACCAAGCCAGTAACGCACCATATTCTCTATGCTTGGATAAAACATCCATGCAATAATTGCAAACGCAACTATTACAGATGCAATTACTGTAGATCTCGACTTATTCTCAAATTGAATCACGTTAACAATCTCTCTATACTAGCAACACAATTGCATTAACCTGTCTTCTGACAGACAAGCACCATACTTTTCCATAAATAACTGAATCTTCCCACGCCTTTAAATTCAAGAACTTCAAACCCATTATCATTCAGCAATTTAGTTAGTGTCTTTTTACTCCAAAACTTAATATGTCCACCATCCCATAGAGCCGTGTGATGTGAATCCCATTTATTCAAAAGTGATAAAATCAGATTTTTCAAAAATCCATGGTAAGGCGTAGTAATAATTAACTTACCCTTTTCCTTTAAAACCTTATTTGCAAACTCAGGCAATAGCCCAGGTCTGAATAAATGCTCTACGACTTCTGTAGATACCACTATATCAAACAGCACATTAGTCTTAGACAACAATTCTTGAGGGTCATCCTGGACTCCATAAGGGTAAAAACTTACTTCCGGATAAGTTTTAGACGCAAGCTCAATGCCCTGACGATCATAATCCACCCCTACAATTGTCGAACCTGGAAACCGTTTATCCATTAAATTACACAAGGCACCATTACCACAACCAAGATCAAGTATAGATTCTGGGCTATATCCGTCTAAAATAGATAAAATTTCTTCACCTAAATAATTACATGAGTTAGGGTGGCTCGCACTATCCCATCCATAATTATCACTACTCTGCATCAATTTTTACCTTTTTCACAATCATTGAAATAATTCATTTTAATGAATTAATTTTTCCCATTTATTAAATGCTATTTTAGAATCGTAATGCTCTTCAAATACTTTACGAGCCGCTCTACACATTTCTTCATATTCAGATCTTGTATTCATCATGCATGATAAATAATTAACGCCATCATCTACCGCGCCTATTTCAATTGCATGCCCACAATTATGCCTCTTTAAGACTCTGGGTATTTCACCGTTTGTATCGCCAATAAAAAGGCATGGCCGACCGGCTGCTGCCACACCATAATACTTACTCGGGACAATCAACCCTTCAAGGCTAGGTAATAGAGAGATTAAATGTATATCAGGGACAGACAGACTATATGCAAGTTGATTTCTTGGTTGATAAGGCTTAAATATAAAATTCTTTAATCCCATTATTTTAATCTGGTCTTTAAGCCACTGCACCCTTGCTCCACCGCCGATAAATAAAAACACTACTTTCTCATTCTGCTGAAATTTTTTAGCCATATCTAATATGGTATTAAACTCATGCGCTCGTCCCATATTACCTGAATAACCAACTATGAACTTATTTTCTAACCCCCATTCCTTAATCAGTGGGTTCTCATCTCTGTTAACAGGATAGATCTTATCACCATCGGACCAGTTAGGAATCACACTTATTTTACTATCTTTAACACCAATAGATATTAATTTATCACGCATTGTTTCACCAATTACCACATTTGAATGAGCATTTTTTAATGAATTATTACGAAGATATAGAAGCGGTTTATTTGCATATTCTAATACTTTAATTCCTAACTCAGTACCAACCTCTGGAAACAGGTCCTGGTTCCAGTTGATTAATTTTGCCGACTTTAATACACAGGCTATTTTGGCAACAATAGATATCATTGGAGGATCTGTTTTTGCTATAACATAATCATCAATCTTGATTGTGAATAAAAGAAAAACTAGGGCGCTAAAATAAAAAGACAAATAATCTATGGCCCTACCAATCAAGTTTGATCGCCCGAACCTTGTTGTCCATACACGGCGTACCTTTACTCCATTAACATTCTCATCAGATGGCAATATCACATCAGGGTCATCATACCGTAACCTGCTAGTAATAATCGTAACATCATAATCAATACTCGCTAGATGAAAGGCAACATCAGAAAGAATTTGACTAGTAGCCGAATGATCCGGATAAAAGAACCGATTAATAAAAATAACTGAGGGCATTAAGAGACTACCTTTCTAGCTCTTACGTATTGAGCGGGATTCCCTTGATAAATTCCACCTTCATCAGCTTTACCAATAAGTACAGACCCGACAGTAACAATTGCACTTTCACATACATGAGCATCAGGGCATATTACTGCCTTAGCACCTACCCATGCACCATCATCTATAGAGATCTTATTAGTCATTAAGTCAAAAGAAGCAGATTTATAATTATGATTTCCTGTTAATAAGTATGCACCCTGAGAAATACATACATTTGAACCAATAACTACCTTATCTAGTGAATCAATCCAGACATCCTCGCCAATCCACACATAGTTACCAAGCTCAAGGTTCCATGGGTATTTAATATTTACTCGTGGCTTTATAACAACGCCTGCACCAACTCTGGCTCCAAATAATTTTAGAATACGGGTTTTAACACCAGAAACTGGAAACAGCCATGAATTAAATATAAAAGCATTAATACAATACCAAATAGCGCGTTTAAAAACGCTAGCGCCTGGATAGTAATCACTGTTATCGTATTTACTTAAATCCATAATTATTTTCTACTTGGAATTTTGCCTCTTATATTCAAAAAACTTAGCATCAACAAGAAAGCGATACCAGAAGCCTTGTAAAAAGTGGAAAATTAAGCCCTCTTTTCCATCTAAAAATCCCAACTTTATAAAGTATCTGTAAATAAAATATAAGAAAGGCCTAACAAATAATGGAAAATTCAGATAAACCTTGTCTTTCACCCATCGCCTCGAGCTTGCCTGGCCACTTTTTAATGTTACTTCTAATTCAGATTTTTCTCGGTTTTCAAGCTTATTGATCATATCAAGCACTTCTCTATTTGAGTACTTATTATGCTTATCTGTCCAGAAAGTAAGGTCTTTATTATTTTTATCAATTAAATCTTCATGAATTTGTATTGTTTCACCTTCGGAAACAACTATATGCTCGTCCATCCATAAGTTTTCACATTTTCCTATTCCACGCTTAAATACACGCAATAACCAGGTTGGGTAATATCCCCCGTGCTTTATCCATCGCCCCATAAAATAAACACGTCTCTTAACATAAGCGCCAGTAATTCCATCTGGAGGTGAATTAATAAATTCTTTGACAGCTGAAACTAATTCAGGTGTTAGCTCTTCATCAGCATCCAGACGCATAATCCAATCTGTTTTAAAATCGAAATTATCAAGCCCCCAGTTAAGTTGCTCTGCATAATTAGTCCAGTCGCGATGCATTACAACAACATTATATTGTTCACAAATTGAAACTGTATTATCTGTGCTACCTGAATCTACAACAAATATTTTATCTGTTAGAGGCAAAACAGATTGAATACATTTTTCAATATTTTTTTCTTCATTATGAGTTAATATTTGAACTGATATATCTGACATAACTATCTATAACTACTCTGGTTTATTAAGCAAACCCAAATCGAAAGTATCTGATGCAAGCATTTCTTCATGCTTAGTTTGACCTTCATCATCGAATCTATATTTTATAACTTTGGCAGGAACCCCGCCCATGACAGCATAAGATGGCACATCTGATGTAACAACAGCTCCTGATCCAATGATTGCACCATTACCAATAGTAACTCCTCTCATTATTGTGACACCGTGACCAATTAAAACATCATGTCCAACATTAGTGGCTACTGACTCAGGCCTACCTGAAAAACGAATAGGCACACCTGGTTTATCATAACAGTGATCTGCACCTGTAAATACAACATATGAAGATACGCTAGTATAATTACCTAGAGTCACTTTAGGTGATATCTCAGAATATGGGCCTATATAAACATAGTCACCAGCAACAAGATCATTATTATGAATCTTTACCTTCCAAGCTACATGAAAACCTTTACCAACAGTAACACCTGAATACCTTGCCTTTAACAAAAAGCTCATTCGGATTTGTTTCAGGATTTTTTTAATAAAAGTAAGCATAACGTTTATAGACTCATCGGCCGATAAAATATTTAACAGCGCTTACGAATATTTTTTCTTGTTTATGTGGGTTATATTTTTCTTTAATAACATCTATGCAGTTCTGCTCCATGACCTTCTTTATTGGCGCTGGATACATAGCCTGCTGAATTTTTGCAGCAAGATCCACCACATCCTCAAACTTATAAAACAAGCCAGTCTGACCATCAATTACTGCTTCCCACTCTGGAAAGTGGTTTGTAATGTCATCATGTATCAAAACAGGTGTACCAAAGATCATGGAGTGCATTATTGATAAACCTGCACCAGATGGAATTACACACAGATCACTACTTCCCAGCACAAGCCCTAAATACGATTCATCATAACTAGCACCAAGAAAATGAACTTGTTCTTCTACATCATTTTTTACAGAAAGCTCATGTAAATTATCCTTTTCCTGCCCCTCGCCCACAAACGCAACATGCACTTTATAGTTCTTATTTTTTAAGATACCTATAGCATCTACAATCATATCAAGTCTTTTGATTGGCTGAAGGCGCCCAGTAAAGACAATCAACCTGTCATCATCAGATAATCCTAAACTTGTACGAAAATCAGACTTCATCTTATGAGTCAAATTATTATAAACTTCCATTTGATCATCATAGTCTAAGGAATTGTATACTACGTGTAATGTATCTGGATCGAAACCTTTATCGACTAACAGCTTCTTTGCATACTCACCATATAAAAGCTGACCCGATGCTATCTTATAAAAAACCTTCCTGACTAACCACTTAAGTCCTTTCTCATTACCAAGCAAGCCATGCCCCCAGAGCAAAACAGGGGTTTTAATAACACGACCAAACAAAATTAGTAACCACGCAGTAACTGAGTAAGGCGACCCTAAAGCAACGATAAGCGATGGCTTATCTCTGAAAATTTTTAATATAGCGTATGGCTGAAAGTATATTACTGGAAATTTTGGTATCGCTAGCTGATAAGTTTTTGCATTTATTTGATTAACATAGCGGCCACCCAGATCATCTATAGTTGCCATAAAAGGAGTATCAGCGTCCCTATCTGCAATGATTGTAAAGTTATAGTCTTTATTACTTGATAATAACTCAAATATTCTTGCTCTATAATGTGCCACGCAGTTATATTGTATAAATACTTTCTTTTTCATAATCACTAAATATTTTCTAATATTTGAAATACAGTACTTCTCATATACTTTTTAGAGCATTGAATAACTGCGACGACACTAAACTATTTTTATAAATAATTTAAGTCAGTATCGAGGTGCTAAGCGACCTGCTTTTCTCAACAACCCCAACCTAAACCTAATCCTATTAAAAAAAGTTGACTTAGTTTTTCCTATTGGCACTGGCCTGTGCCAGTGCAAGACATCTATTCCATTAGGAACCTCATCTCGGGAAACTGTAGGTTGGTTTATTAACTGAATCAACCTATCAGTAACTTCAACCCTTTGAAACTTCTGTAGATATCTACTTCTTACGGCAGATTTCATATCTGATAGAAATTTTCTATTTTTATTTAAAAAATTCAGGCAGTCGGCGGCCTGGTTATGCCAATTGTTTAAGTGACAAGTATAACCGTGCTCCCCGTTTAAAATTAAGCTTTGCATCGCACCAATCCCATTACTGGCAATGGGCACGACACCAAAACTCATTGCTTCTAACATAGCCATTGGACAACCTTCTGACTTAGAAGGAAAAAGCAACACATCAGCATCTTTCATAAATTCCAGAAATTCGTTTCTGGCAACTTGGCCTCTAAATTTGACAAAGCCATAACTCACTAGCTCTTCTCTTACTTTATCTGGTACAGACCCAAACCAGTTAAGCTCTACGTTATCGAGTTTTGCATAATGCTTCCTAACGGTTGATAACACATGTAGACATCCTTTTCTCTTGTTATAGCCACCAGCAAAAACAACTTTTAACTTTTCACTATTATTGCTTAGATCCTCATTGCAACCATAATCTTTAACACCATTAAAAACAATTGGGCATTTTGTTACAGGGATGCCAAATTTCTGAACATAGGTAGAATACATGTCATTTGAAATAGCAACAACATAATCAGTCCAACTTTGTTGATAGCAAGCCAATGACGCTATAACACTTTCACCTAAATGACCAATTACAATAGATGGACATTTTGCAACAGGTAACATTGACTGAACATAAGGATTATCGTTATTGATTATTGCATCTATGTTAGCGTCTTCAATATATGATATTAACTTCTGAACTGATTGCAAAGGATCATCATACTGGCTTGTTTCATGAAAACTGATATTATAATGCTTTATCCATTCCCAGTTAGACGGCTTAGGTGCTGCGACACAGACTTCATGACCACTTTCCATTAAGCTTTCAGCAATTTCTCTTGTATAAGTCAATATTCCACCAGCTCCTACATCTGGTGGACTTGAGCAACCTAATAAAATCCTCATTTATAAAACCTTATTGTAATGGACATATAATATACAGTTAATTAATAGACTTACTTTTCATGAACAGTTTTGTCTCTATCCACCACTCATAGTTGGGGTCCCACTGCAAACGAACACCATTATGATCCTTCCAGCCGCCCCAGATTATAATACCATCCGCATATTTATACGCATACTCTAATTGTTTCCTCCATAAATCGACGGGTAGCATTCTATTAGCAACCTCAAAATTACCCAGGTACTTCGACTCTATGTAACTTGGACTCATAAATACGTGAATACGGCCAGTATATATTTTCCGTACTTTTGAAATCATCCCATCAAATGCGTCTTTCCATTTACTAAACGAAGGTTCAAAAGTATAAGCAGATGGATACAAAATATTAACCTCAGAAAATATTGGCCTCACCAAATCAATCTCACTTTGGTGCTTAATATACTTTTTGCTTCCCATTTTTCCCTGCGACTCAACATAATTATTTTTAGGGAACCCAAAATACCCAATTTCTAAATCAGGCCTCTCATCTTTTACCCAATTTAGTACAGTTAAATATTTCTCTATACTTTCCTGCACCACGTGCAGCTTACGCGTATACCCTCTAATCGGCCAACACTCTATGTCTAATACAACATAATTAGAATCTGTTTTAAATCCGCGCATCAACTTCCTAACATGACTCTCATCAGGCAAGCTACTATGATCAGTAACATTATCTGGCCAAAAACGCTTTTCATAAATGACAGGTACGTACTTAACACCATGCCCTAGATCAGATGGTTTGTTTTTATATAGAGTTGACTCAAAGACCATAAAGTCTTTGCTTCGTAATACATTATCTGCAACAGCGTTTCCGTACGAAACAAAAAATAAAATCAGCAATAAAAACATAACTAACTGTATTCTGTATATAACGCTATTAAATAGTTCAATTTTCATAATTTATATATCCAACAACCGAAATAATACCTTATCGTAATGTAACCCCAGTTCCACGCGATTTGACAGCGACATTGTCAATTTTTTTAGTTTCTGATTTATCAACTCTATTCAAGCTATTTTTATTTTGTCTTAATTTTTCAAGTGCACCATTTACTGCCCCAGCCCAAAGCCATACCTGGTCCATTACTGGCACATTCAAGCTCATTTGTAGTATTAAGACCATAACACTACTTACGAATACCATACTAACAATGCGATCACTATTTTTACTATAATATTCTTTGGCTAACTGGAATGTTGGTCGAACAAATAACATTACCCACCCTATCAAACCTAAAATACCCGCCTCTAGAAACACAGCTGCTATGTTTGAATGCGGCTTATGAGCACCGAGTATAGAGGTAGGATTGCCTTGAGGAATCCAGTAGAAAGGATTCCATACAACATCAAATATATATAACGCACTAGCCACACGCACCGAAGAGGTCGACTGTTCTTTACCTTCAGACAGAAATCTTGTTAAAAGAGGGTCTAATTCATTTAATATTTTTGGTAACAATGCCAGAACCACCAAAAACCCAATTGTAATCAATATTAATATCTTCTTCCTATCAAAGCTTTTAGAAAAAAATGGGTAGGCCATTGCAATTATCGCGCCACCCATAAGTACTAGAGTTCCACTCCTCGTCTGCAACCTTACAAGAACAAAGGCTGCTCCCAATAATAAACAAATAACTATACATAGCCTAAGCCAGCCAAGTGGAAGCATAATTAGTAGAACAGGAAGAAAAAGATAGAAAAATTGAAAATTTTGGTCAGTTGTAATAGCAGGTCGCTCATGAAGAGAATAACCATCAGCCCATAATGAAACCTCTATCGGGAAATACTGTGGCGCAATTTTTAATACAGCAAGTAAACACACAATTATATAGAGAGCACTTAGTATAAGAAAAAATGTATAAACATTCTTTTCATTAGCAGTGTATTTAAAGAATGTAAAACCAACAAAAAAGGCAACACAAGCACTCACTAACTGTGGAATTCTCTCAAAACCCACATCATGTGCAGTTACAACCCCAATAAGAAATCCTGCAATCATAACTCCCATCCAAATCAATACTGATTTTCTAGGCAAAACATGATCAAATTTTCGCAGAGATACAAATATTAAAAACAATATTAAAGTAATAATTGCGGGCCTAATACCTCCAAACCTTGAACCAAAATACGTGATTAATGAATCACAGAACACAAGACCGAACAAAACTGCTGAGAATAAATCCCATTTGCCATCACCACTAATAATATTACGTTTATATATATTCATATCAGCTTGTAATCAGTGAATGAAGTTTTTTTCTTATTTTTATAAGAAGAGGATATATTGAATTAAAATAAAATAATTTCGTAATTACGAGCTTGATCAGCTGAATTTTAGTTAGTTTACTACCGGATTCATACTCAAACTTCTTTAATGATGACTTCATTATAAATGATAACTGCTTCATTAATTCAGAATCACTACTGGCTTTCCAAGCAAAAACCCGCGAAACATCGGGCTCTTTCCTGGCCTGAGATTTCCAATCCATCTCCCATACCGGAACTGTTGTATCATCAGACGTAGAATTAAGTTGGTCAGATTCGAATTCGCATCCGATAAATTTACAAATACCATTCAATACATTTTCTGTATCTGCCAATAAGTCTTCAAATTTAACAAGATATACTTTATCAGAATGTGTAGAACATAATTCTTCGTAAGCTTTTGCATATACACCCCATTCTGCAGCATGTTTAAAAGGATTCTGTGAAGTCCATTTTTGTTGAATATTTGAATTTATACAGTCACGTCCATCTCTTACAATGCAAATAAATTTTGCATCAGGGTAATCTTGTATAATTGATTCCCAGTAAAGTAAGTGAGCGGGAGACTTTTCACCTGAAATAGTTTTAGACCGTTTTTCCGCAACAATTCTGAGGCTAACTGATAATAAATTGCGGATATTATTTTTTATTAAGTCCTGATAACTATCAAAATCTGCTACGCACAAGTTAAGGTCTTTAATTCTTGGATAATCACAATAAAAACTTAGTAAATCATATGTATCTGATATCTTTTCTAATTTAGGATCTTCAAGAAACACTCTATAAAATTGGGTCTCAGCTGGAATAGATACTTTAGAGTGTCGATTCAACAAAGATGCCAGTAAAGTAGTACCTGACCTTGGGTAGCCTACAACAAAAAATGACGGGGAATTTAGCATAAACTTCTTCACTGCAATAACTTTTTATAGTCTGGCCACACTTTTATCTTCAACACTGACGAAGCCAAATATAGTGAGAGAAGATTATTCAATGCAACAGCCACACTTGAAACTATCCCCGCTCCGATTAAACCATATTTTGACACAAGAACTGGTAACAATATCAGTTGTACAACCAGAACAATGAGGTTTATATTCCGCTGCTTATATCCATTGCCTGTCATCATCAATAAATACCCAACAGAACCACAAGACATACTTATAAATTGCCCTATAGCTAAGATCCATAATACGACAACACCTTCTCTAAATTCATCTCCAAAAAGAGAGAGCACCTGATCAGCAAATACAGACAAAGGAACAAGAAAAATTATTGCTGCCAAAGAACTAATAGCCGCAGTACTCTGAGCACGAGCTTCCAGTTTGTCCATATTTTTTCCTTCATAATCAGTAGAAAAATATGGTGAATTTATATTATTGAATACAAAATTAAGCATTGCAACAAGGAGAACAACTCTTAAAGCAGTGTTATAAATACCTACATCTGCTTCGCTCATATATAAAGCTATTATAAAAGTAGCTGACCACTGTATTAAAAACGACACTACCCCTACACCAAATAATGGCCAGGACTCTTCAACTAATTTTGAGTACTTCGTATACTTAATGCGATATATTGCAAGTGACTTATACGCAGCTGCAAGACTAACAACACAAACTACACATATAGCTATAAATCTTGCTAGCACAACATCAAAATCATTTGCCCCGACATAAGCATAAACAAATATAAGCAAGCTAATAATGGTAACCAGTGGCATTAATATATTGTCAATAAAAGATGCTAAAACAGGCTTTTTCTCACCCCTAAGGTAACCACTGTTGATAGTAGCTATTGACAGCATTAATGAAGAGACACAGACAATTAGAATAACATTACTTGTCTGATAAGAAGGAAACAGCTTTTCTAGTACAAAGTTCTCATTAAGCAATAGCAATAGCGTTAAAAACAAGGACATAACTATTGACGATATAAGAACTTGTAACCACAACCCCTTTATTTTTGGAAGTTTATTCTCAGCTAAAAATATACCTATAAATCTAATTATTGCTTTATCATATCCAAACGTTGCAACAAGTGACAAGCCAGCAACTAGGGATAGGAAAATATAGTAAAAGCCAGCACCTTTAGCGCCGAATTCCCTAGCAACTATTAAACTAACAACAAAAGTTAAAACGACTCCAATCACCCTGTAAGCAAGAAGCAATATAACCATCTTACTTTGAAGCAATCTATTTACCAGGTCATTCAAACTTCACCCCATACATATCCTCTAATTTCTTATTGTATGGCTCATATATCTCATTAAGCCACAACATAATTTCAGCAGCATCATTATCATCGTCATTCTTTCTATAAACACCTGGATTTTTCACGCTTATATCATACGGAACAAAATTTTCATCCAATCCCAAAAATGAAAAAACGTTTCTAAGAGTACCAACTGAATCCGTAAAAAGATCATCACTCTTAATTAACATAATATTTTCAGAGTCAAATAAACTAAAATACCTTGATATTTGATCCGCATAAAAACCACGAGAAACATATGAATTTTCTTGATGACTAACTACTCTTTCACCCTTGCTCACTCTTTCTGATAGCTCTTTATAACTATTAATATCATTTTCAAAGGCATCTCTCATCGGCAACTCTTCGAACCCATGACGAACAGCATGATGATAATGAGATATAGCTCTCGATACTGGCTCTCTTAAAACAATAATAATCTTAATACTAGGCAGTGTCGTCTTTATTCTTTCAGCAGCCAATGGATGATATAAATAATACGGTGTCGCCTCACCAACAAGACCAGAACTTCTTGCATAACTAAAATAGGCCTTATACCAATTCAATCTTTTATCAAAATTATTAGTAAAATAATGAACCTCTTTATGCTTTGCCGCTGAAGCATCGGGGTGTTGGACTAGGTAGTCATAAAGTGATGTCGACCCTGCTTTCTGAGCACCAACAATTAAATAGTCTGGAACAGATCTATATTTTGAAGTTATATTCCGATACTTCATATACAAATCATGTATCATTTTATTCATACTAAACCCTGATATTGTAAACGATTCATTATTTATACAAGATTACGAAATATCGCTGCGATCTTCTCAATCTCAAAACCTAAGCTCTTATTATTTGAATACACTCAACGGTACCGCTTCAATACCATAGCTATTGCAAATTCACTGTCTGAATTTGTCGCAATTAATCAAAAACCATTGATACGTATTTTGTATACCATTTTCAAGGCCGACACTGGCTTTCCAGCCACTCTCAGTTAATTTTGAAACATCGAGTAATTTTCTTGGCGTCCCATCAGGCTTAGATGTATCAAACGTCAATTCACCTGTGAAACCAATAACTTTTTTAACAGTTTCTGCAAGCTTTTTAATGGTTACATCTTCACCTACGCCAACATTCACAAAGTCGAAACCATCATAATTCTCCATCAGATAAACTGATGCATCCGCCATATCATCCACATACAAAAACTCACGTTTTGGAGTACCTGTTCCCCATACTTCCACATGTGATGATTCGTTTACTTTAGCCTCATAAATTTTTCTAATTAATGCAGGTAACACATGTGAGTTTTGTAAATTAAAATTATCACCTGGACCATAAAGATTGGTTGGCATAATAGAAATTGCATTAAAACCATATTGTTTTTTATAGGCTTGGCACATTTTTATGCCGGCAATTTTTGCGATGGCGTACCATTCATTAGTTGGCTCTAGCTCCCCGGTTAATAAATGCTCTTCTTTCATTGGCTGTGGTGCAAATTTTGGGTAGATACACGATGAGCCTAGAAATAATAATTTTTTAGCTTTATTTCTATATGCGGCATCAATAACATTGGTTTGGATTTGTAAGTTATCGCGAATAAAATCGGCTGGATAAATATCATTTGCATGAATACCGCCGACTTTTGCCGCCGCTAAAAAAACATAGTCGGGTTTTTCTGTTTCAAAAAAACTGTTTACAGCAGTCTGATTAGTAAGATCTAACTCTTTGCTAGTTCTCAATATAAAATTATTGAAGCCTTTTTCTTTTAGGTTTCTAACAATGGCACTTCCCACCAAACCACGATGACCTGCTATATAAATTTTATCTTCTTTATTCACTTTTAAACCTTAAAACTTTAGATCCCAGCTTTATATAAGCGGGACGAGACTATGAATGATGTATGAATATTTAATGGTATATTCTATTCATAATAGCGATTTGTTCTAAAGCCTTCTTTTTCACATAGCGCATCACGTTTTGCAATCATTACATCGTGATCAACCATTTCTTTAACCATTTCTTCCAGTGTAATTTTTGGTACCCAACCTAATTTTTCTTTAGCTTTTGTTGGGTCGCCGAGCAAAGTTTCAACTTCTGTAGGACGAAAGTAACGTGGATCAACTTCTACTAAACACTTACCCGTAGCCTTGTCATAACCTTTTTCATCTTTCCCTTCGCCTTTCCATTCCATTTCAATGCCAACTGCCTTAGCTGCTTTATTAACAAAGTCCCTTACTGAATATTGAACACCTGTAGCAATCACAAAGTCTTCAGGCTTATCTTGTTGCAGCATTAACCATTGCATTTCAACATAGTCTTTTGCATGTCCCCAGTCACGTTTAGCACTGAGGTTGCCTAAATATAATTTTTCTTGTAGCTCAAGTTTAATGCGAGCAAATGCACGAGTAATTTTACGCGTTACAAATGTTTCTCCACGAATAGGGGATTCATGATTAAATAAGATGCCATTACAAGCATAAATACCATAGGCTTCCCTATAGTTAACCGTTATCCAATAAGCATAGAGTTTTGCAGCCGCATAAGGTGAACGCGGGTAAAAGGGGGTTTTTTCTGTTTGTGGAATTTCTTGAACTTCACCATAGAGTTCTGAGGTAGACGCTTGATAATAACGTGTTTTCTTTTCCAGCCCTGATATGCGAATAGCATCTAAAATTCTTAATGCACCCGTTCCAACAGTATCTGCCGTATACTCGGGGCTCTCAAATGAAACAGCTACGTGACTTTGTGCAGCTAGATTATAAATTTCATCTGGCTGTATTTGCTGAATGATACGCACTAAGTTCATGGAGTCTGTAAGATCCCCATAATGCAGAACAAACTTTTGCTCTTTTTCATGCGGATCTTGATAGAGGTGATCGATACGATCGGTATTAAATGAAGATGCTCTGCGTTTTATGCCATGCACCTCATAACCTTTACTCAATAAAAAATCCGCTAAGTAAGCACCATCCTGCCCTGTTACACCTGTAATTAACGCTACTTTTGACATACCACACCTTTACTTGATATTTATATCTTATAAATTTAGTTTTTAATTCTATGAATCCCGCCCAAACAAATCACGTGTAACAACTTTATTTTTCACATCAACTATCTCATCAGCTAATCGATTAGCAACAATTACATCGGATAACTTTTTAAATTCATCAATATCTTTTATTACCCGTGAACGATAAAATTCTTTTTCTTTCAATACTGGCTCGTAAACAACAACTTCTATACCTTTAGCTTTTACACGTTTCATAATACCTTGTATTGAAGACGCCCTAAAATTATCTGACCCTGACTTCATAATTAAACGATAAATCCCGACCACCTGCGGGTTTTTCTTTACAACCATATTAGCTATAAAATCTTTTCGGGTTGTATTTGCATCCACTATTGCTTGAATTATATTATTGGGCACATCCTTATAGTTTGCATTTAATTGCTTTGTATCTTTAGGCAAACAATATCCACCATAACCAAATGATGGATTATTATAATGATTACCTATACGGGGATCTAAACCTACGCCTTCGATAATCTGCTGCGTATTTAAACCATGCACCATAGCGTAGGTATCAAGCTCATTAAAATATGATACCCGCATAGCCAAATATGTATTAGAAAAGAGCTTTACTGCTTCGGCCTCTGTTGAATCTGTATACAGTACAGGAATATCTTTTTTAATTGCGCCTTGAGTCAGTAAACCCGCAAATAATTTTGCGCGTTCAGAACGTTCCCCAATAATAATTCGAGATGGGTATAAATTATCAAATAAAGCCTTTCCTTCCCGTAAAAATTCAGGGGAAAACATTATATTATCGGTTTTTAATTCTTCTTTAGTTTTAGATATGTAGCCCACAGGAACGGTTGATTTAACCACCATAACAGCTTTGGGATTTATAGCCTTAACATCATTAATGACTGCTTCGATTGACTTCGTATTAAAATAATTAGTCTCTGCATCATAGTCTGTAGGTGTAGCTATAATGACAAAATCAGCATTTACATAAGCATCTTTCTTATCTAAGGTTGCTCTAAAGTTTAACTTCTTATTTTTTAAGAAATCCTCCACTTCGGCATCTTCTATGGGAGACTGATTTGCATTTAACATTGCAACCTTTTCTGGAACAATATCAAGTGCTACGACCTCATTATATTGCGCCAATAACAATGCGTTCGAAATCCCAACATAGCCCGTACCCGCAACTGCAATTTTAATACTCATTTTTATTTTCTTTTAAGTTTTGTTTTCACGTCCATAAACATCATCAAAGCGAACAATGTCATCTTCACCCAAATAGCTACCTGTTTGTACTTCAATGAGTTCTAATGGGATTTTTCCGGTATTTTCCAGGCGATGTTTTTCACCTAGCGGAATATAAGTTGATTCATTTTCCGACATAATAAATTCTTTATCGCCACAAGTAACCTTTGCTGTACCTTGCACAATAATCCAATGTTCTGCACGATGATGATGCAATTGCAGTGACAAACGCGCGCCGGGTTTTACCATAATGCGCTTGGCTTGAAAGCGATCTTCACAGTCGATGCATTCATAGGTTCCCCATGGGCGATAAACCTTATGTGGAACTAATGCTTCTTCACGTTTTGTAGCTTTTAATTCATCTACTATGTCTTTTACATTTTGTGCTGAGTCTTTATGCGCAACTAAAACTGCATCAGCCGTTTCAACGATTACGTGATCGCTTACACCCACAGCCGAAACCAATCGTGTTTCTGAATGTATATAACTATTATTGCTATCAACTACACATACATCACCATGTGTAACATTACCACGTTCATCGCTTTGACCAACTTCCCAAAGTGCCGTCCATGAGCCTATATCATTCCAACCAATATCAACAGGTACAACAACAGCCTGATCTGTTTTTTCCATAACGGCATAATCAATGGAATCACTTGGGCATTTTTCAAAACTATTTTTATCTAAGCGAATAAAGTCTAAATCATCGCTGCCTTTTTCTAATGATGTCTTACTCGCCGAGAGCATCTCTTGATTAAACTTTTCTAACTCATTTAAATAGGTTGATGCTTTAAACATAAACATGCCGCTATTCCAAAAATAGTCACCTTGTTTAATATAAGATTCGGCTGTTTCTTTATCGGGCTTTTCTACAAACTGTTCGACGGGTTTAATATTATCGTTTGAAGTCGCTGCTTTTATATAACCGTAACCTGTTTCAGGTGAATTAGGTACTATGCCAAAGGTCACCAATTTATTTTCCATCGCCGCTTGTTTCGCAGCTTCAATTGCTCTATGAAATGCCGATGTGTTTTGAATAACATGGTCAGCAGGTAACACCAACATCACGGCATCATCACCAAATATCTGCAATGTTTTAATTGCTGATATGGCAACTGCAGGAGCGGTATTTTTACCAAAAGGTTCGAGAATGATGGCCGCTGGATTAATATCAATTGAGCGCATTTGCTCTGCAATCATAAAACGATGTTCTTTATTGCATACAACAATGGGGGCTGCGAGTTGATCTATTCCATTAAGGCGGGAGACAGTATCTTGAATCATGGTAGATTCCGATACCAGTGAAAGCAACTGTTTGGGTCTTAATGCCCTTGATAATGGCCATAGCCTTGTACCTGAGCCGCCGGATAATATTACTGGAACAATCATAGCTTATACCATTTATATTTTAAAACTGATTTACTTACCGGTTATATCTTTAACGTACCATTTTAACGCAACCTCCATGCCTTCATTTATTCTGAAAGCTGGCTCATAACCTAAGAGTTTTTTGGCTTTGGAAATATCGGCTAAGGAATGACGTACATCGCCAGCTCTAAAATCGCGATATA
>JALTJN010000270.1 GCA_027076405.1 Chromatiales bacterium
GTTTCTTCATGCCAGCTCATCGCTAACTTATTTTTATCTAACTGAATAAACCAAACCACATTAGTTAAATCAGCCAGAGCGCTCATGCCTTCGTCTTTGGCTCGTAATTTTTTTTCACAAACTAAATCACTGCTGTCCCGTTAACATAAAAGTGCCGTCATTCCCGAATGCTTGTATCGGGAATCTAGTGACTTTACAGTGTTTAAGGTCGCTGGATCTCCGATAGAAGAATTCGGAGATGACAATGGTGTGTTTTGTTTTTTCATGTCTCGAAATTCCATGATGCACTGACAAGTTGTTATATCAAGCAATATCCTAACGACTTTAAAAAGTTAACGGGACACCAGTGAAACTAAATATAAAACATTTACTAATGTATTATTTTTTAATGGCAACCCCATATCTTGTGGCGTGGGATGTGAGGGCTCGGGAAATCGGCTGGAAATACTTTTCGCTATTATTTTTTCTGCACTACTTTTATGAGAAAAAATTTCAGGCATTTCACACGTTTCGTCATACGGTGTGTTGATGGATAAACGATCAGGCTCTAAACTCACTATACGCCCTAAATATTTAGGAATAATGTATTTATCGCCCAGTCCCTGCACCTGTGTTTTTTTGCCCTGATCGGTAAGAACAGATGTTACCTGCCATACTCCCAACATTAACTCGGGCAATGTCTCGGTTTGTTGACTTGAAAAAACATCAGCTTCGCATGCTGCAGAGATAAAAAACATTACCGTTAAAATGAAAAAAAACATTTTCTTTAATATGCTCATATTTGCATCCAGATTAAACACATTTATTTATTCAAGCTATTCGTAATAACCCGTAGCCACCTAAAGTATAAAGAGCGACTTCAAGCGCTCGGCGCTTTAGTAAGGCCATCATTTATTTTTCCGTCATTAATGTAATTTGCCATAGATGCCCACACTTCACCCAGGTTATAAGAAAAAGAAACTAAAGCATCAAATTCATGTTGCACAAAATCAACTTTTATTTTTTTCGAGCCAGGCGTTCAAAGAAAGCAACAAATGAAGCCAACGTCACATTATGACTTTCTACCCGCTAACCTTAAATTAATTTTCTTTAAAACTCACCCACCCAAAACCATATTGGTAATAACCGATTTATTATAAAGATGCGCAGGAATTTTATC
>JALTJN010000271.1 GCA_027076405.1 Chromatiales bacterium
AAATAAAATGCTTAAAATCAGGAGCAAATGGAATTGGTATTCCTGATTTAATAATCGCACAAAATGCTAAACAAAATAACTGCGAAATATACTCCCTTGACAAGCATTTTAAGCTTTTAAATAAAGTGTTAAAAATAAAGCTTCATTAATTCGCGAAGGCTAACAAATAGCTGCACGCAGACAATTCAAAGCGGCACTTATTTTGTTAAAAAAGCAGAAAAACGCGCCACTTTTAGTTGCTGGTGAGCAAGGCGTTATGCCCAAGAAAGAAAAAAAGGCAGCGTCCAAAAAAGTATGCTAAATTGTACATTATTATGTACAAATGGTATTTAGCTATGCAGCCTATAAATCTAAAAGAAGATATTCAGCCTCTCTCAGAATTTCGCTCTGGTGTCAGCTCATACATACAGCAAGTTACTGAAACTAAAAGGCCTTTACTGATTACACAGCATGGAAAAGGTGTTGCAATATTGGCTGATGTAGAAGAGTTTGAAAAATTACAGATGCGCTTAGAGCTATTGGAGAACATATATAAAGCGGAATCTCAAATTGAAGAAGGCAGGGGAATCTCCCATGAAGATGCTAAATCAATGGTAATGAAGAGCATAAAATCTTGAAAATAATCTGGTCGCCCCTGGCAGTAGACCAAGTTCGAGATATAGCGTCATATATAGCATTAGATAAACCATCGGTTGCTGTGCAGTGGGCAGAAAAAATATTAAAATCAGTAGAAATACTCTACGATAATCCTGAGAGCGGGCGAATCGTGCCCGAAGTAAAAAGAAAAGAAATACGAGAGCTTGTGCAAGGTAATTACAGAGTAATATATAAAATAAAATCGAAAGAAAAAGAAATTCTAGTTTTAATTGTTCAAAGTTTTTGGCAGAAATTAAAAGAAGATGAAATCGGGGCATAACAAGGCGTTCAAGTTGACCCGCAAAGTTTCGCGCCTTTTGTGGTGCTTCGCATTATTCCACAAAAGTCACAAAACTTTCCGGTCAACTTAACTAGGCGTTATGCCAAAATAAAAATCGCGAATTCATATACTAAGTGCACCACCCTATCCAATTAAAAGGGTAATCTGCCATACTTTTGCTTTTTTACTCCCGCCAAGAAGTGAGAAGTAAGATGACTTATAAGCAGATTACCCTAGAAGAGA
>JALTJN010000272.1 GCA_027076405.1 Chromatiales bacterium
CTTTTAACCGGCGAACTTCACTCACTTCCATGCCCGCATATTTGCTACGCCAGTTGTAAAACGTTCCGTTGGATATGCCCATCCTGCGGCAGATGTCCTCGACTTTGGCACCGGCCTCGTGCTCTTTAATTGCTTTGATGATCTGCTCTTCGTTGTATCGCTTGTTCTTCATTCTGAGATCTCCTCTGTGATAGATTAACTGGAAATCTCATCGGCGTCATGGTGCTAATTTTGGGGAGAAGGTCACATGCCCAACAAATAGTTTAAGCCGACCCCCAAAGCTGCGCGCCTTTTGTGGGAAAGGCATCCACAAAAGTCACCCAGTTTCGGGGTCGGCTTAACTAAGGCGTTGGGCTCGAAAGGAAAAAGTAAAATAAAAATTAACGGTAAATCATCCTGAAAGTTTTATAAAAAAGAAAAAGCATTTGTAGTTTTATTACTCCAAAAATATTAGCCGCTGTAGCAGGAAAATTAAAACTCACTGAATGCTTAAAAGAATAACAAGAAACAATACCTTAGCCGCGCAGCGGGTAGCTGTTATATTGAACAAGTAAGAAGGATTCAGGTTTGTAAGCAGAAGTCAGACATCTTATTGGCTGAACGACAGTCAGATTTAAAAAATCAAAAATATGCCTCCGGCATGTTCTGGTATAGCAGCCTGAACTATCTGAAAAATATAAATTTAATTATCCGTTTAATATTTACGAGCCAGTGAAGCTGGGTTAAAGTCAAAGCTGATTTAGGTGGTATGCAATCTAAATACGGTAAAAACCTGCAATTCAGGTTTTATTCAAAGAATTGCTACATTTGGAAATAGCGGGCAAGCTTTAAGGTATATGGCATGCCCAACAAGAAGTTTAAGCAGACCCCCAAAGCTGCGCGCCTTTTGTGGGAAAGGCATCCACAAAAGTCACCCAGTTTCGGGGTCGGCTTAACTAAGGCGTTATGCCTAAAAAAACACCAATACTTGACTATTTTATGGTATTGAATATAATACCAAAATGAATCCGTCAATAATAATTGATACATGCGTATTTATATCAGCACTTCGTTCACGAAACGGTGCATCATATAAACTATTATCGCTAATAGATGAATCGAAATTTAATTTTTATGTATCTGTACCTCTCGTTCTAGAATATGAAGCAGTAGCCAAAA
>JALTJN010000273.1 GCA_027076405.1 Chromatiales bacterium
TATCGTTTACCCCAACACTATATTTAATATTTCTTTGTGCTCCTGTGCATCCAAACGCGGCCCAAACTGACTTACCACACGTGAAGCAGCAAGGCTGGCAATATTACCCGCTTCATAAAAAGAATGTCCATGGGTAATACCGTATAAAAATGCGCCTGCAAACATATCACCTGCGCCGTTACTATCGAGTGCCTTTATTTCATGCGCTGCAATATCAATCATATTTTTACCATCAAAAATCAGTGCACCTTTATCACCCAAAGTGATAGCAAAGGCGTTAGCGATTGTTTTGAGCTGCTCGATGGCACCATCTAAATTATCACTGCTTGACCAGCTCATGGCTTCGGCTTCATTGCAAAACAATAAGTCTACTCGATCACCAATCATCTCCGCTAAACCATCGCGGAAAAACTGCACCATCGCCGGATCTGAAAACGTCAGCGCGGTTTTAACACCGGCTTTTTCAGCTATTTTACGCGCTTCAATGGCGGCATGGCGGCCAGTATCAGATGTCACCAAATAACCTTCTATATATAAATATTCCGATGCCGCTATGGCATCAGCATCCAGCTCATCGCTAGAGAAAGTTTCCGTGATACCCAAAAAAGTATTCATGGTGCGTTCAGCATCGGGCGTGACCATCACCAAACATTTACCGGTGACACCGTCCTGGCGATGCTCACCTAAATTGCTATCGACACCGGCTGCTTTTAAATCGGCCACATAAAAATCACCCAGCTCATCATTGGAGACTTTGCAAGAATAAAACGCGCGACCACCAAAATAACTCAATGCAATAATGGTATTCGCCGCCGAACCGCCGGAGGCTTTTTTGCCTTCAAAAGCATCGAGATGATTAATGAGTTCGTGCTGGCGACTTTCATCAACCAGTGTCATTACACCTTTATCGACTTTCATTTGCGCAAGAAAATCATCCTCAACTTCAAACTCCATATCGACCAGTGCATTGCCAACACCATAGACGTGATATTTTTTCATAATAGACTCTACTTTAATTTTTAATTTTAATTTTATTGGTTTACGATGTTCTGGCGATTTGTGTACTCACCGTGAGTAACTCATCCCAAGGGCGGCCTGCTTCTACACCTTTAATTACTTTGTCAATTCGTGCGCAGCGTTTCAATAACATTTTCCAG
>JALTJN010000274.1 GCA_027076405.1 Chromatiales bacterium
GCATAACGCAAGCGGCAGAGAATTATATTAATAAAAAAAGCCCGTACTCTGTGCCGGTAACACTTGATCGTTTGCAAGCAGCATTAGAAAGTAAAGGCATTACCATTTTCACCCGTGTCGATCATGGTGCAGGTGCTAAACGTGTAAACACACCATTACAGGAATCGCAGTTATTGATTTTTGGCAATCCTAAACTGGGCTCTCCTTTAATGAAATCTGCGCCGATGATGGGGCTGGAGCTTCCGATGAAGGCTTTAGCATGGAAGGATGCTAATGGTCAGGTTTGGTTAAGTTACTTAAAACCTAGTGTATTGCAGGCGCGTCATCATTTAAAACAAAGCGGCATTATTAAAAAAATGACTAGCGCTCTAAATGCCATGACAAATAAAGCTGTAAAAAAATAACGAATAAAAAGTATAAAGTTATTTAAAAGGAATCTTTATGGATACAGGTACAATTATTTTTTTAGTTATTGTTGCGGCACTGATTTTTTATATTATTGGTATTTACAATCAGCTTGTCGCATTACGCAATCGTTATAAAAATGCCTTTGCTCAAATTGAAGTGCAGCTTAAACGTCGTTACGATTTAATACCTAATTTAATCGAAGTGGCTAAGGGTTATCTTAAGCATGAGCGTGAAACATTAGAGGCGGTGATTGCAGCACGTAACAGTGCTGCGGGCAATTTAACGTCCGCTGCCGCTGATCCTTCCAACCCACAGGCAATACGCGATTTAGTCAGTTCTGAAAGTGCGTTAACAGGTGCAATGGGGCAGTTAAATATTGTCATGGAAGCGTATCCTGATTTAAAAGCCAATAGTAATATGATGCAACTCAGTGAGGAATTATCAAGCACTGAAAATAAAATCGCTTTTGCACGTCAGGCATTTAACGATCAAGTGATGACATATAACACGTATAAACAATCTTTCCCGCAGGTTGTTTTGGCAGCCAGTTTTGGTCATGCACAGGATGCCAGCTTATTAGAGTTTGAAGATAGCGAACAAATTCAAGCTGCACCCAAGGTATCTTTTTAGTATGTTCTTTAGGCATTTATAAATGGATTTTTTTCAGTCTCAAGATCATGCGCGCAAACAAACGGGTTGGTTGATTGCATTCTTTCTACTGGCCATTATCAGTCTTGTGGTATTAACC
>JALTJN010000275.1 GCA_027076405.1 Chromatiales bacterium
CCAGTGTGAATTTAGGCGAAACATTTAACGCCAGTTTATATGTAACAAACGTCGATGATTTGCAGGGCGGTTTACTTGCCTGGGGTTCAGAAGTTACGTTTAATAACGCGGTATTATCAGCAACCGCTTTTACTATCGATAGCCAGTGGCCTTTTGAAGGCGCAGAAAATACCTTAACGAATGCAAGCGGCGGCGTGGATTTATTTGCATCGAGATTAAGCGGTTTAACGGGCACAATAAAACTTGCAGATATTAGTTTTAATGCACTCACCGCTGGCGCTTCATTTTTATCAATGAACGAACTGTTTGCAGATAATATAAATTTTGTAGGCTTTGCCGCTGCAAATGGTTTTGACTACGAAACATCAACGCAAACCGTAACCGGCATTGATTTTAGCAATGCCGATGCAACCATAACCGTGTCGGCTGTGCCATTACCGCCAGCGGTTGTTTTGTTTTTATCGGGGCTGTTAGGGCTAGTAAGTATAAGAAAACGCAGTGCATAAATCACCTGACTAACAAGCCGGTTTAAAAATAGACCCACTTTAAAAAAGTAGGTGCGAATTAATTCGCATGAAGTCAAACAGAGCAGGGCTTTGTGCGAATAAATATGCATCTACTGCCCAGAATAAAAACGTGTCGTTCCCGAATGTTTGTGTCGGGAATCCAACGACTTTACTATGCCTAATGTCGCTGGATCTGCGACCAATACGATAAGCATGGGCATTCGGAGATGACAGATTTTTCTGTTGTTTTTATTTTCATGATTAATCAGATACAACGGATATATAAACATATTATAAAAAAAGTTAACGGAACAACAGTGATATTAAATCAGGCTTGCATTCATACTCGGGCTGCCTGAGATTTTTCCTGGAATAATAATTTCAATTTATCAAAATCAACCGGTTTGGAAAATACAGTGATATCGTCGGGCAGGCTGCCACGGTCAATAATTTCATCATCGCTGAGCCCGGAAATAACAATAATCATGCTGTTCTGTAGTTCTTGCATAGAGCGCAATGCCTTTACCATTTGAAATCCGTCCATTCTCGGCATGAGTAAATCGCTGATAATAATATCGGGTTTATGGCTGCCAATTTTAATAAGGCCTTCATAACCATTTTCTGCGGTGATTAATTCGCAATTGATAT
>JALTJN010000276.1 GCA_027076405.1 Chromatiales bacterium
CGTTAGGTGGTTGGGGTATTAACTATTGGGTTCTTCGTCTTCTTTTTTTCTACCGGTTATGAATAGGTACGCAAGTCCAGTTAAAGTTCCACCAGCGAGTATGCTTCCAGATATTTCTTTGCCCCCATCAATCAAATACAGTGAGCCAGCAATTATTAACATTGAAACAAATAAAGCATAATTTTGCCCTCTACTTTCAGTTTTTATTGCTGCTACAACAGACTCTTTTTCTAAGGCTTGCCTATGTGCTTGCTGAGACTCCGCCATTGAAACAATGCGGTTTGCTAAACCATCATGAACAGCATCATATTCTCCAAGCATTGATGGAGGAGGGATTGGTCCAGAAAATGTGTGTTTTGATACTGCTTGAACTACTTTCTTAACTTCTGTACTTGGCTCGCGCTGAATTCTTTCTGTGAGAACACCAATTAATATATCATCTGGAACTTCTTGCAGAATCTGCTCAATTTTTGCTTCTTCTTTCTCTTGCCTTTGAGCAAGTTCATTGCTCTCCTCAGCCATTCGCTTCTCTGCTATCTATCATGTTTTTTATTGCAGCTAAACTTAAGTCTTCACCAACCATTTCCCAATCTGAATGAATAGCCTCAGAGTCTGATTGGGTTTTAATTGCTGCAAGATAATTGTGATGAGTGCCTGATGGTAATAAATTAAAAGTACCAAATGCCCTTATAACCGCATTCACTGTAAGTTTATTTGTTGTTAGTATTTTCTCACTAAGTAAGTGTTGGGAGTATGCTTCTTGTAAAGGTATAACCTCATGATCTGCTTGATATTTTTTTAGTGCATTAGCCAATCTGTCGGCAAGCGTCTGATGCTGCTCTATTTTTTCTGTATCTAAACAAGAATTTATTACATTATATGGCATTCTAATGACCAGTAGAATTTGCAGGTAATTAAATTATAGCTTATATGCTGATAGCGAGAAGGAATAAATTTCATGTAAAATCAATGCCTTATGGCGTCTCATTGATTTTGTTTATGATTATAAAGGCATATTACCCACCTAACAAGGTAAATTCTTGTGCCGAGCTAAACTCGGAGCCTCGGGATTCCCAGAGACGGGATGAAATTGGTTAGTGTTACCCAGTGGGTGCGTATTGAGAGATACAAGTCCCACCTGCTCAAAGTCTA
>JALTJN010000277.1 GCA_027076405.1 Chromatiales bacterium
GCAGAAGCGGTTGCGCGTTACATGGTCGAGTTTGATATTGAAACAGAATCATCCGCTTACGGTGGATAGAGAAAATCAGAAAATTCTTACAAAAAATCGTCATTTATACCCGATCGGGCTATAGCTGGGGGCTACCCATGATGGTAAATTGCACGCAACAAATAAAACATGCAGGGGTATGGGGAATAATAATGAAATTAATAAATAAAATGATGATGGCGTTTGGTTTATTCGCTATTTCGTCTATAGGATTTGCTTCATCGGTGACACCATCAGCTATTAGTGGCGCTGTTGGTGATATAACATTGGTTGGAACAAGTGATACAGTAAGCTTTTCTGGTAATTTTGCAGATATTACTGCTCCTACAGATAGCGTATTTTATGGTTTAACTGTTTCTGATACGGCAGGTGTTGTTGCCGGTGCTCGAAGCGTTGTTTTTGACTCGTCATTTGTACCAACGTTTGGTGACATTCTATTATCTATTATTACTGATGGTGGTGATGGTATTTTTGGTTCAGCCGATGATTCGTTGTTACTTTCTGCTACTAACAGTCTAAGTAACTTCATACTTAATGCTGGTACACAGTACTTCTTAGAGTTAACCGGTCCTTCTAACACTGGTTACAGTGGTACTATTTCAACTGTTCCAGTCCCTGCCGCCGGTGTATTATTTGCATCTGCTCTATTTGGTGCAGGTTTCTTAGGACGCCGCAAAAAGAAAGCAATTAAATCAAACATGGTTGGTGCTTTTGCTCGCGCAGCATAAGAAATACTCATGTAGTATAGAAAGGGGGCTTCGTGCCCCCTTTTTTTATAGACTTTATATAATGAAAGAATAATTTTTTAGCGAGAATTTCAATGAAAATTAATCAATTTCTCATGACTATTATATTGCTATTAGCGATACCTGTTGGATTGGTACAAGCGGGGAGCTATCAAATTCGACAAGGTGATGTGCTGGATGTCTCCGTTTGGGGCGATGACACTTTAAAGAAGGTGATACGAGTCCTTCCCGATGGCAGCATTAGTTTTCCTTTAGCGGGTCAAATATCAGTAGCAGGGCGCTCATCAACCGAAGTCGCGGCGATGCTGACCAGCAACCTTAAAAAGTACTTACCTGATCCAGAAGTGACCGTGATCGTACAAAGCA
>JALTJN010000278.1 GCA_027076405.1 Chromatiales bacterium
ATGATTACATACCCAGATATAAACCCCGTAGCACTCGATTTAGGTTTTGCCAAAATTCATTGGTATGGCCTGATGTATTTAATTGGTTTTTTAGGTGCATGGTGGCTGGGTAATGTCCGCTGCAAAATGCCTAATTCAACATGGAATAAAGAACAGGTTTCCGATGTTATTTTTTACGGAGCTTTAGGAGTCGTTCTAGGTGGACGCATTGGTTATATTCTTTTTTATAACTTTTCAGCTTTTTTAGAAAATCCTCTAATACTTTTAAAAATATGGCAGGGCGGGATGTCCTTTCATGGTGGTATGTTAGGTGTATTTTTTGCACTTTATTTATTTGCTAAAAAGACTAATCGCACATTTTTCCAAGTCAGCGACTTTATTGCGCCCATGGTGCCTATTGGCTTGGGAGCCGGACGTATTGGTAACTTCATAAACAAAGAGCTCTGGGGTCGTCCGGTAGAATCTTCTATTCCATGGGCGATGGACTATGGAGACCATATTGCTCGACATCCCTCATCTTTATATCAAGCGATAACAGAAGGTTTGTTACTTTTTATTATTTTGTTTTTTTATTCTCGTAAGCCGAGGCCGACAATGGCGGTGAGCGCTGTATTTATGATTGGCTATGGCAGTTTTCGCTTTATCACGGAGTTTTTCCGTATGCCTGATGCGCATCTCGGTTTTATTGCTTTTGGCTGGATGACGAAAGGGCAAGAGCTATCTATACCTATGGTGTTGTTTGGTTTATATCTTTTTTATTTAATACGAAAAAAACAGGCAAAGGCTTCATGAAACAGTACCTAGATTTAATGCGCCATGTAAAAGAAAACGGCGTACAAAAAGGAGATAGAACGGGAACAGGAACGATTTCAGTTTTTGGGTATCAGATGCGTTTTAACCTTGCCGAAGGTTTTCCACTTGTCACCACAAAAAAATGCCATCTTAAATCCATTATTCACGAGCTTTTGTGGTTTTTAAAAGGTGAAACCAATACTCAATATTTAACGGATAATGGCGTGAAGATCTGGAATGAATGGGCAGATAAAAAAGGTGATCTGGGGCCTGTGTATGGTTACCAGTGGCGAAGCTGGCCAGCACCAGATGGGCAGCATATTGATCAGATTTCCGAAGTGATAGAACTATTAAA
>JALTJN010000279.1 GCA_027076405.1 Chromatiales bacterium
AGCTACTGGCCTGGTTTTATTGGCCTGAATATTTTAGCGCTCTGATTAGTGATTTTAAGTTTGTCATGAGGTCGTCGACTGAAAAAACAGGGTGCTTAATGGGGTAATCTTCAGGGACGACTATTTAATAAAGGTTAAGGTCTTTTTTCCAGTATGGCGAACTGGGCATTTTCACCGTTGGTTACCGCATATAAAAGTGTGCTGTCAGTAAAGTTGCCATCAACGGCTGCGGCAAAGCCGGTGTAATTGGGAGATTGGGACATTGTACAACCTGCAGCTGAAGAAGCATTGATAGCATCATCGAGTATATATATATTTATACTACTATCTGGAATACCATAAGTTCCATCGACCAAGCATAGATCAGGAGATCCAGCAGCAAAATTGTTCATATTGTAAACAGTGGCTGTAGAAAAATCGAAATTATTCGTCGTTGCATCAGGAGTTGTATTCATAACACTACCCGCAAATTCAACAACATCCGTATCCACCCGAGCAAACGAAGCACCACGCTCATACAAGGCGTCATAATCCAGCGTAATCTCACCATCCAGATTCGTCGTCCCCGTAATCACAACGGTAACTTTTGATTCAGACACCACCGTACCCGTCAGCGCAAGCGCCGGTTCTGTTTTTACACCCAGCTCATAAATATCAAATGTGGCGGTGTAATTATCCAGTGTGATGTTATCAATTTGCCCATCAAACAAAAAATGCCCGCTTACGCTAAATATAATAATGCGCCCTTCATGCACAAATGCGCGTAAATCCGTGCGCTGGGTTCCGCTGTTTAAGGTAATGCCCCCCGTAAATAAACCACTCGCATTTTGATCGGTGGTAATTGGTGGTGTTGTGTCTGCAGGGGAAGAAGATGAACTACACCCCTGCAAGCCAACCAGACCCAAAAGCCCAATAAACAAAACAGCAGTAAAAGAGAATTTTTTGATATTAACTTGACGGAGCTTTGCATTCATTTTGATCTTCCTTTGAATTTTTTTATACAGTTAAAAAATGAGTCGGACTGTAGTGGTCAAGTAAATCTGCACACATTAATGAGAGCAAATTAATTTTTCAGCCGCATCTGGCGACAAGTAGTTATTATAACTATGCGCTCTTGCAACGTTGTAATGCAGAATAATGTATTTT
>JALTJN010000280.1 GCA_027076405.1 Chromatiales bacterium
CGTTAGATTTTATGAAAACCGTAATAATAATTGGAGCAGGTGTTTCGCGTGCTGCTGGTAATAGCCTTTCGATAGGAAAACGCCCGCCGTTAGATGCAGATTTTTTTGAAATTTCCAAGCATGTCGACAAACAAACGTATTATCGTGTAGAACACTGCATTAAGTCATTTGTTGGGGGATATTATAAAAGCTTAATGGGCTCCTTAGAGTCTACTGCTTCATATTTGTATCTGAAAGCCGTTGATTCAACAAAGGGAGATTTGTTTCATCAAGGTTTCCTTGATCTATTGCTGTTGCTTAATAGGGTTCTTGCCCGTACTACAAATCCATTAAAGGTTGGTCCTAGATCGCTAATCTATAGGTTTTTGCTGAGCGAGCTTTCAAAAGTAGAAAATTTTGATGATTTCTCAATCATCACATTTAATTATGATCTGCTTGTGGAAAGAGCGCTGAATGATATAGACATAAATGGTCATAATGGAGTATTCAAATTTCCAGGGTGTTATCGCTTGAATGGTCTTGCGCCTAGCAGTGTGCAAAAGGTAAATAATGCTACTGATTTTAATAGCTATTCGTTACACCATAGTGGCGCTGCAATTTATAAATTACATGGGTCACTAAATTGGCAATCTCGTCATACGTCAGATTCTCCAACTGCAAGAGCATTATTTAGTCCTCAAAGGGAATTGCATGTAATAAATTCTACTCAAATATCTCCCCAATTGTATTGGAGGAGGAGAGAGCGGATGGTGTACATGAAGCCTATTATTGTTCCTCCTGTCAGTGGTAAAAGAGGTACTATTCACAATGATATGTTACCGATATGGCGTCAAGCGGCTAACGCCCTAAGAAAGGCGGATCGAGTAATTATCGCAGGATACTCTTGCCCGCCTCTTGATATTGAAGCAAGAATATTGATTAGTGAGAACCTTAGAGCAAATCAAACAAAAAAAGTATATATCATAAATCCAAACACATACGATGCCTCAAGATTTTCTGAGCTATGTGGGACAGATCATTTAACGATATACGGAAATATAAATGATTGGGTACGAGATGCGAGATAAATCTAACAATCACATTCAGTGGACAGTCAAACGCTACGCTCCGCTCCGCGTGTGACTGCCGCTGATGTAAATCGTTAG
>JALTJN010000281.1 GCA_027076405.1 Chromatiales bacterium
ATGCTTGTATCGGAGATGACGGAAAGTACTTCGTGCAAAGGTCTCATAAGATGGCTGTCAGTTATAATCACTTTACGTTGAATATAGGTTGAGAATTTGATGCGTTCATAATTAGTGATACATTCCCGCTTTTTACCGCTTCGCTCATAATATCAAGTTCTTTATTTCTTAAAAACTGTTCAGTTGTCATTTTGAACTGGCTTGAATACTGCTTATCTGCTAAAGCCGCTGCCTTTTCAGCTGCTGCTCTGGCATCTTCGGCTAATTTTCTTTGCTCCTGGGTTTGCTTTCGTTGTTTTTGTGCTGCTGTTTGTGCAGCCTCAGCTAAAACTTCTTTTGGCGGCACGACCTTGCCTATATTTACCTTAATAACATTAACAGGCAAACCAATTTCTTTTATATATTTAACCATCATTTGTTTTATTTTATTCTGTGTGTCGCGTATAACTTTTTCGTCGGTTCGTAGCTGAATGGATGTTTTTTGTCTCGCTTCGTTTCTTACATATGCCCGGTATGTATCTTTTATTTTATTGTTGTACCATTCTCGTCCTGATTTTTCATGTAACAGTGGCGTTTTACCATCCTGTATCTTCAATGTCAGGTACGCATCAAAATCTATAGCGACATTATCGCTTGCAGTCAGGTCTATAAAATTTTCTCTCATTTTTACGGGTTTTATATTGTATCGTTCAACTGCTGTACTCCATGCAGTCCATACGGCTCCTGTTTTTATAGGCTGGCTATCAACTCCGCCGCTGCCAAAAAAATAGGGCTGGTAAATCATAACGCCTTCTTCACCTGCATCAACGCTTGAATATGTGCATCCGGTATTTGAAGTTAATACGAAAATTAAAAACAAAAAAGCGATTATATTTTTCATCTTTTTATCCTCTCATAGGGAAATATAACTATACAGGGCGTTAATTATATTTAAATTTGTTTCGTCAATATGGCTTAATCTTGTTACTGCTAATAAAGTGATTATTATTTCCAGTCGGCACCATAATCGTGAGTGATTTCTTCGCCAGGCTTAATGTTTTTTAAAGCGACGACCTGTAAATCTTCGCAGTAACAGGCATTGGGTTTTGGGTTGTGATTAATGTATTTTAAATCGCTGTTTACTTTAATGCCAATTTTTTCATC
>JALTJN010000282.1 GCA_027076405.1 Chromatiales bacterium
ATGATAAAAAAAATCTTTACATCATTTTTTTGTAGTGCTATTTTAAAAATTCACCCCGCTATATTTTACAAAATAAATTTTACAGAATAAGCCTGGCGCTGAGCATTTAATCACTTCTCATTTTCAATAGCCTCCGCTGGTTTTCCTCGACCGTGCAATCATTAAACTTTCACCACTTGTGTTATGAAAACAATCTAGCTAAGCTGAATAAATTCATAACCAGAAGATAAGCAGTACATGCCCAACAATAACCGCAGCATCGGACTATTTGGCGCTATCGCAATCGGTATAGGGGGAATGGTCGGCGGCGGAATTTTTGCCGTTCTGGGCGAAGCCGTTTCACTGGCACATGGTGCCACTTCCATTGCATTTTTATTTGCCGGAATCGTTGCTTTATTAACTTCGTATTCTTATGCCCGATTTTCGGTCACTTACCAGAGCCGTGGCGGCACTGTTACATTTATCGATAATGCGTTTAATCATAATTTATTATCCGGTTCGGTAAATTTAATGCTCTGGCTAAGCTATCTAATCACTATTTCTTTATACGCCGTTGCCTTTTCATCTTATGCACAAACTTTTTTCCCAGATAATCACACTGCATGGCTAAGCCACTTGCTAATCAGTTTGGCGATATTATTGCCGGTTATGATTAATTTAATCAGCGCATCTTTTGTTAGCAAATCTGAAACGCTTATTGTCATTACCAAGGTTGCACTACTCATACTTATTATTATCGTTAGCGCATCTTATGTTGATGTCGAGCGCCTTTCACCCAAACAGTGGGGCAGCTCTTTTTCTATTGTTGTTGCCGGCATGGTGATTTTTGTGGCTTATGAAGGTTTTGAACTAATTGCTAATGCGGCTGAAGATATTAAAAGTCCTGAATTAAATTTACCCAAAGCATTTTATGGTTCTGTGTTACTTGTTGTTATTTTATATATTTTAATTGCGGTTATTACCGTTGGCACGGTGGCAGAAAACCAACTATTAATTGCAAAAGATTATGCGTTGGCCGTTGCCGCTAAACCCGCTCTTGGTCAAACCGGTTTTATTATTGTTGCTGTTGCTGCCTTGCTGGCGACTTTTTCTGCTATTAACGCAACGATTTACGGCAATTCACGTTTAGGTTTTATTTTAGC
>JALTJN010000283.1 GCA_027076405.1 Chromatiales bacterium
CAGAAAAAATGCGATTGGATTGCCAATCAACTTAATAACAGACCCAGAAAACGACTTAACTTTAAATCGCCTCAGGAGCTTATTAATGAATATTTATAAATGGTGCGCTTCAAACTTGATACTAGGACCGATAGGGTTCACAGCCAAACCTTTACCAATGCCACCAGCATCTACATCTGGGTCATGTAATAGTGTTACTTCAATGGCATAGGGTAAATCGACACCACTAAAGCTAATGCTGTAATGTTCAAGCCGGGTTAGTGCATCTAACATATTGGTATTTAAGTCAGTATTATTTTGAGCCGTAAATGTACTGGGCGAACCAATCCCATCAATAATTTCAACAATAGATGTTACTGACTGCCCCTGAGGATTTGTAATTTCAATTTGTGTAGATCCGACAGGCAATGAAGCGGGTAAATCAATAAACACACTGGTTTGATACCAGTCTTTATCATTTTTTGTAAAATTAGACGTTATGGTACTTCCATAAGTTAGTGCATATGTCGTAAATTCGATTCCTGTTTCACGACTCACAATCGCACTGGCAAGAGGATCAGCATAAAAATTAATCGCTGCTCTTATTGCAGGATCACTCGGAGGAATCGTAATCACCGAGCCTATTGATGGTGTTATCGTAACGGTGATGTTTTCCTTATTAAAGTTTTGTTTCCAACCTGCGGCAACCGCCACCGTATCACCAGCACGTGCATAATCATTAAATGTTTTATCACCGCTACAAGCACTCATGAGCAAAGCAATTAATATAACGAAACTAATTTTATTCAGTATACTTTTCATAAATCATCTCTATTTTATCAATTGCTCTATCAGTAAGAAATCAGCCGTATTAATAACACCATCCGGCGCACCTATAGGATAAACATCACCATGTGATAGCTCTAATTTGCCAGCAATGATTTCACCTAAAGCCAACTTAGCAGCCACTTGATAATCCGCAACATTTATTTTTCCATCCGGTGCACCTAATGGCGCCAAGTCACCATCATTAAAATTAAATGTTAAAGGAATTGGGTCAATATCATCAGTTAAGGAGTCATTATCAGTATCAGTTGATAAAGGATTAAGATCAGTCGCCGCATTATAAGTACTTACATCACCATCAAACGCGACTTCATCATAATCTGAAATACTGTCTCCATCCGAATCTACCAGCAGCGTATTACTGCCAATATCAATTTCAAATGTATCGAGCAATCCATCATTATCATCATCCGCATCACAAACATCACCAGCACTGTCTAAATCAGTATCAAGCTGTGATGGATTCACATCATTAATACAATTATCCACCGCATCACAAACACCATCTCGATCAGCATCATCACAGGTCAGTAATAATAATGGCTCTTGAATACCATCGGGATCTTGAGGGCCGCAACTGCCATCTGGATTACTGATACAAGGCGCATAATCACTAATATCTATCAGGGCTGATTTCACCGTGGCCGGGCTTGCCGTTGGGTTTTGGCTCATATAGAGTGCTGCTGCACCTGCAACATGGGGAGCAGCCATACTCGTGCCATTTTTCCCTCCGACTAAGCCATCGGGAATCGTAGAACGGATGGCCACACCCGGTGCCATAATATCTACACCTGCACCATAATTACTAAACCAGGCAAAAGTATCATCTTCAACATCTCCAGACAGACCTCCTGCCAAACCGTCATAATCTTCGAAGGCCGAAACAGTAATGGCATCAGGATGACCCGCCGGAAAAACCTGCGAAACATCAACTGAATCATTACCCGCCGCTAATGTAAAAACAACACCAGCGGCCACTGCATTACTAATCGCATCATCAAGTGCTTGAAAAGAACCGCCACCAGTTAAGCTAAGATTAGCCACTTCTATATCACTGGCATACTGAGTAACATAATCTACGCCAGCAATAATCTGTGAGCCACTGCCTGTACCATCATCTTCTAATACCTTAATCGCCCACAAACGTGCCCCTGGAGCAACACCAACAACACTTGAAGTATTATCTAAGGCCGCTGCAATTCCTGCCACATGAGTACCGTGACTATTGACATCATTAGCACCCGCATCATTATCAGCACAATTAACATTAATGCCCGTTACTTTGCAGTAGGTGTACCTGAATACATTCAAATCAGGGTGATCCAAATCAATGCCCGTATCTAGAATTGCAATATCAGCATCAACCCTGTCATCAATACCATCAATATTCGCAACCGGATCTAACTCTGCATTAATACGGTTGACGCCTCGGGGTAAGGTTTGGGCATTAATAGATACTCGTACATCAGGTTCGATATAAGCAATATTAGGGTCTGTAGCAATTAACTTTAATAAGCGCTGGGGAATTTTCACCGCCATACCGTGCAAAGCATGGCGATAACGATGAATCTCGTTTAAGCCCTTGAATTTGGACATCAATCGAGTAGCTGCTGAATCTGTAGTGATATTGTCTTTAAAAACAATAATATATTGAGATGGAATAACCTGAGTACCAACACGCTGCTTAATAATAGGTGCTGCAGAGGAAGGATGAGAAAAAACAAGCAGTATTAAAGATAATATTGGGTACTTAATTCTACATATCATTTACAGCATCACTTCTAAAATCACATTCATTTACATAGTAGTGAACTTAAGCAATTTAGATGCCGTAGGGCGTTAATCCCAAGCTTTTCAAAACTTTACAAAACCATGATTCAAATCAAAGCAAAAAACATAAGAAATGTGTAAATAGCACCGACATATAGCACCATCTTTTTACACAAAAAACACTTAACATTCATAGTTACTCAGTATTTTGTAGCTTCAGCAACTCAGACAAATGTACTTCATAATTTTTCCAACGAGAGATTGAGTTTTGATAGATAGGCTTATTCACTTGATCATAACTAGCGGTTTTAACATAGCGTTTATTCGCATGAAAATTCATACATTCCTCACTCCACTCAAGACCACAAAACTCAACGAGCTGTCGGCTGACTGACTCTTGATCCATCACCAAGTCTTCGTAATTTATTTCAAGCATAGGGATAGTCAACACATCTCGCCAGTGCTCCATCAAACGCAAATAGTCTTTATAAAATGACTGAAGGTTTTCCAAATCATAAGCATACGGATGCGCAGTGGAAAAATCCTGAAAATACGTAGATAAACAAGTATCAAGAGGGTCTCGTTTACAATGAATAACCTTTGCACCTGGGTAAATGGTTTGAATTAAACCCAAGTGCATAAAATTACCCGGTAATTTATCCACTACGCGTAATGCATCAGCTGAAAGCTCTGATAAATGCGATAAACACTTTTGCTCAAGCTGATCGACTATATCTTGGGAAAGCAGACTCATGCATTCAGGGTAAGACTGTATCTTATTAAAAACATCCGGTAAAACATTCACAATTTGATAAACATCCGGCAACTCACCCGCGCCAAAAACTTCTGGATGACTAGATAAAATTTGCTCAATTAAACTCGTTCCAGAACGCACCATACCCACAACAAAAATCGGTCGCTCTGATGCCTGTGTAGCTTTAGGCAAGGCACCTAAAAACTCACGACTTTGCACTTTGATATAGTGATCGATCTTCTGACTATGGGCTTGCCGATCAAAACTAATCGGCTTTAAATCATTACCTTTTTTATAATAAGAAAAAGCTTTATCATATTGCTGTAAATTATCGTACAGATTACCCAAATTAAAATATAAATTGATTGTGCTAAGTAAGCTTAAATTCTTCTCAGTTTGTAAAATTGATTCCATTAAATTGATAGCATCTTGCTGACAATTGAAATCTTTACTGATTATCGCGAAAGCCAGCGCAATATTGGCATCTTTTATATTTTTAGCCACAAGCGGTGCGAGAAGGTCAAATGCTTTTTGCTTATTACCTAAATGCTTAGCGATATTGGCCGCCAAAGCAATAGCGCTTACATTCTCAGGTTCTAATTGCAGAGCTCTATCAATAAAAACACCAGCCTCTTGAGCATGACCTTGCATAAACGTCACCAATGCTAGGCCGATATTGGCCACTACATTATTGGCATCAAGATTTAATGCTAACTGAAAACTTTTTATTGCATCAACATGCTGCTGCATTTCATACAAGACCTGCCCGATATAAACATAATGAGCAGTATTGCTTGTTTTAAATTGCAAGGCTTCGCGGTATACCGATAACGCTTCGGCTAATTGATTTTGTGAACGATACTGATCAGCCTTATCAATATATTGTTTAATTTTTTCATTTGCAGAGCCACCATCCGCTATTGAACCATCAGCCTGAGATGTTAATGACTGCAACTCCACTAAAAGCTTTTTAGCTTCGGCATAATCAACATCTAATTGAAGCGCCCGTTGCACATATACCAAGGCATCGGCAAATCGATTTTGCAAGCGGCGCAAGCAAGCTCGATAATAATATACATCGGCATAGTCTGGGTCGATATCATGCGCTTTATCTAAATACTCTTCTGCTACTACCAAAGCACCTGTATCCATTTTTATTACACCACGCATCATCCATGCTTCGGCGTTATTAGCATCTAATTCACATACCTGTTCAAACAAATCTAGAGCAGCATTATGCTTACCCTGCTCTACCAGAGTAAAAGCCTGATTACTTAATTCAGCTGGTGATAATAAAGACATACAATATTCACTATTAATTTAAAGACATTAATGCAACATCTCACTTATGTTTACATATACTCATCTAACTTTACACATTTTTGAAGTACAAAAAAAGCCCGACCATTAAGGTCGAGCTTCTTAAGTACTTCAATGATCTTTAGTAATTAAAACTTAATCGCCAACGTTGCACCTAATGTATTTTGTGACATTGCAATAGAGGCGTTACTACCATCAACAATACCACCTGGCCCAAACATTGTTGGGCCTTTTATTGTATTCAAAAAAGCATGCACATAGTTGACAGATAAAGTGTAATATTCACTAAAGATATAACTAGCTCCCAATGTTAAATGGAGCTCCGGTGTGGCAGGTGCCAGCATATTGAATAAAACCTGATCTTCTGGAATCGGACTTTTACCGTAATTTAAACCACCCCTAAGGTTAATTTTCTCACTATACGCCCAGTCTACTCCTAGCTTGAATACTGTTTGATTCGTCCAACCAAAACCTAGCCCCTTATCACCACCTAATAAACAATCACTCACATCACTTGGTGAACCATCTGCATTTGGTGGACATAAAGGAAAGAAGTTGGATGGATTGGATGCCAATGGTCCTGGATTACCTACCGATGCAATATCGTTATACATTATTCTCTGCACGTCCAACATTACTGTAAGCTCAGGTTTAACTTTATAAGCAAAACCAATAGCGTAATTCTCTGGAATATCAAAATCTCCTTGTTCGGCAAACAAGCTAGTGTAGCGCTCAAATTCACTCATATATACACGAGAAGAATAGTTCACTCCTATACTTAGGTCTTCATCCATAAATTTACCTAACCATCCTAAACGAACCCCTCCACCAAAAGAGTGCGAGAAGCCTTCATTTGTTAAGCCAGATCCATCTGTTGATGATGTAAAACCTAAAACAGCAAAATCTTGCAATCCTTCTGCACGAAAAAATTGTGCACCAAAAACTAATGATGCACCTACTGTATGCTGCTTATTCAAACGATAGGCAATGCTTGGCACCATTTGCATTTGATATAGTTCAACACCAGCTTCTGATGTAGCCTGATTATTCAAGGCATTAAACACCTGGGGTGTACCAGCAGCATTCCTTTGCTGGTACTCAGTTTGTAAACCAGCACCTATAAATGCAAAACCCAAAGTAATATCATCCTTCCATTTATAGGTTCCCCCCATAGATGGAATCATAAATAAGTCGGTGGTTGAACGCTCATTTGTTTGACCTAAAAGCGCACTATTGTGCTGTATAGCACGGGGTGGATTAAATAGTTCGGCACCTAAATCCAATTCTGTATCTGCATCAATCATGGTTGCAGGGTTAAAAGCGGCCGACATACCATCCATACTATAAGCCACACCCGCACCACCCATGGCACGAGATTTGGCACCAAAGCCAATTAAAAAATAACCATTTGTTGCATTCACAATGGACGGTACTGACAAGGCTAATGCCACCATCGGCACTAACGCTGATTTAAAATAGGTATTCATGGAACTCCCCTTGAACATTTTAATTTATATTTATTCGTTTAAAAGCAGCGGTTAAATAACCGCTACCCTAATGATATTGCTTTAACTACTTACGACGGCGGAATAAACCAAGGCCGAGTAATGATGCCAAGCCACTTAATAAACCTAAGCCCATTGAGCCAATACCATCTTCTCCCAGTAAAGTGTCATCAGATTGCAGCTCTACTGTAGGTAGTTCACTTAATACCCCTGCAGGTCCAATATTGAAGTTTGCATTAAACCCTATAAATGGACCATCAATCATAGGAGCTCCATTTGCACCATCTCCGTCGAAATCAGTTGATACTAACTTCCAAGGTGATTCTGCATCAGGTGGACTACCTGCCTCATCAAGATGCAAGGGGCTCTGCTGATTCCAAAGTGCATTCTGATCCCAAACTATAACCACATCAATGTCACAACTTGCTACACCACAAGGTGTAATAGTTTCAGGCTTAGATGGATCATTAGGCCGCCCCCAGTCAAACAAAATATGAGCACCTATTTGTCCTGGCCCTACATTCATTGTTAAAAACTGCTCTGTTTGATTACCTACAAAGCGACTCACGCCATCACTACACAGTGTTGTACCTGCTTCAAGCTCCTCAGTTGTGCATGTAACATCAAAAGTATATGACCCTTCTCCAAAAATACGGACATGATGGGCTGTCCACAAATACTCAAAAAATGGTTGAGGTTTTGCTGACTCAAGCGTCATTAAATCAAAATTCGTATCCGACTCATCTGTATTTAAGCTAACACCATCCCAAACCACAGCAACATCATTTGTCCCACCCGCTAAGTTTCCTTGTGGATTTAACATAGTAAAGTTGCTACCAGTTGCAAATGCGCCAACTGTTACTTGACGCTCCAGTCGAGATGCTGATAAACCGCCACTATCTGTTACATCATAAGTAATAGTATATACACTCCCTGTAACGCTAGTATCAATTGAATTAACTACAGTGCCAGACGCATCCTTAATTTCAATAGTAACAGCTATATCACCACCAACTGCACCGCCATCGAGTATGCCTTGCACTGTCCCTGAAGATGTAGCTACCACATCACCATCCTGCACATCATGAATAGCGACACCTTGCTCAACATAGGCTGGCACAACACCATTTACCTCTTCCAATATAACCGACGCATCTCCCACTAACGTTGCAATAGGCTCTGAGCGAGCCACGATAACCTTAGCCGTCGTATTACCCGTATTAGGTGTATTTGCACCATCTGTCCCGCTATACAACAAAGTAGTTTCAACAGTATCGCTACCATCCAGTACATCACAATTAACTATATTACTTGCGCTTACTGTTGCCTGCGTGGGTGTCGAACAAGTATCACTCACAGTCGCTGTTGGTAAACTGGCATTAAAGGCATCGCACGCCTTCGATTCAATACTAAAGGTTGTTACACCATCAACCTCAATCCCAGTCACACCCGCAGCTACCACCTCAACAGCTAACGTTGGTGCCACTGTATCGACAAAGTTAATTCCCCTTACCGCAGGTACTGCTGGCAAACCGCTGGAGTCCGTAACATTATACGTAAAACTTGCAACGACTCCGTCCAACTGATTCGTTCCCGATACACTATTATCATCTGTAGCAATAACTGAAGATGAAAGATCTCCATCCTGAGGATCTGTCGCCGTAGCACCTAGATCACTGTAAGGTGAACAAGCTTCAAACTGTAAAGGATTATCTCCAGTGATAAATATTGTAGGAGCATCTGGGTCGGCAACCAGCACTGAAAGCACTGTTTCAGCAGACGTATTATCCTGAGGAGCAGCAGAGCCTGCGGGTAAGGTCTTTACACCTGTACTACCATTTGCCCTATCCAATGCACTATCTGTGCAGGTATAACGTACACTATATGAACCTGAAACAGAACTATCTATGGCATCAACATCCGCTTGGTTAAACGCAAATGTCAATTTACTATTTGTACTGGTCAGCGCGCCAGCCTCTTTATTACCTACACCATCAGCTCGATCAGAGCATGTCACCGTCACACCAGGATTCAACGGATCAAATGTTCCACCCAGCGCAATCGAAACAGAAGAAGCACTAAAACTAACTACTGGAGGCGTTGTATCGTTATATCCTGTTAAGGTTAAAGAACCAAAATCAAAATTAGCATTAAAGCCTGAAAATGGACCGTTATCCATGGGTGAGCCGCCAATACCATCATCAGTTCCAAGCGATAGATCAGCCAAAGCCGTTGACAACCCCGTCTGCCCTGCTGTATTGAACGTCGAGGTAGCAATTGGAACAGGCCCAATAGGATAGTTTCCTTTTTTAATACCATCTGAGGCTGGTAACACGCATGCACCACTATCCGTACATGTTGCAGAATCGAACACAGAGCCTAACGAAATACCCGTTGCATCACTATCTAAAGGAATCTCAGCAAGCAGTCCTGACGCATCTAACACGACTTGTGTAGTTATATCGCTACCATTCCAAGAAAACCCCATATTAGCTAGAATTAAACCGCCAGCCCCACCAACACCATCACCAACACCTTTCATTTCTATTGATGAGGCAGCAGCCGCACCACTAGCAAAGAAATCAAAGCCGTTAATAGTTGCCCCACCTATGGTAGTATTTTTACCATTAGTTACATCGAGTGCGATAGTACCGGCAATCTGCGTACGAAGACCATAACCCCAAGTTGGATCACCGTAATAAGGATATGATGAATTTTGAAGCTGTATACCTGCAGAATCTAGCATGGTAAACCATGCATCACCCGCCGATGTACACGTATTACCTATTTCACCAGCATCCAAATAATCACCGTCAGAGTTTAAATCGAGCAACCCTTCAACATTGCATCCACCATTTGAAAAGGAAAACTCATAGATATCAGCTTGAACCTGCTGACTTGCACCAATAGTCAGTGCTGCCGTTATTGAAGCCGACAAGGCGGCTTTTTTAAACCCGCTGGAATTTGGTTTATTCATTTTTAAAGACCCTTTTAAATAATTCTTTGGAAATGGAATTTTATTAATTTCAATTATATTTTTACACTGAAATACAGAGTAATGAACTGAATTAATAGTTGTCAATAAATTTCATTACAATTCTTTTTTTGACTTTCAGAAACAGCCTAATATTACCAGACAGCCTCAAAGATAAAAACCAAAATAGACTAATTACTCTTATAAAAAACACCTTATTTTTAAGTATTTCAATAAAAACATACTTAAAAATAAAATATTAAAAATGCAATAAAACTCTTAGCTTTCGGGCAAAAAAAAACGGTGCCCGAAGACACCGTTTTTATCATAAAGACTTAATTAAGATTAAGCTTTACGACGACGTGCTACACCAGCCAGACCTAACAGACCTGAACCGAATAACCATACTGCAGCAGGAACTGGAACCGCTGAAGTAGTGATAGCTGTAATAGTAACTGTAGTCATATCAAAGTTAGCATTGAACTGTGAGAATGGGCCGTTATCCATTGGAGAACCACCGATACCGTCATCAGAACCTAAGCTTAGCTGGCCTAATGTTGTGCCAAAGCCAGTTTGACCTGCAGTATTAAAGGTAGATGTTGCAATAGGTGCTGGACCAATAGGGTACTTACCTTTTTTAACACCATCAGATGCAGGCGTTGCACATGCACCACTAGCAGCACAAGTAGCTGCATCAAAAGTATCGTTAACTGCGAACACACCATCACCTAGCTCAGCAAATAAACCCGCACCGTCTAATACGATTTGAGTTGAAATATCTGCAGTACCCCATGAGAATGTCATGTTACCGATAAGTAATGAACCTGGGCCACCAGCACCATCACCAATTGCTTGGAAATAAACGCCAGAAGCAATAGCAGGAGTAGTGCCATTGAAGAACTCAAATGGAGCAACAGTACCTGAACCAGCACCTGTATCTGTATCAAATTGCATAGTACCTGAAATTTGAGTACGAACACCATAACCCCATGTCGCATCATAATAATAAGGCTTAGACGTATTCGCTACAACAGTACCGGAAGAATCTAGCATAGTGAACAGACCACTGTAGTCCATATCGATGATAACAGCTTGTGAAGCAGTTGCGCTTAAACCTAGAGCAGCACCTAGTGCTACTGATAATGCAGATTTTTTCAAATTCATTTATACATCCTCATTTAGAATATTTTTTGTTTCAGAGCCAAACCAGATTAAAGCTCGGATTGAACATTGAACGGTGACTCTTGCTGGGAACCAAAGCACTTTACAGGCCAACAACAAATAAACCCTTATTTTTCAATTAGTTAAAATACTCCATGTTCTTTTATTTAAGTCTCACCGATACTTTTACATACCTCAACAAATATTTTGTAAACATTCCCGACAAAACTTAAACCAACCAATGAAAGAAAAAATATTTTTTATATAAATCAATAACTTAAAATAACAAACCATCTCCCCCTATTTTTTATCACATAAATATAAATTTAAAGTGAATTATTTATAAAGAACATACCCTTCACTTATTTACTTTATTTTTCAACAATTTAAATAGAATTCAAAAAAAAACTATTAGGTGTCGGTTTTTTTAACAAAAAAAGTTACTACTGCATATTTACCAGTACCCCAAAAAAACTTTTCTAACAATAGCTATGCAGCAGCACCCTCAACATACGGCACAATTTCACACCCTATAACCAGAAAAAATATTAGGAGAAAATATTATGGATGGACACCTAAATAAGCATGCAAGGACAGCTTTCAGATTTACACGAGACAAGAATTATGAAATGACTTAGACTTCGTTGACTTAACTAACAATAATCACACTCTCACCTAATGAACAAAAGATTTCAAGAAATACTACAGCTAGCTCAGACAGGACACACCACAGAAGCCATAAAGAAATGTGAACGCGCTATTAAAAAAAAACCACGTGAAGTCGACTTGTTATTACTTGCTGCCAGCCTCTATGCACAAAACAATCAATATGAAAAAATTATAGATTACTGCCTACGCGCTATTCGAGTTGATGCCAAAAACGTTAATGCTTTATATAATTTGAGTATCGCTTTCTTACATATTAAAGACTATGCAAATACAATTAAATATTCATTATCTTTAATTAAGCTAAATAAAAATAACGCCAAAGCTTATGCTAATTTAGGGCTTGCCTATTGGCACACAGGAGAACTGGAAAAAGCAAAAGAAAACTCACTGATTGCTCTTAAGCTGGATAACAAAATTGCAACCAACCTAAATAACCTTGGCCTTATATATAAAAGTCTTGGCGATACAGAAGCTGCCTGCACCTATTTTAAGAGAGCCATTCAAGCTGACTCACAGCTTGCTGAGGCTTATTACAATTACGGTATAGCACTACTCGACCAAGATGACTCACTAGGTGAAGACTATCTTGGCAAGGCATTACAAATTAAGCCAGACTACTGCGAAGTCAATAATTATCTAGGCCTAAGACACCTCAACAATGATCGAGCCACGACCTCCATTGAATACTTTAAAAAAGCTATCATACAAAAACCAGACTATGCTGAAGCATACTGTAATTTAGGCAATGCCTTAATGGCTAATCAGGAATACACATCCGCCATCGCCGTTTACAGAAAAGCCATAGAATACAAACCTGACTTTGCCAGCGCTTATAACAACCTAGGCAACGCCTTGCTTGACCATGATAACTACAGGGAAAATTATAATGAAGCCGAACAGTGCTATTTAAAAGCTATATCACTAGCACCAGAGCTAGATGACACTTATAAGAATCTTGCCATCTGCTACCAAGGTGAAGGACTTCACCATAAAGCCTTACATTATTTCAAAATATATAATGATCGAGTTCCTAATGACGAAACAGTCATTGCTGGTATGGCTTCTGTGTACGAACGTTGCGCTGAATTTGAAACGGGTATCCAATTACTAGAACCATATATTAACAAAGAGCACGTTAGCCCAGAAATTATACTTGCTTACACGAAATTTTCTCGTCACTTTAAATTCGAAAAAAAAGCCATGCAAGCATTACTCAATATTGATGATGAAAAACTCTCTAATAAACTAAAGACAGAAAAATATTATGCATTAGGAAAATTAGCTGACTCCCAAGGCGACCATGACAATACCTTTAACTATTACAAAATAGCAAATGATATTGAAGAAATAGTATTTGATCTTGCAGATGAAAAACGAAAACTTGAAAATCTCAAAACATATTTTTCTAAGGACAAACTACAAGCATTAGAAAAATCACAGGTTACAAGCAGATTACCCATCTTTATAGTAGGGATGCCACGGTCTGGAACCAGTTTAGCCGAACAAATTTTAGCCAGCCATCCCGATGTTTTTGGTGCAGGCGAGTTAGAGAACATCCATAATATTACCCAACAACTAAGCACTGAATTAGAACCCCAAAATAATTACCCTCTATGCCTTGATAACATGAGCAGTGAACATGCAACTAGAGTCGCTAAAAAACACCTAAGCGACCTACAAAAAATGGCCCCTGAAGCCAAATACATCGTTGATAAGATGCCTCATAACTTTATGGGTCTGGGTATTATTAGCTTGCTATTTCCAAATGCAACAATTATTCATTGTAAACGCAGCTCGGTAGATACTTGCCTATCTATATATTTTCAACACTTTAACAAACACCATTCTTACTCCAATAGTCTCAAAATGCTTGGAAAATATTACAACTTGTACCTTGACCTTATGGATCATTGGAGAAATGCTTTAAGCATGAACATCATTGAACTAGAATACGAAAAAGTAATAGCTAATCCTGAAGACGAAATGAAAAACTTATTAAAACAATGCAATATTGACTGGGATCCCGCCTGCTTAAAATTCCATGAAAACAAACGCACAGTTATGACACCTAGTTATGACCAAGTGCGCCAACCTATTTATAATAGCTCTGTAGCAAAATGGAAGAAATATGAACATCACATAGGTGACTTAATTAAACACCTAGGCGATAGCGCATATTAAAATCAATAATTCACTATTTCAACAAAGTGCACGGTATATCAAAGTGGTCAAGCCAATTAAGCCCAAAGAACAAAAAATATTACAAAGCGCCCAGCAGCTACTTTCTGAGAACAACGCTGAAGCTGCTAAGGATATTCTCTTAAAATACAAACGAAATAATAAAGTAAGCCAACATACACATCACCTACTGGGTTTAAGCTATGCCATCTTAGGTGAATTCAAAAGCGCCTTATTATTAGTTGAACCATTAACACAATCCAACTCAAACAACCTCGAATACTTAAAGCTACTTGGCGGCATCTATCATGGCCTCCATCAATATTCTAATGCCATCCACACCTTTAAACGCGCACTAAAAATAAATGCAAATGATTTTCAGACACTATCAAATTTGGCCAGTTCATTAAAGGAAGACTCACAATACGAAAGTTCGGAAAAATATTTTAAACAATCACTTCAAATACAACCCAATCAACCTGACGCATTGACTAATTTCGGCTTACTCATGCAAACCAATGCCAAACTTGATGACGCCATTGAACTTCACCAAACGGCACTTAAATATCAACCAGAACACCCCAATGCACTATATAACTTAGCCTATGCACTAAACGAAAAGGGTGAATACCAGGCTTCTTTAGAAATATATGACAAAGTGGTTAAGGCTATGCCTCAACATGTAAGGGCGCTTTGCGATATTGCACATATATTCGGGAAATTAAAACAAGCACAGAATGCCCTACCATATTTGCAACGTGCTATTCAGCTTTCACCTAACGATGAACATGCTCACTTAAATCTGGGTATTACGCATCGAATGTTAGATCAATTTGACTTAGCCGAAAGCAGCTTTAATGAAACCATTCGTATAAACCCAAATAACAATACTGCTAAATATTATCTCGCTATTATGAAGGGCGATAGCTCCATAAGTAGCTCACCTGATGAATACGTACAGGAACTATTTGATGGTTATGCTGAAACATTTGATAACCAACTCATTGAACAATTGCAGTACAAAACGCCTGAACTAATTGGAGAGATGGCGAAAAAACACTTAGATATATCTAAAAAATATAAAATACTAGACTTAGGCTGCGGCACTGGCTTGGCAGGCATTCACCTTCAAGACATTTCTGAACATATGATTGGTATAGACCTATCATCCAAAATGTTGAAAAAAGCTGAAGAACGAAATATTTATAATGAACTAATTACTACTGGTATTGAACAATATTTTGAAACCCATGATTTTCAACCTGATATTATTTTATCGGCAGATGTATTCGTTTATATTGGCGACATATCCACTATTTTCAAACAAGTTTCAACAACCATTGAGAAAAATGGATTGTTTGTTTTCTCAACAGAGGACTCCTCTGAGACAGACACGTTTATGCTGAGAGATTCTGGGCGCTTTGCGCATAATGAAAAATATATTTACTCATTAGCTAGGGAAAATGATTTTGAATTATTAGACACACAAAAAACAATTATTCGATATGAAGCAGACGAGCCGATTCATGGACAAGTTTACTTACTACAAAAATAAAATAGCATTGCTTAAAACACCCCACCTATAGTATTAAGCTTACCCCTATTAAATAGATTATTTTAAAGAAAGATTTAAAAGATGACTCAAACACCATTTGCGCAACAAAAACTCGCTATAAGAACAGCTATGCAGACCCAAAATTTTGTACAGGCTAAACAACTTTTAGCACCCTATACAGAGTCAGAAGAAGCTGATGCTGAGTTTTGGGAGATTATGGCCTATGTTAATGTAAAACTTAATGATATCCACTCTGCCATTAGCGCATACAAAAAAGCCATACACTTTCCTCCCGTTAAAATTGATATTTATAATAACTTAGGCTTTCTCCAACAATCTTTAGGACAGTTTAGCGAAGCCATTAATAATTTCGAAAATGCATTAAGTATTGATGAAAACAACCTCAATGCCATGTACAACCTAGCCTTAGCACATGCTTCAATCAAAAACCTTAGCACCGCAGAAGAGCTCTATCGAAAAGTCATAAAAGCACACCCACAATTTGCAACCGCTTATATAAATTTAGGCAATATATTAAGAGATTTAAATCGTATAGATGATGCCATTAGTCTTTATGAAAAAGCCCTGCAGCATGACACTAACTCTGTACTTGCACACATAAATTTAGCGACACTACTAGAAAAAAATCATGACTTAAATGCATCTGCACAGCACTGTGAGGCTGCTCTTTCTCTACAAGCTAACTCACACGCTGCCACACTTACACTGGCCACAGTAAAACGTCGCCTAAATGACTTAGAAGGGAGTAAGCAGCTTCTAGAGAAATCTATCGCCTTAGCAACAACACCTACCGAACAAGCTAGCTCCTATAGCGCCCTTGGAAAAACTTTAGAAAAACTAGACTTATTTGATGAGGCCTATCTGAGCTTTGAAAATGCAAACCAGGCATGCAAAGCAATCTCATCAGAACTTAACATTGACTCTCATGCATATATGGATAACGTAAATAAAAATTTGAAACTAATAGAAAACACAATCCCGTCACAGTGGCCTGCAGTCGTCCAGAATAAGGAAACTCAGCCCCCTGTATTTATCGTAGGCTTTCCTCGCTCGGGCACAACACTTATGGAACAGATTCTTGTTTCACACCCCAGTATGACATCTAGCGAAGAAGCCCCCATCATCACGCAACTCGTTACAGAAACCCCCGCACTATTTGAGCTTGATACTAAGTACCCAGAATGCATACCCGAACTAACAGAGGCACACATCAAAACATTAAGAAAACATTATTGGGAAATGGTTGAAAATTATGCGGGTGATGACTTAAAAGGCAAACGGTTTATCGACAAGCAACCCCTAAATATTACCGAGGCAAGCCTTATTTACCGTCTATTTCCCGATGCTCATTTTATCGTTTTAATACGTGATCCTCGTGATGTATGCTTAAGCTGCTACACCAACACCTTCGCCTTAAATCAGGCAATGGTGAATTTCCTTGATCTATCCACAACCACCACATTATATAACTCCGTTATGAACCTATGGGGTCAATACCGTACAAAGCTTCCTATTAAGCACATTGAAGTGAGATATGAGAACCTAGTTAATGACATGCCCTCTGTTACACAAAAAATACTTACTTTCATTGATGAAGAATGGGACGATTCTGTATTAGATTTTTTCAATACCGCTAAAGATCGCTATGTAAAAACACCAAGCTATGAAAGCATCTCAACTCCTGTATATTCAAGCTCTATTGGCCGATGGAAAAACTTCCGCCAACAGATGGAAGCAATAACACCCGAACTAGAAAGCATTACTAAAAAGCTTGGCTATTCATACAATTAAAATCCAAAATCAACTCTACTTGGAACTTCAACAATATGCCGACCATGCAACTGTTACAAAAAGCACTGACACGTGAATACTGGCAAGAGCTGAACCCCGACCTTTCTATTTCTGATGACTTACTGTCACCCCCCAGAGCCACCTTATGAGCTTGATAACAAGCTCATAAATAGTTGTGCTACACAGTATAAGGAAGATGGTTATTTTCAATCACAACCATTAATACCTACGGACTTATGCAAGCAATTATCTGAAGCGATTATTAAAGTAACGGCTCAAGGTCTGCCCGCTCAATTTTGCTTAGTCTACGATGAATTTTGGTTTTATAATGTAGCGACATCAGATGATGATTCTGGATGGTCTCCTCATCGTGATTTACAATTTCCCAACTCCATCAACAGCGATGGAACACCTAAAATAATAAATCTATGGATCCCTTTAACCGATGCCACCACCCTAAATGGCTGCATGTGTATGCTACCTGCATCGCGCGACCCAGACTACCCTACAGACTTCGCCTCGCTAATTGACCAAGATTTCAGGTCAGTAAAACATTACACACCCGATATGCTACAAAATTTTCGCGCATTACCAGCTAAAGCTGGAAGCATTTTAGGCTGGAACCAATACGTTTTTCACTGGGGCTCTAGAAGTAGCCACTGGGCAAAGGAACCTCGCATTAATTACTCCATGTACGTCCAACGCGCAGATGTAAAACCTTATGATGATTTAGCCATTAATCTTAAAGGCGATAATAATTTTGAGCTAAGCTTTGATATGCGTTTGGGGTTAGTTTGTCGTTCATTATGGCAGTATAAAAACACTAATAGCTTAAGTTTAGGCGATGAGCTTATTGCTTTTGCAAAAGACAATCACACGCTACTTAGTGGCCGTGGCTACCAAGAACTTAATATCGGACGTAATGATCCCTGCTGGTGTGGTTCAGGTAAGCGGTTTAAGCATTGCCATGGTGAGAATATTTAGCAGTCATGTAATTGGCGTAAATACTGCCTTTCAGATAAGCAAAAAACACTAAATTTATTTAAGATTCTTTACTATGCCGAGGGAAGTCCAAAAAACAGTCCTTTATATACTCAGACTTCAGTACAAGCCCTAAGACTAAGACACTACCTGCTAATTGCCACCAAGCATGAACACCTAGCGTCTGCACACCCCTTATCATCATGGGTGAAAAAGCTAGCAGCACATTGAAAACAGCCGATATAGCCAATAACTCCCGACCTTTATGCCAGATTTTTTTCACACCCTCAGAAGCATCCGGATCTCTTTTAATTAACGCATACACAACAAGTAAAGCAGGTATACCGGCTAATGCACCGAGGGACATCATTAACTTATCTGCATATAAAAGGTTTATTAAACCCATTCGATCACTTTTATTTGAAAGTGAAACTACCAATACGACATAAGGCCTAATTAAAAATAAAAATATAAACCACATATTAAAATCAGGCACTAAGCATAAATGTTTGTCATAACTAGAAAACGCATAGTTTTTCTTTTTTTCACTCATTTATAACCCACTATTTAACAACATTATGATAGAGACTAAAAACTGTTATAAACAGATATTTGCATCTCACACTAATACAAATATACTCAAGCACAGCATATAATAAAACAACATTAAACAGTATAGTTAAAACATGAACCCAACTACATCTCAAAATATACTTCAACAAGCGATCAATCATATTAACCATAACCAACTTGATAAAGCATATCAACTATTACTACAAGCAGATAAACAAACGCCAAATAACATAGAAGTTTATCATTTATTATCAGTAGTATTCGGCATGTCAGAAGACTACGCTCAAAGCGAGATATATTGCAAAAAAGCCTTAAAGCTAAATGGAACGGCGACTCTAGTTTATAACAATATGGGAACCGCCCAAAAACTCCAAGGGAAATATAACGAAGCTATTGATAGCTTTCTAGCATGTATCCGCATCAATAAAAACTATATTGACCCTTATATAAATCTTTCAAACCTTTATCTTGAAATTGAAAAACTCCAGGAGGCTGAAGCATTAATGAATACAGCTATGCAATTAGATTCTAGCAATTTAAATGTAAACCTCGCACTAGCCAACTTATACTTAAAACAAGAAAATTATGCTGATGCCAAAGATTTATATGAAAACATTATTGCTTCACAACCTCAAAATATAGATGCACTTATTAACCTTGGTCAGGTATATGAGCATTTAGGTGACACTGAAAAAGCACTACACTACTACCACAGTATCCTAAATATCTCGCCTAACTACGAAGCCAGTATCTTAGGTATTGCCAGTATTTTTGAAAAACAAGCGAAACTTAAAGATGCCTTAGAAATCATTGAGCCATTTATTGAACATTCAAAAAATATGAGACTGCATATAATTGCAGCACGCATCAATTCACGACTCAAAAATTACAAAAAAGCCGAAGAAATTTTACTGAATGCGAAAGAATTTCCTGCCATTAATCAATACCAACAAGAACTATTGTATGAACTAGGCAACAGCTTAGATAAACAAGAAAAGTATGATGATGCATTTAGCGCTTATGAAAAAGCAAACTTAATTAATAGAGATAACTTCAATCGCGAAGAAAATAAAAAATATTTTGAAAGCCTTCAACATACCTATAAAAAAGATACTTTAAATCTTCTACCACATTCTAAAAACAATGACGAAACACCTGTATTTATTGTTGGTATGCCGCGATCAGGAACCAGTCTAGTCGAACAAATACTTGCCAGCCATAGCCAGTTCTTTGGCGGTGGCGAGCTGGAATATATTGATGATATTATCTATCAACTTGCAGAAGATAAAAACAGCAACGAATACAGTCAGTGGATCGAAAGCATCCCCTCTACACTGCTTCATGAAAAATCTTTACAATATATAAGAAATATTCAAGAACTATCTTCAGGTGAAAAATATATCAGCAATAAAATGCCACACAATTTTTTACACCTTGGCCTTATTCAACAGCTATTTCCAAACGCAAAAATAATACATTGTACACGGGAACCTAGTGACACAGCCTTATCAATTTTCTTTCATCAGTTTAATAAAAACCATCCTTACGCCAGCGATCTAAGTGACTTAGCTTTTTATTATCAACAATATGAAAAACTGATGAATCACTGGGTACAAAATTTAAACCTGGACATATTATCTATTAGCTACGAAGACTTAATCAATGACCCTGAACATAAATGCCGGCAACTAATTGATTTTTTTGGATTAGATTGGGAGGACAATTGCTTGAACTTCCACACCAACAAACGCTTGGTTAATACCCCGAGCTACCATCAAGTACGACAACCATTATATAAATCCTCTATTAATCGACACCTACATTACAGCCAATATTTAAGCCGTTTTAAACAAACACTAAATCAGCCTATCGGTTAGCTCTGCTATATAAGACTCATAATTTTTCCATCGTTTAACCGACTTGTTATAAATTTTTTCACTAACTTGTGCATAACTAGCCGTATGAACTGAACGCTTTTGTTTATAAAATTCTAAACAATTATCTTCCCAATCTAATCCCACAAAAGACAGCATTCTTTCTACTTCTGACTTTGTATCATTTACCACATCTTCATATTGAATATTTAGAATTGGTATTTTAAGCTCATCTCTCCAGTGACTCATTAATTTTAAATATTGTTGATAATATACCGCGAGATTTGACAAATCATACGCATACGGATGATGCCCACCAAAATGCTGAAAATAACAAGACAGACAAGTATCAATTGGATCACGCAAACAGTTTATTATTTTTGCCTGAGGTAATAACTTATGAATCAAACCAATAAAAAGAAAATTATGCGGAAGTTTATCGGTAATATTGGAACTCTCTGATGACATTGACCTTAGTGTTGTTAATAAGTCGTCAGCATAATGATTAAGCTCTGATACCGATATTCTTTCTAGCGCCGTTGGATACTGACCACCCGGCTGGTCAATAGTTAGTGCAATATTATTAATATGAGGCAATTCACCTGCAGCATATACTTTCGAATGTGAGGATAATATTTGTTCAATTAAGCTACTACCAGAACGCGGCATACCCAATATAAAAATCACCTCGCCAGAATCATTCTCAGATGTGGGTATCTCGTGATAACGCTCTTTAGAAAAAAATGATGTGATTAAACTGACATTATTTTTAAACTCATTCACATCATAATCATTATATTTTAAACTATTGGCTTTTTTAAAATATGAAAACGCATGTTCATATTCATTTATAGAGTCATACAACTTCCCTAACAACATATTAATACTTAAATATTCCTCACCTTTTAAATTTCCTTTGCTTAAAATATTTTTTAATTTACTTATAGCAAGGTCTTGCTGCTTTTGTCTTAATGCATACTTTCCATATACGATTATTACAGCAGCATTGTCAGGATGCTGCTCAGCCATAGATTGAGCCATCTCCCAGCCTTTTTCTACCTCACTTATTTTTTCATACACTGAGCAAAGTAAATTCATTGCAGGTAGATAATGTGCATCCTGCCGTAAAATTTTTTCTGCATATGCAGTTGCCGACTTAAATTCTCCCGTTCTAGAAAGTGCAAAGGCCAACTTATATAAAAGATGAAGGTTATCAGGTAGATATTTCAAGGCATAACGATAGTTCTCTACGGCTTTATCTGCTAAGTGCCCCGTTAGTTGCTGATCCGCCAAAGCCACATGCAAGTTAACAATATTTTGTATGGCTTCTTTATTATTGTTATTTATATCAATTGCTCGCTGGTATGAGCTAATCGCCTTCTCAGGCTCACCATGTGACTTATAAAGCATGGCCAGCGTAAGATAAGAGCCTTCATATTCGGGATCTATATCAATAGCGGTCTGCACATCTTTTATGGCTTTTTCTATTTGCCCCAGCTCACCATACAATGCACCTCGCATTAAGTAAGCTTCATCACAATATGCATTTTTTTCAATTATCTGATTATAAATTGAAATAGCTTTAGTAAAGTTCTGCGCTGATACCATTAAGTCGGCAGCATCTAACTCTTTTTCTATATTCATAAAATTGACTACTGATCCACGTACTAAATTATATTATGCATATCACCCCAAACTTTGACACTCAAATTTTATGTAAAAATACCCGACTTTTTTCTCGATATTTTTACAGTTTTAAAAATTTAACCGCAAATAAAGCCCTAATCCTTACTTTTCATACTGGCGTATTTTTTGCATTGTACCTTTTAGCTGGACATTAAAAATCAAAATGGATAGAGATAAAATGAATATAAGAAAAACTGCACTCACCATTGCCATGACTACCGCTCTCGGTATATCTGCTACCGCATCTCAAGCCGCAATCATTGACCTAGATTTCACCGGCTTATACACGTTACTGGACAACTCTGGTATAGTCCTCGCTAATACCTCAAAGCCTTATTATTATGATGCAACCTGGGGGTATGGTGTACGCACACAGATCTCAGGCACATTACAGTTTGATACATACACCGGCGCTGGCACCGGCACAATAAATCCCTTTGAATTCATGAATGGTGGCCTAGTTAATATTGTCAACTTTGAGCTGCAAGCCATCGGAGATGGCGTAGGTGGCACCGGTAGCCTAGTGCTGGCCAATATGGTGTATAACTGGAACAACAACCCTGCCGAGTCCGTACAAGTTGTATTAGATGCTGCCGGCCTGTTTACCAGCCTAGCCGATGGCATTTACTTCGGAACACCTATTGATGCGGCATCATGTGCTGCAAGTGGTGCCTGTGCAACCCCCGCATCTAACGACATCAAAAAACTTCAATTTCCTATCGGTCCTGTTCCGATTAGCACCACTTCGTTCAATGCCGCAGGAGCCACAGGATATGGCACCACTCTAGGTCAGCTCAGCCTCGGTACCGACGATGGTATTGGCGGCTCGCCCATCGACAATGGCGTATTTAGTACATTTAATGCCAATTTTGATTTCACCTCCCTAACCGTTGCTCCTATTGCTCTTGTACCTGTACCCGCTGCTGTCTGGTTATTTGGTTCGGGTTTATTAGGCTTAGCTGGTTTGGCTCGACGCCGTAAAATTAAAAAATAATAAAAACACAAACTAAATACCCCCTTTTTTTCAACTCACGATCATAACCAAAGGATGTAAAAATGAAAAAAACATTATTATCAGTCGCTTTAGGAACAGCTTTAGGCTTAAGTGCAACGCCTAGCCAAGCTCTCAATACCAATGTTAACCTTGAGTTTTCAGGGCTACTTACTTTTCTAGACCCTGGTGGCTTTGCTATAACGAATGTATCTAAACCCTATTATTACGATGCAACTTGGGGTTACGGTTTACGCACACAAATTTCAGGCACCATGCAATTTGATACCAACACAGGTGCCGGCACAGGCACTATCAGCCCGTTTGAATTTTTAAATGGTAACGGCAGCACTTACTTCTCTAATTTTGAATTACAGGCAATCGGTGACGGTGTAGGTGGCCCGGGTTCGTTAATGATTGCCAATTTAGATTTTAACTGGAATGGAAATCCACCTGTTTCAACACAGGTAGTATTAGATGCTGCTGGCCTTTTTACTGAGTTGGCTGGCGGCATCTCCTACGGTGATACCTTCGATGCCGTTTCTTGTGCTACTAGCGGAGCATGTACAACCCCCGCATCCAACGATATAAAACAAGGTAAATACCCTATTGGCCCTGCACCCATTTCTACCTCATCATTTAATACCAGTGGCCAAACAGGTTTTGGCACCACATTAGCCCAACTTAGTCTGGGCACTGATGATGGTATTGGTGGCTCCCCCATGGACAACGGTTCATTGAGCGGCTTTAATTTAAATTATGACTTTACCTCTATAACTGTAGTCTCTACCGTTCCCGTTCCAGCTGCAGCATGGTTATTTGGTTCTGGTTTATTGGGTTTGGCTAGTTTCGCTCGCCGCCGTAAATCTTAACTCACTGCCCTCAAGTACTCATAATTATGTAATCTGTGAGTACTTGAGAAATCTCAAGTTAGTCTGTTATTCCCACTACATTTAAAGCTTTCAATATAGTAGGATGAATACTCGATACGCAGCATGAACTGACTACTGACAATGAAAAATATTATTAATCCTAATCCAGATATTGAAATTATTTCTATCGCCGATATTGATGTATTAATTGTCGACAACTTCCTTTTGAACCCAGATGAACTCCGCGAATACGGCATCCAGAGTTATAAAGAATATACAAAAAATATTGATCGAGAAAATTACTTATTTCGAGAAACAAAAAAAACATACGAAATCCACCCTCGACCTAAAATCTTTCAGGAAAAATTCCCAGAACTACTCTCATCTATCGCAAATTTGATTGATAAACATATAGGGGCACGCATATCGACCTACTACAATTTAGATACAGATAAACAAAAAATTCAGCTCCGTAAAGGTCCCTACTTTCATGGTGTACACCAAGCCCCCATGCATCTCCCTCATGTAGATGACGGGCATGTAAGTAGCTTTATGTATTTAAATCCAAATGAGCAATGCTGGGGCGGTACAGGTGTTTATCGGCACATTCCTACTGATAAGGTCGCTATTCACCAAACCGGCGTAGACTTAACGCCTATTTGCAGAACACCTTTGAAAGAAAATCTCACGGTATCAACACCTGAGTGGAAATTAGAAAGCCTTGTAGAAATGAAATACAATAGGTTTGTTGCCTTCAACTCAAGCACCATTCATAAAATATACTGGCCTGAAACTAAGTCACCTTACAAGAAACCAGCTAAAAAAGTTCGCTTGACTTTAAATAACTTTTTTAAGTATGAATAAATTTAGCCTTCAATATTTTTAACCCAAGTGTTTTTATTTTATAGTCGCAAAATAACCTCATGAATAGCGAACAACTGAAACAAGAAATAAATACCTACCTGAATAGCAACAGACTCAGCAAAGCAGAGAGTTTATTAAAGCCTTTATGTACTGACTCACAAAAAGATACTGGCATTTGGCAAATGTATGCGCAGCTATTACATATGAAAGATAACAGGGACTTTACTTTAATTGAGAAATGCTTTCGTAAAATTGTTGAATTACAACCTGATAATATCAATGCCCTTTTTAATTTAAGCTGCTCACTTGTTGCAAATGGCTGTATTAATGAAGCGATATCGACTTTACAACATGTACTAAAACTAGATCCAAAGCACTCCATTGCAAGCGATAACCTAGGGCAGCTATATGAAGAAAAGGGGCTCATTGAAGCCGCTCAATCATGCTATAAAAATGCAATTAAAGGCAATAATGTTAAAGCGCTACACTACCGACACTTAGGTGTTACTTACCTTAAGTCAAGAAAACCAGCCAAAGCCGAAGAAAACTTTATTAAGGGAATGGATTTAGATAATAGTGCCGGCAAAGCTCATATTGAACTAGGCCGAGCACAGTGTGAACTAGGAAAAATAGATGATGCCATTAAATCTTTCAATCAAGCATTAAAAATTAATCCAAATTTAAATTATGCCAAGTTTTGGCTTTCTGCCATTAATGACCAGCGCTCAACAGATCATGCAAAACACCGATTTGTCTCAAAGTTATTTGATGGTCACGCTGAAGATTTCGACAAAATACTAGTTGATGACTTAGGCTATAAAATACCATGGCTACTAGCTGAAGATTTATCCAGTATCGTTGGAGAAAATACAAAACTTCACATATTAGACATTGGTTGTGGTACAGGTTTATGCGCTGTTAGTTTAAAACCTATTATAAAAACGATTACGGGCATAGACTTATCAGAGAAGATGCTTATTAAGGCCAAACAACGTGGCAGCTACAAAGAATTAATACAAGGAGATATTGTAGATACCACCAATGCTTTGTCATCTAAATTTGATTTAATCGTTGCAGCGGATGTATTTGTATATGTTGGTGGCCTCTCCGCAGTATTTGAATCCTGTTATAACGCCTTGACTCCAAATGGCCTTTTTGCCTTTTCAATAGAACTATCAGAGCATCCTGAAAGTTTTATGCTCCGTGCAACAGGGCGTTACGCCCACTCCAGTAGTTATATCTCTAATCTCAGCAATAAATATAATTTTGAATTAGCTAGCATTAAAAATGTAACCTTGCGTATGGACTCGGGTAAAAAAATACTCGGCGAAGTATACATTTTAAGAAAAATATAACACTCAAGTGTGATACGGCTCTAAAGAATAATCTGCTGGGACAGTCCAACCAAAGCCAAATATTATTCTATCCCCTTCGCCTGCTATATCTTGAGTACCATGCGGGCACTCAGATGCCATAAAAGCCCATGCAGAACACTCTGGAACTGGCACAATCATATGCGATATAACAGGATCATACGTCTCATTTTCTCGACGCACCATGATATTACAGCGTAGATGACGCATGCCTTTTTGGTAATCACCATACTTATCAATATGTTCATGAATAAACCCCCCTGGGTTAATCAATGAAACAGTATAACCAAGGTAAGGATCCACTTTATATTTTTTTAAACCTAAACGCTTAGATATTTTATTACCTAACTTAGTGATTAGCGAAGTGCAGTGCTCAGTATTGTAAATCTTTCCACGATAGCGATTAGGTCCTGCTGGGTTAGCTGTGATAACACCATTTTTTTTGAATTTATAGGCCGTTTTTTCGAGCTGTGTACGCTCCTCCTCAGTTATAAAATCCATAAGTCGAATTAAATTATCTTTACTAATTTCCTGATTTTTCATAATGTCACACCAACCCATTATTGTATTTCAATTAATATTTCTATTCAAAATGATAACCGAATTTATCTATGATAAAACGCTCTTTTTCAGCCACGCGCTCTATTAATTTCTCATCTGTATATAGGCTACGAAAATCTCTTTTAGCCCTTACTTCACCCTCACCCACTGGTCTCGCCATATGAATCTTGAGGCGAGTTTTATCATCTAAATATACCCCACAATTTTTCAAGCAAGTGAGTAGATCTTCAACTAAGAATTCAAATTTACCAATATATTTAATAACACTGTCATCTTCGCCAATATTGAATTTATATCTCCAGCCTAAGACACTACAATTATGTTCACGTTGATAACTTATCATCGATGAATCTAAATCATGCGATTGTTTCTGCGCATGCTCTGGGGAATTCAAATAGTCATCGAGATTAGCAGCGGCTTGAGTACCCTCCTCAATACTATCAAATACATAATTCATTACAGAACAAAAATCATCTTTTCCAGCATTAACCGCATTTGCATACAAAGGATTGAATCCATCAAAGTCTTGCATATGGTAATACCATGACACATACCAGTCCCAAGGGTTACGAACAAAGGCAATAATAGGCAATTGTTTAAATGCATCAGGCAGGCGTTGAATAGGCCCATGTAAACCTCCTCTATATAAGACGGGTACATTTTCAACTATACGCTGCCGGCAAAATCTACCTGCTGTTTTAGGAATATGAATAAATACAAAATTTGGAGTAACTAACATGATTAACTTCTCTGATATAACTAAAGCAAGGAAATGTCATTAATTTGTAACTGATACGATGATTATGTTTCATATCCTAACAACTCAAAATCCACTTTATAAAAATCTAACACCGCTTGCTTTAATTCACTATCTAGATACTCCGTATAATTACCATGCTTGGAGGTATTAATATTATCTAATGGCTTAAAAGGCACGCTAATATTCTCACATATATGCTGATATGCCCCGTTCAGATTTTCAAAAGCACCTATATAATCAACCATTAGGTTACCATTTTCATCTGTGATAAATTTATTTTGTGGTTGTAGTAAAATCCTACTCATCTCTTGAGGGGATGAGATAATCCTCCTCATACCAGCTACTGGATTTTCATTAAACTTATCAACATTGCGATATAAAAAGAAGCATGATGATATAAACCGATCATATGGATTGCGGCAAACTACAAACTTAAAGTATCTTTCCCAATTTTTTATATCAATGTGAGGCTTAACATCTTTACACTTAAGATGCCCATGATGTGTTTGCGCGAATGCAGCAATAGGTAATCGCTTAGTTACAAACTTGGATACATGTTCCCAATCTTTACTCTCATCCATATGCTCTCTAAGAGCAAATCGTATGGCATGCGTAGCGGTTTTAGGTATAGCGACAAAAATATATTTATGAGTATTAGATATAATCATGAAGAAAATATTATCTTAGGTTAAACTTATACACGTTTTAGCTCGAATGCCTGACAAAGGCTCAGGCTGTTAGCTGCTTACATATTAACAGGTTATCTCAATGAAGCTAGTTGCTCCGTTTATAAAGTTACCATATACATTTGACTCAGCAAAACTATATCAAGAAGTCATACAAGTTCCAAAATCAGAATGGCAGCCACATCCAGGTAAGCACAAAGGTAACTACGCGATACCACTCATTACTGTTGATGGTGACATGAATGACAAGTTTGCGGGACGCATGATGCCGACAAGCTATCTTAAGAATATGCCCTACGCTGAACAAGTCATTTCCAGCTTTGGAGAAGTTGTCAGCCGAGCTAGAATCATGATTATCGAGGGCAAACAGTCCTTACCTATGCACACTGATATTAATTATCATTGGTATTCACGAGTTAGAATACACATCCCTATTATCACCAATCCTCTGGTTGAATTCACTTGCAAAACACATAAGGCTCATATGCCAGCCGGTGAGGCGTGGCTGCTTGATACTTGGCATAACCACCAAGTAATTAACCATAGTAATGAAACTCGTATTCACCTAGTCTTTGATACCGCTGGCTCCTCAAAATTCTGGGATTTAGTTGATAAATCTGAAAAACCAACACTGAAAGACAATAAGTCACTACTTGAAGCTCGACACATTCCATACGAACAAGACAAAAAAACACACTTACTTACGGAGCAATTCAATGTTCATGGCGTAATGTCTCCAGGAGAAGTTGACGGGTTAATTCTGGACATACTAAACGATGCCACTCAACACCCACAAAACCAACAAAAAGACTTAGAACAGTTTATTACTACAGCTAATAATTTTAGATGGGATTGGCGTCAGATTTATTCTATTTATGGTAGCTCGCAAAATGCTTGGAAAAAATATCAGCAATTAATACAGGAAACAATGAAAATAATCCGATCAATCGGCACCCCTCTATACCTCAAAAGCAATAATGCAAATGCAACCAATACGCTATGCGCTAGAGTACTGTGGCCTGCATTTAACCAAGAAATGGCGAAACAAAACAGGTAGGTATAATTTTATTTGATGATATTGATCACTCTGCACTTAAACAAGATCTTCGCGGCTGAAGGCACAATTACAAGACACCGCCCACTCTTCCTAGTTATTTTCTATTCCTAATTTTTGAATTAAATCGTATAAGGTTGGCCGACTCACCCCAAGTAACTCTGCTGCTGGGGCTATCTTACCACCTGTATTTCTTAGTGCTTTTTGAATAACGCTACGTTCTGCAGATTCTCTGATTTCTTTTAGATTATACGAATCAATATTTGAAATACTGCCTTCTGGTATTTCAAGATCCAAGTCTTCTGCTGTTATCTTATTGCCCTCAGCCATAATAACTGCACGTTTGATTCGGTTTTGTAGTTCACGAACATTACCTGGCCAATTATGTGCTTCTATAGCCATCAAACCATCCCTTGAAAAACCCTTTATTTTTTTATGCTGCTCTTGGTTCATTTTATCAAGAAAAGATCTAGCTAATAGCACTGCATCACCGTCTCTATCCTTTAGTGGCGGTATCGTAATAGGAATTTCATTAATCCTATAAAACAAATCCTCTCTAAACTCACCAGTTTCAATTTTCTGCTCCAGATCTTGGTGAGTTGCACATATAACTCGCACGTTAATGGGTATTTCTTCTCTTCCACCTATGCGCTCAATAACCCTCTCCTGCAAAAAGCGTAGTAACTTTGCTTGTAACGCCATAGGTAGTTCTCCCATTTCATCCAGAAATAAGGTTCCCCCTTCAGCACTTTCTATCTTTCCAGGTGTCGCTTTAGAAGCACCTGTAAACGCGCCTTTTTCGTAACCAAATAATTCACTTTCTAATAAGTTTTCAGGAATGGCAGCACAGTTAATTGCAATAAAACGTCCATTAATTGCTGGATTTTTAGCATGTAATGCTCGTGCACATAGTTCTTTACCTGTTCCACTATCACCCAACAATAAAACTGTAGCATCGGAGGGAGCAACCTTTTCTATTTTTTGACACACTTTCTGCATCTGAGGACTGCTCGTTACTACCCCTTCCATAGGTTCATCTATATGTTGTTGGAGTATAAGCTTGCGGTTTTCTTCTTCTAGCTCGTATACATGGTAGGCCCGCTTAACGATTTGATTAAGCACATCCGAATTAATCGGCTTCTGATAGAAATCATATGCTCCCGATGCCACAGCAGTTACAGCCGCTTCTCTCTCATCATTACCACTGACAACAATAATTTTTATATGGGGCGCTATGGCCAATATCTGCTCTATAGCGGCAAGCCCTTCAGTACTGCCATCTGGATCAGGAGGTAAGCCAAGGTCGACAGTTGCTACTGCCGGCTGATATTTTTTAATTGATTTGATTGCTTCTTCTCTACCACCTGCAATAATGACTTCGAAGTCCTCAAAGCTCCATTTCATCTGCTTCTGGAGCCCAGGATCATCCTCTACAACAAGTATCTTCTTATTATTTTCCATATTAAATAACTGTAATATTTTCCGACAGAAGGGTAAGTTTGAACTATATGAAAACACATAGCAAGTGTAAAACAATACAAAAAGTATCTTTAAAAAACAATGACTTATAAATTATTATTAGACTTTCTAAGAGTTTTATAGGCAGAATAAGCCCTCTCAAGCACTTTAACAAGGTTTTCGATATTGACGGGCTTTGCAGAAAATTCAAATGCTCCTGAATCCACCGCTCGTTGTACATTTGAGGGGTCATCATTTCCTGATACAATAACGACTTTTGTCTCTGGAGCCTCTTCTAAAATTTGTTTCAGTGTAGCAAAACCTTCCTTAGAACCATCAACATCGGGAGGCATACCTAAATCCAGAGTAACAACGGCAGGATGATACTGCGATAATTTTTCTAACGCATTCTTTCTATCTTGAGCCGTAATGACATCAAACCCCTCAACAGCCCACATGATTTGCGTACGAATGCCTGGATCATCATCAACGATCATCAGTGTTTTATTCTCAACCATCTTGCTTTCTCTTTTCTGTCTCGTTCAAATGAACGACTTGCAAATGCTGCTTTACATTGTCACCCTTTACTATAGGTATTTTTAAACGAAATAATGACCCCTTGCCCAATTGACTTTCAACATCAAACTCTCCACCCAATTTATGCACAAAAGATCTGACCTGATAAACACCTATTCCCATAGTACCTTTCGTTGATTCGAATGGCTGGAAAAGCCGTTTATTTATAAAATCTTCATCCATACCACAGCCGTTATCTTCTATCTCTATAACGGCATAGCCACCTTCTTTTAGTAAACGGACTGTTATATGGTCATCCTCAGTTGTTGCTTCTTGAGCATTTTGAATAAGATGCGCAATATTTGATGACATACGGTCTTGATCAGCTAAAACAATTACTTCTCGTGTCTGGCAACTTAATACAGGAATAGGTAAACGCCCTGCTTTTGCTATACTGCGTACACTTGCCTCCAGCAATTCAAATAGATTAAATGATTGCACTTTTTCTTCAGACTCACCTTTTAAGCGATCCAATAATTTATTCATTTTATTTACTGAATTTTCAACTGTACTAATTGCATCATCTATAAAAATAGGATTGCTTTTATGTTTGGAGGCGTTTGAAACAACCATGGATAATTGACCAATCATATTCTTCACATCATGTACAATAAATGTTGATAAACGATTCACCTCTTCAAATTTCTTCGCTCCAATAAGTTCTTGCGCTGCTTCAAATTGAGCTAAATGGCTTGCAGCTTGACGACCTGCTGTTTTTAGCAGATCACTATCCTCCCAATTAAAATAATACATGTGAGCCGGGGACTTTGTAAGAACAACGAATCCTAGCATAGTATCTTGCAACATAAGCGGAACCACTAGCCATGCATCATTGATTGAATTTAGCCATGGAGGTATTTCTAATGGAGCCAAACGAGTGTACGATTCTGGATTCTGCTTAAACTCATCTAGCCGAATAATAAATTGCTGTTCTTCCATAAAACGTACAAAGGCACTATCAGCAGGCTCCTTGGATTTAACTAAATCTGTGTTCCATACTTCCTCAACCTCATAAGTATTACTTTCTCTACGCATCCAAAGCATGCCCGCAGGACTATCAATAATTTGAGCTAATGCTCGGATAGCTCTCTGCTGTAGCCTAACTGAATCATTTCCACTAGAAAGTGTTCTAATAATACGCAACCACTCCTCTCTATAATCATATTTATAATGGAAAAAATGTTTATCGATTAGAACTTTAATTTGAGCGCGTACTCGAGACGAGAAAAGAATAATGGCTAATATTAGTCCAGCGCCAAAAATAAAAGTTGCTTGAGCAACCTGACCCCACGTCCCACCAAAATCTCTTACATAAAAGCCAGCAACACCAATAACCAGCATGTATATACCGGCTGCCAGTAAAGTTGTCGTATGAAACACCACTCGTCGAGATAAGAAAATATCAATTGTTTCCTTACCTATAGACCACTGCATTTCACGCTTTATAGCTACACCAATAAGTGGCACTGCCATCGCGTGAATAAATCCACGTGCATTCCACAGTTCGTTATCTATGCGTTGGAAAAGAAATGCATCGGAATACAAATAGAAGTCATAGGCAAACATCCCACCTATACCTAACCACAAATATTTTAGTGCAAGGCGATGGTCCTCTGCTGTGTTTCTATACAACTGTTCGATGATAACTAATCCTCCAATCGACACAAGCAAATGACCTATTAATATATCGTTTCCCGCAATAAACTCAAATATTGAACCACCAGAGATACGATACATAGCTAGCAGCATCAAACCAATGATAAACACCGCTATACCAGCAAAAACCATCTTGAAACTTTTAGAAACTTCGTCGGTGGACTTAAAGGCCGTTTTCAACATCGTTAGAAGAAAAGCAAACCACGATAAAGACCGGAGCAACTCTAGAACTAAAGCAATACTCAGTAAACCACCAAAAATGGCCTGATAGGTAACTGTACCTGCCCATAATGCACTCGCTATAGAGGCTATAGCAAGCATACGCTTAGGTGGATTCTCCCGCTGTCCAGTAAACATCACTAGACCTAATATTAAAAACAGGATGCTAGCCGTACCAAAACTAATGACTTCAATCATCATTATTAACTTATATTAAAAACTAAGCACGTAAATATAGCGTACAAGAAAGCCTCGCATCTTAATAACAACACTAGGAATCTAAATACTCTTCAACAAATTTGCAGCTTCAGCCTTACCCACAAATTTATGTTTACTATTAACAGCTGCCTCAAGATAATCACGAGCGGCAGCCTTTTCTCCCTTTTGATAAAGCGCATAACCTAGATGATACTTAAACACATCAATTTTAGGCTTAGCTTCAACAATTGGCTTTAGTATTTCTACCGCCTTAGCATAATTCCCCGTCTTGGCATAAGCCCAGCCCAATGTATCAGCAAAAGCCTCATTGATAGACACATTCAATTTTTTTGCATACTCAAGCGCCTGCAATGCGGCACCTGGCTTCATTGAATGATCCAACAAATTTACCGCTAGGTTATTTAAAGCCAATGGATTGTCAGGTGCCTTTTTTAAAATCTTTTCATATACCCTTCTCGCCTCATCAAAACGAGAATTTTGTTCATAAAGAGATGCTAAGGTTGTATATAACTTAAGATCAGCATCTGAAGTTTTAATAGTTTCTTCAAGTAAATCAATAGCTTCATCCGTCCTACCATTACGCATATAAAGTGCCGACAACTTCAAATATGGCTGTGGCCACTTGGCATTAACATCAATAACAGATTTATAGTATTTCTCAGCATTAACTATATCTTGCTGAGACACATACACATTTGCCAATACATATTGTGACAATATATCCTTATGGTTTTTAACTATTCTCTGCTTTAAGTACTGGATTGCTTTATCTGGCTTTCCTTGAGCTAAGAATACTTTAGCTATTTTTTCTAATGAGTTTATCGCATCAGGCGGCAACACTGACTTAGACAAAGCCAGCTCAAACTCACTCAAAGCATTAGAAAAATCTTTAACTGCAAAATAATAAAGCCCTCGCTTGATATAAACATCAACCTTATTTGGGAAGGCTTTCTTCATCTCATTTAAAATTTCAACTAATTTCTGTTTATCATTTTTCTGACCGGCAAAACTCAATGCTATATCCATTAACTGAAAGTCATTTTTATTCGATTTTCTTGCCGTTATTAGAGCTTTCTCAGCATCTGAGTTTCTTTTCTGATTTATCAGATAAGCAATATAGTTAATGGATGCCGTAGCATCTTCAGGGTCGACCAAAGTGGCATTCTTTAATACCGACTCAGCCAGCTCATATTCTTTTAACGCCATGTGAGCCTGTGCTAACATTTTTGACACATCTGTATTCCCTGGCTGACTTTTAAGTACTGCACGGAGATCATTAACGGCGGCTGTATAATTTTTTTCATTTAACGCAATTTCACTACGCACACGCAAAGCATCATTATTGTTAGGATGATCTTTTAACGTTTCAGTTACTATAGCTTTAGCTGCATCTATATTTTTCTCATCTAAGAAAACATCTGCTAACAAATTGTTCGCATTTACCCTATCACTATCACTATTTGATTCACTCGCTATTTTCCTATATATTTTTTTTGCATTGTCATTTTCATTTATTGCTTTATATATTTTGGCCAATGCGAAATAAAGTTCATATTCTTCTGGCTTTTCAGCAATTATTTTATTTAATTCTACAATAGCTTTGTCTGGGCCTCTACGCCGCAATAAAAATTCAATTAATACCAATGATCGCTTCACATCATCAGGATCATCATTCATTCCTTCCCTGATAACTCGCTCTGCCTTATCTAATTGATCTGTTTTAGCATAAAAGGATGACAATGCTAATTTAGAGGAAAATAACGACTTATCTTGATTAACAATATCTTGTAATGTTTTCTCAGTTTCTTTATACCTCTTTTCTTTATATAAAATTGTCGCTTTTTTTGACCTCAAAGAAAGATTACTGCTATCAGCTTGAATTCCTTTATCTAATATCCCAAGAGCTTTATCGACATTTCCTTTAGCCAAATAAGCAGATGCTAGCAAATTGATGCCATTATCTAATAATGGATTTATCTCAATTAACTTTTCTATATTCTTGAGCGCTAGATTTTCATCACCCTGTTTATACCTAATCTGTTCCTTAATAAGTTTGGCTTTAACATTTCCAGCGTCTTTGACGAGTATTTCTTTTATTAATTTTTTAGCTTTAGAGAAATATTCTTCTCCACCTATTACCATGTATATTTCTGCTAGCTTTACCTTAGGTCCGAGATATTCTGGATCGAGTTCAAATGCTTTGCTGTAGCGCATATAGGCTTTCTTTGGCTCTCCTTTTCTTTCTTCCATCAAGCCCATTAGATAATGTGCTTCAGCAAATTTAGGATCTATTTGCAATACATTTTTAAATTCTATTTTAGCTTTATCCAGATTACCCTCTTCCAAATACACTTTACCCTTTTCAAGATATGCCGCCTTACGCTCTTCCTTGCCTCCACAGGCCACAAGCACAACAGTTAGTGACACTAAAATCAGCTTTTTAAATAAATTTTTAGTCAGGGTATTCACGCTTTAATTCTCCGAATTAATTTAATTTATTATTTAGTTTTCCACTCTCTACAAAAGAGGGATGTGGGCTTTTACTAGAATCATCTAGACATTAAGCACACAACTTATGATTCAATATAACCTTCACGCAATAAGTACAACATTATTTCTTGTGCAGCCTCAACGGGCGAGTATTGGCTTGTATCAATTTTTATTTCTGGATTTTTAGGCGCTTCATAAGGATCACTAATCCCAGTAAACTGTTTAATCTCGCCTTTCCGCGCCTTAGCATACAAACCTTTACGATCACGACTTTCGCATACTTCCAGCGGTGTTGCCACGTGGATTTCAATAAATGCGCCATATTGTTCATTTTCTTCACGCACATATTGGCGCACGGCGGCATAAGGTGCAATAGGCGCACAGATTGCTACACCATCATTTTTATTGATTAAACTCGCCACATACCCAATTCGCTTAACATTAATATCACGATGCTCTTTACTAAAGCCTAATTCACTAGATAGATTTTGCCTTACAACATCACCATCAAGTAATGTCACCGGCCTTTTACCTTCCTCAATAAATTTTGCATAAACAATATTAGCCAAAGTCGATTTACCAGAACCAGACAAACCTGTGAAGAATAAAGTTACGCCTTTCTGATAACGAGGCTTACAAACTCGTTTAAGCGCATCAATAACATCTGGAAAAGAAAACCATGACGGCACTTCTAGTCCACACTCAAGACTATGGTAAAGCTGCTTATCTTTATATACTTCACCATGAAGGTTTTCAGATACTATATCTTTGACCGTACGATATTTATCTTGCTCTGGAACATATTGCATTTCATTTACTATTACCATTTTGATTTTTAATTCATTCTGGTATTTGCGAAAGAATTCTTGCGCTAATCCCGCCTTATAAAAACGTTTTTTACCCTGCCTTACATCTGGCGGTGCGGCATGCTCTGGCCCAATTATGATATGCGAACAACCATAATTTTGGCGAACAATAGCATTATGAACAGCTTCACGCGGCCCCGCCATACGCATTGCCATTGGCAATAAAGACAACATTGCAATATGCTTTGGAAAGTACTTTAAAATCGCTTGGTAACACTGTACACGCGCATGGTATTCTAAATCACCGGGCTGCCCTAGCCCTACAATCGGTTGAATTAACACATTCGCACCAACTTCTTTAGCAGCAGATAAGCAAATATCCCTATGAATCCGATGCATAGGTTTACTGCTACCAAAAGCTACAGCTTTTCTCCAGCCATGTTTTTTGAATAAACTTCTTAATTCAGTTGGCGTATCTCGGATAGTTTCAAAATCAAAATGTATCGGTAACTGCACTCCTTCAACAGCTCCTCCAATATAGAATTCCCCCACCTCATTAAGCAAGTAAGAAACGCCGGGGTGACTTTCATCAGTAGTACCATAAATAACTTCAGCTTCTTTTATCTTATCTGCTTTCCATATATCACTAACGTGTATCACAGCTAGCATAAAACCTTCTAAATCACGCAAACAAATACAGTTATCAATCTGCAACGTTTCTGCAATTTTTTTTGTTACATCCAGTGTAATAGGTAACGACCAAAGTTCACCCGTGGGTAAATGCATATGATCTAATGTAGATTTATATTCAGCTTGACTCATAAATCCTTGCAATGGACTAAATGCACCATTCATTAGCAACTCAAGATCACATACTTGACGAGCTGATAATGTTATTGAAGCATATTGGGAAGAGTTCTGTTTAAGCTCTTCCCCCCTTACATCATCAACTACTAAATTTGATAATGTTCCACCATGCGGCAAAACTAACGATGTCATGCTAAAACTCCCCTCACCATCGCGATTATCAGTGTTATAAACATACCTATTCGCAATATATTCATTCTGCTTTTTATTGTGTTAAATATGGATTCCAACGCATAAAAAAGCACTATTAATTTAATAGCCATTTCACCCGCATGATCCTCTGGTAACCCAATACCCGGCACATTGGGTACAACCAGAACCAATGAAACCACTAAAAAATCCATTGGTGTTAAACGAAAAGACTTATCAACAGAAAATTTCACCTTTATTGCAAAAGCTAAAGCAATTACTAAAAACAAAAAATTAATTAGGTGACTGTAATATTCATGCTGAGCGCCAGAATTTTGTAACAGATATACAGCCATAACACAGATGACATAACTAATCGCCTTCTCAATTAGTATAATTTTTTCACATAATTTAAACCAACAGCTTATAGATAAAATAAATAACATAACCGATGAAAGAATTGAAATATCTGTGCTGATTTTATTGGGTAAAATAAAGGACAATACTAAAATAATAGGCAAACTATACTGCAGTATTTGCATCGGAATTTTTGTTAACAACCCAGATTCTCTTATTTTTTTTACCAAGAGACTGAGGCGAGCCCCACCTTTAACACTCGGCTTATGAAATTTCCACGTATATTTTTTACTGATATGAATCGTCGCCAATACCGATACACAAAAAACACAATAGCTCAGCAAAATAAGCACATCAGATTCATATTGCAAAAAATACGCGCCCACCATTAACAGAGCTTGTATCACATAAATAATTAATACCGCTTCATAGTGATCAAATCCAAGCGCTAACAGTTTGTGGTGAATATGATTTTTATCCGGAGAAAATGGGGAACGTTTTTCATAAATACGCTGACCTATAACAGCCAGCGTATCTAAAATAGGCAAACCAAGAATGAGCAAAGGCAGTACAGGACTAAGGGCAGGATTCTCTACCTGGGTTAACAGTACTGCTAAAACACCCGCACTAAAACCTAAAAACTGACTCCCAGTATCCCCCATAAATAACTGTGCGGGGTAAGTATTATGCCGCAAGAACCCAAAGATAGAGCCTGATACTGCCATTGAAATCAGCAATACAAGACTACCTTGAGCCTGAAAAGCCAATAAAGCAATCAAACTCAAGGCCAGTAATGTTGTGCCACCCGCCAACCCATCCAAACCATCCGAGAGATTAATAGCATTAGTGACACCAACTAACGTAAAAACAGTAAAAGGGATAGCAATATAATCGGGCAAGGGATATAGATAAAATGGCACATTGCGAATAACAATATCGCCAATCAGCACTGCTGATAAAACAGCTAAAATCTGCCCAACAAATTTAAGTCGATAATCTAAATCAGTTCGATCATCCCATATACCGAAAAACAGCAGGATCAAGAAACCGCCCAGAACACCAAAAATCTGATAATCAAAATCAGCATTCAGCAGTATTGCAATACCCGAACCTATCAGCATAGCAATACCACCCACTCGAGGTATTGCAGCCGTATGCACTTTGCGTGCATCAGGAATATCCACTGCACCGATTTTATCCGCCCATTTCATAAAGGGTGGAATTAGTATCATGGTAATAACCAATGAAACAATAAAAGCAAACAAAAATGCCATATAACTTTCTTAGTTAGTCCGCCACATACTGGGGGATAATCGGTGCAATTTCCTTGCTAAAACTCTCTAACTGCTTATCAGCAACCGATACATCTTGCCCTGGCTTCAACATAATAGTTAACCTCATTAAAGCTCCATCGGTACGAGATTTTGTCATTGAGTCCCAAAACAAGTACCACTTCATTAAATACTCATTTGTAATTATTCTTCCACGTTGCTGGAACCAATAATAAACCAATTGTTGATAATCACCTTTAGTTATCAGCAGGCGGTTCACCCTCATATCTACGCCCGCTATTTTCACGCCTTTCAATGAATATTCTCTCAAACTTTCAATACGCCAGCCTCCACCCGGAATACATGAACGAGGAGAATGTGCCGCAGCACCTTTTTTTTGTGATGCATAGTAAGCGGAATAAAAATTCACAACATCACCTGATTCATTGACATAGTCATTTAGTACATAGTCTGTAAATTTTAGCGTATCAATAAAAATTTCTTCTAAATAACCTTTCTTACCTTGCCACCCATTTAAGACTAATGGAAACTCACTAAATGAAGATCTTTGAGGAATTACTTCTTCACGCTCAGGCAAAGCTGTAATTGACAATGCAACAGCAGCCATCATAAAAACAGATACATGCAACTGCTTAGGCACTTGTCTATAACGAACATCAGCATCCACAGGTGTAGGCAATGGAAAATCTAAACCAAAAGCCTCTTGTAATGGCAACTTATCTTTACCTATTTTTGCAAGCACCCACATTTCAACAATTAAAATACCAATGCAGCTCATAAAAACAGCCCAACCCTCAAAGTCATGTAAAACACCTTCAGCCATTTCTGGCCCCCAGTACTCAACAGTAACGCCAATAGCGCCTATCCTGAAACTATTCATTAATATAGTTATTGGAATAGACGATAAAAAAATTATTGATTTTTTCCAGAAGGAGCCTGTAAAGAAATAGGCTGATATAAACGCTAACGTCATCAGAGGAAATAAATAATTTAATCCGCTACAAGCTTCTACAACCTGTAATTTATATACCCCCAGATCAATTACATTACCCTCAAGGTACACGCTAATATTAAACATACGAATAAAAGCTACACCTATTTCCGAAGAAATTAACTGTAACTGTGAAGATAAGTTATTTAGTAAAAACGCAGGCAAAGGAATCATAAACAACAACATAGCCAACGGTACAAAAATAACTTTAAATACTTTTTTCCCCAACACAGAAAGCGCAAAACCGAATATAACAACAATGAATGCGTACTGAATAATCACAAATAATGAACTTAACTCGCCAGCATAATACAGGAACAAACCCAGCAAGATTACTATTACACCCAACCAAGAACCACTATATTGCATTCTTTCTATTTGGTCTTTTTTCTGCCAGATAAGAAAAGCGGTAATAGCGGGGAGAATGTAACCATGACCATACTCCTCCTTACTGCTCCATATATGCTCCATAGCCTCTAAGGCATCAAAAAAAACAAAACCTAAAAATGCAAAAAAAACGGCCGATAGTAACCAAAAACTTGCCGGCTCTTTCCAGATAACAGGTCTATTTTCAATTTCTTCTTTCATAGTTATGTCACGTATTAGTCAAATTTAAAGTGTTATTTTTATTAAAATAACAAACATTATTCATATTTATAAAACAGGTCATCCTACAGGCATTTAAGGCACAAAACAGCTTATTTGACTAAATAAAAATAACGCACCACTATACTCCATAGAATTCTTCAATACATAGTTCAACCTGCTCATCCCATGAGGCCATATTAACGCCAAAACGCTCCATCAGCTTATTAGATGACAATAAAGAATTAAATGGGCGCTGAGCCGGTGTAGGGTATTCAGAAGTCAAAATAGGATTAATACCCCTAACTAGAAAACTTGGATTTTCAGCATGCAATTTAGCTACCCGAATAATCTCAGTTGCAAAGCCATACCATGAAGTCTTTCCTGTAGATGATAAATGAAAGACCCCTGACTCAAATACTTTATTAAATATTTCTTGTCTCGCTTGATAAACAATATGCGATGTAACATCAGCAATTAATCTGGCCGAAGTTGGTGCCCCCATCTGATCGCTGACAATATTAAGCTCTTCACGCTCTGTTGCCAGCCTCAACATTGACAATAAAAAGTTATGCCCCCTAGATGCAAAAACCCAGGATGTTCGTAATATTAAATAATTACCAGCAACATCTTTAACAGCATTTTCACCCGCCAGTTTACTTTCACCATATACATTAAGAGGACTCACTTCATCCGCTTCAATATAAGCTGTTTCTTTTTCACCATTAAAAACATAATCTGTAGAGTAGTGAACAAATAGCGCATTCAAACATTTAGCTTCTTCCGCCATTATGCGTGGCGCTTCTGTATTAATCTTATATGCTAATACAGTTTCTTCCTCTGCCTTATCTACAGCAGTATAAGCAGCAGCATTAATGATGACACTGGGTTTTTTCTTTTGAATAAATGTTCGTATATTTTTCTCGTTAGATAAATCAAGAAGTTCACGACCCACACAAACCACGCGCCCCAATGGCGCCATGGATCTTTTCAATTCCCAACCAAGCTGCCCATTCGCACCGGTTATTAAAATAAGCGGTATAGAATTTCCATTCTGTGACTCCATATTCACTCAAAGACCTCAGCATCTGAGAGACTTATTCCTGCCTGATCTTTAACTGATAAAGATGGCTTCCCTTCAATTTCCCAATCAATTTTTAGCTGGGGATCATCCCAGGCAATGCAGCGCTCATACTCGGGTGCATAATAGTCTGTAGTTTTATATAAAAATTCAGCAGTATCAGATAGCACAACAAATCCATGTGCAAAACCAGGCGGCACCCAAAACATTTTTTTATTGTCGGCACTTAGGCGCTCACTCACCCATTCACCATATGTACTTGAGTTCTTTCTAATATCAACAGCAACATCTAAAACTTCACCTTGAACAACACGCACCAACTTTCCCTGCGGTTGTTTTATTTGGTAATGCAAACCACGCAAAACATTTTTAGTTGATCGAGAATGATTATCTTGTACGAACTGGCAACTAAATTGCGTTTTTTCTTCAAATTCACGGTGATTAAAACTCTCGAAAAAAAAGCCGCATTCATCGCCAAAAACTTGAGGCTCTAAAATCATAACATCTGGAATTTTAGTTTTTATTACGTTCATGGATTTATAACATCTTCATTTGCACGCCTGATAAGATATTGGCCATACTGATTTTTCTTTAAGGGTTGCGCTAGCTCTATTAAATTCTGGCGCGTTATATAACCCATTTCATATGCAATTTCTTCTATACAAGCCACTTTTAAACCTTGGCGGTTTTCAATCGTTTGAATAAAGTTCGATGCTTCTAACAAACTTTCATGGGTACCCGTATCCAACCAAGCATACCCCCTTCCCATTAATTCAACTTTTAAGTCACCTTGTTCTAAATACTTTTGGTTAACTGTTGTAATTTCCAGCTCACCTCGATCAGACGGCTTAATTGTTTTCGACACTTCAATCACACTGTTAGGATAAAAATACAAACCAACAACAGCATAATTACTTTTAGGATTTTCTGGCTTCTCAACTAAACTCAATACATTTCCAGCTTCATCAAATTCAGCCACACCATAACGCTCAGGATCTTTTACATAGTAACCAAATACGGTAGCTTTACTTTCATCAGTTACATTTTTTACCGAATTAGCTAACATTTCAGTTAAACCATGACCATAAAAAATATTGTCACCCAATACCAGACATACATCATCATCGCCAATAAAATCTTCACCAATAATAAAAGCTTGCGCTAAACCATCAGGTGATGGCTGTTCTTTATATGAGAACTTCATGCCTATTTTCTTACCGTCACCTAACAAAGCTTTAAACTGTGGTAAATCAGTAGGCGTAGATATAATCAACACTTCAGTGATGCCTGCAAGCATTAGCACTGAAAGAGGATAATAAATCATCGGTTTATCATAGATAGGGGTTAACTGCTTACTCACCCCCTGCGTAATAGGATACAGGCGCGTACCTGAGCCACCAGCCAAAATAATGCCTTTCATTTTATTCCCCCTCACCTAATCTTTCACGCTGATAACTACCGTCCTGAACATGCTGACACCATTCACTATTATCCAAATACCATTTAACCGTTTTTTCAATACCAGTCTCAAAAGTTTCTTCAGGAAGCCAGCCCAAATCTCTAGCTATCTTTTCGGCATCAATCGCATACCGCACATCATGACCAGGTCGATCATTTACATATGTGATTAGGTTTTCATGGGGTATATAAGGTGATTCGGGAACCAACTTATCCAGCAAAGCGCAAATAGTTTTCACAACTTCTAAATTTGTTTTTTCATTATGGCCACCAATGTTATAAGTTTCACCTAGCTGTCCAGTTTGTAAGACCAACCGCAAAGCACGAGCATGGTCATCAACGTGCAACCAGTCTCGAATTTGCTGGCCTGTACCATAAATGGGTAAAGGCTTACCTTCTAAGGCATTAAGCGTTACTAGCGGTATTAACTTTTCTGGAAACTGAAAACCACCATAATTATTGGAACAATTGGTAATTACAATAGGAAAGCCATAGGTACGATGCCATGCACGCACAAGATGATCTGATGACGCCTTGCTTGCAGAATAAGGGGAACTGGGATCATACGATGTTTCTTCAGTGAAAAAACCCGTAGTATCTAAATCACCATATACTTCATCGGTAGATACGTGGTGAAAGCGAAAATTATCTTTTCGATCACCCGTAAGAGAGCTCCAGTATTTTTTAGCCACATCCAATAAATTATAGGTACCTACAATATTGGTTAAAATGAAATCAGCAGGGCCATCAATAGAGCGATCCACATGTGACTCTGCTGCTAGGTGCATAATGGCATCAGGTTGATACTGCTTAAATACCCGCTCCACTTCATTTATGTCTCTAATATCCACCTGCTCGAATGTATAGCGTGGATTGCTTGAAACAGCATCTAGAGATTCCAAATTGCCTGCATAGGTGAGCGCATCAAGATTAAGAATGTCATGCTCAGTGTCATTTATATATTGGCGTATAACAGCAGACCCAATAAAGCCTGCACCACCTGTTACGATAATTTTCAAACTACATCCTTCACACAAAACTGCTTTTTCAAAAAAACAGCTGATATATTTTTATATTCAAAATGATTGGTCTATTTTTTAAGACATAGTACTGATTAATTTAATATAAATAAACACCCATTATCACTAACTCGACACCACACATAACCTCACCGCGCCTCACTTCAATCTATTTATATATAGATAAAACAAATAGATGCCATTATTTTTGTAAAATAGGTATTTTCACAAAACATCTCACATAACGCACCTTTATAACTGACGCGTAATATAAATCAGCGTATATTCCACAAAAATCACGAAGAAAAACTCATTACCTAAATGACGGCATACAGCCTTTGCGACATAAGCAGTTAAATAAACATGGAAAAAGACACCCAATACCTTACGTCAGGTATCACGATCAACCACGGAAGACGACAATTTATTAAAAAAACAGGCTCTCTGATTCCAGCATTTAGCCTGTATGGCTGTAGCAATGAGTTTTCTACCCCCTCAACCGATATCGCCCCACCGAACATTCAGGTAGCACCCGCCAGTCAAACCGTTACAAGCGGGAATAGCGTCACATTTAGGGTCATAGCAAATGGTGGCGCCCCTCTGAGCTATCAATGGCAACAAAATGGCATCAATATTTCCGGCGCAAATCAGGCCGACTATTCTATCAATGCCGTAACAATCGATGATCACAACAGCAGCTTTCAGGTACAAGTATCCAATGCAGCGGGCAGCATAACCAGTAGCACCGCCCAATTAACCGTTATAGCAGCGTTAACCCCACCTATAATCATCACAGAACCTGCAAGCACTTCAATACAAGCCGGTGAAAGTACTAGCTTTCAGGTTGTCGCAAGTGGTAGCGAGCCATTAAGCTATCAATGGCAGCGTAATGGCATCAGCATACCCGATGCGACTCAGGCAATCCTGAATCTTGATGCCTTAGCACCCGCAAATAACGGCGATGTGTACCATGTAACCATCAGCAACCCAGCAGGTACAATCAACAGCCAAATTGCCACACTCACAGTATCCCTGTCTCCTGCCCCTGTAGAAATCCTACAGCAGCCTATTAATTCAAGCGTATTAGAAGGCGAAACCGCTACTTTTTCTGTAATAGCCACCGGTAATACGCCCTTACGCTACCAATGGCAAAGGAATGGCAATGATATTTTAGGTGCCACTCAAGCAAGCCTGACGCTGGAAGCAGTAAGCATCTCTGAAAGCGGAGATACACTTCATGTGAATATTAGTGACGCCAACAGCACTATCAGCAGCCGTAGCGCCGTACTCACCGTTTCACCTTTACCCATAGCGCCAAGCATCACACAACAACCTAGCGACATATCAGTCGCTTTAGGCAGCACCGCCACCTTTCAAATAAGCATGACCGGTACACCACCCCTGAATATACAATGGTTTCGCAATGATCAGGCTATCGCAGCAGCGACAGATTCAAGTTTTACTTTCATACCAGAAGATAATACTGAAGCTGGAGACCAGTTCAGTGTGCTTATTAGTAATCAAGCCGGTAGCATTACCAGCCAGACAGCCGTGCTCAGTATCTTGCCCAACACCGCCAATATACGTATTGATTCAACCTTTATTAAAATTGATAACACGCAAATCACCATTGATGAGACCTAGATTATGCCAAAAGAAATCATAAATACTGGAAGTGCGCCGGGTAACCAGGGTGACGGCGATACGCTGCGTGACGCCTTTATCAAAACCCAAGCGAATTTTGATGAGATTTATGCAACCCTGGCCATCACCGACACAACATTAAAGCATGATGACCCGAATGTGGATGGCAGCATAGCCAAGGCTCTTGCAGAGCTTGCTGCTGCCGGTGGTGGCACAGTATTGCTCGGCCCCGGTATTTTTACCTGCTCGCAAAACACCCTCGTCTTACTCGATAACGTACGCCTTAAAGGTGCAGGCCGTTTAGCCACGACCATTCGTATTACAGGCCTACAAACAGGCATTAATATTACTGGTGCCGCCAGCAGCGTAGAATCCCTTCACCTCAAAATGCCAACAGGCGCAACCAATGATGGCATTGTGGTTGAGCGAGGTGAAATACACCTTCGCGACCTCTTCTTTTCAGGTGGTGGCTTCTTTTCATGGGCCATTAATCTCAATGCCGTCAATATTATTTATTTATCTAATATACGAATGGGCGGCAGCGCCGGCCCCCTTACCGGAAATGGTATTATTTTTCAGAATACAACAGGTTCCATCATCAATTTTGGTGACTCTAAGTTTTCTAAAATAGACATTACCCTCAGCAACAACTTCACCATCGGCATCAATATAGCAGCACCGGATGAGGTAAATGTTAGAATAAACAACATACTACTTAGCCAAATTGAAGTAATCGGCACCGGCACCAGTGGCGGCTGCATTGGCCTACGCCTTCATAATGCAACCAGAATTGTCTGCCTTGTGGTTGATCTCGAGCAGCTCGGCACCGCTATTATTGAAGAGGGTGTTGTCGGCAATAGCCGTAATAATATATTCATAGCCAGTTTTGCCATAGGCGTGAACAAAGGATACGTATCATCGGGCAATGTTTTTAACCGCTTCTTTATGGGGTGCCAAAATCTATTTCCTGCAGGAGCCGATGAAGGGGATATGATCGTACACAACGCCATTTGGCTAAACGAAATGGCTGCTCGTATTTGGGAGACGTCCGGCAACTTGCAACTTGATGATGGTGATGCCAGTAACGGTGTACAGATCTCATTAAACACTAGCAACCCCAGTATTCAGCCATCCAGCTCAAATGCTTCTGCATTATTAACCCTGGGACGCAATAATACCCAAGGCGTTGAATGCCAGCCCGGCCTTGTGTTACCGCTTCAATCTACAGCCATTAACTCACCTAAAGAAGGTACTTTGGCACAATATGCTGAAGGCGTTGTGGGCAGCAGCGCAGGGCTGTATCAATTACGTCAGGGAAGCTGGGTATTTATTGGGTAAACTATCCACAACAATGTTAAGTGAGGGGTTCAATCATTTTTTAATCAGCGAATATATGAGCCTGTATATATCCCGCTAAATTTTAAAATATAGCGCGTAGCATTAGTAAGTTTCAGGTGACAAAAATAAATACTTTTTATTCACCGGCTTACCATCAATGCCTCGAATTAACCCATGCTTAATATAATTGCTATGTAACCCAAACATCTTAACGCGATTAAATTTGGGATTTTCTAAAATCAATACAGGTAAATCTTTATTTCTTGCATGTTTGTTTCTATCTAGATGCACACCAAATAATTGCAAGCCAGGGCTGCGTGCCGTCATATAAACAGGTGCATCACTCATATCAATATAAGTACCGTACATAGCCGTTACACTAGGGCCATCAATTAATAAAGGTGTCCCCGGAACAGCAATGCGTCCGCCATAAAATGTATGCGTATTTGAAAAGCCACCATCCCGTAACCAGCCGCCCTTAGGTGATTTTTTACCTGTGTAACTAAGTTCAACTCCACGAATTTCGGGGTTATAACTTCCCATACCGCCATCCGGACCTTCGTAAATATACAAATCACGATAGGTATGCAGCCACTGCCGATTACCATATTCACACAATGACAATAAGCCTAACTGATAGCCCTGAATCTCAACATCATTTATCAAGGCTCTGTAATTATTTTTAAGTGTAATACCTGTTCGTTTATTACCTGAACCCACCAGCGTAAAACCACTAAGCCTAGGGTCTTTACCGGTTAGCGTAATACCTCCGGGAACCTCCAAAATAGTAATACCTGAACCATCTCCTTTAATCGCCAAAAAATCAGTATCTGATTCAATTTTAGCCAAGCGATGAACACCCGCAGGAAAGTACATGACCTGTCGCATTTGTGAAGCAGGTGCAGCCAGTGTTAGCTGAGGCTTTATTATTAAAAATACAAATAAGCCAACAACAGTAACTATTTTTGTAAAAATTTTAATCATAAACATAAATTCATTGTCTTAGTTTTACGGTTCGGCTATACACCGGTTTATTAATTGCTACTTTTACATCTGTTTTTTTATTATCAAAACCAAAATCAGTTTTATCAACTAATAGTCTTGCAACCATACCAGTAAGCGCATAAAACAAAAACAATCGCCCACCCCCTAAACCTCCCGTTATACCCACCATCAGCAAGGCGGTATAACTGACCCATAAAAGCTTACCCAAATCCTTTACCAAACCCGGCCTATTAGCAATACCACTAAAGCAACCATAAGTTGCTACAATAACAGCCATAAATAATAATAATCCAGGGATGCCCGCCACCAATAAAACTGAAATTAGCATATTATGTGATGATGCAATATGATGACCACGTTCAGCCGTAGAATAACTTACACCTCCTCCACCCAAAATTGGGTTCTCCATTGCCTTCTCCGTCAGCGCCCCCCACATTCTAAAACGACCGGTTATATCTTGAACAAATAATTCAACGCTAAATAATCGATTAGATGAGTTCTGTAGTTCACGCTGTTTTTCAATATCGAGACCGGAACTTGTATAAACAATTGAACTGGTAAACAATAAAACAAGAAATAAAACCAAACCCGAAAACACAAATTTTCCACTTAATTTAACCAACGACGGACGATTCCATACATAGGTCGCAATAGGTGCTAGCATTAAAAAGCCACCCAAAGATGTTCTTGAAAAAGTTAAATATAAGCCTGATAAAATAATAATTATTAATATAGTGTTAACAACGATTTTGAAAGTAGATTTATCCTCTTTTCTCAAAAACAGAACGATTGAGGCACCTACTACAAATAAAGCAGCCAATGTAATAGTATAAGTTAAGTAGCCTTCAAAAAATTGCTGCCGCCCCCCTACTAACACATAAGACCTAATCAGTAATAAACACTGTATAGTAATCATTGGAAGCATAAAATATAAGCCCCGCTTAAATAAACGAGGCGTTAAAGGTAAAAACCGAAAGGCGAAATATATAATTGTAGGAGTTAGAATATTTGCACGATAATACCGAGCTGATTCCCAAAGATGCTCTGCACCCGAAACCACCGATGACAAACTAAAAAAAGCATAGATTAAAATAATAAAATCTATATAAACCAGTGCCTTAATTTCGACCGGTTTAATACCTTTACTGAAACTGGCCACCAAGGCTATAACAGCAGCCAACTCAACCACATAAACCTCACCAGCAATAGTCAGATTTGCCATTGATACGGCTGCAAATAAAAAATAAATAACCCAGTTCATAATATTCAGCTTAATAAAATAAATATTGCGTTAGAAACATACAATATGGACATAAATAAAATAACAAATTCTGTTATTTATTATTGCCTAGCCTATACAGGCAGTAACACGATTAATAATCGTAGCGGCATTTTTTTCCCATGTATGCTTATCTTTTACATCCGTTTGTAATTGCTGACCAATTTTTAATGACAAATCAGAATTTGTGATCAAATTTTCAATAGCCTGAGACATTTCATTAATTGATTTTGGAGCAAACAATAAGCCATTACAAGCATCTTGAATAACGTCTTTTACTGGCCCATACGCAGGCACAACAACGGGTTTAGCTAGCGCACCATATTCAAATATTTTAAGTGGTGAGCCATATTCATTACTATCCGGCATTAAACCTATATCCATCGCTTCAATATACGCTGGCACATCCGTTACTGGCACACCACCGACCAGTGTAAAATATGATTCAACATCATACTTATTTAATACATCTCTATACGCCTGCTCACCACCCGGCCAACGATCAAAACTGCCGACTAATAAAATCCTAAAATTCAGCCCTCTATCTAGCAACTGTTTACATAACAACGGCAGTAAATCAATACCGTGATAAGCGTGCATACAGCCAACAAAGCCAATCACTGTTTCTTGCCCAATGGATAACTTATTTCTTACCTCATCACGCTTATTTTGTACCTTAAATAAATCTAAATCTACAGCATTAGGCAATACAATAATATTCTTATCATCAACGCCCTCATCAATTAGATACTGCTTTAACATAGTGCTTACCACTACAACTAAATCTGCCTCTCGCGCCACCTTAATCCACAAATAACGTCTATACCACTCAAAATTCATTCGATCCTTATAAGCTAAGGCATTGTGCATCTCATGAATTTCTACAACAAAGGGTATCCCCATCTCTTTCGCTGCTCTTAAGCCACTGTCATGGTATGAAGTAATTCGCTCAAAAATAAAATCAGGTTTTTCTCGTTGAATAACGTCCTTTATTTTCTGATCATATTTTAAGTCATATAAAACACAATAAAGATCGCGTAACCAATCGGTTATAACTTTGGGCATTATGGTTTTTAAACGACGATAGAAGCCTCGCTTTGCCTTTATATTTTGATCTGATTTTTTGCTATAGGCGGCGGGCTCAAATGAAACCATTTCGCTATTTATTTTATTAAATGCCTGGCTCATAAAATAGTTATGCGTCTTTTCACCCGAACCCTCTTCAGGCATTGCAAACACATTATTAAAAACATGCAGTATTTTCACATTAAATCTCTCAATAAATTCGGTAAATACCCATTAAACTTTAAATATACGGCGTTTAAGAAAGCGGTTAACTAGATCCTTCATAAAATCATTCATGAAGTTATTAATATATGACATAAACAAATAAACAAACCCACCTGTAAAAATAGATAACAGTAAGTTAAAAACCGACATACTTGTATCTATAACTAAAAAGGCTGCAAGACCAGCAATACACGAATTAAGCATAATTTTAAGTATTGGTACCCACGGTAAGCTAACCGCCGTATGTTTTTTAACCATATAAAATAAGAACAGAGTCTTAAGCATTAGCGCACTTCCTGTCGCAAATGCCACACCTAACAAACCATAAGCAGGCATCAATATAATGGCTAATACAACGTTATAAACTGAAAATATTTGTGCATATAAAATAGCATCTACCTTTTCAATAGCTTGTAAAACAAGATCAGATGGCATTTCTAATACACTAAAAAAATTAAACATTAACAACACCACAAATACTGTTACAGCCTCTAGGTACTTTTCACCAAAAACATGCATGATCAATGGTTCACTCACCACCCAAACAACAAGCAGAACAGGAAAAACAACACTAGAAGCTAATACAAGCAAAGATTGAAACATTAAATTTAATTGTTTACTGCTTTCATTAGTATTAGAAAACTGATGGTAAAAAACAGGCCGTATCACACCTTGTAATACATTATGAGGCATTATCGAGACAAGCATACGACTTGCTCTTGATGCTAGGGCGTATAAACCCAACTGATATTGAGATGCCATTGCCGAAATGATAAAAACATCCATCGAATGACTAAACATAATTGCACCCGGTGCAACAACTGCATTATAAGAGGTGTAACGAAATAAGCGCTTATATTCTACAAGCTTGCTGCCTTTATTCGTATATTGTTTAGATGGTTTATATACATGAACAATAAAACTATATATAGCAAATACCAGCCCCATGGCATATGCAGACATTTCAGCCACAAAAATCCAGGGTAACCCGAGACTTAAATTAATAACACAATATACAACTACTAGCTTAAGTCCCGATGTAATAATTTCAGTCATTGATGTAGTGCCATGCATCATCAAGGCATTAAATTCTGTATTAAAATACATTATTTGAAACAGAAAAAATGCACCGATAGCAAATGCTGTATATTCATTTATATAATTTTCAACACCAAACTTCACTGCCCAGTACGGATAAAATATATACGCCATCAACAAAACTAATAACGAAAGAATTAGCCTGAAACTATGTGCAAAATAGATTAATTTAAACAATCTGTGCCACTGAGATGTAGCCGCATATTTAGGAATAAATCTCTGCAGTGTTGAACCCACCCCAAAATTACAAAGAAATGCAAAGATTGTTATCAAACCTATAAAGAAGTTGTAGGTACCATATTGCTCAACACTTAAGCCTCTTGCTAATAAGAGGACATATAAAATCCCAAAACCTTTTGTAATCATTTGTGCTGGCAACACAAATATAGTGCTCCGCCTTGATTTTTCTAATAAGGTTTTATTTGACATAGTATATTACTGCAGCTTCAGCCATAATATTTAGCGATAACCTTTAGCTGATAAGTCTTCATCCACAATTGTAGATAAACGCTTATTAGAATCAGTATAATACCCACCAATAGCTTCTCGTACCTTATGCTTATAATAATTTGAATTATTAATTTTTAATATTTTATCAACGCCATTAGCTAAACGTCTGAACGCCACACGTCCTGGTACACTTATTAATGGAAAATTCAGCATCTCAGGGTTTTTTGTAAACTTATTCAAAATTCTTAATGCACGATACGATGTATCAGATAAACTTTTGTTAACCTTTTTATTAAAATCAAAACCATTCTCAGGAACAGCCTCAACCCCCATAAATGCTAAAATATTATTAGCAAAAACATTCGGGGTTTTGCAGAAGTCTTCAAAAAACATAAGCTTTACATTTTCATCCCCAAAAATAGACATATAATACTTGGCCAATCTATCATATGAAAAGTGATCTAAATTAAACGATGGATACCGCTCCGGATTAGCCCCCTGTAAATATTCATCAAGCGTTGCCACACCATCAGCCATAATATATTGCTTATAAGTAGATGCAATCATATCAACCTGGTTTCGTACAACAATCAAGACTTTTGCAGATGGAAACACACCATACAATCTGTCAGCAATTTCTTTACTGTCATAGCCACCTGAATGAGGATTTCCGCATAATCGCTCCGCAGATAAAACAGGCACTATATTACGACTACTAACCGAATCAATTCCAGATGAGAAAAAGTTTTTTGTTGCTTCAATAGAAAAATATAAACTATTGGGAAAAACAATATTTTCAACCGTTTGCTCATAATTGAAAGGCATTTCTATTTGAGGATGATCTACAAATAAATTTTTTTGTAGCCAACTTGTTGCTGTTTTATGATAACCAATATGTATTAGTGGAGACAATTTATAACCGCCTTAATTTATATATTTTATATTTCACATATGTTTCTTAATAACATCAAGATACATATCACCTACTGCTTTAGCCGTATAATTTGAGGAATAGCGCTTAATACCTTCATTGTGTAAATCAGACCAGACTTTGGGGGATGACAACACACTATTAATTAAATCAGGTACTTCATTAACATTTATTGCAATTAAAGCATCAACATCCGCATTTAAAAAACCGTCCAGTTCATGCGTTGCCACGATAGGCGTGCCACAACCCCAGCAATCACCAATAAAACCTAAGCCACAATCAGAAACAGGTGTAAAACCATAGGTTGCTTTTCGTATAAGTTTTAGTGCTTCATTACGAGGCATAGACTCAATATACTCTAAGCGCCCTGTATATTGAGCCTGTAACTTTTTAATATCTTCACTGTACGGACCTGGCCCTACGACAATGAATTTTTTTGTATCTGTTTTATCGAGTATATATGGAATAGCAGCAACTAATTCATCACTATTTTTAAATTTTTCAAGTGCTCCAATATATAAACCTAGACCTTCCTCTCTATCTATTTCAGCATGGTTTTCACCTACATCCGTACACCACGGCACATAATAAGCATCCACCCCCATTTTCTTGAGTAAAGGAACTTGATCTTTATCGCCAAAATATGAAAACATAATGGCGGCCACATGCTTAGACAAGTAACGCAGAAATATTTTAGAAAACAAATCATGTACTACTGGAAAGTATGATTTTAGAAAAGTTCGGCCTCTCAATGGAAAAGCTATTTTCTCTAAACGCAGATATTCCAAAAATAAAAAATATGGAATCTTATAATGCTCACTAATAGCCTTAGAAATTTTGTAATTAAATTCACCAAAACCAACAACTACATCTGGATTAAATTCATCCAGTGAGACTTTAACCTGATCCCACTTAATAAAAGGCTTTCTTGTTATATCCGTCCATTCTTCATATGGACGATAGAATTTACACTCTTTGTACTGCTCATATTCAGGTGCATATACATCACCTTTTAGTGATTTAGCATGTTGAGCAGATATAACAAGCACATCATGACCATCACTGGCAAGGTATATAGGGCCAAATGAATTATCATTAATTTCAGGTGAGCAATAATGTATAACAAATAAAATTTTCATTAAGCGTTAACCAATATCTGAATAACCTAATTTTTTCATTAAGTCATTGTCACGCATGCCTTCATAAATCTTTACCAATTTTTTATTCTCTAAAAAAGCAAATTTACGATCTGTTCTTATATGCTTAACAGTCTCCGCCAACTTCTCATCACTGACAGGCATATCAATAAAATCTAGTAGCTCTTTCATAACGGGAATTGGGTTATCTAAAAGCGACTCATAGCGTACATGGTAGATGTTATCGCCAAAAACGTCATTCCATGCCAAAGACTTAGTTAAATATTCTTCCCATAACTTAACCGCCTCTTCAATATAACCCGTCCTTGCTGATAGCTGATATCCTACCCTAAGCAAAAAATATTCTCTTACTTTCCATCGCCAATTTCTCACCTTTTCGGCTTTATTCACTTCCTTTCCATAGCGTGCGCTTTCAGCTGAATCCATAGGATGTCTATAAATATGAACAACCTTACAGTCGGGAAATATTTCTTTCCATACATCAATGGTGAATGTATTTCTAGGATCCTTCCAGCCCCATGGAAAATCGATATCTCTCATATCTCTATATTTAAAAAATTTATCCCAACCTAAATAGTCATTCCGTCTTAAACTTTTCATTTGAGCAATTGCTACTCGCGAAAAGTCTTCACGATATGCATCATCTATAAAATTAAAATTATGCGGATTATCCCAAGTTGCGTTAGCACATTTAAGCATCCAGTCATTTAAACGGTAAAAAAACCACGACTCATTATTACCGCCTCTCTTATTATGACCAACAAACAAGCCTAATGACTCAAGCAACCTTGATAACATTGATGAACCTGAACGCCCCATACCTAATATAATTACCGGTTGCTTACCCATTACTAACCTCTCTACAAATATATTCTTCAAATTTTATTTTTTTATAATTCATATCTTCATACCTTTACCGGTAGTTTTTCTCCGCGCATAGCAGCTAGATAAAAACACCATCAAATTAGTAGTTTCTTTTAAAACTATATTTCAAAAAATATTTAAACATACTATTTAAATGCATACGTACATGTTTTGATTGTAATTTATTAATAATACTGCCGCTAATACTCTGATGTTGGCCTGCATGGATAACAGTTGACACTGGGTTATACTTCACCTTATAGCCATTGAGCCAGCAGCTTCTACACCAATCTACATCTTCCATGTACAGGAAGTATCTTTCATCCATTCCACCAATTTCCTTTATCGTCGATGCTTTTACCAGAGTTGCACCACCTGAAACCCAATCAACCTCTTGTACACTACCATGATCAAAATCTTCCATTAAGTATCGTTTACGCTCTTGACTTGCTCCTGGCAGTATAGACAAAAAGCTTCTTACCATTAAGAACGTCCAGGGTCTGGGGAATCTTCGACAAGAAGGTTGTAGATGTTTATTTTCATCTACTACTTTAGGCCCTGCAATCGCCCATTTGGGATCAGCATCCATATCATCCATGATATTTCTTATATTTTCATCTGTAATTATGCAGTCTGGATTAAGCACATATAAGTATTCACCTGTTGCATACTTAATACCTGTATTAACACCACCGGCATAGCCTAAATTATTTTTAGTATCAATAATTTTGGCTGATGAATATTTATTTTGATATTCAGATATCTGTTTAGCAGAATATTCAGAATTTGAAACAACAATACATTCTTTATCAATATCAGACATATAGGTGTCAATACTCTTTATGCAATCTTGTACTTGATGCATACAGTGATATTCGATAATTATTATGCTAAGCCTCATTAGTTTTACCTAGAATAGTATTAATTGTTTGTGAAACATGAACGGCTAATTGGCTATTATTCTCTGACTTTATTTGCATTGACTTTGCCGACTTAATAGCGACATCTAATTCATCAACATTATGTAAAGGGATTACTCTTTTTTCATCAGCCAGAGCTTTTACTATTTCAGTTTGGTCATCTTGACATTCTGACATGGATATTAAGCGAGGTACGGCAATTGTTCTGGCATTTTGTTGCATGCAGTCTTGTAGACTTCCGAAGCCACCTTGTGTGATAACAACTTCAGCCTTGGAGATTAGTTCAATGATTTTATTATGCTCTATGAATGAATGTACTTCTACTTTGCTGCTTTCAACAGGCGTATTACCTGACTGCACAATAATATGCTCTTCATTTTTCTCTGCCCACCCTATCACTGCATTGACTAAACGCGTAAATGGATATGGGTTTGTGCCGAGCATTACTAGAATCAAATCAATCCTCCTACGTATATTGCATTAGGGTAATGCTTTAACATCCCTTTCCACTGCACATAGAAGACATCTGCATAGCGATACATGAACTTGCCAGTTTTTGATGGCTCTGTAACTCTTGCACCTGACTCAATATATATAATTTTCGAGCCAGCTAACTTGCCCATCATACAGGTTGCTAATGCTATACCTGAGCCAGTACTTAATATTATTTTAGGACGCTGTTGAATATATATAAATAATGATTTTATGGAATTTATGAGGTAGCCCCATAGACTTGTATGTGGATCATTTACATAATAAGCATCATAATTTTTCAATCTATCTACTACATGTGGCTCTCGTTTAGTCACGATATATGTATCAACATTACTCAGTTCAATAGACGATAAGGCTTCTGATAAATGCCCTCCTGCCGAACAAACAACGCAGAGTTCTCGTTTATGAAAGAAACTAATCATTTTCAAAGTGCTTACTTTTTGGATAACGTTGAGATAATCTTCCGGAGTGGTCGATGAGTATCACGGGGATTTCATCATCGCGTAACTGATCTAAAAATTCCATTTTATCGCAGAAATAAACATCTAGCGGGAACAGATGAAAAATAGCGATGAGGCGCTGGTAGAAACAATACAACGCACCTTTAATTGCATTAATAAAGCCTGGTTTTGTCAACACTCTGACATCTAGGTCTGAGTATTTATGTAATGAGCCACGACAATAGCTTCCGTATATAGCGATACCATCAATGGATTGCCACTTTGTAGTTGATGATTTCATCTGACGAATAAAATCATCGAATTGTTGTTCTGTTTTTGCTACTGGAGCCACATAGCGCATGAGCACGAAGATATGGCCGTTTATTATCCAGTTAACTGTATGCGCTATTATTATTGAAATAAGCAAGGCTGGCACAAATGCAAGATCATAAAAAACAGTGTACATAAGTAATACGCTTATCATTACATCAAGTATAAGTTTAAGACTAATCTCATAGAAATTCATGTACCTCATACCTTGAAAAACCCAGTTAGATAAAATAACAAAAAATCTATTTTTTAATATTTTACCTAATAGCGAACCTTCAAGTTTCCCTTGCGGTTTAGCTTTCATTTTTTAGCCCTACAATTTTTTCAGCCGATGACAATAAATCCTCAAGTGTTCCTGAATTATTGATTGTTTTTATATTTTCATCATCTTTAATTTTCTCAAAAATCTTAAATCGTTCTTCAAAATTCCTATCGACTATTCCTTCCGGTCGAATATTAAGCACTTCGCCATAGTCTCTTCTAACCAAAATATTTATTGATTCGTCGGGCAATAGTTTTTTAAACTTTTTTCCAAACTTGGAGCTTAATAAATCTTTTTTTCTGGTATCGACAGCTACATCAATTAAAATATCATATACATAACGATCCAAAATAAGGATTTTATTTTTTTGCCTACAGCGAGGTAATATTTTTGTATATTTGACTCTCAACGCATCAAGATATTGAAAAATAATAAATAAATACGAGATAACTGATGAGCTATAAAAATTATGGTAGCCAACTTTTATGCCGTTGCAGGTTTCATATTTTGTGTAGCCTAATACTCGACATAAGCCCAGAAGAGGCTTGGAAAAGACATGATTAAATCTAAGCCATAAGACATCAACATCATACCCCTGCTGCCGAAGCTGTTCAGCCAAATGCTCAGAGACAGTCGATTTTCCTGAGCCATCTATACCCATTATGTAAATTAGTTTTGGCAGTTCTTTATTATTCATATTAAGTTACACACTTGTTTACTTATAGTATCCATAATTAAACCGACATCTTTCCATCGCGGGTAGCTTTCCATAAACACTCTGGCCGATTTAGTATATGTCTGTATTTGTTGTTGGTTTATAGAGAGTTTATAGAGTTCATTAGCAAACAATTGGGTTTTAAGGGGATCTACAATTATTCCTCTATTTTTTGCCAGCTCTGGTAAACCATCAACTGGTGATACGACCACTGGCTTACCTCGCGCCAGTGATTCTAAAACCGCTATGGGAATATCTGAAGGTACCAGCACAAAAGGCAGCACAACAATGTCAGATAATTCTATATATGACCATATCTGTTCTCTGCTTAACCACCCGCTCACAATAAGGAAACGTACATCTGGATAATTTTTATTTAATGATGCCTGTATTTTATTGCACTGCTCATCTGAAGCTCCTCTCGCAAGAACAACCAACCTAGCATTTTTATTTTTTTCTATTACATGAGGAAAAGCTTTTATTAGCGCATCAAACCCTCTTATTGGCCTTAATGCACCTAGATATAAAAAAGTAACATCTGCTTCTTTTTTATTTAGAGTATCACTGACTTTTTTTAAGATATTTACATCAACAGGCTTTGTATCATCTTCATCTATTCCTACGGGAAGGAATTTAATTTTTTCTGCTCTAAGCCCATTTTCTAAAAGAATTTTCTTATTATTTTGGCTTTGAACAACGACCTGATTAAATATATTTCCATTTAAAAAAAATTTAAAAATACTTCGCGGCACAAGACGTTGACTCCACAAAGCCTTTGTCTGCATATACGGGATACCAGAAAATGATGCCCGAATAAGCTCTCCCCACCTATAGAGAGGACAGGTAATAAAAGCAATTTTCTGGCAGCTTAATTTTGATAAACACGGGTAAAAAGCAATACTTCTAGGCGTTGTACTCCACCATAGCTGCTGAGGATTTAATGATAGAATTAATTCAGCGAGTGCGGTCTGTAGCTTTATACTTAGTTTTTTCGTTTCTATAACGGTAAAACCTTCTTGCCATTCTTCTATAGATGACTCAAGAGCTCCTTCCGTTATTACAATAACCTTTCCTGAATTACATTTGTGCCTAGCAAGCTCGTACACATACCGCCATGGCTGCAAGCGGATATTCTCTTTAGTAAAACCATTTGCAATAAAAACCGTAGTATTGTTCACGAATCACCATGGGTATGATCTAGCTCATCAAGCCATGTTGAAAATTTTTCTATATTTTTAACACTAAAGTCTTGCAGCACTTTTTTTCTGTTCTTCTCGCCTTGTTCTTTTCTTAAACTTGGGTCTGTAGCTAATCGTCTTAAAGCATCGGCCAGATCATCTACAGAATGTTCAGCAACCAGATAATCTTCAACTAACTCTTCAATTGCACCACATGGTGTAGATACAACAGGCATACCACATGCCATACCTTCCATTAAGACAACAGGAATACCTTCTGCACCCTCTTTTTCAGTTGTTATTGATGGCACACACAGGATGTCACAAGTTTGATAAAAATACCGAAGCTGCTCTTGATTCATTTTTCCAAAAACAGTTACCTGCTCTCTGACATCTTCAGCACTAGCCATTTCATTTAGGTCTAGCTCACCAAAACCCACAAATATTGCTCTTATTTTGAGGTCCTGCAATCTTTTTAAGGCTTTCATTATATAAACAAAGCCTTTTCGTTCAGTAAAACGACCGACCGCCAATATTGTTATTTCTTCTGATGGTTTATTTTCGTTACCATCAACAAAGAGCCTGTTCAGTCGAATCTTATTGTGTGGAACACCATATTTTGATTCTAATAGATCAACCCATTTCTGTGCTATAGGAAAAACCCTATCAGCATATTGTAGTGATTTTTTGAATAATACCTCATTCGGGTTTGTATAAAATTCATGAGCATGAATAGTGACTGAAAGAGGCAAGCCTGTTAATCGTTTACAGTAGTAGCCTATAAAAAATTTATGATCCCCAAAATGACAGTGTATTTTCTTTATGCCATTTCGTTTCATTATTGGTGAAAATTTGGTAGCAAAAATTAAGTCTGTAACACCCTTATCACGTATTGCCTCTAATAAAAGCATTGGACGCAAACACATTTTTGCCGCTAAAATAGGTAACTCAACTATCAACTGCCATACACTCATTGCATAATATGGCCAGTTATCTTTGGGTGAATAAATATCTCCTGCTCTATATTTAGTAGCAAAAAGAGTTATTGATTGCCTTTTATCATATAAAGCATCTACTTCTCGATAGATAAAAGCCTCTAATCCAGCACGCATGGAAACTATATACGCAATAGGAGACTTTTGTGTTGAATCAGACATACTGTAGCCTACTAAAATATATTTTATTCGCCGATTATATCTTTAACATACCATTTTAACGCAACCTCCATGCCTTCATTTATTCTGAAAGCTGGCTCATAACCTAAGAGTTTTTTGGCTTTGGAAATATCGGCTAAGGAATGACGTACATCGCCAGCTCTAAAATCGCGATATA
>JALTJN010000284.1 GCA_027076405.1 Chromatiales bacterium
TCATGTCGATCTCCGAGTCTGTTAATGAAGGGGTATACTTTCATATTATGGCACTGGCTGCTTTGGTAGCTAACCCACGTAGGACGGAGATCGGCACCCTTTAGACAGGGGAATCATTATGTCTAGGCAATAAGAGAATGTAATGAAATTTATTTCCAATTACGTTAAAAAGAAAGCAATTAAAAACTATTTATATCGTTTGAAATACGACTTGGCAAAAAGATACGGTAAAAGTCATAAATACACTTCTGGGCAAGTAAATAAAACAGCTCAAGAATTAAATTATAATCTGCAATATATATGTTACGCGCATGCAATGTACACAAGTGAAAAACACTTTGATCGCTGGCATAAAGAACAAGGCGAAGAATGTAATTTTATTTCAATGAGAAATGAAGTGGAAAATACATATTTAAATAATGCTACAACTCTAAACTCAACAACAAATATTGATAGCCCTTTAAATAATGACATCAGCGATTTAGACTAAGCATAATAAGTTAATTAAAATATAATGCCTAACAACCTTGAGCTATGGCCTAATATGCACTGGATAGAACCCAAATCACACGCATTAGTTAGAGCTAAGACTCTATCATTCCCTTCTTTAAGTATGTTTATTTCATTGTTTGTATTTGCTGCCAGCTTAATAGCTATAAGAGTAATTTTACAAACATGGCAAGTCTTACTTAGTGTTATAATTGGTGTATCAATTGGATATATTTATTATCTGTTAAGAATAAAAAATTTAAGTACACAACAAGAAATAAATATAAATGAAAAATCAATAATCATAAAGGGTAATATCACTCATGAATTAACATATGCTGAAATCAAAGGGCATTCAATAATTGATTCTGAGCTAAAAAACAAAAACATAAGGTCTTTGATTATATTTCCATCAGTTCAAGGTCAGTACGCCATTGGTATATCAGGCAATATTTCAAATAGAGATATTGTCAATTTTTTTAAAAACAAAGCCACGTATGTTACTTACATAAATAAATAGTCAATCCTGAAAAACAAACTAAGCTGATGATAAATAACAATAAAACTTTGAAATCGGGTGACTAATTCGACCGTAAAAGTTATAATAACAACTCATTTACTGGTCGAAATGCGTAAAAAAAAT
>JALTJN010000285.1 GCA_027076405.1 Chromatiales bacterium
ACTTCTGGGTTTTACTCTGCCATTAGTGTTTATTTACCTGTTATTAACATTTGATCCTAAAGTAAGATTTTCAAAAATTATTTCTAAGGAAATGGAAATTCCCGTACTTGCAGATATAAATCATATTTCAGTTATTAAGGAAATAAAGAAAATAAAAATTAATCTCATTTTACTGGTATCAGGAGTGGTGATGGTATTTATTATTTACGGTTATGTTGGCTGGCTAAAATACACAGGACAATTGTAAAAATGAGTAAAATAGAAGACGCACTGAAAAAAGCAAGAGCGAATAAATTAACAGTAAATAAAAATGCTGGTTTAACAAATAATAAAAAATCGATCATTGCGTCTAAACAGGAGCTTGTAGAATCGGGCTTTGATGGGATAGATACAATACAGCACAAAGCATCAACATCTGAAATTGCGTTAATGGAACATGGTGATTTATTAGAAACCACAGCGTTATCGAATTTAAAAATCATATCACCAACAATGTATGATGAGTCAGTTGCAAATACGTATAGAGATTTAAGAACCAAACTAATACAAAAATGTCAGGGTAAAAATTTTGTGGTGATGTTAACCTCAACAATGGACGATCAATCGAGTTGCATTACGTCATTAAATTTAGCCACGGCTTTTTCATTTGATGAAAGTAAAACCTCATTAATCATTGACAGTAATATTAGTAACCCTCAATTAGAATATTGCTTAGAACGCACTTATGAAAAAGGTCTAACTGATTATTTAGAAAGTGATAATGTTAATGCAAAGGATGTTATCCATCCGACGGGCATACAAAGATTAAAAGCGATTCCTGCAGGGCAAAAACGTGAAACGGCGCATGAGTATTTCACGTCTTTGCGTATGCGAGGTTTAGTTTCTGATTTAATAAAACGATACTCTGATCGTTATATCTTTATTAATTCTGCGCCCATTATAACGTCAGCCGATTCACGAATTTTATGTGAGCTATGTGATTTTGTCATCTTAGTCGTGCCTTATGGAACGTCCTCACAAGCTAAAATAAAAGAAGCGGTAGATTCTATTGGTACTGATAAATTTGCGGGAGTCGTGTTTAGTGAAATCCCCAGAGTGCCGTCATTCAGTAAGCTTAAAAAGCATCTATAAG
>JALTJN010000286.1 GCA_027076405.1 Chromatiales bacterium
TAACGCCTTGCTCAGCGGCAGTTTAAAGTGGCGCGTTTTTGCGCAAGCAAAACAAGTGCCGCTTTAAACTGTCCGCTGGAGCTATTTGTTAGCCATTTTTTAATACGTTGAAGAATGAACACGGCATCTCTGGCGCAAGAAAAGTTAACGGATTTTTTGGGCCTAGAACATACTCAGGCCATTCTTCTGATATTTTTTGAACTGAAAGGTCATCTGCATTTATTCTCTGGCTTCTAGTCATTGAATATTCTGTAGCAACTATCAACTCATCAATTATCTTTATGACTTTTTCGCTCCCAATTACTGCGGGGATGGTCACTCTTATTGAATCAGAGAACGTATCTAAACATATATGTATAAATTCAGAATGAATGGATTTTGTTTGACTTAAGAATTTATTGTAATCAAATTGTCTTTCATTTCTTATATGTATTGCAGCGTTATATATGTACCCTTGCTTACCATCAATGAGCTCACTATCTTCTGCCCATTTACGCTTAATTATATTTATAGATACGATATAGAGCATGTCTTTTGGTGCATGACCAATTGTAGCCCATTCATTTTCACCAATTTTTTTAGGTGAAAATGGGTCTAATTCAACATATTTTTTTGTTACCGGATCTGTCTCTTGCGGGAGAATAGGGAAAAGATTGTTATAACTTGTACAAAACTCCCAAAATCCTTTATCTATATCTCTCATTAATTGATGCAATCTATCAAGGTCATCGGAGTGACCTTGCCTATAATGTGCAATTCTGTTTCTGATATGAATTATTTCTTCTAGTTTTGCTTCCCATAAGTTTAATGGGGGCAAATATACTGAAAATAAATCCCAATTATTCTTTATCAGCTTCGTAAGTTCTGCAAATGTAAGATAACTTATAGGGCTTTGATCAGAAGTAGGCATATGTTGAAGTTTTTTATCCTCTTCATATTTACTTTTTGTTTTATTGAAATTAATCCAGTTTCTTCCTTTCTTTGACTTTAATTCGATATAAACCATCTCTCTCAACCACTTCTCTAACTGCCAGAGTCTGGCATAGACAACGAGAGATTCTTCGTTTATTTCAGATATTTTGTCTAATTCGGATAGCATAATGTATGTTCAATATTTTTTTGGCTAACG
>JALTJN010000287.1 GCA_027076405.1 Chromatiales bacterium
AATATCTGAAATGATGTGGAAATCCTTTGATGAGCTTGGCTCAATGTATAAGGAGTTAGCTGGAATGGTTGATGGTCGCCAGCCCCGCCGAACTCGCCGTACAGCAACGGTTTTACCCTTTAATCGGGCGGCTTTTGCCCGAAGTTAAATAATTCTGCCGATTTTTGACTATTTTGGGTGTGCTTCATATATCTGGGATAATTTTGTTTTTTTCCTGAACCTTTTGAAATTCAACACCAAAAAGATTATTTTTTTCAATAATACGCACAAAGTTATTTTTATCGCCATCTGATTGGCATTCTGCATAATAAATTGAAGCAGGATCTTCTGGAATTTTAAATAACTTATTTTGTGGCACTCTATCAGTAAAAAATGCAGGTTTAATTAACCATCCCACCTTACCTGAACGATATATCTTATAATGGGAATTGGCTTTATCCATCGCATCGACTTGATTATGCACATTTAGCAAGTACCAAGTTTCATTATTAAATGGGATGGGTAATAATTCGGCCACATCACCGATAGCATGGGCTATCAAGTTGTGCGTATGTTGGTTAACGATAAAACTGCCAGGGTGTATATAGCTTATATCCGGATCTTTGTATTTGCTCAAATCGCGGCCATCATCACCGAACCACCTGATACTAGGCGGGTTCCAGTTATCTGCCTTCTTTTCACCGGTATCAAAGTCTCTAATTTTTTGCAGTGGGTAGTCATCAGACATAACAAACCTTTTTTTGTTGCTTCTATCCGGTTCGAGGGCATATATAATCATTCTATGTTTCCCTTAGTGTTTTATCTATTGGGAAAGTTCCAGCTTGCAAGTCTTCACCTATTTCATGTAGGGCTTCAATAATATCATCTTTTGAACTAGCAGATAACTCTGTTATCTGTAACACAAAAACTACATTGTCGTGGTAAATATCAGTATGTGTCTGACTATGTGCAATGGCGTTGGGCATATCTTTATGTGGCACATGCCTTTTATATCGCGGCAGGTTTACCCCGTTGGCTTCATGATTAAAATCAATCCCCCATTTCAATAAAATTTCTAAAGCACGTCTTGCTCTGGGATCAGTCAATGCAACAATATGGTGTGCCGCTGTGCCTTCTGGTTTTG
>JALTJN010000288.1 GCA_027076405.1 Chromatiales bacterium
GGTGGCTAAGTGTGGACCAAATGACTATCGCATATCCATCTTATTCATCCTACAATTATTCTCTAAATAATCCAATAAGTATAATCGATAAAAACGGGAAATGGCCTTCATGGTCATTGCAATGGGTTAAATCATTAGATCAAAATACTTTAACTAGTTGGGTGATCATGACACATGAAGAAATGATTTCACAAGTATTTGACAATGTCGTCAGCAAAGAAAGACTGAATGGTATGATAAATGCCCAGGCAGACATTGACAAAAGACAGGCTGCAAGTGACCAATATATGCATGCAATGAACAATGAAACGAAATTTTGGAAATTCTTAAATAATACAGAAAATACCATTGGGGAACGTATGCATGCAATCATGGATTATACTTCGCCGTCCCATGAAGGTTTTCAGTTTTGGCCGGATGATCCTGGTCTAGTGAAACTTTTTACGCATACTTTACAAGAATTACGACCATTCGCAAGGAGATGGAACTATATAGAGCAACTTATGATTTTTTATAATAATTGGGATGAATTTGGGACAACTCCTATAAATCAGAATAGTTTTTCTACTTTTGCTGAGTATGATAAAGATGGAAATATGATTTTTAGAACACATTCAGAGGCAGAAGCGCAAAGTCTCATTCAACAACTAATTGCCACAGGAATTTATTATGTCTTTTATAACGGTGTTTTACAAAATCCAGATTAATATAATATTGGGTTTAATAATATTTTGGGTCATTTCTTGCTCTCAAATAAGATTTGTTGATGTGAAAGCATATGAAAAAATTGATGTCCCTAAAATGCCAACTGAGTATATATTTGATGTTTCCCAGGACTCGATGATGAAGGTTTTGGAAAAGCATTTCAATTCTTTCCATGTTACAGAAGAATTCAAAAAGATATGGAAAGTAAAAAATAGAAAAGACCTTCAAGGAATATCTTTTTATAAATATTTAAGAAGACTGGAAGAATACGAATTTGAAGGGTACTTCTATCTACCTGACAGTTTAAAGCAAGTTGATGACTACTACTTAATTTCTTTACCAGTACGTTATATTAAAGATAATTTTTTGTTAGATGCATGGGTAAGGCATCCAACGGATATTGCTTATAATTA
>JALTJN010000289.1 GCA_027076405.1 Chromatiales bacterium
GGATATATATCGCCAGTATCTTCTGATACAACTCGCAAATTTTCTTCTTGCAAATATTCGTGTACAAAGTTTATATTTTTATTGCCAATGTCTATTTTCGTCATGCTGGATAACACTCGGCCACCACCAAATAATTTAACTTCTAAGTTTTCTTTTTTTCCACCGGCTTTTAATATTTCATTAATCAGCATTTCCATGGCGAAGTTTCCATAACGGGTTGCACTGGTTAAATGCATTTTTCCGGCATGTTCATCTTCGCAGCCCATCGGCAACATAAAGTGATTCATTCCGCCAATTCCCATTTTCACATCGCGAATGCAAGCTGAAATACACGAACCCAAAACGGTGCTGATTAATTCGCCGTGCATACTTACATAGTATTCACCGGGTAATATTTTTGCTGAAAAAATATTATGTCGCTTATCCCAAAATCGGCTGATATGTTCAAGCCCCCGCAAACAACCAGGCATAGATAATTCCATCTCTGCCTTTGTGCGTATTTTTGCTGCCACTTTATTTATCCTTTCTGTAAATGGTTTGTCCCATCGACTTGAACCTGTTTGTTACTTTAAAGAGCGACTCGGAATGACCGATAAACAAGGGGGCATGTTCGGGTAGAACATTTGCGTATCTGTCAAATAATTCACGCTGCGTATCTTTATTAAAATAGATAACGACGTTGCGACAAAACATAAAGTCGAACGGACCTTTGAACGGCCACTCGTGCAATAAATTTAATTGTTTAAAGGTAATCATATCAATCAGGCTTTGATCCATTTTTACCATGCCTTCGGTTTTACCTTTACCTTTTCGCACATAGTTGCGTAAATGTTTTTTATCTAAGCCGGTCACTCGATCTTCTTTATAAACGCCCTTTGATGCTTTCTCAACCATTTCAAAATCTAAATCGGAGGCGAGTATTTTTATATCCCAATCGGGTTTGTTTTTAAAATGATCCATAATTGTCATGGCAATGGAGTAGGGCTCTTCACCCGAAGAACAACCCGCCGACCAAACGCGAATACGTTTATTGGTTTTGTTTTTTTCTATTTCAGGTAAAACGGTTTTTGCTAAATATTCGAAGTGATGCGGCTCGCGAAAAAATGAGGTTAGATTCG
>JALTJN010000290.1 GCA_027076405.1 Chromatiales bacterium
ACTTTGGCTTAATTTCTATCACATTACCTGGCTGATTTATCGTTTCACTTTTCTCTTTCTGTTTACTTAACAAGTGGGGAGATACATTCCATTTTTGACCATCCTCGGTTAATACTGTGACCGTCTTTTTATTGTATTTCACAAGTACCCCCATGACATCAACCTGACCTGATGGAGAAAAGCACACTTTTTCCCCAATAGCAAATTCCATCATCTCGGAATGAGTTCGCATTGACTCTAAAAATTTTAGGCGCTCTACAATTTTGTGATTTAGTTCAATTAGTTCTTTTTCTGTTAATTTGTCTATATTTATTTTCATTCATTTTTACCTTCACGTACTTCAGAAATAGCTTCTACTAAATTTTCCCATACATCCTCTATCAAATAAGTTATTTCTTCAGGGGTATCTGTCTGCGTGGAAATATTTCGAATGACAATAAGAGTGGATTTCATTTTCTGAAGATTTCTTACAGACTCCCAACTCATCGCTTCATCAATATGAAAAAGTAATCGCTCCGAATCGTGAAACCCATAATTCGCTACAACAGAATCTCGCAGATTTACCCAAGATCCTTGCAAATCGGACAAGGATGTTTTTACATAACCAGAAGGCTCCGTTTCAAATGCCATTAAAATCACCCGCGTGTGTTTTTATACGCATAACGCCCTCATCAGGGGCTTTCAGAAGGGGCGCGATTTTTGCGTTCTTTGCAAAAAATCGTGAGCCTTCTGAAAGTCCTCTGGATGAGTTTGTTATGTGATTACTAGTAGGTCTACTTTGTCTCAGAAGTAGATTTTTAGAGCTTTTACTCTGCCCCCATTTTCCCTCATATAATGTTTGATCTGACAAAATCATTAGCGCCGTAATTGGGGTTGTAAAGGCAGTTGGTTTGCAAACAGTCTAATATCACCAACAAGTTTGTTAAATTCAATTCTAAGTTGCTTAAGTTTGGCTAGATTATAATTGAAATTATCTTTTCTGAAGTCGCCCTTCATCATTGATTTAGCATTAAAAAATGATGGCCTTATGTGAAGTGGCTCATCATATGTATCAATTACAGGTAGATGAGCAATTTTATTTCTCTTCGCACCAGCTTTTTGCAGAGCAATATCTA
>JALTJN010000291.1 GCA_027076405.1 Chromatiales bacterium
GAGGTGGATCTGCCTGATTTAACCGCCCGCTTTCGTGTTTTTGGGTAGCACTCTGTGGCAGAATGCATATATGCAAGCTGATTGCCAAAATCAATATGCAGGAACTGTATGAAAATTGAGATCATTTCAAGGAGACAGATAGAAAACCGGAAATATTGGGTTGATGAAATCAGCCGATTGAGCGGTGATTTTGGCGTTGATGCAGGGAAAGTGGAAGATGAGCTTGCTAAAGAGATAAAAAAGAACGGAATAGAGTCATTACTTGGGCATTTGCGGCTCTGTGGTGCCATCCCTGAACGGTATGGACATGATTCTAGTGAAGAAAAATTATACTCAAAGTATACGGATGTTGTCATACGTGAGGCATATTCGTGTATGGGGTTTAATAGCTTGGTGATCAAAGAGCGAGCAGATGTCGCTGATGTTCAGTGTGTAGCTGATAATTATAGTTTTGTTGCAGATGCAAAAGCATTCAGGCTGAGTAGAACAGCAAAAAACCAAAAAGATTTTAAGATCCAAGCGATGGACAGCTGGAAACATGGCAAGCCATTTGCAATGGTTGTATGCCCAGTGTACCAATTGCCCCTTCGTACAAGCCAAATCTATCAGCAGGCGGGAGCAAGATCAGTTTGTATCGGAACATATGCACATCTTGCAGTTCTTGCTCGTTATGCGCAATCAAAAAGCAAGAATAAGGCAATAGAGTTGGTCCACGAAGTATTTAAATCTGTTGAAGCCATGAACCCATCAAAAGATGCCAATGTATACTGGCAAATTGTTAATCGTACAATGTTGCGTTTTGATAAAAAAATTAGCGATGTATGGAAAGATGAAAAAAGAGCATCAATTGAATCAATTCATATATCAAGGAAAGAGGCACTTGGTTTTCTGGCTTCAGAAAGAGAGAGGATAATGCAACTCTCAAAAGCTGAGGCAATTAAAGAGGTTTTGAAATCAAGTAAAATTGAAAATAAGGTTAGAGCAATTGAGTCGGTTGGCGATAATGGACTCCTTGGTCTTGGTTAGGAATACAGTATGAACGAAGGTTACATAAACAATATTACTTTAGGTAATTGCCTGGAGTTTATTCCAAAACTGGCGGATAGCAGTAT
>JALTJN010000292.1 GCA_027076405.1 Chromatiales bacterium
ATCAGCCCCCATCGAAAAAAACATGCCGGTTATTCTGGCGCTGCTGGGTGTCTGGTATAACAACTTTTTTGACGCACAGAGCCATGCGGTGATGGCTTACAACCAGTATTTACGGCGACTGCCAGCTTATTTGCAGCAGCTGGATATGGAGAGTAACGGCAAGACCATCAATCGCCAGGGTGAGCGCGTGGATTATCTCACCGGGCCGATTATCTGGGGTGAGACCGGCAGTAACTGCCAGCATGCGTTTTTTCAGTTATTACATCAGGGTACCAAGCCGGTGCCGGCCGATTTTCTTATTCCCGCGCGCAGTAAAAACCCTTTAGGCGAACAGCATTGTGTTTTGCTGGCTAATTATTTCGCGCAGACGCGAGCACTGATGAAAGGTAAAACCGAAGAAGAGGCACGCGCCGAACTGGAAGCCAGTGGCTGCTCGGAAGAAGTGATTAAAGATGTCCTGCCGCATAAGATTTTTGAAGGTAACAAACCAACTAACTCCATCATGTTCGAAAGCCTCGATCCCCGGACGTTGGGCGCACTGCTCGCCATGTATGAACACAAGGTTTTTGTGCAGGGCGTAATCTGGGACATCAACTCGTTTGACCAGTGGGGAGTAGAGTACGGCAAACAACTGGCGACGGATATTCAGGCAGAACTGGCAAGCCGGGAAAGCACGAAGCGTTATGATGACTCGACGAATAATTTGATTGATTACTGCATGCTTTTGAAATTTTCTGATTAGAAAATTTAATGAAAAACGAAAAACGAAAAACGTAAACATGTAACTATAGGTTGGCTTTTTACCAGCGTGTCATCATGGTTATAAAGCCTTTCGTGCTACTAATTGGGTGCGTCGCAGCGTAAAATTTTTCATTTTTCATTTTTCATTTTTCATTTTTCACTGCGCGCAGCGCGCTGCCGCGCCAGCGCCCACTCAATATGCTCAACCAGCATCCCATTATCAGCAAACGCCAGTTTCTTTTTCTTCAGAACTTCAATAATTTTTTCTGACTTCGGCGCATTCCCAAGCGCTACTGAAATATTCCTCAGCCATCGCAGGTAACCAATTCTTCGAATCGCCGAGCCTTCGGTATTTTTCAGGAAGGTTTTT
>JALTJN010000293.1 GCA_027076405.1 Chromatiales bacterium
CTTGAAGAAAATATAAAATTATTTAAACAATCACTAACCAGACCACCGTCCTGATTAAGTGACCGTTTAGCAGATAAATACCTGTAAATTCTTGAATTTTTTAACAATACACTCTTTAATAAAATGATGAAATATACAAAACTTATTCTCGGACTACTTCTTAGCTTCTTGCTGTTGCCTGTATTGCAAGCTGCACAAACATGCACAACTAGTAAAATTGCCAATATCGAATTCAAGGGCATTTCCGGCAGTAGTGACAGCAATGTGGTCGCCGCCGGAAAAAATGGCGAAATCTATATTTATAATGGCACAAGCTGGTCCGGCCCGGTGACCGTTCCTGGTAATCCGAATGAAGACCTTGAAGATGTCTCTGTGATCAACAGTAATTCTTCTGTTGTTGTGGGCAAACGCGGCACGGTACTTCTTCAAAACAATGGCACCTGGAGTACTTTAACAAAACCAACTAATGAAGATCTTAAGGCGGTATGGGCTTACTCTGTTTCTGATTTCTATGTCTTTGGTAAACGCGGAAAAATCTATCATTATAATGGCACCAGCTGGACAAATTTAGCCGGCGCGGCCGGTACGAACAATAATGATGATTTTGAAGATGCATGGGGTAACACAACTTATCTCTACGGTCTGACTAAAAAAGGCGAACTTTTCCGTCTTACCCGTTCAACCGGTGCATGGACAAAAATTAGTACTTGTGCGACGGCAGCAAACAAAGATTTAAAATCTCTCTGGGGGGATGCTAATGGCAACCTTTATCTGGCAGGTAAAAATGGGGCGGTCTTTAAGTATGATGTAAGTGCCGGCACCTGCACACAAGTCGCTACCGCATCTGAAGATCTTGAAGGAATTTATGGCTCAAATACCACAGGTGAAATTTATGCGGTCGGTAAAAAAGGTGTTGTTATGTACTACACCGGCACGAATTGGGTTGAAACAACAGTCGGAACAGAAGATCTTAAAGCCGTTTGGGTATCTGATCCCGGTAATGCCTACTATGCGGCTAAAAATGGCTACGCATCAACGTGTACTTATACGACAAATCCAATTACCCCAATCTGTACCACTACCACTATTGCTTCTAATGTTGAATTTAAAGGAGTTTCTGGCAGTAGTGACAGCAATGTGGTCGCCGCCGGAAAAAATGGCGAAATCTATATTTATAATGGCACAAGCTGGTCCGGCCCGGTGACCGTTCCTGGTAATCCGAATGAAGACCTTGAAGATGTCTCTGTGATCAACAGTAATTCTTCTGTTGTTGTGGGCAAACGCGGCACGGTACTTCTTCAAAACAATGGCACCTGGAGTACTTTAACAAAACCAACTAATGAAGATCTTAAGGCGGTATGGGCTTACTCTGTTTCTGATTTCTATGTCTTTGGTAAACGCGGAAAAATCTATCATTATAATGGCACCAGCTGGACAAATTTAGCCGGCGCGGCCGGTACGAACAATAATGATGATTTTGAAGATGCATGGGGTAACACAACTTATCTCTACGGTCTGACTAAAAAAGGCGAACTTTTCCGTCTTACCCGTTCAACCGGTGCATGGACAAAAATTAGTACTTGTGCGACGGCAGCAAACAAAGATTTAAAATCTCTCTGGGGGGATGCTAATGGCAACCTTTATCTAGCAGGTAAAAATGGGGCGGTCTTTAAGTACATTGCTTCTTCAGGCAGCTGTTCCCAAATTGCTACAGCATCAGAGGATCTCGAGGGAATTTATGGTTCAATTACCACCGGTGAAATTTATGCAGTCGGTAAAAATGGTGTTGTTATGTACTACAATGGCTCAAGCTGGGTCGAGTCCAAAGTCGGTTCACAAGATCTTAAAGCTGTTTGGGTTTCATCTTCGGGAACACCTTACTACGCGGGTAAAAATGGCACGCTCACCATATGTACATTACCCACATCATTACACCATATAGAATTTACTCATGATGGCAGCGCTCTCACCTGTAACCCCGAACAAATTACGGTCAAAGCCTGTAAGGACGCAAGTTGCTCATCTCTTGCCACTTCATCGGTCGCCGCTACTTTAACCCCAACCGGCTGGGTAGGTGGTGATAGCAAAACATTCACTGGTTCAGCACTTTATTCTCTGCAACATACTTCTGCTGGTACAGTTACTCTGTCTACCAGTAGCACAACCCCGACTGCATCAAACGCGGTTGTCTGTAAAAATGCTGCGGGAACGGTAACAAGTTGTGATGTGGTTTTTAATGACAGCGGTTTTATTTTTAATGTTGGTACACAAACATCCTGCGCGACTTCTCCAAGTATTAAAATAAGCGCTGTTAGAAAAGATTTAACAACACAACAATGTGTTCCTTTCTTTAATGGAAAAACTGCCACCGTTAAATTATGGACGGCTTATACCAATCCCAATACCGGCACAAAACAATCAATATTAAATTACAGCGGAACAAATTATACTTTAGCAACCTCTTCACCCGGTACAGACATCAATCTAACATTCGATGCAAACGGCGAAGCTGCCTTTACCCTGAATTACCCTGATGCAGGCCAACTTGATCTCAATGCCAGTTATACCGGTAGTGCTGTAACATCTGATGCCGGATTATCAATGACAGGAAATAAACTCTATGTCACAAAACCTGCCAAACTTTATGTTTACAGTAATGATGCTAATGCCTCATGTGCTTCGAACGATGGTACATGCAGTGCATTTAAAACGGCCGGCAATACCTCTAGCAGCCAGTTTAATTTAAAGATTCGCGCTGCCTGTGCAGATAATAGTGTGACACCTAACTTTGCCTTAAATAACATTGCAATTACTCACACCAATACAGCACCTGCTATTGCTCAGGGAAATATTGCCGTAGCAAATTTCAATATGGCAGCGGCTGATAATGGTGAACATACTATTACCACTCAATCGGTTTCAGAAGTAGGATCGTTTACTTTTACCGCTACCTCGCCAAGCTATTTGGGTGTAACCGGCCCAACCGGTACCAGCGCCTACATCGGTCGTTTTTATCCGCATCATTTTGATACCACCGTTGTACAAAGTTGTGGCACCTTTAGTTATTCAGGACAAAATATTTCAGTCACTGCCACCGCTCAAAATAACTGGTTAGCAACACCAGCTGCAACACAAAACTATACCGGATCATTTGCATACAATACGACAATTTCAAATGCCGGTGACACCACTAACTTCTCTCAAAATATTATCACTGCAGCAAGTTTTAGTAATGGCACTGCAAATAAAACCGATGTTCTTTATACCTTTGCCAATAAGGAAACTGCACCTCTTACTATTACATTACGCGCTAATGATGCAGATACAGGAACCGCAAGCGGCTTAACCGAAGGAACAACTGAAATTAGAAGTGGACGAACCCGCATTGAAAATGCGTATGGCTCTGAACTGGTTAGTATGAAAGTACCTGCTCAAGTGGAATACTATAATACGAATGGCTTTGAATTAAACACAGCGGATACATGTTCTGCTATTGATGTTACGTTAACCGATCCGGGAACAGATCCTGTCACTCTGGGTACAGGTAATGGACAAACTTGTATTTGGGATGATGCTAAAAAGAGTGTCGGCACAACTGATTTTGCTTGTATTGCTGATGCCACCAAACCGCAGTTTAGTGAACCGCCAACTTCAGGCAGTTTTAATCTTTACCTAAAAGCCCCAGGCACTAATTTTACCGGAGATATTGGTGTTACTCTGGTTTCACCTGTCTGGTTACAATATGACTGGGATGGTAATGGTACTCATGACAACAATCCTTTTGGTACCGCATCATTTGGATTATATCGCGGTGATGATCGTATTATTTACTGGCGTGAGGTTTTTTAAATCTTTTATTGCCACAAAGAAGAAGGTGAAACCAGAGGTTGAGAGACTAGCCTGAGCCACACGAAGAAAATAATAAAGATTTAACCACTAGATACACAGGGAACACGGGGTTAATAATTTTATCTTTCCCAGTATTCCCCGTGGTTTTTAAATTTTTTCTTTGTATCCTTGGTGGCTATCCCCTAAACAACATCTTCCATATCAAGTTCTTTGATTTTACGAGTTAAGGTATTGCGTCCACAACCCAATAAACGTGCCGCATCCTGTCGACGACCACCGGCACTACGCAATGCAGTCTGGATCATCACACGTTCAAATTCAGGGGTCGCCTTATCAAATAAATCTGTTTCACCATTGGCAAGTTGTTGCTCTGCCCAATATTGCAAAACTTTTACCCAGTCACTATTCATCGGAGTTTTTGTTTCTTTATTTAATAACTCGGGAGGTAAATCATCCAGATGTACTTCCTGACCCGGCGCCATTACCGTTAACCAGCGACAGGTATTTTGTAATTGCCTAACATTACCGCGCCATTCCAGTTTCTTTAAAAAGTCTAATGACGCGGCATCAAGACTTTTTGTTTCCATATCAAGTTCAGTTGCTGCTGCTTGTAAAAAATGTCTCACCAACAAAGGAATATCTTCACTCCGTTCACGTAAAGCAGGAATATGAATTCGAATAACATTTAAACGATGAAAAAGATCTTCACGGAAGTCACCTTGCTCAACACGCTCTTCGAGATTCTGATGTGTAGCAGCAATAATACGAACATCAACCTTAACAGGACTGTGACCACCTACCCGATAAAATTCGCCATCGGCTAATACACGTAATAAACGCGTTTGTAACTCGGCAGGCATATCACCTATTTCATCTAAAAATAAAGTACCGCCATCGGCTTGTTCAAAACGCCCTTTGCGCATAGCTTGTGCACCGGTAAAGGCACCTTTCTCATGACCAAATAATTCAGACTCCAGTAGGTCACGCTGTATTGCTGCCATGTTTAAAGCAATAAAGGCATTATCAGATCGTGGACTATGACGATGCAAAGCCTCAGCAACCAGTTCTTTACCGGTACCTGATTCACCATTGATTAACACCGTAATATTCGATCTGGACAAACGGCCAATCGCACGAAAAACTTCCTGCATTGATGCAGCTTCACCGATAATTTCTGTTTCTTCTATCGGCTCTACTTTATTATCAGAAGAAATTTCCTTGTGATGTTTAACGGCACGACGAGTCAGCTCGACTGCTTCATCAATATCAAACGGCTTTGGTAAGTATTCAAAAGCACCTCCCTGATAAGCAGAGACAGCGCTATCCAGGTCCGAGTGAGCAGTAATAATAATGACAGGCAAATCGGGATAGTTTGCATGCACTTTATCCAGCATTGCCAAACCATCCATGCCGGGCATACGCACATCACTGATAATGGCATCAGGCTGGTTACGCTCAAGAGCACGCAAAACACTATCTGCTTCTTCGAATGTACGGACATCCATGCCGGACTTACCGAGTGCTTTTTCCAATACCCATCGGATTGAACGATCATCATCAACAACCCAAATACTTTCCTTGTTTCCACTAGCGTTCATTCTTACATTTCACCTTATTAATTAATCGGTAGTATTACTGTGAAAACCGTTTTACCCGGTTCACTTTGACATTCTATTAAACCATCATGTTGTTGTATGAGTGATTGAGATATCGATAAACCCAAACCGGTTCCTTCTGCACGGCTTGTTACCATGGGATAAAAGATTTTTTCTCTTATGTCTGCAGGTATACCCGGTCCATCATCAATCACTTCGATACAGGCCACTAATTTATGACGTTGCAAACCTATCGTATATTTTCTAACAACACGTGTTCTTAAAGTTAAATTCCCGCTTTCACCTAATGCCTCGCAAGCGTTACGTGCAATATTAAGTAATGCCTGAATCAACATATCATGATCAGCTTTTACATCCGGCACACTGGGATCATAATCCCGATGAATTTGTATACCACCTTTAACTTCTACTTTTATCAAGCTTCTGACAAGTTCCAATACTTCATGAATATTTACATCTTTTAATTTTGGTAAACCCGCCGGGCCTAAAATACGATTTACCAATGTTTGTAAACGATCCGCTTCACTAATAATAACTTGCGTGTATTCTTTTAAATCTTTACTCGGTAATTCCCTTTCCAATAGTTGTGCCGCACCCCGTAAACCACCTAAAGGATTCTTAATTTCATGTGCCAGGCCACGTAATATTTCCTGCGTCACTTCTTGTTGTTCTACCCGATGTTCATCTCGTGATATGCGTAACCAACGTTCAACTAAAATTATTTCTAATAAATATTCTGTTTTATCTTCACTATCGGTTAACGGCGACACGGTTAAATTAACAATAACTTCATTGTGATTTAACAAAATCAGCGGCACTTCATGTCGCGTAAAAGACTGACCCGATTTTATTTCATCAATCCATTTACTTGCCGATATCTCGTCACGATGTTGAATAAGCTCGACAAATGGCAAAGCCAGCATATGCCGGCTACTTTGCTCAAATAATGTCTCACCCGCAGGATTGATGTAATCCAGATTTAATTCTGCATCAAACAACAAAACGACCGTACTCATGCCCTCAAGCACACGCTTTTGTAGTTCAAGCTGTTTTGTCATGCTAATCCTTTCAATGTTCGATATATCAGAGCAAAAACCAAGCCAAGCCAGCATATTCAGATCTTATTTTGCTTTGTCATAGCTTTAGATTAATTCGATAAGAATCAATAAGTTAAATCATTAAGAAAAGTCTTAAATATATGATATTTACGATCTCACTATGCAGGATATTACAAAACGCAGGCCATTGCACCATTTTGGTGCGAACAGCTTTATTATTAAAATTTCCCCAAAAAAAAGCCCCCACCGGCCTAAACCGATGGGGGCTATTTTTTATATTACTAAGCAGTGATTAACAGCTGTAGTACATATCAAATTCAACCGGATGCGTAGACATACGTAAACGCTGAATTTCTTCTTCTTTAAGCTCGATGAATGCATCGATCATGTCATTAGTGAAAACATCACCTTGAGTTAAGAACTCACGATCTGCTGCTAATGCTTCTAATGCTTGATCAAATGAATGACAAACTTGCGGAATTGCTGCTGCTTCTTCTGCTGGTAAGTCATATAAATCTTTATCCATTGCTTCACCCGGGTGAATCTTGTTCTGGATACCGTCAAGACCAGCCATTAACATGGCAGAGAATGCCAGGTAAGAGTTAGCGGTTGGATCAGGGAAACGTACTTCGATACGACGCGCTTTCGGGCTTGAAACGAAAGGAATACGAATTGAAGCAGAACGGTTACGTGCAGAATATGCCAGCATAACAGGTGCTTCGAAACCAGGAACCAAACGCTTGTAAGAGTTTGTTGACGAGTTAGTGAAAGCATTTAATGCACGGGCATGTTTGATGATGCCGCCAATGTAGTAAAGTGCAGTTTCAGATAAGCCACCGTACTCATCACCTGAGAATAAGTTTTGACCGTCTTTCGCTAAAGACATGTGAACGTGCATACCGTTACCGTTATCACCCACTAATGGCTTAGGCATGAATGTCGCTGTTTTACCATAGATGTGTGCTACGTTATGAACACAGTATTTTAAGATTTGGTTCCAGTCACCACGCTTAACTAACGTGTTGAACTCTGTACCAATTTCACATTGTCCTGCTGTTGCAACTTCATGGTGATGAACTTCAACAGTCACGCCCATTTCTTCCATTGCTAAACACATTGCCGCACGTAAATCGTTTAAAGAATCAACTGGAGGTACCGGGAAGTAACCACCTTTTAAACCTGGACGGTGACCGATGTTGCCATCTTCATAGACTTTTTCAGAGTTCCATTCTGCTTCATCAGAATCAACTTCATAAGACATGCCACTCATGCTTGTTTTCCAACGAACATCGTCGAAAACGAAAAATTCAGGTTCTGGGCCAAAATAAGCAGTATCAGCAATACCGGTAGACTTTAAGTAAGCTTCTGCACGCTTAGCAACTGAACGCGGGTCACGCTCGTAACCCTGGCCTGTTGCAGGTTCAATGATGTCACACGTTAAAATTAAAGTAGGCTCATCTGCAAACGGATCCATAACAGCCGTATCTGCATCAGGCATCATGATCATGTCTGACTCGTTAATCCCTTTCCAGCCGGCGATTGAAGAACCGTCGAACATTTTGCCTTCTGTAAATACATCAGCATCTACAGTGTGAGCAGGGCAAGAAACGTGCTGTTCTTTACCGTGAGAATCTGTGAAACGATAATCAACGAACTTTACGCCGTTGTCTTTAATCATCTTTAAAACATTGTCAGACATGGTCTATCTCCAATTTCCTAATAGTTTGATAATAATTTTGTTAAAACTGTAATTTTTATGAATCTTTTAAGAGCACTAACCGTGCCACTCGTTATTTATAAGCTAAGATATTGATTTTAATCACTAATTTTCTTAGGTTATGTTTCTTTTTTACTAAAAACCTTAAATAGTACTATTTTTGGTGCAAAAAGTTATTAAATCGCACCAAATGTGTGCGTCTATCATGATGCTCAATGATAACATATCGACACTTTTTCAATTTCATCGACATTTTCCAGCGCGGTGACAAAGCGCTGTTTAACTTCTTTTTCTGCATCCGGGCGCATATTATGCAGAATTGAGAGCGGTAACAAAAGTTCTATTTGTATTTTTCCCTGTAAATAATGCAGTGTAATATTTTCAATCTTTTTCGCTTCTTCCACACCAGCATTAGCCCATGCCAAATCCAGCTTTTTCAGTATTTCACGTCTTAGGGGCAATTTAGCGATATGCGGTATATCCTCATCATCTTCGGGATCGATATGCACCATTACATCAACCACTTCTTCAATCTCATGAATTAGCTTGCTGCGCACTGTCTCACTAATGTAATGACCTTCAGAGACACTAATATGAGGCTCCACCTGAATATGCACATCAACCAGAGCATCTGCACCTACTTGCCGCGTTCTTAAAATATGCAGTGTGGTCACACCGTCCACATCAAGAATGGCCTTTTGAATGGTATTAACCCGCTCTACTTCCAGCCCCGTATCAATTAGCTCTTTAATACTATTCCAGGCCAGATCCCAGCCTATTTTTGCAATCATCACACCCACGCCAATGGCAGCAATCGCATCAAGATAACCTAACCCCGCCATGCTACCAATAATGCCTATCACCACGATAATGGATGAAATCGCATCGGTACGACTATGCCATGCATTTGCCTTCAACATGTTTGAACGATAGCGTCGCGCATATACCATCGTATATTGGTAAATAGCTTCTTTTGAAAATACCGAGATTGTTGCAATCACCAGTGCCAGCACACCGGGAGACAATAATGTCGTTGGATTAAATAAACGGTGCGTTGCGTCAATCATTATACCGACGGCAACAGCCATTAATGCAATGCCTAACCCCACAGTCGCAACCGTTTCAATACGACCGTGACCATAAGGATGATCTTCATCCGCTTCCTGATGTGAATGTTTGGCAGCATATAAAACCACAACATCAGTAACCAGATCAGATAACGAATGCACACCATCGGCTATCAATGCCTGTGATTGCGATGTAAAACCAACAATGATTTTTGCCACACCTAATAATAAATCAATCACCGAGCCAATTAATGTCACTCGAACGGTGTCTTTATAACGCTTGCTTTCCGGTGGCAATGTATTACCTTCATCATCGACAGTATGTGCTGAATCATGATGTAAATGTTCGTGAGCCACTATGCTTTCTCTCCGGTTACTTCAATAATAATAAACACTTCATCATCTGTCGTTTTAGTTTCTAAAACTTTATGCCCATTAATACGGCACCATGCAGGCACATCATTTAACGCACCGGGATCGGTACACACGACTTCAAGCACATCACCGATGTTTAATGTTTTTATTTTATTCTGCGTACGAATAACCGGCATTGGACAGAGCATTCTTTTTGCATCTAATGTATGTTTCATTTTTTAAACCTTACAAGATCAAACTATTTTTAACCGCAGAGGACACGAAGGTACACAGAGGTTTTAAATTTCCTACTTAATAAATATATCTTTCTATAAAGCATGCACACTACTTACTAAATATAGCTACACAAACTACTTGTTCTTCTCTGTGAACCTTCGTGTCCTCTGTGGTTCAAGATTTTTAAGGTTCAACTTTTAAACATACCAACTTTCTAAAACTTCATCTTTCGCCATTGGCTTTATTTTTAATATCGTTTCCTTTCCATCTGGATACTTCACTGCCATTTCAACTTCTTCCGCATCACGGCCTTGCCCAAATCGTGCTGCTATGCGAGCAGCAAGTTCAGCATCCTCATCTGAAATGGTACCGTCTAATAAAGTTAACGGGCCGTTATGACTGGTGCTATGAATATAAGGATACATATTCCGATAGCCTTCCATAAATTTATTCTCGCCCTGTTCACGACCTATAATCATTTTAAAGTTTTCATTCGGACGAATGTGTCTACCGACTTTTAACATCATCAAATCATCTAACTCATAGTCACGACTTGAACGATGCTCCCACATATCCACTAACTTATCAGAATAATTTTTATCGGTTAAAAAACAACAGCCACCTGCCGGTGTTGCGTAACCTTCAAAATTATATTTTTCAGCAAGCGCCATTTGTGGTTTACGGGTACGACCACTAAAGTCGAGTAATTTTTCTCTGTCTACCCAGCCTTCGCGTTCAGGTAAAGTCTCGGGTAAATTTTTCGCACAAAGAGGGCGCAATAATAAATCCCCCGCGCCGGATTCACGTTGAATAATCGGCATGGTCTCCAAACGTTGCGACATTGGCCGTTGACCAATCACTTCACCGGTAATAATAAAATCGAAATCATTTTCCTTAATCCACTCAACGGCTTTCTTAACCATAAAACCTTTGCAGTCCAGACATGGATTCATATTCTGGCCATAACCATGTTTCGGGTTTAACAAAACATCCTTATATTCTTCAATCACATCGACAATATGTAATTTAATACCCAATTTTTCAGCCGACCATAACGCATTGTTGCGTTTCACTTTATCCTTGTCCTGCTTGCGAATGGCATGCGTATGCCCCTCAACACAAAACCCGGTGAAAAAATTAATCCCCTCTACATGAATGCCCTGATCCAAAATGACCTTCGTCGCCAATAAAGAATCGAGTCCACCCGAAATCAGGGACACTGCTTTGCGTTGTTTGCTCATAAAAACCTTTGAAAATCGGAGAAATACAAACAACTATTTTACCATGAAGGATGGGTAGAAAACCAAAATTGAAAACCATTAGCCTTTATTCTTTTCCCGCTGTACTTGGTGTTCTTCGTGGCTACCCTTTATAATAGCCCGCTTATTTTATTGAGAATTTTTAGGGCACTCTTTTGACAAATTCTGAGACAAAATCGAATCCTGGCGCGACTTTTCAGGGGCTTATTCTGGCTTTACAGCAATATTGGGCTGCAAAAGGCTGCGTTATTCTGCAACCCTACGATATGGAAGTGGGGGCGGGTACTTTTCATCCTGCGACATTTTTACGGGCGATTGGCCCGGAACCGTGGGCTACGGCTTATGTTCAGCCTTGTCGCCGCCCGACGGATGGGCGTTATGGCGAAAATCCGAACCGTTTGCAACATTATTACCAGTTTCAGGTGGCCATTAAGCCCTCGCCTTTGGATATTCAGGAGTTGTACCTTGAATCTCTGAAAATGCTCGGTATTGACCCGCTTGTTCACGATATTCGTTTTGTTGAGGATAACTGGGAATCCCCCACTCTCGGTGCCTGGGGACTGGGCTGGGAAGTATGGCTCAATGGCATGGAAGTCACTCAATTCACCTATTTCCAGCAGGTCGGTGGACTCGAATGCAAACCAGTGACCGGTGAAATCACCTACGGTCTTGAACGTATTGCCATGTACTTGCAAGGCGTGAACAGTATTTACGATTTAGTCTGGACAGACGGACCGCAGGGCAAAGTAACTTACGGTGATGTTTTCCATCAAAATGAAGTTGAACAATCAACTTATAATTTTGAACACGCCAATGTTGATGAACTGTTTAAGCAGTTTGATTTATGCGAAAGCGAAAGTAAAAAACTCAATGAAGCCGGCTTACCTTTGCCAGCGTATGAGCAAATGTTGCAAGCCTCACATACTTTTAACTTACTCGATGCGCGTCATGCTATTTCGGTGACTGAACGCCAACGATATATTTTACGTGTACGAGCTTTGTCGCGCGCGGTTGCAGAAGCTTATTATGAAAAACGTGAAGCACTTGGGTTTCCCATGCTACAAAATAAAAAGGGAGATCAATCATGAGCAATAAAACAAAAGATCTCTTAATTGAAATTGGTACTGAAGAGTTACCACCAACCACATTAAATAAACTCTCTAACGCTTTTTACAATGGCGTAAAAGAAGGTTTTGAAAAAGCTGACTTGTCTTTTTCTAACATTAAAAAGTTTGCCGCACCAAGAAGACTGGCTTTATTAGTTAGCGACCTGGATGTTAAGCAAAAAGATAAAAATATCGAACGTCGCGGCCCTGCGATTGCTGCTGCATTTGATGAAGACGGCTGCCCAAGTAAAGCCGCTGAAGGTTTTGCCCGTTCTTGTGGTGTAAAAGTTGAAGAGCTGGATAAACTTGAAACCGATAAAGGCGCCTGGTTAAACTTTAAAAGTAAACAAAAAGGCTCTGCCACTAAAGAGCTGATTGCTGATATTGTACAAAATTCGCTGGATAAATTACCGATTGCAAAACGAATGCGTTGGGCTGATCTTGATTCACAATTTGTGCGTCCGGTGCACTGGCTGATTTTACTTTTTGGTAATGATGTCATTGATGCAGAAATTCTTAGTGTAAAAAGTGGCCGTGAAACCCGTGGTCATCGCTTCCATCATCCTGATACCATCACCATTCCTTCACCGGCTGAATATGAAATGCTGCTGGAAACACACGGCAAAGTGATAGCAGACTTTGATCGTCGTAAAGAAGCCGTGCGCGCTCAGGTAAATGAAATTGCCTTAAGCGTAAAAGGTAAGGCAATGATCGATGAAGACCTGCTTGAAGAAGTCTCTTCCATGGTTGAATGGCCTGTTGCAATTATGGGTGGATTTGAAAAACGCTTTTTGAATATTCCTCAGGAAGCTTTAATCCTCACCATGAAAACAAACCAAAAATATTTTTATGTTGTTAACGATAAAGGCACCTTACTACCGCACTTTATTACTGTGAGTAATATTGAAAGCAAAGACGTAACAAAAATTCAGGAAGGGAATGAACGCGTTATTCGACCTAGATTTGCTGATGCAGAATTTTTCTGGTCGCAAGATCGTAAATCTAAACTGATTGATCAAACCAAACGATTAGCCACCGTTGTCTTCCAGAAAAAACTCGGCACCCTGCTCGATAAAACCAAACGTGTTGAAAAAATTGCCAGTGCAATTGCCGATCAGCTTGCAGGTGATACTCAACTTGCTCTTCGTGCTGCTGAACTTTGCAAATGCGATCTGATGACCGAAATGGTCGGTGAATTCGGAAGTTTGCAAGGTATTATGGGGCGTTACTATGCCGAACATGATGGTGAACATAAAGAAGTCGCCGAGGCGCTTGAGGAGTATTACAAACCCAAATTTGCAGGTGACACTTTACCGCAAAGCATTACCAGCCAATCATTAGCCATTGCGGATCGTTTAGATACTCTGGTGGGCATTTTTGCCATTGGACAAACACCTACCGGCGATAAAGATCCTTTTGCACTTCGCCGCGCGGCACTGGGTGTATTACGTATTTTAATCGAAAATAAGCTTGATTTAGATTTACAGCATCTTATCAAAATTGCCTCTAAACAGCATGATGCCAGTGTTAAAGCAGCCGATGCCGAAACAGCGGTATTGGATTTTATGTTAGATCGTTTAAATGCCTACTACCTTGATAAAGGTATTTTACCTGATGTACTCGATGCCGTACTGAGTACCAAACCAACTAAGCCGCTTGATATCGATAACCGTTTACTCGCTGTTGATGCTTTCCGTCAGGGCGAAGAAGCAACGAGCCTTGCCGCAGCTAATAAACGTATTGGTAACATCCTGAAAAAAATCAAAGGCAACTTGCCTGCCAGTATTGATAAAAAACTGTTACAGGAAAATGCCGAAAAAGATCTTTATCAGACCTTAACTAAACTCGATGACAAAGTTCAAAGTTTAGTAGATAGCGCAAAATATCAAGATGCACTTGCCGAGTTATCAACATTAAGAAAACCGGTTGATCAGTTTTTTGATGACGTCATGGTGATGGCAGATGACGAAGCGTTAAAAAATAACCGCATTGCGTTATTGAATAAATTACATAATTTGTTTTTACAAATTGCAGATATATCCAAACTTCAAAAATGATTACTGCTTTAGCCACCAAGGACACGAAGAAGATCTAAAATAAACCACGGGAAACACAGTGTGCACAGGGAAAGATATAAATTTTACCCCGTAAACCCGGCAGTTAAATATTTTCATACTCTTCGTGTCCTTAGTGGCCAATATAAAATGGTTAAATTATGAATCAGGATTCGTATAAAGATATGCTAGCAAAGGTGCAAGCCTTTCACGACAAGCATGATTTTAAAAATACCGGTGGTGAAGATCTTACCTACCGGATTGCATTAATGACTGAAGAACTCGGTGAGATGTCTTCTTGTGTGACTAAAGGAAAGAGTAAAGAAGACTTTGCTGAAGAAACAGCTGATTTATTCATCCTTTTACTCGGCACCGCAATTGCAGCAGACTTTGATTTAAACAAAGCCTTTTGGGATAAAATGGATAAAATTATGCAACGTAAATCTAAAATGGTTAATGGGCGTATTCGTGTTTCTGAATTTAAAAATTAAAAAGCGAATCAAAGTTACACCAAGCACCTTTTTATTAATTTTTGAAGCAAACAAAAACCTTTAATTCATGAAAATAATTATTCTAGATCGCGACGGCGTTATTAATCAGGATTCCGATAACTTTATTAAATCGGTTGATGAATTTATTCCTTTACCCGGCAGTATTGAAGCCATTGCAAAACTAAAAAAAGCAGGTTACAAAGTTTATATCGCAACCAATCAGTCGGGTGTTGCACGCGGTTATTATGACGTTAAAACATTACATGCCATGCATGACAAACTGGCAAAGCTGTTGAAAGAATATAATGTCAGTATTGATGGCATCGAGTTTTGCCCGCATGGACCTGATGACCAATGCGACTGCCGTAAACCAAAAGCGGGCATGTACTTAGCCATTGCAAAAAAAGAAAATTTATCCGACTGTTCTGATATTTTAGTCGTCGGTGATTCTTTACGTGATTTACAGGCCGCACAATCTGTTAATGCAAAACCCTTTCTGGTGCGTAGCGGAAAAGGTGAGCGAACCATTAAAAAAGGTGAGGGGCTGGATGGAATTTCTGTCTATAATGATCTCGCTGATTTTGTTAACCAACTATTAAATTAATTATGTTTAAAACTAAAACTTATTTACAATATTTTTATTCTCTTGCCTTTGTGAGTACGATGTTTATTTCATCAGTGTATATTTCAATCATCGGCACGGTGTTTTTACCTTTCTCGTTTTCTTTACGTTATCGATATATTAACTTTTACTCTATTCTTAATCTCTGGGTCCTTAAGCATTTATGCCGTATTGATTATCGTGTCGAAGGTAAAGAAAATATTCCTGAAAATGAAGCTTGTATTATTTTTAGTAAGCATCAGTCCGCTCTCGAAACAATGATGGTACAACGAATCTTTCCACCTCTTACTTTTGTGGTGAAAAAAGAGCTTTTATGGTTACCCTTCTTTGGCTGGGGACTCCGGGCACTCGACCCGATAGGTATTGACCGAAAAGCCGGTCGTAAAGCTATCGCCCAAATTGTTGAACAAGGTATTGATCGACTTAAACAAGGCATTTGGATTGTGATATTCCCGGAAGGAACACGTTCTAAACCCGGTACCCGTTTGCCTTATAAAAAAGGCGGCGCAATTTTAGCGACTAAAAGTGAACATAAAGTCATCCCCGTCGCCCATACAGCGGGTGAATTTTGGCCAAAAGGTTTCTTTTCCCGCCAAACAGGGACTATCGTCATGAGCATCGGCCCGGCTATCGAAACCAAAGGTCGTAAAACAGAAGATGTCATGAAGGAAGCAGAGTGCTGGATTGAGACCAAAATGAAAGAACTCAGCACGGTTCCTACTTATCCGGATGCTGACTGTTAGGCGCAATTTCTCCGAAATTAACCCCAAATAACTCACTTATACGGTTTTTCGCAACTTTTCTGTTGCGTAAATAACTGTCTCTCAAATTTACTATATTATAATACTCTGATATACTGATTAAAATTTAAACTATTTTATTGATACGCCCTTTATTGGGCGTATTTTTTATTCAAATCAAAATTATCCGGAGTCGAACGCAATGCATAACCGCAAAACGTCCATAACCCAATTTATTATCGAAGAACAACGCCATATTGATTCAGCAACAGGTGACTTCACCTCTCTGTTAAACGACATCTTCACTTCTTGCAAAGTTATCTCAAACCTCGTCAACCAGGGTGAACTCGTTGGTGTTTTAGGTTCAGCAGGTTCAGAAAACGTTCAGGGCGAAGAACAAAAGAAAATGGACATCATCACTAACGATGTTTTCCTCGAAACTAACGAATGGGCAGGCCACCTTGCTGCAATGGCATCTGAAGAAATGGATGACATTTACCACATTCCCAAGCAATACCCACGCGGTAAATACTTATTAACGTTTGATCCATTAGATGGTTCTTCTAACATGGACGTTAACGTTTCTGTTGGTACTATTTTCTCAATCGTTCGCTGTAAAGGCGATTGCCAAAACCCGACTGCAGAAGATTTTTTACAAGCCGGAACAGAACAGGTTTGTGCCGGTTACGCACTTTATGGCCCGTCTACCATGATGGTTATTACCACTGGTAACGGTGTTAACGGTTTTACTTTAGATCAAAATATTGGTGAATTCGTATTAACTCACCCTGAAATGACTATTCCTGAAGATACACGTGAATTTGCCATTAACTCTTCAAACTCACGTTTCTGGGAAAAGCCGGTACAAAAATATGTTGACGAATGTTTAGCAGGTTCAACCGGTGCACGTGGCGAAGACTTCAACATGCGTTGGGTTGCATCAATGGTGGCTGAAGTACACCGTATTCTGACACGTGGTGGCATCTTCATGTACCCGCTCGATTCTAAAATGGTTGCCAATGGCACTGAAGGTAAACTTCGTCTTTTATATGAAGCAAACCCAATGTCTTTCATTGTTGAACAAGCCGGCGGTGCATGTTCTACAGGCCGCGAACGCGTTATGGAAATCCAACCTAAAGCGTTACACCAACGTGTCCCTGTTATTTTAGGTTCTAAAAATGAAGTTGAACGTGTTGTTCAATATCATAAAGAAATGGATACCGATGCAGTTGCTTAAATAAACTCGCATTAGCACCTTAAAAGCCTCACTATTTTTAGTGGGGCTTTTTTATGTCAGTCCCTTTATATACCAGCCTTTGTATTAAGAGCAACTTTAAGTAAACACGATAATCATGCCATAATCATTTCCTGATAAGAGGGAATTGATATGCTGCTACGTTATACCAACTGGTTAATTCAACAATACAAATGGATTGTGATTTCCTCAATCCTCATTGTGATTGCATTGGCAAGCGGTGTAAAAAATCTCAGCTCCACTAATGATTTCAGAGTCTATTTTAGTAAAGACAATCCTCAACTTGTTGCCTTTGAAACATTAGAAAGAGATTATGGCAAACAGGACTCTCTCTTCTTTTTTATCGAACCTGATAATAAAAATATCTTCAGCAAAGAAACCTTATCACTCATTTATGAGTTAACAGAAAAAGCCTGGGACTTACCCAATGTGCTGCGGGTTAACTCCATTACCAACTATCAGCATACCGCGGTGGATGGCGATGACTTAAGCACAGATTATTTACTTGATGATTTATCTGCTCTAAATAAAAATAAAATTTTATACATTAAAAACGTCGTGTTGCATGAACCGACTTTAATCAATTATTTAAGTGATAAAAAAGGCACCGTTACCGGTATACAGGTGCGTTTAAATTTACCCAAAGACAACAGTAAAGCCACAGATGAAACTGTATTGTCTGCCCGTGAACTTCGTCAGGCATTAAAAGAAAAATATCCAGACATAAAAATAAGTCTGGCCGGTAGTGCCACCGCAGGTGTTACTTTAGGCGAAGCGGTTGCGGTTGATATAGAAACAC
>JALTJN010000294.1 GCA_027076405.1 Chromatiales bacterium
TTGAAACGTTGGCGCTGCAAAAACATGCAGGGGTTTCTATTTGGCAGACCCATGCCCAATGACGATGCATTGAAAGTTTTGCAGCGTTGTTCTTCAATATCTGCCCAATAAAAAATGATTTCAAGTTAGCATTAATTATCGCGGGCTTATTTACTACTGAGGAAGAAATAAAGAATACGGATATTTGAAAAGCAAAAGACAACGCGAATGCACGCTAAAACCCGCAAATAGCCGCTATGCTTTATATTGCGTACTTAGTGGTTATTTGCGTTTTTAGCGTTGTCTTTTGCTTTTCAACTATTTTATTGGTTTACAGAGTTACTATCTCAATAAAATGCCCCCCTGAAACAAGCGCACCCTTAATCTCAAGTAGCAATTGGTTTTTGTGCGAATAAATTTGCACCTACACTCTTTTCATTTTTTCTCATTGTAGTAAATATCAACCGCTAAAAGCATTTTAGATAGCGCTGTAGGATTAGCATTTAATTTAATAGAAAAATATTTAAGTAATTTAGCTTCTCTCACTAAATATGCTTCATTAGATGTAAGTTTTGCGAGACGCAATAAGTTTAAAGCCTGCACCGAATTTCCCGACGGCTCCGCATTATCAGAGCTGGGCTTTTGTCTGGCAATTAGTTTTTCGTGCTTGTCCGCCGTCATAAAATAGCCACCGTATTTTTTGTCTTCAAAGTCGGCTTCTAAAACATGATCCAATTCAATTGCTTTATTTTTCCAGTCAACGTTACCAGTGGCTTCATAGATATCAAGCAGCCCTGCAATTAAAAAAGCATAATCAGGTAAATATGCTTCATGCCTTGCTTTATTGTCTTTATAACTTCTTAGTAAACGTCCATTTTTATACATATTATTAAAGATAAATTGTGCCGCTTTCTCTGCCTGTTTTATGTAATCTTTATTATTCAAAACCAAACCCGCTTTGGCATAAGCCGATATCATTAATCCATTCCAGGCCACTAATATTTTTTCATCCCTGATTGGCGGCAATCTTTTCTTGCGTTGTTGATATAGTTTTTGTTTTGCTTTTTTTATAATTTTTTCTAATTCATCAACATCAATCGCATTATTTTTAGCAAACTCATTTATGGGTAT
>JALTJN010000295.1 GCA_027076405.1 Chromatiales bacterium
AGCCACTCACTATTCAGGCAGTAAATGTTCCCAGCAAGCCAAAATATCGGCCTGTTCCTGTTTGTCAGAATAAACCTCTCGAACATAATCAGACGCTATTTTGGTTTTATTATTAATGCTGGCGATATCCGATTTAGCCAGTGCAATCTGCTCTTCTACGCAACTGGCGAAACCGCTGATATCACCAACTGAAATAGGGTAAGAAAATTCCGGTTTGAAATATTCTCTTCCACCAAAACCATCGTAACCGATTACTAAGCACCCGCAGGCCATTGCCTCACACGGCGGAAGCGGGCAACCCTCGGGGTAGCCAAAGCTGAGAAAAAACATAGATTGTTTCATGGTTTCAGCCACCTGCTTTTCATTCATGCCATCAATGGCAACAACCCTTACACCATCTAACGCACCGCGAATATTTAAAATGCCCAAAACCTGAATTGCATCCTCCGCATGTTTTCGGGGCATAAAACAAATTTGAGGTGTTGTGGCTTCGTGGTATGAAAAAGTGTCTGTGTTAATAGCGTTGTGAATACGAAATATTTTTTGCTGTGGAAAAATAGCATGAATATAATCCGTGCTGTCATCTGAAACAACCATAGTGGCAACAAATTTTTCAATGTCGCTATAAGGCATGTGCAGGTGTTTTGATAATACGGTATTCGTATCATGCCCCAAAAAAGTATAACGGCAGTTTTGGTTAAAAATAACCATTTTAGTTTTTTGTGAAATTTGCGGTAATGCAACAATATTTTTAATATTAGGACCGTATATTTCCGGTATCACCAAAAAATCATCGTCTTTTATTTGTACACTGGCGAGGTCAATAGTGCGTGTTGTATTTTTAAACCACGTGCATCGAAAGCCCTTGCTTTGATGAATAATTGACGCTTCATATCCATTTTGGTTAAGCACATCAACATGCCGATATAAAATTTTTATTCCACCCGATGCCTTGTTGTTATCCGGTGAGAGTACATAAATGTGCGACATGTTTGTTTATACCTTTAAAATAAATGTGTGGTTGAGTTTATCAAGTTTAGATATGCCAAGTGGTTACAAAGCAGTTGAATGTGCAGGCGCGAATTTGTAGGCGTAAAATTTAACATGCT
>JALTJN010000296.1 GCA_027076405.1 Chromatiales bacterium
CGGCAAAATAATCTTTTAAATCATCGGGGGTTAACTGCTCGGGTAAACAATTAAAATAATCCACTACGCGGCGTAGCGCACGCGAATATGAATCTATGGTGTTATCGGCTTTACCCTGTAATTTAAGACATTTAAGAAGCTGTTTATAGTGCTGGTCAAATTTGTTTTTATCTTTTTTATTCATGTTACAATTTCCTTTCAATGTGGCCCAGAAGTGGGTGAGGAAATTATACAACACGGATGTTTTTATTTTTTTTCTGCCGCTTTGCGGCTTTGTTCAACAATAAATTCCAGCGGATGCCAAAAAGCGGCACGCGCTGAATATGGGCGTTAGGCTTCAAAAGCCTGGTTAAATATCTGCTCACCAATACTAGGATGTACGCAGTTTCTTAAAACTTGTGCTGGGCAATGATTGCCTTCATAGTAAATATTCCCTTCATATTCAATACCTAGCCACTTTTTCAAATCTTCACTGCCTTTTACGTTTGTTTTATTTATAAAATTATGTGGTTGCTTTACTTCGTCGCAATCAAAATCAAAATTACTCCAAAATAGATGCCTGCCTACTTTTTTGGCTTTTATTAGTGGTGCGTAATATGGCCTTATATTTTCAACAACCCATAATCCATTAAAGTTGTGAGTTAATAATAATATTTCTTCATAAAGCCTCAAGTCAGGGTAGCGTGGACTTCTGTTTTTCCCTGATCTAATCATTCTGGTATGGCTTTGGCATGGAGGTGATGACCAGATAAAATCAAAATCTTGGTAATTGTTTAATAAATATTCATGTGCATCTGCAACTATTACCTCATCCCCAGGATTTAATTTCTTATACACGTCCGCTATTTTTTTAGTGTATTCCACAGCGGTTACATCAACACCTTTCCAGTTTTTTCTATTGCCACCTAATCCTGCATATAAATTTAATATTTTCAATTGCTACTCCAAAAAATGCCTAACAATAAATTCCAGCGGATGCCAAAAAGCGGCACACGCTGAATAAGATCGTTATCGCGGCAAAACATTTATTTTTTTCTAACCTTTTAATTTTCGTGATAATCTGATTTGAAAACGTTTTGTGTTTACTTTAACGGCTTTTGTTTTT
>JALTJN010000297.1 GCA_027076405.1 Chromatiales bacterium
TTTACGCCAAAAAAGCATCAAAAAATGAAGTCATTAATGAAATGCGCGTGATCGGTATTCGTGCTGCGCTATTGCCAACTTTGGATTTAGGTTTTTGATATTTCGGTGGCTTTTTCAGGGGCGACTACTTAACCCAATATCAACGACTGTTGCTGATATTAGGGATATTTTCGATAATAAAAATGCGGATGAGATTGAGATAGCAAATACATACTTAACTGGATTAGTAGATTCGGCATTTCATATGAATATAAACTATATAGGCTCTGATATTCAGTCTGGAGATTATTGTTTCACTGGTTACTATAAGTCGGTTTCTGATACCGGTCATCGAGTATACAAATTGAGAAAAATGGATTCCCTTAATTTGGCAACAGATATTATAAAGAACTCGCAATCGCCAAACGTTTTGGCGGCAGTTGAAATAAGTTCACGGTTACATAGCATGTTTCCATGTACAAATTCTACAAAAAATATCATTCATAAAGCTCTCAATAAATATACTATACATACATCATCATTTTTTGATACTGTCAAGTCGTTATCTGAGGGGAATGAAAATACATTAGAATACTTAAAAGCAGAGGCATATATTTCTGGTATTATGGAATATGCATTTGTGTCCGAAAAAGGTAAACGTTACTTCTGCTGGGATTTATATTTCCAATCTAAAGATGAGAAGGCTCTATTCAGGAAGGCATTGCTTGAATTAGCAAGAGAACTGATAGATAATCGATTAGAATTCAATAATGATAATAAGAATTCATCAACTGCCGCAGTTTTATTATCTGAATTTCCTAGAAAATATGCGTGCATGAAAGCCTGGTAGAGTGGCGTGAATTTTTTCTATGCACAAACTAAATTGTAGAATTTTAGGTCAGATATTTTATGTTTTATCTTTTAATTCTGTATTGCATGAGTAGTAATAATGCAATTGCAGCTTTTAGATTTGTCCAGTCTCCAAAAGAAACAATGGCAAAACAATGGGGTCAGGTCTTTGATTTATGATTCACGCATGCTAGCTTGTGTATCCTAAACCAAAAGGTATTGAACCATATCCAGACCACTGAGATTATGTGGTGACATAGTTGATCTGTATATAGAA
>JALTJN010000298.1:0-252 GCA_027076405.1 Chromatiales bacterium
AGGCGGCGAAGTTGTTGCGCATGGCACGCTCAAGCAAATGATTAAAAATAAACAATCGTTAACGGGGCAATTTATTTCCAAACCTTTGCGTCATCCAATGAATGATTTGCGTGATGAAAATAAACGAAGCCATTGGGATGCGACGCAAATAGAAATAATAAATGCACGACAAAATAATTTATTAAATATTGATGTAACGATACCACTCAGAAAATTAGTTGCAGTATCCGGCGTAAGTGGCAGCGGAAAAAG
>JALTJN010000298.1:262-1104 GCA_027076405.1 Chromatiales bacterium
GTGCTGCAACGTAATTTAAAAACATTAATTAATAATCAACGCAGCAAAGCGGGACGCAGTAAAAAAATACATTGGCAGGGTTGTAAAGAAATAAAAGGCTGGCAATCTATTCAACGTATTTTAGAAGTCGATCAAACGCCAATTGGAAAAACGCCGCGCTCTTGCCCCGCAACCTATATTGGTATTTGGAATACGATTCGAAAACTCTTTGCAGACACAGTTGATGCACGATTAAAAGGTTTTAAACCCGGGCGTTTTTCGTTTAATGCGGGCGATGGTCGATGCGATGCCTGCGGCGGACATGGCATGCGAAAAGTCGAAATGAATTTTTTGCCGGATGTGCGAGTGGAGTGCGAAGTTTGCCACGGCTGGCGATTTAATGATGAAACTTTATCGGTGCGTTATAAAGACAAACACATTGGTGACGTGTTGGGCATGAATGTAAAAACCGCAACCGAATATTTTTCGGCGATTCCAAAACTGCATCACGCATTACAGTTATTGCAAGATGTGGGTTTAGGTTATTTAACGCTTGGCCAACAAAGCCCCACTTTGAGTGGCGGTGAAGCGCAGCGAATAAAACTGGTGGCGGAATTGGCAAAAGCCAATACGAATCCATCGGCAAAAACGCAGGTGCACAGTCTTTATGTTTTAGATGAACCCACAGTGGGGTTGCACATGGCCGATGTTGAAAAATTATTACGTGTGTTGCATCGATTAGTTGATGCAGGAAATTCAGTAATTGTAATTGAGCATAATTTAGATGTGATTGCCGAAGCCGATTGGGTAATCGACATGGGGCCAGAAGGCGGCAAGCATGGCGGCAAAATTATTGCGCAGGG
>JALTJN010000299.1 GCA_027076405.1 Chromatiales bacterium
GAGTTATCTGACATAGTGGTGTTGCCTTTTGTGCTTGTACCATCGGATATTCCGATCGCCGTGTTAGAATCATTGGCAAGGGGAAAGCCGGTTATCGTTTCGCCGGTGGATGGCTTGCCTGAGTTAGCACAGGGTCGAGGAATTATTGTTGATCCGCTTAACACGATTGTTTTTTCTGATGAGTTATATCAATTATCAAAAGATAAAAACAGACTTAAAGAATATACGCAAGCCGCAAAAAAATATATGCACAGTTATCCACGCTGGAATGATGTTGGAAAGTTGATGGATGAAATAAGCAATAGTAATAAGTAAAAAATATGAGCGACTTAGAAAACAACATACCAAAACTCATTTATGTAATGGGAATAGATGGCTCTGGAAAATCGACAGTGTCAGAACATTTAGCCGAGAAGTTGCGTAAACAAGGTTACAGTGTCGATATTTTATGGTTACGGTTTAATCATGTTTTATCGAAACCGTTGTTAGGTTTTTGTCGTTTATTCGGATTTACAAAATACGAAACCTGTGACGGTATTCGTGTTGGTTACCACGATTTTTACAAGTCTTCTATTGTTTCTTACGCATTTATATTTTTTCAATATCTTGATGCATTGAGAGTGAAGTACACAAAAATATTACCCGCGATGCGAGAAAAAAACAAAGTTATTATTCTCGATCGTTATGTATTTGATATTTTAATTGACGTTGCAGTAGACACAAGAAAAGATAACTTGATTCATTCATGGATCGGAAAACAGTATAGAAAATTACTGCCACACGATACAGTGTCAATTTTAGTTAGGCGTGATTTATCCGATGTGTTGAATGTGAGGCCGGAAGGTGTAGTCGATAGGAATTTCGAATCACGTTATCATTTTTTTGAAAGCATAAAAGATGATGGCGATATAAATACTATTGAAAATTCAGGCACACTAAATGAGTTATTGAATTCAGCAATGAAAATTACAAGGTTAAAAACTGATGGCTAAAGCAAAACCACAGGGAAAATTTGAAGGCTCAATAATAGGGAGAATATTAAAAACAAAGCTGGCTGTTATTGCATCCAATTGGGTTTTTCAGGGCATGAGATATATGAATGT
>JALTJN010000300.1 GCA_027076405.1 Chromatiales bacterium
AGGCTTGGACTGCGTAAAAGGCACGCAGCCACTTACCTCGGCGTTATCGCGGCAAAACATTTATTTTTTGTTAACCTTTTAATTTTCATGTTAATCTGATTTGAAAATATTTTGTGTTTACATTAACTGCTTTTATTTTTTATCTGTTATTTTAAATCATTGTTGTTTTGCCAATCCATTTCGTTTTAAACACTAGCTGGGTTGCGGTTGGTTTAAATCCTTTTTATCTTCCGTCATTTTTTTGGGTTTTTGTTAATCGGTAAAACATGAACGTTTAAATTATATTTTAATTTATGGCTTCGTTGTTCTATTTTTTAATTGTTTCTGTTTGAAATAGCGCAATCAATTTATTTGTGTTGCGCTTAATGCGCGAACTTAATCAGTAGCATTTGCGTTTAAAGCTTGCATTATCTTTTAATTACAGCTGAAATGGGTTATTCTGTTTTTTAATTACTACAACTGAAGGCCGCTTACTAACAAGTCGGTGAAGCTCGCCTGCAAAAAGCAGCAGGCTTGGACTGCGTAAAAGGCACGCAGCCACTTACCTCGGCGTTAGGCAAAAAATGAATTTTAAAATTATAATATTCTTACTTGCATTATCCACCTCATTAAATGCGGAAAATATACCCTATACATGCTTGTCAACAGACCTGCTAAACTGCCTTAGCATTACCAAAATATCTTGTGTAAATGCAACGAACGAATCAACTGATATATGCATATCAAAACTTGGTCTAATGGATATTGAGCTTGAAGAAGCTAAATCAAAAAAACAAGAAATAGCCTCTTGTATAAATGGCAACTTCATAAAGTTAACTAACATTTCAACAAAAACATTTAAAAAATGTGAATTTCACTATATTGAAATATATAAAAACGAAGTCGAAAGAATTAAAGAAAATAACAAAAAAGAGTATGAGGCACTTAAAGAATTAGATGAAAATTTTCAGAATTTGCACATTCATAAAACAGAAATGCCTAACGAATAAGGATAGATCGTGAGAGCGAAGCGATCCACGATCTTATCCGGTTGTTGAACAAGCCCAACGTTCAGACCTTATATAAGAAAATATCTCATTTTATTTTATGGGGTATCGCATCTT
>JALTJN010000301.1 GCA_027076405.1 Chromatiales bacterium
AGATAAACTTATTGTTGGCGGCAGCCATTCAGTAAAAGACAAGCCCACCTTAACGCAGCTCGATGAGTTATTAGAAAACGTTAACCTTATTAAAGCGGGCGCGTTCCAACCCCTGCTTGAGCAACCGCTGGTTAAAGCCAGTTTGCTTTTATTAGGCGGCGTGGGTTTATCGGCTTCGCAGTTTACTTATTTACTTTAAAGACATTAATAGAGCGCTTTATTTTTACCTTAAAAAATAAATATAAAAACAGCGAAGATTAATTTGCTCCACTATCGCAAAGCCCGGTGCGAGTTTCATACATCTGCTCACAACGATAAGCATCACGACCTTCACGGTAACAACGATTGCGTTTATGGATTGCGTAATCACGACACTCACCCCAACTGGCTTTATTGGTTGGTGTCTGAGCCGGTTTCTTTTTCTTATCCCAGGGGTTTTTAGATTTATAAGACGATGCTGCTTTTTTCGTTTTCCCAAAGCGAATTTGGTATTCGGCCTTTATGCGATTTAAATCAGCACCGCTGAGTTGGTGTTGTGATTTTTTCTTATCGGCAAACACACCTTCTGCAAATACGCTTTGCGTAAATAAAAGTAACAACATTACACTCGTAAATAAAATAAAAAACGGATATGCCATTTTTGTATATTTAAATTGATACGTTTTAACCATATAAACCTCAAATTGTCTGTCTTTAGTTTTTTTCATTAAAGACAATTTTCAAAACATTATTTTTTTCATTTACTACCAGAGATAAGAATCCAAAGAATACGCTTGTTTCAGGGTTGCCACTCCATTGAGATAGTACTCTGTAAACCAATAAAATAGTTGAAAAGAAAAAGACAACGCTAAAAACGCAAATGACCGCTAAGTACACAATATCCCTAGTGTCCGGTTAAAATATAAAGCCATAAAAAGCGATCAGATTTCAAATAAAATCTAAACAAACATGTCATCCCAGCGTGCCCCTGTGAGTTTACATGGGCTGGAATCCAGCGACTTTGAGCGAACAACAGTCACTGGATTATGACCCACATCCATGTGGACCACCCTTCGGGTTAGGCAGAGCCTGTTTAAATTCGTCCCAAACGAATTTATCCCG
>JALTJN010000302.1 GCA_027076405.1 Chromatiales bacterium
CCAAACGGTAAAATTTATCGTGCCTTAAGTGCTACTTACCAACAAGGATTACCTTTTCTTGGTGTAATAAATAATCCCAATAATATAGGTGTAGCAGCCAACTATCAACATAACGCTATTAGTCTTTCTCCAAATTTATCATCTCAAGGATTTCCGCCTTTTATTCAGTCTATATTTAATACCGAAGTAGATATTATTAGAAACGGAATTAGTGTTACTAACCTTTCGCTTTGCGATGGAGATTCTTATACATTAATGGCTGATGATATAGCTGGTGCAACCTATACTTGGACCTTAGATGGTAACCCATTACCTAATACTGTTTTCGACCTCAACATTTCACAAGGAGGTATATATGAAGTTTTAATAGACTTAAATAATGGGGATTGCCTAATAGAAGGTAAAGCAATTGTAAATTATTTTACGCCTCCAATTGCTAACCAACCTACAAATATTAATATTTGTGATGATGATAATAATGGTCTATATAGTTTTGATTTTACAACTAATGTTGATGCACAAGTGTTAGGTGTACAAGATGCATCAACCTTTAGCGTGCGATATTTTGAATCTCAATTAGATGCAGACAATAATACAAATGAGATTATAATGCCTTACCAAAACATCGTCAATCCTCAAGAAATATTTGTAAGGATTGAAAACGATGGCTTTACAGATTGCTTTGACACCACTTCATTCTTTTTAGAAATTTTTAATACACCAACTGCCAATTCAATTAACGATTGGGAAATATGTGACGATGATACTGATGGAAGTGATATAAACGGACAACGTGATTTTGACCTTACTACATTAAACTCAATAGTTTTAGGGCCTCAAGACCCATTACAATACGCTGTTACATATTATAATTCTCAAGCAGATGCCGATTCTGGAGCTAACCCTTTACCAAATCCGTATTATAATACAACTCCAAATTTAGAGACCATTTTTGTTAGAATTGAAAATATGGCTTATCCAGATTGTTTTGATACCACATCGTTTAACTTAATTGTAAACATTATTCCTGATGCGTTTAATACCACATTGTTTCAATGTGATGAAGATGGTAATCCTGATGGATTTACTTTATTTAATC
>JALTJN010000303.1 GCA_027076405.1 Chromatiales bacterium
GCAACACCATGCTGCACCCCTTTCATAAAGACGGCAAAGCGCTGAAACAGTTTGACTACATCGTTTCCAACCCGCCCTTTAAAATGGATTTTAGTGATTTCAGAGATGATCTGGATAGCAAGGAAAACAAACAACGCTTTTTTGCCGGTATTCCAAAAGCACCCGCAAAAGCCAAAGACAAAATGGCAATCTATCAGCTCTTTCTGCAACACATTATTGCCTCGCTCAAACCCGGCGGTAAAGCGGCAGTCGTTGTGCCCACCGGCTTTATTACCGCCCAATCCGGTATCGACAAAAAAATTCGCCAAAAACTGGTACACAATAAAATGTTAGCCGGTGTGGTGTCGATGCCCAGTAATATATTCGCCACCACTGGCACCAATGTATCCATCCTGTTTATCGACGATAGTAATAAGGGTGATGTAGTGCTGGTAGATGCCTCGAATCTGGGGCAAAAAGTCAAAGACGGCAAAAATCAGAAAACCGTACTCTCAATGGAAGAGGAACAGCGCATTATTGATGTGTTCAATAACAAACAGGCAGAAGATGATTTTTCAGTCGCCGTGAGTTATGACGACATTGCCAATAAAAACTACTCACTCAGTGCCGGGCAGTATTTTGAAGTAAAAATTGAATACGTGGATATAACACCGGAAGAATTTGCGCAGAAGATGAAAGGTTTTACTGATAATTTAGAGGGTTTATTCAGTGAGTCTCATAAGTTGGAAAAGAAAATAAAAAAGCAGTTGGCGGGGATGAAGTATGAGAAATGAATGGTCAGTTAGCTCGCTAAACGATTGTCTATCTCTAGTAATTGATTACAGAGGTAAAACACCTAAAAAACTCGGCGGTGATTGGAGTGAAACAGGTTACCGTGCGCTGTCAGCTAATAATGTAAAATTTGATGGGTTAGGTAAACAAGATAGTATCAGATTTCTTAGTCAGGAGCTTTATGATAAATGGATGAAAGAAGATGTGAATAGAGGTGACTTGCTTCTTACGTCTGAAGCACCATCTGGTCAGGTTATGATTTGGGACTCAGATGAAAAAATCGTGCTTAGTCAAAGGCTTTATGCCTTACGTACAAACAATAAAACCTATAATAGGTTTCTCAAATATTACCTTCAGTCGCCTATTGGTCAAAAGGAAATATTTAGAAACAACTCCGGATCAACTGTTGCAGGTATTTCAGCAAAAACTTTTCCAAATATTCTAATAAGACATCCGAGTAAGGATTATCAAATTAAACTTGGTGATTTACTTTATTTTTTAGATAAAAAAATCGAACTCAATAACCGCATCAATGCCGAGCTGGAAGCCATGGCAAAAACCCTGTACGACTACTGGTTTGTACAATTCGACTTCCCCGATGCCAACGGCAAACCCTATAAAACCACCGGTGGAAAAATGGTTTACAACCCCACCCTAAAGCGAGAAATACCGGAGGGCTGGGAAGATAAACAGCTTAGTGAAATTGCAAATATTACAATGGGTCAATCACCATCGGGTAGTTCATATAATGATGAGGGAATGGGTACTATCTTTTTTCAGGGATCAACAGATTTTGGTTGGTTATTTCCATCTATTCGGAAATACACAACAGAACCATCAAGAATGGCAAAAAATGGAGATATTCTTTTAAGTGTACGCGCCCCAGTGGGTGATATGAATATTGCAAATAGAGACTGCTGTATCGGGCGTGGTTTGGCCGCTCTAAACAGTAAAAATAGCTACGATGGTTTTTTATTTTATGTGATGAAGTATTTTAAACAGATATTCGATAGAAGAAATTCAGAAGGCACAACATTTGGTTCTATAACAAAAAATGATCTACATTCGTTGACATTAGCATATCCAACAGAAGATTTATTAAAAAAATATGACAATATTGTATCAAAATATAATGCAATGGTTTTTAAACGTAGTTTAGAAAATCAGCAGCTTATCCAACTGCGTGACTGGCTCCTCCCCATGCTTATGAACGGTCAGGTAACGGTGAAATAACCCGCCACTGTCTGTCAATGAGCAAAGCAAATCAACGATGTGGCTGTGGTAGTGGTAAAAAACACCGCAACTGCTGCCGGAATAAAAAACCACGTCTGGTTGAAGTGGATCTCGACCCATCTAATGTTCATGACATGATCGGTTTAGCCTACTCAGATAAAGGTGAGCTGTTAAAAATAACCAGGGCAGGCATAGTGCCTTTCTCCGGTGAGACGACCTTCCGTTATGCTTATAAGCGAGCTAATGGCAAACGTAAAATATTAACAGAGGGACGGGTGACAGATGGAACCTGTTATATAAACCCTGATCACCCTCTCATGATGTTTGACCATCTGTTTGCTGTTGATACCAACACTGTGATCATAAAAGGCGAAAAAGTATCCGTCTCCGCGATTGTTTATAGTCAAAGAGTCTCTGCTACCGATGCCGAGGTAATACTGTCACAACCGCGATTAGTCGCCTGGTATGAATACCGTAATATTATTGGCAGCGAAGAAAGACTGGTCTGGAAAGAAATGATCGAGGCAATTTGCCAGACAGAGCAATACACAGAAGGGGAGGTGGGCATTGTGGTTGACGCAGACCTCGACAAACACCCGCAATACAACAAATCAGAATTACCCATTTACGATGAGTACTATTTACCCGCCAGAATCACCTTACTTTATGGCTCCGCTGATGCAGGAATGGAAAATCTGGCAAATAAAATGATTCGTTTTTGTGATAAAAAAGCGACATATCTGCTGAATGCACTTAAAAATGGTTATGATGCAGGAGAGGATGGCGAGGTAGAAGGAAAGCCTTATTCACATTTCAGGCAGTGGTTTCCTGATTATGGGGATGGAGAGAACCAATTACATTTATAGATAAAAGAAAGTGATATTATACGAGCTAGTGTTCAGTAAACCATACAAGGAAACAATAATGTCTAATCAGGATGATACGCAATTACCTTTATTTGAGACTAGTTCAGAAGTTAGTTCGTCCGTAGCATTACCTGAATTACAAGATATTGTACCGGAAACATCATTTAGCAAGTACATTGTTTATGTAGACGAAAGTGGTGATCATAGTTTACAAAGCATTGATGAACAGTACCCTATTTTTGTGCTTGCTTTTTGTGTTTTTCATAAGCGTCATTACAGTGAAGTTATTGTCCCTGCTTTAGAGAAATTTAAGTTTAATTATTTTGGACATGACCAGATTGTATTGCATGAAAATGAAATACGTAAAGAAAAAGGTAACTTTAATATTTTTCGTAGTCGTGAACAAAAGCATTATTTTCTTGATAAGCTGACATCGATTATTGAGTACAGTAATTTTATTTTGATCAGCTGTACGATTGATAAGCGGGCACTTAAAAAGCAGAATGGGCAAGATATGAATCCATATCATATTGCCTTAGGTTCATGCATGGAGACTTTGTCTTATTTTTTGTATGAAAAACAACAAGATAAGAAGAAAACTCATGTGGTGGTGGAGTGCCGTGGCACCAAGGAAGATACTGAGCTTGAACTGGAATTTCGTCGTATTTGTGATGGAAATAATAGCTTGGGAAAAGAGTTACCGTTTGAAATTTTATTTGCGGATAAAAAGGTTATGTCATCTGGCCTACAGTTAGCCGATTTAGTGGCGAGACCTATTGGCTTAGATTTTTTGAGACCGGATCAGGAAAACCGTGCTTTTGATGCGTTGAAGAAAAAATTTTATTGTGATGGTGGTCGCGATAAAGTAGGTAAAAACTTTAAAGGTGTAGGAATGAAAATTTACCCTGCTCAAGAAAGCGAAAAGCCCCGATGAAACTCACCGAGGCTATAACGCCGACCGGGCACCCCCAATCCACTTGCTATCATTATAGTGTTTGAGTTCACCTTTTTCAATATAGATTAGGTTATTTATGGTATTTAGAAACCTATTAATTGGCTTTTTATTGTTGTTCAGCACAGCACTGTTCGCACAGTCTTTACCTAATGCAGCTATAGCCACGGCGCACCCGCTAGCAACCAAGGCAGGCCATGAGGTACTTGCTCAAGGTGGCAATGCCTTTGATGCGGCAATTGCCGTGACCGCAACTTTAGCCGTGGTTGAACCTTATAGCTCGGGAATAGGCGGTGGTGGATTCTGGTTACTGCACCGCGCCAGTGATGGCAAACAAGTCATGCTAGATGGACGCGAAATGGCACCGGGTCGCGCACATCGAGACATGTACCTGAATGAAAAGGGTGAGATACGAGCGGGGGCATCCGTGGATGGCCCTTTGTCAGCCGGCATTCCGGGCGTGCCCGCCGCGATAGAACATTTGGCGGTTAAGTATGGCAATTTAGCATTAAAAGATTCCTTAGCCGCGGCGATTAGTTTTGCTGAGAATGGATTTGTTGTGGATGCTTTTTATCAGCGTATGGCGGGATTTCGTTTAAAGGCATTGCAGGCCTCACCAGAAGCAGCGGCTATTTTTCTGGAAAACAATCAGGTTCCTACATTGGGATATCGCATTCGTCAGCCAGATTTAGCGAATACATTAAAGGCGATAGTGGCAAAAGGGGCGGCGGGGTTTTATCGTGGTGTTATCGCACAGAAGCTAGTGACAGGTGCGCGTGATGCGGGTGGTATCTGGCGGCTTGAAGATTTAGCGCGATATAAAGTGGTGGAGCGTAAACCATTAACCGGCATGATTGGTCAGGCGAAAGTGATTTCTGTTGCGCCTCCCTCATCAGGCGGGATTGCGCTGCTATCTATTTTGAAACAAATCGATGGCTTTAATCGTTTTGACCTCAAGGCGCATTTTAATCATATCGTGATTGAATCAATGCGCCGTGCCTACCGTGATCGCGCTGAGTTTTTAGGTGATAGTGATTTTGTGGATGTCCCCGTTAAAAGATTAATGAGTCGCCAGCATAATGAGATGCTGCGCCGCAGTATTGACATGAATGATGCCACACCTAGTTCTGTTTTACCCAAGGCAGATGCAGCTGAAGGTGCGGGCACAGATACCACGCATTTTTCCATTATCGATCGTCAAGGTAACCGTGTTGCCGCAACATTGAGTGTCAACTATCCCTTTGGCAGTGGCTTTGTTGCGCCGGGAACCGGTGTCTTGCTTAATGATGAAATGGATGATTTTTCAGCCAAAGCCGGTGTGCCGAATGTGTATGGTTTAGTGGGTG
>JALTJN010000304.1 GCA_027076405.1 Chromatiales bacterium
GTTAACGACTAAATCGTTGCTGGCTGCAACTTTTGTTGCGGCTATGTTTTTGTTGTCAGCCGTTTTGATCTTGTTTTTCACCACCTGCAGCTCAGTTTTTAAAGAGGTGATCTCTTTCTGTAACGAGCTTGCTCCCTTGTTTTCCTCGCTGGTGGCACTCTCTACCAGCGCAATATATTTTTTATCCAGCGCGGCGTAATCTGTTTTTATATGTTGCAGTTCATCCTGTAGTGCCTGTAAAGAAGCATGGATTTTTGTTGTGCCGGTAAATGATTTTTTCTTCAACAGGTCGACACTTTCCTGTATTTTTTCATCGATATTTTCATCATAAAAACTTAATGATTTTTCAATGTCATTGCTTTGTGCGTCCAGCTTGAACAGGGTCGAGGCTAATAGTGCCGCAGAAATTAACAGCAAAAGCAGCTGTAACCAGATGCCGGGACTGATTTCTTTTTTTGTTGTTGCAGTGTTTGCGGCACTGTGTTGTGATTTTTTTTGTGAGCCACTGGATGATAGTGATACCGTGTCATCGCCGTATAAATCATCATCCTGTTTGTTGGCGGCTGTTGCGTTATAGCTTGTATTACCCGGGTTTGTCCTGTCCGGCGCTGGCGTGTTGCGACTACTGCGTGCCATTGATTCAGCGTAAGCCGGCCCGTTATCCTGTATCTGTGATAACACGCTACTTAAGTTATGGTTAGCGATGGCGCTATAATTTTCTGCTGTTGTGTTCATTAATTTATCTCCTATAAGCTGCAGCTTGATCTTGTGCTGTTCTGTCGCCAGAACCCCTGCTGTTATCGCCGGTGTTCTGGCTAATTTGCGTCTTATAAAATTTTTCCAGTGATAGTACGATTAGGTAAAGCAACAACTGTGCCAGAAAATATTTTCTATTAATAACAACAGTTTAAAAGGCGGTTTTTCAGGCGTGGCAGAATTTTGTCGCGTTTTATGAGAGGCAGCGCAGAAATAAAGCGAAAGAAAAGACGGATTATTGACGTAATAGCTGGGGCTCAAGGTGTTGCGCCAGCCACAAAGCGAATGGCTAACTAAAGGATGCTGACCGTTGGTTTAAATGGCAGGGTGAATGTAAATACA
>JALTJN010000305.1 GCA_027076405.1 Chromatiales bacterium
GACCATCCTAATCAGATTAGCATGTCACCCTTTTCAGCATTTTGGAATAATCCGATTTATTGGACAGACCCTACTGGATTATGTCCTGAATGTGATGAAAATGTTTCTGACCCAACTGAAGGACAAACTTACACTACTGAGAGTGGTTGGAATTTCACCTATACTGATGGCAAATGGGTTGGGGATGGTGGAATTTTAAGCGAAGTAGTTGTTACCCCGGACGGGGCGAGTGAGTCTTGGACATCTGAAGCCAACGAATGGGATTATGGAGGATCGTATGAACAGTATCAGCAAGATTACCCAGAGTTTGAAGGAATGTCTCAATTGGAGGCTAAGTATTATTGGAATCGTTTTTACAGAGGTAATTTTAGCAAATGGAGAGCCGAGCAAGAGAGAATTGCGCGCGGACGTCAAGCCGTAGAGAAGATGGCTTGGTTCGTTCAAAGCTTTACTACTGCCGGAGCTATGGGAATGGGAGCTTTTGCAGGTGGAAGCGGTAGTTTGCCTTCTCCTAGAACTTTTAGCTACTCACCTCTGTATAATAATTTAAGAATTAATCTGTTAAAGAAATTAAACTTTCCAAGAGCTCCTGGTTATTATGCTAGACCAAATCATAAGCTGTGGCCACAAACAACTTACAGAGATGTAATAATGAATGGCAGATTGAATTGGAATTCAGCTAACAATACATGGCGAATATCGTCAAAAGGATTATATAATGCTCAATCAGCAGAATTTCAATTAGGAATTAGGGTTGATGGAGGCGTTATTCACAATTTTATTAAACCTCTTAAATGAAAGCTATGATATTGATGTTGAGCGCTGAGATGGGTTCAAATGGTTTATGGGATTATGAAAATGATGTTCAATTAGAATATTCAGATACTCCCTTGTCAAATGGATTAATTAATGAAATTAAACAATGGGTAGCTGACTATGAACCTTATACAGCATTGCCTGACTTAACAAATACTGAAATAGCTAATGTAGTTAAAAAACTGGATAAAAAAGGGATAGATATTTTACGAAAAATTCGCACAGAGTGGAATGTACCAGAAAAATATTATTACTATAGTGTGGCAAAGGATAATTTGAAG
>JALTJN010000306.1 GCA_027076405.1 Chromatiales bacterium
GTTAAGCATACCTAAATTGGAAACGGGACTTTAGTCCCGCCTATGACGGGGCTAAAGCCCCATCTCCAAAATACGTTAGGTCATAAAATAGCTTAACTTAATGGCATTAACTCTGACCCCATTAATTCATTAATTCAGAAAAGAGTTAATGTAATTTTTACAAGCTTAAGTTTACATTACGAAATTGAAGACGATTATATTTTCCTGTTTCGGCATTATGAATACTCAATTCAAACAAAGCGATAGCCTTAGTCTCTACATTCACATTTTTAAATTCGACCGTGCCCTTTGCAGTCACGCCTTGAACATATTTATTAGTAATGTATCTATCATTATTTTTATTTCCTATACTCACATTTGACGGCACATATTCATTGCCATTTCGATCATATAATCGACTTGAATAACTTGAATAATTTGCGTAAAGACTTAGGCCTCCATCGGCTTCCATATTTACAATGCTCAATTTACATTTAATATTTCGATAAGCCAATTTACAGTCTCCCATTTTTAGCACATACCCATCTGATTCTACGGTGATCATGGATGACATAGAATCAAGCTTTGGTATAGGTTGAGCTTGTGGTGCGGGGGCAGCCTGTACAGGGACTTCAACCTCAACTTCAACGATACGTTCAACTACTCTAACTTCGGGTTCTGCAGCAGGGGCTGGGGCAGGCTCTGCAAATTGTGCATCCAGTTCACTCATACCTTTTTGTGCTTTAAATTGTTGCCACATATCATTTTCTCTGTCGGCCAATGATTGAGCAGAAAATAAAACCAGGAAAAGTGTGAGCGGTAATGTAGTTGATATAGTCATTTTTTATTATCCCTATAATGTTTTTTGTTCAGGCGAACTTCTAGCTGAAATAAATAACGCTGTCAAATAATCTCACAAATTCACGCGTATTGGTAGTCTATCATTCGAATCAAAGGACATCTGCGGGGTCCATCTGCGGGGTCCATCTGCGGGGTCAGCCATTAGCAGTTCCTAGTCAATAGGCAACAGTTGTTTTTTACGTGTTTTTTCACGTAAAAAATTCATCTGATGTTTAAGTCCAGTAAAAATAAGTTGTACATCTAAAATTTAAAGCAAA
>JALTJN010000307.1 GCA_027076405.1 Chromatiales bacterium
CAACGTTCCTGCGTATGCGATGTTTGCCAGTGGTATAATTGCACGAAGTGCTTACCACTGGCAAATATGGGCGAAGGCTTGCAGAGGTACGGAGCAAGCCGTAGCCGCATACGCAGTGTTATGTGATGTAGAAAGCATTTTGATTTTGCGAAGTGAAACGGAGCAAAATATTCGCAATTTTATTGTTTGTAGACACTATCCAACAACCTGTTGAAGAAAGGAAAATCCTCTTCCTCGTAATGTTCACCCAGCATTGCCAAAACTTCCTCCCTGCTCTTACCTTGTTCTTTTAGATATTGAAATTGCTTGGTAAATGTATATTGCTCAACTGGATTGTTAGGATATGTATATTCGGTTTTTAAATCCTCAAAAGCAAATTTTTGCATATTGCCTTGATATTCCTCGGGCGATTCAGAATCTAAAAAGTTTTGGCAATGTGCTAGTTCATGACATAACCAAGCAATTTCATCAGGATTTTCCTGCGCTTCAAAATAACTTTGCTTAATTAGGATAAGTTGATTTTCAGCACTAGATTCAGAGGGCTGGCTTCCTTTTACCCATAAATCGTCTGGCACGACTGCAATAGTAATATCATCCAGTCTTTCATCGTGAAGAGCCTCGCGTTGTGACTGATATTGTTCTGGAAGATTTTTTGCTTTTAATAATGACACTCTTTCGACATCACCCTCTTTCAATCCTAGATATTTTTGCAAATGTTGCTTTGTTACTTTTTGATCGCCTTCTTGCTCTAAACCAAGCGAGGCTCTAACTTTTGTGATTTTTGCTTGACCTCGTTCTCTTGCAGCTTTTTCTTCAGCTTTAATATCACGAGAAGCCAGCCCCTCTGAATCGTCAATGGGTCTTGATGATATTTCAACCTTTGGTAATTCAGGTTGTTGGCCTATTGGTTTTGGTCCGTCTTCAACGCCCATATTTTGTGTTTATAAGGAAAATAAAATTGCAAATGAACCTTTTTGGATTTCTTTACATTATACACTTTTTCTTCTTAAGAAGAAATCCAAAAAGGTTTCAAAATGTTTTCTATTTCACATAACATCGGCATTAACAGAAGTTGAGTTCTCCTCGTGGAGTGAGCG
>JALTJN010000308.1 GCA_027076405.1 Chromatiales bacterium
CTGTTTGTTCCGACATTGTCGCGCGACCGAATTATCCATTATGCGACGTAGTAAAAAAGGAGCCACATAGTAATTGTGAATCAAAACAGCTGTGAGATTGACTATCATATCATTACTCTATTTCGAGCCCCAGCTTTACACGTTAAATTGATAACAGGGTCATCGCAAGTGTAAAAAAACAGCCTCTTGCATCTTCTGTCTTTCAGGGCAAGTCTGCGCAACCTTCCGGAGGTTCTCTATGCAATATTTTGATAAAAACAGGCCAATGCAAACGCTTTTGCTGTCATTGCAAGGCATGCTAACCAGCCCGAAGGAATTCTTTTCGGAACTTCCACCTGCTGCTTTTTATGCTAATTCAATTTTTCTGGCCACGATAGTAATATTGGCAGCATCCTTTATTGGGGTTCCTTTCCACAGTTTTACAATGCTGTTTATGGTGCCTGTCAGCTGGGGCCTGGGGCTGATTGCTCTTAAATTCTGGTCTTTATACATATCCTGGGCTACCAGGTCCTTCGGTAATGCCAAATTAAGTAAAGCCAATGCATTCTATATCTCTGCTTATGCATCTGTTCCTCTAATGCTGTCTGCTGTGCCCATCCTTGGAATAATTTCCTGTCTGTGGAGCCTTTACCTTATGTGGATTGCATTAATCAGCCGTTGTCATGTTAAACCAAGTACTGCTGCAATTATTATTGGCATACCAGCAATCATTTTTGCCGTTTCAGCCACTGAACTCGTTTCATTTATATTCCAGTTATTCCCTAAACTGGGCCAAACCTGATAACTAAAGAGACGTTGATTTATTATTTGATAATCGGAAACGATGTCGCCACCCATCGATGGCGTTGTTTTCAACCCAGCAGAACAGATGAAATGTGGTCGGTCGTCCACAACAAGGCCTGCGCAAACCTCCTGAATAAATCAGTGTCTCTCTAACATTTACTGGAACTTCAATTCCAGCATACGTCCCCCGGTTTCATCAGCCATTTTCTGGAATGCATATTTGGTATTTCCCGTACTGGTTCCCAGGGGAAGCGTGAACACCGGAGCCGGAATTTCATGATACGCCACCGCATCTGTCGGCGGTTCATCACCAA
>JALTJN010000309.1 GCA_027076405.1 Chromatiales bacterium
TTTATACTTTGTCATATCATACTGCACAATAGCACGATCTAATGTTCCGCCATTTCGATGTGTCATACTCAACACTCCAGCTGATTGATGTGTTAAACCTATCAAGTAGTTCCAATCTAATTGTTGCACCAAAACACTTTGATAACCAGTACTGTCCCCAGTATCAAAATCCCAAGTAGAATTTATCCAAAAAGAAAAACTAACTTGATTATTACCAGACAAATTAAAACCCGTAGTATCCTCAACCCAATCATTTCCATCAAAATTCAAACAATTGCCAATTTTACATTCATCACTCTGTCTCCAAGTAGCGCCGGTTATTACAGCATCATGACTTGAGTCTGCAACTTGCTTGGCAACACCATAATTATATGCTGTTGTCCCTTGTCCTTTATCAAAGCTCCAATAAGCAATTGGGTTGTTCATCTTGCCAGCATTCATGTCTTCAAGAATCTGTTTGGGTGTACGAGCGTAATTATATACTTTTACATCATCTATCTTACCTGAAAAATTACCAGCGCCACCATCACCAATATACAATGTCTGTATTTCAGATATATAAGGAGTGTCATTCTCTGTTTCATTAAGAACATTATTACCATTGATATAGATTTTAAACTTATTATTCACATCATCAAACACTGCGGCTATATGATACCAACGGTTTAAATCAGGATTAAAATTATATACATGATCCTGCCAAGCAGTATCTGCAGAATTACGAAAACCTGCATATAAAGATCCTGACGACGTAATCCATAAATAATAATTTTGCCTAGTTGCTGTCCTATAAATTATAGATTGATTCTGTGATAAATCACCAAAATTCACCCAACCCATAATAGTAAACGAACTCGGAGCCTCTAAAATATCTGCATTAGCAATACTAACACCATCATCACTATTGTTAAATTCTAAACTCCTTCCATATTTACCGCTAACCCATTTTGTCAAAGCACCATCAATAGTACCTGAATTATCATTTCCAGAAATATCATTTATTGTTGAACCACTACCCTCATCCATTTTCCACCAACCAACAGGCTCTGGAGCCCATTCATATAATCTACGTATTTCAGTTGGAGACAAACCTG
>JALTJN010000310.1 GCA_027076405.1 Chromatiales bacterium
AATAATATTTTTTTTGTGGCTGACCAGGCAAAAAATTACCAGGCAAAAAATTAAATGAGTTCATTGTTGTTTCGTTAACTTAAAAATATTTGTCATTCCTGCGAAGGCACACTGCTGTCCGGAATAAAATGTTAGTGCCATAAATATAAAATTTTGCACTAAAAGCATAACAAACATCGTCATTCCTGCGAAGGCAGGAATCCAGTGACTGTTGTTCGCTCAAAGTCGCTGGATCCCAGCCAGAAGCATGCTGGGATGACATGTTTGTTTCGATTTTATTTGAAATCTGATCGCTTTTTATGGCTTTATATTTTAACCGGACACTAGTGATATTGCGTACTTAGCGGTCATTTGCGTTTTTAGCGTTGTCTTTTTCTTTTCAACTATTTTACTGGTTTACCGAGTACTATCTCAATGGAATGGCAACCCTGAAACAAGTGTATTCTTTATTTTTATCTCAGTAGTAAGTCACTGGATCTCCGACCAATACGATAAGCATGGGCATTCGGAGATGACAGATTTTTATGTTTTACTGAAACAGTAATTCCTTGAAACGCCTTTGCATAAGGCTAAACACTCACTTCTAAAAATAGTTAATGGGGTGCTGGCCGATACAAATAATATTTTTTTGTGGCTGACCAGGCAAAAAATTACCAGACAAAAAATCAAATGAGTCTCTAAAGTTAAAAGCTCTCTATGTATTAATTAAAAGAAACTCAAAATACCGCTGTTCTCTTCTTTCTGCTTTATTATTTGGGCGATTTTTTTATGCCCCGCAGCCGATGCAAGGCTAAACGCTTTTTCGCGATTTTTATTTTTTAAGCGAACGTTCGCGCCGTATTCAATTAATTTGCGCACCACTTTAAGGTGTCCATTTGACGCTGCCATCATTAATGCCGTATTACCCTGTTTGTTTTTTAAATTCACATTACTGCCAGCATCTAATAACGTGTTAATGGCGGATAGCTTGCCAATGTCGGCGGCTAAAATAAGCGGCGTGTTGCCGGAGTTGTTAGCGGCGTTTATAGCCGCACCATTTTTAATAAAAATGCTAATTAATGAGCTTGCTCCTGATTTTGCCGCATAGCCTAAAC
>JALTJN010000311.1 GCA_027076405.1 Chromatiales bacterium
GATGAAAAAGCAGCTCCATGAGCTTTACGGCATGTTGTGCAATGACAGTGAGTGATTTCTCCAATTTCTCCATGTATTGCATATGTGACTTTCCCGCACATGCAGCTACCTTTGAGCATTATTATTTCCTTTATATTTTTTACGCATAACGCCGAGGTAAGTGGCGGAGCGTAAGCGGAGTCCAAGCATGTGCGTTTTTTGCGCATGCGAACTTTACCGTTTTGTTATGCATTATATTTTTCCTTCAACTATGCCGTTTGATTTTACAATATATTTTGCAATGACACATTCATTTCTAACAATAATGTATTTCTCTAAGCTATTATTACAGCAAGTTGTTTTGACTTCTTTTTTTACAAAATATATTAGATCACCAGTATTGTAATTTTCTTTGAATTTTATCCATTTATTATTGTTGGTTCCAAATGGTATTGCTATGTCTGTACCTGTTGGAGCATAAGTATGCTTTTTTTCTACTTGTTTAATTTCGAACGGTCCTTTAATGGTTCGAGTTCTAGGTATCTTTGGTGTACTGACATATTCAGTATTTAATGGTGATGTGTTGTAATTTGGGTTATCGCAGGCGTAAGAGCTCATACCTGTTGTTAATAGAATAGTTGTAATAATTATTTTCATATTTTTTGCATAACAGTTAATTAGTAAGCGGCCTTCAGCCGTAATAATTAAAAAACAGAATAACCCATTTCAGCCTAAATTAAAAGATGATGCAAGCTTTGAACGTAAATGCTACTGATTGAGTTCGTGCATTAAACGAAGAACTGATTATTAAATTGAGCTGTTTCAAACAAAAGAAAAACAAAAAAATATTCAACGAAGTAATCGCTTTAAATATAATTTAAACGTTCATGTTTTACCGATTAACAAAAACCCAAAAAAATTACGGAAGATAAAAAGGATTTAAACCAACAGCAACCCAGCTAGTTTTTAAAACGAAATGGATTGGCAAAACAATAACGATTTTAAATAACAGATAAAAAACAAAAGCAGTTAAAGTAAATGCAAAACATTTTCAAATCAGATTAACATGAAAATTAAAAGGATAACAAAAAACAAATGTTTTGCCGCGATAACG
>JALTJN010000312.1 GCA_027076405.1 Chromatiales bacterium
CCCCAGCTCAGATGCAGAAGGGGCAAAAATATTAGTCAGTAGAATTTGCCAGCGTGTTGCGCGACTAAAATTAAAAATGGGTGATGATGTATTTAAAATTCAATTTAATACCGGCATAACGTCACCTAAAATAGACGCCAAAAATAGTGAATTTAAAACGTTGCAAAAACAGGCGGAAAGCGCATTAAAAAAATCACTAACGGCAGGCGGCGGAAATATTGTTTGTTATAAATCTAGCGATTCAGCTTCAGCAAAAAAACAAACAAAAAGCAAAGTTCAGAAAAAAGAAAAACCAGATATTAATCTTGAAGACATATTAATAAAATTATCGAAAGAAAATGGCAGTATAAATAAACAGCAATTAAGTGCAGCCATGAAAAAAGTATTACCGTTACTTGCACAAGCCGATAACCAGTTAAATTTAGGTCTGGGAAAAGTCGTATCACATTTAGAAAAACGCCTAAACTAAAATGCAGGTGCGAATTCATACGCACGAAAACCAGCGCAAATAAACCAGTGCAAATAAACCAGTGCAAATAAACCAGCGCAAATAAACCAGTGCAAATAAATGCGTGTTTGCACACACAAAAAGCAAAAAAATAAAGCCATAAAAAAACATCACTGCTATGCGTAATAATAATCCCGTCATTCCCAATGCCAGTAAGTTAAGCTATTTTATGACCTAACGTACTTTGGAGACGGGGCTTTAGCCCCGTCATAGGCGGGACTAAAGTCCCGTTTCCAATTTAGATATGCTTAACTTACTGGCATTGCCGTCATTCCCGAATGTTTTTATCGGGAATCCAGCGACTTTATAATTCCTGATGTCACTGGGTCTTCGACCAATACGATAAGCATGGTCATTCGGAGATGAGCGATTTTTTATTTCCATGTATAACTAAAGTATTAATGCCTTGAAAAACCTTTGCATCAAGCGAATAAATTACTTCAATAATAGTTAGTCGCCCCTGAAGATTACCCCATTAAACGCCCATAATTTTCAGGGAACGACCTCATGACAAACTTAAAATCACTAATCAGAGCGCTAAAATATTCAGGCCAATAAAACCAGGCCAGTAGCTTGG
>JALTJN010000313.1 GCA_027076405.1 Chromatiales bacterium
CGTTCTGTTTACCCCAATGTCCCTTACATCGAACTCGATGATTTATATGCGCAACGCAACAATGCCATTATTATTGATGCGCGCTCACCCTATGAATTTGAAACCTTAAGAATTAAAAACGCACATTCAGTTCCACTCATTTTATCATCCAAGGAATTTAAAATAAAAATGCGCGCACTGCGTGACCAGTTTCCCAGAAAGAAATTAGTGTTTTACTGCAATGGTCACAAGTGTATGAAATCGTATAAAGCGGCAGCACGAAGCATCACTTATTTAGGGCAGCAAAATGTGTATGCTTTTGATGCCGGTATATTTGACTGGGCATCGAAATACCCGGAAGAGGCGATGCTTTTGGGTGAAACGTTAAAAGATCCTAAAAAATTGATTTCAAAAAAACGCTTCAAAGAACATTTGGTTGATGCGGAAAAATTTATAAAAAGCACCAATGATTCATCGGCAATATTAGATATTAGAGATCGAATTGAAAGAGATGGTTTTTATGTTTTTTCGGGCTTTGAAGACTCAATTAGTTTAAATGAAAAAGACAAACAGAAAATGTCAGATTATTTTAATAAAGTGAAAAAAAGTGGCAAGCCGCTTTATATTTATGACATGGTGGGGCGGCAGGTGCGCTGGTTTCAATATTATGTTGAATCAAAAGGCATAAAAGAATATTACTTTATGAAAGGCGGCGCAGAAGCTTTTTATGATATACCGTTAAAAAATCTTATGGATTAAATGCCCTGGGAAATTCGAGACCGTTGCACGAAACACAAATAATTAAAAAACATCGTCATTCCCGAATGCTTGTGTCGGGAATCCAGCGACTTTGCAGCGCTTAGGGCGCTGGATCTCCGACACAGGTATTCGCAGATGACGAAAAGTGTTTCGTGCAAAGGCTTTATTCTTAATTAAACAACCCAAATGATTTTCAGGTAATCACTTTATAGCACGGCGTGTATTTGCTGCCAGGCAGTTTCATTCTGCTTTGTTGCACAAAAGATTCCAGTAAATCGTCCAGTGGTTGCATGATTTTTTTATCACCGCGAATTTCAAATAAACCATTTTCTTCTATCGCTTTAA
>JALTJN010000314.1 GCA_027076405.1 Chromatiales bacterium
CTTGAGTAAAGCTGATGGTGAAACGAACAGCGTCCATGTTATTGGCTAAACTACCAACAGCACCGTTTGTTGCTTTAACATCGTTCTTGTCAATCGCAAAAGTGAAGCTGTCTTTGCTCAGGCTGGCACCAAAATGGTTGTAGCTGATGTCACCGTTGCCGTATTTACCATCGTTTGTGAACTGGTAAGAACCTGCGTAAAGGCTGGTATCAAAAGGACCGGCGGCAAAATCCGCACTACCAGAAATATAGATATCGCCCGCATCAAAAGCAGCGTCTTTGTTGCCTGAAGCCGCATCAACAGTGTATGCAAGGCCGATAGTGATGATGCTCATAGAGCCTGAGATGTATGCTTCTGTGTAGTTATACTCGGGAGTAGAAGTGTACTGGTAAGTCAACACACCTACGTCATAACCCAGACCGCCTGCTTCACCTGCGTAACCGGCATAAAAATCAATCTCATTACCGCCAAGGCCTGCTGCACCTAAAGTAGAAACCCAGGTACCAGCATAGATGCCTGAATCGTTGCTCCAGTCGATACCACCCTGTACAACAGCGCTGTCGCCAGAATAAGTCGTACCACGGAAGATGTAGTTAGAGAAAGCACCAGCATTTGCGGTGAGATCCGCAGCAGCGATACCACTGGTTAAAACAGAAGCAACAGCTGTTGCCAGAACAATAGATTTTTTCATCGAGCTAGACTCCGAAATTAATTAAAAAATAAAACAGTTTTATAAAAAACTTGTAACAAACAAGTGCAGGTTACATGCCAATATAAAAAAATCTTTTATAAGCAACAAGTTACATAAGAGTCACCCTTTTTTTTAAATTTCTCAATAACGAAGTTGCACCAATAGAGTGCAACAAACACCCGGTGCGTACATTTTGGTGCGCCTTAATGTCCCGCTTCTACAAAACACCAAACAATTGATTTACAATGGCACGAACACAGCAAAACAGTTTTTAAAATTATGAACGAATCACTGGAACAACTAAGCAAGCGTATCGGCTCACTGATACCAGCCGACTTAAAACACATGCAGGGCGATATCGAAGACAATATCCACAGCCTGCTACAAGCCTC
>JALTJN010000315.1 GCA_027076405.1 Chromatiales bacterium
ATATTGTATTAGTTTTAGACAAATTTGATGATAAGGGTGTTAAGTTTCAAGTAGATTTACGCAAGGCTGTTGAGCAACAACTTTTGCAACAGGGAATTGATATAAATAATATTGAAATAGATGAGCATTGTACTTGGGAGGATGGAAATTTGCACTCAGCTAGACACGCTGGTTCAGCTGAAAATAGTAATTGGAGTTTTATAGGCATGAGAGCATAAAATAGTTAGTTTTAGCAATTTTATATTTAGATATTTGTGCTTTGTGCGTATTGCTTAAAAACCCTTGACACAATTCAAAAGATATTATATATTTATTGAGCGTATAAAAACTTGATAAACGCACATATTGTCCACAAACAACCCTTGATTTTTATTTTATTTCTAGTACAATACTGGAAGTGTCATGATAAAATTTCAAATAATGATAAATTATCATAAACTAAATAAATCGTATTATAAGCGGCCTTAAAGCTCACATATATAGTGAGTATAAATTTTTTAGCCGTTTGAACAAGCGGTTTTTTGTTTACAAAATTATATCTAGAAAAAAGTTTTGTATAAAAGATTTTTTTGTAGATGTAATGAATAAGACCTTTGAAAATAGCATAAACACAACAGTATATAATTGACATTATATACGATTAGCAATTTTAACTTTTTTAAGTTAGCTAACACACCAAAAATATAAATCCAAAGAATTAGTAAATATAATTCTTGTGGTAAAACGCATCTAACAAGGGCGTATGGTGGATGCCTCGACATCATCAGGCGATGAAGGACGTAGCAGTCTGCGATAATTTTCGGTGAGGTGACAAGCAACCTTTGACCCGGAAGTTTCCGAATGGGGAAACCCACTCTGTTGAAGACAGAGTACTCTATACTGAATACATAGGTATAGTGGAGCAAACCTGGAGAACTGAAACATCTTAGTATCCAGAGGAAGAGAAAACAATATATGCTACTTATTATACATAGCACGTTATGTTCGTGAGATGTATAATGAGTAGTTGTGATTCCCTAAGTAGTGGCGAGCGAAAGGGGACCTAGTCCAAACTCTATAAAAATATGCAGTCTGGAAATAATTTTTTTATTAAGGTTATGGAAAGGCTGTACAATGATTTAGGTCTAATGTTTTATAGGGTGTTGTAAGACATTGCGATTGATATCCTAAAGTATCAGCTGAAGTCTATCCAGTTATGATATATAGTAGAAATATCTGGAAAGTTATGCCATAGAGGGTGATAGCCCCGTACACAAAATATATCATACACTTCTGTGCAATGTTCTTGAGTACTGCGAAACACGTGAAATTTCGTAGGAATCTGGCGGGATTATCCGTTAAGACTAAATACTCGATGATGATCGATAGTGAACAAGTACCGTGAGGGAAAGGTGAAAAGCACCCCGGGAGGGGGATGAAATAGTATCTGAAACCATACGCTTACAAGCAGTCGGAGCCTATATAGGGTGACGGCGTGCCTATTGAAGAATGAGCCAACGAGTTTGTTGTTGTTGTTTGTCTAAGTAGTGATGAGCTACGGAGGCACAGGGAAACCGAGTCTGAATAGGGCGTGGAACTTTGATTTTGTTTAAAGTCATTTTATGATTTTATAACAAAATCTAAGTTCAAGACAGCAGTAACAAGACCCGAAGCCGAGTGAGCTAACCATGGCCAGGATGAAGCGTGGGTAAAACCACGTGGAGGTCCGAACCCACGCATCGTGCAACATGCGGGGATGAGCTGTGGTTAGTGGTGAAATGCCTATCGAACTCGGCAATAGCTGGTTCTCCTCGAAATAGCTTTAGGGCTAGCCTGTAATCAAAGCTTACTGGTGGTAGAGCACTGAATAGGTAGTGGGCCTTCGTGGTACCCTATCTAAACAAACTCCGAATGCCAGTGTAGTGTTTTTACAGAGTCAGACCATGGGGGCTAAGCTCCATTGGTCAAAAGGGAAACAGCCCAGATCCCAGTCTAAGGTCCCTAAGTCATAATTAAGTGGGAAAGGTTGTGTTAATTCTCAAACAACCAGGAGGTTGGCTTAGAAGCAGCCATCCTTTAAAGAAAGCGTAACAGCTCACTGGTCGAGAGTTTTCGCGCCGAAAATGTAACGGGGCTCAAATTATGCACCGAAGACGGGAACTTGTACTTTAGTACAAGTGGTAGAGGAGCATTCCATATGCGCTGAAGTCATATTCGCGAGAAATGATGGAGCGTATGGAAGTGAGAATGTTGGCATAAGTAGCAAAAAGGCGGGTGAGAAACCCGCCCACCGCAAGTCCAAGGGTTCCTGGGCAACGATTGTCGACCCAGGGTTAGGCGATCCTAAGGTGAGGCCGAAGGGCGTAACCGATGGATGAGCAGGTTAATATTCCTGCCCTACTGCATATCGTTCGATGGGGGGACGGAGTCAGAATATTCTAGCGTTTTCTGGTTATAAACGTTGGCGTATTTGGCGTGTTTTCTAGGCAAATCCGGAAAACATAAGCGCTTTAAATATGTCAGGAGATGATCTTCTTCGGGAGTGACTCAACTGGGGTTGACTGACTTCCTAGAAAAACCTCTAAGAATTAAGGTATGTAGTAATCGTACCGCAAACCAACACAGGTGGACGAGGCGAGTAGCCTCAGGTGTACGAGCTAACCTTCGTTAAGGAACTCGGCAAAACAGCGACCGTAACTTCGGGATAAGGTCCGCCCTGCAGTAATGTAGGGCCGCAGCTAAAGACTCCTGGCGACTGTTTACCAAAAACACAGGTCTCTGCTAACACGAAAGTGGATGTATAGGGGCTGATGCCTGGCCAGTGTCCGAACGTTAAGGGGATGGGTGCAAGCCTTGAACTGAAGCGCGGATGAACGCCGGCCGTAACTATAACGGTCCTAAGGTAGCGAAATTCCTTGTCGGGTAAATTCCGACCTGCACGAATGGCATAACGACTGGGAGACTGTCTCAACGAAGGGCTCGGCGAAATTGCATTACCCGTGAAGATGCGGGTTACCCGCGGCCGGACGAAAAGACCCCGTGAAGCTTTACTACAGCTTGACATTGGGTTATGAATATTTTCGTTCAGAATAGGTGGGAAACTTTGAAGCACAGACGTCAGTTTGTGTGGAGTTAACCGTGAGATACCACCCTTGAATATTTGTAACTCTAACCTTCACCCATGAATCTGGGTGGGGAACAGTGTCTGGTGGGTAGTTTGACTGGGGCGGTCGCCTCCCAAAATGTAACGGAGGCGTTTACAAAGGTTGGTTAGGTCCGGATGGACATCGGGCCGATAGGGCAAACCCATAAACCAGCTTTACTGCAAGACCTACAAGTCGAGCAGTTACGAAAGTAGAAGTTAGTGAACCGACTGTACCTTATAAGAGGGCAGAAGATCAACGGATAAAAGCTACTCCGGGGATAACAGGCTAATTTCACCCAAGCGCTCACAGCGACGGTGAAGTTTGGCACCTCGATGTCGGCTCGTCGCATCCTGGGGGTGGAGAAGCTCCCAAGGGTTTGGCTGTTCGCCAATGAAAGCGGCACGCGAGCTGGGTTCAGAACGTCGTGAGACAGTTCGGTCTCCTATCCGCCGTGGGCGTTAGAATCTTGAAAAGTCTCTTCCCTAGTACGAGAGGACCGGGAAGAACGAACCTCTGGTGTACCAGTTGTCCTACCAAGGGCATTGCTGGGTAGCTATGTTCGGTTTGGATAAGCGCTGAAAGCATATAAGCGCGAAGCCGTCTTTAAGATTAGGATTCTTTTAAGGGTTCTGAGAGACTATCAGTTTGATAGGCTGCAGGTGTAAGCACAGCAATGTGTTCAGCCGAGCAGTACTAATTACCCGTAGCGTTTTACTGCAAGAATTATACGTAGTAATTCTTGGATAGTATTTAGTGTATTGTTAGTTTATTTAAAGTTATATATTGTGTTATTGAGATCTTAATAGGTTTCATAATTCTGGTGCTTCTAGCGGCGGGGTCACACCCGATCCCATTCCGAACTCGGAAGTTAAGCCCGCCAGCTCCGATGATAGTCCTTTGGGCAAAAGTAGGTCAGCGCCAGAATTATGAAACTTATTTTTATATAAAGAAAAACCCGCATTTGTGGGTTTTTTGCTTTGCCAAAAAAACTTTAACGTACTATAATCTATTGGGTTTAATATATTAATAAAAATTAACTATGACTAATAATTTTGCCAAGGGGTTAACATATGATGATGTTTTATTAAGACCAAAGTATTCAGAAATAACATCACGTAAAAGTGTTGACACTTCAACTTATCTCACCACAGGTATAAAACTTCATATTCCTATTATTAGTTCTAATATGGACTCTGTAACAGAGAGCAGAATGGCAATTGCTATGGCAAAACTAGGTGGTATTGGTATTATTCATAGATTTTTATCTATAGAAAATCAGGTGGAAGAAGTTAAAAAAGTAAAGCGTAATGAAAATTTTAAAATAGATAATCCTATAACAATTCAAATCAATCAAAATGCAAAAGACGCTCTTGATCTAATGAAAGTAAATGGAATTTCTGGTTTGTTGGTAGTTAATAAGCAGGGTAGACTTGCTGGTATTTTGACAAATCGTGATATACATTTTGTCACTGATATGAATAAGCCTGTTAGAGAGATTATGACAAAAAAAGTCATAACATCTTCTCCTGGTATTACTATAAAAAAGGCTATAAATATTCTTGATAAGCACAAAATTGAGAAGTTGCCATTGGTAGATAAAAATAATATTGTAAAAGGTTTGATTACAAGGATAGATATAGTTAAGAAAAAACTCAATCCCAATGCTACACAAGATGAAAAAGGCAGGTTGAGAGTAGGCGCTGCAGTTGGTGTAAAAGATGAAAGTATAGAGAGGGCTCGGGAATTAGTTAAAGCTGGTGTTGATGTTTTGGTAATAGATATAGCACATGGACATTCTAAATTGGTTATAGATATGTTAAAAAAATTAAAAAAGAACCATCCGGAAGTGCCTATTGTAGCTGGTAATGTAGCTACAGCTGAAGGAGTGAGAGATTTGATAAAAGCAGGAGCTGATGCTATTAAGGTTGGCATAGGTCCAGGATCAATTTGTACTACCAGAATTGTAACTGGATTTGGAGT
>JALTJN010000316.1 GCA_027076405.1 Chromatiales bacterium
ATGGGTTATTCTGTTTTTCAATTACTACAACTGAAGGCCGCTTACTAACAAGTCGGTGAAGCTCGCCTGCAAAAAGCAGCAGGCTTGGACTGCGTAAAAGGCACGCAGCCACTTACCTCGGCGTTATATTTTAAAAGCATCAACCCTCAATCCAATTTTCAACTGTAAGATCTGGCACTCGATTAAATTCACGGAGATTATTTGTAACTAAAATAGCATCAATACTACGAGCATGGGCTGCAATTAAAAGATCGTTGTTTCCAATTAGAGTACCATCTTTTTTTAATTTCGCTCTAATTGAACCATAATGTCTAGCCGCATTTTCATCTAGTGGGTCTATTAATAATCTTTGAGTAAAAATATTAAGCTGTTGCCAACGCTCTTCTTTTAAATGGTCATTCCCATTTTCTATACCGAAACATAACTCTCCATACGTAACGGATGAAATGCAAATATTTTTTATGGCTTTAAATTTATGTCGTAATTTATCAGAGTGATTTTTTAAAACATAAATACAAATATTAGTATCGAGCATATACATTAATCAAAATCCCTTTCCTGTGGCAAAGCATCATTTCTATCTTGCAAAAAACTCTCATCAAAAACAGACTTAGAGTCAAAAAAATCATCCCAAGTTGGCTTCTTGGCAGAAATTACAATATTCTCCCCTTGCTTTGTAATGTAAACCTCGTCAGTATCAAACCGGTATTCTTTAGGTAGTCGAACAGCTTGGCTGCGGCCATTCATAAATATTTTAGCTATTTGTGTATTCATAATAATCACCTATATAGATATATATTAAATAGTATATACCATAAGCCATGAATATCAATACTGCTATTAACTATATGAATTTAAAGAAAAAATATAACAAATCGTTTCACGCAGACCCTAAAAGTTACGCACCTTTTGTGGCGCTACGCTAAAATGCCACAAAAGCCACGTAACTTTTAGGTCTGGTGAACTCGGCGTTAGATGCAAAGGAGGATATGGTGAAATTATCAAAATATATTAGTTTAATTTTGCTTATTACCCCGTTAGCAGCATTTGCCTTTGTAAAACCATTAAAAATATTGGTGC
>JALTJN010000317.1 GCA_027076405.1 Chromatiales bacterium
TTGCAATATACAAAGGGGCAAACCTGTTTGCATAAAATTGAAGGCGCGAATCATTTGTTTAGTGATCGCGATCATGCGCAACTACTTTTATCGGTAATAATTGAATGGCTGGACAGGTGAAAAATTTTGAATGTTTATTTTAATTTCAATCATGCTTTATTACATGGCGTCTATTCGCATTTTCTTTTAATCTTTTTCAGGAAAATAACATGGTAAAAATAAAAACATTTTTCGATGAGCAAACCTTCACACTGACGCATTTAGTTTACGATCCACAAAGTTGTGATGCGGTTATTTTTGATCCGGTTTTAGATTTAGACACAATCGGTTGGCGCACTTATGAAGAAAGTTTGCAATCGGTTGATAAATTTATTAGCGAACATGAATTGAAATTGCATTATGTTTTAGACACGCATATTCATGCCGATCACCTCAGCGGTATGCAGCACTTAAAAGAAAAATATAAAGCGCCGCTGGTAATTAATTCAGCGATTACGCTTGTGCAAGAAACCTTTAAAGATGTTTTTAATTTAGATGCGAATTTTGATGTGAGCGGTGCCGACTTTGATGTGTTGGTAAAAGATGGCGATCAATTAAAGGCCGGCAGCATTACAATTGACGTGTTGCATACGCCAGGGCATACACCCGCGTGTACAACATACAAAATAGAAAATAATGTATTTACCGGCGATGCGTTATTTGTGCCCAGCATTGGTACGGGGCGTTGCGATTTTCCCAAAGGCAGCGCAAAAGATTTGTATCACTCAGTGACAGAAAAATTGTATTCACTGGCAGATGACACAAACGTGTTTCCGGGGCACGATTACCCAGAAGACAGAGGACTGCAAACATCTACAACCATCGGCGAAAGCAAAAAATCCAATGTGGATTTGCCCGCGAGCCGAAGTGAAAGCGAATATGTTGCCTTCATGGAAAAACGCGATGCGACTTTATTACTGCCTAAATTAATTTACCCGAGTGTGCAGATAAATTTAACTGCGGGGCAGTTGCCAAAGAGAGAATCTAATGGGCAACATTATTTGAAAATTCCGATTGTTTCTAGTTGAGGTTTTTTT
>JALTJN010000318.1 GCA_027076405.1 Chromatiales bacterium
AACATATCGGCTTATGCGAAGTTGTCCGTAGGACAATTTGGGAAACCGAAGTGCAACGAGGTTTCCGCATAAGCCGTGTTAAGTGAGCCGAGCGGAACGGAGTGGAGCGAGAGTGCAACGTGCCGACTGAACAAAGTGAGGGAGAGTTGCCCGAAGCCCGCCTACTTTTTAACGATATTATTTTCAGGGTTTTTATGATTATATTTTGCAAGAATTTCTTTTTTGACTAAATTAAAAGCTTCTTCAATATCAACTCCAAGTTGATTAGCAAGGCGACATAAACCAAAAAACAAATCACCTATTCCGTCAACAAAAATTGCCTTATTTTCTTCAACAAATTTTTTGCGTTCCTCCGCTGATTTATATCTCAAATGTTGGGACATTTCAATAAGCTCTTCATGTAAATGGTCAAATTTATCAACATTTGGAACATCTTTCCAGTTGTTTCTTTCAGCAAAAAATTTGAGCAATTTTTGAGCTTCTTTCATTGTGGTGATTTGTTTTTCTTCCATAAATTAAATAAAAATCCTGATATTTATAAAACAATTGTTTCTAGCGGGCGTAGGGCAATTTCACTTAACGTTAGGGATGTACGAAGTTTTTCTGGAACGAAGTGGAAGAAAAATTTGGGTGAAGCCCGAGCCGAGCCCCGAACCGTATATCCCTTGTTATACGCCCCGAACGAAACGAAGTGGAGTGAGAGTGCAGCGGGGCTTGAGTTTTTTTACTCGCCGTCCCTATCTATAACAAGTTCTATATCGGTAAGCGCAACCAATTTGTGATAAACATTAGAATCAGTCTTGAACATGACTGGTGCTTTTACAATCTTTGTTTCATCACCAATTGTTAATTCTACTTCTCCCTTAACCAGATAAACAATTTCAGGGTCTTCATGTTTGTGATTGGCACTTATAGTTCCTTTTTTTCTTGAGATAAAACTGGATTTACCACAATCATAAATTGTTCCTCTTTCATCCTGTTTAATAATTTTAATTTCGTGTAGTTCCATATAGTTAATTGTTTATCTGGTTTTTAATAAATGTTGCGCTTTAGGCGAGTAAAAAAATTTCACATAA
>JALTJN010000319.1 GCA_027076405.1 Chromatiales bacterium
CATTACAATGGTTAGCGCCCGAATCAAACGCCGATTTTCCCGATGTTAAAACCGCACTGGATGAACCCGATGGTTTACTAGCGGCGGGGGGAGATCTGGCTATTACGCGATTAATTCGCGCTTATCAACAAGGCATATTCCCGTGGTATAGCGCAGGCGAACCGATTTTATGGTGGGCGCCCGACCCTCGTTTTGTGCTGCCGCCCGCGCACATAAAAGTGTCTCGCAGTCTGGCAAAAAATTTACGCCATCATTCGTTTACGATTCGCATGGATAACGCTTTTGAGCAGGTGATTTCAATCTGTGCCGAGCAACCGCGAAAAGATCAACCAGGCACGTGGATTACCGATGAAATGCGCGCAGCTTATATTGAACTACACAAAGCAGGGCACGCGCACTGCGTTGAATGCTGGCACGGCGATGAACTGGTGGGGGGATTATACGGTGTTCACACGGGACAGGTGTTTTGTGGGGAGTCGATGTTTAGTCGGCAGAGTAATGCATCTAAAATTGCGCTGGTGCATTTATGTCGTTTTTTACAGCTACATCAATTTAAATTAATTGATTCGCAGGTGTATACCGAACACCTCGAACGTTTGGGTGCGCGAATGATGCCGCGTGATGAATATATTGAAATTTTGCAGCAGCCTCACCGCGTTAACATGCCGAATAACTGGGGTGAGTTGTTTGAAAAATATTTAAACCAAAACTCGGTTATTTAAAATTCAATATGGGTTCCCACGCAGAGCGTGGGAACCAGAAATAAAACTCAGCGCCTTTGTGCCTCTGCGTCAAAAAGTAACGTATTTTGACGCAGAGAAAGATTAAAGCAGAGAAAAGTTATCTCGTTCCCACGCTCTGCGTGGGAATGCATATTCAGGCTAATCAATATATGTAAGTACAAAATTTTTATACCAGGCCGTGAGAATAAATTCGCACCTACATTATTATATTCAGCGTAATGCGTTTAATCTAAATGTTCTAAACGAATTTTAACCACATCGCCTTCAATCGAATCTAAAGCTTCAATTTGTGCCAATGCTTTTAACATATTTTTTTCCATAATTAATGATGT
>JALTJN010000320.1 GCA_027076405.1 Chromatiales bacterium
AATTTTACGAAGACAAACTCGATAATGCCACGGATACTTTTGAGCAGAACCGCTGGGAAGATCGCCCCGTGGAGATGAATGAATTTGCCACCGTGGTGAGCCCTTCAGGCCTTATTCAGTTGGAAGACACCCTATATCTTGTGGATGTAGAAGGCGGGGCCCTTTATTTCACGCAAAACATTAGCTCTACCGGAATTTCCCTGCTGAAAAGCAAAGCAGTCAGTGATCCCGCCATCGATTCCGTGCATTTGGGAAATTATTCTCTTTTTAAAAAGTGCGATGAAACACAGGCATCCTCTCAAAAGGATAACTTAGGAGGCTGGCAGCCTTACATAAGCAGTCCACAGAATTATAGATATAAAGCAATCTTAAGCTATTGGGACTATGGTCTATGGCATGTTACCCTAATAAAGTTTAAACATCGAAAATGGAATGGCCAGATATGGACAAAATATAGGGTAATGCATTACTTCACATATGACTATACGTTTCTTAAGCCTCGTTGTAGAGAAAATAGTAAAACTGACGTACCTGTAAATACAAGCACTAAAAATATTCATACAGATCAGTATACCATATATAGTAGAATACGACCGCTACATAAATTCGATATATCAGCTAATAACACATGGACTCATCCCATAACAGGCAACAATACAACTCAGTACCGGGCATTACGAATTAAATATCCATAAAAACTTCTTAGCATAAATGAGAATAAAAGTAATAGCCGGGATATGCTTGTTCCTCTGTTTAACAGCACTACCCAAAAACGGAATTGCTCAATCACTTTATCTTAAAGGGGGGGTTGGATTTGGGGTCAATCTTTCCGGCACCATAAAGGACAATATGTCAGTTGATCTTTTGAAAAAACAACCCTTCGGTTTGCTTGCGGCTTATAATATCGGATTGATTCAAAGCAGCGGAAAATGGGAAAGCACATTAGAGGTATTTAATCGATTCATTAATTCCTCCTATGGCCAGGGAGGTGCTTTACATAGCCTGAACTTAAGCATGGGTTACACAATCAAGGAAAATGATTTTTCAAAAATTCTTCTCTTTGCCGGTCC
>JALTJN010000321.1 GCA_027076405.1 Chromatiales bacterium
AATGAGAAGTAATATCCCACGCCTCATTCCACGTCATGTTTTTTTCATCGATTAACAGACGCATTAATTCAGCAACTGCAATCGTCGGATGGGTATCGTTCATCTGAAACACATTCTGTTTTGCAAACTCACTAAAGTCATCGCCTTCATTAATCGACCACATACGAATCACATCCTGCAAACTGGCAGAAGCTAAAAAATACTGCTGCTTTAAACGTAACTCTTTACCATTTTCACTGCTGTCATTCGGGTACAGCACCATGCTGATATGTTCCGCATCGTTTTTACTTTCTACCGCTTCCGAATAACTGCCCGCATTAAAGTCATCGAGGTTGAAAATATTTGTCGCACTGGCCGTCCATAATCGCAGCGTATTAACGGTTTCATTTTTATAGCCGGAGATGGGAACATCATAGGGAATTGCCAGCACATCATTGGTGTCCATCCACACATAATGGGTTTGTCCATTGACATCCGTTTGCATTTCAACATGCCCACCGAATTTTATCTGCTGGGTAAATTCAGGGCGTTCCAGCTCCCACGGATTGCCATTTCTTAGCCAGTGATCCGGCTCTTCTATCTGATAGCCATTTTTTAATTTTTGCCGAAACATGCCGTATTCATAGCGAATACCATAACCCACCACCGGTAAATTCAAGGTTGCGCAGCTATCCATAAAACACGCCGCGAGTCTTCCAAGGCCGCCATTACCCAGCCCCGCATCCTGCTCTTCGGTAACCACTTCTTCCATTTCAATAGCGAATTTATTCATCGCTGATTTTAATTCTTTTTCAATGCCCAAGTTAAGAATATGATTTCCCAGTGAGCGGCCTATTAGGAATTCCAGCGACATATAATAAGCTTTTCTCACACCTTTTTGTTCGTGCTGTTTCCAGGTGTTACGCCACTTTCTCATAATCCGGTCACGAATGGTAAATGACATAGCCTCAAATAAATAAAACGGATGACAGCCGACAAAGCGCCCTAAATAGCGAGTTAAATAACGATCGAAATCAGCCGCCAGGGCTTCACTATCAACCGGTAATTTTTCCATTTCCGGTAACTGTAAT
>JALTJN010000322.1 GCA_027076405.1 Chromatiales bacterium
TCATGCCATCTGAATGGTAACGAATGGCGTTTTGTACCACATGAAGAATGGGGTCGGGAAAATCGCTAAACAACGTATCAGTGATATGACGAGCATACTCTGCTCCATCAATCGAATGCTGATTACCCCCACCATCATTAATGCGTGCCATATCGTGAGTCCAGGCAAACAGCGAGATTGTAAGTTTCTGTTGTTCAGTTAGCTTAAGTGATTCTGCCAATAACAAACCGTATCGATGAACGCGTGACCAGTGTGCAACACCATGTAAGGCGCTATTATATTTTGCCAATGGTATTAAGTGAGGCACGATCTTTGATGGTGAAAAAAGGTACGATATATCAATAACCATGGCCCTAAAATACTCCTAACCTACTGTAAATCAAAGGGCCATTGTGGTTTTTCTTTATAAATAGGTGTATCACATGATGTGCATTGCCATGTTGGATCATGATCGCTGACACAGCAACCTCCGAGTACAATCTTACCCGCAGCTAAATCATCTTCAATTGATGTAAAATCAGGATATCCATACAGGATTGGTGCCACCGCTTTCTTGCCACAGTGCGGGCATTTAATTGGTTTTCGTTTTACTTCGTATTTCATATGTATAAAATAGAATTACGATTTTGAGATTTATTATCAGCATCAGCAATAGCTAAGACTCTATCCATTTATAAAACTCTTCCGGCATTACACTATTAACACGCTCAATCGAACGAATATCAACGGTCGATACACATGCCATCAAAGGAACATCAATAACTTCATCCTGGCTAGACCAATCCATATTTAAATATTGTATATTATCACTATCATATGCAATTGATTTAACGCGACCATGCCCATACAGTCTCATTATTTGGTTTTTCATATTTTGAACCTTCTTAAGAACAACTAAATCACCTGTATATATAGTTTTAAATCTATTTAGCTGTTTGCTGTCTTCAATATAGTCAAATCTGCATATGTTTTTTTCTTTCCATTCAGTATCTAATCGATTTTTGATGTCTGCATTAGGACAAAACCCCATAAATAGAATATAAGTATCTTTTGGTACTGCAACCTCTAGTGCGGACAAAACGGACTTAGCATCTTTATCACCTTTAGCTAGTTTAGTTTCCGCATTATTTTTATATTTTAATAATTCTTCGCGCGACAAAGTACCACTTTTGATTCGCTCAATAGCCTTGTAATATCTCATTGTTATTGCTATTTCCTAATTAGTTTAATATTAAGGTTTTATTCATTTTGTTGCTCACTTAATTATTTGATTCTATTAATTCAGGAGAATTTTCATATAACCATTTCATGAACTTCGGCGGATCTAAAAACAATGGAGGATTAGCGCTTCTCTGTATCCAGCCATCCTTAACGCCTAGTCCTCCCCACTTTTCCAAAATATCTTTCTTTACCCTATAGCTTTTATTTCGAAACTCACCAATCGGTATATATTTTTTAAATCTACCTGAAACATCTGGCTTTCCTCGAACAATTATATCTGTATCGACATTAACCAAATTTCGAGTATGTGCATTAGTATCAAAATATTGTGGCATAACATCTGCCACACGATCAATTGATTTAATAACGAACATTCCAATTAACGCATACACTAATTCTGATCCACCATGAATTGAGCGCAGTCCAGAATAGAAGACGACAACGTCGTTTTCTTTAAAATCCAATAAGCGACGCCCTCTATTTTTAGAATCACCATAACTCAAATGGCTAAAATCAGGGTCAAGGTGCATTCGTTTATTTTCTAAATGACTCGGCAGGTGAACGTTTACATCATGATTAATCGAAAACTCTTTTAATGAGGGTGTTATTATAGTTGAATAGTTTTTTTCTAAACCTGGTTTGTTTTCTTTATCTTGAGGAATGGGAACATAAACGAAATCTCCCGCCTGAGAATTGCATGGGGCATTCCAATTACCAAACGCTTGATCAACACCAACACGAATTAATATGGCTTTAAATGTCATGTAATTAACAACGACTTGTGCACAACATTATTTCATCTTCTGAACCATTACATTTCTTGCTCATATCAAGGTGAGTAGGATCGCCATGTTTCCCATTACCATATTTGTCAAAAATTTCATCTATAAACTCCTGTAATCTATTTTTGGTGTCATTATTATGATTAACACGATAATCCCTAGGTAGCGCACTATAGATATCTTTAATTTTTTCAATAGATGGTTCTTTATTCCGCCCAAAATAAACAAATTTATCGCTTAAAAGACAGATAGCTCTCTCATAATAAGGTTGTTCTCCTAGATCATGTGTTAAATCAGCTGGAGAGTGATATTGAGCGCCAAATCGCCAATTAAACACCTGTCCTTTTTTAGCATAAATACAGTCTGGCCGATCACTATACTTATCTAAATAATAATCACCATCTTGAATGATTTTCGTAACCTCTGCGATATAAATCAACCTGCCTTTTAAATCATTTACACTTTTAGCTCCCATACCAATTATAAAATCCTTTTGCCCTGCTGATTTTCTTATTCTTGGTTTACATATTGCCAAAGAAAGTAGACCATCTTTTACACAGGGTGCGCCGCCATTATCAGTGGTTAATTTATATATAAATATATTATTATTCATATTTTCCTGTATCTACTAAAAAAATAGTCACATTGATTAGGTGCTTATGATAAACGATTGATTAAAACATATTCTTCGTTTCAGTTATCATCATAAGACTCTTGATTATCTAACTCCTCAAATTTAGCTTTCATTGTAGCATTACCTCGCGTCAGTTTCTTTATCGTCACATCCTGCGCCTTGTCATTTGCGAGACGAAGATTACGATCTGTTCCGATAAGGGCATCTCTCGTCTTTTGGAGATGGTTTATCGATTTATCTATTTCATCGATTGCCGTCTGGAACTTTCTGGAGGCAAGATCATAATTCTTCCCAAATGCAGTCTTGAATTTATCAAGATCACTTTCGAAGTTTGTAATATCGACATTCTGTTCTTTTACAAGCGCCAGCTCCGTCTTGTATTCAAGCGACTTCATTGACGCATTTCGCAGCAGCGTAATGATAGGTATAAAAAATTGCGGCCGAATGACATACATCTTGGGATAACGGTGAAACACGTCAACAATCCCCGTGTTATAGAGCTCGCTATCAGATTCGAGCAAGGATACCAGTACAGCGTATTCACAGCCTTTTTCCTTACGATCCTTGTCGAGCTCCTTTAGAAAGTCCTCATTCTTCTTCTTCGTGGCGGTGGTATCGCTTTCATTTTTCATTTCAAACATGATTGAGACGATCTCAGTGCCAGACTCATCTACGTCACGAAAAATGTAGTCGCCTTTGCTGCCCGTTTTTGCGTCATTATCCTTTTCAAAATAGGCCATTGGAAATGCTGTTGCGCGAATGCGGTTAAATTCAGTCTCACAGTGCTGTTCGAGGGTTTCACCAACCATCTTGGTCGATAAACGCGCCTTCATATCACGTATGCGTTCAATCTCATCCTCGCGATCCTTGAGCTGTGTCTCGTACTTATCCTTGAGCGATGTTTCGGCAAGTTGTTTTTCCAGCTCTGCTTGTCTAAGGCTATTTTTTAACGCCTCTCGCTCCTTCTCAACCTTGCTAACTGCTTCTGTAATGGCGAGCTTCTGCGCAACATCGTTGGCACTCAGTTTTTCCTCCGCCAACTTCAAAGCAGCCTGCTTATCTTGTTTCGCCTGTTCCAGCTCATAAGCAAGCGTATCCCGTTCTTTTTCTACCATACTCAAAGCCTCGGTCACGGCAAGCTTCTGAGTCACTTCACCCGCATCAAGTTTAGCCTTCAGTTCTTGAATCTCAGCATCCTTGGCTGCGGCAATCTTTTGCATATCGCTGCTGACAGCGTTCTTAGCCAGCTCAATCGCGTTTTGCTTGTCCTTCTCGGCTAATTCAAGCCGCTCATGTAACTGCTCCTCAAATTCACTGTCGCGAACCTGCTTCAGAATATCTGCATAGCCAGCCTCATCAACTTTGAATGCTTTCTTACAGTGAGGACAAATAATTTCATGCATGTTTATATCTTCTCCTTAGAAAACCTATAGACCATTTGTCTGCAGCAATATTCCTTCAACAAAAAATCAAGTCTGCAGCTGACTCTGAATCACCGAAAAGCACCGCATTTTGCTGAAAACAAAAACCAAATGATTTGGCTAAATCATAGGAGATACCCAGTATGAAGACACTTGGCTCTTCCCACTTGCCATCCTCACTTCTTCCGATAGCGGGTAGTAACTCAAAATCATGCATCTGCAACATATCGATTAAACGTTGCTGCCTAATTTTATTTTCGTTTTCTGTCAATTCCTTAGAATAAGGGTTGTAGGCTGTTATCATTGCCCAACTCGTCACTGACTTAGTCTCAAGAAACTTCATTAACGAATCTGGAATTATTTCATGTACTTTTAAAATAATTTCTTTGCCTGATAAATTGATAACATAATCAGTATTGATATAAGCATCCAATAATTCAGGTGGTAGTTCACGCATCTTCTGTACAACCTCATTTTGATCATGTCCTGCACTTTGCGCACGCATAGCAAAGGAGGCTTCCTTAGTCATCTGTCTAACTGTCTCTTCCAAGTCCATAGAAATTTCCTTTTCAGGATTATCATATTAGTTTTATCAGCGTAATGCTGGTTCATGATGCTTATTCAAAATAATACACTGGATAATAATAAAAGAGGTAAAGGCTCATAACGTGAGCCTCTAATACAACAGTCTTCATAAGAAATAGAGTTATCACGCATCACTACGACTTATTTATCCTCAGAAAAATTACAAACAAGATCTCGCCCATAAACATTTATTTTCTTCTCAAATCCCATCTCGCATGCTTTTTCTTTTATCCAATCAAGTGGGTATTCTAAAAGACTGTCACTATGTACAATATTTTCATCTGAAGATGTTATTTCTTCAAGTTTTACACGAATGTTCCTCTTACTATAATGATGCGATTCACTCGAACTATCTAGCGTTACTGTTAGAATAACAGCGGGACCTCCGGTATATTCAGAATACGGTCTTGGA
>JALTJN010000323.1 GCA_027076405.1 Chromatiales bacterium
GTCACTTCTCAATTAAAACGGCCACCACGAACTGTTCATCATCTTACCAAACCAGCCTTGCTCATTCGCATCCGCAAGGAAACCCTCACCACTATAGGTTATTTGTGCATCGGCTAATTTTGAAGAAACTAATGTGTTATCCGACAACACATCCAATGGTCGCACAACACCGGCAATGCGAATATATTCTTTGCCTTGATTTAAGGTAAACCATTTTTCACCCTGCACCACTAAATTTCCATTGGGTAAAATATCCACTACCGTTACGGTAATTTCACCGGTTAAACTATTGCTTTGCGAGCTATCGGATTCACCCACAAATTCTCGTTCGGGTGTAACGCTTAACTCTAATAAATTATTTCCATTACTTGTTGGGTTCAAACCAAATAGCGTGGGAATCGCCATCGATAAATCATCTTCTTTTTTGGTGCTTGTGCCGGCTGTTTTGCTGGCACTGGTACTTTCATTTAATTTAATGGTAATGATGTCGCCAATTCGATACGGCTTAGGATCTTCATATAACGAGATGCTATGCACTTGAAATAAAGAGCCACTTTTATATTGCATGGGCTTAGGTGTCACCGGCCTGACAATGGGTTCAAAATCGGCCAACTCTTGCGGTTTTACATTGCAGCCCCAAAGAGACTGAATGCTAATTGCCAGAAAACTTATTTTAATTAGATTTAATTTTTTCACATCTTTCACCATTATTAATTTATTTTTTATACATTATTTCACTGCTGTCCCGTTAACTTAAAAAGTGTCGTCATACCTGCGCAGGCAGGTATCCAGTGTCTGCGGTCTTTCAAAGTCACTAGATTCCTGCCTACGCAGGAATGACGAAGTCGATTTTTTATTTTCATGTATAACTGAAGTATTAATGCCTTGAAACGCTTTTGTATCAAGCGAATAAATTACTTCAATAATAGTTAACGGGACAGCAGTGAAATTATTTTTACTACAGGTTATTACTCACGTACTGCAACATTTGGTCGGAGGTTGTAATCACTTTTGAATTCATTTCATACGCACGTTGCGTTTCAATCATGTTAACTAATTCTTCCAC
>JALTJN010000324.1 GCA_027076405.1 Chromatiales bacterium
CGTTTTATGGCCAGACCGATGCCGTCACCAATGGCAGTGGATTTTCCGGCAATGCCAATTAATGATTCTTGCAACATCGCGTTTACGGTATTTCTGTCAAAGGTTAATGGGGTTTGCAAATAAGCCTGTTGGCCAAATAAAATTAAGCCTATTCGATCACCTTCTCGGCGCTTAATAAATTCACCCGCCACTATTTTTACAGCATCTAAACGCGTAATCATGTGCCCGTTAATTTCAAAATCATCTGCGGCCATGCTGCCAGATAAGTCAACCGCCATCATTAAATCTCTGCCGCTAACGGGAATTTCAACGCGCTCGCCTAACCATTGTGGGCGAGAGGCGGCAATAATTAAACACAGCCATGCAAGGCTGGCCAAAACCAGTAACCACTTGTTCTTGTTGATGAAACGGCTGTCATGCGCCACGTTTTTAAAATCTTCAATAAATGGCACATGCAAAGGTTGATCCTGATTTTTGTCGCTGGCAGGCAGCACAAATCTAAAGAAAAGAGGCAGGGGTAATAATAAAAATGCCCAGGGCCAAATAAATTCTATATTGCTAAAAGGCATTATTGTGTTGCCTCTGGTGAATGTTTTTCAGCAACGTTTTTTCCGGGAAAGCTTTCTCCAGAAATGTTTTCTTCAGGTAATTTTGTTTCAGGTAATAATTTTATCCACTGCTCGCACTGGTTTAAAAGTTCATCGGTATTAAATTCCGTTTTTTTCTGATAGGGGGCGAGCTCAAGCAGTGAAATAATCTCTGGGGTAAAAACCGTCTGCGAGCTTAATTTATTCAATTGTGCAAACCAGGCCTGCCCAGTCAGGCTGGCAATGTTTTCGCGGGGCAAATAACTTAAAGCCGTGCGGCGTAAAAGTGCCGAAACAGAGCGTAATAGTTCAATAGAGTTATTTTGGTTTTTAAAATTTTTACGCAGCGTATTTATTTCGTTGAGAGCAAAATTTCGGTATGCAAATTGTTTTTTATATTGGTGTTTTTTTATCAGAATATAACCGACAAAGCAGCTGATTAAAAATAATAAAATCAGCGCCCACCAACCAATG
>JALTJN010000325.1 GCA_027076405.1 Chromatiales bacterium
ACAGCTAACGCCCCCATAACTGGCAGTAATAAGCGCCGAGAGGAACGAACGGCGCTTATTACTGTCCATGTTGATGGGATTGTTAGAATGCCTATTTTTGTGCTATTCTCTTATTTATTAATAACTTATGCAAATAATGTAACTACTTGATGTCAATGGACATTTCAAATTATGGAAATTAGTAAACGCAATAAGTCATCTGCTGTTTTTTATAACCAATTCAATGACATAAATCGTCATTTGCGGGATACGTATGCCCACAATACCCATACACATATTGAGGGATTTAACAGTTTAGTTAAATATCTTGTGACACTTAGACGCGATAATACCATTGACGATGATGTGTTTGGCGAACTGGTAAAGCGCGCTGCATCTATGTTTGTTGAGGCTGAAGTTACGGAACGAGTTGATAATATACTTGACAGAAAAGTCTCAACAAATTATCTCTGGAGTTTGCTTAAATGACTGAAGAAAAAAATATTACTGAAGCTAACAATAATGATGAGGCTGAAGTAGACGCGTCAGAAGATAAAACGGAAGCCGAGAGCGAAGCCGAATTTTTAGGAAAGCTGCCGCCAGAAGCAAGAAAGGTTGTAGAGATTGGAATGTCCATGCATCGATTTGGGCCAATGCCTAATCCGATTGCTGAAAAATTAAATGAAGGCCACATTGATAAAATATTAGAAATTGCAGCGAAAGATGACGAAAGAGCATTTCAAGATGCGGGTTCATCTCGAAAATATACGTTGGCATACATAGTTATATTTGTTTCTTTGTTTATATTTTTAACCATCTTTCTTGTTGGATCTGACATAGAATTATATAAAGAAATAATAAAAATATTTGTTGTTTTTCTTGGTGGGCTTGGAAGTGGTTTTGGAATTAAGACTTATATGGACAAGAATAGATAGATAATTCACTATCACATTCTAACGCCCTCATCAGGGGCTTTCAAAGCTGGCGTGACTTTTGCGATTTTTTGCAAAAGGCGCGACAGGTTTGAAAGTCCTCTGGATGAGTTTGTTATGTGTTTAGTCAAATAATGTGAACGAGTTA
>JALTJN010000326.1 GCA_027076405.1 Chromatiales bacterium
GCCTGGGCGCGAGTTTATTTTTACCAAAACGTTTACCTGAAAAATAAGCGCCGATGTCTGCAATCCACACAATACTTAAACAATAAAATAACCACCAAACCCCTTCGGCACGAATAATTAACAAGGCTAATACCGGCGGGATTAAAACTACAAAACCAATAAATAGTTTAATAATGGAAAGCGAATCGTTTGCGGCTTGCGGGCCTTTTGAAAACATGTGATATGTGGCAACTAACCAGGCGAGTACGGTAAAGGACAAAATAATGTTTAACCATTGTGGTTCGCTATAAATAAATTGCTGCGCAAAATAACTGCACACTGAAACTAAAATAGCATAAGCGCCTCGCAATGCCATATTTTTAATTCCACTGAGCCTGGCCCACTCCCAGCCCGAAATTAAAATAAGCACAAGCAACGCATAAAAAATAATATTTTCAGGTTGCGTGAGCATTCCCCAAACAACGAAAGCAGCTAAAGGAATTGCAGTTAAAATTCGTTGCTTAAGCATTATGCGTTAAACCTGTTTGCTTTTTGACGGTTCAACTTGATCGCCGGTTTTACCAAATCGTCTTTGACGACCCGCATACCAGTCTAAGGCTTTGGTAAATTCTACAGAGTTAAAATCTGGCCACAACACATCAGAAAAATATAATTCGGTGTACGCCAATTGCCAGATTAAAAAATTACTGATACGCATTTCGCCACCAGTGCGAATAAATAAATCGGGTTCGGGTAATGTTTGTAAACAAACATAATCGTTAATTAATTCCGCACTAATATCATCGACCTGCAATTCACCCAATTGAATTTTTTTCACTATGCTTTTACAGGCCTCGGCAATATCCCAACGGCCACCGTAATTTACCGCAATATTTAATTGTAAGCCGGTATTGTTTTTCGTGAGCTGTTTAGCTTCATTAATTTTTTTCTGTAATTTTTCAGAGAAAGCAGAACACTCTCCAATAAAACGCACACGAACATTTTGTTTATGCAAGGCTTTAACTTCGGATTGCAGCGTTGAAACAAAAAGCGCCATTATGCTACTGACTTCTTGCT
>JALTJN010000327.1 GCA_027076405.1 Chromatiales bacterium
TCCAAAGCAGAGACAGAGCAGGCGTTGCTGGCATTGTCGGCGCAGGCCGGTATCGAGGTGGTGATTATTCGTCCGGTTCTGGTTTACGGGCCGGGGGTAAAGGCGAATTTCAACAGCATGGTGAAATGGCTGAGCAAGGGCGTACCGCTGCCTTTGGGGCGTGTTCATAACAGGCGCAGCCTGGTTGCGCTGGATAATCTTGTTGATTTGATTGTTACTTGCATCGAACATCCTGCAGCTGTCGATCAGGTTTTTCTTGTCAGTGATAACGAGGATCTGTCGACGACTGAATTATTGCAGCGAGTTAGCAAAGCACTGGGCGTGCGGGCCCGTTTGTTGCCTGTTCCGGTTATATTGATTAAGGCTGCAGCTCGATTGCTGGGTAAGCGTGCTGTGTCTCAAAGGTTGCTTGGTTCCTTGCAGGTCGATATTTCGAAGACACGTGAATTGTTGGGCTGGACACCGCCGGTCAGTGTTGATGCCGCGCTGCAGAAAACAGCGCAGTCTTTTCTTCGTCAAAAGTAAAGCTTGGCGGCGGTCTAAAAAAACTGTCGGTGTTCCACGCTATGTATAAAAGGTAGAATGTGGTTCAGTTCTATAATTATTTTGCTTTTGACAGCGATGTAAAAAACAGTTTATGAATTTATGGTGGTTGTTTTTTCTGGTGGCAGGTGTTTCCTGGCTGCTTACTGGCTTGTTGCGCCGGTATGCGGTGGCCAGGTGCTTGATGGATGTGCCAAATAATCGCAGTTCACACTCTGTTCCCACGCCTCGCGGCGGTGGTATTTCAATCGTTCTCACCTTCCTGGCGGGTTTGCTATTGTTGAGGATATTGTCTCTTTTAGATGATGATCTCTTTATCGGATTATCTGGTGCGGGTGTGATGGTGGCTGTGATCGGCTTTATTGATGATCACGGTCACATCGCTGCTCGTTGGCGTTTGCTCGGGCATTTCTCTGCGGCGAGTTGGCTTGCCTTCTGGATAGGTGGTTTGCCCTTATTTACATTGTATGGTTTTGCTGTTGATCCTGGTTGGCTGGGTAATGTGCTGCTTGTTATCGCCTTAGTCTGGCTACTAAATTTATATAATTTTATGGATGGAATCGATGGGCTCGCTGGGGTTGAGGCGCTGTCTTCTACGTTAGTGGTTGCGCTATTGTTCCTGTTTGTGTTTGGCAAACAGGAAATGGTCTCTCTAAATCTGCTTATGTTTGCGGCAGTTGCAGGTTTTCTGGTGTGGAATTTTCCGCCGGCAAAAATATTTATGGGTGATGCAGGTAGTGGTTTTCTGGGCTTGATGTTAGGTGCTTTGGCTCTATATAGCGTTCATATTGAGGTGGTGATGTTATGGGTATGGTTGATTTTGCTAGGGGTGTTTATTGTGGATGCGACCTTTACGTTGCTACGTCGCCTGTTGCGTGGAGATAAAGTCTATGAGGCGCATCGTAGTCATGCATATCAATCCGCCTCCAGGGAATATGGTAATCACAGAGTGGTTACCTTGTCGGTGCTGGTTATAAATACTTTTTGGCTTGCACCCTGGTCTACGGTTGTTGCTTTAGGCGTAGTTGACGGCGTTTTAGGGCTGGTAATTGCTTATTTTCCTCTGTTGTATCTGGCATGGTATTTTCGCGCAGGTGAGATTGAGCTGTCTTCATAGTATATAATCGTACGATAGTTAAGTTATAAAAATGGATGATGGATTAAAGCGTCCTGACCGGTCAGGGTTTGAATAGAGTATGTATAAAAAGTTAACTGAGTCTTCGCGCAATACTAAACGAGCATTACTTGTTGCTATCGATTTTGTTGCGCTCCCAGTCGCCTTGTGGGCGGGTTATGCCTTAAGACTGGGGGAATGGTGGCCCGCTGGGTACATAGATAAAGCATGGTGGCTGTTTATTGCAGCGCCTCTCGTTGCAGTACCTATATTTATTCGAATGGGGCTGTATCGTGCTGTTTTACGCTATGTGGGTGGCACGGCTTTAATTACTATTGTCAAGGCGGTCAGTATCATAACGTTGATACTGCTGGCGCTTATGGTTATGTCGCAAACGCAGGGTGTGCCGCGCTCAGTGTTTGTTAGTTTTTGGCTTTTCAGTATGTTGTTTATTGGCGGTAGCCGGCTTTTTCTTAGGAGCTATATCCATTCTTATGCGAAGAGGAAAAATAACAAGCAACCAGTAGTGGTGTATGGCGCGGGTTCTTCTGGAGCAGAATTAGTGAAGGCGATGCAGTCTGGCTGGGAGTATGAACCGGTTGCTTTTATTGATGATGATATCGAAAAGAGGGGAATGGAGATTCACGGAGTAAAGGTTTTTTTGCCAGATCATATTACCTACTTAATTGATAAAAAAAATGTAGCACAGGTTTTACTTGCCATGCCATCGGTTACGCCACGACGGAGGCGTAAAGTTCTTGAAAAACTTGAAGAATATCCAGTGCATGTTCGGACCTTGCCAGGGATAACCGACCTGGTTTCTGGTAAGGCAAAAATTTCGGACATTAGAGAAGTCGATGCAAGTGATGTGTTAGGTCGTGATGCAGTACCGCCAATCCCGGGGCTTATTGAGCGATGTATTCGTGGTAAAAGTGTCATGGTTACTGGTGCCGGAGGGTCGATTGGTTCTGAGCTTTGTCGGCAAATAGTGGAATATGAGCCGTCAAAACTGGTTCTGTATGAACAGTCCGAGTTTGCTCTGTATAAGATTGAAAAAGAACTTGAATCCTACAGTGGTGATGTGGAAGTCGTCGCAGTTTTGGGTTCGGTGATTAATGCCTCACGAGTAGAAACCGTTTTGCGATGTTTTGAAGTTCATACTGTTTATCATGCGGCCGCATATAAGCATGTTCCACTAGTTGAGCATAACCCGATTGAAGGTGTGCAAAATAACGTATTTGGCACGTGGAATACGGCAGAAGCAGCGAAGGCGGCGGGTGTTGAAACCTTTGTCCTGATTTCGACGGACAAGGCCGTTCGCCCGACGAATGTAATGGGTGCAACGAAACGTTTCGCAGAGTTGGTGTTGCAGGCAATGGATGATGAAGGTAATGCTACGCGGTTTACCATGGTGCGTTTTGGTAATGTCCTTGATTCATCCGGCTCAGTGATCCCCCTGTTTCGAAAGCAGATAAAAAAAGGTGGCCCTGTCACGGTGACGCATCCCGATGTTACCCGATATTTCATGACTATCCCGGAAGCCGCGCAGCTTGTGCTGCAGGCTGGTGCGCTCGGTGAGGGAGGCGATGTCTTCGTACTGGAGATGGGTGACTCCATTAAAATAGATGATCTTGCACGCAGCATGATTCATTTGAGCGGGCTTGAAGTTTGTGAGGAAGTAAATCCTGAAGGTGATATCACTATTGAGTATACCGGGCTGCGACCCGGTGAGAAGTTATATGAAGAGTTGCTGATTGGCGATAATGTAACGGGAACAGAGCATCCGAAAATCATGCGTGCGGCGGAGGAAAGGCTTTCGTGGCAGCAGTTGCTGGATTACAGGGAGAAGTTTGAAGTTGCATGCAATAACTTTGAAACCAATAAAATAAAACTTCTACTGGAGGAGGTAGTTGCAGGTTATAGCGCAGAGCAAGGTATTGTTGACCCCATCTGGAATCAGCATTGCAAGATTAATGTGAAAGGGCATGAGTTACAAAGTGTGACGGTTAGCAGCAATGATCATAAAGTTACGCATTAGTCTGTGTATGCGTTTGTGGGCAGTTATGCAAAAGGTAGCGGGTCGAGTAATAACGAGTGTTTAGTGAGAAAAAAGGGAAATATATTTATCTGGGGCTGCTTTTTGGCCTGGTAATAATTGCAACGATTATCTCGTCGGGCTTTTCGAGAGACGCTGCGAATTATATGCGGATGTTTGAAGTGTATGGTTCATCTGGCTGGGGTACTCTATATTCTCAAATGTTTCAGCGTGAGGCGTTTTTGCTTATTGTAAGTAAGGCCTTTTATCAGCTTGGATTGGCTCCTGTTTTTCTTTTTTTCTTTTTTTCTGTTATATCGCTGTCAGTTAAGTTTTATTTGATTGATAAACACAGTAAAGACAAATGGCTTTCGCTAGCGCTATTTTCTTCATATTTTTTTCTTCTTCATGACTCTACTCAGATAAGGTTTAGCCTGGCTGTGGCTTTTGCCTACCTGAGTCTGCAATATCTTGCTAATGGCAAGCGACTATTTTTTGTGGCAATTGTTGTTTTTTCGGCGGTGATGTTCCATGCTTCCAGTCTGGTATTCATGGTTATGCTGCTGTTTTCTACAAGAAAATCCCAACTGTGGCTGCTTGGTTTTATTGCCTTAGCTGTTTTATTGTATTCCGTAAATCTTCATACTGTTTTTCTGAGTTTTATCGAGTGGGGTATAGATTATTTCAGCTTGACCAGAACATTTCTGAACAAATTACATTCATATCTTCTGGTGCCTAGCCAGGTTGAGCATCTTGGTATTTTGAAGCCGACAATGATATTGGTGTATGCTTCGGCTGTGGTGCTCTTTCAATATCGAAATAAATTTAGTGCTTATGAAAGCCTTTGTTACAGTGCGCTGTTGTTGACAATCTTTTTTTATATACTGTTGCATAATATTGTTGACCTGCAAATACGTTTCAGAGATATGTTTTTTTTCTCGCTGGTTTTTCTTATTCCCTACATTCATGATTGGATGTCCAAATTTGTGAGCAGGAAAACAGCTTATTTGTTGTTGGTGATGTCTTTTATTGTTTATCTTACTAAGTTTATTTTTTTGGACGAAATGCTGGTTTTTTGACGAGCAAGTTTCTTTGATGTTTTTTTCTCTGTAAGTAAGTGATGATAGATATTTGATGGGTAACAGGACAAAAATAATCGCAATGTATTTTACCCAGTTGCACGCCATTGCGGAGAATGACGAATGGTGGGGCGAGGGGTTTACTGACTGGAATAATGTTCGAAAAGCGGCACCCTTATTCGATGGGCACTATCAGCCACGAATCCCGCTGGAATCAAATTATTATGACCAGTCACGT
>JALTJN010000328.1 GCA_027076405.1 Chromatiales bacterium
ACCTGACATTTTACCAGTTCGTTGGTAAATTCAGGTTGTAAGTGCATCTGCAAATTCTAATCTTAATGGTTGGGCAATGAGAAGTTAGGCTGACACGGCACAAATCATAAATCAAAGACTTGACCCCGAAGACTACCGAAGACTATCGCGAAGACTATCGAAGACTATCGAAGACTATTGACAGGTTCGTCAATAACAGGTACCCTAAAAAGCAGATAAAGCAAAGCATTTAGCGGCTTTCATCTAAAAAAATATAAAAATATCTTTCCTTTTATATCAAAGACATATCTACCTTCTTGCTTTATTTTTAATCCAGTTTCTAAATCACGTATTGAAACCACTACATCTTGTGTTAATATAAATCAAAACTCGCATATGTTGCGGTTTTGAAGGGCTGCAAACAAGAAGAATAAGGGGGTGAGAATTATGTCTAGAAGATAAAAAAGGCCATATCAAATGAATGATATGGCCTTGATTCATCCCAGTGAGACTAGGACTATTTTGTGTCGAAACTTTATTTTCCGCGTTTCACTGGCTTTTGTAAATACTTTTTTAAATTTTATTGATTAGGTGAAACTATGAATATACCAGCTAATGGTTGGAAAAATAAAGTTGGAACAGCAGGTCGTTCCTGTAATTGCGGTACGTGGATGCGTCATTGGACAAGGTTTGCCAATAAGCCTTGGCCAGCATCTTGCTCCGTTTTAGGCTGTTCTTCGGCTGCTACCCTAGGTGCGCATGTTATCAATTCTGCAGTGAATGGCGAGCGAATTGTCCCAATGTGTAATTCTTGTAATGGAAAGAGTTCTTTGTTCTCTTTAAAAGGAAGTATTTCAGTTCCAAGCGCAAACATATCTAATACTTGTGGTTGAAATGGATTAAGGGTGTAGGTTCGGCAGCCATTGGTTTTTTCTGGTGGTTGTCGGGTTAAGGTTGTCAGGGTCAGGTCTTTGATTTATGGTCTCTGCCAAATCCTCCCAAACCATAAATCAAAGACCGGACACCAATTACTCGTTTAAATCTTTAAGAGCCAATTTTAAAGCTGTTAATTTTAA
>JALTJN010000329.1 GCA_027076405.1 Chromatiales bacterium
ATGGCAGAGCCGCGACTAAATCATTGGCAATAGTTTCAGCCTGCTGTCGTGTTAATTGCCCAACAATCGAAATCACCGCATTGCTTGCCACATAATATTGGCGATAAAACTTTTTCACATCACTCAGTTTAATGGCCGCTAAACTTTCTTCAGTACCTGATGAAGGTGAAGCATAAGGGTGATTACCATACAGCGCTGCATAATAAGCCTTTTTAGCAATTGCAGACGGTGATTGTTTACTTGCTTGCAAGGCAGTTTTCATTTGTGCCATAACACGACTAAATGCTGATACAGAAAAATCTGGCTGATTTAAAATAATTTTTAGATTATTCAATGCCGGCTTAAAATATTCTTTAGCCGTTAAACTACGCAAACTCAACCAAGCCATATCTTTTAATGCACCATTAGCAAAATTAGCCCCTACGTTTTCAAATGCCTCGGCTAACTGCTGCGCATTTAAACCACCCGCCGCTTCTGATAGCAAGACATTGGTTAATACTGCCAAACCTGCTTTATTGTTATCCCGCGCACTACCTCCATCAAACACAATACGCACATCCGCCATCGGCAAATCCATAGCAGGCATAAATAAAACCTGCGCGCCATTTTTAGTTTGCCAATGCTGAATATCGGGCACAGCATAGGCTGCGGGCAATGCCATTAAAAAAACTAAACAACTTTGTAAAATTTTAATGAACATTATTTTGCCCTCCCTGCTTTGTTGATGACGCTATATTGGTGGGCTGTAGCACAGCAACGGTTAAGGTTTCGGGATGAAAATATTTTTTAGCTACCGCTTGTACCTGCTCGGCGCTTACCTGTTTTATTTTTTGTAAATATTTTTCTTTTTCGCGCCAGCTTAGGCCAACTGTTTCTAATGTGCCGAGTTGCATGGCCTGATAAAAAACAGAATCCTGTTCATATACTGCTGCCGCCATTACTTGCGCTTTCACACGTGACATTTCATCTTGCGTAGGTTTTGTTTGTTGTATTTTTTTTATTTGTGTTAGTAATGCCTGCTCAAGTTCTTTAACACTATGCTTGCCCAGTGGTA
>JALTJN010000330.1 GCA_027076405.1 Chromatiales bacterium
TTGGGTTTCTGGCGGCGCGGCTTTAGTTAAATCATCGGCAATAAAAAAAATGGGTGCAATGGATGAACGATACTTTCTTTATATGGAAGACGTGGACTGGTGTCACAGTTGTTGGCTAAATGGATTTACCGTTAAGTATGATCCGCAGTCTGTTGTTATGCATGCGGGGCAGCATCAAAGCATTAAGGGTGGAATTATAAGTAAACTGATGTCTAAACATGTGCGTATGCATTTGGCGAGTATGTTTAAATATTTTTTTAAATATGGTTTATCAGTGAAATAAATTTAATATTTTAATCATGAATACAATTACTAATATTTTTTTCTACGTTGCGATAATACTTTTTTTATTAGGGGTGTTAGTTAATTTTCGTAGTCTTGTGATGTTGCCTGGAGTAGTGCCTAAAAAATCTAGATGGCCTATTTTTGTGTGGATTGTTATGTTGGTTGGTTTAGGGCAATGGTTTAAACGTGAAACTTATGTTGATGGTGTAATGAGTGTGGACACATCAGCAAGTATACAAATTGGTTCGATAGTAATAGCTGGTTTAGTATTATTAATTTTTGCAGGAAGTGCATACCAATCAAAAAACCTTAAGTACCCGTTATTATTATTACTGCTTTATGGTCTAGAGGGTCTCTTAACATCGCCTATTTCTGATGTTCCAGCTTTGTCTGTATTTAAAGCAACCTCTGTTGTAATTGCCATATTATTAACTGTTATGTCGGTTAAAGTGCTTGATGATGAAAAAACATCTAGAATTCTATTTAATACAGTTTTTATATATTTTGTTATTATTGCATTTCTTTCTATATTAGGCGGCTTGTTTTTACCTGAAATAACTCACCGAGCTAACAAAGGTGTATTTGGTTTTATGTTAGTTGGCTGGCCAGCATTAAATTCAAATAGCCTTAGCTATGTTGCTGCCGTTGTTTTTGTGATATCGCTACGTCGATTATTTATTCAACAAAAATTTAATCGTCGTTTACTTTATATAGGAACATGTTCAGTTGGTCTAATTACACTTTTGCTGGCGCAGGGTAGAACATCAA
>JALTJN010000331.1 GCA_027076405.1 Chromatiales bacterium
GTGGATGTTTGATCGGGGCTTGCCGGTTCCACAACCCATTGCCGCATCGGTGTGTCGCTGGCCGTTTTCGTTCAGCCCTTTTTATCGCGCACATATTTTAGTGCAACGCATTGCCCATGTTAAAACATTAGATCAATTACTCAGTGAGCGAAAACTGGACTCTCATGAGTGGCAGAAGGTAGGTGCATGCATTCGCCAATTTCACAATGCGGGTATTTATCATGCCGATTTAAATGCGAATAATATTTTGCTGGATGAAAGCAATAAGGTTTATTTGATTGATTTTGATAAAGGAGAGCGCAGAGACGCAGCGCAACAAAATAGCCAATGGATGCAGAATAATTTACAGCGCCTTAAACGCTCATTATTAAAACAACAATGTATTCGAAATAATTATTTTTTTACAGAAGAAGACTGGCAGTTGTTGTTAGCGGCTTACAATTGAAATAAAAAATATCATTTGTAACCCTCACCCTAACCCTCTCCCAGAGGGAGAGGGGGTCACGGTGCTTTACTCCCTGGGAGAAAGGGGGGCATGACGCTTTTACTCCCTCTCCCCTTGGGAGAGGGCTGGGGTGAGGGCTGCGCCCCTTCCTGATAAAAGTGTTTCGTGCAAAGATCTCTATTTTAAACTTTCTTAACGGGGCAGCAGTGATGAAATGTAATTATCTAAAATAACCGACTGTTTTTGTAATGCGTTTTTAGCATTGTTGCCAATCGATATTAAGTTTTCAGGCGCGCGGATATAATCATTAACAATCGAACTTATTTCAGATATTTTTTTAATTTGAATGCAGCCATTATGTTGCAATAAAAAATCGATTTCATCTTTAAAGTTAAACATGTATGGTCCGCAAATGGTGGGTCTGCCAATACGGCAGGGTTCAAGAATATTTTGTCCGCCATGCTTAATGAAAGAGCCACCAATAAAAACCAGTTCCGCTTGTTGCATAAATTGTGCAAGCTCGCCTAATGTGTCTGCCAGATAAACGCGCGTGGTTTCGTTTATGTTTTGTTTTTTGCTGCGAACTGAAAAGTTTATGTTTAACG
>JALTJN010000332.1 GCA_027076405.1 Chromatiales bacterium
ATGGCGATGGTTATCCGCGCCACGCGGTTAATGCACCACTGGCGATTAATCATCAACGCTGTCAGTTAATAGGTCGCGTTTCAATGGATTCGATTGCAATAGATTTGCGAAACATTAACGCGCAGTGCGGTGACTTAGTTGAGTGCTGGGGTGAGCAAGTTTCGGTGGATGACGTTGCAGCGAGTGCGGGAACAATTGCTTATGAGTTGCTTTGTCATGTTGGGGCGTTGGTTTAAATTAATTAGCATCGATTTAAGTCATGGGAAGATTAAGAAAAAGAAAACGCAAATGCACGCTAAATTTCGCAAATAAACGCAATGAAAATTAATTTATACATTTTATCCTTCGGGCAAACTTTGCGGTATGCCGGTGCGAATTTATTTGCGCTCGCCTAATTGCCGAACATTGTGCGAATAAATTCGCACCTACAACTGAGATGCAAGCATTTGAGTATTCTTTATTTCTGTCTCAGAAATAAGTGAAAAATTACTGCCAGTGATTAATTGAGTTTGCATAATATTCGAGTAATGTTGTAGAGGATTCATTAACCCGCAATAAGTTTTCGTTGGTATCAATTAAATCTCTGGAAATTAGCATATTAAGTGCGTTGCTCAGTACGCTTTCGCAGGCGTTGGCAGAAACATTAATGGGCGCACCTTTTTGTTTTAAGGTGTCTATTTTTAACGCCGCGGCTGATTTTAAATCCAGTTCGCTTTTCCATGTTGATTTGTTTTCTAATAAAATTTCAGCCATCAATGCCACGGGCAAAATAGGAATTACATCGCTGATGTTTTTCATTAATAGTTCAGCGAGTTTTTTTACTTCTTCGAAACGTTGTTCCTGTTCGTATTCGCTAAAGTGAACATTGTTTTCTTTGCAGTACTCTTTAACGGAAACGGGATGGCCGAAGTTAACGCTGGCATAACCAAATCGTTTCCAGCGCATTTTTCTCGATAATAAAACCATTTTATAAATAAACGAAGTGGTGGTTTTGATAACAAACCATGTGCTGCGTTTTTCGGCCTGTTTGTCGAGTTTGCGAATTAAAC
>JALTJN010000333.1 GCA_027076405.1 Chromatiales bacterium
AAACTACAGATGATGGTATAACATGGAAAAATATTTCTGATGGTTTCTTTAAAACAGGAACGGTTGGTGCTATTGCTGTTTCAGAGAGCGATCCAAATGTTGTAATTGTTGGTATGGGCGAACATGCCGCACGTGGTGTAATGACTTCCATGGGAGATGGTGTTTATAAATCGACTGATGCTGGAAAAACTTGGACACATATTGGTTTAGATAATTCTCGCCATATTTCTGATGTTATCATTCACCCAACAAATCCAGATATTATCTTTATTACTGCACAAGGTGCTCAATATGGTGCATCAAATGATAGAGGTATCTATCGTTCACAAAATGGTGGGAAAACTTGGGAAAAAGTATTGTTTGTAAATAGTACTACTGGAGCATCATCCCTTTCAATGGATATGAATAATCCTAGAATTTTATATGCTTCTATGTGGCAACACCAACGCTATCCTTGGACAATGACTTCTGGTGGTGAAAATTCAGGTTTATACAAATCGACAGATGGTGGAACAACTTGGAATAAAATGAAAACAGGATTACCAAAAGCCTTCGGAAAGTCTGGAATTTCGGTATCTCGTGCAAATTCAAATCGTGTTTTTGCTGTTATTGAAGCCGAAGGAAAAAAAGGTGGTGTATATCGATCGGATGATGCTGGAAAAAAATGGCGACAAATTAATTCTAATCGTGTAAATATTGCACGTTCTTGGTATTATATGGAAATTTTTGCCGACCCACAAAACGAAAACGTTGTCTATGTACTAAATGCGCCTGTGATGAAATCTATTGATGGCGGAAAAACATTTTCAAATATTCCTGTGCCACATGGCGATAATCATCATTTATGGATTAATCCAAATGACAATTCTAACATGATTAACTCCAATGATGGAGGTGCAAATATTTCATTTAATGGAGGGAAAAGTTGGAGCACTCAACAAAATCAACCTACATCACAATTCTATCGTGTAATTACCGATAACTTAGTGCCATACAATGTTTATGGTGGACAGCAAGATAATTCGGCCATTGCTATTGCAAGTCGTA
>JALTJN010000334.1 GCA_027076405.1 Chromatiales bacterium
CGTTAGGGCATACGAGACAATGAATGGCTAATCAAGTAATCAAACCTAAAACAGGTCATATTTTCATAAGCCCTTACGGCTTTATATCCTATAGCGAAGACTTTTATGAGGCCTGTTGTTCGCATGTGACTGAACGAGCATTTTCGCCCGCAAAATACTATTTGGCAGGCCGCTCTATTGAACTGTCATTAAAGGCGTTTCTTTTAATAAAGGGAGTAACTAGAGATAAACTAAAAAAATCCTTGGGTCATGATTTGCACAAATTATTAAGAAAATGTAAGGAACTAGGTATTGTCAACATCGTAAACATTTCAGAGGTTCAAGAGGGTATTATAGAAAATTTAAACACGTGGTACGCGAGAAAGGGCTTTGAATATTTTGAGTTAGAAAGTCTTACAAATAGTCCTAAGTCTCTCCCAGATATAAGCTCAGTTCAAGATTTAGCAAATTTTTTAATAGAGGCACTCAAAGAACCATGCATAAAAGCTGCAAATTAGCCTTAACAAGTCGCTCGTATGGGACGCTGCGCCGCATAGCGGCTTGCGCCCCACAGCTTTATCGTTAGATGCCCGCATCATGAATACGGAGTCCTTTATAATGATCTCCAAGAAAAAATTCATGTACTGGAAGGAAGTGAAGAAGGAGGATGGTTCTATCGCAAGGTTTGTTATCTTCAAGAAAGGAAAATCAATATTTATTGAGACTGATACAGGATATGAACACATTGTTCATCCGTCTGCCCGCTCCGTAGACGACGAAATCCGAATGGTTTTCAAGGCCAAAGTAATAAGAACAATCATGCCGGGTCACGAATGACCGAACGGCGAAGGGGGATTTATGAAAAATCATATTGTGAAGCTGAGCATTCAAATGCTCCTATTGATTGCTATAGCCGTGACATTTAGTTGCGCCGGGAGTCCGTACCGCACACAAGCAAGTGCAGAACAGCATAAAAAGGCGATGGTCAATTTGCAACCAGACATGTCGCCGAGTCAGGTGCAGGACCTAATGGGGCCGCCAGACAAAACAGAGCTTTATCGAGGAAAGAACAATGAACCTATCCTGATATATCTCTATATAACAGAAGGCAAAGATACATACACAAGAAAATGGAGTGAAGGGAATTATACTCCTTTAGTCTTCGTTGATCAGAAGCTAATGGGATGGGGATGGAGTTACCTAAACAGTACTGCAAAGAAATACAAATTCGTTATTAAAGACCTTTACTGATGAATAGCAGGCATCTAACAAATCGCTCGTTCGGACGCAAACTACGCTGCGCTTCGTTTGCGCCGCACAGCTTGGTCGTTAGTTTTATAAGTCAAAGAACGAATAGTAATTACTAGTGATAGAGATATTCTTTTCCTACGCGCACGAAGACGAAGACCTTATGAATGAGGTAAGGCGTCAATTGGTTGTCTATGAGCGAGAAGGCTATTTAATAAAATGGCATGACAGACAAATACCACCGGGTAGCGAATGGAAAAAAGAGATTGATCAAAGGCTGTGTAATGCAAAAATTATACTTTTGTTTATGAGTCCACACTTTATTGAATCAAAATATTGCTATGAAATAGAAGGGAAAGAGGCATTATCTAGACATTTATCAGGGGAAGCAGTTGTCATACCAGTAATTTTAAGGCCATGCGCATGGAGCGCCTCACCATTCGGGAAATTGCAAGCCTTACCAAAAGACGCAAAAGCTATTTCTACTTGGGATAATATTGATGAGGCTAGCTTAGATGTGGCACAAAATGTTTTCAAAATAGCTAGTGACTTAAATGAAAAAACTAACAATTAGCTCAACATTGACCATTTTACACGGCGCGCCACTTCGTTCTGCGCCGTGTAAAATGGCAAGTTAGCAAGGCGTTAGCCGAAAGAGTCAGGGATAGAGGATGAGTCGAAACGAGATTATCAGTATTGGCATAGGAATACTCCTCGCAGGCTTGGGCGTTTTTTTTGGTCAATCCTATGAGTGGGGATACCTTCTTATTGGCTTAGCATCCTTGTGCTTTACATATGTAGCTATCGTTGAGGCCGTGAAGCTGATGCCAAAAGTTTTCGTGCGTCCTGGAATGGCGGGAAAAGCTGCAGAAGAAATATACGAAAAAGCGGTAGAAACCGGTGGAACAATTCTCGCGACACATATATTTCCATCAAATGAAAATATAGACAAGGACTATGCAGCTGAAGCACTACAGAAAGCAAAAGCGGGGATCAATATTGACTTTAGAAGGATAATGATCCTTGAAAACCCTCTCGAAGAAAGAAGACTTATCGAAAAATTGTTCAAACAACTTCCTGACTACATAGACGTAACGCTTCATATTTTGGCACGGTATCCACTGGGAATATCCAGAATAACAAAGACAAGCATCCCAAGGTTTAATGTTCTTTTGCATCAAAATGAAAGTAAATACCAATCATTGCTTGGCCTTGATGATCTGGAAGTGCCTAACTTTCCCAAAACAAACTTTGGAATTCAATCCAAGAATAAAAAAGTATTTATGTCCCTTAAGAGCTATTTTAATGCAGTGACTTCTTCTGCAGATTTGGTGGCCGTTCAAAACATACAGCAATATGATAGTCATAGGTCCTTGGAAATAATACCTATACACGTTCACCAAACCATCACGGACTTAATTAAATTTGCGGAGAAGGACTCCCGAATTATATTCGGCGGTTTATTCGGAAGCATAGCGAGAAACGTCAATGACGTTTTCCCAGACGATTTGCCGAATACACAGGATATGGATGTTGATGTGATCTTTGTCTGCGATGCCAGCGCAAACATTGCCGATATAATGTCTGAAATCAAAGCGGGCTTCAAAGAGTCGGACTTCAAAATAATATGGGGAGATGATGAATCAGAGTTCTACTCATTCAGGGAGGAGGGAAAGGTCAATATAGATATTGAAATATTCACAAGGAATAGTGATTTCTATAAACGGAATATACTTTTGTCTTACTCAATATTTAGATATTTCCTTCCTCTTTATTCAAGAAAGGATAGCAATATCAGTGATCACCTTGCCATCCAAAAAGGTCCGCTCAGGGAGTTTAGAAGATGGGTCAGTCTTTTGAAAGATAGAAAAGGTTATTTAGATTTTAAAAGATCTCTTTCGCAGCATAATTCGAATATTGACCCTCGGCGCGTATTGAGCCTAGTGCTTCGCAATTTTGTTTGGGCGGCTTCAGGGCACTACCCTGCAACCGCAAAAATATCCCTCGACTATCTCAGGTTAAGAGAGGATCTTTCCATTGATAAAGTCATTCTGGATACCGCAGCTACAATATTGTCATCTGGCACCCGTGGCGCTCGTGATGAACAGTACAGATATCTTCTAGTTACGGCGAATATATTAGATGCTCTTGCTTTGTATGCGGTAAATAAGCCAGGAGTTAAAGAAGAAATCGGAGATGAGGCGGCTAACAAGTGCATTCAGCCGACGCTCGTTCCTCGCGCTGCTGATGCGTAGCGTTAGGGCTATCAATGGATATGTCAGTAAAAATAGATTGGAAATTATGCAGAACGTATGATGATGCAAAAGATTATCAGCAAGTAATATATTTGCATGAGTGGAGTGGAAAACCATTCTATTGGGGGGTAGCAAAGAAATCGAAGTTTGGTGGTAACAGGCAAAAAATAGAGAATGGTCACTTAAACCCGCGTTACGGCTCGTCATATAAACACTGGATAGAAGGCTGCCTTCGTCATGGGGCTATTCTTTACATAGGGTTAATAGATAAATCAAGTGGTATAGAGTTGGGAAATATTGAAAAACAATTGATTCACGATTTTCCATCAGAGATGAATGATATAGAAAAGTCGCAAAATATTATAATTGAGCATCTTGGTGATGTACCGCTATCAGTTCGAGTTAAAAAGCCCTAACAATTCGCTCGTTCGGACGCAAACTACGCTGCGCTTCGTTTGCGCCGCACAGCTTTATCGTTAGCGGTATAAGCGGTATATAAGACTATGGAAGAAAGAACATTCAATGGGATATTAATTAGATTCACTTATGCTTTTTTATGGTGTCTTGCATTAGGTATAGTGCTAGGTTTGCTATATCACTTGCCATACCAAGATCTTCAAGAAACTGTAAAAAGTATAGTTACGGAAAACTCTGCGCCTAGAAGTTTTCATTTAATATCTGTTTTTTCTGTTATAAGCATAGGTCTCCTAATTTCAATCTCTGGCCGTACCCCAAGTAGAGTGTCTACGTTTAGAAATATCATCGGTTACAAAGCAGCAGAAGTAGCTTTAGCTTTAGCAGCTGTCTTTTATGGACTTCTTTTTGGTTTCTCGCTCGCTATATTTGAATGGCCATTATTAGCAATCGGATTTTGGGCATTTACCGTAACGGCCGTATTTCTGTTGGTTTTGTTGTGGTTGTCTTTTGAAGGTAATGGGCCAGAGAGTGAAATTGCTGCAAGAATATACAGCGCAATTTTGGTATTAATATCAGTTGGAGTGGCTTGGTATGTATATTTCCGCTAACAAGTCGCTCGTTCGGACGCAAACTACGCTGCGCTTCGTTTGCGCCGCACAGCTTTATCGTTAGCTGCAACATCAATTCGGGACACCTATGACTAAAATAGTTAAGAATGAGGAGCCTAACCTTCCGGCATTACCTGAAAAAGTGATGCCCGCTATTAATGAACTTGTGGAGTCGCTCGGTATTCCTAGAGAGGTGCTTGCGAGTGATGAAGAAATTGAATATGCCTGGAAGGATCTTCCGCGAGAACTCAAACAGATTCCACCAGAGCTTCGCGGTGAACTAATAGCAAGAATGTGTGTTGCAGTCAGTACCGGCTTGTTCGATGGGGCAGTAAATTATGCATAGAATGCTGCTATTCTACATCTCCGTGAAAAAGTAAGAAATTTCGGTCTCCCTGTTGTGGCTCAAATTCTCGAGGAGGATTTTGAAGAAAAACATTTGCTTGAGCTACAAGATAGCCGTTTGCTAGAA
>JALTJN010000335.1 GCA_027076405.1 Chromatiales bacterium
CCGTTTTTGCCTACTTTATGATTAACCCTTTTCCAGGTTCAGATGCCACCCTTTACTCAAGCTTATTTTTCCCGTGGACCAACCCAACCACCGTTAGCTTATCAACACAACAAGACTTAGGCAGCGTGATTGGCAACGCGATGGGCGCAGATATTGGCTCAACTCGCACGATTATTGGCCTGATATTGGCCGCCGCTTTATTAATCTTTATTTTTAAATCGGCTGATTTTCGTAAAAGTTTCGACAACAAACTCGGTGGCCTAACCGTAGGCGCAGCCGTTTTAGCTGCCTGGTTTGCCACCTCAGGCATGGTCACCATCAACGCCGACGATGAGTCATTTAGCTGGACAGAATACGCCAGCGCCGAATCATGGGATATGATGGAAGATGACGCGGATGCTCGTCCCCGCGATGCTGCGGTGCAGTCCTTTACCTTTATTAACCCCATTGGCCAAACCACCCGTTATGCCGTAAAAAGCTTTGATAACAGCTATTTAACCGCCGGTCTAGTTGCCGTGCTGGGCATTATTTTAGGTTCACTTTTCTGGGCGCTAATCTCCAAATCATTTCGTATTGAATGGTTTGTTGATTTTAAAGATTTCGCCAATCATGCAGTCGGCGCTGTTTTAATGGGTGTTGGCGGCATACTCGCGCTGGGTTGCACCATTGGCCAGGGCATCACTGGCGTATCGACTTTAGCGATGGGCTCAATACTGGCGTTAATCTCCATTATTTTTGGCAGCGCCCTGACCATGAAAATGCAATACTACAAACTCATGCACGAAGAGGATGCGACGTTTATTAAATCGCTAGTTAGTTCATTAGTTGATTTTAAATTGTTGCCGGAGAAGTTTCGTTCGCTTGAAAATTTTTAAATAATTTCTTTTTATGTGCTGAAGAAAAAGCAACTGACTAACGCAAATAAACGCGAATACCGCGAATAGACGCGAATTTAATTAATGGGGTTTATGCATATCAACATCAGAAATAATCACCACATAATCATAACAACACATTATTTATTATTGCGTTTTTAG
>JALTJN010000336.1 GCA_027076405.1 Chromatiales bacterium
CAGCATGAAAACACGGCATCATCAAGAGAGTTGGCAAAAAAGGCGGTGGTTATGCTTGCTCCGGAAACACTACTAGGTAAGGTAGTATGGTACAAACAAAAAATATAACAAGGCACTCCAGCGGACTGTCAAACCCGCCGCTTCGCTCTGGGTTTGCCATCCGCTGAGTTTGGTCGTTAGCAATAAATAGTGAATAAAGAACGCATATATTTACTTTTATCACCAATATTACCAATAATATTTTCTCTTCTTGTTATTAGTTACGGAACAAGCGAATTTATTGCAAAATCTTCTATATTCTTTCTTTTTTCAACAGGTGAGCCTTACATTATTTTAGTTCTGATATTTTGGTTCCTCTATTGGAGAAAGCCAACCAGACGCATTAGAAAAACAATTCTAAAGTTGCCTATCTATAACATTCCGGGACAAACACTCTATTGGGGAATTGTGCTAAAAACTGAAGTTCAGGACTTTTTAAATTTGTCTTTAATAATAATAATGTTATTGCTTATTTTAGGTTCATTGCTATATTTGTATTTGTGGGTATTGCTGGTATATCTGGCAGATAGGTATGTATTTAATAAGCAGTAAATGCTAACAATAAAATTAACATTGACGCTAATTTCGCTACGCGAAATTAGCGCAAGTTATTTAAAACGTTAAATTGCTTATGAATGACGATCCTAGAACAGAACCACTAATAGAATGGAATCGCCTAGCTCGTGAAAATACAGAGAATGCGATAGTTTCATCCATGTTTGAGGCAGGTTTAAAAGCAAGCGAACCTATCGACCAATTTTCTACCTGGCTTCTTGTAGGCACAGCGGTCATTTCGTCATTTTTAATAGCAAATTCAGATAAATTAATACCACTAATTTCTAAGACAGGGTTCCTTGTTTGTGGTTCATTCTTAAGTCTTTCTTGCTTTGCGGGTCTAATGTCAAAAATTTACGCGTTAAGATGTAGGGTTGGCATAAGTGTCGGTAATGCAACACGAGAAACATTTCTTGAGCATTTAAAGAATTATGAAAAGGAAGAAGAAAAAATTAAGGAAGGCGCTGATTTTTGGGGAATAACACTGGAAACTGGTGTTCGTATAGAGAGGGTGTTAGAAGAATTTTTCAAACCTCAGCCTAAAATCGTAAAGTGGCTTGCAATGAGAATAATCAAAAAACATGAAGGAAACCCGCAGGTGGGATTCATCCCCCTTATTTCGCTGTTAAACAGACAAGGCTTCTTTGCCATCATTCAATCCGTATTGTTTCTTGGTTTCTTGGTGGCTGGGTTTATTTATGCAGCAATTTAACAAAGCGCTCATTCGGACGCAAACTACGCTGCGCTTCGTTTGCGCCGCATAGCTTGGTCGTTAGGCTCAATTTTCAGAGGAAAATATGACTGATATAGAAGACAACAAAAATGGCGAGTCAATAGAAGATTCTGGTGCGGAGAACCCCACCCGTGATGTCGCCATTGTTGGCGAAAGCGCAAGCGGTAGTACTCAAATTAGTATGCAGGTGCTGCAAAATATATACAACGAAATAACTGGTGGGACTGAAGAGCTAAATAAGGGATATGACAAGGATTTCCAAATTGAATATTCAGATCTCGAGCAACTGAATTATAAATTTGAACAAATCGTTGAACAATATCATATTGAGTCAAAGAACTGTTCGGTCAAAATATATCATCTGGATGATACAAGAGAAACTTTCAGTTCATTCGAAAGATTCCGTATATACAATAAAAGCTCCACGAGTCCGGTTGAGAGTATACTTTTAAAATATAATTTCCTCATTGTTTTACCAAAAACGCGCAAGCCGCAAAGCTATACAATTTCAGTTCGCGTCGCATCAAGGGTAGCCATAATAAAGAAAATGCGAAGTGATGACCATGTTTGGGTTGCCCCTCGCCCAATACTAAGACTCATGCGAGGGCAAACGGCAATGGTGTCCATTGATTATGTTGATTATGCTGTTGCACGTAACTTTCTTATTTTAATTGAAGGGTGGTTTGATTCTTTAAATACCGGAAAGTCACCTTACTTCCTAAAAGTCCTCAGAAGAAAAAGTGAGTATGTGACGACACTTACAAAGTATGCGTTAGGAGGAGTGGCGGTATCTTTGATTTATGAACGCCTACCACTTTATCTTCCTCAAGGAGGAGGCGATTTGTTGATTTTTGCAAAACTTGTCTTGATAGGGTTTGTATTAATTTTTATTGCTTACCAAGCGGGTAAGTACCTAGGGCAGAAATCAGAATACGCATTAGACGAGTTAACAGAGTTGTCTTTTGTGAAAATTAATAAAGGTGACGAAAAGCTAATAGAAGAGGTAAAAAACGACAATAGAAAAATAATTATTAGAGCAGCAGTAAACTTTGTTGTAGCAGTAGTTATTGGTGTGCTGGCATCAATTATAGCAAGCACAATCACAGCCTAACAAACCGCTCGTTCGGACGCAAACTCCGCGGCGCTCCGTTTGCGCCGCACAGCTTTATCGTTAGGCAATAAAACTGACATGCTTGAAATAGCAAGCTTAGTGGGATTCATTATCTGGTCAGTTAGAGAATTTTTTGTCGTAACAATAAACAAAGAAAATATACTCAAGAATGGTGTTAATAACCGGTCGTATGTAATTATTAGGTTATCCCTGATTCTCTATACAATTCTATTGTTAGTAACGTTATTTCACAATCATTATATAGAACAAAAAAACACACTACTTTTGTTTGTTGTGTTATTAACAGTTCCTGGTGTTGTGTTTGGTTATATCACCAAGAAAGCTCTATATACATCAGGCACAGATATGGGAAACATGTGTGGCATGGTTATGGAGCATGTAATGTTTGGTGGTTTTGCTATATTTTTCTTATGTACAATCATATTGATTATTGGTTTCTGAACATGCCTAACAATCAAATCAACAAGGACGCCCAACTCAATGCAAAGCATTGAGTTGGGCGCCTGTTATTTAAATCGTTATGAGTGATACAAAATCATGACAAAAGACGAATGGATATGGGTTTCTATTAGAATCTTTGGCATTTTTTTATTGATTCTAGCAATTATGGCAATACCAAGAGCCATTTCTACTGCATATTCTGCCTATGTATATTTAGATCAACCTGTCCCTGCGCCAGATTCTAAAAACGACGTTGAAGCTAGTCTTATGTATAAAATGCTAAGGGCTCAAATATCTGAAGCTATACGTTCAATTCTGGAAGTTTTGATCTATGGTTTTTGTGGGCTCTATTTTGTAAGAGGTGGGAAAATTATTCACAATCTTGTATCACGTGAATGAGGTCAATCATAACAATCAAATCAACCAGGACACCCAACTCAATGCGAGGCATTGAGTTGGGCGCCTGTTATTTAGACCGTTATGTTGTCCAAGGAAATATAAAATGAATAGAGAGCAACGCGCGCAACAGCTTTGGAGTGTATTGGTACTTAGTGCAACTAATAAGCAGATACTCACCTATGACATTGTTGCAAAAGTAACAGGAGTTGTGCGTCCAAGCATTGGTGACTTTCTTCGACCAATCCAGCAATACTGTATAGATAAAAATCTTCCTGCTCTAACAAGTCTCGTCGTCAGTGAAAAAACAGGTCTTCCTGGAGTAGGATTTATTGCTGCCGAGGATGTTCCTAAAGCACATATTGAAGTATTTCAATATGATTGGTTAAGTTCAGCGGCTCCGAGCGAGAAGGAATTTTCTGATGCGTATAGTAGGGCGTCAGATGCACGTGGAACATAACAATGTGTTCAAACCGGACATCCAAAAGCGTCGCAAATTTTGCTTACGCAAAATTTCCGCCCCTTTTGGCTGCCGCTTAACACGGCGTTAGCTTGCTCAAACATGAAGATAGGCAAGGTATATTTTCTGGCTTCATTATTATTGCCAGTTATTGTTCCATTATCCATTTTGCCAATTGCGTTTAATAATTTATTAACTGCTTTACTTATATTCTCTCTGTGGTTCGGTGGCGTACCATATCTGATAATGAGCTTTGGTGTAATCATCTGGGCAAAGAATAAAAACGAAACTCAACTAAGAAAATTGTCTTATGTTTTACCGCTTTTATTTGTTCTGGTTATGGTAATAGTCTATCTTTTGTTCATTCTGTATGTACAAGGGTTAGATTTTAATATGACGGAGTTTGTTCAAATAATCATCGCATTTGCAGGGTATGCGGTTGCTATAGGTTATTTTTATGTCATTGTAGTAAATATAATATATGAATTGGTTCTATCGAAGAATGAAGAGTATCAAGGTCAGAGCTAACAAACCGTTCAAATCGGACATCCAAAAGCGTCGCAAATTTGCATACGCAAAATTTCCGCCTATTTTGGATGCCGCTTAACGGAACGTTATGCATAAAAGGTCGATCTATGTTGAAAAAGTTTAGTGAAGGTTTTGTGTTTGGTATGGGGTTCAGTATATCGTTCATGCTTGTGTGGTACATATCAGCATACCTTATATTTCCAAGAATTCTGGGTGTTCAGATACAAAAAACAATCTCAAAGATAGAATCAACGGTACCGCATCAATCATCCAATTTGCCTCAGTCTGCTGGTAAGCCTTACAAACAATTTCACGAATTAAGTCTAGAAGAACAGATAAAACAGGCCAGTGTTATTGCAATCGTTAAATATGAGAAATCAACTGATGGAAAAACAAAGGCAATAATAAAAGAGTTCTTAAAAAAAGAACCAAAAACAACCATTTATTATAATGTAGGTGAAGAAGTTCCGGGCCTAAGTGTAAAATCAGATGACGAAGCAATATTTGGTGATAGTGCTGTCGTATTTTTTACGGGTTCTCCTGCCACTATGAAAATGGCGGTCACTTATACAGGCGATCGTATTCATAGTCTGGGGGATATACCTATCGAGCTATTGAGAGAGAAGTGTAAAGATGATGGCGCATAACAATGTGTTC
>JALTJN010000337.1 GCA_027076405.1 Chromatiales bacterium
CTAACGCCCTCATCAGGGGCTTTCAGAAGGGGCGCGATTTTTGCGCTCTTTGCAAAAATCGTGAACCTTCTGAAAGTCCTCTGGATGAGTTTGTTATGTGGCGCTTTTTATTTTATAAATGCAGCACTTTCGAAACTAAGTTTATATGCGAGGAACGTTTGATAAGCACACAAACCTTGGCTGGGATTATTAGTTTTGCAGTATAATAATAGCAGCCAAGTTACACCTTTTTATTTAGAAGTTGAAATTGGCGCCGATACTTAGAGCGCTTGCATCAAAATCACTTTTACTAAAATATGACATGTACTCTATATTGATAGCCACTTGATTACTTACATTAAAATCAGCACCTACACCATATGATATATCACTATCATCACCAGTGACTGAGGCAGATATACTCCCTAATGATGCCGTAGCACTCAATTTTCCTTGTGTCACACCCAATATGCCATATACATCAACCTTATCAGAGACTGGCATATAACCAATTCCATAAGCACCATAAATAGTATCAACCTCTAGGTCTAAATTTATACCGCTAACGATTTGTGAGTCACTGCTGAGACCAAACCCAAAACGTCCTTCCAACGCAAAATTCTTATTTAACTTATACCCTCCCCTAAACACTAGAGCAGTTGGATTAAAGTCTGGAATATCGCTTTCTGTATATGTGACAAAAGAATATTGGGCCCCAACATATGATTTACCTGATTCTCCTGCAGCAACTGCATTTAAAGAAAACACCAAAAAAATAAGCGTCGATAGAGTTACAAAATATTTATTTTTCATTATTATCATCCTCCCTTAAAAAGAAATTTAATGAGATACCATCATATCAACCTCACTATAAAACTCAATATAGTGGGGATAATATTCTGCGCATACATATTAGACTAAGTCAAAGCCACATAACGCTCCGTTAAGCGGCATTCAAAAGGGGCGGAAAATTTGCGTATGCAAATTTTGCGACGCTTTTGGATGTCCGATTTGAACGGTTTGTTATGTGCTCGTGCGTTCATGGATTTTCAGTGA
>JALTJN010000338.1 GCA_027076405.1 Chromatiales bacterium
AAAATTGGGCGGCCACGCGGTTTAATTCGTTACGCGTCCATGAGTGAAATGAAAGGCGATGAAGTCACACCTTTTCACAAACGCCCCCGCGTATTAGTTTATGCAGGCATTATTTTATTTGCCGTTGCTGGGCTTTTATACGGCATCACTCACCTTGGCACTTACGATTTAAAAGTCATACACGAACGCCAACCACTTTATGTGCAAATGAGCAGCGGCGATATTCAAAATAAATACGAATTAAAAATACTAAATAAAACCGATAAAGAAATGCACATTAGTATTGCAGTGAGTGGTGCGGAAAATATTACCACTAAAGGCATCCGCGAAAAAATGACATTAGAGCCGAGCAAGCTCACTTCATTTACGGTGTTTTTGCTCATCCCTAAAAAACAATTAAAAAAAGCCCGTACACCCATTTATTTTACGATTGAATCGTTTCAGGAATTTGAGGATACGATTGAATATCAAAGTATGTTTTACGGGCCGAAATAATATTTTTAAATGTTTAAATCACTGGTGTCCCGTTAACTTTTTAAAGTAGTTAGGATGTGCTTGATATAACAACTTGTCAGTGCATCATGGAATTTCGAGACATGAAAAAACAAAGCACACCATTGTCATCTCCGAATGCTTTTATCGGGTGTCATCCCCGAATGCTTGTATCGGGGAGCCAGCGACCTTAAACACTGTAAAGTCACTAGATTCCCGATACAAGCATTCGGGAATGACGGCACTTTTATGTTAACGGGACAGCAGTGAGTTTAAATATGAAACTTAAACAACGCAATTCAGCTAAAATATCAGGTAGATTTTTATGAGCGAAATAGCCATGAACAAAAATTCAATTTCACAGCACAACCCAAAGGCATTAAAAAACCCGTGGGTGCTGGGTTGGTTAACCCTGGTCGGTGCGGCGTTTATTGCAACCATTGGGTTGGTGATCACCGCCTTTGTTATTCCCGACCAGTTAATCTCCAAAGACTATTACGAAAAAGCCGAAGATTATGAAAAGAATCTGGTTAAATACCGCA
>JALTJN010000339.1 GCA_027076405.1 Chromatiales bacterium
CTACTCCAGATGTACACATAATTTCAGAATTAACAAGGCTTGATATAGCAGCAATTTTTGGAATGTTGATTGGTATGGTGGGGTTTATTGTAGAAGAGTAAAAATATAATTATTATCAAAGTCGTCCCGATTTGTGGGCGACTTTTTGTTTGATATAATATTAAGTAAGTTAGTAATCGGTTAATGTTGTAAGTAAAATATGAGCAATGTAAAAATATCCAAATGGTTTTTAAGAATAGGTATCGCAGCTGTATTTATTCTGCACGGACTTATTTCATTGTACGGTGGAGAGGAAGGTTGGGTTGGATGGATAATGGCATTTACCGGATGGGGAGAGAGTGCGTCAACCAAAGCTCTTTTTTTAGTTGGGTCTTTGGATTTGTTTGTTGGACTGGTTGTGCTGGTAAAGCCTATTCGTATAGTACTTTTATGGGCGGCTATATGGACATTTTGGACTGCATTTATGACCATGCTTTCTTTTACCGGAGGTTCGTTTAGCGAGTATGAAGGGTTTATAGAAAAGACTCCAAATTGGATTATGCCGTTAGCACTTCTATTCTTGCTTGGTATGCCTCATCGTCTGCGCGGATGGTTTAGGTAATTTTAAAAATATGTTTTACTCTACCATTTTTTTTGTAGTGTAGTTGCCTTCTAGTAATTGCATAATGCGCACAGTTTTGTTGTGTGATTTTACGAAAGGTGTGGGGGTTTACAAACAATACCCATATGGGTATTGTTTTAGTTATGTCTACTTTATACATAGTTGCAACTCCAATAGGGAATCTTGAGGACATCACTCTTCGGGCACTCTATGTACTTAGAGAAGTTGATATTATTCTTTGTGAGGATACTCGTGTTACAAAAAAACTTCTGGACAAGTATGAAATAAATACTCCTACTATGAGCTACCACGCGCATAGCAAGCTTTCAAAAGTAGAGAAAATCTTTGAGCTTCTTGAAGGAGAGAAAAACATTGCTCTTGTATCTGACGCAGGAACACCCACAATATCTGATCCCGGAGTACTACTGGTGTCGCAGATTAAAGAAAAACTTGTAAAGAGTGGTTCTTTACAAGTTGATATTGTACCTATTCCGGGACCATCCGCAGTTGTAGCGGCACTTTCAGCGAGCGGATTACCATCTTCTGATTTTTTATTTCTTGGGTTTCTTCCTCATAAAAAGGGAAGAGAGACTTTATTCAAAGAAATTACAGAATCAAAACGGACGGTAGTTTTTTACGAGTCACCACACAGAATATTAAAAGCACTAGACTCACTGATGGAGCATTTAGGCAGTAAAAGAAAGGTGGTTGTTGCAAGAGAGCTGACAAAAATACACGAGCAAATTATTTCCGGTAACCCTAAAGAACTTCTAACGTATTTTGAAAGCAACCCTGGTAAGGTGCGAGGAGAGTTTGTGGTGGTGGTGGAAGGTGTATAATATTTGATGTATAATAAAAGCAACATGAGTAAAAAAACAATAATAATAACATTAGGTATTCTTGTGTCGCTTACTCCGTTCACGGGATTTCCGGGTGGTGTAAAAACTGTATTTTTGGCAATTGCAGGATTGGTAATTGCTGTTGCAGGGTATATTTTAAGTGAAGAATGTAGAAAATGTACTGTTGAAAATACGCAACAAAATAAAGATAATGAAAAGACCTCTACAGATAATGAAATATAAAAATAAAAAAAGGGATAATGAACTACATAAACGGAAAAACACTTATTTGGGGAGCTTTTTTAACAGGCTCCTTTTCCATATTGTATTTTACAATACCATCCATAATGTCTGTGACTTACGATGCAGTAATTGACGGAGAAGAAGCGCAAGTTACAATAGTAGATCCATCAGAACCGGAAAAAAACAATAACCCTGTATTTGTAGCAACTCATATAAAAACACCGGATTCTGTAAAAGGTATTTATATGTCTGCATGCGCTGCTGCAACTCCAAGTTTTCGCAACAAAATTGTTAATTTAATAGAGAAAACCGAGCTTAATTCAGTGGTTATAGATGTAAAGGATTATAGTGGAACAATTTCATTTAAAACAGATAATCCTGTATTGAAAAATATAGATGGCGGGGGGTGTAGAGTTGCGGATATGAAAGGCTTTATAAAGTTTTTACATGAAAAAAATATTTATGTGATAGGGCGTATAACTGTATTTCAAGATTCTTATTATACAAGAACTTATCCTGAGCTAGCTGTGAAAAAAGAAAGTGACAAAACAGTAGTATGGAAAGACTATAAAGGCATTAGTTTTATAGACGCTGGGGCAAAAGACTTTTGGCATTACATAGTGGAACTTTCAAAAGAGTCGTACAAAATAGGTTTTGATGAGATTAATTACGATTATATACGTTTTCCTTCTGATGGAAATATGAGGGATATATACTATCCTTTTAGTGAATATAAGCTAACAGAGGATCCGAAGTTTGGAAAAGCAAAGATAATACAAGAATTTGCGAAATACATAAGTGAAAATATGTCTGACACTGATGCAGTACTTTCGGCAGACTTGTTTGGATATACAACAACAAATATTGACGATTTGGGTATAGGTCAGGTTTTGGAGAGGTTACTACCTTACTTTGATTACATAATGCCTATGGTGTATCCATCGCACTATAATTCAGGGTTTATAGGAATATCAAGCCCTGCACAAAAACCCTATGAAGTCGTAAGTTATTCCATGAATTCGGCTGTTAGAAGAACCGAAGATTTAAAAAATGCAGTAAGTACCACAAGCACTACAACCAAGGCAATACATCTTAGGAATCTTGCAAATAATGGAAATGTAAGTATATCCGTAAAACAACTTAGGCCGTGGCTTCAGGATTTTAATCTTGGCGCCATATATACACCCGAAATGGTTAAAGCACAAATACAAGCTACTTATGATGCCGGATTATCCAGTTGGGTATTGTGGGATGCTGCAAATACTTACACAATAGATGCACTTGACAAAAACCAATAAATAGTTTATTATGCTTAGTGGAATAAATACACAAAAGGAGAGAAAAATGAAAAGTGCACAGAAGTCTCATATTGCTCCCCCCGCTCCTGCATGCAGGACTGCGACGTTGCGTGCTATGGATGCGCGCATGAAAAAGGCTTACCCTCCTCTTTCTTCCTTCAAGAAGGGGAAGGTAAACAAGAAAAAGCACAACAAAAAAGACGAATAGTCTTTGGTATGTAAACACCTTCGTTACACTAGCGAAGGTGTTTTTATTTGACTTTTTGTGTAATGGTTGTAGTATTTGAGTTGGACTTAACACAGGAGAACTGACATGGATGCGATCACAGATCTTCCTACAATTGAAGAGCTTTATGATGAGTTTGATAAGCTCACAAAAGAGATGTCTGAAAAAGACAAGTTTGATTTAATCAGGGGTGTGACACCTAAAAATAATAACCCCAATGATAGGGTTATTATGGATGCACGCCTCCTTTTACATAAAATAAATTTATGTAAAAGGCGTGGTTCTAGGTAAGTTTCTTGATTTAAAAGTAATAAACTTTTTTATAGAAGGAGAATATTATGCCGGCAGTATTTTTGAAGATTGGAGTTGTGGGCGAATCTGATATAAACGAGTTTTCTGAATCATTGAGAGATTTCATGCATCGTATGATGCCTGGTTGTTGTCGTGGCGATAGGCCGCCGAATTGTTTTAGGAAGGTGTGGTATATGGAGGTTATGAGTAATAGTGAAAGTGGCTATACAATTTTTTTACAGACATGGAGAGATCCGGTAAATTCTCTAAAGTCTTGCGTGGATGATTTTTTCAAAATTAAACATCCTCGACTTCAGTGTGAAAAGGTTTACAGGTGGATGTAATGAAAAAAAAGTCTTATATCATCACTGTCTACTTGAAGTCATCCATAAGTAGGACAAAGATCAATAAACTCGTTGATGATTTTATGGATTTTCATCTTAGGCGTTGTTTTAGAAGGCGCCGTTATGGGTTTGAGGATTATAATATACTGCAAGAAACAGCTTTGCTGGATAATACCCCCGTGTTTTTGGGAAGCACAAACGAAAAAGCGTATGCTGTTAATTTCACTGCAAGAGGCAGTTGTTATGTGCTAGACCTTGAAATTGATATTGATAGGTTCTTTTTTACAGAAAATATTGAATTACTTGCAGGAAATATAAAACGAGTTTCCGCATAGTCATCGAAAAAAGCCCTGGGTTACTTCAGGGCTTTTTCTTTTTGTGCGGTATGAGATATACTTATAACAATGACTAATGATGAAAAAGTAACATATTTTGCTGAAACGGACTCACGCGGTAAAAAGGTAAAATTCGGAATAAAGGCAAAAGATAGAACACGACACGTATATATTATAGGAAAGACTGGAATGGGTAAGTCTACTCTTTTGGAAAACATGGCAGTGCAAGATATTCAAAACGGAGAAGGTTTTGCCTTTGTTGACCCTCATGGAAAGACTGCCGATCTTTTGCTTGACTACATACCTGAAGAAAGAATGAAAGATGTTGTGTATTTTGCCCCATTTGATGTAGATAATCCTATAGCTTTTAATATTATGGAGGATGTTGGATATGACAAGAGGCACCTCGTGGCTGCCGGCCTTATGAGTGCGTTTAAAAAGATATGGGTGGATGCGTGGTCTGCGCGTATGGAATACATTCTAGGTAACGTAATATTGGCACTTTTGGAATATCCGGGAGCAACACTTCTTTCAATCAACAGAATGCTTACGGATAAAGATTATCGAAAGGCGGTTGTTGATAACATAACAGATCCTTCGACAAAATCTTTTTGGGTGGACGAGTTTTCAAAATATACAGACAGGTATACGGCAGATGCAACACCTGCAATTCAAAATAAAGTTGGACAGTTTACAGCAAACCCACTGATTAGAAATATGGTTGGGCAGGCGCATTCAAGCTTTGATA
>JALTJN010000340.1 GCA_027076405.1 Chromatiales bacterium
AAAAAGTTGCGATCACGGCTTGCATGAGAAAGTTTATTACCATGCTAAACGCGATGCTAAGAGATGAATGTGTATGGGCTTATTGAGGATTATTTTTTGGGTTGACGCCACAGTCGCTTGTTATGCATTTTATATATTTAAGCCACCGGAAAATATAGAGGCAACAACAACTATTGAAAGACCAAATAGTTGAAGGAAAAATGGATTTTTTGCCTCAGACCATTCCATGAATAGAAAAACTATTGAAACAGGTGAAACTAATATACAAGCTATGCCCCACCAAACACTGACTTTAAAAGCGGCAATTAAAAAACCAATGCCTCCGATAATAAATATACCAATTCCAATATAAGTCAATAATTCCATGTTTAATATCCCTATTGTTTTATTGCATAACGCTCGCATAAGAGGCGCGACGTCAGGAGCGTCCCAGTGAACAAAGTGAACGGCTTGATGCGCTTGTTATGTTTATTTACTTTTAATAGTTATATCAGTAATCTCCATACTGACGTCATCTTTTTGCACTGCATCTCTAATCATATTTAGCATAGTTTTCTTTACTAGTATCATCCAAGTTCCATTTTCTTTTATTAGAACTGTGGAATAAAGACTGGGTTTACCTTTTCCTTCCAAAGATGTGCTTACAAATGCTTGTTCGTTATTAATTGAAACTCTAGAAAAAGTATATTTATTGAATGCAAATGATGTTGTTCCATCATCAAGTAAATTCTCTTTATCAAGGATATATTGCCTTGCTATTTTTATATCGTTTATCATCAATGCATCGTAGAATTTTCCTGTGACATCAATAACTTCGGATGTGTCTATGTTTTTTGAGCAACCAGAAGATAATATTGCCACTAATAATATTAAGTATTTCATTACATTTCCTCTATATAGTATAAACATAACGCCTTGCTCACCGGCAATTCAAAGTGGCACGTTTTTGCTGCTTTTTTAGCAAAACAAGTGCCGCTTTGAATTGTCCGGTGCAGCTATTTGTTAGCGGATTTTTGACAGATTTTATGGTTG
>JALTJN010000341.1 GCA_027076405.1 Chromatiales bacterium
ATTCAGATAACCTTTCTTAGCAAGGCAGGCTAAATATTCATCATTTTTTCCAAACACTTACAATACCTTTATTGCACATAACGCCCTCATCAGGGGCTTTCAGAAGGGGCGCGATTTTTGCGTTTTTGCAAAAATCGTGAGCCTTCTGAAAGTCCATCTGGATGAGTTTGTTATGTATTTGGCTGCTGGATTACTAAATTTAAAGTAAATACTCCTACAAAAACAATATGAAATTAGTATCCATATACTGTCATGGTTTAAATGTTAAACTTGATATTTATTACGCCTTATAGCACCAGACAATACAAAAACTCCAACACCTAGCAGCCACATAGTAGTTGGCTCAGGAACTGAAACAGTACTCCTTACTAGGGCACTACCAAGTACCGGGGATCCAAATAATACCGGAAAAATCATATCATCAAACATTGAAATTGAATCAGATGTTGAAGAATAATAGTAACTTGGATCATCAAAAAGACCTACAAAATAAACATTACCATAACCAGCAGAATCTCCCGTTAGCACTCGGCTTTCATATTGCCCGTTTGTACTTCCCCATAACTCTAACAAAGGAATAACAATCCCATTGTTTGATGTACTCCAACCATTATAAATTCCATCCCCCCCTGCGGCATTAATTAGAGTAGAAATTTCATTTCTTGTTGCATATTGCCAACCTTCAAATAAACCACCATAACCAAATTGTGATGAGACATCATTATATGACATACCTATTGTTTCAGTTAAATCTAACCAATCCAATCCACTTTCAGAGTCTGTTGTATAACTTCCATTATCTATTAATAATGCACTAACGTCTGTTGAAATAATTAACGCAACAATTAGCGATGCAATTCTCCATATTTTCATAATCGATTCCCCTTTTTGTATACTATTAATATTTACTATAATTATGCATTCTGAAATAAAACTAGAATATTGAACTATTTATACTTAACCGTAAAATATAAACGCAAATTTACAGCCCCCCCTTCTTTACATGATTTTTATACATAACGCCCTCATCAG
>JALTJN010000342.1:0-7430 GCA_027076405.1 Chromatiales bacterium
CCTGCCCACTTTACAGACGCAGGCCATGTTATAGTTCTTGACCCCGTTGCGTCCTGAACAACAATAAGCTGCACTGCACAAGGCTTTGATGGTGCGGTAAATGCAAGTGTTTCATTTCCTGCACCAAATGTAAACTTAGCTTTATTGCCTTTTGTCCAGTCAATTGTAGTTGTTCCAACAACACCTGTGTATGTTTGAAGTGTGAAGCCGATTGAGTTAGCTCCTGCGTCCAATTCACCACCTAGCTGAGGTGTTGTGTCATCAATTAAATCAGTCATGTATCCAAGCGTTGCCTTATCAACACCGAGATTTGTGCGTGCCGTTGCTGCATCGGAAGCACCTGTGCCACCATCTGCAACAGCTAAGTCTGTAATTCCTGTTATACTACCACCTGTTATTGCAACAGCAGCTGGATTGTATTTTTTGTATGTTGTACCATCTGGAAGATTATCTTGTGTAGCATCAAATGACCATGAACCACTAACAACTCTTGGCATGCCAGTTGCTGCAGATGAATCAGCTCCAGTGCCACCGTAAGCAGCTCCTATCGCTGTACCATTCCATACACCTGTTGTAATTGTGCCAACAGATGTAAGTGATGAATTTACAACAGAAGAACCAAGAGTATCTGCAGACAATGTATCGACACCAGCAAATTGCAGTGTTGCACCAGATGTAGTAATGTTTAAATTATTTGCAAGTATACTAACTGTTCCATCTTGTCCTATTTGTACTGCTTCAACAGGTGTTGTTGTCCCGTTTGGTGTTGTGTAAAATTTAAGTGTTGTACCTTGTGTTGTAAAGTCCCAATTCTCAGCAGCAAATGCAGCAATAGCAGTTTGTGAAGAATCACCACCTAATGTAAGACTACCACCAAACTTTATTGCTCCTAGAGCATTTCCAGAAAGAATTTGACCAGACGAATCAACATTCTTTATGGTTATATAGCTCTTTGGTGTTGTGCTCTGTGCTCCAGTATATATACATGAAACAACTGCAAAAGTGCTACTTTGAGCATACAAACTATCTGCAGTTAACGTTCCAGAATCATCAATCGTTGCTAAAGAATCTTGCACCAATTTCCCTGTTGTACCATCAAATCTAACTATTGCATTGTCTGTAGATGATGATGGTCCAACAACATCACCTGAACCACCTCCAGCTGCCCAACTTGGAAGACCTGAAGCAAGTGTAAGAACTTGACCATCACTACCCTTTGCAAGTCTTGTAAGATTTGTACCATCATGATACAAAATATCTCCTGCTTGATATGGCAGACTTTCTAAATTTTGTAGGAATAGTGCCTCTGCATCTGTTATTTCGTCAAGGCCTCCGATTCCTGGATTGTTTACACCAAATATATTAGCCATTTTTTTTATTTTTTAATAATACCTTAGAACCATATGTATCTGTTTTTCTATGACAATCAACACATAACGTTCTCCCGTTATTTATGTCCCATAATTCGTCTACAAATAAAGCATCATTTAGTGTACTAATATTATTGTTTCTTAATATCTCTATAAAACTTTTGGGATAATGGTCAACATCTAATTGCCCCTCAGTTTCTCCGCACAATACACACGTATAATTATCTCTTTTATATACACTTCTACGCCAGTTTTGATAAGGAATACTTGACCTGATTCTTTTATAATAGTTTACATCAAGTTCTTCTATTGTCTTTATTTTTCTTCCAGATTTTAATGCTTCTTGATATAATCTACTACATGTGTATGAACAAAACTCTGCTCCTTGCCCTTGGTATTCTTTACCGCATGATTTACAATCTCTCCAAAAATATTTTATCTTACCAACATAATACCATCCACGCTCTTTTTTTTGTTCATCTGTAAGTGCATTATCTTTTTTCCACTTTCTACCAAGTTCAAGAAATTCTTTAAACGGATGATTTGCACCCTTTATGAATCTTCCTTTTTTATCCCTAAAAGACATATTATGTGTAATTATATCATAAATTATTACTTTTAGCAAGATTTACTGTATTTAGCATATATCTTGCCTGCAAATAATCTAACCGCCAACCACGCCAAATACCTCCGCACAACTACTCTACGGTCAAAATCCCTCATCTTATCCAAGAATGCACGGTCACATTCTTTGCGAGGAAGGAGTGTATAGCGGTAGAGATAATCGTGAAGTACTGCTGGAACGAGGATAAACCAATCAGTCGGTGCAATAAACCACCAAAGAGGACGTGGGATTGAAGCAAGGTCGGTTTTGAAACCTCTGGGAATAATAAAAGTATCTTTCCAGTAAATAGTAAGAAGTTCGTACACTTCAACAAACTTCTCCCCATTGAATTTTAGTACGATTTCTTTTTTCATAACAATATTAACCGCACGTTATTTGCTGCGAAAGATTAACACACGAGCGAGTCAATGGAATTGTTTGCACAACATCCCCTCTATCAAAATCCTCCTGCCCAACGTGTGTTTCATATCCAGCCTTTTTAATGACCACTTTAAATGGTCGGTAATCAACTGTTGGATTTGTGTCAAGGTTATCGTCTGGATACTGACAATATGACACAGTAACATCTTGTGCTGGTATTTCTCCATTTGCATCTGTTGTTAAATTGAAAACTTCAGCACCAGTACTAAGAACTGTCATCCTCACCTGTGCACCTTGTATTGGATTTCCTTTCTCATCTTCAATTTTTATTTGGTACTTATGTACTCTATTTACTATCGCAGAACCTGTTGTATTCGCCCAAACAACATTCCAAGTATCAGTATCAACATATTTTAAGTAACTATTTGTATTATCTGGAATTGATTCCATTCTTACAACATTGCCAGCACCACGGCTGTATATATTTTCTGCGGACCCTTCATTTGTTTGAAACCATACAGGCTGACCAAGTGACGGCGCAATAAATGAAACCTTGTCAACTGATGTGTTCACTGTTGGGCGCCTAACACCAGCAGTATTTCTTATCGCAAAAATATTATACACATCTGCATATGCACTACCATTTAATCCACACTGTATCTGATAGTAAAAACCACTATTCCATATATTTGAAGGTGTTGTGCTATTGCCCTGTATTGCCATTGTGCCGTCCTGCCTTATTGCGCTGTCAAATGTGCAGCCGTAGTAATTTATAATCGTTCCTGTACCAGTAGATAGAAATGAAAAGTACTCCTTGTCCTTGTTATTGACAAAAAAGTGTATACCTTGCTCTGTTACTTTATTTGTAACATCTGCAACAGCGCCAAACGTAACAGATGATGAGCCGTCAGCATAATGTAGCGATGTACCATTTCCTTTTTGGAATTTTTCTGCGTCAATATAAACGTGCTTTGACGTTTCTTCAAAATATGTACCCGTAAATGTTAATGGTCTTCTGATATATATTTGATTACCCTTTTTTTCAAAAACACCCCATTGCCCTTGGGTAAGCGTGTAATCAAAGCTTCCTGTACCAGTAACAGCAGTTACTTGTGTGCTATCTATTGTCCTCCATAGTTGTGTTGAATTGTATGTCCCATCTGCTGTTATAACAATGTCTTCTGTCTGTGCTGCTCCAGACGCATCAGTCCCAGACAATCGTATTGTTGCATCGGTAAACCCTGTAAAGTTTGTTACAGTGATATATACATCATTTCTTGGACCGCCTAAAACATAATAATCTGCTGGATAAAGATTAAATGTATTATTTACCGCAGTAGTGTCTGCAGCGGTAATACCCGTTCTTTGTATGAGGTCAAGTGTCCCAGCTTTATCCGCATCATATATATCTTGATATGTTGCTGGTGTTGTTGATGTGTACGATGCAATGTCAATATTAGCAGTATCTCTTAGTATCCTGTCAGTAACCTGTTGTCCACCCTCTGTAATTGATGTGAGTGATGAAATTCTAATTCTTACCCATACCCTATTAAGACCATTAACAATAGTTCTTCCCCATCCTGTTTGTTTTTCGTTGTCCCAACGTACACGATTAACTCCAAGCACAGTAAGACCTTGCGTATGGTCTTCAATATCAACTATTGGCTCCCACGCACCTGATATCGTATTGTAGTACTCCCACACAAGCGTCAACGTCCCAGCAATTGCTGTACCTACGTTAAAGACAAGACCGTCATACACCATTTCTGTGTTAGCATTTGGTGCTATATATAATGCGTCATTGAGCACAGCGGTATCACGAAAATAATCAAGTGGCAATGTTGCATATAAATTTGAGGAAAATGTACCAGTATCTGCATAATACTGATATACATAATGGTACCCGCTTTTATCTTGTTTATATGTTACCGCCATACTTTTCTAAAAGTTCGTATCGTTCTTGTAAATCTTGTGTCAATAAATCTTGTTGTTTAGCGCGCTCTTCATTAAATGCGTCAATAGCGTCTTTTTGTTCCAGTGTTGCTCCGTCTGGGTATGGTATTGGTGAAAGTGATTTTATCTTTTCATCAATACTTGCAATGTCGTTTTTAATGTCATTTATTGTTGCATTTTCTCCGTATAGTTCATAAAGCTCAAAAGGAATAAGCACTGCGTTGTCAATCGTCCACACACCAGTATTAGGGTCAAGTGTAGCAGCGCTATCAGGTGCGTAATATTTATTTGTTCCTCTTTGTATTATCATATTTCTTTTGTTGTCCAGTTAATAATATCACCAGCGCTTGAAGACGCATAATAAACAACTTGTCCGCCAGCAAGGTTTATAGAGATTTCACCTGGTGCAAGATTCCCATTCGCTGAGCTTGGTGTTCCAGTTCCATTAAATGAGAACCTTACATCACCGATACCCTGCTCTATTGTTGCGTACAATACATAATCCTTTGTCGGGACTGTGTCAGGTACTTGATACCATGTATTGGCTAAAGTAAGTGTAACAGAACCTGACGTTGATGTTCCTGAAAGACCTTTTAATTTTGTGCTTCTTAATTCACTCATATTATATACCAATTACTTCCGTTACTAAAAATATTCACAGATTCATCTTTCAATTCTAAATCAAACGATGCATCACCATCTATTGTTTCAGAACCAGTAGTTGCTATTGTAACGATATTTGTTGTTGAATCTATCTTTTTGACTATATATTCTCTTCCAGTAATACCAACTGCTGTTGGTAGTGTGACTGTAAATGCACTAGTTGAAGCATCTGCAAGTATAATATGGTCTGTTGATGTAGCTGTGTAATCTGAAGAAGCGGTATATATATTTGAATAATAACTAGCAAAAGTAGTAAGGAAAACTTCCTCAGCTGTTGTGAGTTCATCTAATCCCCCTATACCTGGATTATTTACTCCAAATATATCAGCCATACTATCTTATACTTTAAAGCCTGCACCCTTATCCCCATAAATCTTCTTAAGCCTCTTTTCAACTATACGCAAATCAGCTTCTTTCCTGTCAATAGCTTTTTCTCTTTCCTGTAATTCTTGTAGCGTAGGAAGAATAATCTTTTTCTTTTCTTCTATCTCATCACTAATTTTCTGTAACTCTTTTTCTTTTTTCCTTTTAATTTCTTCAAGCTCATTCTCACTAGATATTATTTCTGAATCAAGAACTTGTATATACTTTTCTTTCTTTTTTATATTTTTGTTCAATTTATCAATCTCAGAAAGAAGGCTATTCTTATCATTTTCTATGTAGGACAAATTTTTTTCTGTTTCTTTTAATTTATTTATTTTATCTTCTATACTTTTCTGCAGCTGTTTAAGCTCGAAAACTTTAAGTTCATTTAATTTAACTTTTTGTTCTGAGTTTGCTTTTAGTTCTTTTATTCGTTCTCTTTCCTCATTCAGTTCTTTTTCAAGAGCAAGAATTTTTTGTTTCTCCTTTTTAAGTGAACTTATCTCATTCTTAAGTTCTTCTATTTCATTTTTCTTTATTTTTGATTCAACAGAAAGAACCTCAAGCTGAAGCTCTTTTTCTTTTATCTTTGCCATGACACTGTTTATCGCATTTTCAGTATCATTAAGTATTTTCTTTTTTAATTCTTCATGAATCATATATGTATATCCCTTCCAGGAAAGTGCTGTTGATAATATTTCTTGAACCTCCTTACCAATGTATCAAGATTCCTACGCTTTCTGTCAAGCTCTATTTCCTTTTCTTTCAAAAGTTCAAGTGGTTTATTAATCTTACCTTTTTCTTCTTGAACTTGTTTCTTTAGTTCATCGAGTATTTTTGCCTGGGAGTTATATTTCTCTTTGAACTGCTTTTCAGTTATTTGTTGTTTTTGTATCAGTTCTGAAATATGCTTATCTATATTTCTTTCTTCCTTTTTCCTTTTCTTTATCCTTTTATCAATATCTTTAAGTTCAGTTTCCTTAGAGCATATCTCATAAATCAAGTCCTGAAGATAAGATTGCTTTTCAGTTACCGTATTTTTAATTTCTGCGAGTCTTGCCTCAGCTTCTTTCTCTCTAAGTTCTATTTTAACTAAAGCATTTCTCTCATTATCTTCAAGAGTTTTTTCTCTTAGCTTGATATTCTTTTCGAGTTCTTCAAGTTTTTTTCTTTTTTTGTCTAGCCTATTTATTTCTTCCTTTTGTTTCTTGGCAAGCAAACCAAACTCTTCTTTTTGTTTTTTGAGTTCAGATTCTTCTTTCTTTAATTGTTCTTTGACAATAGCTTTCTCTTTAAGAATTTGCTCAAGTTCTTTGTTTGCAACTTGAATATTCTTCAACAGTGAATTATGTTGAGCTTTCCAGTTCTCAATCTTTCTTTGTTGTTCAACTGTCAAAGACATGTTATTTACCTGCTATTGCTCCTTCAATGTATACTGTTCCAAAGTTTGCTGCAACACCACTTTCTTTTGCCGATATTCTCATATACTTGTAGAAAATATCAAGTCCAATAGTGAAGTTGTACTCTGTTGACGCAGTCGTACCTGTACCACCATAAGTAAACTCACGTGCCTCAAGTGTTGATGTACCAGCAGAAACAGATTCATTTACAAGTTGATACCAATTAGTCCTGTCTGGACTTGCCTCAACTCTAATTTCTATTGAATTATCTGTTTCACTTGCACCTGTTGTATATGAAACATACAGATTCAATTTAGAGAATCCGCTTGTTTCAAGTTCCTTTGTTGTATTTGCTGCACCATAGGAAGCAGTGAGTGTAGCTGGTGTCCTTGTTGTACCAGATTTAGAACCAATTAGAACCCTTGTTTGTGTTGTTGGATAATAAAGTCCCATAATTATTTCTTATTAGTGCTCTTTTTTACTTCCTTTTTTGATTTTTCTTTTGTCTCTTTTTCTTGTTTTTCCTCTGTAGACTGTGTTTCTTTCTCCTCAACAACCTTAACAGTTTCTACGGCAATGAATTGGTGAATGTTATTCTTCCAGTATGTAGCAACTTCATCTGGAACATCTACCGCATCTTCACCATCAACCGAATATTCTACTCCTTTGTATTTAATCGTAAGTTTATCTTTTGTT
>JALTJN010000342.1:7530-17265 GCA_027076405.1 Chromatiales bacterium
TTTTGTATCCTTACTTGACATTTTATTATTACTATTAATTTATAATTATAGCTCCCAGGCTATAGTTCAGCTCCCATAAAGGAGCTGAGTATAGCTATGAGCTGTATGTAGCACCATCACCTTTAGACCCCCATGTTCGTCTCCAGTCTTTTGAGTAGTTTGCCCATCGAGCATCAACTGTAAATGTTACTACCTTGTTAAGGATATTAACATCTTGCTCAAGTCGTGGAGCTTGACGAACTTCATGGTAGAGTTTCGAACGACCTGGAACTGTCAAGAACCAAGCTGTATTAGAACCACCATTTGTTGCGTCAAGGAACTGAGATGTCACAAGGTCCAATGTTCCTCGATAAACATTAATTGCGTTATTTGCATTTTCAGAAACCTTTTCAGATTCAAGAACCTGCATTGCTTGTTTTTCGAGGTTGATTGGTGCAACAACGGTTACCTTACCAAGGAGAGACATTGGAAGACCATCATCTGTTTGCTGCAAAGTAAGAGCAATCTTAGCTGTCTCCAAATTATCATCCCCAAAGGTTATACCTGTTGAAGAAGCATTTGATTGTGTGCTTCCACCTGGCACAGGCGTTGGGTGAACAGTTGAGAACTGCGGAACTCCATCACCATACCATGTCATGTCGTATCCATTGACAGTTACAGTGGTAGAAAATCCACCATTAAACAACTGCATTCCTGCTTCATCTTGTGAGAAGTTTGCGTCAATTGTCAGGTCTCGCATCTCATCAAGTGCCTCTTCAAAATCTCTATCCTCAATTGCATTCTTTGATACCTCAATGGCACGTCCATAATCTGTGTAGTTTACTTTCGTGTCATAGAGTTTGTATCGTCTTGTAAGCCCGATGTTCTCTCCATCGCCATCGAATTTTCGAAGCCTTCCTGCTCCAGTCTTAGCGGTAAAGTGTTTCTCTGCCCTAGAACCTTCAGTTGTCTGTGTAAGAAGGTTGCTAATTCCAGGAACGTACTCTTCCATGGCCTGGTTATGAACCTCAGCAATTTCAAGACCAACTCCTGCAATCAAGTCTGTCCATGTTCCTCGTGTTTCCATCTTGTTTTAGTTAGTTAATTATAATTTTATGCTGATAATGGTCCAAATAGTGCAGATTCAAATAGATTTACAATTGCTTTTGATGTGTCATTAGCGTCTACTCCATGAGTTGCATACTGAGCTGCTGTTGTTGCAGCTGTAGATTCATCGAGAGTGTCTTCATCAACCAAATCCATGAAGTATCCCCTAAGGTTAGAACCTGTAGTAGTTCCAATTGTTGCATCAACCTCTGCAGAATAAAGTGAGAATTTCGAAACATCAAGTTCTACCTTATTCTGAGCATTTGTTTGGTTGTCAGAAGCAAATGTATATGTTCCAGTGAAACTACCATATTCAGCACCAGTAGTTCCATCAGAACTCAAACCTACACCTTTATTTGTCCTAATTGCCGTTACGTGTCCATACAGAGAAACTCCAGCAGTTCCAAGAGCCGCAAATCCAGAAGATACCTTGATTGCATCAAGTTCTGTAACTGTGATAGAATTTGCCGCTACAACTGCAATTTTAACTGGAGCACCATATGGTGTCAGTGTACCTGCGTGTTTAAATGCCATCGTTTTCTTTAATTAGTGTAGCTTAATAATTATTTAACGTACTTGAGCAGGTTGTCAATGTAATCTGGCATTTTTTCTTTAAGCCTTAGATACCTTTCTTCAGTAAATCCGTGTTGTTCTATAAGCCTTTTCTCTTTATCTGTCAGACCACTATTTTCAACATGCTGCGGCGTAACGCTAACTTTCGGAGTTGAAGAATATGGATTTTGTATTGGTTGCTCAGTAGAAGCTTGAGGAGTAGTGTCGGTACGTCCCAGAAGTGCTTTCGCATCTTCTATAACGCGCATAAAGTCTTCTATCTCAACAATACCGTCTGTATTGAATCTAGAGAGCTTCTCTTCAAGAGCTGCCCTCTTGAGTCCACCAGGGTCATTGTCTGGATGGAATTCTTTATTTTGCGTTACAAACTTCTCAAAAGCTATTTTCTTATTCAACTTAGCTTTTGACGCCTCCCTTTCAGCAAGAGTTTGTTCAACAACCTGTTTAACATCTACTTCGCCTGGATTTTGTGCTGGCTGTTGTGTTGACGATTTCAATGTTTCTTCAAGTTGTTCTTTGAGGATTTCAATTTGCTCTTTCAATTCTTGTCTTGCCTTTCTATCGCTTTTGAGTTCTCCTACAAGATTATTTTTCTCTTCTTCAAGTTTAGCGATTTTCTGAGCCAATTCCTCAGCTCCATTTGGTTCAGAACCTGTAGGTCCTGCACCTTCATTGATTGGTTTTTCTGACATTGTTTTAACTTCCCTTAATTAGTAATCCCTTTTTAACGTGGTTGAGTCCACGGTGGGGTGGGTCCCACAAAGTATCAACAAAGTCGACACTTTCGACTACATTAAGTAGTCTATAGACAGCTCCACTCACCGAAGTGAATCGACCTATGAAGCTGTCAATAGAACACTTAACTTAACATATTATAACACATATTTTCAAACTATGCAAGTTTCTTTCGTTTCCCAGATAAATCCTTCTTAAGTTTATCAAATTCACCCTCCTTACGAAGTCTTGCAAGCAAAAAAGCAGCAAAACTATAATGTCCCTTTATTTGATTTCTATCATCATCATTTACCGCATTAAAGTATCTCTGCATATCTTTCCCAAGTGTAAGCCTCAAATACTCTGTGAATCCATCAACATTTCTCAATTGACGAAAAACGTCCTGTTCAAATTTGCTATCTATTTCTGCATCAAGTGGATTACCTAATGCTTCAGAAAGTTCAAGTAATATTTGGTCGATTGTTTTATTACTTTGCATATTATCCTGTTATTTGGTTTTGTAATTGTTGCAAATTATTTGCGTTTTGTTCACCACCTTTAGCACCTCTAACCATATTATTTGCAATATTGTTTTGAGGTAATTGGCTCATACCTTGGTCCATTTCTGATGCAGCAGCACCCTGATTCATCAAGCTAGCTAATGCTTGCTCGTTAAAAATCTTTGTTGGGTCATCACCCATCTTCTCAGCTGTCTGTGCTGCAAGTTCCATTTTGTTTACAAGTTCTGGGAAGAAGCTCAAGTATATTCTCACCTTCTCAAGCTGCATTGCTTTCTCCATGTCTTTCGTTTCCTCCCTTTTCGGATTTGCAACAAGTTTAACATCAAAATCAATATTTCTTATATACTCTCCAGATACAGCAACAATTTCAATCTTCTTCCCTGTTTCCATTTCATACAGTTTTGCACGTGTCTTCAACTCAGTCTTTGTTGGCTGGGCACTTGAATTTGGATACATTTCTATAATCTTTGCACCCCTTTTACCGTTTGAAAGAATTGTATTATCCAACTTAAAGACGTTGAATGCTTTATTCATTTCTTCAACACCTTCTTCACCAAGAACTTTCTTAACGATTGGATAATTTTTGTCTGTCCAGAATTGGAGTATATTCTTGCCTCTGAGATATGCTTTTCTCTTAATGCCAGTCTTAACAAATCGAACAAACAATCCAAGCATTGATGCAACACCCTCTGCTGCAATACCAATTTCTCTTGCAGTTGTTCTATCGCCAACACCAGCAATACCTTGTGTTACCTGGTCTACAGATGCTTCTTCTGCCATTCCTTTCATATATTGCAATATGAATTGATGCCACCCATTAGGTGTACTCATATCCAGCTCGACATATGCATCTTTAATTGAAAGTCCTTGTGTATCAACTGGTGTTCTCCTTCCTGGCCTTAGGTAGTCATCTTCAATACCATCAAACCCAGCAGTAAGAATAGGCTTAAATACCGTCAAAAATGACTGGTCAAGAAGCATATTTGTAAGGACATTCATAACATCCTGTATTGACTTCAATTTGTCTGGGAGTGATTTACCATAGAAAAATTTACTGTCAAACAATTCATATTTTATATCCCAGAATGGAAGCTCCTTATGATTGAAAGGAAGTGGAGAAATCTCCATTTTATCATCAATTATAAGTGGATTAAGCCATACACCATTTGCGAGGATAATATATTCATCAACATCTTTGTTGTAATATCGTAATACTTCTACTTCTCCTTCTCCGACAGGTGTACCAACATAATCAAGATACTCTGGTCTATTGTCAATCTCTCCATCAACAATCACATATGGCTGAACAAGATTTGCCCTTGAGAACATAGAAAAGTCCTGCAGAAACTGTTGATAAGGGATAACAGTTCTCCAAAAACAATATGGCATATCTTTTATACTTGCCACGCCAACATGTGATGGATAAAAGTCCTCAAGGCGAACTATTTCACCATACAATCTATTTGTTATCTTTTTACCTTTTCTAATTTTTATGTCATCTCCAGAGCCAACTATATCTCTTACATCTTGCTCTTTCTTTTCATGACCCTCATATGCAATACCCGTACCCTTAACAATAACCTCAAGAAGAACATTGATTAAGAACTGTTCATAGTCATCAACGTCCTCGGAATATTCATAAAGATTTGTTAGTATTTGTGCTCTTCGTATATCCTCATCTCCTCTTTCTACAAATTCAGCAATAGGAAGTATCTGTACAACTTTACTAAGTACAGCAACCGTTTTGTTTCTTGTTGTTTGAGTATGAACTATTGCTTGCCAGTCCTCTATTCCATCACGTATATCTACATTAGTAGTGAATCTTCTTACAGAATCATTTATATATTCTATAAGTGTATCACCATCAAAATGTTCATATGCTCTATCACGTTCACTTGCAGAATTCCTGAATTTATATATAACAGATGAAAGAACCTCTCGTTCCTTTTCTGAGGGATTGTATGATTTTATCTCTTTTTTAGTTTCTTCTAAAACAGAGACATTCTTTGTATTGTTATCTGTAGCCATTTATATGATAATAATTATACCACAAATGAATAAATAAATCAAGTCTATTTAACCCTAACCTGTTTGTACGCATTACATGCTTCTTTGTAAAATTCTTTATTATTCTTAAACATGTATATACGCTTCTTCATTGTTTTGATTGAATCCCAATATCCTTCAACGAAATTCTTAATTTTCAGTGTCAACTCAGCCTGGTCTTCATATTCTTCGTAATATTTCTGACTCTGAAATCTTGGGTCCTTCTCTTCGATATCATATCCCTTGTATGGCATCCATTTATATACTTCGTGCATATATGCTGGATGCCCACCACCAACCCAATAAATCCGCACAAATCCATATTTAATTTCTTTGAATCTTATATGCGGACTCATCTTTTCACATTCTTTTTTGAATCTTCTGTACCAAATTGAACCACTTGCCATATTAATATCCAACTATTTTATTTTTTCTATTAATATTTCTATAAGAATCTTTCTTTGGGAATTTATCAATCGGCTTCATCATCATAGGACTTAAATCCTCAATTCCAAGAGCTAGATACTCAAATGCACTGCGATAGTGAGAATAAGCATCATGCTTAGGTTTCTCACTTCTTATTATATCAACACCTTCATTTTTTACCTTTGGATATGAAGAGTTAATCATGCAGATGTTAAAGTAGTTTGTTCTTGGGTTTTTATTCAAGTCTATGCCACCCATTATAAGTCTCTTTGCAGCAGATTTTCTTACATTAAACGCCTTCCATTTATCTTTAAAATTAACAGTTATACCATAATTCCTAAGTGTTGATATAACTGTTTCATCAGAAACATTATTCACAAATCTTCCAGCGGGGTCACCAAAATGGATTCCACGTTTCCATTCTTTGTGAGAATTTATGACCTCTAGGTCCTCTTTTGTGTACTGGTATTCTTCTGTTGGCATTATTCCAGTAACAAACGGAACATAGAAATCTATATTTTTACCAGTGTTTGTATATGTATCAATAACCCGAAGTCTTCCGTTTCTATCCTTCTGCACCCAAATTATTGCGGTTGCATCTGTCTTGCCAAAATCCCATCCAATATATAAAGGCAAAGAATCATCATATTCAAATAGCCCTTTCACAACATTAACATCATTCCATTCAGGATATACCCTACCTTCACGTGACTTCGTGTATGATATTTCAATCTCTTGAGCAAATGATTCTTCTGTTCTTCTTGACTTCTCATATTCATACCATTCTTGGTCTTTGAGTGGATGCAATTTCCAAAGCAACGTCAGAACGTCTATTCCACTTTCCTCTCTAAGATAAGCATAGTAGTTGTATCCATGCGGTGTTGAGTTTGCTATTCTACAATCAGTAGTATCTGCACATGCCTCCCAAGCATCTTTTGCATAATCCCAGAATCCAAGCTCGTCAAACAATACAGCAGTTCTTCTTGAACCTCTACCAAATTGTGGGTTCATTGTGTCACCAGCAATCACATTTCCATTTGCTGGATTTGTAAGTTTTAATTTTGTTCTATGTTTCTTAAAATTGAAATTCTTTGGAAGCATCCATTTTGGAAGCCCCTCAAGAATATAATCAATCTTACCAAATATAGAGTCAGTTGTTCTATCGTCAACAAGTATCTCCTTATAAGAACCAACAAGTATATTAATGCCGTCTCTAAATAGCCAGTAGTAAAGCGGGATTGCTGCAAACACAAGCCATGTAACACCCATCTCACGTGATTTTTCTATAAGGCCATCTGTTTTACCTTCTATATGGTCAACAACCCATTTTATTGTTTCATCCTGAAAATCATACAAAATGAATGGTAAGTGTGTTGGGTCTGTTTTTGGACTAAATGTATAGCAAAAATTATTTATGAAAAATTTTATACCCTCGACTGTATTATCTGGTCTTTCACAGAGATACCAAATGTATGACCTCGTATCTACTGACCTATTCCCAGCATCGACAATTTCAAGTCTTCTTTTTAATTTTTCCTGATAATCAGGTGAAGTTAGATACTCCTTAAATTGCTTCTCTTTATTCTCTTTATATTGTTTTATTTGTTCTTCTGTAAATTGCATAAAATTGTAGCGGGTTCTAGAATCGAACTAGACAGCAAGGCGTATGAAACCCCGCCCGTGACCACACGACCCGCTGATAATATTATACCATACATGTATAACAATGTAAAGAGCACCCAGGGAAGGATTCGAACCTTCGTTCACTCGCTTAACAGGCGAGTGCTTTACCACTAAGCTACCTGGGTATTACTTTCTCTTCTTTTTCTTCTTTATCTCACCAACATATGATTTACCATTAATAAAACATATTCGTTGGTAACGATTTTTTGATAAGGTCTTTGTTCTTACCTTACCACCATTCTTTACACATCTATCAAATGCTGCAGGCATATTATTTCTTATCTTTATTCTTCTCTGAATTAGCTTGTCTTAATTCAGAAATTTTTTCTAATATTTCATCAGGTGTCATATTCTTAGTGTCAATTTTTGCTTTCATCGCAATATGCTCAGTTGCCTCACCATTAAGTATTTGCATCTTATCAAACGATATGCCAGCAACAGTCCCAAGTTCTTTGAATGATACCTTTTCAAGTTTCTTACGGCTTTTACCTAAAATATCAAGTTTCTTGTCAATAAGAACAAATGCTTTGTTCCTAACATTTTTCATGAGATGTTTTATATCAACATCCTCAATATCTCTCTGTTCAGCAAGTGAACGTTTGTTTGCACCTGGTGCAACATTCCTTTGCTTAGCAGCTTCATCAACAATCCTTATAACCTCATCTGTAATACCATAATCACGGTACTTATCAGGATTATTTCTAACAGTATACCTTATTCCATTAACAACGTCCCTAATAACCTTTGGGGTTGAATACACCTTATCAAGCCCAAACTCAAGACCAACCTGATAAGCCGATTTATATGCTAGCTTCTTAAATATTTCTGCTTGTTTTTCTGGCCCAAATCTCATATCTAATATAAATTCCTCAACATAGCATGTGCAGGGGGTAGGATTCGAACCTACGTAGCCCGAAGGCGTCAGATTTACAGTCTGATGCAATTGACCACTCTGCCACCCCTACATAAGGAGGTCCAGGGTCCCTGTACCCAACTCGCTATCACAGGGTTAGCAAGAATTTCCCTCCTGTTGTAAGTATAACATACTATTGATTATTAGTCAATTCATTGTTTATCTTGTCAAGGAGTTTCTTAACAGATGAATACCCACTAAGCTTATTATCTCTCATCTGTTTCATAATATATGTTGTCAGTACCCTTGATATAATAACTTGCTCCTCTTTATTAATAACCATATATTTAGATAATACTCCCCCTGCCCTTGTAGGTTAAGGTTAGCGTGTGTAGATATTAACAGTTAGTTCATGTATTAACGTTATATACACAAACAGTGTGTTAATGTCACATTATGTACTAATACAATAGAATTAATACTGCTAAGTTCCCGTAGGGCATTAGGTGGTTAACCCTTGGGATTTTACTGCCTGCACAGCCCCAACTTCCAGTACCTCCTATCAAGTTCCTATGCAGAGGGCAGGTTAGGACAGGATTTAGTCCCCCACCTGGGACTCTACATAGCCATTAGGCCCAAGTTTTTCAGGTGATGCGCCTATAGCACCTTGTATTAGATTGTCAAACATGTCAATTATATCATAAAATATAAATAAATGCAACACCCTGATAAAAGTAAATGCCCCGTACTTCCTGTAGCGGGGCATTAATTAATTATTCTTAGCATTCTTAATCTTCAGTACCTCATCAATAACTCCATTTATAGGATTGCTTCCATCTGGTTGGTTATACAAATACGCTGTTTCACAAAGTACCTTAAGTGCTTCTTCTGCTTCACCACCACGTAAGTTAAATGTAAGCACTAACCTACAATCATCTGTCATTTGTATTTTCATCTTTCTTCCTCCTTTCTCTTAATTCTTTACCCCATGTATGATTCCTATAGATTTTATAGCATTTGTGATGAAATACTAAACTATTAAGCCTGACGTACCCTTTCGATACATCAATATCACTTGTACACAAAGAGCATTTCATGATACACCTCCTAATACAGTATACCAATTGTCCTTTTTAATTATATCATATTTAACATAAATAAACAACTCGCTTTATCCACATGTATTACATTATATATTAAATGTAATACAAAATAATATATAATTTGTGTGAGTAGGGGAAGGTAGTTATGTGTTCATGGACGCACGGCCCCCTGTCCCCCCCCCTCTTTCCTGTGCCTGTGTCGCACAATGTATAATGTCCGACACACAAAAACATTTAAAAATAAGTATATTTTGCCGTTATTAGTTGTGGGGATAGATACCCCATAGGGGTATAGGGTATTTTTTATCTCAGCGAGTGGGCTTGTGGTTATATACTTTCACCCCGTAAACGCTTATTTTAACGCATTTTTTGGCGTACCACTCACACACAAACACACACGCAATCTCGCATACAATCACTTATACATACGCAATTATTGACAATATGTGCAATCTATTGTATAGAAAGTTATCCACAGGCACAAAAAATATTCTTGTATATAATATAAGCAAAGGTTGATTATAAGATAAATTATAAATATTATGACAAAGAGAAAAATATATAACATACTGCACGGCACGCTTGGCATTGCAACGATGCACCTTGTTGCAATATCTTCAAGTGATAGTATCGTATTTTTGGTTATCGGTATATTAGCAGTTTTTGTCGCTGTGATGAACTTGCTCTCATTCTTAACAGTTTGGGAGTAATTGTAAACCGTTGGCGGGGT
>JALTJN010000343.1 GCA_027076405.1 Chromatiales bacterium
CGGCAATGTGCAGCACGCGCTAAACTTTTTTCGGTTGATGCTGAGCGTGATGGGTTGAGGGTGTTGTTCGAAAATTTATCACTGCTGTCCCGTTAAGACAATTTAAAATAATGTAATAAGTTTAGATGTCCTGTTTGTTTTAAGCATTTAGTTGTTAACGACATGACAATAATTATTAAACGCATTTGTATATGACTTTAAATCGTCGCATCGAATACTTTTATCAGGAAGGGGTCAGTAACGGGTGCGGCGTATTGATATTTGAATTAATCGATTGAAGCGATAACTGTTGTCACCCTCTCCCAGAGGTAGAGGGATCACAACGCTTTTCGCCCCCTCTCCCTTTGGGAGAGGGCTGGGGTGAGGGCGACCCACATGGACGCGGGGCATAATCCAGTGACTTTGCAGTACGTATTACTGAGACAGAAATAAAGAATGCTCAAATGAGTGTATCTCAGTTGTAGGTGCAAATTTATTGGCACAAAAAACCGCCTATTTAATTCAGGGATTGGTGGTTTTCAGCGCGCTCACTATAGCCAGGCAAAATGGGTATTGTTCTTTAGTATTTTCAAGTGCAGGTGGTGTTATGTTGAGAGAAAAAGGGAGGTGCTCTTTGTAAAGTCCTTTGTTTAGGTTTTGAAAGCGTTAAAAAATAAATTAAATATGAAGTTTAATTGAAAATATTTTTTGAAAGTGCAATGTCATTACGGTGCCTGAGATCATCTGATCTGCAAAAACACAGGTTGAAATCACACGATTTATTTCATGCTTAAAAATATATATTTTTTATTGGCTTTAAAAACAAGCGCTTGAAAAAGCACACAAAATAAGCGTGATTATTGGGTGTGCGTTTTATGCGTGATTATTGTGCGTAATATGATATTGCATGTTATATGTGTGCGATATTTACATAAAAAAAATATGTTCAAAAGCGAAATTTTTTCTATTGGCAGGAATGAAATGCATCGGATACTGTGCGCAGCTCACGGTGAAGTAAATTAACATTTTGTGATTTAAATTACTGTGATCT
>JALTJN010000344.1 GCA_027076405.1 Chromatiales bacterium
AGCAAATGCCACTCAACTTGAAAATCAATGTTTTTGTTCAACAGCGGATGAATTCAAAAGAAGCTCTGCCTTCTGTTTTTTGCACTCAACCCGCCAGACATCTGTAAATTTTTTTTGCGCATAACGTCACAAATCACCGGCAGCAAAAAGCAGAGCGTAGCGGCGCTTTTTGCTGTCCGAGTGAATTTGTTTTGTTAGCCATATTGTTTGTTTGACCTACTAATTTCATTCAGGCTCAGGCATTTCTTTTGATAACTTAGCTATGAGTTCTCCATCAAACTTATAACTTGCTACAGCACGAGCTGTTTTAACCATTTTCCATGCTTCTTTGTAATTTCCTTGAGAGCGATATGCCTGAACCCCATAATAATAAGCATTGCCATTTTTTGGGTCTAGCTTTAAAGCCTTGTCAATTAGTGAGACAGCTTTCTTCAAAAGCTCTTCAGATGCCACCGGATTAATTTGTTTAGTTGCATGCCCCTCCCATGCATTTGCCCTTGCTGCATCTACCAATAATCGTGATTTCTCCTTCTGCTCATCGATCAATTCTAACGCTTTATCTAAATGGACAATTGCTTCAGAAGGCTTCTGTTTCACAAGAGCAATAACTCCAAACCCCCAGTATGGTTGATAATAATTTGAATCCAATAGCCATGATTGATTAAACCGACGCATTGCTTCATTAATTTTATCGTTTCGCCTTTCTGCCCAACCCAATGCTGCAAACTGCTTAGCAGATTTTTCACGTGAACCCGATTCGGCCACTACTGTTTGAATAAATTTCTCATCTGCAATTCTTTGGCTTTCTGTTTTTTTAATTTCTGGATACCCATACATGGGCATTAAATTACTTGGAGTATTATTCGCAGCAAATTTTGCATACTGTGGGTTGGTGACACATGCAGATAGTAATATTGAAATTAATATTGTGACAAATGTATTTCTTAACATTATGTTTCCCTCTTTAATATGTCTACTTTTCGTAGATAGGGCCACTATTCGTGGTAAGGTCGGATGGCTAACGC
>JALTJN010000345.1:0-375 GCA_027076405.1 Chromatiales bacterium
GCACGCAGCCACTTACCTCGGCGTTATCGCGGCAAAACATTTATTTTTTGTTAATCTTTTAATTTTCATGTTAATCTGATTTGAAAATGTTTTGTGTTTACTTTAACGGCTTTTGTTTTTTATCTGTCATTTTAAATCATTATTGTTTTGCCAATCCGTTTCGCTTTAAACACTAGTTGGGTTGCGGTTGATTTAAATCCTTTTTATCTTCCGTCATTTTTTGGGTTTTTGTTAATCGGTAAAACATGAATGCTTAAATTGTATTTTAATTTATGGCTTCGTTGTTCTATTTTTTTAATTGTTTCTGTTTGAAATAGCGCAATTAATTTATTTGTGTTGCGTTTAATGCACGAACTCAATCAGTAGCATTTACGC
>JALTJN010000345.1:385-1022 GCA_027076405.1 Chromatiales bacterium
AATTACTACAACTGAAGGCCGCTTACTAACAAGTCGGTGAAGCTCGCCTGCAAAAAGCGCAGGCTTGGACTGCGTAAAAGGCACGCAGCCACTTACCTCGGCGTTAGGCATATAAGAATTGAAGCAAGGAAACAATATGATTCAATTATATAAAACAGGTGTAATAGTTGTTCTATTATTATTTTTCTCGTATTCGTACGCAGCTAGTACACCAGATGAACTAGCAAAATTACTCATCCAAGCAATTGAAGAAAGTGATTTAGAAAAATATGAGAGTTTGATTTATCCAGCATCCTTAAAATTACAAAAGGAACGCTCTATGGAAATGTACAAAAAACAAATGAGGCTTAGATTTAATAGAAAAAAACCATCTCAGTACAATTCATATGAAGTTAATATTACTGATATTGTAAATGATAAAGATACTGATTTATCTAAAAGAATGTTACGTTTTTATGAAAACAAGTGGGCAATATTTCCTGTTACACCAGAAAAAAGATTGAATATTACTACTACAGACGGTGATATAAAGAAAGGGCAATGGACAGTACCTTATTCTAGTCAAGTATTAGCAAGAGAAAAAGGGAAATGGTATGTGATATACCCCAGCGAAATTAAAGAAGTCGAATAAGCCTAA
>JALTJN010000346.1 GCA_027076405.1 Chromatiales bacterium
ATTATATATTTCATATTTTCTCATTCACCCAAAACTTTATTATTCAACACAATACTTCATGATTTCCTTACCTATTTTACTTAGCGTAAATTCTTTGTCGACTGCACCTATTTTTACCGCCGCACCTGGCATTCCCCAAACCACGCAACTATCTTCATCTTGCGAAATATTATATGCTCCCTGCTGTTTCATTTCTAACATACCTTCAGCACCGTCTGCACCCATGCCTGTTAACATGACACCCATTGCGTTTGGACCAACATTTTGTGCAACTGATCTAAACATAACATCAACACTCGGTTTGTGCCGACTGACTGGTGGCCCATCATTTAATTTACAAATATATTCTGCGCCACTGCGTTCAACTAAAAGATGTTTATCACCGGGTGCAACATAGGCATGTCCGGGTACAATTTTTTGCCCGTCTCGGGGTTCGCATACCTCAATTTGACAGGTTTTATTTACACGCTCAGTGAATGCCTTACTAAATGCAATGGGAATGTGTTGTGAAATAACGATACCCGGCGCATTCGCCGGTAAACTTTCCAGCACTTCTTTTATTGCTTCTGTGCCACCCGTTGATGCGCCTAACGCGACAATTTTATCGGTTGTTTTAAACCGTAGCTTGCCTTCCTTTTTTTCTAATACAGCACTGGCATCTAATTTTTTAGAAACTTCAGATGCATTTGTTGAAGCTTTATATTCTCTGACTTTTGCTTTGCCTGCGATTTCTAATTTTTCTATAATTTCATCTGCATATTCTTTTAGCGCACCCTGTACATCAATTTTGGGTTTTGCAATAAAATCAACTGCACCAACTTCTAATGCTTCTAGAGTGATGTCTGCACCAGCTTCGGTTAAAGTTGATATCATCACCACAGGCATGGGACGCAAACGCATTAAATTTTTTAAAAAAGTAACGCCGTCCATTTTTGGCATTTCAACATCCAGCGTTAACACGTCTGGATTCAGTTGTTTTATTTTATCTCTGGCATCAATCGGGTCACGCGCAGCGCCAATCA
>JALTJN010000347.1 GCA_027076405.1 Chromatiales bacterium
CTAAAGTCATATGCATCCTTTTTAGGAAATAGGACATGACTAATTGGGTGCACCTTGAGGCCTGACAATGAATTGGAATTTATCCTAGCCCTTATTTGTTCAGATATAAATTTTCGAAACGCTTTGTTTTTTAGCAAAAGCACTTCGAATGGCTCAGGGAATATATCCGTTAGTCCTTCCTTTAAAACGTTGTCAATAGCTAGACTGATAGCCTTTTCGATTACCACGAAATCTTCCTATGAAATATAACGCCCTCATCAGGGGCTTTCAGAAGGGGCGCGATTTTTGCGTTCTTTGCAAAAATCGTGAGCCTTCTGAAAGTCCCTCTGGATGAGTTTGTTAGGCGATTTTCTCTTGAAATAGGCTGAAATGTATACCATAATTACACCATATTGGTTTTATTTGGAGATATCAAATGCCTGCAATTACCCTAAAAAATATACCAGATTCTCTCTACGCACAATTAAAAACTGCGGCGAGTGTTCATCACAGAAGCTTAAATAGCGAAATCCTCTACTGCGTAGAGCACACGCTTGGGACACATAAAATCAATGCTTCTGAACATATTGAGATGGCTAGAAAATTAAGAGCCAAAACTGTACAGCATAATCTCACAGACCAGGAACTAAATGATTTTAAAAATGAAGGTCGCCCATGATTGTTGTAGACACCAACATTATTTCTTATTTGTATATTTCTGGTGATCGTTCTCAACAAAGTGAAGACTTGTTATCTTCCGATTCTAATTGGGTTGCCCCCATATTATGGCGTAGTGAATTCAGAAATGTCTTAGCACAATATTTACGAAAGAATTTATTAAATATAGATGAAATTTTACTCATCATTCAGCAAGCGGAAAAATTACTGATAGATCATGAATATGAAATTTCATCTGCACATATTATGCAACTTGTTAAAAGTAGCCAGTGCTCTGCATATGATTGTGAGTTTGTTGCCTTAGCACAATATTTGGATGTTCCTCTTATTACTACCGATAAAAAAATTCTTCGCGAATTT
>JALTJN010000348.1 GCA_027076405.1 Chromatiales bacterium
ACATAACGTCGCAAATCACCGGCGGCAAAAAGCGTAGCGACGAAGGAGCGGCGTTTTTTGGCGTCCGAGTGAATTTGCCTTGTTAGGCATTTTATGGACATACTTCTGAAGAGTATATTAACTCTTTTTTTCGCCAGCAACTCGTAGCTTTTTTTATTGAGATTACTTTCCATGTTCCATTTTTATGTTTTTTGAGTTTTAAATGATGAATATCTCCACGTACTGAATCATCAAGGAAACCATCTCTAACAAGATTAATATTAATATTTTTAGGTTCTTCAATGGTATCAGCACTATATTTATAAGAAATTTTTTTTAATTCAGACAATTCGAAAAGGTGAAAAATATAAAGCTCAGGTTTTACTGCCCACTTCAAGTCTTTCTTATAAGCTTTCTGAATTGTTTCATTCATGATGCTCGCATCAATATTCTCCCATGATTTAATAATTCTAGATGATTCATTTGGATTTGCAGAGCAAGATGCCGACGCAAATAATAAAATAAAATATAATAGAGCTAACCTCATAATAGAACTCCTTGTAACAATAGTTTCTATCTTAAATTAAGAGCTACTTTTTGTTTGACTATTGGTAACCGGCTAATTAGATTTTTTCCTGGACAGATAGTTTTGGTGCTGCCTCCAGGAACATTATAATGTCCATAAATACTGGTTGTGTCTAATTTGTGTTTTTTACACCAATCAGTTAATACAGAAACAAGTCCTGCTATTTGATCGGAAGATGGTACATCCTTCTCAAAATCACCAATTACGCATACACCTAGTGATGCTTGGTTGGCACCTTTGGCATGAGCACCCTGTGTAGTTTCTGGTCGGCCATTAACAATATTACCATTTCCCTCAATGATTTTATGATACCCTATCTGGGAGAAGCCTCTTTGTTTATGCCACATTTCTATGTCTGCCTTTTTTGTAGTAACAATATTGCTTGCTGAATGATGTACAACTAATTTTTGTATTTTCATAGTATTTCCTTATAAATACATTTTGCCTAACG
>JALTJN010000349.1 GCA_027076405.1 Chromatiales bacterium
CACCTCTTCTTATAAACGCCCGGGCCAGAAAGATGCTAACGCTAAAACCGATAATGCGCAGGCAAATGGTTCTGCAAAAAAAGAACCTGAAAAGAAAAAAGAAACCAAAGCCGAAAAGAAACGCCGTCTAGCCGCCTGTGCACAAACCCGAAAAAAACTCGCCCGAATGGAATCGGTTGGCCGTATTCGCGTTGTTGATAAAGACGGCAACACCACTTATATGTCTCAAAAACAAAAAGAGGAAAGAATGGCGAAAGATAGAAAGTCACTTGCAAAACATTGTAAGTAATTTCAAATTTAAACTAACACCTTATAAACATATTTATTTAAGTAAGTAAAAAGCGAGTTGTAAATGCTAGGTAAAAGATATAAAAATGACGGTAAGCCCACCTTAAAATTAAATGATTTACAAATGGCCGTAAAAGAAAAGGTAAATCTCAAAGTTGAAGATAAAATTTATCCATTTGAAAAAGTTCCGTGCGCTATATGTAATGAGCATGATTTTGAAGAGCTGTCAGAAAAGGATAGATATGGTTTATACATGCCTGTAGTAGTTTGTAAACAATGTGGATTAATACAGACAAACCCCCGAATGACACAAGAATCTTATGCTGCTTTTTATAATGAAGAATATCGAAAACTATATGGCGGTAGTGAAAAACCCAGTGAAGCCTTTTTGATAAAACAATATGGTCAAGGTCGAAAAATATTTAATTATGTATTGCCTTTTTTATCCGAAAAAAAACCTGACGAACAATGGTATGTCCTAGAAATCGGATGCGGAGCAGGTGGAATTTTAAAATACTTTCATGACCAGGGATGCCGTGTTACAGGTGTGGATTTGGGTGACGAGTACATACAATATGGTGTATCTGAATATGGACTCGACTTAAGAACAGGAACATTGCAAAACCTTCAGTTAGATAGATCTCCTGACTTAATTATTTATTCACATGTTCTTGAACACATTTTAACGCCTGAAGATGAATTAAAGCTAGTTCATAAGCAGTTAGTTG
>JALTJN010000350.1 GCA_027076405.1 Chromatiales bacterium
TAACGATCAAGCTGTGCGGCGTTAACGAAGCGCAGCGTAGTTAACGTCCGAACGAGCGCCTTGTTAGGCTTGTTCCTCTGACATTTTGTTTAAAAAGTCTCCAAATACTTTTTCCCCCAGCTCTAAGTTTTTATTATTTATTTCTACGTATTCTTCACTTGAAATTGGTAGGTTTAAATCCTCACGCACTGAAAGAACTGCATCTGGGATTTGTTTCGATATTTCAAAAAATCTACTCATGCATTTCTTTGTAAATACAAGGTGTTCCTTGTTTTGCGTATCCCATAATTCATTTATTTCAGTTTGTAGCCTATCACGTTGCTTGGTTTCAAATTCAATATTTTCATTCAGGGTTTCCCATAAATGAGGGTCTTTATTACCTTCTAGATTCATATTCTTCATGATTGCGATATATCGTTCAACTTCACTTTGTGATTTAGAACGTAAATCGCTGAGAATATCAATATTATTTTTTCTCTCTTTTAATACACCTCTTTCTAGCATTAATTCCATAATTGCAGCACCAATAGACCCCATAATCGTAGTTACAGATTTTACTGTGGCTGTAGAACCTACTATCTGGACTTTAGCTATTGATCCAGAATCAATGTTCATTTGCTTGGTTATTTCTTGATCGTTCGCTTCTAGATTGGCAAGGTTTCCAATTACATTTAATGTTCTTGTAAGCGCTTCGGTAGCTTCTAAATATACTTCTTTCCTTATATTTTTTTCTCTATCAATTTCGGCAAGTTTAAGTTGATTATTGCTCCTGACCTCTTCTATTACTTTCGCATAATCAGTTTTTACCGATTCAACCTTATCCGTGATTGACGCTATATCTTCCTTCGTGGCAAGATTTTTTCCTTTCTCCGAAAGATACGAAGGTATAAATGACTTAAGAAAGAAATATAAAATTCCTGCGCCTATAATGGCACCAGTGCCAAAACTTCCTAGCAACGCGATAATTTTTTCTACCTCAGAGATATCCATGTGTTTTTAAAAGCCTAACG
>JALTJN010000351.1 GCA_027076405.1 Chromatiales bacterium
GCGAGCCGAACGTAGCGATAGCGGAGTGAGAGTGCAACGTGCCTTTAGCGTTTTATTTAGGAAAAATTTATTCGGCTTTTTCAAGTAACGCTTCTATTTCACCACGCATAAACCCAATAATTTTAATTGTAACTGAATAGAAAGTGCGACGCAGTTTCTTTTCCTCTACACTTACTATTTGAAATGTTAATTCAGCAGGCTCATTTGCTTTCAGCATTTTACGGAAGGAAAAATTCTCGTGATAATAAATTGTATCTTGGCGTCTATTCATAAATTCTTGGTAACCAAGATCTGTTTCAACTGATTTATTTTTTAGAGCCTGTCCGATAGAACATAGGGCGCCATCTAAAATCGCCTCGTGCATTTGAGACATTGAGACATGATTAAGTGGCTCAATAGTACGGTCATAAGGTGGAAATTCAAAAGTAACCTTAAATTTATTATCTCCGATTTGCTCCACTTTTTGGGCGAGAATTTTTTCCTGTTTGTATAAATCTCCCAAAATTTCTTGCACAATTGAATCCTTTTTTGGTTCTTTTTCAAATGAGCCTGCTGAATTTTCGATAGATGTCATATTATTGTAAATTAAATAATAAATTTTTCCTAAATAAAATGTCGCCTAATGCGCGGCGTTTATGCAACGTTTTTATTTTAGCAAAAGCGGTAGCTTTTGGGAAAATAAAAATGTAGCGAAGCGGTGCATAAACGTCTGTTGTGCGGAGCTTCGCGGAGCATAACAGGCGTGTAACGCCGCGCATTGTGACGGAATGTAGCGGAGCGAAATTCCGTCACAACGTTTAGTATATGCGATGTTTTGCGGAACGGAGTGTGGCAAAATATGGGAGAGCGAAGTGCAACGAGTGAACCGCATATACTGTGTTAGGCGAGGGTGATTTTCTGTAGCGATAGCGGAGGAAAATCAAGTGCAACGTCCCCTTGAGTTTGAAAAAACAAACACATCCTTATTTAATTTTAGCAATTTTATACCTTTTTCTAAACATCTCATATCC
>JALTJN010000352.1 GCA_027076405.1 Chromatiales bacterium
TTAAGAACAGGAACATTGCAAAACCTTCAGTTAGATAGATCTCCTGACTTAATTATTTATTCACATGTTCTTGAACACATTTTAACGCCTGAAGATGAATTAAAGCTAGTTCATAAGCAGTTAGTTGATGGCGGGATGTTATACGTTGAACTGCCAGGCGTTCGCAACCTTTCAGGCAGTTACCGTTTAGACTTCTTACGTATGCTACAAAATGCACACGTCTACCATTTCACTTTAAATACGCTCAACCAGTTATTAACTAAAGCTAAATTTAAATTAGTAATTGGCGATGAAACAATTAGATCATTATTTTCAAAAGCCGAAAAAAATACAACAGATAAAATAAACGCAAGTAATGATTATCCTTCAATTACACATTTTCTTCGTAGGATGGAAATTTTTCGTATATTAGGACCCGTCATACCTAGTGTATTGATTTCAAACATTAGAAAAACGCTTGTCAAAATACTACAAAAATTAGGCATTTACGCATATGTAAAAAAAGTCGTTTGGTCCATAATCAAATAAATGTTATTTCACATAAATTACGCTACCAGACCAGGTGTGGGAGAAGAGAGATAACATATTGAATGCTTACTACTGAGATAAGAATAAAGAACACGCTTGTTTTAGGGGTGCCATTCCATTGAGATAGCACTCAGTGAACCAATAAAATAGTTGAAAAGAAAAAGACAACGCTAAAAGCGCAAATAGCCGCTAAGTACGCAATAAAAAGCATTATTTTTTTAGCTAAATAAAAATATATTATTGATGATTTTTATGACTTAAAAATAAACCAGATAACTAAATTTAATTTCCTGCACATCAAAGGTTTCATAATTTATATTTTCATATTCAAATCGAACCGCATGATCTTTTAAAACATTAAACTGCACACCCATATTTATTTTTTGAACATTGCCCTGCTCGCCCGATAACTGCGGCAACCACAGATAATTTAGCTCCATTTGACCAGCTATTATTGTATTTTTAAACTGCCATAATAACC
>JALTJN010000353.1 GCA_027076405.1 Chromatiales bacterium
TTCTATAAGTATGTGAATATCGTTTGCGCCATGAGAGAGATCAGTAAGCAAATCAAAACCATTGGCTATTATGGTAAAACCAAGGCTTATTAAAATAACAGCTTCTTTATTCAAACGGGAAATCAAGCTAACTCCTTCATACCATAATCAAGTGGGTTTGCTGGCAGAATTTATTGTTAAATAACGTTATGATGCAGGCTCTATAATTTTTGTTTTATGGATTGCATGCCGTGTATGTCGATCAGCATAATATAAGCCAAATCCAATATCTTTGCACAGCCTTAAATAAATCCAATACGCGAGCCGTTATTCGTGTAAGTGGTGATGATAAATGGTGTATGCAAACTCTTCAGGCATGTGCAATGGATAGAGATGCTGATGATATATTGTGGGTATCAGATAATATTGTTAATGCTTTGTCTCCCAAACATGCCATTACAAAACTCGGCCATGAATATCGAATAATTATTTTTGATTGCCGTTATCAATTTGATTTAGATGCTTTGGGTGCGGTGAGTGGAACTTTGTGCGGTGGAGGGCTTTTATTTTTATGGATGCCTGAATTGGATGATTATGGTTTATTAAATGATAGCCTCTACTTAAAAATGATTCGCCCTTTACTTGAAAAGCATGAGGCTTTGTATTGTTTGCAGCAAGGGCAGCCATTTACTAAAACCTTAAATGCTGTATATGAAGATTTTGTTGCTTTTCAGCATCCTGCTTTTTTAAGTCGAGAACAACAATCTGTTGTTGAAGCGATAGAAAAAAATATTCATCAGGATGCGTCTATACCGATGGTATTGTTGGCTGACCGTGGGAGAGGGAAATCATCGGCACTGGGTTTGGCCGCTGCGCGTTTAGTCAAGCAGGGGATAAAAAAAATCTTAATAACCGCGCCGCGATTAAGTATTTGTGAATGTGTGTTTATGCATGCGCAGCGTTTATTAAAAGAATCAATATTTGAAAAAAATAAACTAACAACAAGCAATGCCATGATCGAGTTTAAAGC
>JALTJN010000354.1 GCA_027076405.1 Chromatiales bacterium
CCACTAAAAGCCTAACGCCTCTCATCAGGGGCTTTCAGAAGGGCGCGATTTTTGCGTTCTTTGCAAAAAATCGTGAACCTTCTGAAAGTCCCTCTGGATGAGTTTGTTAGGCGAATTTTCATTATTTATATTGTTTTTCTTCACGTTTACGAGCATCTTCTTTAAATGCTTTACGTTTTTTTATAACATTATCACTGTACTTTGAGAATGACTCATCTAAATACGCACTACAAATTTCCCAATTTTCTTTTCCTATAAACTGTATAAACTCAGTTAAGGAGCAATCGGCGTATTTCTTTGATAAGTCTCTTAGTTCATCCCCATACACATCATCTGGGACATTTCTCATACAAGAATCATCAATTTTCACAAATGCATTAGTGCATTCACTTTTTGTTGCAAGCACACATTTTAAATATTGCTCATTATCGCAAACAATTGAACTAAAATCGGTTGATGCAGCCGTATTAAATAACATTGACATCATTGAGCATGCCAGTGAAAATTTTAAGTATATTTTCATGAAATATATAAAACCCCATTATGCTTTCAACACCCGCAATCACCTTTAACATAAATTACTTTTGACTCACATTTATTACCACTAACCCTCATTTTTGTTTTAAATGTTATAACTTCACAGCCTTCGATTTTAGGCGTACAAACAAAGTTTATAACATTATCGAATATTATTTTCCTCCCTTTATAAGCGTACACCTGAGAAAATTTATCTCCGATTTTAGGGTTTAAAGGAATTGCTTTAAATTTTGATGGCTTAACTGAAACAAGCTTTCCTTCAATATACATTTTCGGATTTATAAAATTCATCTCAGATTGAAAAATAGTAGAATATTTAATATCTTCACCCATGTGATAGATACAGCCGCACCCATATTCAATTTGGTTGCTCGGCATTGTCGAAATAGCACACCCTAACTCTTCAGCTCTAACTGAAACTATGAGGATGGCTACCAAAATTGTACTTGTGATTATTTTCATGCGCCTAACG
>JALTJN010000355.1 GCA_027076405.1 Chromatiales bacterium
CAATAACCGTCATGCCATCCGAACTAATATCAACCGTACGCAATCCCTGATCGAGAACAGAACCAACTGCATCTTCAATACGTTGTGCATCGTCCGCCTTGTCAAAGGTATAACGCAACATCATCGCTACCGATAAAATAGTTGCCAATGGATTCGCTTTGTTCTCACCGGCAATGTCCGGCGCCGAACCATGAATCGGTTCGTACATGCCTTTACCACTTGCATCAAGAGAAGCCGATGGCAACATGCCAATGGAACCCGTTAACATGGCTGCACAGTCTGAAAGAATGTCGCCAAACATATTGGTCGTCACCATTACATCAAACTGTTTGGGGGCGCGAACTAATTGCATTGCCGCGTTATCCACATACATGTGGCTTAGTTCAACATCAGGATAATCTTTTGAAACCTCAATCATCACTTCGCGCCACATTTCGGTGACTTCAAGGACATTGGCTTTATCCACTGAACATAAACGGCGATCACGTTTCATTGCAATATCAAATGCATTGCGACCGATACGTTCTACTTCAGATTCACTGTAAACCAATGTGTTGTAACCCTGGCGTTGTCCATCGTCCAGTGTGCGAATACCACGTGGCTGTCCGAAATAAATGCCGCCGGTTAGTTCACGCACGATCATGATATCCAAACCAGAAACCACTTCTGGTTTTAGGCTGGAGGCATCAGCAAGTTGTGGATACAAAATCGCTGGACGGAGGTTAGAAAATAATTCCAGCTCACTGCGTAAACCAAGCAGACCTTTTTCAGGCCGCACCGCAATATCCAGTGACTCCCATTTATAACCACCGACAGCACCCAACATAATCGCGTCTGCATCTTTTACCAAACGCAACGTTTCCTGCGGAAGTGGATGACCATGTGCATCATAGCCAGCACCACCAATCAAACCATTTTCCATTTCAGCGTTTAAGCCAAAGTCATTATTCAAACACTCAATGACTTTTACCGCTTCCGCCATAATCTCAACGCCAATGCCATCACCGG
>JALTJN010000356.1 GCA_027076405.1 Chromatiales bacterium
CGTGAGAAGCCCAAGCCATGCTTTCTTCGCTATTTATTTCGCCAAATACTTTTACTATTCGCAACATATAAAACAACTAATAATAATGCATTTACCAAACTTGCAGAGTTCACATTAGGGTATTCATCAATTACATCACTAAACAAAAACAAAAATATAAATACAAATAAAAACAAAACCTGAATTACAGTTATTAATATATTGTACGTCGTTTTATAATCAAAAAATGAATGATAAATAAACCAGAATGCCTGAGCACACACAAGCAACATAGACAACAAGAAAAACATTAACCCTTCATTATCTTTAATTCCAAAACATCCATAAAAAATAAAAACAAACAAGGATAGAACCAACAAAAATATTCCAAATATACCAATTTTATGATTTTTTATTTTTGATAACATGATAGCTCTTCACTGTCTAAAGGAAGTCAGGATCAGGTCTTGCTTTGTGCCTTAACAATACGACTTACCCTTGAGTAATGTAACTTGTAGTAATCACCAATAGCTTTCAGACTGTAACCTCCACTTTTGTATGATTTATAAATAGCCGTATCTCGATCTTTATATTTACTCTCATAAAATGAAAGTGGTTTAGCTAATTGCCTTTTTTGTGATGATGGAATTTCACTTAAATCTTTATCAAATAATATCTTGCATTGCATATCATCAATAAACTGCTCATCACCAAGGTAGATCTGATTTTTGAGTTCTTCCCATGGTTTTGGCTGATTTCGACCCTCAGAAACAAAGATACGGTACTGTTGCATAGCATCTTGTTTTTTCTTGAAAATGCGGCGAGTATCCAGTCTGTTGTTAACCATGGATATGTATCAGATAAACCTGCTGTTGGCCGATAACTGCTCCACTCCCAGTCTTTCGCACTTCTTACCATTCGGGCACGTACTGGATTTAAAACGATATACCGAGTGAGTTCCAGCAGGTAATTTTCTTTCTGAACCAGAATCGCTTTGTATCTTCCCTGAAAAACATGCCCTACC
>JALTJN010000357.1 GCA_027076405.1 Chromatiales bacterium
ATCTGCTATAAGGTTTCCACTTGGAGCATATATTTGGAATGAAATTTCACCCCAATAATCTCCAGGAAAATACCAATCAGCAGATAATGTACCTACAGGTATTGTAATGGTATCACTACCACTACTATAGTCATTAACACAAGCAAATGAACTTGCCTCGTATGGAGTACAAAGTCCAACTTCTAAAACTACTCCTGTATCTAGAGTAACAGTAATACCTGGACCTCCATCTCCTGTTGTTGTTTGCCAACCATCACCATAACTATCTTGCATATCAATTACATAGACACCAGGGAATGGTACGTCTGGTATGCAAAGCATACCTGCTTGATATAAATAAGGTGATTTAAAATATGATCCTTGTAAACTACCACTACCATCAGCAGCACTAAATGATCTACCATCGGTTAATTGAACTTCCAAACGAATATCAAAAGTATCACCACCATTGTATTGACCACTACTTAATCCTAAAGCAGTAACCATATCATTTAGCGTATATAAGAGACTAGTTGAAGGAAGACCATTGGAACTAATAGTAAACGAACTCGCTGGTATTGTACTTAATACCACTTCCGCTCTATTATTATCAACTCCGTCATCTTTATTGTCAGTATAGCCAACATAAACAACCATTTGTGATAATAAAGCACCAAACTCTTCATCTTGAGTTTCTACCGTAATATCCCAAGTGGATGATAAATCAAAAAGATTAAAATTTTGACTACCTCTATTCAGTGTTCTAATAATAGCACCGTATTCTATGCCATCAAACACGTCGTAAATAGCATTATTAGGATTATTAGAACAACTATTTATAGTTAATGCTAATAATACAACTAATACTATTTTATTAATAACTTTTCTCATTTCACACTATATTTTAGTTTGCAACAGGGAAACCAGGAGATGCTGGATTTGTATCCCAGAATATTTGAACATCAACTCCATTCTTCTGAGTTGCATTAGAGTTATTGTTAACATGGTTTGCTGGGTAGAAAAATGATCTAATAAACCCTCCAGGATTTGGTTCAATGTTTGGCTGTAATGTTGTAGGATAACCAGTTCTTCTATAGAAGTTATAAGCATCTATACCATTACCAAACATTGCTACAAAATATTGCATAGCTAAAATATCCCATTTATCACCAGTAGTTCCAGCATCCCATTCTGCAGATAAGTCAGCATTAAACCAACCTATATAATCTGATTCTAAAGCTAGAGCTGGACCACCATCGGCAGTTCCAAAAATCCAGTTATATCTATCTGTTTTAGGTAAAAAGTTTGTTACTTTATCTATAGACATATTTATACCTTCAAACATTGTTGTTTTAGCACCAGGAACATCTCCAGCAAGCATTTGTGTTTCTGCTATCATAAATTTAGTCCAAGATGCTAACATAATTGGAGTAATACCTGCACCACCATTACCATCGCCATTTACTTGAGGATCGTAAGATAAGTCATCAAGAGTACCTCCAGCAGGATATACACCATTTAAAGTTCTTAAGAACCCATCTGGTGGAATACCATTGTCGTTACCATGATCTCTTCCCCACCAACCTTTAGGAACTCCACAAAATGTGAAACCAGCATAGTGAGGTGGTGGTAAAATTAATCCACATTCAAGAACTTCTTCGTTAGCAGGTTCTCCAGCTATTCCAGGAGTTTGAGAAACTTGTCTATAAAAATAGAATAAAGTACGTATATCGAATCTATTAGGAGCTGAATATGCATTAGGGTCAGTTCCCGTCATGTAATCCATTAAAGAATTAGACATATATCTAGCACCACCAGTAGTAGTATAACTAGCACGATATGCTGGATGACGAGTATCTGGTTGTAATACATTTGTACCCCATCTAAATTGGAAATCGTCAGCAGTTGATGCAATATAATTTCCAGAATTTACAATAGAATTAAAACTGGCAACAGCACTACCATCAACTAATCTAGTTGCCATATATGCTTTCATTTTAAGCGTATTAGCAGCTTTTATCCATTTATCCCAATCTCCATCATAATATAAATCAAGATCTGGGTCAACAATAGCATTTGCATTAAAATTTGCAATTGCAGAGTCTAATAAAGCAATAGCAGCAGCATAAACGCTTTCACCACTATCAGGAGCAGGATTTAAATTTTCACCAGCTAGCAAAGCTTCAGTGTAAGGAACATCTCCAAAAAAGTCAACTAAGGTCATAAGTATGTAAGATTGCATAACTTGACCCATAGCAATATGGTGTGTTAAACCTGCCTCTTCTGCTAGAGCATTCATAAATTTTAAATCTAGCATCATTCCTCTATATGCCGAACTCCATCTGCTATCAAATGCTGAAGGAGAATAAGCATTAGTATAGTCTCTTCCTGCCATGTATTCAATACGTGTCATTTGAGAACCGGTTCTACCAAAGCCTTCAACAAAGAATGCAAAATTAACTTGAACGCTGTTCAAGAAAAAATCTGGATCTGCCTGATCTGGTGTCAAGGCATTTGGATTTTCAGTTATATCTACATTAGTAGATTCGCAAGAGGATAATAATACCACTCCGCAAAACAATACTAATTTTATTAAATTATTTACTTTTTTCATAATATATTCAAATTAAATTTTTTGTTAGAATGAAGCTTTAATGCTCAAACCATATCTTTTAGAACTAGGACCATTTAAAAACTCAAATCCACGACCATTACCTACACCAAGTCCAGCTACATTAGGATCGAAGTTTGTTACACTAGGAATATTTGGTGCATAAAACCATAGGTTATAAGCAGAGAATGTTAGATTAATTGAGCCAAAAGGAGTTTTCTCTAAAAATTTAGCTGGGAAATTATATCCTAACGACAACTCTTGTAATCTAAATACCGTAGCATCATAAACTAACATTTCATCTGGACCATATAATACATTACTAAAATAATAAGTTGAATTATTAATTTGAGTTGTATTTGGTTGTCCTGCAGGATTAACACCTGGTAAAATGAACGAATTTTGACGATCAACACCTTTTTGTGTTACAACACCTCTACCAAGTGGAGTTGCGATTCCATAAGAAAATAAATCACCACCTTCAGTCCAATTCATTAACCAATTTAAACTAAAGTTTTTGTATGAAATTGAGTTAGACCAGTTCATAACAAAATCAGGGTTAGCATCACCAATAACATTTAATCCGTTTTTGGTAACATAACTACCAGCAGCATTTACTTTAAAATTACCATTGGCATCACGATCTATAGCAGTACCTACCATTGTTCCTAAAGATTCTCCAACTATGGCAGCATTACCAAGATTTGTAAACCCTTCATAAACTACTATATCAGTATCTAAACCTAAATCATTAACAATTGCTTCACTTGTTGCCCAATTAAAGCTAGCATTCCAGTTAAAGCCATTATTATCGTTTCTAAATACATCTATACCTAAATCTATTTCAATACCATCATTTTGAATCTCTCCAATGTTAGTTTGTGTAGTAGTATAACCTGTAGCAGGGTCTAAAGGTCTGTCTATAATTAAATCTTTAGTTTTTCTACTATAAACTGATGCGTCTAAAGTTACTCTGTTTTTAAAGAATCTACCTTCAATACCAAACTCTAATTCATCAATTCTTTCTGGTTTTAAATCTAAATTACCTAATTGAGCTCCAGTAGTGTTTGAAACAATATCTACACCATCTCCGTCTTGAAAAGTTTGTGTATTTAAAATTAACGTAGATGAAATCGGGTATCCCGTTGGGAAGTTTGCCGATGTACCATAACCAGCTCTTAATTTTAAATAATTAACAGCATCGCTTTCAGCTAGAGCATCAATTACTTTAGAAGGTAAGAAGGAAATCGCAGCAGATGGGTAGAATATAGATCTATTATTAGATGCTAGATTTGATACCCAATCTTTACGACCAGATAGTGTTAAGTATAAAGCTTTTTGGAATCCAATTTCAGCTTGTCCGTAAAGACCTAAAAGGTTACGTTCGTTGAAAAATTGAATTTCATTTTGCTCAGCAAAATTAAAGTGTCTTAAAACACCAAATACTTGTTGACCTGTACTAGTTACACCATTTCTATCATAAACGGTTCTTTTAGAGGTTGCTCCAACGGCAAATGATACATCAAAATCATTACTAATGTCATAACTACCTGTTAAGTTAATATTATGGTCATTTATAGTACTTGTGTTATTCCAAGTTTGGTATCTACCATCTCTATTAGCTTGACTTCCTGTTTTACCGCCTTTGTTGGCAAAGTTAACATTGTTTTCACTATATACATCAACACCTAATTGATACATTACATTAAGGTTCTCATTTATTTTATAAGACAATTGTAAATTACCATAGACTCTATTTGTCAATTGTTGATTTCCAGTATTGTTAACAGTCCAAAGCGGATGCTGAATACTGTTATTTTGTCTGTAATATACAGATTCACCTGTTACTGGATTTTGGTATGGTAAACCCATTAAATCAATACTTCTTGGTGTATAGAATAAATTTCCATAAACAGATGCATTAGTACCACCAACATTACTACCATAACTTGCCGCTACTGGAGGAGATGTAAAATCGGTTCTTGCATAGTTTAAAGTAGCATTAACAGTAAAATTATTTGTTAATACGGCTCTACCTCCTATACCAATTGTTGATCTTCTTAAAGTATTTCCTGGAGTAAATCCTTGATCTTCAAGGTTACCATAAGATACGTTATAAGAAATTTTTCCATCATCAGATGCAGATCTCACGTTTACACTAGTGTTCTTAACTACACCAGTTCTAAAGAAATCTTTAACACCATCATAAGGTTTCCAT
>JALTJN010000358.1 GCA_027076405.1 Chromatiales bacterium
CCAGAGGGACTTTCAGAAGGTTCACGATTTTTGCAAAGAGCGCAAAAAACGCGCCCCTTCTGAAAGCCCCTGATGAGGGCGTTATGTAAAAAGAAATATAGTCGAATTTTATTTTGTATGAAGTAATTAGAAAACAGCTTTGAAAATATCTGAATGTTAATTTAATACACAATCAAGGAGAAAATTATGTGTAATTTAAGAAAAAATATATCGGCTATTGTGTTGTTAAGTGGCCTACTGTTAAATTCAGCTAATGCCGCACTGGTGGAACTTATCGTAACTGGGGATATCGATAGCACGAATGGCTCTGTACGCCCTGCAATCGGTAGCAACATCACGGTAAGTGCAGTCTATAATACCAATTATATTGACACTGACCCTTCTGATAACACCGGTCGATTTTATGATATTTCCAGTAATACAACGTCGCTGATTTCGATTGGCGTCACTACTGATTTAGGCACAGTTAATTTCGTCACCGCTAATAGCTCACAGTCAACTCCCCCTCTCGTTACACAGATACTAGTTCCGGGTTTAAGTCAAACATTAGACACAACTACTCTATCTGCCACAGGCTTTACTGGCTCTATAGGTAGCTTAACGAACCCTTCCTCATTAAAATTTACGTTAGGTGATGCGGACTTAAATAATATATTTATCAATCCTAATGAATTGCTTTCGGGTAACACATCAAACATTCCTGATTTATCAGGAATGTTTGGATATATAGGTGTTCAGGATGTGTTTCTTGGAACCTCATCTGAAATATCTTTTTCAGCTACAGGTTACAGTGTAAGCGCAGTCCCTCTGCCTGCGTCAGTGTGGCTTCTCGGTAGTGGCTTAATTGGTATTTTAGGCTTGGTGAGACGCAAAACTACCGGAAAATCTAATTGCACATAACAAACTCATCCAGCGGACAGTCAAAAGGTTCACGATTTTTGCATTCGCAAAAAATCGCGCCCCTTTCGCCTGCCGCTGATGAGGGCGTTATGTTTTTAAGTGCGTACAAAGAGATTGCAAAGTTTTGTCCTGAGGTGTGCTGGTCATAAGATCAGCCATCCAGTAGTGGGTGCAACTAATATAGAGGAGTTTTACTTGCTCCTAGCCATTTGGCTTGCCCGGTAACGGGCGTTACTCAATGTCACTAGAATAGGCACCTCGGGACACCTAATTAAGAGAAAATCATGGCACTATCAGATAATATTTGGTGGACAAGGAAAGCACGAATACAAACTGAAAAGCGACTTCTATCAAGTGCTTTTCAGGCGCAGATTTTGTTGCTCTGGTATTCGTTCTGTTCAGTAGCCGCGGCTATTTACTATTTAAAATTTAATACACAAAGTGAATATGCAGGTGTTGCTTGGATTATATTTTCCGTTTTAGTTCTGAGTATATCTGGATTTATAAATGGTCTTGGATACAAGGAAAGGGCTGCACTAGTTAAAGATAGCTATGAAACTTTAAATAGCCTATATCAACAAGCAAAAGAGAATATAAGAAATACAAGTGAATTGGCTAATGAATATGAGAAAATATTAACTGTTTGCGAAAATCATGCAGATATTGATTATCACATAGCGTTGTGTGATACATATCTTGCTCATAACGATCCAAATAGCAATTCTAATGGTTTAGACAGAAAACCAACTGCATATATATGGTTTCTTGTTGCTATTTATTATATTAAGAAATTTCTATTGCTGGGAGGATTCTATCTTCTCCCAATAGTTATATTTTTATTGATGGAGTTCTGTAATGTCAGTCAGGGAACGATTTGAGCATCATTTCTCAGAAAATAACCTCAGATCACTATACCAAGATATTATTGTTTTGTCGGCAGCAACTGGAATTGACAATCTAAACCAGAAGTTGTTTTGGCCATTGCTTGATGAACAAATTAGAATTATTTCTAAAAAAGTGTTGAGCGGAACATTTAAGTTCACAAAATATAAGTTAAAGCTGATTAGCAAGGGAAGGGGGAAAGTTCCTAGAGAAATATCAATTCCAACAATTAGAGATCGTATTGCATTAAGGGCTCTCTGTGATTTTTTAGTTGAGCGTTATAAGGGGGATGTTAAATTCGAATTACCTCAATATATGGTGAAAAAAGTAAAGGAAGAAATACAATCAGGGAAGTATGATGGGTTTATTAAACTGGATGTTTCTAACTTTTACCCAACCATAAAGCATAATGAGCTATCAAGTAGATTGCGAAGAAAAATAAGAAATCCTGAGATAGTTGAATTTGTTGAGAGGGCAATTAAAACACCAACTGTCCATAAATCATTACCTACAGATAAAAATGTCAACCTTGGTATTCCTCAAGGATTATCCATCTCTAATATACTTGCGGCTATATATTTACTAAATATTGATAAAAAATTATCAACAAATAAAAATATTGCATATCATCGGTATGTTGATGACGTATTTATACTGTGTGATTATGCTGATGTGCTACAGATATCTGATGACGTGATACGAACATTTCGTAAAATAGGTCTTAAAATACATGACCCAAGGAAAGTACCAGAAAAATCTGTAATGGGAGAGATTGGAGAAAATTTTGACTATCTGGGTTATCAATTTGAAGGAGATATTATAAGCCCAAGGCCTGCATCGGTAGAAAAACTAAAAGAATCATTAGTATCAATATTTACTGGATATAAACATTCAAAAATAAAAAGTGAAAAATTTCTTTTGTGGAGATTGAATTTAAGAATCACAGGGTGTGTTTTTCAAAACAAAAGTAAGGGTTGGATGTTTTTCTTTTCAGAGATAAACAATGAAACTATACTTCATAATCTAGATCAGCATATTTCTAAGTTAGCTAAAAGATTTTGTGTAGATGTCAAGCCAAAACGGTTTGTTAGAGCATACTATGAAATTAAATATTCGAAGTACGAAACTAACTATATACCAAATTATGATAGATATACTCTCGAACAAATGCAGGATGTCCTCGTAACTTATTTTAATAAAAATATTGGATCGTTAACCGATGTGGAAATAGAGTATGAGTTTAGGAAAAGGATTGATAAGCAGGTTCGTGATCTACTTACTGATGTTCAAGACTTTGGGTATTAAGTAATGTGCTCGGTTAAGTTTGATGGTTAGTTGAAATATAAACATAACAAACTCATCCAGAGGGACTTTCAGAAGGTTCACGATTTTTTGCAAAGAGCGCAAAAATCGCGCCCCTTCTGAAAGCCCCTGATGAGGGCGTTAGAGCGCTTTAAAAAATGAACGAACATCGCAACCTTGTTAAATTGATAAATTGGATAGATGAACATACACCTGGGTTCGAGCTACCTTCAGATAAAAGATCCTTATTAGTGCAAGGATGTTTTGATGTGGCGTTAGAGCATCAAGCTGCCATTGCATTATTGGATTCATCTAAGTTACATGGATCTATGCTTGCACTGTTACGAGTATTAACTGAGGCCGTTGTACGTGGACTTTGGCTTTATCATTGTGCATCAGAAAACAATCTGGCTCAATTCAAGAAGGGTAAAGTAAAGAGTCACGGTCAACTTATTACAGAAATAGAAAACAAAATTGGTGATAAAAACCGCACCTTATCATTAATGAAAAAAAATTCATGGAATGCTATGAATGAGTTTACACATACAGGTTATAGTCAAATAGTGCGTCGCCATAATATTGGTACAGTAGGAGCAAACTATTCAGAACAAGATCTCTCACAAACTCTAGCTGCTACTGGAGCACTCGGGCTATTAGCTGCTTCGCAATTAGCTGCAATGGGAAATAAAACGGATGTTGTTGATGAATGTATAAAAATGATGAAAGATTACGTAGATGACGCGCTCTAACAAACTCATCCAGAGGACTTTCAAACCTGTCGCGGCTTTTGCAAAAAAACCGCAAAAGCCGCGCCAGCTTTGAAAGCCCCTGATGAGGGCGTTAGCCACAAATAGCCATAAATGGAGGGAGTCATCATGTTAAGAAATACATTGAGTGTATTATTTATTGCAGTAATAATCACAGCTTGTGCCAATCAAAATTATAATAAGTTTTCTTCGTCTAACAATGATCCAATTAATTTAATCCCAATGTATGGATCTCCGAAAATTATAAAGACGGAAAGCCAAAAAAAGGCCGATGAACAATTTATTAAAACAGTAACGGCCAACTCTGGTTCACGTAAGAAAGCCAGCAAAGAATTTTCAGCTTGGGGATGGAGTGAGAGACGCAAAGGTAATATTGATAATGCTATGCGTCGATTTAATCAGTCATGGATGTTAGATAATGATTACTATCAACCATACTGGGGGTTTGGTGCAATACTGCTTTCCCAAAAGAAACCAGAAGAAGCTTCCATTCATTTTGAAAAAGCAATGCAGCTGATTGATGATGTTAAAGAAAAACCACGACTTTTTGTTGATGCTGCTCGAGCCTATGCATGGCAAGCGAGTATTGAACGAGAAAAAGGGAATTCTACTTCTTATGCGTTATATAAAAAAGCGAGCAACCTGATAGATAAAGCATTGACTCTTGACCCAGAATATAGCAAAGGATTGATGCTTGGCGCGTGGGTTTATTACGACAAAGGCGATTATAAAAACGCGTGGCGTATTGTGAAGATGGCTCGATCAATTGGCAAAGATAAATATAGTAAAGAATTTATAAATAAGCTATCCAATAAAATGCCAGAACCAAAGTAATAATATTAAAATTAATGTATTTGGCTAACAAACTCATCCAGGAGGACTTTCAAAAGCGTCGCGTGTTTTGCAAAAAACGCAAAACCCGCGCCCCTTTTGAAAGCCCCTGATGAGGGCGTTAG
>JALTJN010000359.1 GCA_027076405.1 Chromatiales bacterium
TTTCGAATACATCGAGATATTTTATAATCGTGAGAGACGCCATTCAGCCATTGGCTATGTAAGTCCACACGAGTATGAAATGAAATTTCAACAACGTAACATGTCTACTTTTTGTGGGTAAGACCAGGCATGAAAAATGGAGGCACAAATAATTTCCGCACCATCGAATGAGCAGAATTTAAAATCATAAAATATCCGTTCTATTTCTGGATGCCGACGAAGCCGATGACCACAAACAAAAGGACAAAATAAAAAAAGAATAAAAATTCAATTTAATGTGGCTTGAGGGAAAAGCCATTCGAAACCCAACATTATTGGCTTCGAAAATAAAAAAGCATTGAATGTTCGTTAAAAGTGGGGGTGGTCTGGTCGAGCAAAACCACTGGACACCGGAAACATAAAAAAAATAGATTTTCAGGCATTGTGCGAGTGAACAAAAATATCGCCAATAGCAAGAAACAAAGAAAAGGAAACTAACCGATATTTTATCAAGTAGGGGAGTGCCACGTTGAGATTCCCGAGTAAAATATCAATTAAACGTGCTTGTAGCCAGCACAGAGGAAACCGGATAATAATGATTTTTCTATTGTGCGCGCTGCAAGTCTGGGGTAAAAATGAAAATTAACCGTAAAGGAAAAAATGCCCTAACAAATCGCTCCAGCCGGACAGTCAAAAGCGTCGCGTATTTTGCAAAGAGCGCAAAACCCGCGCCTCTTTTGCCTGCCCGCTGAGCTTTGCCGTTAGGCTAAAAATAAATTCATGACTAATGAAGAGTACATCAAAGAATTAAAAATTCTTGTTGAACAAGCAAATGGATTATTTGATGCTGTAGGCTTGCATGAAAATAATGAATTTAGAAAATGGAGACAAAAACTTACAGCATTAATTTTAGCTGCTGAAGAGAACGGTTATAACGTAGAGACTGATGTTGTTTCTCGAAAATTTGATGTTTTTGTTGCTTATGGTTCACAGCCTACAATTCAAAAAAGAACGGCTGCTTTCAATCAAGAGCTACAGGACACTATTAATGAATTAGAAACAATAATTGAATATTATGAGAAGTTCTCAGTTTCAAAAAGAAAGGAGAATGTTATCGATTCCAAATCTAAAGAAGAAAACAATATTGTCATGAAAGGCATAAGAATACCTGTATGGCTAATTGCCTCATGTGTTTTTATATTTCTCGGCGTTATATTAGAGCAGCTATATGTAAGCAAAAATCCCGTAGACATTTGGGGGTTTAAACTTGGTAAAAGTACTATTAATAACAATATACCAAAAGGAACTATAATATCATGGGATCCAGTCTATCGATCTGCTGATGGAACGCCAAACGGTAAAACACGAAAAATTCCAGTAGGCTGGGTTATTTGTGATGGTACAAATAAAACTCCAAATATAACTAACCGTTTTCTCATGGGCGTTACTGCAAAGAATGTTGCAGGTAAGTATGGTGGAAAAAATACTATAGATTATGATGGACTCCATGATCATGGAGGCGCTGCAACTAACTTGGACTATAAAACTGGAGAAATAAACTGGGACAGGAGGCAAGGCCATAAAGATCAATTTAGTCATAAGCATTCTATATCAGTAGATGGTAAACATAATCATGGTGGCGATAAACGTCCTGCATATTATGGCGTTTTATTTTTATGTTATGTCGAATAAAAGAGCCTAACAAGGCGCTGCACTCAGACAATTTAAAGCGGCACTTATTTTGCTAAAAAAGCAGCAAAAGCTTGCCGCTTTAAATCGCTGGTGAGCTGGGCGTTGGGTGTAAAAATAAAATCCATTAAGCGAGCAACATCATTATCGACCTGGGTTTGTAAAAATGATGGCTCTGTTTCGTGGCATCGACGAAGCAATGGCCGTTGATAAAAACTGAAAATAAAATGACGCCCTATTTAACGGGTTTGCAGGAAAAAGAAATGGAGAGCTAAGCCTCTCGGCTTCGAAAGTGAAAAAGCTTGAAATGATTTTTCGAGCGGGTTGCGACGCAAAAGCGCAGTGCCAGTAGAAACTGCGTGCAATGGAAAATTAGCATCGAGAAACGTGCTAATGGACAGACCAGCAAAAAAGCCAGAAAAGAAAAAAACAAATATTTTAGCGAGGACAGTGCAATATTAGATTTTTCTACTTTTGCCGAGCAACGTGCGTTGCCGAGGCCAATCGGCGGGGAACATCCAAATAATTCGTTGTGTGTATTGCAAATTTTATGGGGCAGGGGTAAAAATGAATCTCAGTCGAAGGCAAAAGCACCCAACAAATCGCTCCAGCCGGACAGTCAAAAGCGTCGTGGGTTTTGCAAAAGGCGCAAAACCCACGCCCCTTTTGCCTGCCCGCTGAGCTTTGCCGTTAGCGTAATGAATATCCATTAAGCCACTACTAAGGGCAGATAAATAATGAAATTAAGAAAGTTGATTGTAAAAGGTCTGTTTGGACACTTTAATCATGTAATCAGGTTTCAGGATGGGAATATAACCATAATTACCGCTCCAAACGGTTATGGTAAAACTATTGTATTAAAAATAATTAATGCAATATTTAATAGAAATTTCGGATTTCTGTCGCACTTGGAATTTACATCAATCGAGCTTCTAACATCAGATGGAACATTAATAATCAATAAAGAAGATGATTCGGATGGTAGTGGGAAAATGATGATGTCACTTGATCTAAGTTCCGATGATGTATATTCGTACCAACATGAAAAAGAAATAAGGAGGTTGAAGCGCTTCCCTTCACATATGATAGATACCCGCTTACCTTTTCTTACACAAGTTGGAGAAAGTGAGTGGATTGATGATAGGACAGGTGAGCTTGTAGACTTTGATTACATTCTAGAGAACTACTCTGAAATATTGCCAGAAAAATATAAGAGAGATGATATACCGCAATGGCTCTCAGTGTTTATTTCATCGCTAAAAGCACACTTCATTCAAGATCAACGCTTGATTTTACGTAGAGTGGATATCAGGCACGTTAGACCGGTTAGAAGAAGAAACTTTGTCGACACAATCGAAAAGTATGCTGATGAATTGACCGAAAGAATCAGAGAGTCTAGTAATAACTCGTCTGCAATCTCTCAACAACTTGACACAACTTTTCCTGTTAGGCTATTGAAGAAAGATTATTCATTTAAAGCACATACAGTAGAAGAGTTAAAAGAACAATTAAAACAGCTTCAAGAAAAGCGGGCGGTTCTTGCAAAATTTAATTTATTATCGTCAGAACAGCACCTTCCAGATGTATACGTTTTTGATGAAATAACAGATGCCGATACTAAAGTATTGACTCTTTATGTTAACGATACAAAACAAAAGCTGGAGGCGTATGATTTATTACTTCAGAAAATAGATTTGTTCTCTACGATTTTGAACAAAAAGAGACTCTCCTTTAAAAAAATCAATATTGATCCTGACAAGGGGTTTGCATTCGAAACTGATAAAGGAAGGCCACTAAAGCTAACCCAGCTTTCCTCTGGAGAGCAACATCAGGTTGTTTTATTGTATGAACTTATATTTAAAACACAGGAAAATGTTCTGGTGCTTATTGATGAGCCTGAAATTTCATTGCATGTTGCATGGCAGAAAGATTTCTTGGATGACCTAAAAAAGATAATCGAAATTCAAAATATGGTGGTTGTTATTGCTACCCACTCTCCTCAGATAATCGACACAAATTGGGACTTGGTTGTGGATCTTGAAGAGGGTGCTTACGCATGAAGAAATATTTAGACTCCTCTTCAAAAACAAATGAAATAAGATTATTGCTCAAACATCCTAGCTATAAAGAGAGTCTAATCGTCGTTCTTGAAGGAGGCACAGATGTTAGGTTATTTAGGTCATTGCTTAGTTCGAGTTCTGTATGCTTTGAGTCAGTCAATGGGAAAGTTGATCTTATAAATGTAATGAGAGATTTAAAATGTGAGGATAAACTTCCAGTAATTGCTATATGTGATGCGGACTTTGATCATATTCGTGAAATTACTAACGAAAGAGAACTCCTAGATATATATCTTACTGATACGCATGATGCGGAAACTATGCTTGTAGACTCTCCCGCTTTGCGATCCTTTATTGACGAATATACAAATCATGACAACCATTCAGAGATTGTTGGTCAACTTAAGGATAGTGTGCTGTCTACAGCATATGAAATTGGCTTGTTCAGGCTTGTTAATATTCAGGAGAATTTTAATCTGAATATGAAAAGAATGAATTATAATAGTTTTATTGATGTTAATAAGCTACTTATAGAATTAGATGTAGATCAATTTTTAACTCATGTTGTTTCACGTAGTGCAAGCATAAAAGATGGAGTTGACAAGGAATTAATTCTTGATAGGTATAGAATCGAAAAAAAATCAAATCATTCTATTTTGCAGGTTTGTTGTGGGCATGATATAGCCAGCATAATCGCAATGGTGTATTCGCAACGCTGGGTATCATGTGTTTCTAATGTTAATAAAGACAAAGTTGAGTCAGCACTCAGAATAGCATATACGATTGACCATTTTAAGGAAACAAGCCTATTTCAAAAATTGCTTAAAGCAACAGCAAAATATGGCTTTGAGTACAATGACGCTAACAATAGCATTCAGCGGACAGCTAAAAGCGGCGCTGCGCTCTGCTTTTAGCTGCCACTGATGCATGTCGTTAGCTGTACAAATGTAAAAGTGCCACTCTTTTCAAAATAGCAGCATTGGATTATAGGTTTTAAATATATGTGGTCATTGTTTGTTCTGCGCTGATACAGGGAGGGAATGAATT
>JALTJN010000360.1 GCA_027076405.1 Chromatiales bacterium
ATAAACACAACCATACGCTTTTAATTTTATTTATTGCTGGCTTTCAAACTTCTTTTTATCGTTGATGCTATTGTTCGCTAACGCTTTGCTCACCAGCAATTAAAAGTGGCGCGTTTTTGCTGCTTTTATAGCAAAACAAGCGCCGCTTTTAGTTGTCTGGTGAAGCTACTGGTTAGCAACAACATTCACAAACCATGATACATGTTCTACTGCTGTTGCTGTTTTTCGATTCGTTCTACCATAACCCAAGATCTTACTGATTGTAAATGGCTTTATTCCTTCTTAACCGATTCGCAATTATTCTGTTTATGTAAACATTTTAATCGTTCGGTTATAACGCTTTAGTGATATTTTATTAGAATATCAGTTCATGGTTTGTTTATTTGGAAGCATTAAACACCTTATTGTGAACGCTACGTTATCTTTTTAGATTTTGAGACCAAACAACTCCGGCCTCAAATTACCCAAACCACTTTTGTCTCGGTTGCTTAATTATAAAAAATAATTTGGAATGAAATTCATCCAAAATAAAAACACAACTATACGCTTTTAATTTTATTTATTGCTGGCTTTCAAACCTATTTTTATCGTTGATGCCATTGTTCGCTAACGCCTTGCTCACCTGCAATTTGAAGCGGCACGTTTTTGCTGTCTTTTTAGCAAAATAAGTGCCACTTTGAATTGTCTGGTGCAGCTATTTGTTAGGGATTTTTTTACGTCTAGCTACTGATAAAGCTGCTATTCCAGAGAAGAACAGCCAAAAGGCACCTGGTATCGGAACGGCTGATGGTTGTGCAAAAAAAGTAAAATTATCAGCACCCCAATTATCACCGATCCTAGCCGCTTCTAAGGAAAATGATGTAAATCCATTTGGATCGATTACACCATAAAAAAGATGATTGTTGCTTGTTTGATATGTGTTTGTTAAATTAAATGTGGCTATTACTGGGCCGTCATCAACACTTAAATTAACTTCAATTGCATTTGTTCTTGTATACCATCCACCTATACCATAAAGCGTCATTCCACTTGCAGTACCATATAAAGCATCAGGGCGACCAATATAATCCGAAATTCCATTCCCACTAATACCCCAGCCACCACTTGTATACATAGTATCGTTTGATGACCAGGCAATATTATTGCTTATGACAGATATTGAACCAGATGAGCCTGCACCATCATATACCGATTCATTCCATGCAGAAGAATCAAACCCCTCAGATATTTGCATGTACCCTTGCATCGCAGAAATAAATAAATTTTCATCAGTAAATACTATTGGTGCTGCGTATGCCTGTAAATTAATCATTAATCCAAACAACAAGATGATCATTCTATTTTTTTGTTTTCTCATTTTCTTTCCTTAAAGTATGAATTTAAGCTTATACGTATTTATACACTACTAACAAGATGATTTTAAGTCATAGTTTCCTCCTTTCCACAAGATGTTAGAGAATATTCTGTCTCTCCCTAACGCCTTGCTCAGCAGCCTAAAAAATTTTGCGGCTTTTGTGGGAAAATGCGAAGCCCCACAAAAGACGCGAAACTTTTTAGGTCTGCTGGAGCTAATTGTTAGGCTTATGATGCCCATTTCATTTTAAGTTTACGATGATTAGCTGCACAATCACGTAGATAAAGATTTATTAACGTTTGGTACGGAATACCTGATTCTTCTGCTAGTGATTTGAAGTATTCAACTGACTCACAATCAAGCCGCATTGTAATAGGCTGCTTTAGATATTTAATATAAGGGTTTTTCTTTCCCTTCATTTTTGAAAAATCGTAGTGAGCTTTCATTTTCTTTCACTCCAATAATATTGCTCTTCATCTTTATCTGCTTTTCGAGCTGATATAATTCTGACGACCATTTCGTCCTCTCTAAAACAGTGACAAACAACTAATGTTTTTAAATTGAAACTAGAGCCAAGTAGAATAAAGCGATCTTCTTCGTCAGAATGCTCTGGGTCGAAGAATTGAATTGCATTTTCATCATAGAAGACAGTGCGAGCCTCATCAAATGTGACACCGTGCTTCTTAGTATTTGATTTATCTTTCTTAGTGTCCCACTCGAATTCTAGTTTTTTCATATGTACAGTGTACTTATGATTCTGGGTTTGTCAAGATTGTGATTTTTAAGCCTAACGCCGAGTTCACCGGCAACTCAGAGTGGCACGTTTTTGCGCTCTTTGCAAAACAAGTGCCGCTTTGAGTTGTCAGGTGCAACTTTTTGTTAGCCTATTTCTTTCTCGCTTTCGAATAGGCTTTTTTAACTTTAATTACTATATCTGGATCTTTTCGTATTTCTGATCTTATGAGGTCGATTACTGCTTTAGAATATTTATGAATTTTAGATTTTCTACCAGTAGTAACTTCGGTATGATATTTTATGTTGCCTTTTATATTAAATTTCCAATCAAAAGCTTGGAGCTCATAATTATTGATACCACACTCTGCTTGGATGTGTGCAGCAGTGTAAGGGTATGCACTTTCAGCATATATAACCTTGTCAGTATCAAGAACACCTGAAATATCACCTATTAACTTCAAAGCTGGTGCAGCATTATTTTCTGTAAAGTGACCTTCTCTTATAAATTTGACTTTATCAACTACAGAACTATCAATTAATACTGTTTGGTTTCCAACATCCATTTTTCCACTCGTAGTATCAAGTATGTGTGCATGACTTGGACCTACTTCTGCAATTTTTTGTATGTGATCCATCCATAGTTTTTTTTCTTTATCTCTTTCAGAATCTATTAGTGCTGAAAGCTCAGAATATTTAATTTCTTTTGTTTCACCCCTGTACCTGTAATAAATAGCCCCTTCACGCAATATTTTTTTATGAGTTTTCCGGCAGATAACTGGTTTTACTCTAGCCTCAGCGACCTTTAATACTCCAAATTGCTTTCCTTTCCATTCAATTACATCAATTGAATAACTAATATCTGATGAAAAAGACTCTAATATAACGCCATTTAATTTTGTTGGATCAAGTTTTTCAAATTTATCATTCACTAATCCGATGGGTATTCTAGGTGAATCTTTTATTCCGAAAACTATTTGACCTCCACGATTATTTGCCATGCCTACCAGCGAACGCACATACTCATAGAGAGAGTCGCCATAGTGGAAGGATTGCTTAAACTCAAGGTCATAAGACTCACGTTTAGTAATATGTCCTTTCTTGTTTATTTGAATATTAAATTCATGCATACTTTTTTATTAGGCTAACGCCTTAGTTAAGCCGACCCCGAAACTGGGTGACTTTTGTGGATGCCTTTCCCACAAAAGGCGCGCAGCTTTGGGGGTCGGCTTAAACTATTTGTTGGGCATGCAATACAACTGAAAACTTGCCCGCTATTTACCCAATGTAGCAATTCATTCGATAAAGTCTGCTTTGCAAGTTTTTACCGTATTTAGATTGCATACCACCTAAATCTGATTTGACTTTAACCCAGCTTAACTGGCTCGTAAACATTGAGCAGATAATTCAATTTATATTTTTCAGATAGTTCAAGCTGTAATACCAGAACATGCCGGAGGCACATTTCTGATTTTTGAATCTGATTATCGCTCAGGAAATAAGATGTCTGACTTCTTCTCACAAACCTGAATCCTTATTACTTGCTCAATATAACAGCTACCCGCGCGCGGCTTGGATATTGTTTCTTGTTTTGTTATTCCTTAAAAACTATTCAGTTTTATTTTTAATTTTACCGCATCATCGGCTAATTCGTTTGGGGCGATGAAACAACAAATGCTTTTATTTTTTATAACAATTTCAGGATGACTTATCGTTAATTTTTATTTTGCTTTTATCCTTTTAAGCCCAACGCTTAGCATCACCGGATGCCAAAAGTGGCGTGGCTGTAGCACAGCGGAAGCCGCGGCACTTTTGGCAGTCCGCGTGTATGCTTTTGTTAGGGCTATTCATCCTCAGCCCTTTTTGCATAAACTTGGGTTGTAGTTGCTACCCTATCTCGATAAAGATCCATTGCCTCATCAAGCAAATGCTTGAGGCTGTTACTTTGTACCTCTGCTTGATCGAGAGATGCCAGTAATTTTGCCATGTGCTGAAAATCGGCGGCACTTCCATCAACAACTCTAGATACTAGTGCAGAATAGTCTGGATTATCATCGTACTTATTGAGCGGCGGCAGGGAAAATTGAGCCCAAACATTAGCTACCGCTGAGTAGTAATATAGAGCGATATATGAAGTAACTATTTCAGATGTTAATGCAGCGTTTTCCGATGTTGCTGGCAATTTGATTTGCTCAGCAATATTTTCAGGTAGGGATTGAAGAAGCTGTCTAACCTGCTCTGTTGTATCAGTATTTTCCTTTGGTGATGTTACATATTTTGTAAGACGATCCATCCATCGCCCAGTTAACTTCTGAAGAGAGTCTGTCTGAGTCCGTATACCAGAAAGTGATTCTTTAACACTACTTTCAGTGTTTTTACTTTGGGTATAAAAGAAGATGGACATTGCAATTGCAATAACAGCAAGAATTACCGAAGCAATACTTGCCGCAATGCTAAAAATTTCTACCACATTCTCCTCCATACTCTTTTCCTTTCTTGCCCTAACGACCAAGCTGTGCGGCGCAAACGAAGCGCAGCGTAGTTTGCGTCCGAACGAGCGCATTGTTAGGGCTCGGACTCTGAGGCATCGTCAGAAGCTAAAAGTGCTGGCTTAACGCCACTTGGTAA
>JALTJN010000361.1 GCA_027076405.1 Chromatiales bacterium
GCTAATGTACTGCATAGGCTTATATAAGCCAAGGTTATTGGTTTGATTGTTACTGGTTTGAATTAATATTCGTGCTTGGATGATAATGCGAAAGGTTTTCAGCGAAGAAATTTTTACGCAAAAAAAAGCCCCCTGAAAAATTAATTTCAGAGGGCTTTTTATTGTATGGCGGAGAAGGAGTCCGCCCTCCTCCCGTTTTAACCAATCTTATTAAGTATCATTTATTTCATTTTATCCCTTTATTTATAGTGTTTGACGCTAATTACTTGTTTTATCTTGTTTCATTCAATATCATCAAATTGTATGTTTTTATGTTGGGTGATTTGTTGGGTTCATAGTATTGGCTTCCAATTCCTTAAATTTGTTGTTGGGTAATAAGCCTATATACCAGCATATTATTGATTCTATTCAGGTTATAAATTCCGGGTTGGATGCGAGAAGTCAGAAATGCCTAAAAAAGCTAAAGAACTATCAGCTATGGAAGTTAAACGAATCACCCGAAAAGGGCTACATGCTGTTGGTGGTGTGGCAGGTCTTTTATTGCAAGTTAGGCCATCGGGTACACGTTCATGGATTCTTCGCGTTTTAATTGGCTCAAAACGCCGTGATATTGGTTTAGGTGGTTATCCTGATGTATCACTTGCCCTTGCTAGAAAGAGCGCCATTGAAGTGCGAGGTAAGATAAAAGATGGTATTGATCCCATAGAGGAAAAACAGGCTAATAAAATTCGATTGATAACAGAACAAGCGGCTTTGATTAATTTTGATGAAGCGGCCAGAAGATGCCTAGCTAAAAAATCCTTAGAATTTAAAAATAAAAAACACACAGCACAATGGGGTAAAACACTAGAAACTTATGCCTTTCCTGTCATTGGGAATTTACCTGTATCAAAAATAGAGCTTACGCATATTATAAAAATTTTAGAGCCTATCTGGTTAGAAAAAACAGAAACAGCAACGCGAGTACGGTTAAGAATTGAAAACGTCTTAGATTGGGCGGCTGTTAGAGGCTACCGTACAGGTGAAAATCCCGCACGATGGAAAGGACATCTAGATAATATATTTCCAAAACCTAGCAAGGTGGCAAAGGTTGTACACCACAAAGCATTGCCACGAGAAGAACTAGGCGCATTTATGCAAAATTTAAAACGCAGGGAAGGTATAGCGGCTAGAGCGTTGGAGTTCCTGATTTTAACAGCTACTCGCTCTGGTGAAGTGCGTCATGCTGTATGGCCTGAAATAGACCTTACTTCCCGTTTATGGGTAATACCAGCAGAACGCATGAAAGCAGGTAAAGAGCACCGAGTTCCATTATCCAATGAAGCCATAAAACTATTGAAAAACCTGCCTACCATTGAGGGTGAGGAGCACTTATTCCCTGCCCCTAGAGGCGGTGCTTTATCTGACACGGCCTTATCGGCTGTTGTTAAGCGCATGAAGGTACAGGCAGTACCTCATGGCTTCCGTTCTACCTTTAGAGGCTGGTGCGCCGAAGAAACAAACTTTCCTCACGAAGTGGCTGAAATGGCTTTGGCTCATACGATAAGCAATCAATCAGAAGCGGCATATAACCGCACTGATTTATTACCTAAAAGAACTCCGTTGATGGAGCAATGGGCTAAGTTCTGCAATACCGTAAAGGCTCAGGGTGATGTGGTGATGCTTAGGAAAAGTAGCCATGAGTAAAAAAGAAACTCCCTATGGAATAAAAGAAGCTGTAAGGAAATATATAGAAAATAGGGATTTAGATTATATTGCTGATATGTTCTTAATGGGATACCCACTACATGAACATCCTGAGACTCGCGACCTGATTCTAAAACTAATTTTGCAACAAAAACTACCCGATAAGAGACGTATTACCACCAAAGAAAAGCATGAGCATGAATTAAGGATGATGTATAGAATTGCTGAGCTTCATTATGGGGAATGTAAATATATGCTTATTAGCCAAGGAGAAGCCAAGGGAGAGTCTGCTTGTAGCATTGTTTCTAAAGAATATGGTGTCAAACCTGATGCTTTATATAAAAAATGGCAAAAATATAAAGCAACACCAGAGGTTAAACGGCATATTGAATTGGTAAAAAAATTCCCTCATGACTTCGATATTTACTAAATTTAGCATTGGTGGAAACTAATTATTTTTTATTTCCACTATTTAGAAAAATTCTCATGTGAATAATGGGATGTGTCTTAATTAGAACAGGCACAAACCATGAAGCAAAAATTCACAACAAATAGTCACCTTTCTGATAGAGCCGTAGCCTTCCGCTTTGAAATAAGTAGAGCTACGGTATGGCGTTGGGTAAAAGAAAACAAATTCCCCAAGCCTATTAAATTGAGCGCAGGCTCAACTCGTTGGAAACTTTCCGATATTGAAGCATGGGAAGCAAAACGGGAGGCTCAATAATGAATAAGGCGAGCCATGTAGCTAAAACCATTGAAAAATTGAGCAGTAAGGCCGGTTTAAGGGGCAAAATAGACGCTAAATGCTGCGAGTGTATATACGACCCTTATCAGAAAGGATCATGGCGTTATCAGGTCGAAAAATGCACCTCCCCGACATGCCCTCTATTTTCTTCAAGGGCTATGTCATCCAAGTCTAAAAAACGGGAGGCCAAAAAATGAAAACGGCCAACCTCAATAAAGAAATTAGCCGCCTCAAACTCAGCGATGATTCTAGCACAACAAAAATAGGGAGGGTATTTAAGGCATTGCTCAGTGGATGGCAAGGTCATCGTTTTAGTGCTGAAAGGCAGCTTCACGACCACTGTTTGCATACCACTATAAGCAGTATTGAAAAAAAATATCATATCACTGTACAAAGAAAGTGGATTAAGGTGTCAGGATTTAAAGGCCATCCAACAAGTGTTAAATATTATTGGATAGATAAGGCTGATATAAATCGCTTTCTTAGTAAGTCTGCTAGTGGTCATTAGCTATGGCGCGGAACTTAAAGAAAGCCAACAACCGTAGGCGGGTTTCTCCATTTTCTCGTTTTGATCACTCACTGACTGATTCAGTTCATTACCGAGGTTTGAGTATTAAAGCTAAGGCATTGTTGCTGGATACCAATGCTAGATATAGAGGCAAAAATAATGGTGATTTTGATTTCACGCTGAAAACCATGAAGGAATGGGGCTGGAACTCAAACGATACTATCAGCAAGGCCAAGAATGAATTGCTTGAAAAAGGATTTCTTGTTTTAACCAGACAAGGGGGGCGGAACTGTTGCAATTTATATGCGCTAACTCTTTGGCCTATTGATGAGTGCAAAGGCAAGCTAGACAGGAAACCCACTAAAGCTGCTTTGGCTTACTGGAAGAAAGGATTCAACCCTGAAAGCTGATTTTCCTATACCGCTATACGGTTTAATGTGTACCGCTATACGGTTCAATGATTGCAGGATGAGGGATTAATTAAAACCGCTATACGGTACAGTCAGGGGGGATTTTCATTAAATCCTTGTACCGCTATACGGTAACCTTTATATATATTTACCAAGGGAGGGTGTTAGGTTTACGGATATAGTTTTTTGGACTCCATAAAAGGCATGGCGTTTAAATTGCCTTGATAGTTCTTCGATGGCATAAAAAAAGCGTTTCACTCTGCGGCCATCAATTTACCGACTATAAAAAACAATGCTAAAGGTTAAATCCTTACACTATAAGGGGTTTTTTTTGAGGTATTTTCTGGGTATTTATTGGCAATCGCTGCCTAGAATACGAATGATGGCATATTAGCCTAGATGTATTTTATTTTTGTTGGGCAGGTTGTTGGGTAAACCTGATTGTCTACCCTAACCCATTGATTTTACTACATGTATGGCGGAGAAGGAGGGATTCGAACCCTCGATACGGATTAACGTATACTCCCTTAGCAGGGGAGCGCCTTCGGCCACTCGGCCACTTCTCCGTTAAACCTTTTTCAAAAAAATCGCCGCGTTTTCAGCGGCGATTTTGAGGTGCGTAGAATACCTTTATTGGAACTTTTCGACAAGCCCTAAAAGCAAATATTGAACGCTACATATTACCATTTACTTCTGTTGTACCAGAAGCCTGTTCTTGCTTAATGCGTTCGTAAATTTCTTCACGATGAACAGAAACTTCTTTTGGCGCATTGATGCCAATGCGTACCTGATTACCCTTTACTCCAAGAACAGTAACGGTTACTTCGTCACCAATCATTAGTGTTTCGCCTACACGGCGTGTCAATATCAACATAATCCTACTCCTAGCTTAATCACCGGTTACTACGGGTCGCGTCTTGCTATCGTAAACCTGCGCCTAGTTTAACATGTTTGTCACACAGGTTAAAAGTGAACCACTCGTATCGTTTGATATTTATGCCATTTCTAGGTTCACTAAGCTACCATCATTTTCCAAACCAAAGGCACTGTGTAGTGTGCGCACACCGAGTTCTAGGTATTTTTCCGCCACCACAACGGATATTTTGATTTCGGAGGTTGAGATCATCAAAATATTAATACCTTCTTTGGCCAGTGCGGCGAACATGGTGCTGGCGATACCGGCATGAGATCGCATACCAACACCCACCAGTGATAACTTAACTATACGGTTATCGCCCTTCACTTTTCTAGCGCCTAGCGAATCACCAGTTTTGGTGAGTAAATCCAGTGCTGTGTCGTAATCATTACGATGTACGGTAAA
>JALTJN010000362.1 GCA_027076405.1 Chromatiales bacterium
AATAGCCGCAACACCATGCTTTACAAAAAGAGAAGACTGGCCTGATGCAATGGAGCAATCCATATTTAATGATTTTTCAACCGCGTTAGAAGTAGATTATAAAAAAACCTTGAAGCGTTTTATGTTTTTACAAACTCGGGGTAGTGATATAGCGAAAGAAGATTTACGGGAAATAAATAAACAGCTGGATTTACGCGGTGAACCAAACATTAAAGCGCTGAGAAAAGGTTTGGATATTTTAAGTAATACAAATTTGAGAAATTATGAAATAAATACGATGCCGCTAATGGTGTTGTTGGGAGAAAAAGATACGCTGGTTCCCGTAGAAGTAAAAAATGAGTTTACAAGAATGTTTCCTCATACAGAACAATTAATTATAGAAAAAACGGGGCATGCCCCATTTATTTCTAAGCCCGAATTATGTGCAGATAAGATAAAGAATTTTATTAATGAATGAAGATAAACCGTTAGATATAGCAGAAATCGATCGTAAGGCAATGCGTTTGGCTTTTAATAAGGCGGCAAGTTCATATGATGCTGCAGCTATTTTACAAAAAGAAGTGGCTAAACGTCTGGTTGAGCGTATGGATGTTATGGCAATGAAACCAGTGAGTATATTAGATGTCGGATCTGGAACCGGTTTTGTAAGTCAATTATTAGCAGAGCGCTTCCCAAAAGCAAAAATAACCGCGCTGGATCTTGCCTTAAATATGTTAAAGCAGGCTAGAACCAAGCGCAGCTTTAAACAGCGCTGGAACCGGCAGTTTCGTTACGTTAATGCTGATGTTGAAATGCTTCCTTTTGCTGATGCCAGTATCGAATTAATTATTTCAGGTTTAACGATGCAATGGTGCCAGGACTTACCAAAAGTATTCAAAGAGTTTAAGCGTGTGCTTGCGCCGGGTGGTTTACTTTTATTTAGCAGTTTTGGTCCTGACACGTTAAAAGAATTACGCCAAAGCTGGGCAGAGGTTGATGAACTTCCTCATGTGAATGCGTTTGCAGATATGCATGATGTGGGAGATGCGTTACTACAAAGCGGTTTTGCAGATCCGGTTATGGACATGGAAATGTTGACGGTGACATATAAAGATGTAAAAACAGTTATGTCTGATTTAAAACAGATTGGTGCGCATAATGTAATGCAGGGTCGCTCACATAATATGACCGGAAAAAATAAAATTAAAAAAATGATGCAGGCGTATGAGCAGTTTCGACGAGATGGTTTATTACCGGTTACACATGAAATTGTTTATGGTCATGCATGGGTCACAGAAGCTAAAAAGAATGAGGGTACAATTGTACCCTTTAGAAAAAATATTTAGTGCTATTGTTATTATAATCTTTATAGATTATTCGTCTGCGTAATCTTTACCTGAAATTGTTGTTAGTTTAATCCAGTTAATTGTTTTTAAAAAATCTAACTTGCCCTGTTTACTGTTTTTGTCGCCGTTTAATGTTATTGTTTTTCCGCTTTTGGTGTTTTTTATTTTAATACCAACACCATCTGCTGCTGTTTTGTGTGCTTCAATATTATTGTCATAAATGGTGTATTGATAATCATTAATTGAAAAAACAAGGTTTCTTATTTCGTAACGACTGTAGCCATAATTGTTTTCTTCTATATATTCAAACCTTACCGGTTTTTCATTCCTGTTCATTTTAAATGTTAATTCTACTTTCCCGGCTGTGCCATATCGGTAAACCAGATAGTTTTGTGCTTTATCAATAGCGATAGTGAGTCGTTTTTTTGATTTTTTTCGTTTAAAAGAGAGAATCAGGTTTTCATTTTCGAGTAAATTTAATGCTCGTTTTTTGTTATCTGGAATCATTAAGCCAACAGGACTGTTGGTATTTTTACCCTTGTATAAGTTTGAATATAATCTCTTTATTTTGTTTATCGAATCATAAATTTCATGTTCAATAATATATTTTTGTGCCGCAGTATTTTTATTAAAGGGGATATAACGTTCATTTTGATTAACATATGCGAAATAATCCATGACTTCCATGCCTGCACGCGGGCCGGCAGCAATGGGGTATGTATGTAATATAATTAAGTCATCTTTCTTATCATCATTAATATCAAAGGCAAAAAACTCGATTTGCGAGAGCCCTTCCCTATAATTTTCATTAAAATCAATGGTTCTTTTTGCGAGTAGTTTATTATTTTCCGGGGAAAGGAAATGGACAGTTAATGATGAATCATCTTTGTAAATAATAACTTTAACGTTACCAAACTCAGGTGAATCAATCTTCTTTTGTGAAAGCGGTTTTAAATTATTAAGTTGGGGAATTTCCTGCTTGGTAAAGAAATAAACAAGAGAAGCGCTAATAACGATTATAACCAGTGCACTATAAAGTTTTGATGACGTTTTCATTAAACCATCCAGGAAAGTAATTTTTAAAAATTATTATAAAATAAAATGCTCTTTTGTTGATATTAAATCAAGTCTTTATCGGTTTTAGTATTTTCATTTCATGCACATTTATGAAACATGGCGTTGATTTATAGCACCAGATTAATGCATGTCATCAATAATTCATTAATTTAAAAACACGATGTATAAGTAAAAACAAGCAAATTCAATAAGATACGGTAATTAATAATGATTGGCGCATTCTTTGCACAAGAATAGGCAATGAAATTATAAAAATAATTAAGCTACCTGAAAATTTAACTATAAGAGAGAAAATACTATGTCTTATTTAGTCCCTTCAGAATTCGTCACAAAGATGGTTGATGCTGGTGAATCCAAAGTTTACATGTCTACCCGAGATACTTTAATCAGAGCTTTTATGGCTGGCGCAATATTGGCTCTGGCAGCGGCATTTGCAATTTTTGTTACGGTTAATACCGGGTCACCGTTAACAGGGGCAATTCTTTTTCCTGTTGGCTTTATTATGTTGTACTTAATGGGGTTTGATTTGTTAACCGGTGTATTTATGCTGGTGCCACTGGCATTAATTGATAAAAGACCCGGTGTGACAGTAAATGGTGTTTTACGAAACTGGGGCTTGGTATTTTTGGGTAACTTTGGCGGCGCACTCACGGTTGCATTTATGATGGCCTTTATTTTTACTTACGGCTTTTCTGTTGAGGCGGGTGCGATTGGCAAAAAAATTGCCAGTATTGGTGAAGCAAGAACTTTAGGTTATGCACAATATGGGACAGCAGGCTGGTTTACTATCTTCATTCGAGGCATGTTGTGTAACTGGATGGTATCAATGGGGGTTGTTGGTGCGATGGTTTCTACTTCTGTTAGTGGTAAAGCCATTGCTATGTGGATGCCGATCATGCTTTTCTTTGCCATGGGTTTTGAGCACTCAGTGGTCAATATGTTCCTGTTTCCATCGGCTATGATCATGGGCGGTGATTTTTCGATAATGGATTATTTCGTTTGGAACGAGATTCCTACAGTATTAGGTAATTTGGTGGGTGGCATCGCATTTACCGGTCTTACTTTATATACCACGCATGTCAGAACTGCAGCAAAACGAACTCTTTAATTTTTAAGTAGTAAAGAGAATAATAAAGATGCCCCGGTTTAATTATAAACAGGGGCGTTTTTTGTATGGGCTTGGTATGAAATATGGCAAAACAATTAAAAATATCGATTGGACAATATTCTGATAAAGGTTGTAAAGAGATCAATCAGGACTTTTATGGTGTCTATATTCCTAAAGAGCCGCTGTTAAGTTCAAAAGGTATTGCTATTGCTCTGGCTGATGGAATCAGTAGTAGTGATGTTAGTCAGGTTGCAAGCCAAACTGCTGTTACCAGTTTTTTACAGGATTACTTTTGTACATCGGAAGCATGGACGGTAAAAAAATCGGCACAATGTGTGCTGGATGCCACTAATTCCTGGTTATATTCTCAAACACATAACAGTCCATATCGCTTTGATAAAGATCGAGGTTATGTCTGTACTTTAAGTACTCTTATCTTGAAATCAACCACAGCTTATATTTTTCATGCCGGTGATACGCGTATTTATCAGTTGAGAGACAATACGCTTGAGCAGTTAACCGAGGATCATCGACACTGGATTTCAGAAGAAAAAAGTTATCTTAGTCGGGCATTGGGTGTGCAACAACAACTGGAGCTGGATGCACAGACATTGCAACTAGAAGAGAATGATATATTTATTTTAGCAACAGATGGCGTTTATGAGTTTGTTGATGAGCAATTTATTATTGACAGTATTAACAAGGATAAAGATGATCTTGATGCAGCTGCAAAAAATATTATTGACCATGCCTATCAGCAGGACAGTGATGATAATCTGACAATACAGATTATAAAGATTGATGAATTGCCAACACAAGATGTTGATGAGCTCTATCAACAGTTAACACGGTTACCTTTTCCACCTTTACTTGAAGCAAGAACGCTATTTGATGGTTATACAATTATAAGTGAAGAGCACGCCAGCAGTCGTAGTCATGTTTATATTGCAGTTGATAATGAAAGCAAAGAACGGGTTATTATAAAGATCCCGTCGATAGACCAACGGAGTGATCCCGCATACCTGGAACGTTTTTTACTGGAAGAGTGGATCGCAAGACGTATCTCAAGTCCGTATGTACTTAAGCCCTGCAAACAAACCCGTAAACAAAATTTTTTATATATCACAACAGAATATATAGAAGGCCAGACTTTAATCCAGTGGATGATAGATAATCCAAAGCCCTCAATCGAAACGGTACGTGGAATAGTAGAACAAATTGCCAAAGGGCTGATGGCATTTCATCGACTGGAAATGTTGCATCAGGATTTACGTCCTAATAATATTATGATTGATAAAAATGGTACGGTAAAAATTATCGATTTTGGTTCGACGCGGGTAGGCAGTTTGATGGAAATTGCTTCGCCGATAGAACATCAGCACATACAGGGTACGGCACAATATACTGCAACAGAATATTTTCTTGGTGAAGCAGGAACACCGCGCTCTGATTTATTTTCATTAGGCGTGATTACATATCAAATGTTAACCGGCAGATTGCCTTATGGCTTAAAGGTACCGGCGGCCCGAACAAAAGCGGCACAAAATAAATTAAATTATATTTCAGCACTGGATGATGAGCGGGAGATACCGGCATGGGTCGATGATGCTATTAAAAAAGCTGTGCATCCTAATCCGCTTAAGCGCTATGAAGAGCTATCCGAGTTTGTTTATGATCTTCGTCATCCGAATAAGAGTTTTATTAATAAAACACGGGCGCCACTCATGGAGCGTAATCCGGTTGCTTTCTGGCAAGGAGTATCTTTAATACTGACAGGTATCATAATCATGCTTTTGTATAAAGGTTGACTTAGTTATTGCGGAGTAATGCTTCAATGACTTTATTCCATGCGGATTTTATATTATCAAGATTGTATCCACCTCCACCCATAGCAAGAAGTCGTCCCTGACTATATTGGTTTGCCAGTTTTTTCAATCTCGATGCAACATAAGCATGAAATTCAGAGCTTAGATTAAGTTGAGTGATGGGGTCACCGGTTAAACTATCTGCTCCACATTGAAATAAAATAAATTCAGGCTTAAAATTTTCGATAAATGTTTCTGCCTTATTCCAAAGTGCTTTTGCTATTTTATCGTTGCTATTTGCCGGTAAAGGGATATTCATTTTTGTACCTGTAGCTCGTTCCTTGCCGGTTTCATTGATAAAGCCGGTGCCTGGATAGAGTGAAGCACCGTCCTGGTGAAAATCAACAATGCAAAGATCAGCATCTTCTTCAAAAGAATAAAATACACCGTCACCATGATGGGCATCGATATCAATATAAGCTATACGTTGAATATCATAATGCTTGCGTAAATATTCGATAGCAATTCCACAGTCGTTAAATACACAAAAACCGGCGGCACTGTTACGGGTTCCGTGATGTAATCCTGCAATGGGTGTAAAGGCTATATGGCAATAATCCTGTATAATGAGATCAATCGCTTTGAGTGTTGTCCCAACGACAAAACAGGCCGCTTCATAAATGCCTTTAATTGCTGGAGTATCTCCACAGTCGAGGTAGCCTTCGCCTTTACTTGAAAGCGTTTGAACTTTTTTAATATATTTCTGAGTATGAAACAACCTGAGTTGAGTTTTGCTTGCCTGCACCGGTTTGGATAATAAAACTTGCTCTGTTAATCCACGATTATTTGCAAACCGGAAATTAAATTCTTCTTTAAAAGCCCAGTAGCGTTTTGGGCTAAAAGGATGCTGCTCACCAAAATGATAACGGGCAAGTTCATTGCCGAGCATGACACAGAGTTTGTTAGAGTGGATATTAATTATTTTTACCTTATTTTAAAGCGTAGTCAGAATAAGCTTAAACATTATTTTGTATATAAAAATGTTGTAATAAAATGTTAAGCGTTAAACCCGAGTGACTAGGATGCCTTAGGTCATGTTATTATAATAGACTATTTTTAGTCTTATATATTTAGAGAGAGCTATGCCCGGATATTTTATTACAGGTACCGATACTGAAATTGGTAAAACCTTTGTCAGTGCTTTATTGATTAAACTTCTTGTTGAAGAAGGCTTGCAAGTGACAGGAATGAAACCTGTTGCAAGTGGTGCAAAAATAATAGAGGGTGTTTTAAAAAATGATGATGCTTTATCTTTAATCGAAGCATCTAATGTTGATACAAATTATACAAATATTAATCCTTATGTTTTTAAGGCTGCTGTTTCGCCACATGTTGCAGCTGAAGAGGCAGAAATTGAGATTGATTTTAAAAAAATTAAAAGTCATTTTAATATATTGCTGAATAAATCTGATGCCATTGTCGTTGAAGGTGTTGGTGGCTGGTACGCCCCTTTAAGTGATTATACAACTGTTGCTGATCTCGCAGCAGAATTAGATCTACCGGTAATATTAGTTGTTGGTTTGCGTTTAGGTTGTTTGAATCATGCCTTATTAACTGCGCAAGCTATTCGTCAGTCGGGTTTATCTGTGGCAGGCTGGATCGCAAATTTTGTTGAAAAAGATTTTTTATCTGCAGACAAAAATATTTCTACATTGAAAGAACATTTAAATGACTTTCCTTTTCTTGGTTCTGTTTCTTATCAATCACGCAAAGATAACTCAGTGCTTAACCATACTATAAATAAGCAAAGATTGATTAATAGCCTTAGTTTAAAAAAGTAATTGTACTATTCTCTATAATTTTGTATGGTTATGTCGAAAGGGAATAGGCACTTAAAGCTATAATAATAGAGTTTAATAAGATAACTATATTCTAATATTCTTTTATATCTGTTTGTTATAAGCCCATTCTATCTTTTTTATTGCGGTTTATGGTTAAGATGATTTAGCATGCATCCGCGTTAAAAAGTTTTGTATTGATCTACGTCAGTACTTAATAATAAAAATAAAGAATTTACTAAGTTTGTTTTTTACGAAACAGAATAAAAATAAAATAAACCTATTAAATATAATAAAAATTAAATATTCATTTTTGTAAGTATCCTAACCTGAGAGGTAAAGGTATGTCGGCAAGCAAGATAGCCAAAAAGCTGGGTAGTTTATTACTAACTACTTTGCTATTGGGGCCAGCAATGGCATTTGCAGAATATTCCACGTTAAACATGACAAAGAGTGTGTCTAATGTAGGTCAAGATATGTATGACCTTCATATGCTCGTTCTCTGGATTTGTATTGTCGCGGGTATTCTCGTTTTCGGTGTAATCATATGGTCAATCATATTTCACCGTAAATCCAAGGGAGCGAAACCTGCTCATTTTCACGAAAACACAACAGTTGAGGTGGTATGGACATCCATTCCATTAATTATTCTTGTTGCGATTGCGATTCCATCAACCAAGACATTATTAGAGTATGAAGATACCACTAATTCTGACATAACGATTAAAGCAACAGGTTGGCAGTGGAAGTGGGAATACGATTACATCGATGACAAGGTTGCTGATGCAAAAGGTATTCATTTCTTTAGTCAGCTTGCTAAATCAAGTAATGATGCACGCCAATTAGGTTCTGGAGCAGATGTCAGAAAAGTTGAACATTATTTACTGGATGTCAGCAAACGCATTGTTGTTCCGGTTGGGAAGAAAGTACGTGTATTAACAACTTCCAATGATGTTATCCACGCATGGTGGGTTCCTGATCTTGCTATTAAACGTGATGCTGTCCCCGGCTTTATTAATGAAAGCTGGTTTCAAGCAGAGAAGGTCGGTGTTTACCGCGGTCAGTGCGCTGAACTTTGTGGTAAAGACCACGGCTTTATGCCAATTGTTGTTGAAGTAAAGAGCGTTGAAGATTACAAGGCTTGGGCATCTGCAGAGAAAGGTGCTGCAGCTAAAGCTGCGGCAGCGGCAAATGCTGCGTCAGATAAAACTTATTCCAAGGCTGAGCTAATGGCAAAAGGTAAGGATGTTTATACTGCAAACTGTGCGGCTTGCCATCAGGCTGGTGGTACAGGTGGTGGTCCATTCCCTGCTCTGAAAGGTTCAAAGGTCACAACAAAAGGACCCATTGCTGATCATTTAGCGATTATAAAAAATGGTAAAGGTATTATGCCTCCATTTGGTAGTCAGTTATCAGCTCTGGATGTTGCAGCAGTTGCAACTTACGAACGTAACGCCTGGGGTAATAATACCGGCGACGTTGTTCAACCATCACAAGTTAAATAGGCGGAGGATTTAAAATGAGCGAACATCACGCAGCGCCTACTGGTATCAAACGTTGGTTGTTTACAACTAATCACAAAGATATTGGTACTTTATATTTATGGTTCTCTTTCATCATGCTTCTTACAGGCGGTGCCATGGCAATGGTTATCCGTTCGGAATTACTCTATCCGGGCATGCAGGTTGTAGATCCAAACTTCTTTAATATGATGACCACGTTACACGGTTTAATTATGGTATTCGGCGCAATCATGCCGGCCATGGTTGGTTTGGGTAACTGGTTAATTCCTATGATGATTGGTGCACCTGATATGGCACTTCCTCGTATGAACAACTGGAGCTTCTGGATTCTTCCGGGCGCAGCAATCTTACTGGTTGCACCTATGTTCATCGGTGGAGATTTTTTATCGGGTCAAGGTCCTGCTTTTGGCTGGACTTTCTATGAGCCACTCTCAGGTCAGTACGGTAAACTCGCGTTCTTCGTATTTGCCGTGCATCTATTAGGTTTCTCATCCATCATGGGTTCTATCAATATCATTGCAACCATTCTTAATATGCGTGCTCCGGGCATGACATTAATGAAGATGCCAATGTTTGTCTGGACATGGTTAATCACAGCCTTCTTGTTGATCGCCGTTATGCCAGTATTAGCCGGTGTAGTTACTATGATGCTAACGGATAAATACTTCGGTACATCGTTCTTTGATGCAGCAGGTGGTGGTGATCCGGTTATGTTCCAGCATGTGTTCTGGTTCTTTGGTCATCCTGAAGTGTATATCATGATCTTGCCGGCGTTCGGTGTGGTTTCTCAAATCATTCCTACATTCGCACGTAAGAAATTGTTTGGTTACGCTTCAATGGTTTATGCAACGGCAGCTATCGCTTTCTTATCATTCATCGTATGGGCACACCATATGTTTACAGTGGGTATGCCTGTAGCCGGTGAGTTGTACTTTATGTATGCAACAGTAATGATTGCGGTACCAACAGCGGTTAAAGTCTTTAACTGGACAGCGACTATGTGGAAAGGCTCATTAACATTTGAAATTCCAATGTTATGGTCGATTGCTTTTGTCTTCCTTTTCACTATCGGTGGTTTCACCGGATTGATGTTAGGTTTAGCACCGGTTGATTTCCAGTACCATGATACTTACTTTGTTGTGGCGCATTTCCACTATGTACTGGTGACAGGAGCATTGTTTGCAATTATTGCCGCGTTCTACTACTGGGCACCAAAGTGGACGGGGCATATGTATCCACCACTATTAAGTAAAATTCATTTCTGGGCATCATTAATTTCAGTAAATGTTTTGTTCTTCCCGCAACACTTCCTGGGACTCGCAGGTATGCCTCGCCGTATACCCGATTATGCGATTCAATTTGCTGACTGGAATTTCTGGTCATCAATCGGTGGTTTCGCATTTGGTCTTTCACAAATTCTATTCTTATTCATTGTTATTAAAACAATCAGAGGCGGTGAAAAAGCAACAGATCAAGTTTGGGAAAGTGCAGAAGGACTTGAGTGGACTATTCCATCTCCGGCTCCCTACCATACATTTGCTACACCACCTGAAGTTAAGTAAGTCAGGACGTTAAGTAAATAATGATTGATGCTTGCGAAATGTGAGCATCAATTATTTAAAAAGAAAGATTAAATTAAAGAATAGAGAGAAATCGTGGATAAAAATAATAAAACAGCCTTAACCATCGTACTTTTAGTTATTGCTGCAATTAGTATCTACGCTTATGTATTTATTCGGCGGATGTAAAATAGTATAACGTTATGAGTGATGAACTTAAAAAAGCCAATAGCCGCATAACAAAAAAATCATTATTAATTGTTGTCGGCATGTTTGGCTTCGGGTTCGCTCTCATCCCCTTGTACAGTGTGATATGTGATGTATTTGGTTTAAATGGCCGGTTTATCGATCTGCAAAAAACAGAAAAAGCAGAATACGTGGCTAACGTTGAGAAACGTATCGATGCAACACGCATAGTACGAGTGGAGTTTTTGACTACATTAAATAAAAAACTGAACTGGGAATTTCGTGCAAAACAATACACGGTTGATGTTAATCCCGGAAAAGTGACAGAAGTAATGTTTTATGCCAAAAACTTAATGAACAGAACAGTGGTTGCGCAAGCAGTACCGAGTATCTCTCCCGGTAATGCTGCAAAGTACTTTTCAAAAATGGAATGTTTTTGTTTTTCAAACCAAACATTCAAAGCGGGTGAAGCGCGGGATATGCCATTACGATTTTATGTGGACCCAAACTTACCTAAAAATATTAAAACAATTTCGTTGAGTTATACTTTTTTTGATCTCGGAAAAAAGATAGCCAGCAAATAGTAATAAAAATAAAAAAACGACAACAGGCAGTAAAGCGTGTTGAAATATTAATAGATTTTCAGGTACTGGATAAAGAGGGCAAAACATGTCAGACGCAGCAGGCAGTTATTATCTTCCTGAGCCAAGCAAGTGGCCAGTGGTTGGTTCAATAGGGTTATTTTTAACAACAGGTGGTTTTGCTTACGCATTGACCAGCGGTGTTGATGGCAACATGGGCAACATGGGAATTATGTATGCTGGTTTTCTTATCATCGCATATATGTTGTTTGGTTGGTTTGGTCAGGTTATCGACGAAAGTGAATCAGGTAAATATGACGCTCAAGTCGATACTTCTTTCCGTATGGGAATGATGTGGTTTATCTTTTCAGAGGTGATGTTCTTTGCCGCATTCTTCGGTGCATTATTTTATGCTCGTAATTTAGCAGGACCATGGTTAGACGGAGCCGGTAATAATGCAATGACACATGCTTTGTTATGGCCTGACTTTAAACTTGAATGGCCCATGTTAAATACGCCTGGTGAGACAAGTTCACATGGAACAGCATTTGCTCAGCCTGAAGGTGTAATCGGCGCTTGGGGTGTACCATTTTATAATACCTTAATCCTTCTATCTTCGGGTGTAACCGTAACCTGGGCTCACCACGCTTTGAAAAAAGGAAATCGTCAGCAATTAATTTTAGGTCTCTTTTTAACAGTGGCTTTGGGTTTCCTGTTTGTTTTCATGCAGGCAGAAGAATACATCCATGCTTACACAGAGTTAAATTTGAAATTATCTTCTGGTACCTATGGTTCAACCTTCTTTATGTTAACCGGTTTTCATGGTTTACATGTAACGATAGGTGCAATCATGCTAACAGTCATGTTGGTTCGTTCAATTAAAGGTCATTTTACCAAGAAACATCACTTCGCATTTGAAGCTGCTGCCTGGTACTGGCATTTTGTTGATGTGGTTTGGTTAGGATTATTTGTGGTGGTTTACTGGTTGTAATGTAGCCGTTATAAATGTAAAGGAAAGGCGCTGATATAGCGCCTTTTTTATTGAAGCAATTTCAAAATATTTTTTACCACAGAGGTTATAAAGATATTCTCTGTGTACCTTCGTGGCCTCTGTGGTTCAAGATTTTTTTTAAGCTATAAAAAAATTCAAATAGCTTATTTAAATGCCATGTGGTGAAATAAGACCGAATTGTGCACCAACCATCATGAGGATAATTAAGCCAATTGAAAGTGCGATTCGAAAGGTTAGGGCTTTGAGCATTTTATCAGAATCCGCATCTTTTTTAATAAAGGCAACGAATGCTACACCCAGGCTGTAAATAATAAATAAAAGAGCGGCTACCATAATATATTTAAACATAGGAACTTACCTCAATAATATAATGGAGTAAGTATATCAAATAAGTAACAAGAATAATTGAAATGAATATTGGTAATAAAACATTCAGCCCCGGTCTGATTCCAACGATTATTTATTTGATCTTGTTAGCGGTATTACTTCGTCTTGGTTTCTGGCAACTGGATCGTGCAGAGGAAAAACAAGCATTAATTGAATTATTCCAGCAGCAAAATAATTCAGGACCTTTGATCATTACAGATAATATTCAGCCGGATGAAAGATTAAATTACCGTACCGCACAAGTGACGGGAAAATATAATACAGCAAAACAGGTTTTTATTGATAACAAAGTTTTTCAGGGTAAAACAGGAGTTTATGTTTTAACACCGTTAAAGTTGCAAGATAGTGAATATTCTATGCTGGTTAATCGGGGCTGGGTTCCAATGGTGATTGATCGTTCAAAACTACCTGAAATAAAAACAACACAAAAGTTAATAACGCTTTCCGGGAAAATTAAGATATTAAGCAAAAAGCCTTTTACTGTTGGGGATCAATTTCAGAGTAATACGGGTTGGCCGGCATTAATGCAATGGATAAATATTGCAGAGATAGAAAAAGTGTCCGGCCTAAAATTATTACCGTACATTTTTTTGTTAGATGAAAAAGAACAAAGTGGCTACGTTAGAAACTGGAAACCGGTAGTTATGTTGCCAGAAAAAAGTATTAGCTATGCTGTACAGTGGTTTGCTCTAGCTCTTGCATTAACCATTATTTATATTGTGGTGAACCTTAAAAAGAAATCAAAAAAAGAGAATTAGAAAATGGAAAATTCAGAAAATAGAGGTCGTAAACAATTATTTATACTGGTGGCCTTTTTTCTTGCGCCAATTATTATTGCGATTATTATGTATAACAATATGCCGGAAGGTGGCTCGAGTAAAACAAAAAATCATGGTGATCTGATTATTCCTGCACGACCATTGATTGATATTCCGTTACAGACTCAATCGGGAAAAGATTATAAGTTTTCTGATATGAATAAAACATGGATGATGATTTACATTGGTGATGCTGAGTGTAATAAAACCTGTGCAGATGTTTTATATAAAATGCGTCAGAGTCGCCTTGCACAACGTGGTGAGCATTTAAGAATTAAACGTCTTTATATTTCAACTGGCGGAAAGGCAAAATCTTCTTTGCTTAAAGTTTTGAAAGATCATCCCGGTTTAGAAGTGGTTTCGGGAACGAAAGAAAATATCAATTTAGTTTTAAAACAATTCAAGCTTGAAAACAAAACGGCTGCGAAAACTGCACAGCGTTTATATATTGCAGATCCTTTTGGTAATTTAATGATGTCATACGAAAGTGATTTTGATGCAAAGGGATTAATTAAAGATATGGAATTGTTATTGAAAATTTCAAGAATAGGTTAAGTAGTATGACTAAAAAATTCAAATATTTGAATTCAGGATTATAAGTATGAAGAAACCACTTTTTTTTAAATTAGCCTTTGCTGCAACCTGTTTAGCATACGTAGTGATATTGTTAGGCGCATACACCCGGTTAGCTGATGCCGGTTTAGGCTGTCCTGACTGGCCAGGATGTTATGGTCATGTTGGTGTGCCGAAGCATGTTGATGATGTTGCCGTTGCAAATAAGGCATATCCGGATCGTCCGGTTGAAGCCGCAAAAGCGTGGAAAGAAATGATCCATCGTTATTTTGCCAGCACTCTTGGTTTGGTGATCTTTACCATCGGTATCATTGCGATACGTAAACGCAAAGAACCTAATCAGGCGCTAAATCTGCCCATATTTCTTATGGCACTGGTGGTGTTTCAGGGCATGTTAGGCATGTGGACGGTGACGATTAAATTAAATCCAGCAATCGTGATGTCGCATTTAATGGGAGGAATGACGACATTATCCATATTATGGTGGCTTACCTTACGATCAGGTCGACTGTTTAAATTTGAACATGTAGATGAAGTTTATCTGCAAAAATTAAAAGTACCGGTATTCATCGGTTTAGTGATTGTCGTTTTACAAGTTATGCTCGGTGGCTGGACCAGCTCTAATTATGCTGCATTACAATGTGTTGAATTCCCTACCTGTATCGGCGGTGAATATCTGCCTGCGATGAACTTTTCAGAAGGCTTTACACTCTGGCATGGTACGGATAAAAACTTTGAATTTGGTATTTTGAGTAATGAAGCACGTGTAGCTATTCATACTACACATCGAATCGGTGCAGTTATTACCGCTTTATTTACAGTTTGGCTGGGATTAAAAATACTGCTAACACCGGCTTATCGACCATTAAAATATGCTGGTATAGCCTTGCTGGTTGTAGTGTCAATACAGTTTATTTTAGGTGTATCAAACGTGCTATTATCTTTACCATTATTGGTCGCAGTCGCGCATAATGCGGGTGGTGCATTGTTAATTCTTACCATGGTTACGATGAATCATTTGGTTCGTAATCAGGATTAAAAGTACTTAAATGATGGAAAATACGGCAAGCAACACAAATCCCCGAGTCGGGTTTTTTACTACCTGCAATAGCTTTTACGAGTTATGTAAACCACGTGTTGTGATGATGCTGGTTTTCACCGCGGTCATTGGTATGTTTCTCGCAACACCCGGTATGGTGCCCTGGCAACCTCTTGTCTTTGGCACGCTGGGTATTGGTCTGGCGGCGGCGTCTGCGGCCGCGATTAATCAGGTGGTTGATCAAAAAATTGATAAAGAGATGCGCCGTACTGAAAAGCGACCTTTACCAAAAGGAAATGTTACAAATTCTCAGGCACTCTTTTTTGCCATTGTTCTGGGCGTTGTCGCAATGCTTATTTTAACTTTTTTGGTTAATGGACTGACTGCCTGGTTGACGTTTCTTTCTCTGATTGGCTATGCGGTTATTTACACCATGTATCTGAAGCACGCTACACCGCAAAATATTGTTATTGGTGGCGCAGCGGGTGCAGCACCACCGGTTTTAGGTTGGGTCGCTGTGACAGGAACAATTGATCCGAACAGTCTGATGTTGTTTTTGATTATTTTTGCATGGACCCCGCCTCATTTTTGGGCGCTTGCGATTCATCGACGCGATGAGTATGCCAAGGCTGATGTGCCTATGCTGCCGGTTACGCATGGTATTGAGTACACGCGGTTACAAGTCCTTTTATATACCATTATTATGATCGCCGTGACCTTAATGCCATTTGCGACCCGTATGAGCGGAGTGGTTTATTTGGGGGGCGTGTTAATTCTGGATGCCATTTTCTTGTATTACGCGATCAAAATGCAGTCTGGCAAAGATAGCAGTATTCCGATTAAAACTTTTGCCTATTCTATTATCTATTTGATGCTGCTTTTTGCCTTATTATTGATAGATCACTACCTGCCTAAACATTTTTAATCACTAAATTACTGATTTATATAGTATTTGTAAAATAACGAATATTTTTTACTTATAGTTGTTGACAACTGTGTATATGCATATATAATATCGTGCATATACACAGTAGAGGTGACATATGAATACAGAGTTAGAAGGCGACGCACCGAGCTGCATCAATATGCAGATATTACGCGCTAGCCACTATGTCTTAAAAACATATGATGATGCCTACCGTGATTTGGGTATACGGGCGACACAAATGCCAGTCGTTGGTCTTATTTCACGTAAAGGGCCGATCACCATTCGCCAGATTGCAGATGAAATGGAATCAGAGCGCAGTGTGATGAGCCGTAAACTGCAAGTGATGGAAAAAAATGGCTGGATCAGCGAAGACCCGGAAACGACCGGTAAAGAGAAGTCTTTTATACTTGCTGAAGAAGGACGAGCACTGATTGAACGGGTGCTTCCGGTGAAGTATGAAGTACAACAAAAGATTTTAAGTAAATTGAGTGATGATGAACGAAATCTGTTACTTAATTTATGCAGTAAGTTAAAGCAAGCGTAACTTTTTATTCAAGGTTGAGCTGTAAAAACAGCCAACCCTTTTTTTAAACAAAACTGTGCATATGCACAAAATAAATACTGATGGAGAAAAAGATGTTTGGAATGAATATGAATTTTATTGAATGTCCTGAAGCACGTGAAATGGTGGCAAATGGTGCACAACTTGTTGATGTACGTTCACCACAGGAATTTGGTATGGGTGCCATCCCGGGTTCAAAAAATGTTCCGCTTCAGTCTATTCATGCAGCAGAGCAAGTTTTAGATAAAAGTAAACCGGTAATCGTGTATTGCGCAAGTGGTATGCGTAGTGAGCAAGCCAAAGGTGTATTAAGCCAGTTAGGTTTTGATGCTGTACATAATTTAGGTTCAGTGAATAAATATCTTTCTTGCTAATAAGATAATTAAACTAGATTTTTAAAAGGAGAACACTCATGTTCGTAAGACAATTATTTGATCGTGAAACAAGTACTTATACATATTTGATTGCAGATGAAGCAACTTCTGAAGCAGCCATTATTGATCCGGTAAAAGAACAGTTCGATCGTGATGTTCTTTTAATTAAACAATTAGGTTTTGATCTTAAATATGTATTGGAAACACATGTGCATGCAGATCACATAACAAGTTCCGGAAAATTAAGAGATGAGTTTGGTGCAAAAGTTGTGCTACACGAAAATAGCGGAGCAACGTGTGCAGACATGCTCATTAAAGATAACGACGTGTTGAAGTTAGGTAATCTGGAAATTACAGCATTACATACTCCCGGCCATACAAATGCAGATTTGAGTTTTGCGGTAGATAATTATGTCTTTACCGGAGATGCATTATTGGTTCGTGATTGTGGACGAACTGATTTTCAAGCGGGTGATTCTTCAACACTTTATCATTCTATTAATGATAAGATTTTTTCACTGGATGAAAATACAACCATATATCCCGGACATGATTACTATGGTTTTACCGCATCAACGGTAAAAGAAGAAAAGCAGTATAATAATCGTTTAGGAAATGGAAAAACTGAAGATGAATTTGTAGAAATTATGGCAAATCTGGATTTAGCATTACCCAAACGCATTAAGGAATCTGTTCCGGGAAATACAAACTGCGGTTTATAAAATCGGCAATTTGTATTGTCAAAAAAGGCATCGCATTAGCGATGCCTTTTTTATTTAAGCTGCCTTATAATTTAAAGGAATGGTCAGCTCGAAGCGAGTTCCTTTGTTGGGTTCACTTTTAATCTCCATGACAATGCCTAAAATTTTTGTAAGATGTTCGGTCAGTGTCATACCTAAACCGGTACCACCATATTTTCGTGTGGTAGAAATATCCGCCTGAGTAAAAGGTGTACTAAGATCATCGAGTTGTTTTTGTGTCATACCAATACCGGTATCAGCAATGATTAGTTTTATATGATCATCCTGTGGGGTAACTTCGATAACGACATCACCGTGATCAGTGAATTTTGCTGCATTACCAATAATATTAATTAAGATTTGAGATAATTTTGTTTTATCAGATTTAATAGTATTAATATTATCTGCTACCTCAAAGACTACAGTATTTTTATTTTTAGAAATTACGGTTTCAATACTGGCTTCGACTTCATGCAGTAAATCATTGATATTGATGTCTTCAATATAAACATCCATTTTTCCAGATTCTATTTTTGAAAGGTCAAGTACATTACTAATCAGAGACAGTAAATGTTTGCCTGCCTGAGTGATTTTTTTTGCATCTTTAGGGATAGATTTAAATTCATTATCTTTTGCATTTTCATAAATGATTTCACTATATCCAATAACAGCATTAAGAGGAGTACGTAACTCATGGCTCATGTGGGCAAGGAAATTACTTTTTGCCTCACTGGCAGCTTGAGATTTTTTATAGGCACGAGTTGTGTTTTTTAATAATTGTTTGTTTTCAAACATTAAAGTGATTGATTGTTTGATACTTTTATAATGCGTGTGTGCAAGGACAATTAATGAAACGACAAAAATAATGAGTAGTTCCAGAGTATTTAAACTAAACAAGTTGAAATATTCCTGAAAAAAAAGTCGCGTGAATATAACTGGCAACATCATTGGTAGCATAAAAGAGAGATAAATACGGTAAATCATGGCCGTTGTACCGATAGCGCCGGCAGCCATGCCACATAAGACGATATAGGCAAAAAACTTCATTTCCGGAGAAGTCAGATCTGCGAGCATAAAGGGTAAAGTCCCCCATGTCGCACCATGTAAAATCGATTGTATCTGGTAAGTGAAAATAAACCGCTTGGCTTTATCAGATGTTATGCCAGCATTAAGATTTGCCCGACGTACAAAATACATCCAGATAAGTAGATAAATATTAAGGATAATAACTGCAGAAAACCATAATATCTGGTTGAAGGCATCGACAAGACTATGGATCCAGAAAAGGATAAAAACCAGCACAGCAATAGTTGCGGCAAATGCAGCAGTGGATTGCTGGTAGAGCAAATTAAGTTGTTCAATGGCAAATTGCTGTTCTAATTCCTGTTTTGACATATTATGTAATTTTCTTAAAGTATTTTACAGATTTACCGATAAATGGAGCGACTTGATATTAGATATCTAATGTATCGGTAAGTAGGTGAATTTCTTAAGTATTTCAGGTGTGTTTTCGAACTTCTGGACTATACTTTCTGATTTGCTACTTGCAAATAGTAAGGTTAATTTATTACAATATAAGGATATTGTAATATTCTCGGAGTGTTTTACTTGGTTATTATGGCTATTTTGTCATTATTTTCGTGTTAAGCGCTTCAACTTCAATAGATTTTAATTTAAACCAACTTATATAAAAGAGGCGAGCATGGTTGCATCATCTGCTCCTGTTTCTACTGCATCTTCACAAGTAGAACAGTACAACTACGATATCGTTCGCAAGTTTACGATTATGGCTCTGGTTTGGGGCGTACTTGGTATGTCTGCTGGCGTATGGATTGCGTCAGAACTGGCATGGCCGTTCTTAAACTTCGATATCGCAGAAATTACATTTGGGCGTTTACGTCCCGTTCACACTACTTTAGTGATATTCGGATTTGGTGGTAGCGCATTATTTGCTACATCATATTATGTTGTTCAACGTACCTGTCAAACCCGGCTTTTTAGTGATGGTGCAGCGAACTTCACGTTCTGGGGCTGGCAAATAGCTATCCTTTCAGCGGCTGTCAGCTATATGCTGGGTTATACGCAAGCACGTGAGTATGCAGAAATGACCTGGCCAATTGATTTACTCATCGCGGTAACCTGGGTAGTTTATCTGGTTATTTATGTGATGACATTGCGTAAACGTAGCCAACCACATATTTATGTTGCCAACTGGTTCTTCATTGCCTTTATTCTTGCAACCGCTTTACTCCACATCTTTAATAACATGGCAGTACCCGTGCACATGTTTAGTCTTGAATCATACAGCTTACATGCCGGTGTTCAGGATGCGATGACACAGTGGTGGTACGGTCATAACGCAGTAGGTTTCTTCCTGACTGCGGCTTTCCTCGGTATGATGTATTACTTCATTCCCAAGCAAGTAGGTCGTCCGGTTTATTCTTATCGTTTATCGATTATTCACTTCTGGGCACTTATCTTTTTATATATGTGGGTAGGTGGTCATCATCTGCACTGGACTGCATTACCGGACTGGACGTCTACATTAGCGGCCGGTTTCTCTATCCTATTATTAATGCCTTCATGGGGCGGTATGATCAACGGCATCATGACGCTTTCAGGTGCATGGGATAAGTTACGTACCGATCCTATTATCCGCTTTATGGTTGTTTCATTATCGTTCTACGGTATGTCGACGTTTGAAGGCCCGTTAATGTCATTGAAGAGTGTTAATGCATTATCGCATTACACGGATTGGACAATTGGTCACGTACACTCAGGTGCCTTAGGCTGGGTTGCAATGGTGAGCTTTGGTTCTTTCTATCACCTGATTCCTCGTTTATGGGGAACAAAAATGTACAGCGAAAAACTCATCTTTGCTCATTTCTGGTTAGCAACAATTGGTATCGTTGTTTACATCAGTGCATTGTGGGTTGCAGGTATTGGTCAGGGCTTATTACTACGTGCCTTTGATGAGTACGGTAACTTAGCTTACACCTTTATCGAGACAGTCAGTTTCTTACATCAACCTTATGTTATACGTGCATTCGGTGGATCTTTGTTCTTAACCGGTACAATCCTGATGGGTTACAACACCCTCATGACAATCCTTAAAGCAAAGAAAGAACAAGCTGAAATTGAAGCAAAAATTGCCGACAAGCTGGCAAATGCTTAATTAACAGGAGAATTGATTAATGAAGCATGAATCCATAGAAACAAACGCTGGCTTGCTGATCATACTGACACTTATCGTGATCAGTATCGGCGGCCTGGTAGAAATTGTTCCATTGTATTTCATCGACAGTACAGTCGAAGAAGTTAAAGTGGCAGATAAGGAAACTATTCATCCTTACTCGCCGCTTCAATTACGTGGGCGTGATATTTATCAGCGTGAAGGTTGTTACCTTTGCCACTCACAAATGATTCGTCCATTCCGTGATGAAGCATTACGTTATGGGCACTACTCATTAGCGGCAGAATCAAAGTTTGATCATCCGTTCCAGTGGGGTTCAAAACGTACCGGGCCTGATTTGGCGCGAGTAGGTAAGAAATATTCTAACGAATGGCACGTACAGCACTTAAAAGCGCCTCGTTCTGTTGTAAAAGAGTCAATCATGCCGAACTACGCGTTTTTATTGAAACCGTTACACTATAAAGATGTTGCTGATCGTATGCGTGCACTGAAGATGGTCGGAGTGCCTTATTCTGAAAACACAGCAGAATATAAAGCTAACGTAAAACGTTTTGGTGAAGACATCGCTAAAAATCTGGATATTCTTCATGCAGAAGAAAATCTTTTAGCGGAAGCTGCATCAGGTAATTACGATGGCAATGCAGAAAATATAACTGAGATGGATGCACTTATTTCATATTTACAGTTATTAGGCACGATGGTTGATTTCAGCAAATTTGACGAAGGTCATTTTGCGAAATTCCGTTAATTTGATTAAGGACTTATAGGGTAGAACTTGATAGGAATAAATCACAATGTTTGATTGGCTTAGCTGGTTCACCCATATGGAAAATACCAAACCGTTTGTATTGGTACTATTTTCGATTACATTTGTTTTAATATTAATTTATGTTCTTTCAAATAAAGATCGAAGCAAACGGTTTGAGTCTTACAAGAATATTCCATTCGAAGAAGATGATGAGAATGGACAGAGTAAGGATATAAAAAATGAGCAGTGAAAAAAATAAACCAACTGTACAAACTACCGGCCATGCGTGGGATGGTGATATACAGGAATTTAATAATCCATTACCGAGTTGGTGGTTATGGACATTTTATGCAACAGTAATTTTTGCTATCGTATACTGGATTTTATATCCAGCATGGCCAGTAGGTGATGATTATACTAAAGGTATGATGAACGACATTACTTATACAACGTCAGATGGCAAAACCACAACAACACACTGGAATACTCGTGCATTATTCTTAAAAGAAATGCAGGATGCTCGTGAAGCACAGGCTGGTTATTTAAAAGATATTAATGCCTCAACATTTGAACAAATTCGTTCTGATGAAGAAAAAAGTGCTTTTGCCTATTCAACTGCAAAAGTTTTATTTGCAGATAACTGTGCTGCATGTCATCAGGCAGGTGGTAACGGGGTTGTTGGTTTTTATCCTAACTTGCTTGACGATGCATGGTTATGGGGCGGTAGCTTCAGCAAGATCCAGCAAACCATCACAAATGGTCGTAACGGTGCAATGCCTTCATTTAAAGGTCGTTTATCTGAAAAACAAACTTCAGATGTTGCTGAGTATGTTTTAAGTTTATCTGGCAATGATGTTGATGCTGCTGCGGTAAAACGCGGTAAATCAGTATTTACTACAGCAGGTGGTTGTTTTGCTTGCCATGGTAGCGATGCAAAAGGTAAACACTCAATGGGTTCTGCAAATCTGACAGACAAGATTTGGACTATTGCAGATGTTCCTGGTGCAGATTCTATTGAAGCTAAGAAAGCGGCTATTATGAAAGTCGTTATCAATGGTAAAACACGTCAAATGCCAGCATGGAAAGATCGTTTATCAGCAACTGAAATTAAAGTACTCACCTTTTATGTACATCAGTTAGGTTCTGGTAAGTAATCACAAAGAGAGGAGAGATTATATAATCTCTTCTGTTTTTTATTTTTGTTCTATCCCTGATAGCACAATATAGTGAACACTCAAGGGAGGATGTGTCGATAAACACATCCTCTTTTCCGTCCCGGAAAATATTTTTATTATGAAAAATAAGTAGGAGCTTGCAGTTTAGTTATCACCATGCCGTCATCATCATTTCAGGAACGCATTGAGATATTTCCACGCTCTGTCAAGGGGCGCTACCGCTCTATAAAAACGGGCATCCTTATACTTGCCTATAGTGTTTATTTTCTTTTACCCTGGTTACGCTGGGATCGCGAAGTTGGCCCGGCTCAGGCTATTTTATTTGATATTGAAGGCCGTCGTTTTTATATCTTTGATCTTGTTGTTTATGCGCAAGATATCTTCTGGTTAGCCGGTCTTCTGTTAATCGCAGCTTTTTTACTTTTCTTTGTCACCGGACTTGCCGGTCGGGTTTTCTGTGGTTACTTTTGTTTTCAAACGTTGTGGACGGATGTTTTTGTCTTTATAGAACGACTGGTGCAAGGCGAAAGAAATGCACGAATCAAGCTTTCACAAGCGCCATGGACAAATAAAAAAATAATCAAGATGGGCTTAACCCATTTCCTCTGGTTTCTCGTTGCTTTATTAACAGGATTATCTTTCACTCTTTATTGGGGTAATGCGCCTGATCTGATCGTACAGATGGCGACCGGCAAAGCACCTTTTGCTGCGTATGCAACAACCCTGTTTTTAACCATGACCACCTATGTGATGGCTGGCTTGGCACGTGAACAGGTGTGCACCTATATGTGCCCTTATGCACGGTTTCAGGCGGTGATGTTTGATTCAGATACCCTTATTGTTGCTTATGATGAAAAACGGGGCGAGCGGGAAAATGGACGACAAAAACCAAAGAAAGGATTAATGACATCCGCAGAGCGGGATAATGCCGAGATCGGTGATTGTATTGATTGCGGTTACTGCGTACAGGTTTGTCCAACCGGTATTGATATTAGAAATGGCATGCAGTACCAATGTACTTCGTGTGCTCTTTGTATTGATGCATGTAATACCATTATGACATCGATTAAATTTCCAACCGGTTTAATTCGCTATTCATCAGAACATGAACTTAAAGGTGAAAAAACCAAACGCTTTAAAGCTAAAAATATTGGTTATGCCATCGTTTTAACTGCAACAATTGTTTTGTTAATCTGGAGTGTTGTCACACGAAGTGATATAGAAATGTTGGTACGACAAATTCGACAGCCGTTATCAGTGACTTTATCTGATGGTCGAATACAAAATCGTTACGATATTAAAATAAATAATAAAACCACCAAGCCGGTTAAATATAGTATTTCAATTACGGGTATTAAAGACGCCGAACTGGATATGGGACGTTTTACAGAAATACATTTACCTGCAGAGCATAGCGTTAAATTAATCGCCAAGGTCAGGGTTGCTCCTGAAAACGTTTCAAAAAGTAGCACAAATATTAATTTTGTTATTAATTCGATTGGCATTAAAGAGAAGCACACTGTTATTCAGAAAAATGTTTTTTATGTGCCTGAAAGGCAATTAATCCATCATGAAACAGGAAATAAATAAACGTGGATAATATTATAGTCACATTACTTGGTGGTATTTTTCTAATTGCTGCGGTATTTCTTCTTCTTTATCGTGTGACTAATATGTCAGGAAAGATGGTTGCAGTTGTTATGGCGTTTGCCGTTACCGCGACCTATGTTCCTATTTCTATTTTTATCTGGCCGGGTGCAGATGTTTTTGCGATTCACATCGCAATGTATCTTGTTAGTGTTTATATTTTAGGTATCGTAACCTCTCAACGTGATATTCGAAGACAATCCGGTAAAGAAGGTTTTGGCTTTCACTGGGCTCCTGCCGCTATCGTGACATTTTTTGTCATTCTTCTGGTGATGGATTCATTTTTCGTTATGTTTGCAACTAAGGGCATGAATAAGAATGTTGCTGACTGGTTACTGCCAAAACCTTTATCCGGCGCAAAGGTAAGCTCACAGTTTCCGGGTACTGTTAGTCATAACTATCATCAGAGACAGAATCAATATAATGATTATCTCAAGCGCTTTAAAGTACAAAAGCTGCGTAACTGGTCGGTACGAAAAGGCTGGTTAGGCGAAGCGGTTGTGAATCAACCCGCTATTTTCAGGGTTGAAATAAAAACGCATGATCAACAGCCAGTAACAAAAGCGAACGTGAGTGGCGTATTCTTGCGACCGGCAGATATTCGTTTAGACTATGTTTTTAAAATGCGGGAAATTGAACCGGGGGTATATCAGCAGAGTATTACGCTGACACAACCGGGTAACTGGGATCTGGTTTTAAAAATTAAAAAAGGTGTTGATGAACACGAAGTCCGCGCCAAGACAACGATAAAAGAAAAATAGGCCTGAAAACAAGTTGCTCTCTGTAATTTTTTAACGGGACTCTTTTGCTGGCGGTGTCTGATTTTCTTTTTTTCCTTCCGTCTCCCGTCACTGGATTAGCTGGAACGGTTGAATCTGGAATTTAATCATCAGGATAAACTATGACAGGTAACCAAGAACAAGACTGCTTTCATTGTGGTTTACCTGTTCCTCAAAATAGTGCTTACACGGTAAAAATTAAAGGCGAAGAACGCGCCATGTGTTGTCCCGGTTGCGAGGCTGTGGCAAAGGCCATAGTTGATGGTGGTCTAACCAGCTTTTACGAACACCGGACAGAAACATCACCCACCGCACGTGCTGCGGTACCTGAGGTTCTACAAGAGCTCACTTTGTATGATAAACCTGAGTTACAACGTACCTTTGTTAGTACCGATGAGAAAAATATAAAACAAGCTTCGCTTATTTTAGAAGGGATAGTTTGTGCAGCATGTGTCTGGTTAAACGAGCGACATATTAGTGCTCTCCCGGGTGTTGTTGAGTTTCGGGTTAATTATTCAACGCACCGGGCGCGTGTGCGCTGGGATGATACACAAATTCATTTAAGCGACATTTTGCAGGCAATAGCGGCCATTGGTTACCTTGCTCACCCTTTTGATGCCGGTCGGCAGGAAGCGGTTTATAAAAAAGAACGCGCCATTGCGCTTAAACGTTTAGCTATTGCTGGTCTGGGTGCCATACAGGTAATGATGCTCGCCGTTGCACTTTATGCCGGTGATTACTCAGGCATGGATGCCGGTCTTGAAAACTTTATGCGTTGGGTCAGTTTGTTTATTGCAACACCGGTGGTATTTTATTCGGCACGTCCTTTTTTTAGTTCAGCATGGCGTGATTTAAAAGTTCGTCAGCTTGGTATGGATGTCCCGGTTTCACTTGCCATTGGTTTGGCCTATGCTGCAAGTAGCTGGGCCACAGTGACGCGCAGTGGTGATGTTTATTTTGATTCTGTCACCATGTTTACATTTTTTCTGCTTGCCGGGCGCTTTCTTGAAATGGGCGCCAGACAAAAAGCAGGACAGGCCGCCGAAGAGCTGGTTAAATTATTACCTGCCATGGCAACGCGACTAACAAAAGCAGGCGATGAAACTGTGGCTGTTACAGAGTTAATGGTGGATGACAAAGTGCGGGTTAAACCCGGAGACAGTATTCCTGCCGATGGCATTATTGTTGAGGGTCGCAGTAGTATTAATGAAGCACTGCTAACAGGTGAAAGTCATCCCCTTGCTAAAACTGTTAATGAAAAAGTCATTGGTGGTACGGTTAATATTGAAAGTCCTCTTGTTATCAAAGTGCAAAAAGTTGGTGAAGAAACAGTACTGGCTTCAATTCAACGTTTGCTCGATCGGGCGCAAGTGGAAAAACCCAGTATTGCAAAAATGGCTGATCGGGTTGCAGCATATTTTGTTGGCTTCCTGTTAGTTCTGGTCAGTGTGGTTGCCCTGTGGTGGTGGCAACATGATCCTGAGCAGGCATTTTGGATAGCTCTTTCTTTACTTGTTGTTACCTGTCCCTGTGCCTTGTCATTGGCAACTCCAGCTGCAATGACAGCAGCAACAGGTGCGTTAACACGCTTAGGTGTTTTAACGACGCGTGGTCATGCATTAGAAACTTTAGCTAAAGTAACACAAATTGTTTTTGATAAAACGGGGACTCTCACCAAGGGGCATCTTGCACTTGAATCAATGCAGGTCTTTACTGAGCAGAAAGAGCAGCAATGTTTAAATATTGCTGCTGCACTTGAGTTAGGCTCTGAGCATCCGGTGGCGAAAGTATTTTTACAAAAAGCCTCTACTGCAAATGAGTTTAATGCAACAGATATTGAAGCTGTCTCCGGACAGGGGGTTACTGGACAGATTGATGGGGCACAGTATCGATTAGGTTGTGCTGCATATGTGCAGGATGCATTAAACAAGAATCATTCGGAAATTAACAATACAGGTGAGGCAACCGTCATATTTTTAGCAAAGGAGACAACTTTGCTTGCTGTCTTTTTTCTTAACGATGAATTACGTGAACAGGCTGTTGAATCCGTTCAGGCACTCAAGGATATGGGGAAAAAAGTGTGGTTAGTGAGTGGTGACAATGAAAGTGCTGTTGCTTCAATTGCCCGGAAGCTGGGGATTGAAAATACGTGTCATAGTATGAAACCTGAAGATAAGCTGGCAGTCATCAGCAAGCTACAGCAGCAAGGTGAAATTGTTGCCATGATTGGTGATGGCGTTAATGATGCCCCTGTCCTTGCAGCAGCGCAGGTCTCCATTGCAATGGGCGGAGGGACACAACTGGCTCAGGCAAGTGCTGATATGGTGTTACTGTCTGAGCACTTACCGCATCTGGTCGATGCAGTAAAAATGGCGAAACGCAGTGTTAATATTGTTCATCAGAATCTTATTTGGGCATTGCTCTACAATTTATTGGCATTACCGTTAGCATCGATGGGCTATATCGCACCGTGGATGGCAGCCATAGGGATGTCTGTCAGCTCTCTGGTGGTGGTGTTAAATGCTTTACGACTGAATAAATCTGTTGATGTCTGAAAATATAAAATTTCACATCATTGGGGACACGGAAGTTCTCCGAGAAAAAACAAAAATATTAAGTACCTTTCTTTTTTTATGGTAAACAAGGTTTTGCATTAGTTTCACTACACTGAAGTACGTATAATCATTTTATGGAAATACTTTATTTATTAATCCCGCTAGGCTTACTGGTGCTTGGGGTCGCAATTTGGGGCTTCATCTGGGCAGTAAGAACAGGACAGTTTGACGATATGGAAGGGCCTGCATATCGTATTTTAATGGATGATGATGATATTCGTATTCCGACTCGAAATCCTGAAGAGGATGCCGGGAAAAAAGAGCAGGAAAAATAAATAACCCCGTTCCACTCATTTTTAATAAAAATAAACTATATATGTAAAGGGAGAAGTGATTGATGTTATTCGTTGAGTACATTAGAATTCACTTAAATAGTTTCTGCCTTTTTTAGTAAGATTTTTGAGGAATCATAAAATGAAAGATTTGTTTACTTTCCAGAATTTTCCAATGGCTATCATCATAGCTCTGGTTTCTATTGCGTGGATAAGCTTTTTATCGGTTATTTTCTTTGGCTAGATACTCGTTTAGCTAAAGTGAAGTCGTAAAAGGGTCGCTACTATAAGGGTAGCGGCCCTTTTTTGCTTTTGGTGGGAAGAAAAGGGAATATAGACGTATAAGTATTATGTAATTAAATTAAAGGGTTAGAATAATTTTCTGTTCTATATTCTTGGAATACCACTTAAGTCTTTGCTTTTAATCAATTTATGCTACTCTTAAAAAACCTTAGAACAGGAGCGGTATTAACGTGCAGAATAGATTGGTGGTTTTAAAAAGCTTTCGTATTCTTTTTATGCATACCTTGTTTGTATGTTTGATTTCTCTGTATCTATTGCCAGCTCAAGCGAACGAATCCACGCATTCCTCCAGGCATGTAAAAGCCTCAAAAAAAGCTAAAACCATTACCGATTTAAGAATTCTTGTTGATATTTCCGGTAGCATGAAAAAGACTGATCCAAAAAATTTACGGCGTTCGGCAGTCAGGTTATTAGCTGGTCTGATTCCTGCCGGATCGCGCTCGGGAATCTGGAATTTTGGTAAACAGGTCAATATGGCAGTGAAAATAGGTCGCGTCACTGATAGCTGGCGTGAGCTTGCGCGTAAACAATCAAAGAAAATAAATTCTGTTGGTTTATATACCAATATTGAAAGTGCCATGCGTAAGGTAAGTTTTGACTGGAAAATACCCGATCCACGTTACAAGAGAAATCTGATTTTATTGACCGATGGTTATGTTGATATTAGTAAGAATGACAAGCTGGATAAGGCATCAAGAAAAAGAATATTAAAAGAGATATTACCCAGGCTTGAGAAAGCGAATGTAAAAATTCACACCATAGCGTTATCAGATGATGTTGATGAAAGCTTATTAAGCACGCTTTCTGCCTACACAGATGGTTTGTATAAAAAAGTAAGTAGTGCAGATGATTTACAAAAATTGTTTTTGCAAATGCTGGAACAATCGGCAAATTTGGATACATTACCGATAAAAGGCAATCGCTTTAATGTTGATGCCAGTATTCATGATATGACATTATTAGTTTTTAATCGGGATGTGAATAATCCAACGAATATTGTTACACCCGGTAAAAAGACCTGGAAAAAAACACATCACCCGCAACAGGTAAAATGGTTTAGAGATAAAGGTTTTGATTTAATTACGATTAAAAATCCACAGCAGGGGCAGTGGAAAATACTGGCACCGGAAGATGAAGATAACAGGGTTGTTGTTGCAACTAATTTAAAATTAAAAGCCGGTAATATCCCCGGCTTTATGATGGCGGGAGATGTGCTAAATATAAAAGTTCATCTGGAAGAAGATGAAAAACCTTTGAGCGATGAACGCTTATTATCAAAATTCAAATTCATATTAAACAGAAATTCTGAACGTGCAGCAGAAAGAAAATATCCGTTACGTAAGTCAGGGGATGATGAATATAGTTATGAAGTGCAGTTAGCGAGCATATTTAAAGAAGGTAATAATGAGCTTGTTATTCAGGCAAAAAGTCCGACAGTAGAAAGGGAAATTCGCCACCAGTTTAAAGTGTATACAACGCCAGCGGAGATTAAAATATCCGAGAACCACGGCAAATATAAAATTGAGGTGATACCGTATTCAAATTTATTAATACTCGATACAGTTAAATTAAGTGTTGAGCTAAATGATAAAACTAAACACCTGTTGAACAGACATAATAAAAAATGGAGTGTTGAAGTAGAGAAAAAATATCTGGATACATATTTTACACTCAATCTTAATGCAACAAGAGCGGATGATAACCCGATTTCATTTAGTGTTCAGAGAAGATTAAATACAAAAGGTGCTTCAGAACCATTAGATATTCCGCTAAAACATGAAGCTCAACATCAACAAGAAGATAGCACTTCTCTTCAGCCTGAAAAAAATTCACACCACGATTCAGAAGTTAAGAATAAAAATAATAAAAAAGAAAATTATGAACACGTAAATAATAAACAAAAAGAAAATAATGCTGCTGATGCCGGTAACGAACATCAGAAAATCAACTGGACCATCATCATTTACTGGATAGTAGCCGGCAACCTTTTGTTGATAGCGATAGTAGCGGGCGGTTATTTTTTTATGAAGCGCCGAAAGAAAAAGTTAGTTGAAAACATGGAATCTCTTAAAGAAGAGTATAAAAAAGATGACATGAAGAATAATGGGGATGCTGAGTCAGAAAACAAGGATGAGAAATAAAAAATGAATGATTCTCTACTAAGTTTTACTATTATCTTTGCCGAGTTAGGCGGGGTTTTTTTACTGTTATTTATTTTTTTAATAGTGCGATTTATTTTAGGCTCAAATAAAGATGGCAGAACCACAAGAGATTTAATTAAGTATATTAAGACGATGATACCGGCGCACCGTGATCAATTAGTCGGTTTTTTTAAAGACAAGCAGGAACAAAATAAAACAGATTTTAATATTGAAACATTAATAAAAGATGAAAGAAAAATTTATGACCGGCTAATTCAGGTGTCAATATCAAAAGATACCAGTCTGCTGAAATTAACAACAGAGGACATAAACTCGTTAATTAATGATTATGTTCGATTGCTCGCATTAAAAGCAGAAAAAGAAACGGAGGAGGAAAAAGAATCCAAAGAGTTAATATTGAAAAAAGAAAATGAGGCGCTTCGACTGGAAAATGCTTCTTTGCAAACACGTTTAACCACGTCAAATGAAACGATTGAAAACATGATGGGCGAGTTCTCATCAATGTATGAAGGGGGCAAGAAAGAAGGTGAGCAACGATTAAAAAATGAAATGTACCAATTAAAACAAAAGCTTGATACTGAAGAGGCTAAAGTTAAATCTGAATTAAATCAGCTTGATGCAAAAGATGAGGATGAATAAATTCGCCGTATTTTTTTTGCTTCTCCTTGTAAATGGAACTGTTTTTTCGTCTGAAGATCTTGTATTTAACGTGACAGGTCAGCCACCATTAAATACCGTTAAGATCGACGGATTTATGGATGAGGTGGTCAGAGAAGCATTAAAAAGGATTGGATATAATTTAGTAATAAACAAGCAACCAGCTGAAAGAGGGTTGTATTCAGCAAATAATGGCCTGATAGACGGAGAAATGAGCCGGGTAAGAGGTATTGATAAGGTCTATACAAATTTACTTCGTGTCCCCGAGAAAATAATGAGTTGGGATTTTATGGTTTTCTCTAAAAAAAATATTGATCTTGGTAATGGATGGCAGAGTCTTAAAAATAAAAATGTGGCATTTATTAATGGTTGGAAAATTTTAGAAAAAAACATCCCGGCTTCTGCATATGTCACTAAAACACGAAATTCTAAGCAGCTTTTCATATTGCTGAAAAAAAACAGAACAGATTATATTATTTATGAACACTGGGGTGGGCGCTATGTGTTAAATAAGATGAAGTTGAAAAATATAAAAATACGTCGTCCTGCTTTAGCTTCTAAAGACATGTATATCTATTTGCATAAAAAACATGCTGATATAATACCAAAATTATCATATGAATTATCTAAAATGAAAAAAGATGGCAGTTATAAAAAAATCTTCAATCAATACTTAAATTAAGAATTAAGAGAACCTTAGAAGTGCAATCATTATTTAGTACGTTAAATAGTCGTCTGGCTCGCCGGATTGGTATTTATGTTATTTTAGCCAGTACTTTTCTTTCAGTATTTACTTCAGGCTTGCAAATATACTCAGAATACAACAGGGAAAAAAGCGATGTATATAATACCATCCAGCAAATAGAAAAAACTCAGCTTTCGAATATTGCATCCCGAGTGTGGGTTCTTGATGATGCCGAGCTTAAAAAGGCTTTGGATAATTTACTGGAGTTACCTTCGCTTCGTTATGTAGAAGTGTCTGAAGGGCGCGAAGTTATTATGTCTGTGGGTAAGAAAACCAAGAGTAATATTATTAAAAAGACATACCCGCTTTACTATAATGCCAACAATAAAATAAATAATGTTGGTGAGATTACTATTGTTGCAACCTTAGACGATGTATATCAGCATGTTTTTGAGCGTGCTTTTCTGATTATTTTAACAAATTTAGTTAAAACGTTTTTTGTTGCTGTTTTCATAATTTTTATTTTTTATAAGTTGGTTACTCGGCATTTAACGGATATATCTAATTATTTACTAAGTGATTATTCCCCAGCTGAAACAAAAAAACTTTTCCTTAATCGTGATTTAAATAAAAGAGATGAGCTGGACCATCTTGTTACGACAATCAATGATATGAAAGAAAGGTTAGAACAGCAGTTTGAGGAAATAAACAAACAAAAACAGCATTTGTCACAAACTTTAAATAGTATTGGTGATGCTGTTATAACAACAGATAGAAATGGTAATGTTACCCGGATGAATCCGGTTGCAGAAAGCTTAACCGGCTGGAAGGAGAAAGATGCTAAAGGAGAATCTGTTGAAAGGGTATTTTCAATTTTAAATGCCGATACAGGTAAAAAAATTGAAAACCCGATCGATATTGTCATTAAAAGTGGCGATATAGTACATCTCAGTAATCATACAACTTTGTTGTCAAAAAATGGTGAGAAATATCAAATCTCAGATTCGGCTGCGCCAATTAAAGATGAAAGCGGAAAGATCTTGGGCATGGTGCTGGTTTTCAATGATGTCACCGAGCAGTATGAATTGCGAAAACTGGCAAAAGAAAATGAAAAAAAATACCGGATTTTAGCCAAGGCCTCACCTGTCGGTTTATTTTATACGGATGAGAATGGAAAATGTTTGTATGTTAATGAAAAGTGGATAGAAATTTCAGGATTATCTCTAGCTGAAGCCTTGGGTGATGGATGGGTGGAAGCAATATATTCTGATGATAAAGAAAAAGTATTTTCGGAATGGAACCGGTCATCTCAGATCGGAGATGAGTTTAAACTGGAATATCGTTTTAAAAATAATAAAGGGGTTAAATGGGTTCTTGGTCAGGCTGTAGCCGAGAAAGGCTCAGATGGAAAAATAATTGGTTATGTCGGTACAATTACCGATATTACAGAACGTAAAGAAGCTGAATATGCTTTAAACCGTAGCCAAAAAATGGATGCGATGGGAAAACTGACGGGCGGAATAGCTCATGATTATAATAATATGTTGGGTGTTATTTTAGGATATTCAGAATTATTACATGATAAATTAACCGATCAGCCTAAACTACTTAATTTCACCACTGCAATTTATGATGCAGCTAATCGGGGAGCAGCATTAACAAGCAAGCTGCTTAGTTTTTCCAGACATGAAAAATCAGGTGCAGAAATTCTTAATATCAACGATGTGTTAGATAGTGAAAGGAATATGCTTGAGAAAACACTTACTGCCCGAATTAAGTTAGATTTTGATATGGAGGAAAATTTATGGGGTGTACTTGTTGATAATAGTGATATAGAAAATGCAATTATGAATTTATGCATTAACGCAATGCATGCTATGCCTGATGGTGGAGCGTTAACTATACAAACCCGTAATACTCATCTTGATGAAGGTGATTTTGTTTTATTAAAGATTACTGATACGGGAACAGGGATGACAAAAGAGATACAAGAGAAAGTTTTTGATCCTTTTTTTACAACTAAAGGTCAGTCTGGTACAGGCTTAGGTTTAAGTCAGGTATATGGTTTTATTGAACGTAGTGGTGGCTTTATAAAATTAGAATCCGAGATTGGTGTTGGAACAGAGTTTAATTTGTTCTTTCCCAAAAACTCTTCTGATCATGAAAAGAAGCAAATAGAAAATAATGAAAAAGAGATAAAAATTACCAGTAGTGAATCAATATTGCTTGTTGATGATGAAAAAAGCCTGCTTGATTTACTATATACCGTTCTTAATCAGTATGGTTATAAGATTTTTTGTGCTGAAAATGCTAAGCAGGCATTAAAAATTCTATCGACAGAGTCGATAGATTTGGTTATTTCAGATGTGATTATGCCTGAGGTAGATGGCTACCAGCTTGCAGAAATGATACAAAAAAAATATCCGGAGACAAAAATACAAATGGTGAGTGGTTTTACGGATGAATACCACCATGGTATTAATAATAAAAGTTTACATCAAAATTTAATTCTTAAGCCATTTCAAACAAATGTATTATTAAAGAGAATCCAGGAATTATTTGATAATTAATTACCAACGCATACTAACTTGTATACCATAAGTATCATTTCCGATAAGCGGGCGAACAGCAAGACGTTTAGCCTTTTTAGAATCAACCGTATAAACAGAATCTACCGCTTCCCAGCCAAGGTACCAGCCTAAAATCACTTGTGATAAATAATGTTGGTTATCATTAACGCGAGTTGCTGCAGCTAAAGTTGATGCTAAATATGCGCTGTATTTAATAAATGCATTGTCTTTATTCATATATGCAATAGTAATAAAAGGCACTGAACCGATAAAAGCATGGCCACTTACGCCATTGGTATCATTAAATGGTTTCCAGTCTGATATTTTTTTATCTTCACTTGGGCGTGATGCTCCTGTCAGCATTTGCGTGAATAATACTGTAGGGCCCCCGACAAAATAAGCGCGTGCGGTACGTTCTCCCCATTTTCCGATACCGCTTAATTCCTTACCGTCACTTAAATAACTGCTAATTCCTGCTGATATGAGAGAAAGAGAAATAAGATATTTTCCTTCACCCAATTGTTTGAAATTATAAGAATCATCAACGGAAAATATTTTACCCCTATTTTGATCCTGAAATTTCTGATCAATATCAGTATTTGCCATTATCGCGCCACCAGCAAAGACGATTCCCATGCGAATGAAACGATCTGTCGAATAAAATTCTGCGTAATCATGTTTAATATCTTGCCAGACACCTTCTTCGCTATTTGCGGAAAAAGAGACAAGAGAAAGTAAAAATGTCATTAGTACTAATAATTTTGTATGTGTCATCGATGTTTTCAGCCATTATTAATTTAAGAAAAAGTATATCGTATCAACAGGGGTGGAGTCACGGTTATGTTGCCGGTGGAAATATTTTTTAGATAAAAAAAAGCCTCTTTATAATAAAGAGGCTTTTAGTTAAAGCTTATAAAATTGTTACGCGGCTTCACCGATCACATTTTTCAGCTTCTTAATGGCATTGTTTTCAAGCTGTCGAATTCGCTCTGCTGAAACGCCATATTGATCTGCAAGTTGATGTAAGGTTGATTTATTGTCACTTAACCAGCGTTGTTGCAGAATATCACGGCTTCTTTCATCCAGATCTTTCAATGCAGAATATAAACGTGTTTCCTGATTTTCAGACCAGTCTGATTGCTCAATTAAACGGGCTGGCTCAAGACTGTTGTCTTCAAGATAGTTTGCTGGTGCTGGGGCAATGTTTTCATCATTGTCATCAGGACCATCAAAACCAATATCTAACCCGCTTAAGCGTTTTTCCATTTCTAATACTTCAGCGCGCTTCACACCCAGATCATCAGCAACGGCACCGACTTCATCATTATTAAACCAGCCAAGCTGTTTCTTTTTGCTGCGTAAGTTAAAAAATAATTTTCGCTGTGCTTTTGTCGTCGCTACTTTAACAATACGCCAGTTGCGTAAAATGAACTCATGGATTTCAGCACGAATCCAGTAAACTGCAAATGAAATCAGGCGGACACCAACAGTCGGATCGAAGCGTTTTACTGCTTTCATTAAGCCGATATTGCCCTCCTGAACTAAATCAGCTAATGCAAGGCCATAGCCACTGTAGCTTCGAGCTACATGTGCAACAAATCGAAGGTGCGATAAAACAAGTTTCTGAGCGGCTTCTAAATCACCGTGTTCTTGTAACTGTACAGCGAGTTCGCGCTCTTCTTCAGCCGAAAGAATCGGTATTTCACGCGCAGCCTGTAAATAAGACTCAAGGCTACCTGATGGTACTGCAAACTGTAATTGAAGGCTTTTGCTCATGTCTAACCCCTTGGTTTTTTATGAATCAATATTAGCACTAACCAATATTAGCACTCGTGGAGTTAGAGTGCCAATAGTGAATTAAGTTCAATTTGTTAAAAGATGTAAATTATTGATTTTATTGGGTTAATATATTTTTTGTAAGGGTATTAGGTTTAATTTCCATGTAATGGAGAGAGTTTTATACCGTCTTCCTGATTGTAGGAAACGCGATTTCGGCCAGATTCTTTAGAAAAATATAGAGCTTTATCTGCAAGAGCCAGAATTTGAGTGAGATTACTCTCCGGAAACTCCTGCATGCTGGCAAGACCGATACTAATGGTGATATCGACGTCAGCAGGTTTGAGTTTTTCCACATCTCTGCGCAGCGTTTCTGCTGCCTTCAAGGCTTCTGCCGGTGTTCTATTTTTCATTAATACCGAGAACTCTTCACCACCAAATCGCACCACCATGTCCTCTGGAAAAGCCTGATTTAATTTGCTGCCAAGCTCTGCTAGGACATGATCGCCGGTAATATGTCCCAGTGTGTCATTGATGTTCTTGAACAAATCGATATCAATAAGCATGGCCCATACGGTTTGATTAGCGGTGTTTTGAATAAAATCTTCACCATTATCAACAAGATAGCGTTTGCTTCGGGCGCCGGTCAGGCTATCTGTAGCAGCGATCCAGCGCATATTTTCAGCCTGCTGTTTTAAGGCTTCAAACTGGTGGCGAATGAGTAAAAGTAGCCGAATCCGCGCCATAATCACTTCTTCTAAAATAGGCTTGGAGACAAAATCGTTTCCGCCGGCGTGGAAAACTTCGACCTGTGTTTTTTGATCATCATTACCCGTAATGACTAGCACAGGCAGTTCTTGCTGTGAGTAATGAAAACGGGTTCTTATGGCATAGAGTAAATCACCGCCAGTGAGTTCACCTTTTAAATAAAAATCGGTGATAACAAGATCAAAGGGTTCTTTGGTTTGTTCACCAGCACGTTGTTGATTAAGCAGATCCATGGCTAATTCAGCAGAATCGGTATGGGTGACTTTCAGACCATGTTTTTCTAAAATTTTGCAGATCACCGCTGCGGCTGTTTTACTGTCTTCAATAAATAATACATGCCCCACTAAGCTTGAATTTCGCTGAATAAAGGACTTGATGAAATCCCCAAAGGCTTTGTAGCCATTAGATTTGTCAAAATAATCGGTGACACCGGCTTTAAAGCCTTCTTGCAGCAAACGCTCGTCGGCATCACCGGAAACGACAATAACCGGAGTATATTTTTGGGTTTGAGCATTCCGAATATTTCGACATAGTGCTAGCCCATCCATATCGGGTAGCATTAGGGCCGTTGTAATTAAATCAAAGGTTTTTTCTTTAAGTATCTGAGCCGCTTCTTCACCTGTTTTGCAGCTTTCGACTTCAATTAGAGGTATTTCGTCTTGTAAAATTCGAGACAGGATCTGTCGTGATACGGTTGAGCCATCAACAATTAATATGCGGGTTATGTTTTCAGTCATGCTGCTAATTATGTCATGAAAAGGAGTAATAACTATATCGGTAAAATAGGGAATTTGTTTAGTTATTTGAGAATAAATCCTTAAATACCAGAGTAGGTAACATAGGATTAGCGGGGTTCAATCTCGCGTAGATGACGTCCGACTGCAAACCATGAGCCAAATAAACCCAGTAAAATACTTAAGCCAAGCAGGGTAACTGTAGTTAAAAAAGACATACTGCTTAGTTCAAACTGATTTTGATATAAGGTAGTGAGTTTTTCGACAGGACCACTAATACTGAGTAGGGTGAAACTAACCAGTAACCAGGCAATTATTCCACCGAACAGCCCATACCAAAAACCGGTATAGAGAAAAGGACGGCGAATAAAAGCATCGGTGCCACCAATCAGTTTCATTACAACAATCTCTTTACGCCGATTTTGAATCGCCAGACGAATGGTATTACCGACAACGAGTAAAACGGCCAGAGCAAGTAGTAACCCAAGAATAAGTACACCTCGTTCAACAATATTCATAATGGCATACAGTCGTCTTACCCATTGCATGTCGAGTTGTGCTTTATCCGTTTGTTTTAAATTAATTAGTTTATTTAATAATTTCTGTGTGGCCTGTTCATTTGTTTTGGACAAGCGGGGCTTAATAATTAAAACCGAGGGTAAGGGATTACTATTTAAGGCTTTTAAAGCATTACCAAAACCGGAGAGTTGCTGAAATTCTTTTAATGCCTGTTCACGGCTAATGTAATGTACCGAAAGAATATCCGGCCAGTGTTGAATATCCTGTTTTAATTTTTTTGCCTGTGAGGCAGTAATGTTTTTTTTCAGAAAAACAGAAATTTGCGCAGTACTTTCCCAGCCACCACTGAGTTGCTGTACACTTTTTAGTAATGTGTGCAGTCCTGTCGGAAGTGCTAGTGCGATACCGATCACCATACAGGTCATTAAAGTCGAGACCGGGGTACGGCTTAACTGACCGAGACTGTAAAAAAATACCTGAACATGGCGAATAAAATACGATTGCAATAACGTCACAATATTAGGACGGTGCTGGGAGTTGCGTTGTCGTGATGTACTATTCATAAGGCTACGTTATTCATGAGCAGGTTGGGTATCGTTAACCAGCTTGCCTTCTTTAAGTGTTAACGTGCGATAAGAGAGTTGAGAGATTAAGGCAATATCATGCGTGGCAACTAAAACAGTAACACCGACATCGCTAAAGTCCTGAAATAACCCCATAATTTCAGCTGAAAGTTCGGGATCGAGATTACCGGTAGGTTCATCTGCAAGAATAAGCGGCGGTTTGTTGACGACAGCACGGGCAATTCCCACTCGCTGTTGCTCACCGCCAGAGAGGGTGATGGGATATTTTTTTTCTTTACCTAATAAACCCACTTTATCCAGTGCGGCACGAACCCGCTTGGCAATATCATGACGAGAATAACCGGCAATAATAAGCGGTAAAGCGACGTTGTCAAAAACAGTACGATCAAAAAGCAGCTGATGATCCTGAAATATAATACCAATATCACGGCGAAAATAAGGAATACGACGGCGAGGAACTTTAGTCAGGTTCTGGTTGTTGACAATCACCTGACCACGACTCGAACGTTCTAGCAGAGCGATCAGTTTTAATAGCGAGCTTTTACCCGCGCCAGAATGTCCGGTTAAAAAAGCCATTTCCCCTGGTGCCATATAAAAATTCACATTTTGAAGAGCATCAAAGCCGCTGCTATAGCGTTTACTGGCATTAACGAAACGAATCATAAGGTTTTTTATTTAATTATTTTTAGATCCTATTTTTACCATAGGCAGGGCAAAGAACACAGTGATATTCACTTAACTTCATTCATTTTTATCAAACAAGGCATCAACAAAATCTTTTGCTTCAAAAGTTCGTAAGTCTTCAATCGCTTCGCCTACGCCTATAAAGCGAATAGGTAAACCGAGTTTATGTGCAATAGCAAAAATAACCCCGCCTTTTGCCGTGCCATCGAGTTTTGTCAGTGTGATACCGGTGAGTTGCATGGCCTGATTAAACTGCTCTGCCTGGTTTAAGGCATTTTGTCCGGTGCCTGAGTCGAGGACTAACATCACTTCATGTGGTGCGTCGGGATCAATTTTCCCCATAACCCGTTTTACTTTTTTCAGCTCTTCCATCAAATTGGTTTGGGTGTGTAGCCGCCCTGCGGTGTCTGCAATGAGTACGTCAATTTTTTTTGACTTGGCAGATTCCAGAGCGTCGTAAATGACCGAAGCACTGTCGGCACCATCATGCTGGGCGACGACAGGGATGTTATTACGTTCGCCCCAAACCTGAAGTTGCTCTACCGCTGCAGCACGAAAGGTATCGCCTGCCGCTAACATGACAGACTTTCCTTCATTTTGCAGACGCTTTGCTAATTTACCAATGGTTGTTGTTTTACCTGCGCCATTAATACCAATCATGAGAATTACAAAAGGACTGTCTTGTTTCGGAATAATTAAGGGTTGTTCGCTTGGCGCAAGGATATTTTGCATTTCATCGTGTAATGCGGCAAATAAAGCGTCAGGATTTTTTAATTCATTGCGCGATACTTTTTGCAGCAGATTCTGGCTAATTCGTGTGGTTGCTTCCATGCCCAAATCAGCAGTAATCAGAATATCTTCAATTTGCTCCATTAAATCATCGTCAATGGTTTTTGCACCAAGTACGACATTTGCCAGGCCATCGGTTAAGCCATGGCGTGTACGGCTGAGGCCCTGTTTCAGTTTTGTAAAGAGACCAGCAGATTGTGCCTGCACATCGTTTGAATTTTCTTCGGCTTTAGGTGTAGGCGATTTGGATTTATTTGATTTACGGAAACTAAACATTAATTTACCGGTCGTAGAAATTGATATGAAATAGGTTAAATAAAAGGCTATTCTATCATATTAAACATAAGTGGTAAGCCGTGAGCATAATATAAGGGTACAGGTTATATGAGAATACAGTTATTGGGCGTTGTTACATTATTACTGGCAAATGTTTTAGCGGGGAGCGGGGCATATGCCTCGGAGGTTCAGGAATTTAAAATGGCAAACGGCTTAAAAGTGCTGGTCAAAGAAGATCATCGTGCGCCGATTGTTGTTTCTCAAATCTGGTATAAGGTTGGTGGCAGTTACGAACATAGTGGAATCACCGGTGTTTCACATGTTTTGGAACATATGATGTTTAAAGGAAGCAAAAAATATCCGGCCGGTGAGTTTTCACGGATTATTGCGGAAAATGGCGGTCGGGAAAATGCTTTTACCGGCAAAGACTATACCGCTTATTTCCAGCAGTTAGAAAAAAGTCGTTTAAAAGTCAGTTTTGAAATGGAAGCCGACCGCATGCGAAATCTGACATTACCGGAAGAAGAGTTTAAAAAAGAGCTGGCGGTTGTTATTGAAGAACGCCGTATGCGCACAGAAGATAAAGCAACCGCTTTGACCTCCGAACAATTTAATGCCACAGCTTATATCAATAACCCTTATCACCAACCAGTCATTGGCTGGATGAATGATTTAGAAAATCTGCAAGTGTCTGATTTAAGACAGTGGTATAAAAAATTCTATGCACCGAATAATGCAACATTAGTTGTGGTGGGGGATGTGAATGGTCAGGCGGTTTTTGAGCTGGCGAAAAAATATTTTGCTCAACTTAAGCCTTCTGATATTGCACCAACAAAACCGCGATTAGACGCAGAACAAAAAGGTGAACGACGCATAATCGTAAAAGCACCGGCGCGTTTACCATATTTAATTATGGGGTATAAGGTACCGTCTTATAAAACAGCAAAAGAAGATTGGGAACCGTATGCACTGGATGTATTAGCCTATGTTTTAAGCGGCGGCAGCAGTTCGCGTTTTTCAAAATCACTGGTGCGCAAGCAACAAATTGCCGTTAGTGCAGATACAGGTTACGGGATATTTTCCAGACTCGATGAATTATTTTCCATAGATGCAACCCCGGCAGCAGGTTATAGCGTTGCGCAACTTGAGGCGGCTATTAATAAAGAAATTAAAAAAATAAAAACTGAGTTAGTTAGCACAAAGGAACTTGAAAGAATCAAGGCACAAACGATTGCAAATAAGGTTTATGAAAAAGATTCTGTTTTTTATCAGGCAATGCAGATTGGAATGCTGGAAACAGTTGGTCTTGACTGGCATTTAAATGATGAATACACAAAACGTGTGCGACAGGTCACTGCCGAACAAATTCAGCAAGTGGCGAAAAAATATTTAGTAAAAGATACCTTAACGGTCGCTGTGCTGGAGCCGCAGCCATTGAGTGCAAAAAAACATCGCGTAAAGTCCATGACTCACCACTAGGTTATCAATACAATCAAACATAAAAGAAGAGTATTAAAATGTTACCAATGAATAAAAAAGCATTAATTATTTATGCGACGATAATTATCGTTACACTTGTATTTGTTCTTTTGCCCGATACAGCATCAAAAGACTCAGGGTCTGCCTCGGCTGATAAGGCGGTTGATATTCAGGAATGGGAAACAAAAAATGGCATAAGAGTTTTGTACGTTTATGCGCCGGAACTGCCCATGCTGGATATACAAGCCATTTTTGACGCCGGTAGTGTTCATGACTATGCGCAGCCGGGAGTTGCAAGTTTAACCAGTTCGTTATTGAGTCATGGTGCGAAGCTGGGTGAAACAATATTGTCAGTTGATGATGTTGCAGAAAGATTTGATAGCATTGGTGCCCGCTTTGGTACAGGTGCCTCTAAAGATAATGCTGAAATAAGTTTGCGCACCTTAACGGATGAGAAGTGGTTAAATAAAGCGATAATAACAATGCAGGCTATTATTAATCAGCCAACGTTTGATGAGAAAGAGCTGGAACGTGTACGTAAACAACGTTTGATTAGCTTTGAAGCGCGCAAGCAATCACCATCGGCAATCGCAAGTGAGCTTTTTTATAAAGGCGTTTTTGCAAACCATCCTTATGCTATGCCGAGTATTGGTACCCAAGAGAGTGTTAAAAAATTAACTCGAAATGATTTGCTTAACTTTTATAAAAAATATTATGTTGCAAGAAATGCTTTAGTAACAATTGTAGGCGATGTTGATAAAGCTAAGGCAGAATCACTGGCAGAACAAATTGTAGGGCAGTTACCGGTTGGTACGAAAGCAGAAGCAATCCCGAATGTTGATGATCTTAAAACTAGTGCTGTTCTTCATCATGAGTTCCCGTCGACACAAACACATATTCTTATGGGGCAGCCGGGAATAGATCGTAAAGATAAAGATTATTTTACGCTTTATGTAGCAAACCATATTTTAGGCGGTAGTGGTTTTGGTTCACGTATTATGCAAGAAATTCGTGAAAAACGCGGGTTGGCCTATAGCAGCTATAGTTATTTTGCGCCTATGTTAAAACGTGGGCCTTTTACCATAGGGATGCAAACCGGTAATAAACAAACGGATGAAGCAATGAAGGTTTTAAAAGAAACTCTGAATGAATATATTAAAAATGGTCCGACTGAAAAAGAGTTAAACCACTCAAAGAAAAATATCACCGGCGGTTTCCCTTTGCGTATTGATAGTAACAGTGACATTTCTAACTATTTAGGAGTGATTGGTTTTTATCATTTGCCCTTGAGTTATTTAAAAGACTTTAATAAAAAAATTGAAGCAGTCAGCATTGCAGATATTAAGGATGCACTGAAACGCCGCATTCATCCGGATAAAATGTTTACAGTTACTGTCGGCAAAAAAGAAAAATAATGGCGAAGGGGTCAAATCAACTTCGTATTATTGGCGGTGAATGGCGTGGTCGCAAGTTGCGTTTTCCGGATGCGCCAAATCTCCGGCCAACACCGGATCGCGTTCGTGAAACCGTATTTAACTGGTTAGCGCCTATGATTCACGGAGCCCGTTGTCTTGATTTATTTGCCGGTAGCGGTGCGCTAGGTTTAGAAGCTTTATCACGAGGTGCTGCGTTTACTACTTTTGTTGATAGTCATAAAAAAGTTACCCAGTCACTACGTGCGCATTTAGATTTATTGAACTGCAATAATAAAGCGCAGGTTTTACAGCTCGATGGTGTGAAATATTTGCAGGGACAGGCAGAACAATATGATCTTGTTTTTCTTGACCCTCCATATCATCTGGACTTTATGCAAAAGGTTGTTCCGTTACTGGAAGACAATAATTGGCTTGCCGATAATGCGATGTTGTATCTTGAGATAGAAAAACGTCAGTCGTTACCCGAGCTGCCTGAGAATTGGCAATTATTAAAAGAAAAAACTGCTGGTGAAGTGAATTATTTTTTGTTCCAGCGAAGTTAGATTTTTTCTAAACTAATTTAAAAACGAAAATCTTTTGGCTTCTTTCGACTTTTGCGTTGGCCTGAAGGCCAACCTACATAAAACTTCTTAAACCGTCTTTTTTTAGATCGGCTTTTAAGCCGACGCAATGCGAATATAAATCCACAAAAGCCAGAATTTGCGTGTCACATCAGATACATAATATTATTTGTATATCAAAACCATTAAAAATAGACACACAAAGTACAAATTTAGCGAAACAATACGCTAAAATATGTCACATTAAATGAATTTTAAAAAGGCGCTAGCAGTGAAAATAACCGCAATCTATCCCGGCACATTTGATCCCATTACCAATGGGCATAGCGATTTAGTGCAGCGTGCCTCACGTATATTTGATCGTGTTATTCTGGCGGTCGCCGCTGGAGGCCAAAGTGCGGCCAAGCAGCCCTTTTTTGCTGCCGATGAACGGGTATCTCTAGCTAAAGAGGTTTTGGCAGAAATTCCCAATGTTGAGGTGATTCAGTTTGACGGGCTTTTAGTTAATTTTGTGCAGGCGCAGCATGCTCAGGTCATTTTGCGTGGCTTACGCGCAGTGTCGGATTTTGAGTACGAATTTCAGCTTGCCAGCATGAATCGGCATTTAGATGAAAAGATTGAAACGTTATTTTTAACTCCGGCAGAGCAATATAGCTATATTTCTTCAAGTTTGGTGCGAGAAATAGCGGTTTTAGGCGGAGATGTTAGTCCTTTTGTCCATCGACAAGTCGCTGCTGCATTAAATAACAGAATACGCTAATATACGCATCTTTTTACGCTAGCCGGTAACGGAGTTTTCTATGTCTCTCCTGATTAATGATGAATGTATAAATTGTGATGTTTGTGAGCCTGAGTGCCCAAATGGTGCTATCTCGCAAGGTGATGAAATCTATGAAATTGATCCTAATTTATGCACTGAGTGTGTAGGGCATTTTGATGAGCCTACCTGTATAGAAGTCTGTCCGGTGGATTGTATTTTGGTTGATCCGGAACACACCGAATCAAAAGAAGAATTGCAGCTAAAATATGAAAAGATTGTTGCTGAATAATAAATGTCATCTAAAGCCTCTTTAAGAGGCTTTTTTATTGGAAAATTTTTATATCAATCATAAATTGTTTAGTATTGGACTTCTTCCAACTGGGGAAATCAGTTATGCAAAAGCTCGGCATTATCTTTGTTGTTATCATATTCTCCACTCCATTATTTGCTGATAGCCGTTTAAAGCCTTCTCAAGCTGCTATTGCTTCGGCTCACCCTGTTGCAACAAAAGCAGGTTTTGAAATTTTAGCAAAAGGCGGTAATGCCTTTGATGCTGCTATTGCAGTGAGTGCCACACTTGCAGTTGTGGAACCTTACAGCTCAGGTATCGGTGGTGGTGGTTTTTGGTTGTTACATAATCAGAAAAAAAATAAAACCATCATGGTTGATGGTCGCGAGGTTGCCCCCTTAAGTGCAACACGAAATATGTATCTGGATAAAAAAGGAAATGTTATTGCCGGGTTATCTGTTGATGGTGCATTAGCAGCCGGTATACCCGGTGAACCGGCGGCATTGGTTCATATTGCAAAACATTACGGGCGACTTTCCTTAAAGGAATCTTTAGCTCCAGCAATTCGTGCGGCAGAAAAAGGATTTGTTGTAACAGAGTTTTATCGTCGTATGGCGGGCTTTCGCTTAAAGACATTACAGAAATTTAAAAGCACAGCTGACATTTTTTTAAAAGATAATCAGGTTCCTCCTTTAGGTTATGTGATTAGGCAAACTGAATTAGCTGCCACACTTAAAAAAATAGCACGTGAGGGGCATAAAGGTTTTTATGCCGGTAAGGTAGCTGAAAATCTGGTGCGGAGTAATAATAATGCAGGTGGTATATGGCGTTTAAAGGATTTAAAAAATTATAAAGTCAAAGAACGCTTACCGGTTGTTATTGATTACAAAGGGTATAAATTAACATCCGTCTCGCCACCTTCATCCGGTGGTGTTGCCTTGGCTGAAATGCTGAATATTTTATCGCACTATAAACTGGAGCAACTTTCAGATCCAAATCGTATTCATGTGATTGTTGAAGCTATGCGCAGAACATATCGTGATCGTGCCGAGTTTTTAGGCGACGCTGATTTCGTAAACGTGCCGGTAGAAAAACTTATCAGCAAAAAATATGCTAAATCACTACAGCAAAAAATTGATTTTGAGAAAGCGACACCGAGTAGCCGTTTAAAAGGTGTTGCAGATACGTCGGGTGGCAATCATACCACGCATTTTTCGATTTTAGACAAGCATGGTAATCGGGTCTCTGCGACCTTGTCAGTTAATTATCCTTTTGGCTCAGGCTTTGTCGCGACAGGCACTGGTGTATTATTAAATGATGAGATGGATGATTTTTCTGCAAAGCCGGGCGTACCTAATGTCTACGGGCTAGTGGGAGCAGAAGCAAATGCGATTGAAGCGGGCAAACGTATGCTATCAAGCATGAGCCCCACTTTTATTGAAAGCAAAAACAAGATGGTGATTATCGGAACGCCCGGTGGTAGCAGAATTATTACCATGGTCTTGCATGGTATTCTTGCGACTATCGAAGGTAAAACTGCAGCTGAAGTTGTTAACTTGCCGCGCTATCATCATCAGTATTTACCGGATGTTATTCAGTATGAACCGGCTACCTTTTCAGAAAAAACATTAAAGACTTTAAAAGAACTAGGGCACCACTTTAAGCCGTTACAAAATACTTTTGGCAATATGCAGGTGGTTATCTGGGATAAGAAAGAAAATAAAGTGACCGCGGCGAGTGATGCTCGTGGTGAAGGGTTAGCGGATGTTAAATAATTTGAGATTGAAATAATTAATAAATTTTTTGTTCTGATTCTGGTTTATGTATAAGTTATCAAAAAAATAAGTCTGGATAAATTTCATAGAGAGGAGATGAAATAGGGGTAGTAAAATCAAGGATGGCAGTGTATTGCGAGCCTTGAATTTAATACCCCTGTTTCGTAGCCAGAGTTAATGTAATAATATTTTTTATATTATGGATTAACCTTAAATAGCTCAACTTCAAAAATTAATGTTGCACCGCCGGGAATCTTAGGTGGTGAACCTGCATTGCCGTATGCCAGTTTAGATGGAATAATTAATTTTATTTTTCCGCCTTCTTTTAATAACTGTAGCCCTTCAGTCCAGCCTTTAATAACGCGGTTAAGCGGGAATTTAATTTTTTGCTTTCTAACAACAGAAGAATCAAAAACATCACCGTTGGTTAATGTTCCATGATAATGAACTTCAACAGTATCGGTTGCTTTAGGTGTTTTTCCGGTTCCCGCTTTAATGATTTCATAAACTAAACCGGATGTTGTTTGTTTTGCTTGCTTATTATTTTTAAGATAATCAGCAATAAATTTCTTACCCTTTGCTATTTCTTGCATGGAAATAGATTCTGAGCGTGCTTTAGCTAATATACCAATTTTAGCTGCGTAAGTAGTTAAATCTACTTCAGGTTTTCCATTTTTAACAGCCGCCGAAACACCTTTGATTAGGGATTGCAGCTCACGGTCATTCATGCTTAATGCTTTTAATTGTTCTCCCCATTTAAAACCTAATGCATAAACTGTTTTTTCATCTTCAGATTTTAAGGTTAAAGATTTTGCATCTGTTTTTGTACATGAAATAGTTAATATTGATACGGTTAAAAGAAATAGTAGTGTTCTCATTGTCGAGGTTCCTGATAATATAAATGAGCTTTTAGTATAACTTGTGTCTGATGATTTTTCGTGAAATTAATCTTATTTTTGACAATTAGGACAATAAAAAGTTGAACGCTGGCCTAACGTAATTTGTTTAATCGGTTTTTTACAGTTCATGCAGGATTCCCCGTTTCGGTCATAGACCTTGAGTTTTTGCTGAAAATAACCGGGTTTACCGTCACTTGATCTGAAATCTTTTAGCGTGGTACCACCTTGTTTAATGGCTTTTGTCAGTATTTTTTTTATTGCTGCGGTTAAATCAATGGATTGTTTTTTTGTTAATTTTCCGGCCAGACGTTTGGGGTTTATTTTGGCCAGAAACAGTGACTCACTGGCATAAATGTTACCAACACCAACGACAATTTTGGCATCCATTATAAATTGTTTTATGGTTGTCTTGCGTTTGCGTGATTTCGCATACAGTAGCTCGGCATTAAATATTTTATCTAAGGGCTCAGGGCCAAGGTTAACAAGTAGTTTATGTTCGAGCGGATCATCTTTTGTCCATAAAACACAACCAAAACGTCTCGGGTCTCGTAACCGCAGGCAAACACCGTCTTTAAATTGTAATTCAAAATGATCATGTTTTTCTGCTGTTTCATCAAGCTGTAAAATTCGTAAACTACCGGACATGCCTAAATGAATAATAAGTGTGCCAATGTCAGTGTTGATTAACAAATATTTTGCTCGCCTGCTCACCGAGTTAATTTTTTGACCACTCAGTTTTTTATTTAAACCAGTTGGGATAGGCCAGCGTAAATGACGGTTTCTAACAATAACTTTGGTGATGGTGTTGTTTTCAATATGTGGCGCAATACCTTTGCAGGTGGTTTCGACTTCTGGCAGCTCGGGCATTTTAAAAATCACTCATTTGACTGGTTGATGCCAAGCAATTTTAAAAGTTTATTTTTTCTGTCGGCGGCTAATATATAACGTACATGAGTGTCAGTGTTAATTAAATTAAATTTTCTTTTTGTGCTTTCCATTTTAAAGTGAATCGTTTTATTGTCCGATAGCACAATGGCAACATCCGGTTGCAGTTTGTTTTTAATATTTGCCATACTGATGTCGTAGGCTTGACTGTATTTCCATTCATTAATTAATTGAGTAATTGAATCGGCTGAACCGGATTGAGGCGGCGGGGTTACTTTCCATTTACCTGTTGTATTGTCCAGCACCATATTGGGCAAGCTTAATTTAATAATTTTACTGTTTTCCGGAATAAGTTTATGACTGATATAACTTTCAGGTTTTGCAGTTAGCTGATAATAATAAGTATCGATAATCATGTGTAATATCGAATTTAATTCAACATATCGATAATTTTTTAATGATTTGTTATGGCCGAGTTTAATGGTAGTGTTGTTATTTAGAATTATCGTTGCTACGGGTTTAGCCAGACCAAAAGTTTTTCTGTTTAAATCTGCTAAATTATTTTGTGATAATGATTGGGTTGATAATATTTTTAATATTGATTCGATACGAAATTTATTTGCAGGTAGTTTATAAGGCTTTAGCATTACCCAACTATTATTAATTTTCCTGAATTCGAGTGTTTTTTCTGCTGCTTTCGCCTTTGCTCGAATAATTTTTATAGTGTGAATATCATTAAGCTTAAGACTGGTTAATTTTGGTATTGTTTTAGCTTCTTCTTTGCCGGGTTGGTAAACCACAAGCAGGACTAAGGCAATAATAAAAACCAGTAAGCTTATATTAAGTAAGTTTCGTTTTAACATGATTTAGGTTAAGCATTTCTTCGTTTGTACCAGATCAACATACCGCTGATAAGCAAGGTAAGCGGTAAGATAACCAGAAATATCAGCCCTATAATAGCGCCAAGTAGATCACTTATTATAATTTGGCTATCGACGGCGGTAGAGCTGGGTATATCAATAAAGCTGTCATCATTACTGATCCAGTTAATAATATTGTAACCAATATTCATATTCCCCTGGTTACCGATGTAGGTATTGGAAACAAAATCACCATCTCCAAGAATGATAAGTCGTTGCTGTTTTTGTCTGTCGCTTAAATTTTTATTCTTTGTATTTCGTTTAATAGCTAAACCAATGGTTAAAGGGCCAACAAAGTCACTGTCGGCATTATAATCAACAGCACCTTTTAGTACGCCGGTTTCTGACCAGCTACGGGCAACAGTTTGTAAAAAAGGTGTTGCAAGCCATTGTTCTTTTACAGTGTTATGAATGATGCCAACGGCTTTAGGAAAAATAGTCATATATTGAAAATTTCGGCTAATTGCATGTGATGGATAACTGGTAACAAGCGCAAAAGACGGATCTTTAACATTCATCATTTGCGCGGTTGGATCAACAATGGTTCCGGGATAAAAATTAATTCCTAATAGATCTGCGAGTGGTCGCAGCCCATATAATGAGGTGCCCGGTTCCTGTACCCAGATTAGATTGCCGCCTTTTTTGACGTAATCTACGAGTATGTTTACCTCTCCGGGTAAAAAATCAACTTGTGGACTGGCAATCACAACGGCTGCCACATCCGGTATGTTTGGTGTTTCGTTGAGTTTTAATATTTCTGTTGTAATGCCTTTTATTTTCAGTTTTTCAGAAAAGGTATTCCAGTCAAAATTAGCTCGACCGTGCGGTTTTCTTTCGCCATGGCCGCTGGTAAATAATAATTTTCGTTCTCCCTGACGTAGCAAACGTTGTAAAGTATTGGTTAAGCTTTGCTCTTTTAGCTGAGTAATATGTTCATTGCGACCTTCATACTCTACAACGACTTCACCGTAGTTTGTGACTTTTAACTTTCGAACAAGATCCGGTGCAGTATCCGGGTTGATGATTTCTAAAGTAATGTCACTTTTATATTTTTGGTATTTTTTTATCAATTCTTTTATATACTGACGATTGGATAATAAATTCCCGTCAGGAATAAAAGTGGTTATTTTTACTGGAGCAGGTATCTGTTTTAGTAATTGAATGCTGGCATCAGATAAAGTATTGCGATTATTGTTAGTCCAGTCCGATTCAAATTTATATTGTGTTGAAAGCCATGCAAGCAGGCCGGTAACGACACAAAATAAAACAATAAAAACGATATTTTGTAAGCGTAGTTGATTGCGAGTTGATTGATTAATTTCCATAAGTTTTGCTGTTAACTATTATCGTTGTATACGATCATTATCTAATCGTCGAATACTGAGTATGAGAAAAAGAGAAATAAATAAAAGGTAATAAATAAAATCACTGCTGTTAAAGAGACCTTTGGTAAAAGCTTCAAAATGCCGTAACATCGATATGTATTCAAGCAAACCACTGGCTGTTTCTTCCGCCTTACTTCCTGCCCAGTCGATAATCCATAACATGAGCAATATACCAAAAGTACTCATTGCTGCAATGGTAGGTTGTGCAGTCAGGCTGGACATATAAAGGCCAATTGAGATAAATGCGGCGAGTAAAAGACTTATACCCAGAACGATTGAGAAAAGTAAACCGCTGTCTAATGTCCCGGCAAAGTAAAGCGAGAGCGGCATTAAGGTCATCATAAAAATCATAATGGCTGCAAAACCCAGCATACCAAGATATTTTCCAATAACAATTTCAGTCATACTAACGGGGGCTGAGAGTAATAGTGCGAGTGATTTGTTACGACGTTCTTCACTGATTAGGCGCATGGTGAGCAAAGGGGTAACCAGCATCATAATAAATGCTGCACTGCCATAAAGCGGCGCAATAACAAGTTCAGTCACTCCCGGTGCATTATCTATTGAGGCGAGTTTACTTTGTATGAGTAAAAACTCCTGTAGCTGGCTTAAAAATAAATAAGCGGTAATAAATTGTACAATCGCTAATATTGCCCATGCTAATGGAGAAAGAAATAAACTACGTAGCTCTCGCTGGGCTAATGTGAAAATCATCATGCTGCAGCTCCTTTATTTTGTTCTTCTTCCATGAGTTCAGCTTCATCTGCGATGACTTCACCCGAAGTGAGTTCGACAAATACCTGTTCCAGAGTTTTCTGTTCCGGACGCAATTCATAAAGCCCCCAGTTATCACGGGCAGCAATTTGTGCGATATTTTCTGCGGGGTTACTTTCAGTGGAGTGTAACAAGCGAAAACGACTGCTTGTTAGGATTTCAATATCATCAATATCTTTTAACGCTTTTAATTCGGCTACTTCCGGCGCATTATTTAAACCGATAATGATACTGTTTGATCGCATACGCTGATGCAGATGATTAATATCATCTGAATAAACGAGTTGACCACGATTGATAATTTGCACGCGATCACAGGTCATTTGAACTTCGGGTAATATATGCGTGGATAAAATCACACCATGATTATTGGCAAGTTCACGAATTAATGTACGAATCTCACGAATTTGAATAGGATCAAGTCCAACCGTTGGTTCATCTAATATGACAATAGGCGGATTATGAATAATAGCCTGTGCGATACCCACTCGTTGCTGATAGCCTTTGGATAAATTATTAATTAATCGTTTGCCGACCTCGGTTAAACCACAGCGTTCTTTTGCCTGCTCTATTGCCGCTTTTTGTCGAGATTTTTCTATACGGTTAAGCTTTGCACAAAATGCCAAATATTCATCAACCTTTAGCTCTCGATAAAGTGGAGGTTGTTCGGGTAAATAACCTATATTGGCTTTGGCTTGTTTAGCCGAGTCAAGTAAATCAAAACCGCATATATTTATTTGCCCTGCTGAAGGGGCAAGATTACCGGTGATAACCTGCATAGTGGAAGATTTACCTGCACCGTTAGGACCAAGAAATCCGAGTACTTCACCTTTGTTAAGGTGAAAACTAATATTATTCACTGCGGCGAGTGAGCCGTAATACCGGCTTAGATGTCTCACGCTTAATAAATTTTTATTGTTCATGTTTAAACTTATATAGTTAAATTCTACGGTTGAGCATGATTGAATCCATCGGAAAGGGAACAGCTATACTCAAATTCAGACTCGCAAAAGAAAGCCGTCCATGGCTGCTCGACTGCCGCGTCCATGCGGCAGACGGTCTGATTTTGAGTATAGCAATTCCCTATCCTTGCTTCTGTTCTCGTTCTATTATTCTAATGGTAACGAAAATTCGTACAATGATTATAAGCATCATAATGGGCGTGGCAAGCGATCAATGCACAGATGGAAATTAATATTTTATAATTGCTGTATAGTATAAAATATTATTATCAGACAACCACTTAGGACATGGAATAGAGAAGCTCAAATCTAGACCGTCTGCCGCATGGACGCGGCAGTCGAGCTGGCAGGGATGTCGTTCTGCGAGTCTTGATTTGAGCTTCTCTGTTGCATGACCGATGTAGAAAAATCAACATTAATTTAAAAAAATTATGACACTTTTAGGTATCGACACAGGCGGCACATTTACAGACTTTATTGTTTATAAAGACGGTCAGCTGAAGACTCATAAAGTGTTATCAACCCCCAAGGCACCTGAACAGGCTATTTTACAGGGTATAAAAGACCTGCAACTTGATACGGATAATTTAAGGATTGTGCATGGCTCAACGGTTGCCACTAATGCCTTATTAGAAGGCAAAGGTGTGACAACGGCTTATATTACAAACTTTGGTTTGGGTGATGTTCTTTCTATTGGTCGCCAGACACGTAAAGAGCTTTATAACTTGCAGCCAAAAAAAATAAATCCACCTGTCGCAAAAGAATATTGTCTTGAAACGGGGGGGCGATTATCTGCAAAGGGAGAAGTGATTGAGGCTTTGACTTCCAGCCATCTTGATAACCTTAAACAACAGCTAAAAGCATTATCACCTGCCGCTGTTGCCATTAACCTTTTATTTTCTTATCTGGATGATCAAGCAGAGAAACGTATCGCAGATATGATTCCCAAGTCGATGTTTGTCTCACGCTCATCAGAAGTATTAGCTGAATATAAAGAATATGAACGGGGCATTGCGACCTGGTTAAACAGTTATGTTGGTCCGCTTGTGCAGGACTATTTAAATCGTTTGCAAAAGGCATTACCGGATACAAGCATTGCCGTTATGCAAAGTGCAGGAGGCACTATTGCGGCTGAGTTTGCCGGTCAGCAAGCGGTGCATATGCTGTTATCCGGGCCAGCGGGCGGGTTAGCTGCTGCGAAGTTTATGGGTGATATTACTTCGCAAAAACAGTTACTCACCTTTGATATGGGAGGCACTTCAACCGATGTCGCCATGATTGATGGCGAGTTGCAGCTGACCAGTGAAGGCGAGATTGCCGGTTACCCTGTTGCTGTTTCGATGGTGGATATGCATACCATTGGTGCGGGCGGTGGTTCGATAGCGAGTATTGATGCAGGTGGTTTATTGCAAGTCGGGCCAGAGTCTGCCGGTGCTGATCCGGGACCGGCATGTTATGGCAATGGCGGTACAGTCGCGACAGTGACCGATGCTAATTTAATATTAGGTCGCTTACGTGCAGATGCTTTTTTAGGCGGCGGCATGCAATTAGACCTTGCTGCGGCACGTCATGCTGTTAAGCCTGTTGCAGAGCAACTTGATCTTTCCATAGAAGAGGCGGCTGCCGGTATTATTAGTATTGCAAACGAACACATGGCGCATGCATTACGTGTCATGTCGGTTCAACGTGGTATTGATCCTGCTGATTTAAGTTTAGTGTCGTTTGGCGGTGCAGGTGGTTTGCATGTTTGCGCTTTGGCCGATTCTCTGGCAATAAAAAAGGCGATGGTGCCACGTTATGCCGGTGTGTTGTCAGCGTTAGGAATGTTAGTTGCACCGCGGGCCAGACAATTATCTCAAACATTTAATAAATTATTAAAAAAATTAACCAGTAAAGAAATAGAGCAACGTTTTTCCTTGCTGTATCTGCAAGGATTAGCAGATTTAAAACAGGAAGGTATTTTAGAAAAAGATATTGTTACTGAATATAGTTTAGATTGTCGTTATCTCGGGCAGTCCTATTTTCTAAATGTGGCTTGGCGGAATATTGAATCTGCTGTGAATGATTTCCAGGCATTACATAAAAAACGCTACGGACATGATATGCCGTTAGAAGTTGAGCTGGTCAATTTAAGATTATCTCTAAAGAGTCAACAACAGAAAATTCATTTGCCAACAGAAATTAACAACAGTAAAGCCAAACATCATTTTGCAAATATCGTCGGGGTAGAAAAGGCGGTGCCGGTATATCACCGTGATAATTTATCTTGCGGAGAAAAAATTTCTGGTCCGGCATTAATTACGGAAACCGTATCGACAACTTATATGGCCCCTGACTGGGAATGCGAAGTGGATAAAAGTTTGTGTTTGCTTCTTAATAAAAGCCGTTGAAAATATTTTATTTTTCACCGGCAACCAGAGGCATGGCCTGATTGCTCCAGATAATGGCATTAAAATAGGCTTTTTGTATTGTTGCTTGTTCCAGCTTGGAAAACTTCACGTTTTCCCAGTCAGCGCGTTCTATTGCAATGCAGCATTTTAATGACTCGCCAATGCTTCCTTTTTGTTCTAGCAAGGCATCTTTTAGTTCGGCCGAAAGAGGAAGTTGTGCAACAACATCCTGCATAGAACTATCTATTAAGGCGTCAATGACAGAAAAAAGTCCGGCAGTAAAATAGCTGTCTTTCATACTTTTATCAATGTTGGCTCCTAACTCCTCACACATACGTGCACGGATAATTGCGATAACAAGAAGCTCGTGAGGTTTATCATCAATCTTCGACATCTGCATTAAATTTGCCAGACTACGAATAGTATTTAATCCCAGCATTACAATGGCATGGTGAATAGAGTCTACTTCCCGCTGCAAAGCAAAAGCAGCAGAGTTAATATATTTTAATAACCGATATGATAATGCCAGGTCCTGACTGATTAACTCTTCCAGTTTTTCTATTTGAACATTAGGGTCTTGTAATTGTGCCAGCAGATTTATAATCGTTAATCGGTTTGCCGGTGCCCGTTGGCCTGCAATAATTTTTGGTTTGCAGAAAAAATAACCCTGAAAATAATCAAACCCCAGTTCCTTGCAAAGTTCATATTCTTCCTGCGTTTCTACTTTTTCTGCCAGAATTTTAACATTATAGGGCTGTAATAGTTTTACATGCTCGCGTAAATCTTTTTCATTAAGCTGAAGGATATCAATTTTTATAATGTCAGCCATTTTAACCAGAGGCAGCATTTTTTCATGATATATAAAATCATCCAATGCAATCATATAGCCACTGTCAGATAATTTTTTTACAGAATGAACAAGTTCGTCGGTGACTTCTACATCCTCAAGAATTTCAAGAACAAGCTGAGTATGCAGATCAGGGATTTTGTTTTCAGAAATTAAAAAATCATAAGTGAGATTGATAAATGCAGGGTGTTGACCAACAAGTTGATGCAGGCCCATTTCAGTCAAGGCATTAAGCATGACAAGCGTCGTTGCATGATTGGCGTTGTGTTTGCCTACAAAGGCGGCATTGTGTTTAGGGTTACTGCGTGAAAGTAGTTCATAAGCAAAAACATTTAGTTGCTTATCGTAAATAGGTTGCCGTCCTATAAAGATATTTTCCATAATTTAAATATTACTTTAATAAAAATTCACTGGCCGATGCCCACTCTAAAGCATTTAAATAACAACCTCTAATTTCGTCGGTTGATAATTTATTGTAGTTCGCATTGTTCCAATCTCCACTTTCATAGGCTAAAACACAACGTAATATTTTTCCTAATTCGCCTTCTTGTTGAAGTAATGCTGTTTTAATATTTTCAGCTAGTGGTAAATCTTCTATTAAAGACGTCATGTCCTGATCCATTAATGTATCAATAATTGAAAATAGACCGGTGGTAAAGCAGATTTCTTTGTCAGCATTGACAATCTGTGCAATATTTTCTGCCATTTTGGCGCGGATCATTGAAATGATTAAAAGTTCATGGGGTTTGTCTTCAATTTGCGACATCGTTACCAGATTAGCCAGATTGCGAATCGTGGTTCTTCCCATCATCATAATAGCTTGCTGGATGGATTCTACTTCTTTGCTTAAACCAAATTGAGCAGAATTAATGAAACGTAAAACACGAATTGACATGGTGACATCCTGGCTGATCGTTTGTGCCAGTTCTTCAGTACTGCTGTCGTTATCTTGTAATTTACTGAGTAATTTTATAATGGCCATTTTATTGGCAGGTAAACTATGGCCTTTTACAATTTGAGGTTTACTGAAAAAATAACCCTGATAATAATCAAACCCCAGTTCTTTACAGCGATCAAATTCTTCCTGAGTTTCTACCTTTTCGGCCAGCATTTTTCGCTTACCGTTAGCAAGTTTTATAACATGTGATTCAAGTTCTTCATCATTCAGCGCCATAAGGTCAATTTTTATAATGTCAGAGATATCAACCAGAGGTTGTAGCTCCTCACTATAAATAAAATCATCCAGAGCAATGGTAAAGCCTTCTTTTGCCAGTTTGCTGACCGCAGTAATAATACTGTTTTCCGCTTCAACATCTTCGAGTACTTCCAGCACTAAACGATCTTTTAATTCCGGCATGGGGTTGTCGGCCATCTGCAGAATATGATTATGAGTCAGATTAATAAAGGCACGGTGTGAACCAACAAGTTGCTCCATACCGATTTCGGTGATGGCATTTACAATGACATTTGTTGTTGCGCGATCTCCATCAATCACATTCGCATGATTAACCTGACCAGAACGAAATAATAATTCATAGGCGACAACATTTAGCTTTGCATCATAAATAGGTTGTCGACCAATGTAGATATCATCCATTTAAGCAGACTCTTATACTAGGGTAAGGAGGTATTGGCTAATAAGTTATACTGTTTATATCTATCGGATCAAACTGAGGAAACTTGAGATATTTGTATGTGAATATTTTGTTAAAGCAAAAAAAACCCGCATAGATGCGGGTTCTTATGAATTAAATAAATTTTGTAAAATTTACTTAATTTTTCCTTCTTTATACATCACGTGCTGACGTACAACAGGATCATATTTTTTCATTTCCATTTTCTCAGGCATGTTGCGCTTGTTTTTCATAGTCGTGTAGAAATGACCAGTACCAGCACTTGAGTTTAAACGGATTTTTTCACATACAGACTTAGCCATAATTTATTCCTTATACCTTTTCGCCGCGAGCACGCATATCAGCTAATACAACATCAATGCCTTTTTTATCAATAATGCGCATGCCTTTAGAAGTTAAACGCAGACGAACAAAACGTTGCTCAGATTCTACCCAAAAACGGTGCGAATGCAGGTTCGGCAGAAAACGACGACGTGTTCTGTTTTTCGCATGAGAAACATTGTTTCCCGACATTGGGCGCTTGCCAGTTACTTGACAGACTCTCGCCATGATACTTCTCCAAAATTCGTAAATTCAGCCTAGCCGAGGAAATATCTGATAGCCTCGGCGATAAAGAGCGGGGATTTTACGTAGATCAGCGCCAAGATACAAGTAAAATTTCACTGGATTTGCCACGAAGGACACCAAGAAAAAACTTTTCAAGGATCTACCACAGGGGAATACGGGCGCGCACGGGGTGGTCATTTTTATTACCTCCGTATTCACCGTGGTTCATCTTTCTTAAAGATTTTCCTTGGTGTACTTAGTGTCCTGGTGGCCAATTATTTCACATTGTATGATGCACCAAAGGTATTGCATCGCGCTAGCCCTTCCTTGGGCTTCGCGACATAAGCACATCCTTGTGCTAAATCCAGCCTCTTTCCGAAAATGCCACACATTCCCCGTCACCCACTACAATATGATCCAGCACTCTGACATCAATTAACCCCAGTGCCTCACTAAGCTGTTTGGTGATATGGCGGTCAGCAGAGCTGGGTTCAGCAACGCCGGACGGATGGTTATGTGCCAAAATAAGGGCTGCAGCGTTGTGTTGCAGCGTTTTTCTAACCACTTCTCGCGGGTGTACGCTTGCTCCATTAATTGTTCCCTGAAATAAAATTTCAAATTCTATTACCCGGTGCTGGTTATCTAAAAATAAACAGGCGAATACCTCATAGGGCAAATCTCGAAGCCGGGCACTCAGGTAATTTTGTGTAGCCTGAGGATTTTGCAAGAATTCACCCCGTTTTAGCGTTTCTTTTAGATGACGGCGAGATAGCTCCAGTACAGCCTGAAGCTGGGCAAATTTAGCTTCGCCAAGACCGGAAAACTGGCAAAAGGCCGTTTTATCTGCCAGCAGCAAATTTCTTAATCCACCAAAATGAGAAATAATATCGCGCGCTAAATCAACGGCTGTTTTCCCCTTGATACCTGTGCGCAGGAAAATAGCGAGAAGCTCTGCATCCGATAATGAATTTGCGCCTAAGGTGAGTAATTTTTCGCGTGGACGTTCTGTTATTGGCCAGTCGGTAATCGGCATTTGTGACCTCCATGTCAAAAATGGTTAAATTTATAAACAATATTATATAGTGTGCGGTGTGAATGTTCACTATCTGTTAAACTAAAAGCCATGCAACACTTAACAAATAAAAGGGTTCTTCTTGGCGTGACAGGAAGCATCGCGGCATACAAGGCGGCCGAATTAATTCGCCGTTTACGGGAAGCCGGTGCTGAAGTTCGTGTGGTCATGACAGATGGCGCTAAAGCCTTTGTCACTCCCCTGACTTTTCAGGCTCTGTCCGGCTCTCCGGTACATGAAAATTTACTCGATAAAGAAGCCGAAGCCGCCATGGGGCATATTGAACTGGCGCGTTGGGCTGATGTTATTTTGATTGGACCTGCCAGCGCGAATAGCCTTGCGGGTTTAGCGCAAGGTCGCGCCGATGAATTATTGTACGCAATTTGTCTGGCTGCCGATGTACCGTTAGCCATTGCACCTGCAATGAATAAAAATATGTGGGCCGATCAGGCGACACAGGAAAATGTGCGCTTGTTAGCGCAACGTGGTGTCTTGTTTATCGGGCCGGACAGTGGCGAACAAGCCTGCGGCGATATTGGTGAAGGTCGCATGGTAGATAGCGACGTCATTATTTCTCGTTTAAGTGAATTATTCTCAATAGGAAGTTTAAGCGGTTTTACGGTTTTAATTACCGCCGGGCCAACGCGTGAAGCATTAGATCCGGTACGTTACCTGAGTAACCACAGTTCTGGAAAAATGGGTTATGCCATCGCTGAAGCGGCGGTTGAAGCCGGCGCTAAAGTTATTCTGGTTAGCGGGCCGGTAAATTTGGATGCTCCGGATCGTGTTACGCGCATTAATGTCGAAAGTGCAGCAGATATGGAAGCGGCTGTAAAAGACAATATGAGCATTGCAGATATTTTTATTGCCAGTGCGGCTGTTGCTGATTATCGTCCGGTGATTGTAAAGCAGGATAAAATTAAAAAGAACGATGAGCGCTTAACACTAGAGCTGGAAAAAAATACTGACATTCTGTCCATGGTTAAATTGGAAAATGCAAAAACATTTTGTGTCGGTTTTGCTGCAGAAACCCGTGATTTAGAAAACTATGCCCGGGATAAATTGAGGCAAAAAAATATTGAAATGATTGCGGCTAATTTAGTTGGTGCTACGGCAAGCAAAACAGCCGGTACTTTTAATAGCGATAATAATGAACTGAGTGTTTACTGGCAGGGTGGCTCGTTAAAACTGGAGCTGGGCAGTAAAGCAAAAATTGCAAGGCAACTCATTGCGCTCATTGCACAACGTTACTCGTTATATGAAGTGAACGATAAAAATCATAATAATGTCATATCATTAAAAAACTAATAGTGGAAATTAAATGCACAACATCAAGCTTAAAATTTTAGACCCGCGTATTGGAAATGAAATTCCTTTACCCGAATATGCAACAAGTGGATCAGCCGGTTTAGATTTAAGAGCATGTATTGATACATCGCTAGAAATTAAACCGGGTGAAACGCATTTAGTGCCAACCGGTATCGCAATTCATATCGATGATAATGCCATGGCTGCGGTCATATTACCTCGCTCAGGTTTAGGTCATAAACATGGCATTGTACTGGGTAACTTAACCGGTTTAATAGATTCGGATTATCAGGGGCAGCTATTTGTTTCTGTCTGGAACAGGGGGCAAGATACTTTTACACTTAATGTTGCAGATCGTATGGCGCAGCTCGTGTTTGTACCTGTGGTGCAGGCAAAGTTTGATATTGTTGAAAGCTTTGACGAGAGTGAGCGTGCCGAAGGTGGTTTTGGTCATACCGGTAAAGGTTAAAATATAAAGTATTGATAAATTGTTGGAGTAACAGTTTTGAGTAAAGCGAAAAAAGAAACAGCAAAGAAAAAATATAAACATACTGGTTTGGGCATAAATGCAATCAGTTTGGTATCTTTTTTAATGTTTGTGATTGTATTAACAGCAGGTTTATATCTTGGACAACAGGATCCTCTACGAACATTAGCATCACAACGGCAAACAGTCGCCAATACGGTGACTAAAATAACAGCGTTAAAATTTGCCGATCAGGTTAATACTTACAGTCATATTTTAAATGGTTTAGTTAAAGATCCTGCCTTGATAAATATATTTAGCACAAAAAACCTGCAAGCTCTGGAGCAGCGGGCTAAAGAAATAAAGGCAATTTTCCCAAAAGTATTACGGGTACGGTTATTACCAGCAACAATAAGTAAACCGGATAAAACTTTTGAACCCCATTTTACTTTTGCTTGTTTAGATTTACTTAATCAAAGTCGTAAAGACACCTCACATGTCCATGTTGAGATGCATGAGATTGAAGGCAAACAACAACATATCGACATTATGCATGCGGTAACATCACGGGGCACGGTTGTCGGTTTTGTTCAGCTTGCAGTGGATTCATCCCTGCTGGATGACTGGACTAAAAAAATAGCCGGTGATTCTTATCTTGAAATTCACCAGAAAATTGATGACGGCAAAAATTATTTAATTTCAAAAGCTGGCACGGAGAATAAGCAAGGTACTTATGCTGTTATTGATATTCCTAACACCCATTGGCAAGCTGAAACGTGGGTTCCTATCGAAGGTAGCGAATCTGCTTTTAACTTAGGCATGTTGTTTGCGTTGGTGATGGGTGTTGTTTTATCCGGTATTGTGGTTTTTGTTTTACGTCAGTTGCTGCATAAAGAAATTAACAGTGATCTTGAAAAATATCTTATGTTGATTACCGGAGCATTAAAGGGTGTCAAAAAACATCAGTTCGATTTCAGTTTAACTGAGTTTAAATTGGCTGCAGCTCAGGTTATGAATATACGACTTGATCAAACTAATTTTGATCGTGAGCGTGATGCGGAAGATAATAAAGATAAAAAATCAACGCAGGACTTCCTGCCGGATTCGGACGCAATGTATATGAGTAAAGATTCTATTCAACTTGAAGAGCTTGATGATATGAGTGATCTGGATAATCTTGACGAGACAGCGCAAGAGGAAAACTCCTCAGCAGAAATTAAAGCACCGCCAGCTAACTTGCCTGTTTTGCCGGAAGAAATTTTTAAAGCCTATGATATACGTGGCATTGTTGGTACAACCCTAACCGTTGAAAATATATTATTTATTGGCCATGCGATTGGTAGTGAAGCAAAAGCACGCGGTTTGGATACTATTGTTTTTGCACGTGATGGTCGTTTATCAGGACCGGAGCTGGGCAAGTCTTTAGTGACAGGTTTAATGACTTCAGGTATTAAAGTGATTGATATTGGTATGTTACCCACACCAACTCTTTATTATGCTGCTGCCGAGTTATCGAACGGTACCGGTGTCATGTTAACAGGTAGTCATAATCCGCCAAATTATAATGGCATTAAGATGGTGTTAGGCGGGGATACTTTGTCCGGTGATGTTATTCAATCTTTACGTCAGCGTATATTAAATAATGATTTAACCGTCGGTGAAGGTTCATATTCAAACGAGCAGGTACTGGATAAATATATTGAACGTATCACCAGTGATATTACATTAAAACGTAAAATGAAAATTGTAATCGACTGTGGCAATGGCGTTGCCGGCGCAGTTGCACCAAAATTATTTACCCGGTTAGGGTGTGATGTTACACCACTATTTTGTGAGGTTGATGGCAGCTTCCCGAATCATCATCCGGATCCAAGTCAGCCGGAAAATTTAGCAGACTTGATCGCTGAAGTTAAAAAGAAAAATGCTGATTTTGGTTTGGCTTTTGACGGTGATGGAGATCGTATTGGTGTTGTCAGTGGTGATGGTAAAATAATCTGGCCTGACAGGTTAATGATGTTATTCGCTAAAGATATTTTGTCTCGTAATCCGGGAGCCAATATTATTTATGATATTAAATGCAGTAGTAATTTGCGTACAGTTATAGAAGAAGAAGGCGGAGATCCTTTAATGTGGAAAACCGGCCATTCACTGATTAAAGCTAAAATGAAAGAAACCAATGCCTTATTAGCCGGTGAAATGAGCGGTCATATTTTCTTTAAGGAAAGATGGTATGGTTTTGATGATGCGTTATATTCCGCCTCCCGATTACTTGAAATTCTGTCCAACCAGTTACGACAGGCGCGGGTTGTTTTTTCAAATCTGCCTGACTCGGTTAATACGCCGGAGTTGAAAATTAACATGCAAGAAGGCGAGCATTTTAAATTTATTGATGAGTTAATGAAAAAATCAGCAGAATTTACCGATGCAGAAGTGACTTTAATTGATGGTATTCGAGTTGATTATCAGGATGGTTGGGGACTGGTTCGTGCTTCAAATACAACGCCGTGTTTAGTTTTACGTTTTGAAGGTAAAAGCAAAGCGGCAATGGCCAGGGTGCAGGAAAAGTTTCGTGAAGTATTAACTTCATTACAACCCGACATCAACTTGCCTTTCTAGATGTTTAATAACAATTAATAAAATATAAAAAGATAATTAACATGAGTTTAGAAATATCATCTGCAGCAAATATTGCTAATGTTTTAACTGAAGCATTACCTTACATTCGTCGTTTTCAGAATAAAACTATCGTTATTAAATACGGTGGTAATGCCATGGTTGACGAGTCACTAAAACAAGGTTTTGCCCGTGATATTGTTTTAATGAAGCTCGTTGGCATGAACCCTGTTGTGGTTCACGGTGGCGGCCCGCAAATCGGAAATATGCTCGAGCAAATTGGTAAAGAAAGTAAGTTTGTTAAAGGTATGCGGGTTACTGATTCTGAAACTATGGATATCGTTGAGATGGTTTTAGGCGGGCAGGTCAATAAAGATATTGTTAACTTAATCAATCAGCAAGGTGGCCATGCGGTAGGATTAACCGGTAAAGATGGCGGATTGATTAAGGCGAAAAAAATGAATTTTGAAAATGATGCCCCGGAAATGAACACCACAGAAATTATTGATATTGGTCATGTTGGTGAGGTAGATAGTATTGATGCTTCAATTGTTCACATGCTGATGAAAGGCGACTTTATTCCGGTTATTGCGCCAATAGGTGTTTGTGGTGATGGTCAGTCATATAATATCAATGCCGATATTGTTGCCGGAAAAATGGCGATTGCATTGAATGCAGAAAAATTAATGTTGTTAACCAATACTTCTGGTGTATTGGATAAAGATGAAAAATTACTTACCGGTTTAACAGCTGAACAGGTGCAGGTACTTATAGATAATGAAACAATCTATGGTGGTATGTTGCCGAAGATTGATTGTGCACTTGATGCGGTTAAGTCAGGTGTGAAAACTGCACAAATTATTGATGGTCGGGTAGAGCATGCTGTTCTGCTTGAATTACTTACCGATGAAGGTGTCGGTACATTAATAAAGGGTTAAGCATAATTAAGGGTTATAACTATGTCAGAGACTGAAAAAAAACCATCCCGCCGGCAACAAATATTAGAAGCGTTGGCCCATGAGCTTGAGATACATCCGGGTGAGCGAATTACTACTGCCGGACTTGCTCGAGCCGTTGGTGTCTCTGAAGCAGCGCTTTATCGTCATTTCCCAAGCAAGGCAAAAATGTTTGAAGGTTTGATCGAGTTCATCGAAGATAGTATTTTTAGTTTGATTAATCGTATTTTAAAAGAAGAGGATTCTTCTGTTAAACGCTGTGAAAATATTCTTTCTTTATTGCTTGGTTTTTCGGAACGAAATCCGGGCTTAACTCGAATATTGAGCGGCGATATTTTAACGGGTGAAACAGAACGCTTACGCATACGGGTTAGCCAGTTTTATGAACGTCTGGAAACGCAACTTAAACAGGTGTTACGCGAAGGTGAAATGAATAAAGAGTTAACCTTGTCTGTACCTGTGCAGGCACAGGCAAATTTATTACTTGCGATTGTTGAAGGGCGTATTGTTCAGTTTGTGCGTTCAGGTTTTAAGCGCTCTCCACTTGAAAACTGGAACAACCAATGGACACTCATTCTGTCTGTTTTTTCCTGAGAGTTGATTAGGGTCTGTTGATCTTTTATCTATTGTCAGAGTTAAAATCAGCTTAACATCTGAAAGATCACAGCCCCTAGTGTTTTGAGGTATTTATTCCTTTTCTATGTTTTTTTAATTCTCTAAAATGTTTTAAATCTTTTGCAAATCGGGCGCGAATTAATTCTTGCTCATCACGTTTGGCTTTAATGGCTTTTTTATTTGAATTTAAACGATATTCAATTGCAGCAATGTCATTCAGAATTCTTTTGGTTGGTTTTTTACCCCGACGTTCTATATTGGCTGCCTTCTTGTGTAGTTTTTCAAGTTTTTTCTTCAGGGCTTTATTATTACTATTGGTGACAGTAATAATGCCTTCAATTACATTTACTTTGCTGTCGCGTAACATCGTAATGTCACGTTCACTGGTAAATGTTTTTAATAAAATAGCATCAGCTTTCTTTTGTTCGGCAATTTTTGCATCTTCAATTTTTTTCAGCTCTGCTAAACGCGCCATTTCTTTCAGCTCTGCTTTTGTTTTGGCGCGTTCCTTTACCTCAATAACCCGCCCCGACTTGCCTCGTGTTTCAATTCTTTTTTGAGAATACTCGGGCGGTACAAAAGAACCGCACTCTTTTACGCCGTCATTATTTGTCCAGCATTTAAATTTTGCTGCCATTGCCGGTTGCATCACTAAAAAGCTAAGCAAGCTGAATGAGAAAAATTTTAGCAAAGTTGATAATGTCTTTTTCATAATAGATTTGTTCTTTAAGTCATTTGGTGCGTTAATATATCAATATTGGTTTACATAAAGTAGCAGAATTAATGATAGACAGCATACTTTTATTTTTTATTTCATTTATCGCTAATGCTTTTTCAGCATTTGCAGGTGGCGGAGCAGGGTTGCTGCAATTGCCGCTACTTATCTTTCTGGGTTTACCTTTTAGTGTGGCGTTGGCGACACATAAATTAGCAAGTGTTGCTTTAGGTATCGGCGCTACTGGCCGACACTTTAGAGAAGGTAGTCTAAATTGGCGATTTTCTTTGCTTATTTTACTGAGCGGCTTACCTGGAGTGGTGATGGGCGCGCTAGTGATTGTTCACATCCCGGAGCGTCCTGCTGAATTAGGCTTGGGTTTTCTAACTATGGGGCTGGGATTTTATTCAATCTTGAACAAAGAGCTGGGGCAAAAAACTCAGGATATACAGCAAAGTTGGCTTCATGCAGTAATTGGTGTCTTAGTATTATTTTTTATCGGGGTTTTAAATGGATCTTTAACCTCTGGAACCGGGCTTTTTGTCACTCTCTGGTTGGTTCGCTGGTTTCGGCTCGAATATAAGCAAGCAGTGGCTTATACGCTGGTCCTTGTTGGCTTATTTTGGAATGGCACGGGGGCTTTAACATTGGGCCTGCAGGGCCCTATCCGCTGGGATTGGGTACCTATTTTGTTTGTTGCTTCGGTATTGGGAGGATATGCTGGCGCGCATTTTTCACTGATGGCCGGAAATAAATGGATTAAACGGGTTTATGAAGTAGTGACATTACTTGTCGGGATAAAATTATTGCTAGGGTAATTCTGCCAGTATTAATCTCTGGAATATACAATTACCGGATCGGTAAAACATTTTGAATTGGGGATCAAAACCGTCCCCTCTGTTGAATTTAACTTGGTGTAGCGCAAATCAACCGAGATAACTTTTCCCTCGTAGCCGGCAACTTTGATTTTATCGTTTATGTTAAAAGGTCGATAAAGCAAAATTAAGACACCGGACAATAAATTGGAAATGGTATCTTTAAAAGCGAAACCTAAGGCAAAACCGGTTAAGCCCAGACCGGCAACAAGGGCAGAGACATTAATACCGATAGTTCCCAGTGCTGTGACAACGCCAAATAAAATAAAAATAATGCGGCTGACCTGAGCAAAGAAACCGGTAAGATGTGGATCAAATTCAAGCTTTTCAGCGAGCTTGAGAATAATACGTTTGACAAATTTCGCTAAAATAAAAAATAAAATAACAATCAATAGTACAGCAGCCAATTTTGGTAGCCACAGCATACTTTCGCTAATCGCGAGCTCTGTTAGTTTTGTAATATCCATTTATCGCTAGAAGCTAAATTCCGTATTGATCACGATAGCTTGTAACTTTATCGAGATACTGACTGAATGCAGAATTGCTTTCGATGTAGCTAATCAGGTGTTCCAGTTTAATAATACTAAGTACGGGTATGTTGTATTGTTGCTCAACTTCCTGAATGGCAGAAAGCTCACCGGTGCCTTTTTCCTGACGATCCAGCGCAATAATCACGCCGGCAGGTTTTGCTTTGGCAGCAGCAATAATATCCATTGATTCGCGAATTGCGGTACCCGCGGTAATAACATCATCAATAATTAAAATATCTCCTTCAAGCGCAGCACCAACAATACTGCCACCTTCACCATGGGCCTTGGCTTCTTTTCGGTTAAAGCTGTAGGGAATATTTGTATCCTGATGTTCGTATAATGCAACAGCACAAGTGGTTGCAAGTGGAATACCTTTGTAGGCCGGGCCAAATAAAACATCGAAATTAACTCCGCTTTCTTTAATTGCAGCGGCATAATACTGGCCAAGTTTGGCGAGAGCTTCACCGCTATTAAACAAGCCGGCATTAAAAAAGTAAGGGCTGACGCGGCCGGATTTTAAAGTAAATTCGCCAAAGCGAAGTACATCGTTTTTAATAGCAAATTCGATAAAGTCTTTTTGGTAATCGCGCATGATTTTTTCTCTTAATTAGATTAGCTGAATTGTACATTCAGATGCCGTATCAGGTCGTGTATGATACACGTTTTATAGCCAGATTTGGATCGGGAATTGGAAAAGTAGATATGAGAATAATTACAGCAAATGTAAATGGTATCCGTGCTGCGGAAAAAAAGGGCTTTTTTGACTGGATGAAAAAACAGCGTGCCGACGTGATTTGTATTCAGGAAACCAAGGCTCAGGAACATCAGCTCGATGATAGTATCTTTTATCCTAAAGGTTACCATTGTTATTATTTTGACGCGGAAAAAAAAGGCTACAGTGGCGTTGCGATTTACTGTAAAACCAAACCCAATAAAGTTACCAAAGGTCTTGGCTGGCCGCATGTTGATACAGAAGGACGCTGGATTCAGGCTGAGTTTGATGGAATCACAGTGGCGTCACTTTATTTGCCTTCAGGTTCATCAAGTCCGGAGCGGCACCAGAATAAACTCAAATTTATGGACCATTTATTAGAAGATATGCGCGCGATGAAACGTAAGCGTCGCGAGTTTGTGATTTGCGGTGATTTTAATGTGGTACATAAAGAGATTGATATAACGAACTGGAAAAGTAATCAGAAAAACTCGGGTTGTACGCCTGAAGATCAGGCATGGGTTGAAAGTGTGATTGAAGATGTGGGCTATATCGACGCGTTCCGTGAGGTCAATAAAAATCCGGGTGAATACACCTGGTGGTCAAATCGCGGTAATGCTAGGGCCAATAATGTTGGTTGGCGAATTGATTACCAGTTTGTGACACCGGGATTGAAGGGCAAAGTAAAAAAAGCCTCTGTGTATAAAGAAAACTGGTTTTCGGATCATGCACCGTTGACCATTGATTATGATTTTGAGATTAAATAAATTTATTTATAATTAAATGCTTCAAGTTCAGCAGAATTACTTTTTTTAGTTTTTTCTGTTTGAACCGGTTTGAAATTTTTGCATAAATAATAAATATCTCCGCATGTCCACTCTGAGTCAGCTGCACTGTAAAGGTGTTGATTAAGCTTGCTAATACTTTGTTGCAACGGCTTATCAACATGTCTGGAAATTTCAGTTAAATTAAGAGGCTGACTTTCTGCAAAAATAACTTTCGCCCATGCGAGCAAGGCTTTTTTAGTTTCCTCTGCATTATTTTCCTCACATGCAGATTTTAGATTCTTTAAGCAGCGTTTTATTGATTGCTCATTATTGTTTTGTTTTTCTTTAACGTCAGTTTTTCCGGACGTAGAACGCCACCACAAAGCAAGAGTCGCAAGCCAGAGAAATATAAATAATATACTCAGCCAAAACCAGAAATAATTATTATTGGCCTGATGATTCGTTTCAGATGAAGCGGTTGATAAAGCGTTGTCTTTTACAGAAGCATCTGCTGTTTGTTGTAAAGGAGTGAGAGGAATATTTCCATTGTTAACTGCAGGTAGCACGGTAAATGTTCGTTGCGCAAGATGAGCTGTCTCTATTTTATTTGTTTTAGTATTCCACCACTGGATATTAATTTCAGGCAGGGCGTAACTACCTTCCTTTGTTGGTATTAGCGCAATTTTTTGTTTACGGCTTGATAATAATCCTGTTGCCGTTTTCTTTTCTACTAACTCGGGTTTATCGGGATACTGTTTTATTCCATTAACAGCGCTGAGCTTTATTTCAGGTAGTTGTGCCGCAGTTAAACCCTCTGCTGAAATGATAATAGTACGCGTAATTGGCTCACCAGCAACAAACTTGTTATTTTGTGGCCACTGTTCTTCAAGCTTAAGTGAAGCAGCGGGTAACCAGTTATCAGAAGTATATTGTGCAGGTACATCCTTAATAGATAAATTGATGTTTTTACTGTACAAGCGTTTAGATGTAGTGCGCATATTAAAAGGATCATAGAAGCTCGAAGCAGATGATTGCTCCATTGTCACAACAGCTACAAATGGATTAATTTTTAATGCCTCGGCTTTTTGCGGAAAAATGGCATATTTTTTCTCAACTACAATATATTGTTTTGTCCCCCGATAAGTTTTGTATTGCTGATCTTTACCGAGTGGCAATATGAGGGTGTCCGGATTGCTGGTAGCCAAGTTTCCAAACTGGTAGTTGTTGATGTTTTTAGCAATAAGTAATTTAACTGTAATGATAAACTGTTGTTGCACAAAGCCACTTTGTTGTGATGTTGTCATTTCAAGAGCAAAGTCCTGATTTAGCGAAGTACCGTTTGAGGCAACAATATTTTTAATAATGACTTTTACTTCCGGCGCGCTATCTGAACCAAATGCGATAGGAGGAATAGTAAAAGTCCCCACTTTTTTTGCAAGCAGGGTAAGCGTCCATTTTTTACTACGGCTAATGTTACCGTTGATCATACTCATGTTCGTGCTTTGTCGGGTACCGAGTAGTTCAAAGTCATTGGTGACTGGACTAAAGTCAGGATCGTCATCCACCGCCCCTGAAGCTGTATAGGTTAAATGAAAGGTGTCATTCACTAATACCGGGTTAACATCAAGTTGTGCGGAAATATTAGCAGCATATACATTATTGAATGTGATTAAAAATAATAGACTAATAAACGTTTTCATCATTTGTTACCAGTTGTCTTGTTCACTTTGTTGGTTTTGCTGTCGTTGGTATTGGTATTTGAATTTATTTCTTAATAATCCACCGGGATCATCAGGGATTCGACGTAACCATTGTTTTGTGATTTGTTGTTGTTTCATTTTTTGTTTTTGCTGTTCGGATAATTTGTTTTTCTTTTTAACTGATTTTTCTTTGTCTGATTTTTTTTGATCCTGTTTTGCTTGAGCTGTGTTCTTGCGGTTTGATTTGTCTTTATTTTTATCCTTGTTTTTCTTTTCATTTGACTTGTTATCATTATTATCAGATCTGTTGCCGGACTGTTCTTTTTTATCAGAATCAGGCTGTTTTTTGTCGTTACCTTTTTTGTCGTTTTTGCTTTTATTTTTCTGTTGGTTTTGGTTTTTCTTTTTGTCAGGCGAATTTTTATTGCCGGAATTTTGTTTTTTGTTATCCTTTTTTCTTTTTTCTAATATTTTTTTATTGTAAATAGCGTCTTCATGTTTAGGATTAAGTTCAATGCTTTTGTTGTATTCTTCAATCGCCTTATCCAGCTGACCAAGTTTAGCGTAAGCATTTCCTGCATTGTAATGCGCATCAGCTGTATCAATATTTTTTAAATTGTCAATCGTTTTGTCATATTGTTTGTTTTTATAATATGAGGCGGCCTTCCATTGCTTGTCTTTAAATAATCTTGCTGCTTCGGCGGGATTATTCTTTTTCAATTGTTCGCTTGCACGTTGATCTGTATTTTTCCAGAGAGTGTCCCATAAGCCGCTTGCTTCAACATATTGTGGTGGTTGCAGAATAAAAAACACAAAGATAAATATAACGCCACGGCGAAATGCCAATGCCGCAACAGGAATTAATAACAATAATAACCATGCGCCCTGTTCATACCAGATATCTGTTTTCAATTTTGTTTTGCCAGAGTTGTTTTTATTGCTGATATGTGATTGATTAAACAGGCTTGTCATTATCTTTACGTCTCTGTCATCGGCGCTGAGAGTGCTAAACCGTCCATTACTGATGTTGCTGAAACGTTTAAAGTTTTTAATATCAAGCTTGGGAATCACAATATTGCCACTTCGATCTTTTAGAAAACCGCCTGAGGGTAACGGAATAGGGCCGCCTTGCGTTGTTGCCACTGCCAGTATTGAAATACGGTGCTGCTGTGATATTTCTTTAAAACTATTTTTAGCCTCTTTTTCTATGCCATCGGTAACTAATAAGATATCACCCTGACGTACATCCGCATTTTTTAAAAGTGAAGATGCGAGGCGCAGTGCTTTATCCGTGCGGGTTCCTTGTGCCGGCATCAGGTCGGTGGTTAAACTTTCCAGCAAGGATGTAATTGTTGTGGTGTCATCGGTTAGCGGGGTAACAACAAAGGCACTGCCTGCATAAACGAGCAAAGCGGTTTGGCCAAGTTTGCGTTGTTTTAATATGTCGATGATCTTGTGTTTAGCCCGGGTAAGTCGTGATGGCTTTATATCGGCAGCATCCATTGAACTGGATAAGTCGAGAGCAATAACTAATGCCGATTTGTCTTTAAATACAGGTTGTGGCCTTTTTTCCCAGGCCGGGCCGGCTAAAGAAAGTATGGCGAGAGTGCCGGCCATAAAAACTAATAAGCCGTTTATAGACGTTTTTTTAACTGATTGTCCAACCAATAAATGCGGTAAAAGTTTTGGATCGATAATATTCGTCCAGCTTCTGCCCTGTTTATGTGCCCGAATCAACGCATATGAAATGAATAAAAGGGGAATGAACGCATAAAACCATGCTGGTCGAATAAAATGTAATTGTGAAAAAAACTGTTCCATTTTATTTCCCCCCTTTTAATTTTGTTGCTGAATAAGAAAATATATCGCGTAGATAGGGATAAATTTCAAATAATGAAATAATAAAAGCCATAACTACTGCGATGGAAAGTGGCCAGTAATATAACGCCGTTATCGGTCTAAAGCTTTGAGACTCTTTTTCAGTTGGTTCTAATTTGTTAAGTAAAGAATATATTTTTTTTAATTCATCGGTATCTCTGGCTCTAAAATAACGGCCGCCTGTTTTATCTGCGATAGCCTTGAGTGTTTTCTCATCAAGGTCGGCAGAAGGATTTATTCTTTGTGCACCAAAAAAAGACTGGCGAATCATTTCATCTGCACCAATACCAATGGTATAAATTTTTAAATGGTTAGTTGCGGCTAGTTCAGCTGCTTTAATCGGTGTAATTTCACCTGCTGTATTTGCGCCATCAGTCAGTAAAATTAGAACACGGCTTTGCGTATTGTCTGATTCCGGATTATCCAGATTAACCAGACGTTTTATGGCCAGGCCAATGGCATCACCAATCGCTGTTTCCTGTCCGGCCAGTCCGATGGCCGCTTCTTGCAAAAAAGTATTGACCGTTTTTCTGTCAAAGGTCAGCGGGGTTTGCAAATAAGCTTGTCGTCCAAATAAGATTAAACCTATTCGATCACCCTGACGCGAGTTTATAAATTTCGAGGCAACATATTTTGTCGCCTGTAAGCGGTTAACGGTTCGCCCGTTAATTGTAAAATCTTCTACTTGCATTGAACCTGATAAATCAACTGCCATCATTAAATCGCGGCCACTTACAGGTAGCTCAACGGGTTCTCCCAGCCATTGTGGTCGTGTCGCCGCGAGAATGAGTAAACACCAGGCAAGCACTGCTAATAACATTAAAGGTGTGTTTTTCTTTGTTGTACTCTCTGTTGATATGCTGCCTTTAAAATCATCCATAAAAGGAATTCGCAATGCGGCGTCTTTTAAGCTGTTTTTAGCCGGCAACAGAAAACGAATTAATATAGGCAAGGGCAGAAGCACTGCTATCCATGGCCAGATAAACTGGATCATTTATTTAACCCTCGCAGGTTGTCTGGGCAAGTCGGATAACCAGTTTTGTACAGACTGAATAAGTTGTTCTGTATCAATAGTCACGTTTTTTTGATATGGCGCATTAAGCAGGCTTTGTTTTATCTCATCATTAAAGTGAATTTGTCCGCTGATATTATTGAGCGCCTTAACCCATTGCTCTCCGGTGAGTTGTGCAATTTCTTCACGACCACAATAGCTCATGGCTGTCTGGCGCAGAAATCGGGATGTTTCATTAATAAAATCCGAGTCGTCATGAGACCGGTTATATTTAGCGACAATATGTTTAAAAGTATTTTCTGCTACTTTTTTTAATGGTGTATAGGTTATGCGACGATATAATTTTGGTACGAATATAATCGCAACAATAATCAGTGCGAGTAAAATCCACCAGCCTATTGCAGGTGGCCACCATGATACTGCATCAGGTAGATGTATATCTCGTAGGCTGGCAGGACTTTGATTAGGCAAATTCATAAAACAATATTTAAAATTTAGATCTTAAATTCAGACCTGTTTGTAGTGATTGAAGTAAAGGTTTATCGGTTGAAATATTAATATAAAAAATACCCAGCTTAATGCACAGATCTTTCAGATACTGCTGGTGTGTATTGAAGCGCTGTTGGTATTGTGAGCGTAATTTAGAATTGTAAGTGTTGATAGTTAGTTCATTCTCACCGTCAGTAATTTTATAAAATCCAGCCGGAGGTAACTGCTGCTCAAGCGGATCATTTATAAAAAGCATGACTAAATCATTATGTTTTGACAGTTTGGCAAGGCTGGACTCAATTCTGGCATTTTCGTGGTCGTTCATATTTCGAAAATCAGAAATTAAAAATATCAAGCTACCCGGTTTAGCGACACGTCGTAGCCGGTTTAAAGCATGTTTGGCAGACTGACTTTCTATGACAGGATCAGTCATGGTATTGCGATTATTTTTGTCCCACGCGGAGTGTTTAGCCAGTTGTTGCAGAAAATGCAGGGTGGCAGATTTACCACGTTTAGGTCTTAACTCGGTATGTTGTTCTTCCGAAAAAATAAGACCGCCAAGACGATCATTATGTTGCGTACTACTCCAGGCTAATAAGGCCGCCGCTTTGGCAGCGAGCACAGATTTAAACATGCCCCGGCTGGCAAAGAACATCGGCTTGCGCAGATCGACCCAGATTAATACCGGGCGTTCCCGCTCTTCACGAAAAAGTTTGGTATGTGTTTTTCCGCTTCGTGCTGTAACACGCCAGTCAATGCTGCGAATATCATCACCCGGCTGGTAAGGGCGAGCTTCATCAAACTCCATTCCACGCCCTTTAAAGGGTGAAATAAAATTTCCGCTTAATCGTGAAAGAATACGCTTTGATTTTAGCGGTAGTTGATGAGCTTGCTGGCTAAGTTTGATTAGCGTCTCAAGTTTTACGCGAATAATATCGTCGGCCTTGTTTGATGTAACTTCCATAATTTTTAAGGTACCGCAATACGCGAAAGTAAAGTTTCAATAAATTTATCTTTAGTAATGCCTTCTGCTTCAGCTTCAAAACTTAAAATAATACGGTGACGTAATACATCGTGAACCATTTCCTGAATGTCTTCCGGTGCAACGAAGTCGCGCCCGTTTAACCAGGCATGAGCCCGGGCACAACGATCTAACGCAATACTGGCGCGTGGGCTTGCACCGTATTCAATCCAGCTGGCAAGATCGTCGCCATAGGATTTTGGCTCACGCGTTTTAGTTACTATTTCCAACAAATAGTCCTGCAGGTTTTCTGCCATGTGAATATCAAGCACTTGTTGTCGTGCCTTAAATATTGCCTGTTGCGGTATTGGAGTAATGGTTTTAGCAGGGGTATTTTCTTTTGATTTCGCTTCGTTTCGGGTCAAAGCCAAAATTTCTTTTTCTGCTTCAACATCGGGGTAGTCAACAAAAACATGTAATAAGAAACGGTCCAGTTGTGCTTCGGGTAGAGGATAAGTACCTTCCTGCTCAATAGGATTTTGTGTTGCCATAACCAGAAACAGCTCAGGTAATGGGTAGGTTGTTGAGGCAACCGTGATTTGTCTTTCTGCCATGGCTTCAAGCAAGGCAGACTGAACTTTGGCAGGAGCACGGTTTATTTCGTCAGCCAGCACCAGATTATGAAATAAAGGGCCGCGCTGAAACTTAAAGCTGCCATCCTGTGGACGATAAATCTCCGTGCCGGTTAAATCTGCCGGTAATAAATCGGGGGTAAATTGGACACGTTGAAAATTCCCTTCAATCCCGTCACTCAATATTTTGATTGCGCGGGTCTTTGCCAGACCGGGAGCGCCTTCGACTAACAAGTGTCCGTCAGCCAGTAAAGCGATTAATAGTTTATTGACCAGATCCTGCTGGCCGATAATATTTTTATTGATATATTCTTTTAATATTTGAATAAGTTGCTGGGGCACACCTAATCCTCTTTTTAAATTAACCATTGTCAGTAATAGAGCATGATATAAGTTTTACTCTATTGTATGGTTGTGACATTGAAGTACGGCTTTAGTTTGATAAAAATTTTAAAATTAGTTTCTTTCAGTTTTAATTGGGCCCGTTTTTTTATTTTTCAATAGCCGGGGTACGGCGGGTGACAGCGCCAATCTATTTGAGCCTGTTTATTCTACACCATACAACAATATTAAAGAGATAGCTGCGATATGATGTATTTTTAAAATTTCTGTTAGTTAGAAATAACTTTGACTGACAATAAGTGTTAAAGTATTAAAAATAGTTTGCTGTGGATTAATATGTCTTTAAAACTTAACATGAAGTCGGAAACAAGCTGGTCAGCTGCTTTTCATATTTATTTAAACCGTCGCGTTTTATCGATGTTATTTCTAGGGTTTTCTGCCGGTTTACCTTTATTCCTGATTTTTTCTACGCTCTCGCTCTGGTTAAGAGAGGCCGGAGTTGATCGCTCTGCGGTCACTTATTTTAGCTGGGCAGCATTAGCTTATTCGTTCAAATTTATCTGGGCTCCGGTTATCGATAAACTTCCTTTGCCGTTATTGCATAATTTATTAGGTCGTCGTCGTAGCTGGTTACTGGTTACCCAGCTTGCTGTGATGATGGCAATAGTCTGGATGGCGATGATCAATCCGGCACAAGGTTTAAACGGAATGGCGTTTGCTGCTGTTCTTTTGGGCTTTTCTTCAGCAAGTCAGGACATTGTGATTGATGCCTACCGGATTGAAGCAGTTAAAAAACAATTACAGGCGGCCATGTCTGCCATGTATATAGCTGGTTATAGAATAGGTATGCTGGTTTCCGGTGCGGGCGGGCTTTATTTGGCCTCTTATTTTGGAACAGAAAATCAATACAGCTATGCCGCCTGGCAGACAACCTATTTAATCATGGCGGGAGTGATGTTGCTGGGCGTTGCTACAACCTTATTGATTAAAGAGCCCGAAATAAATTCAAAAGTGAATGCTTATTTGCATGATTTATCCGATTATTTACGCTTTTTTGTGATGTTTGTTGTTATGGTGGCCGCATTTATTTATGGCTATGATGTATTTAATTTTGGATTGGAAAACGGTTTCTTTAATGAAGCACTGCGTTTAATTATTTCACTTTTATTTTCTTTAGCTGGAATATATCTGCTGGTTATTTTTAATATTGTTAATCGAAAAATGGTTTATTCCACGTATATTGAACCGGTAGCCGATTTCTTTAAGCGCTATGGCAAAGCCGCTATTTTATTATTATTGCTCGTCGGTTTGTATCGTATTTCAGATATCGTGCTCGGCGTTATTTCAAATGTGTTCTATCATGATTTGGGTTTCAGCAAAAATGAAATTGCCACTACGACAAAAGTGTTTGGCATTATTATGACACTATTAGGTGGTTTTCTCGGCGGACTAATGACCATGCGTTACGGTGTTATGCGTATTTTGTTGTTAGGCGCAGTTTTATCGGCACTCACCAATTTATTATTTATGTGGTTAGCACATAGCGGTAATGACATTGTGATATTAAGTGGCGTTATTGCCGCAGATAACCTTAGTGCAGGCTTAGCAAGTGCTGCCTTTATTGCTTATCTTTCCAGCTTAACCAGTATTTCATTTACCGCGGTTCAATATGCAATTTTGAGTTCGCTGATGACCTTGTTTCCCAAGTTGCTCGGAGGTTATTCGGGTAGCATGGTCAATGAATTAGGCTATTCCAACTTCTTTTTAATGACCACCTTAATCGGCTTGCCGGTTATTATTCTTATTTATTATTTAATGCGCCAGCAAAAAATCGTATGCGATGACATGTCATAAATTTTATGGGTATTGAAACATCTTACATTGCTGCTTTTTTAGTTGGTCTTCTTGGTGGAGTACATTGTGTTGGTATGTGTGGCGGGATTGTCGGTGCATTATGCCTGGGGTTAGAAGGCGGGCAAGGTGATATAAAAGCCAGATCGGCGCAGCAAGATTTTATAAAAACTTTTCCTTACTTGTTATCGTATAACGCAGGTCGAATCAGTAGTTATACCTTTGCCGGAGTTTTAATGGGCGGCATTGGCTGGTTAGGACAACATTTGTTTACCCTGCATTCCATACAACAAACACTCGAGTTACTGGCTGCAAGTTTTATGCTGGCGTTAGGTTTATATATTTCAGGCTGGTGGCAGGGCTTGGCAAAAATTGAACGTTGGGGCGGGAAGGTTGTTTGGAAACGGCTCGAACCTCTCGGTCGCCGCTTTATGCCGGTCACTTCTCATCGCCATGCTTTTTTATTGGGGCTAGTTTGGGGTTGGTTACCCTGTGGTTTGGTTTATAGCGTTATTATCTGGACTATTTCAACTCAAAGCCCGCTCGAAGGCGGACTATTGATGTTGAGTTTTGGTTTGGGGACTTTGCCCAATCTGTTGCTGATGGGCATATTTGCTTCAAGCCTGCGGCAATTTATTCAGCAGCCGTGGGTGAAGCAGGTTGCCGGTGTCATGATTATGCTTTTTGCCGGTGTGATGTTTTATCGAGGCTTTTAAATTCAATAAACCGTAGGTTGCTGGCTAATAATTTTTACTCATGATAAGTGTTGGTAACACTGTAGGTCGGGCTTCAGCCCGACGCCAATGTTAAAAGATGAACCTATGTCGTTGATAAATGATGTGTTGTTTTAATTTGCCGCCGCGTCAGCCTGAAGGCTGACCTACATAAACCAGATAAAGCTAGTGGGGTTTTCTTAGTTTGATTTTTTTACAAACTCGGTCAATATGACAATATGTTGACCGTCGACCTTTCCTTCAATTTGTTTTGCATTATCAGCAACCAGCGAAATTCTACGCACAGCCGTGCCTCGTTTCGCGGTAAAGTTTGCTCCTTTGACATTAAGATCTTTTGTTAGGGTGACGGTATCGCCTGCTTCAAGGACAGCACCATTACAATCTTTATGTACCACTTTGTCTTCATTGCTCTGCTCTTCGCCGGCTTTTGCCCACGCTAACGCATCATCATCCAGATAAAGCATGTCGAGCAAATCTTGTGGCCAGCCTTCACTACTTAAACGGCTTAACATGCGCCAGGCCATAATTTGCACCGCAGGTACCTGACTCCACATACTGTCATTCAGGCAACGCCAGTGATTGGGATCCATTTTTTCCGGATCATTAATTTGAACTTTACAGGTCTGGCAAATCAGGATGCTTTGATCAGGACTACCATCAGATTCAGGCGGGACTTCATAGACGGCAAGATTTTCCGTGGCGCTACATAATTCACATTTGGATTCGCTACGGCTATGCAATTCTTTTTCTGTGCTCATTTGTGTATCTCAATATATTAAATGAGCATTATACAATAAATTAATGTAGCCAGTCATTGGCATGACTGGCTACATGATATTTTTAGTTAGTGTAAAACTCTTTTTTAAATTTAACGGTATGCGTTTTGTCAGAGCCGGTGGGTTTTACATTAATTTTAAAAGTAATGAGTTCTTTATTCGTTACCCTAAAAGTAGAAATGTAGTAAATCACATTTTCTTCTTTTATTTCTTTAAACTGCAGATGTTTTAACTGCGAGTTTAAATTAGTGCCGGTACCGGTTACTTTGGCTGTTATTCCTTTACCTTTGTATTGCACAACAATATTCAGCATACCACGGTTTTTACTGCGTTTTATTTTATAGGCGCGAGCAACCTCGGGTAATAAAATATCAGTGGGTAAAGCCGTATGATGAATAACGTAATCGCCAAACTTTGACACGTTCTCTGCATTGCTACTAAACGGCAAACTTAAAAGTAGAGCTAAACTTAAAAAACGAGATAAAGTCATAGTGTTACTCCTTGTTATTGTATATCTATAAATATAGACAATAACACGAGCATTTGCTCTCTTGACAGAACTATTAATTCAATAGTTCTACAATTAATAAGCGAAAAGGCCTGTCATAAAGACAGGTATTTGTAAGGTTATTCTGTAAAAGTAGATTTAAGCAACCTGTGCATTATCTCCTTCGGAAATAAAATCTTCGAGTGGCCGGTTTAAGGTATCCATTAGCATGTTGAGATCGGCTAGCTGAGAATTAAGTGCTTCAGCACTGCTTTCCAGCTCTGAGATACGAGTCTGTAAAGTATCACGGGACTCATTAATTTTACGTAAACTTTCCAGACGTTTTTCCATCTGATTACGGTGTTCTTTTATGCGAGCAACCAGTGGTGCCATACCTGCTTTGCCCCAGGCCTCAACTTCCTGATGTGCCTGAAAGAAAGTATTTCGGGCATGACTGACCATAGAAATAAAGAATTTTTTTACAACAAATGCCTGTTCTGTTGCCGCCATTTTTGCACTGCTGCGATAGGCCTCAGCTTCGTTATTTAAACGTTCCAGATCGCGCTTGTATTTACCCATGCTGAACAATTTTGGTTTTACATCCGCTAAACCGTGTTCTTTATTGAATGAGCGGTAAATAGTTTGCAGCAGCATATTCACTTTATCTGCCTGCTGCGAGGCAGTGGTAATAGTGTTTGAAACAATATCAAAAAACTCTTTCATGCCGCCTTTTAAGCCATTCGTTGTCCAGGTGCCGGTCATTTCTTTTCGGGTCTTGGCCATAAGCTCATCAAGCTGGGTTAAACTTAAAGTTTGCATAAGCTTCTGATGGTTTTCAGAGAATGATTTTTTATTTGCCTGAAAACTTTCTACGCTTTTGTGATAAACCGTTTGCTCTTCTCGCGTTTTCTTCATTAAGTGGCCAATCACATCTTCATTTTTGCCACTTAAGCCATTGAGTTCATCAAGTTGTTTATTGGTATCATTCAGGCGAGACGAAATAAGATTGCGTGATTCTTCGGCCATACCGCCAATTTCACCAACAATGCTATTGCGAACCAGAGTTTGTTTTTGCGGTAAAATATCTTTTGCTAAAATTGATTCGAGAGAAAGAATGTTACTTTTTTCCAGCAGCTCTGTGTCATGACGAATTTTTGCCAGTAGCCCTTTTTGTGCCGAAACAGGGAAGACATTTTCCAGGCCAATATTCAGCATTTTAGCGGCAGAGTTACACTGGGTGCTTATACTGTTATTAATGGCTTCATCATTTTTAAGGTCGTCCCATAAAGTATCGACTTTATTGAGTACAACAATTCGGCCATGTTTCGCATCACCACCAAGTGGCTGAACATTTTGTGTCCACATGTCGAGATCAGATTTAGTTACGCCGGTGTCCGCAGCTAAAACAAAAACTACGGCTTGTGCATTGGGTAACATGTTAATGGTCAGTTCCGGTTCATTACCTAGAGCATTTAAGCCCGGTGTATCGAGTATGGTTAAACCTTCTTTTAATAAAGGGTGCGGGAAACTGATTAATGCATGTCGCCACATGGGAATGTCCACCATGTTGTCTTCTTCATTTTGGCGGTAATCAGAAAGTCCGAGCTTTTCGGCTACGGGTAAAGGCACCCGTTTTGTTTTGACTACTTCTAAAAAGGCTTCTGCCATTTTTTCTGACGAGCTGGTATCTAATGCGATTGATGTCCAGTTAATCGGGTTCTTTTTGTGCTCCTGAATACTCATTTCTTCGAGTCGAGTTTCAATCGGTAAAAGTCGGATATAGCTCTGGTTTGCTTCAGAATCAAAGAATAATTCGGTCGGGCACATGGTGGTACGGCCGGCTTCTGAAGGCAGTAAACGGCGGTCATATTCCGAGAAGAAAATGGCATTGATCAGCTCGGTTTTACCACGAGCAAATTCAGCAACAAAGGCAATTGTTAGGTGATCTGACTTCAGAGCTTCAATGAGTTCATAAATACGAATTTCGACCTCGGCCGTATTCATTTTATTGCTTTCAAGCCATGTCTGGTATTTTTGAATAGCATCCGTAATATCTGAACGCCAACGTCCATATGCCTGCATTTGATCTGTAAAACGGTCAGTGGCCATGTTATTCCTAAATTTTAAGTAACTTATTGATTATATTAGCTATTAACATATTGAGAGTGCTTTTTTACTTATTTTCTCACACTTTATGTAGCAATATCTTAACAGAAGACGCTAACACTAAGAAATATAACGGCAAATTGGCAAATTAATTTAGTGAAATTGCTAAAAAAGTTGTAATAAAGTGTGATGCTCGTCTCAGTTTGATTTTGGGATCAAATCTGGCAGAGTGGTTGGTTTGATGATTTTGACGCGTTTATTGCGCTGGTTTTCACCTTTAAGAAGTTTGACGCGAGAGGGGGATACGCCAAAGGTTTTAGCTAAAAATTTAAGCAGGTACTTGTTCGCTTTATTTTCGACCGGGGGAGCGGTAATACGTATTTTTAAATTATCCCCATACTCTCCAATTAGTTCATCTTTTTTTGCATTGGGTTGTACATAGAGATAGAGGATTAAATCATCATTATCCCATTTATAAAATTTTGGCATAGATCTTTAAGGTACCGGAGTCACTTTATTTGATAAAGCATGAGGTGTGACTTTTTTGTCATTTGGGAAAAACATTTTATCTTACTCTTAGAGTGACTCGGGTACCTTTCTCTAATTCATAATGACCCGTGCAGCTGGATACATCATTCCTTTAGTCCAATAACCAATGGGATCCAGCAACAATAGCTTAACTAGCCATAATCCTACAATGGCGAGCATTGGTGATAAATCCATCCCGGACATGGGTGGCAATAATCTTCTTGCCGGTCTTAATACCGGTTCACTGATTTGGTGTAACAGGTTATTAACCGGATTATATTGCCCCGGATTTATCCAGCTCAGTAATGCCAAAATAAAGATAGAGAATAAAAAAACATAAAAGCCGAGAGAAATGAGTTCGACTAATGAATAAAGTATTAAACCCAATATATCGGGGGTGGGGAAGTTACGTAGTAAAGTAATAATATAAAATTCCAGCATTTGTAACGTCAACATAACCAGCACAGATGCCATGTCGATACCGGCTAAACCGGGGATAAAGCGCCGTAAAGGTTTCAATGGCGGGTTAGTCACTTTTACAATAAAGCGCGAGACCGGATTATAAAAATCCGCGCGGACCATTTGCAAAATGAGTCGCAACATAACGGCTAAAATATATAAACCAAAGAGTGTTGAAACTAAAAAAACACCGGCATTACTTAAAGGGTTCATGTTACTCACCTAATTCTTTTGCGAGGACGGCTGCGCGATCACGGGCGGCGGTCATTGCTTTGTTAAAAATTTCAACCAGACCCAGTTCTTCAAAAGTCTTAATGGCCTGTTCGGTTGTCCCTCCGGGGGAGGTGACCTGTCTTCTTAAATGGGCAGGATCTTCATCAACTTCAAGGGCAAGCTTGGTGGCACCAAAACCGGTTTGAATCGCTAATAAACGCGCTGTTTCAGCAGAAAGCCCCAATTCTTCACCGGCTTTTTCCATTGCTTCCAGCACCATAAAAAAATAGGCTGGGCCACTACCGGACAAGGCAGTTACCGCATCAAGTTGTGCTTCGTCCTCAACCCAAACAGTGACCCCCACTGCACGTAATATAGACTCGGCAATTTCTTTTTGTGTGTCACTAACATGAGTATTAGCAAATAAACCGCTGGCACCGCTTAACACCAGTGAAGGTGTATTCGGCATTGAACGCACTACCGCGTTATTACCACCTAACCAGTTATCTAAACTATCCGTTGGTATACCCGCAGCAATACTTAAGTAAAGTGCTGCATCTTTTGCTTTGAGTGAGGTTGCAACCGTTTTTAAAACCTGGGGTTTAACCGCAAAAACCACCACATCACACTCATCAACCAGTTTTTGATTGTCTGCAAACGTGGTAATTGAAAAGTCTGCCGTTAACGCATTACGACTCTCTTCATTAAGATCTGCCGCAAATAGAGAGCCCGGCTTAACCCCGCTGGAAATTAAGCCACCAATTAAACTGCGCGCCATATTGCCCGCACCGATAAAGCCGATTTTTTGATTTTTCATAGGCTTACTTTACCAGATGCTTGGGGGGCTATGGAGAGATTGGAGTTAAATTAAGAATAAAATATGAAAAGATGTATGTATATTAATCTATATTTATATACATAGGTCTCAGAGACAAATTGTTTCTGAGCCTAAAGAGATAGAGAGCATTTGATCTGATATATAAAGTTTTAGTCACCTATCTCAGATAAACGCCATGGAACTGCACCTCGAACTACAGCGGTAGCATCATTTGCCAGCCCAGTAAAATTGCTCCCTGTAGTAGGAGAATTAAAGACACGCAAGCTTGGATTTGGTTCTGTAAAAAAAGTACCTCCCCCTAATGTACCGCTTGTTAATCCCCCAAATTGGTATACATCCTGAAAAAACTCACCTTGAGCCTCACGTTCAAAATCAACCCAGACCTTTCCCGCATTTATTTCTGATTCCCAATTGTATCCAGCGCCCCACCATTGACTAGTTAGTGATTCGCCTAAATAAGCTGCACCAACATGCTGATTTTGCCATACATGAATACACTCGTGAGCGAATACTTCGGGATTACTGGATGCTGAGTAATTTTTTATATAAATAGTATCGCCTAGTACGAATGGCCTGTTATTCAGACTGTAAAGTCCAGCATTACCGTCCACCACACGAAGGTTATAGGTCGCTATGGAGTCATGGAAGACTGCTTTAATCAATGTTAATTCAATTTGATTGAGTCGTCGGGGACGACCGACAGTAAAAATTACCTGTACTAAAGCTACAACTTTACCTAATACCAAGATCAGACCACCAAATATACCGTTAAATATATCTCCTAAGCCTCCGACAATGTTATCCCAGTCCAAGGTAACAATACCACCAATAATCCTTATCAGTCCGCTAATGATTCCACCGATAATAGAGCCGATTGCGCTTAATATACTACTAATCAGATCAAATGCTGATGAGATTACATCTCCGAGCCATCGAAATATAAATCCGACCCCAGGAATTTTTTTACCCAGCCAGTTGAGAGCATCTCCTATTATGTTGCCTATACTTTTGATGGCATCTGCTACTGCATCGACGGCTTTGTTTATTACCTTTTTGACTACCTTCGCAGCTTTTTTTATAGCTTTTTTAATTTTATTGAAAAGTCCCATAATTACTGTCCCTGTACTTATTACCTATTCTACGATTAATTATTCAACCAAATAAGAACTATTTGAAATTCACAAAGAAAGTATAGTAACTGGAAATTAATAAATCTAGGTGAATACCTTACTAGTAGTTGTACTAATATGAAGCTTATATGCTTCATATCATTATTTATAATCTAGAAATAAATATGATGTACGACCTAAGCAAGCTCATAAAGCATTTTCCTCCGGGGGTATGTAGTGGTGTTATTTAAGAAATCTTATTTTATATTATTTGTTTTATTAATTTCGTGCTCTAAAGGTGAGAATGAAATTAATTCTAAAGTATCAGAAGATTCATCAACACAAGCAGAGAAACTTGTTTCTGAAGTAAGTTATGGGATGTTCTCGAATGAGAAAACCGTAAAAGATGATGGTTCGCCGATGGGTGAATGGACGTTATCAGAAAGTTATCCTGAACTTAAAGGAAAGGTTAAGGATAATGTTAAAGCTAAAATAAACAAATCAATTAGAGAACTACCAAAAAAATATAAATGTCCATCGGGAGGTGAGCATACATTTACGTCAAATGTTAAATTTATAAATAATAGAATATTTAGTATGAGTTATGAAGCAATGTGGTACTGCCCGCCTATGGCATCACCTGATAGTACTACAGGCGCATTAACCTTTAATTTAAATACTGGCGACAATATTTTGATTGAATCTCAATATATAAATAGAGATTCCCCTTATATGTTGAATAAACTTATTTCTAAAAAAATAAAGGACATGTCAAAGAATAGAAAGAAATGTTTACTAAAAAATAATTTTAATTATTACTATAAAGTTAAAAATGCTTTGATCTTTGTTTTTGATATGAAACAGCATTCAGATTCGGGTTGTATTACTGAGGTTAAAGTTGAAAATAATGAATTGGTCAGGTTTATAAATTCTAAAAGTTTGTTGTTAAATTAATTATGATTAAGGAACACTCTTGAATAAAATATAATTAAATTCTGGCCGTTTAATTTCGTTTTTCCTTAGTTTATTCTTAATTATATTTCCTCTTTTGTTGTAATATGCAAGAGTTCATCGTAGTGTTAAAAGATGACTTAACTTCAAAGGCTGCGCTGCTACTCTGGTGTTTTATGGGAGAATGAGGATGATTGAACTTGGGCATGTGGTGTTCTATGTTCGTGATTTAGGAACATCATTACAGTTTTACCACGATACAATTGGACTAAAGTTAGGCGGTAAATTATTTAACGGACGGGCTGCATTGTTAACAGGTGGGCGCACACATCATGAATTACTTTTAATCGAAGTCGGTGATGCAACAGAACCGCCTAAAGGCAGACGTATTGGTTTGTATCATGTCGGTTGGAAGGTTGGAGAAAGTCTGGGTGAGTTAAGGAAAATGCGAGATCGTTTGCTTGAACATGGTTATGCAATAGAAGGCCAGTCTGATCACACTATAAGTCAAAGTCTTTACCTTAATGATCCCGACGGTAATGAAGTGGAATTATTTGTCGATACCCCGGATTTTGATTGGCAAGAAGATGATTCATGGATGACTGCACCGGTTAAGCCGCTTGTATTGTAGAGAGGAGCATTTAGCTCATACTTTATTAAACTTCCCCTTCAGTTGTAATATGTAGGATCTCTCCGCAGTGTTTACAGTGCACTGCGTCATTATCGTGGCGGTTGAGCCCACAGGTTGGGCATTCATAACGAACCTTGGCGGGCTTGAATATTGTCTGGATTAAACGCAGGAATAATGAAATACCAAAAATCATAATCAAGACGGCAAGAAGATGTCCGCTGGTTCCTACCATAGTAACGTCACCAAAGCCTGTAGTTGTTAGGGTGGCGATTGTAAAATATAAAGCATCAACATAATTCTTTATCTGCGGATTAACGCCAATCTGACTAACATAAACGATCGCGGTAATAATAAAGATAAATACAATTAAGTTCACTACGCTGAAGACAACATCTTCATGCAAGCGCACAAAATCAGATTGTTTACGTAATGCTTTTATCATGTGATATGAACGAAGTAATCGTAATGCGCGTACTACGCGTAAAAAGCTGAAGTTTTCTGCTAATGCCGGTGCGAGTAATGAGGCGATAACAATAAGATCTGCCAGACCGACCGGATGAAAAATATCTCGCAGACGTGTTTTACTGATAAACAGACGGGCACTAAATTCGAGAAGATAAATAATACCAATACCTTCTTCTATAATATGCAGGTCATCGATGTGATGGAGGAAAGAGGCAATAATAAAATAAATAATACTCAGCCCATCAAACGTCAATAAACCCCAGCGAAAATAACGTGACCGGTTACTATCGCCGTTGTAAAGATGATCTGTTTTTCGATGAAGCTGTTGCCAAAAGCTTAAGTGGGATTGTTGCTTAAGTGCCATATTTTTGTGTGCCTGCGAATATAGAATAAAGGGTAACGCGGTTGTTTATATCATTAAAACATAATTATAAACAAAGATTAAAGAAACTAAGGTTTAGCTTACTCTGCACAAAATTTAAATTGCTGGGTACTCCAAAGTAATTTAGCGTAGCGTTCAAGCGGAATGTTCATTTGCTGCTGCAAAGATTTTCCTCGCTTAAGTAATTCTTTTCTTTTTATCGCAGGCAGATTATTTTTAAAGGCAAGTACGATATTGTTGCCATTTTCTACTTCGAAGCTGAGTAGCTTGTTTTCAAACTCGAGTGACAACAGTTCTTCCAGTTCAGTTTGTGAACGACGTGCTTGCCGCCAGATATTAAGCACCAGAACACCATGTTGGTTGAGAGATTCTTTACAATGACGTAAATAGGACAACTGAATTTGTTTAGGTTCCATGCCTTGTGCGTTGTACAGGTCTGAAAAAATAATATCGTTTTTAATTTTATTATTCTGCATAAAATGAACGGCATCATCGATATGGATTGTCAGGCGTGGGCTATCGGGTAAATAAAAAAACTTTTTAGCCATTTTTGCAACTTCTTCGCGATACTCAATCGCATGGATATTTATTTTATCAAAACTATTGAGCAGGTTCTTCACCATGGAGCCTGCGCCTAGTCCTGTTATCATCGCTGTTTTTACTGCGGGAATAAATAATAAGCCGGTCATCATGGCCTGAGTATAGGGATGGGCTAATCCGTTAATATCTTTAAGGTTCATACGACTTTGCTGAATTTTTCCATCAAAGCTCAGAATACGGCTGGTATCTGTTTGATAAACATAAACAGAGCCATGTTCATCACTAGAGGATGAGATACAGGTGCCATTGATGCTCAAGGTGTTAGGCTCGCTTGCCAAAAATTGCGGTACCGATTCTTACCATGGTGGAGCCTTCGGCAATGGCTGCTTCCATGTCGTTGCTCATTCCCATTGAGAGGGTGTCGAGCTCGATACCTCGGGATTGCATATCGTCTTTGAGTTTTTTTAATAAGCGAAAGGGTTTTCGTTGTTCGTCAAAATTATTACTTGCAGCGGGAATGGTCATTAGGCCACGCAATTTTATCTGAGGCAGTAAGCTCAGTTGTTTGGCGAGTGGCAAGGCTTCATCAGCATGAACCCCGGATTTACTTTCTTCGTCACTAACATTGACCTGAATGCAAACATTGAGTGGCTTTAAATCTGAAGGGCGTTGATCATTGAGCCGTTGGGCAATTTTTAGACGATCCAGAGTGTGTACCCAGTCAAAATTTTCTGCAATTTGACGGGTTTTATTAGACTGAATCGCTCCAATAAAATGCCATTCAATGCCTGCTTCGGTCATATTTTCTATTTTTGAAAGCGCATCTTGCAGATAATTTTCGCCAAAGTGGTGTTGATTTTCATTGAAAGCGAGCTGAATATCTTCAATCGGGCGAGTTTTACTTACAGCTAATAATTGCACTGAATGTGCGGAGCGAGCATATTTTTGCTCAAATTCTTTAATTTGTTGGCGAATTGAGAGTAAATTTTGTGCAATAGTGTTTTGACTTGCGTGCTTCATAATGCGATTGTACTTTACTTGAATATGACTTAAGAAATAGTGTGGTTTACCGATATAGTTTGTAATAAAAAGATGTATTGGTTGCCACAGATAACAAAATAAAAAGAGATATCATGGATATTACAGAACTCCTTGCTTTTAGTGTAAAAAATAACGCTTCTGATTTACATTTATCGGCCGATTTGCCACCAATGATTCGTGTTGACGGTGATATTCGCCGTATCAACGTACCGGCGCTGGATCATAAAACGGTGCATTCTTTAGTGTACGATATTATGAATGATAAACAGCGCAAAGATTTTGAAGAGTTTCTGGAAACCGATTTTTCGTTTGAGATTCCAGATTTAGCGCGTTTTCGTGTTAATGCGTTTAACCATAATCGTGGTGCAGGTGCAGTTTTTCGTACTATCCCCTCAAAGATTTTGACATTAGAACAACTCAATGCGCCGGTGGTATTTAAAGAAATCGCCGATGTACCGCGTGGTATCGTGCTGGTAACAGGGCCGACCGGTTCCGGTAAGTCGACAACTCTGGCCGGTATGGTTGATTATAAAAATGACACAGAATACGGTCATATTCTCACCATTGAAGATCCAATTGAATTTGTTCATGAAAGTAAGAAGTGTCTGGTAAACCAGCGTGAAGTACATCGTGATACGTTAGGCTTTAGTGAAGCATTACGTTCTGCTTTACGTGAAGATCCCGATATTATACTCGTTGGTGAAATGCGTGATTTAGAAACCATTCGTCTTGCATTAACCGCAGCAGAAACCGGTCATCTGGTGTTTGGTACTTTGCACACCACATCAGCAGCAAAAACCATAGACAGAATCATTGACGTATTTCCTGCGGCAGAAAAAGGTATGGTACGCTCGATGTTATCAGAATCATTACGTGCCGTTATTGCACAAACACTGCTAAAGAAAATTGGTGGTGGTCGTGTTGCGGCGCATGAAATTATGATCGGTACACCGGCAATTCGTAACCTGATTCGTGAAGACAAAGTCGCACAAATGTATTCTGCAATTCAAACCGGCCAGAGCATTGGTATGCAAACATTAGATCAGTGTTTACAGGATTTAGTTGCTAAAGGTGTGGTCAGTAAACAGGATGCGAAAATGAAAGCGATGAATAAAGATGCCTTTAATTAAAGTATTCATATTTTGGTTTATTATTAATTTTTTTAAATTTAAGTAAAAGGTTTACGTTATGGAGTTTGAATCACTATTAAAGCTCATGGTACACAAAAATGCTTCGGATTTGTTTATTACCGCAGGCGTTGCACCGAGTTTAAAAGTTAATGGAAAAATTGGCCCGGTGACTCAGGCTACATTAACACCGATTCAGGCAAAAGAAATTGTGATGGGGATTATGACTCCCGCACAAAAAGAAGAATTTGAAAAAGAAAACGAATGTAACTTTGCTATTTCTGCTTCGGGGATTGGTCGTTTTCGTGTTAGTGCATTTATGCAGCGAAATAATGCGGGTATGGTTTTACGTAAAATTGAAACCACTATTCCCACTATGGAAGAGTTAGGTTTACCGCCCATCTTAAAAGAGCTGGCAATGACCAAACGCGGGTTGATTATGTTTGTCGGTGCGACCGGTTCGGGTAAATCGACCTCACTTGCCTCTATGATTGGTTTTAGAAATAAAAATTCAACCGGTCATATTATTACTATTGAAGATCCTATCGAATATATTCATCACCATGAAGGTTGTATTGTAACGCAACGTGAAGTGGGTTTGGATACGATGTCTTTTGAAACAGCATTAAGAAATACATTACGACAAGCACCGGATGTGATTTTAATTGGTGAGGTGCGTACCCGTGAAACGATGGACCATGCTATTGCTTTTGCTGAAACGGGGCATTTGTGTTTAGCGACGTTACATGCCAATAATGCAAATCAGGCAATGGATCGCATCATCAACTTTTTCCCGGAAGATCGACGTAACCAGTTATTAATGGATTTATCGCTTAATACTCGTGCGTTTGTTGCCCAGCAACTTATTCCCACTCCGGATGGAACCGGTCGGGTTCTCTCTGCCGAAATAATGATTAACTCGCCATTAATGGCAGATTTAATTCGTAAAGGCGAGATTCAAAAGATGAAAAGCTTAATGGCGAAATCGCGTAACATGGGAATGCAAACTTTTGATCAGTCATTGTTTGATTTATACAAGCAAGGTCATATTACCTATGAGGATGCGATTAACTATGCAGACTCTGCAAATGAGTTGCGCTTAATGATTAAACTTGGCGATAGTAAAGGTGCTGGTGCCGATACGCTTGCGGCTTCTTTGGATGGGGTAACCATTCAGGAAACAGAGTAAAGTAAATTTATTCTGAACGTAATTCTTTTAATAGCTCTGTAATGGTTTCAGTAGGTTGTGGCCGTGATAAAAGGTAACCTTGTCCCCGGTCACAATTAAGCGAGTTTAAATATTGAAGTTGTTCCTCAGTTTCAATACCTTCTGCGACCACTTCCATTCCTAACCCGTGCGCCATCGCAACAATTGTTGCGGCAATCTGAACATCATCTTTATCTTCCGGAATGCCCATAATAAATGAACGATCAATTTTTAGTGTATCGATAGGTAATTGTTTAAGGTAACTTAGGCTGGAATAACCCGTACCAAAATCATCAATGGATAGTTTTATTCCTTCAGTGGTTAATGTATCTAATGTGTTTTTTAAATTAGCAGTAATATTTAAAAACATTCTTTCTGTTATTTCCAGTTCTAATTGCTTAGCATCTAATCCCGAGCTTTTAAGGATTGACATAATACCCGGGTAGAGCTTTCCATAATCAAATTGCACGGATGAGACATTAATGGCAATGTGCAGTTTCCCCAAGCCTTGAGATTCCCAATTTTTAATTTGTGTACAGGCAGTTTTAAGCACCCATTCACCGATAGGAACAATAAGCCCGGTTTCTTCTGCAAGAGGAATAAAATTATCCGGCATGATTAAGCCCTGTTTTGGATCCTGCCAGCGAATGAGGGCTTCTACTCCAATGAGATTTTGATCTTTAAGATCATAAATAGGCTGATAATGTAACCTGAATTCATCATGTTCAAGCGCATAGCGTAAACGTGTTTCCAGATTCAGCTTTTCTTCTACACGCAGAGTTAACTCCTGATTATAAAATTGACAATTATTACCCCCCTGATCTTTTGCATGATACATCGCTGCATCTGCATATTTTAATAAATTATCAATATCATCATCATCGTTAGGATAAATTGATACGCCAATACATACCGAAGAAAAGATTTCATTAGAATTAATTGGTATAGAACCAGTGAGGCTTTTCAACATACGCTTAGTAACATGCTGAATGTCAGCCAGTTCGGTAATATCTTGTAGTATTGCGACAAATTCATCACCACCAAAACGATGGATAGAATCATCATCGCGCAAGCAAACCTGTAAGCGGTTAGCAATTTCTACTATCAGTTGATCGCCGGCATCATGACCAAGAGTGTCATTAATTGTTTTAAAGCGATCAATGTCGATAAATAAAACGGCCAGTTTATTTTTATTGCGTCGCGCCCTGCTAATGGCGACTTTAAGATATTCAAGTAAAGAAATTCTGTTTGGTAACTTGGTTAGAGAATCATAGTATGCAAGCTCATCTAATTGACGTTCAGCTTCTCGTCGTTCATCGATTTCTAGCTGAAGCTCATAAGTACGTTTAGCCACCTGACGTTTTAATAGTACTGTAAGTCCCAGCATAATAATGATGATGCTGAATAATCCGAGAGCGACCCAGATTAACCATCGATAAGAGGTGGCATTAGAGTTCTGGTTTAACCATTTTCGTATGGCATTAAAATATACTGAATTTTTATCTGCTTTATAGGCAAGTAATTTTTTATCTATAACATCAAGTATAACTTTATTCTTTGGATTTAAAGATGTGTAGTGAATATTAATAGGGTTAAAAATTATTCCTGTTTCTACCAGATGGTATTTATTGGCATTAAGTGCACCAAAAAGCCGGTTAGCGACACCGGCATCTATCTCGCCCGACTGGATGCTTGCCATGACATCTCGAAAGTTCGCCAGTTCAACAATCGTTACATTTAAACCAAACTTTTTTGCAAGTTTTCGAAAAGCGTGATCATGGATATTATTTTTCATCACACCAATTCGTTTGCCTTCTAAATCAAGTAAAGATGAAATCTTTGATTCGGGTCTGGAATAAATAAGTCCCCAATTACTTATGAGAGGCGTTTTTGAATAAGTATATTTTTTTGCACGTTTATCGGAATAGGCCATTAATGCGATGATGTCAATTTTGTCCGCTTCAATGTCTTTAAGCAGGCCTGAAAATGAATTTTCTACAAATTCAAGCTTCCAGCTTTTTTCGTTTGCAATAGCTTTTAGTGTATCAACAGATATTCCGTGCCATTGTCCTTGTTGATCTTTAAAAGCAACGGGTGGATTAGGAAAAACTCCGACACGAATATACTGACCTGGAATATCTTTGAGATCTCGAGCAGTAACCGAAGAGATGGAAATAGATGTGAGTACGAAGAAAACGGCAAATCTAAGCGATGTCAAAGTCGTTTTTACCTAAGTAAGAATAATTCCTACTATATTAGTCAGAGAATGGTTTATTTGCAATATGGGTATAAATGATTGCTGTGTTAGGGATAAGGTTGAATCAAGAAAATACACTATAAGCATCAAATACCGGGCCATCAACACAAGCCCGTTTTACTATAGAACCGCCTGCAGCGTTTCGTTCAGTACTCCCTTATCTCACTAACGCTCGTTCTGGTTGCATTGCTGGAAGTTAATCGGTAAAGACTGAATAGGCATCAAAGACAGGACCATCGACGCAGACTCTCTTCATGGCGGGGCCTTGGTCTGTTTGTACTTCAACCACGCACCCGGCACAACCACCTACAGCACAAGCCATAAATTCTTCAAGAGATACCTGACAGGGTAAATCAAATTCTTTTGCTAGTTTAGCGACGGCTTCTAACATAGGGTGTGGACCGCAAGAATAGACTTCAACTTCAGCTAGCTGTTTTTTACTTAAAGATTTTAACCAGTGACGCGCAAGATCAGTGACATAACCTTCATAGGTGCCTGCATAACCTTGCAGGCTGGCAAGGCGTGATGGAATATTCCAGTCATCTAATAATGGCATGGATGCAATCACACCATCGGGCATTCCTGAAACCATAATTTCTGACGGTTTTGTGGTAAAAGGAAACGGGACTTCAGAGCCTAAAATAACAAAAGGTTCGTAACCTTTTTCTTTGTAACAGTGTTCGGCAATAAACACCATGGGCGGCATTCCGACACCACCACCAATTAATAAGGGGCGTTTACGTTCTGCTTTAATGTCAAAGGCTTTACCAATCGGGCCAAGAATATTAATGCTTTCACCTACCTGACGTTCTGCCAGTAAAGCAGTCCCTTCACCGAGTTTTTTATATAAAAAATCAACCGAGCCCTGGTCTTTACTGACACGCATAATAGAAATAGGGCGGCGCATTGGACGAAGTGGATGCACGGTTAAATGAGCAAAACTTCCCGGTTGTGCTTTAGCGGCAATTTTAGGCGCGTGTACACGCATAATGTATTGATCACCTTCATATGATTCGTGAGTGATTATTTTGCAGTCTTCAACAAATATTGTGTTTCTATGTTTCATAAGTTTTACTTGTATTTTAAAGTTAAAAAATTATTCACCACAGAGGACACAAAGGGACACAGAGATATTAATAATTGATTTTACTCTGTGTAGCTTAGCAACCTTAGTAGTTAGAGGTTTTTCTAAATACTATAAACGATTTTTCCGTTTAATAAGGTATGTGTCACTTTACCTTTGAACTCCCATCCTTCAAAGGGAGTATTGCGACCGGCACTAACCATTTTGTCTGATTGCATTAACCAGTTTGTATCCGGATTATAAATACAAATGTCTGCTTTCTCGCCAAGAGAAAGTGTACCGGCATCAATGCCGAGTATTTTTGCAGGTTGATGGGTAATGCGATCTATTGCATCGGCTAATGAAAGTTCATCACTTAAGCGTAGGGTTAAGGGTAATAGTGTTTCTAACGAGCTGATGCCAGCTTCGGTTTCGCTAAAGGGGGCGAGCTTTGCATCGGCATCATGCGGTTCATGGTCAGAACAAATTGCGTTTAGGTTACCGGTTGCTAATGCTTCAATAAGAGCATCACGATCGCGTTGGGTGCGTAACGGTGGTTTAATATGGCAGTTACTGTCAAAGAAACCGATATCCATTTCAGTCAGATGTAAATGATGAGCGGTTACATCTGCTGTGACCGGTAAGCCATCATACTGGGCACGGGCAATCATTTGTACTGCCCTTGCACTGGAGATGTGACAAAAGTGCGCGCGTACACCGGTTAATTCTATCAGTAGCAAATCGCGTGCAATGGCATTCGTTTCTGCTGTTTCAGGAATACCGGCTAAACCTAAACGGGTACTAATAGCACCTTCATGTGCGCAACCATTGCCGGCAAGCCCTTCATCTTCTGCATGTAAAAAAATAGTTAAGCCACAACTTGCTGCGTACTCCATGGCTCGACGCATAACCAGATTATTTGTAACGGGAGCTAAGGCATTACTGACACCAACACAGTTGCCGTATTGTTTTAATGTTGCCATTTCACTGAGTTGATCACCTTTAAGACCTGCGGTTAATGCCGCAAGGGTGACAATTTTTGCGTGTCCCGCTTCACTGGCTCGCTGGTGAATAAGTTCAACAACAGAAGTGCTATCAATAACGGGAGTCGTATCGGGTGGCACACATAAAGTGGTAATGCCGCTTGCGGCTGCAGCACGTGTTTCAGATGCGATTGTGCCTTTGTTTTCTAAACCGGGTTCACGCAGACGTGCACGTAAGTCCACAATGCCGGGGATAACATGGCAATTACTTGCATCAATGGTTTGGTCTATTGTAAAACCATCGGGTTGTTTACCGATGGCTGCAATGCGGCCTTCTGAAATATAAATATCATGTTTCGCTTCAATATTATTGGCCGGGTCAATAACAAAACCATTGCTTATTTTAATGTGCATTATTATTCCCCCTCTGCCGGTACTGATGTGGCTAGCGAAGAGCGGCCCAATGTCATCGACATAACAGCCATGCGAACGGATATACCATGTGTGACTTGCTCGAGAATGACGGACTGTGGTCCGTCGGCAACACTGGATTCAATTTCAACTCCACGGTTAATCGGGCCGGGGTGCATGACAATAGCATCCGGTTTAGCAAGTTTTAATTTTTCTTCGGTTAAGCCGAACATATGAAAGTATTCATGTTCGCTTGGTAGCAGCGCACCTTCCATACGTTCACGTTGCAAGCGCAGCATAATAACAACATCAACATTTTGCAGGCCTTGTTGCATGTCATGATAAACATGCACTCCTAAGTGTGCGGCTTCTTTTGGAATAATGGTTTGTGGGCCAATGACCCTGACTTCCGGTACGCCAAGTGTATTTAATGCATGTATTTGTGAACGGGCAACACGTGAATGCATTATGTCACCGACGATAGCGACAGTTAGTTTAGTAAAATCTTGTTTGTGACGACGAATAGTAAACATGTCCAGCATGGCTTGAGTTGGATGGGCATGACTGCCGTCACCTGCATTGATAACACTAATGTGAGGGGCAACATGCTGTGCAATAAAATGTGCAGCGCCGCTACTATTGTGGCGCACAACAAACATATCCACTTGCATGGCTTCGAGGTTGTGCAACATGTCGAGCAAGCTTTCACCCTTGGTGGTGGCTGAGGTGTTGATATTAATATTTACAACATCGGCGGATAAACGCTTTGCGGCTAATTCAAAAGTGGTTCGTGTGCGTGTACTTGGCTCAAAGAATAAATTCGCAATGGTTTTGCCTCGTAATAAAGGTACTTTTTTAACCTGACGATTACCTACCGATGAAAAATTTTCTGCGTTATCTAAAATATCCAGCAGCATTTGTTTTTTAAGACCTTCAATGGTCAAAAAATGGCGTAACTGATTATCGTTATCTATTTGAATATCAAATCGTTTCATTTTGCCGCCTCTTCAATGGAAAGCGAAAGCCTGGAGTTGCTTTCATCGCGGATTAATTTGATGTGTTGATTTGTTTTTAAACTGATTTTTGTTGCGGCAACATCTGCTGAAATAGGTAATTCACGGCAATCGCGTTCTACCAGTACCGCGAGTATGACGGAAGCCGGCCGGCCATAATCAAAAATCTCGTTCAGCGCAGCGCGAATCGTACGGCCTGTATGAAGTACATCGTCAACCAGAATTATATGTTGATCATCAACATTAAAGGGCAGGTTAGAAGGTTGTACTTGCGGATGCATACCGATGCGAGTGAAGTCGTCGCGGTAAAAAGAAATATTTAATGCGCCGAGCGGTGCTTTTATCGATAATTTTTTATGTAACTTTTCAGCAACCCAAAGTCCACCGGAGTGAATACCAATCATCACTGGATTCTCTATATTTCGGTTTTTTAATAGATTACGTAATTCGCTGGACAGGGTATCCAGAAGGGCAGTGGTATCGAGGTCTTTATTTTGCTGACGCTCTGTCATTATTCGCTATTTATCCCGTGTTAATGTTCTTTATCTTCATCTTTTAGCGATAACCAGCTTTGCAAGATGAGCTGGGCGGATATCATATCAATTTGTGCTTTGTCTTGATATAGGGAAGGGGAGCCGGATTGCTCATTTATGATGCTTTCTGCTTCATTTGAACTTAATCGCTCGTCCATTAGCACTATCGGTATCTGATAACGGCCGTTCAGCTGGTTGGAAAAACGTCTTGCTGCCTGAGTCATAGGCTGTTCACTGCCATCCATATGTAAAGGTAAACCAATAACAAGCAGATCAGGCTGCCATTCTTTTATAATTTTTGAAATGCTATCCCAGTCGGGTTTGTGTTTTACTGCGGTGATTGTCGTGAGCGGGTTTGCTGTTCCGGTCACTTCCTGAGCTATCGCAATGCCAATGCGTTTAGTGCCAAAATCAAACCCGAGCAGGGTGCGTTGCCCTTTACTTGCCATTAAGCATGACCAATGTCAGATGACAGTGTTTGCAGATCTATTCCCAATGTCGCGGCGGCGGCTGTCCAGCGATTTTCTGTTGGGGTATGAAATAAAATATCTTTACTCGCCGGTACATTTAACCAGGCATTGGCGGCTATCTCATCTTCGATTTGATCTTCACTCCAGCCTGCGTAGCCAAGAGTAATAATAAAATGTTCTGGTGGCGGGCTGTCAGAGCTGTAACCATTGGCAATGGCTTCAATAATGTCCTGCGACATGGTTAGGCCTATGTCTTTTGTCACTTCAAGGGTGCTTTCCCAATCACCAATGGGGGTATGTAAAATAAAGCCGCGATCAACTTCAACCGGACCGCCTTCAAAGATAGGATGATTCTTGCAGTCGCTATCGGTTATTTCAATGTCGAGTTGCTCACAAAGATCGGCAAAGGTCATATCTAATGGCCGGTTGATGACCACTCCCATTGCGCCTTCATTATTATGTTCACAAATATAACTGACACTTTGCTCAAAATTAGGATCATTCAGGCTCGGCATCGCAATAATGAAATGATTAGTGAGAGAAAAAGTATCTGACATATTTTTGTAAGCCATGATGGTTAAGTATTGGTGAGGTTTGTCGATATAGCAAGTTATTCGAAAGGGCTTAAAGTCAAATTATTGCACTGATGTTTGTAATCGACTTCCCGGTTGAAAGCGCCAGACCCTTGGAATATGTAACACATCGGTATCTTTAAGAATGTCTTTGGTCAAAGGCGGATAAGGTGCTGCCATATTGACGATGCGTAATGCAGCCCGGTCTAACTCGCGATATCCGGATGAACGGGTAATTCGGGCAGAATGAATACTGCCATCGGGATTAATCGCCACATCAAGCAACAAGCTGCCGGTAATATTTTTTCGGGTAACGAGCGCCGGATAATTCAGGTTGCCGACACGTTCAACTTTGGCGCGCCAGGCATCCATGTAGCTGGCGAAGCGATATTTTTTGGCGTTAGCACCATGTACCCAGGTGTGTTTTGGAGTCTGTTGATAGGCGTCTTTTAATTTATTAATTTCTGCACTTAATTTTGCAATTTGCTGACTGCGTTCAAAAAGTTGAGCGGCGGTGAGACTTTTTGTTGTTAGTGGTGTTTCTTCTTTTTGTTTTTGACTCTCGGTATGTTGACTGGACTGATCAACGTTCATAATTTCGGTTTGTTTTTTTGATTCCTTAATCGGTGGAGGCGACATTGCCTGCCGGCTATTAGGGGCAAAGCCTTCCTCGGGAATCGGTAAAGGATTGGAAAAAGGGCTGCTCGGGCGACTTTTATCTTTTTGTGTGCCACCACCAAGCTGGTTTTCCTGTGCCAGATAATCGGCTTCTTCAGGTGCTTCGTTCGAACGCTGGCTGACAAGAGTGATTTCCATTGTGGTGAGGACATCATTATTGTTATCCATTAAATCAAAACTGATCCCCAAAATTAAAATGGCATGAATAGCGATAGCAAAAAAAATGGTCATGCTCATGCGATCACTTTGTGTGACTGCGACAGGGTTACTGTTTGAATTAATGGTTGTACTGTTCATGTTTAATAAATTAATTTTGATTCGTTTTATTGGTCAAATTATAACTCGACTAGTTCAATCATTTTTCGCTTCTGTTCGAGCTTTATTCTTTTTTTCATTGCCGTAGAAATATGGATATTACCTTTATCATCTATCAGTAAAACGTATTTAATCCTCATGGCTTTTGCAATTTTAACCCAGTCTTTTGGTCCGGCGACAAAAAGAGCGGTTGCCGCTGCATCAGCTGTTGCTGCATTGTTATGAAGCACGGTAACAGACTGTGTGCCGACAGCCGGATAACCGGTTCTCGGATCAATAATATGATGAAAATGTTTATCTTTATTTATTTTGCCTTTGTTTTTAAAAAAGCGTTCATAGTCGCCTGAAGTAAATGCTGCTTCGTTATCATTAAGATCAACAATAGCGACGATAGCATTTTTTTTACGTGGATCGCGTATGGCAACTTTCCATGCACGGTCACCATGTTTACCGATGACTTTTAAATCACCTCCGGTATCAATCAGCGCATTGTTAATACCGTGTTGTTTTAAATAAGTGAGTAAACGATCAATTGCAAAACCTTTTGCTACCCCGCCCAAATCTATTTTTACAGCGGGGTTATTGTTGCTCATTCTAAAGCCGTTAATTTTTACATCTTCGAGAGTGGGGTTTTGTTTAAGTAATGTCTGAATAGCCTCGTCTGATGGTGCAATTTCAGGTTGCTTATTACTATGAAATCCCCAAAGCGCAATCAGTTTACCGATAGCCGGGTTAAATAATTGCTGGCTTTGTGCCGCGAGTTTTTTCGCTACAACAACAAGTTCCAGTACACTTGGTGCAGCAGAAAATTCGCCTGTCATTTCCAGTAACTGGTTCATGCGCATCAATGAGCCGGGTTCCCAGACATGCCAGACACGATGCATGACTTTAAGATCTTCACGAATATGGCGGAAAGCCTCTTCGGCAGTTTTATCGTCTACATCGAGCAATGTGACGTTAATAATGGTACCAAAGACTAAAAAATTATCATGATGTTCACGAGACGGTGATTGGCATGCTGTAATAACAGCAGCCATTATCAATATACTGAAAAGATGGCTTAATGTACGAAAAGACATAGCAAGATCCTTAAGATTTTTGTTCTTCAATCCAATCCATTAATAATGCACTGATATTAATGTTGTATTGCTTGTCGAGCTCACGAATACAGGTAGGACTGGTGACATTGACTTCTGTGAGGTAATCCCCAATTACATCAATACCAACAAAAATTAACCCTTTTGCTTTTAAAAGGGGGGCTACCTGTTCACAGATCCAGCGATCACGTTCAGTCAGTTCAACACCAACACCTTCACCACCCGCTGCCAGATTTGCGCGTGTTTCCCCTTTTGCAGGAATACGGGCAAGTGCGTAAGGCACCGGTTCACCATTGACTAAAAGAATCCGCTTATCACCCTGCTTAATTTCGGGGATAAAACGCTGCGCCATAGTGAGCTTGGTGCCATGATTCGTTAGTGTTTCAATAATGACACTCAGGTTTGAATCATCCGGTTTGATGCGAAAAACCGAAGCACCGCCCATGCCATCCAGTGGTTTAAGGATGATGTCTTTATGCTGCTGATAAAATGCATTGATGTGTTCTTCCTGTGAGGAGACAAGAGTTGGCGGCATACATTGGGCAAAATTATTGGTGAACAGCTTTTCGTTTGCATCGCGCAAACTTTGTGCTTTATTAATAATAATTGTGCCTTTTTCTTCTGCCTTTTCAAGCACATAGGTACTATAGATGTAATCCATATCAAAAGGGGGATCTTTACGCATCAGTATCGCATCGAGAGAATCAAGCGGCAGATCTTCGGCATCACTAAGTTGGTACCAACTATCTGAATTGTTAAAGACCTTTAATGCTTTCATTTTAGCGCGAGACACATTATGAGCGAGATAAAGATCAGGCTGTTCCATGTAAAAAAGTTGCCAACCGCGAGACTGAGCCTCGAGCAACATAGCTAACGAACTGTCTTTTTTGAAGTTGATGGCCGCAATCGGGTCCATCACAATACCAATTTTTAGTTTCATCAGCGCACTATACCGATACCGTTACTTGATGACGAGGTCATGGTGATAATTTCTTAAGTTTGTGTAAAAGTTGCCGTTAATAGTGAGAGGTTAAACTAAGGAAAAAGTCCGTTATTGTGTATTTTTATGTCTTGAAATACATAATAATAGTACGTTTAATTTAAAAATAAATAATTGAGGGAGAAAACCAAATATCCTATAGATTATAAATACTTATAGCATCATGTTAAAAACTATGTTAAATATGTTATGTAAATATGGCAATTTATGCATATTTTTGAAGAAAAGTGTGTGATCGCATAAAATCATACGGATATTAGGTACATTATTAGGATGTTGGCAGAACAAACAATGAGTGATGGATTTCAAGATCTGAAAGTGATGGTGATAGACGATAGTAAAACGATTCGTCGAACCGCTGAAACACTGTTAAAAAAAGCCGGTTGTGAAGTGTTTACCGCTACTGATGGTTTTGAAGCGCTTTCAAAGATTACCGACCATAAACCTGATATTATCTTTGTCGATATTATGATGCCTCGCTTAGATGGCTATCAGACAACAGCATTAATTAAAAATAATAAGGTATTTAAGAACACCCCGGTTGTCATGTTATCAAGTAAAGATGGTTTGTTTGATCGGGCCCGAGGCCGAATTGTGGGATCTGAACAATACTTGACCAAACCTTTTACTAAAGATGAATTACTCAGTGCGATTCAGCAGCTGGTGCTGGATTAATACGTAAATTTTAAGGAACTAGGAGAAATTTAATGGCTAATATTTTTATCGTGGATGATTCGCCAACCGAAGTCCATGTACTCAAAACAATACTTGAGAAAAATGGCCACACAGTGGAGTCAGCAGATAATGCTGAAGCGGGTATAGAGCAGATTACTGCGAAAAAGCCGGCACTTGTTTTAATGGATGTTGTTATGCCGGGGATGAATGGTTTCCAGGCAACACGGGCATTAACTAAAGCTCCCGAAACAGAAAATATTCCGATTATCATTGTGACAACGAAAGATCAGGAAACCGATAAAATGTGGGGCCTGCGACAGGGTGCAAAAGATTACATTACGAAACCGGTTGATGAAGCGCTTTTGGTTGAAAAAATTAACTCACTTTTATAATTAAGGGTTAACGGGATTATGGCAGTTGTTTCTAAAGCTTTTGAGTTACTTCAGAATATTGATGAAAGAAGTCGCGCTAAAGCATTAGGTTTACCTCAGCAAGTAGAGGTAAGACGAACATGGTCCGGTGTAGGATTTCGGCTTGGTAATGTCAATTTATTATCAAAGTTAGAAGAAGTGGATGAAATTCTGGTATCACCTGAAATGACACGTGTGCCAAGTGCACTTTCATGGGTGAAGGGCATAGCAAATATACGCGGTATGTTAATGCCGATTATGGATTTAAGAGACTTTATTGACGGTGAAGCAATAAAAGCAGGGCGTAAAACCCGCATAATATTAATTAAAAAGGGTGAGCTCGTTTCCGGATTAATGGTTGATGAAGTATTTGGGATGCGACATTTTTTCGAAGAAGAGCGAACAGATAAAGTGCCTGAGGGTTCTGATAATTTAAAAAAATACCTGCAAGGTGCTTTTCGAAAAGGAAATACACATTGGGGTATTTTTAATATGGATAACCTGGCGGCAGATCCAAACTTTTTGGAAGTTGCGGGGCGCAGTGCATAATTAAAAAAGTTGAAGCGTAAGAAAGTATTCTAATTGTTTTGTTTTAAGGGTTGCGGGATAAAAATTTTAAAATAAACCGTGGCTAGTATTTATTTTTTGGCAAAGTCAATTTGTCGACGTAGGAGTTAATCATGAAGCTCAGTAGCAAAGACCTATTTTCTGGCATAAGTTCAGGCCGTTTAATGGTGTATTTAATTGTCTTATTGTTGATAACAATTATCGGGATGGGTATTGCCTATAGTCTGGTTGTTATTCAGGAAGCGAAAGATCGTGAATTCATCAATAGAATCGGTGATCAACGCGTACTCTCGCAGCAATTGGCAAAGCTCGCCTCACAGGCTTCTCGTGGTGATATAAAGGCATTCGCACCATTACAACGTGATCGAAATGAATTTGATGAAACGCTGGAATGGCACATTAGTCAGGCTCAAGGCTTGGGTATGATGTCAGAGCTGGATGATACCTGGCGTAAGTATAAAGCAAATATTGATACCATTCTTAAACGTAAAGAAGTCGTTGGTAACATGCGTTCACTGGTCAACTCTATCAATGAACAAATTCCTAACTTGTTAGCGGTATCGGATGAAGTTGTTACGGTAATGGCTGAGCAAGGTTCACCGCCTAACCAGATTTATATTGCAACACGTCAGCTCATGTTAACCCAGCGTATTGCAAGTAATGTAAACCGTGTACTCGACGGTGGTGAAGCAGCGATTACCGCAGCAGATCGATTTGGTCGAGATGCAGCACTCTTTGGTCGTGTTGTTGAAGACATGTTGCGAGGCAATCGTAATCTTGGTATTAAAAGAATTACTCATCCTAAATCACGTGAAAAATTAAAAGCGGTACGAACTTTATTTAAAGAGTTACGTAATCAGGTTGGCGCGATTCTGGAACGTTCACCGGAAATGTTCCAGGTTTCTGAAGCAGCAGAAAATGTATTGGCAACATCAGGTCGTTTGTTATCAGAGATAGAAACCTTATCGACAAACTATCAGGAACAATCACGTAGTCGTTTCTCGCAAACAGTTGTAACGTTGTTAGGTCTACTTTCACTTGTCTTGATTATCTTGCTGGCTGTATTGTATTTCAGGGATTCGAAAAAACAGTTAAGAGAGACGGAATCTTCACGTATTCTGGTACAGGAAACCAATACACGTAATCAGGAAGCGATTTTACGATTACTTGATGAAATGGGTAATCTGGCGGACGGCGATTTAACCGTAAGCGCAACCGTAACAGAAGATATTACGGGGGCAATCGCAGACTCGATAAACTACACTATCGATGCATTACGTTCTCTGGTAACAAACATCAATGATACAACGCAACAAGTATCATCAGCGGCACAGCAAACACAGGCAACAGCAATTCATCTTGCTGAAGCATCCGATCATCAGGCGCAACAAATTACCGGCGCGTCTGCAGCAATCAATGAAATGGCGGTTTCCATCGAGGCAGTGTCTAACCATGCCGGTGAACTGGCCGATGAAGCTGATAAATCGGTTGGCATTGCAAACAAGGGTGCTGATGCGGTGCAAAAAACCATCAACGGTATGGACACCATCCGTGAACAAATTCAGGAAACTTCAAAACGTATTAAACGTCTTGGTGAATCTTCGCAGGAAATCGGTGATATCGTTGAACTGATCAATGACATCGCAGAACAAACCAACATTTTGGCATTAAACGCAGCAATTCAGGCGGCCATGGCCGGTGAAGCCGGTCGTGGTTTCGCGGTTGTTGCCGATGAAGTACAACGACTTGCGGAACGTTCAGCTGATGCAACACGACAAATCGAAGCACTGGTAAAAGCAATCCAGACCGATACCAATGAAGCAGTGGCTTCAATGGAACAAAGTACTTCGGAAGTAGTACAAGGTGCGCAACTTGCACAAGATGCGGGTCAGTCGCTGGAAGAAATCGAGAGTGTATCCACGCACTTGGCGGAACTGATTCGAACTATTTCTGATTCTGCAAAACAACAAGCAAGTGCGGCGATTAATATTTCCGATACCATGAATGTTATTCAGGAAATCACCACACAAACTTCTGCCGGTACAAATGAAACAGCAGCATCAATCGGTAACCTTGCTGAATTAGCAAATGAATTACGTAACTCGGTAGCGGGCTTCCGTTTATAAGTTGTTTGGCTCTTGAATAAAAAAAGAGCCTTCAATTTTATTTGGATAATGAGACTCTCCTAGTGATTCAAGCGCAGGAAAATAAAGTGCATGAAACTGTATGGCAGTTAAATAAATTAACGCCAATGAGTGATGATGAATATGCTTTATGGATCACCTTACTTGAAGAACGAACAGGAATAACGTTACCGGAATTACGCAAAAGCTTTTTGCTTTCCAAGCTTTCAATTCGCATGCAAGAGCTTGGTATTAATGAGTACAAGAGTTATTTCGCCTATGTTACTCATGGCAAAGCCGGGCGCGTTGAATGGGAAACATTAGTTGACAGGCTTACGGTCCATGAAACCCGTTTTTTTCGGGATACACAGGCTTTGTCATTTATAAAAGAACGTTTTCTGGAAAAGTTCAGATTTGAAACAAACAATTCTAACATTCATATTTGGAGTGTGGGTTGTGCAACAGGTGAAGAGCCTTATAGTTTAATGATGTATATAGATAAATATATGGCAGATAAAAATGAACAATGTTATTTAGCTGTTACAGCTTCTGACATTAGTCATGATGCTTTAGCTGTGGGTAAAAAAGCACTCTATCACCATAATCGTTTTACCAATGTGCCAGCAGAATACATCGAAAGTTATTTAGAAGAAGCAGATAATGATCATTATCTTGTGAATGAATCTTTGCGCAAACGTATTTGTTTCAATCGCCTTAATCTGGTTAATATTGATGCTGCTTCTGTTGGGCAAATGGATATTATTATTTGCCAGAATGTACTGATTTATTTTAAACGCGAAACACGACTACGAATTTTAAATCAGCTTGTTAATCATCTTGTACCGGGCGGTTTATTAATTTTAGGCGCAGGTGAAATTACCGACTGGAATAACACTGAAATAAAATCTATTCCATACGATGGTGTGTTAGCTTTTCAAAAATATTCAGCGCAACCTGATAGCAATCAAAAGCCGAGGTATGACGCATGAGTGTGATAGATGCAAATACTTTGCAATGGGTTAAGTCAGAAATTGATGAAACGCTCAAGCAGGCACAAACTTCACTTGAAGCTTATGTAGAAGATACTGATGATGAATCACAAATGCGTTTTTGCATTAACTATTTGCATCAGGTTCACGGTACGTTACAAATGGTGGAGTTGCATGGTGCTGCCCTCGCTGTTGAAGAGATGGAAAAACTCTCGCAAGCCATTTTTGATGATAATGTAAATAATAAAGACGATGCTTACGAAATATTAATGCATGGTATTTTACAGGTGCCGGATTACCTTGAGCATCTGTTAGCAGGCAACCCCGACATGCCGGTGGTTCTATTACCACTGTTAAATGATATTCGCGCGGCAAGAAATGAAGCGTTATTAAGCGAAGGTGCTCTATTTACACCTGACTTAAGTGTAGATGCACCTGCTGTTGACTTTACTGTTAGTGGCAAAGGTGATGGCTTGCCTTCACTGGCAAAAAAATTACGTCATAATTATCATCTTGGTTTATTGTCCTGGTTTCAAAATAAGAATCCCAAAGCCGGGTTGCAAAAAATTGCAGATGTTATTTCTGAATTAACGCAAGCGGCAGAATCTGATGAAGCCCGCCGTGTGTTCTGGATTGCCGGTGGCCTAGTCGAAAGTTTAAAAGATGATGGTGTGGACACCAGTGTTGCAGTAAAAATGCTAATGGGGCATGTCGATCGTCAAATTAAAAAAATAATTGATGATGGTGAGTTAGCATTAGATGAAGCACCACCAGCCGAACTAGAAAAAAATCTGTTGTATTATGTTGCGACTTCTACCACTTCTGGTGAAGCAACTAAAGAAGTTAAAGAAGCATTTAATCTTAAAGAGATCATGCCTGATACTGCAACAGTGGAACAGGCCCGCGCCGATTTAACCGCGCCAAATGCAGCCTTAATGGAGACTGTTTCTTCGGTAATTATTGAAGACATCAATAAGGTTAAAGATAATTTAGATGTCTTTGTTAGGGCTGATGATAAGGATCTTTCTCTGCTTGAAAATGTACACGCCGCCTTGATTCAAATGGGCGATACATTAGCCATGCTTAATCTGGGCGTGCAGCGAGAAGCCGTTTTAAAACAAGCCAATATAATTAATGAAATTTCCAGCGGCAATAAAACTGCTGAAGATGCAGAACTGATGGAAGTGGCTGCCGCTATGATTGCCGTTGAGAATTCATTAAGTGAAGTATCTACAGCAAAAGCGGCATCAGCAATTGAAGTTGAAGAAGGTGTTGATGCAGGTGATACCGCACTTGCTCAAATGCAGGGTGCTGAGCAGCAAAAATTAATGAAGACTGTGCTTGATGAAGCAAAAGTTAATCTTGCTAAAGTAAAAGATGCATTAACATTATTTAGTCAAAATAATGATGATCGTGATTCATTAAAACCGGTTCCTTCTTTGCTTGAACAAATTCAGGGCAGTTTAATGATTTTATCATTAGAAGATGCATCGAATTTACTGGCGCTGACAAATAATTATATTCGTAAAAATTTAATTAAAGAAACAATCCCTCCTTCAATGGATGACATGAATAATCTGGCTGATGCAATTAGTAGCCTGGAATATTACATGGAATCAATGATGGGAAGCTGGGGTCAACCGGAAGCAATTCTTAATGTTGCCGAGCAAAGTTTACAGGCGTTAGGTCTGGATACAAAAACATCAGCTATCGAAGAAGAGCAAGAAGAAACTGAAGCTGAAGAAGAGCCAATAGAAACTGCTGCTGACAATGAGATCAGTGAGCATACAGAAGAAAATATTGAATCTATTTCAGTAGAAAATATCGAGCTTGAAGAAACTTTAGAAGCTGAAACCGAAATTGAATTAAGTTCTGAAGATATCTCTTTACTCGATAGTGATGAGATATCTCTGGATGATTTAAGTTTAGAGTTGGAAGACTCTTCTTTGGCAGCAGATGAAAATGAAATATCTGTTGATGAAATTTCACTCGATGATTTGTCATTAGATGAAGAGTTGAGTTTTGAAACGGAAGTTACGCCGGTTGAAGAAGAAATCTCCGTGCCGGTGGTTGAAAATATTGAACCTGTTCAGGAGACTTTGGTAAAGGAACCCTCATTACTTGATGACACCATTGATGATGAAATTATTGAAATCTTTATGGAAGAGGCGGAAGAAGCCTACGAGACTATTTCAGAACTGCTTCCAATGTGGGTCACTAATACTGCAAATGAAGATCCTCTAAAAGAAATTCGTCGTGCTTATCATACTTTAAAAGGAAGTGGTCGATTAGTTGGTGCAACTGATTTAGGTGAATTCGCCTGGGCAATTGAGAATATGCTTAACCGTGTGCTTGATAATACGATTAAAGTTGGTCCGGAACTACTGGAATTAATGGAACGTAGCAAGAAAGCACTTCCTGAATTATTTGAATCATTTAAAACAAATACAAAACCCGATAATTCAATTTTAGTGTTAATGGAACATGCAGATGCATTAAGCCAGGGTAAGTCTATTGACCTTAATGCAGTCGTTGAAACTGAAGAACTTGAAGTTAAATCAGATGAAACTCCTGAAGAAGAGATATCTGTTGATACGAATGTAACGGAATCTGGGATAGAAGAGAATATTGAAATCTCTTCTGATGTTATTGAGCCGGATACTTCAATTGAAGAGAGTAAGGTAGAAATATCAGATAACATAACTTTTGAATCTGATGCCGCTGCTTTAGATGAACAGCCTCCGGTAGAAATTGATCCTGTATTATTAGATATATATCGAAAAGAAGTTGCGACGCATGTCGAAACATTAAAGCAATATATTCAATCATGGAATAAAGGTGAAACCGATCCGGAACATAACTTATTAAGGGCACTACATACCTTAACCGGAAGTTCGCGTACCACCGGTGTAGGATCGCTGGCAGAAATTTGCAGTCACTTTGAGCATTATGTAAAGCATTTGCAAGACAACGAATATTCATTTCCGGCAGTGGCAGTTGCTGTTTTAGATGAAACTGCATCATTTATAGAAAGCACAATTGAGTGTCTGGATAAACCCGGTGCGACCTTGCCTGAAAATGATGCGATATTATTGCGCATTAAAGCCTTCCCGCAAATTGTTGAAAAAGAGATTCCGCCGATTGTTGTGGAACCGATTGCAAATGTTGAAGAACCTCAGGTCACTGATTACGATGAAGAGCTTCTGGACATTTTTCTTGAAGAAGGAACAGAGATTCTTGATGAATGCGATCAGGTTATTCATGACTGGTCAGCAAACCCTGAAGATCAGGAGCTTATTAAAGAGTTACAACGTCAGCTTCACACTTTAAAAGGTGGAGCACGTATGGCAGGTATTGCTGAATTAGGTGATTTGGGTCATAGCGTTGAATCATTATTAACCGCGGTTGTTGATGGCTATATGCAGCCAACAAAATCGATGACTGATCTTGTTCAGAGAACACAGGATCGCTTGGTCAAGATGCTGGAACTGGTTCAGGATCGTAAAGGTTTAATTGCTGCCACTGACTTGATCAATGAAGTTGATCTTATGCTGCAAAATCGTGGTGAGGAAGATACGGCTTCAACAGAGGAAATTGTTTTAACTGAACCGGCTGTTGTTGATGAATCCAGTGATAGTATTGAAGAAATTTCACAAGAAGATGAAAACAATGAAATAACATCAGGACTCGGCTCAATCGATATTCCTGAGTTAGAAGAGCTTGAAGCAGAACTTCGAACGGAAATTGATTCGGCTAGTAATAACGTTGCGGATTTTGAGTTACCTGGGATAGAAGAGGTGGTAGAAATTCAGGATATTGTTGAAGATAATATCGAGCCTGAAGAAATTACACTTCCTGAAGTTGATAATATAGTCTCTATTGAAATTTCTGAAGCTGAAGAGAAAACAACTACACCAATTCAAGAAATTACACCTGAGCCTGAAACAAATTTAGTTGATGATGATGTCCATGACAGGCGTCAGGCAGGCCGTGTTCAGGCCGAACAGGTAAGGGTTCGCGCAGATTTGCTTGATAATCTGGTTAACTTTGCCGGCGAAGTAAGTATTTACCGTTCTCGATTAGAACAGCAAACAAATAATTTCCGTTATAACATTACTGAATTTGACGACACGGTTAATCGTTTACGTGAACAGCTGCGACAGTTTGAAATTGAAACTGAAACGCAAATTGAATATAAAAATGAAGAGTTAAGTTCAGCTCAGGAAAATTTTGACCCGTTAGAAATGGATCGTTTTACTACGATGCAGCATTTATCACGGGCCATGATGGAGTCATTAGGCGATTTGGATAGTTTACGTGGCATCTTGAATAATTTAACACGTGAATCGGAAACTTTGTTATTACAACAGTCGCGTGTAAATACAGATTTACAAGAAGGTCTCATGCGTACACGCATGGTGCCGTTTTCCGGACAAGCTGCTCGTTTGCGCCGTATAGTGCGCCAAACCTGCAGTGAGTTAGGAAAACATGCGGAACTACATTTGGATGGGGTTGATTCAGAACTGGATCGTAGTGTCCTTGAACGTATTATCTCTCCTATTGAACATATGTTACGTAATGCCGTTGCTCATGGTATTGAATCACCTGAAGAAAGAAAAAAATCAGGCAAAACCGAATCAGGCAATATTCATTTTGCAATTACAAATGAAGGCTCAAACATCCTCATTAAAATTAAAGATGACGGAGCGGGTATCAATCTCGAAGCAATTCGTAGCAAAGCGATTGCTAAAGGTTTAATAAAGCCCGGAGATAATGTTAGTAAAGAGCAATTGCTAGATATGATTATGCAATCTGGATTTAGTACTGCAGAGTCAGTCAGCCAGATTGCTGGCCGTGGTGTCGGTATGGATGTTGTTAATACCGAAATTAAACAGCTTGGCGGTATATTCAATATTGATACAGAAAAAGATAAAGGCACTACTTTCACAGTCAGCTTACCTTTAACTTTAGCAATTACACGTGCCTTAATGGTGACTATTGCAGATGAAACATACGCCGTGCCCTTGTTAAGTGTCGAAGGTGTCGAGCGAGTTAATGCAGATAAACTGAAAGAAATTATTGATAGTGAAGATAAAGTTTATAGCTGGGTTGGTGAAGATTATAAATTTATGCATCTTGGCAGCATGATGGGCATTAATGAAATGAAGCTGGATGATCAGCAGCAGATGCCTATGCTTATGGTGAGAAGTGGTGAGTACCGTGGCGCTATACTAGTTGATACTTTATTAGGTAGTCGTGAAATAGTTGTTAAATCTGTTGGCCCGCAGTTGAGTACTTTAAGAGGTATCTCCGGCGCAACAGTAATGGGTGATGGTAGTGTTGTTTTAATCATTGATTTGGCCACGTTAATTCGTCTTGCAGCAACAACAGATATTTCAACAACTGTTGAAGATGTGACACCGATCTCGGTAGTGCCCGAGGTAGAAGAAGATACTGCACCTGTAGTTATGGTTGTTGATGATTCAATTACCGTGCGAAAAGTAACAACCCGTTTATTAGAACGTCATGAAATGAAAGTTGTTGCTGCCAAAGACGGTGTAGATGCGCTGGCACAATTACAGGAAGTTATCCCTGATATTATGCTGCTTGATGTGGAAATGCCAAGAATGGATGGTTTTGAATTAGCAACAAATATGCGTAATGATGAAAGGTTAAAAAATATTCCCATTATTATGATTACCTCGCGTACCGGACAGAAACATCGAGATCGTGCTGCTTCGATTGGAGTCAACATCTATATGGGTAAACCATTTACGGAAACCGATCTTATGGATAATATAAATGTTCTGACCGGGCAAGAATTATAAAATTGCATTTATCCTCCCCCTAATATGATGCAAAATGAAATTGACAATATACGCATTGCAATTACTTCTGATTCAATTCTCCATCGAAATTATTTACAAAAAACAATGGAACATAGTGGAATTGAAGTGGTTTTAAATGAATCCTTGACTGAAAAATTTATGCACAAGCTCGATCACATTCAAAGTGATGTTGTCTTGTTTGATGTTGAAGCGATCGAAGACGAACACCTGGAATATTTAGATCAGTTACTGGAGCAGTCAAGAATACCTATCATAATCAATGATGTGTCAGCGTTAACGCTTAATGAGCCAAAAGCCTCATCTAAATGGAATAATACTTTATTACAGAAAATAGCTGATATCACAGGTAGAAATAGCTGGGAAGCAGACTTTTCAAAAGTTGAACTTTTTGAATCAAACAGTCAGATTAACGACAAAGGTCGATATGAATTAGCAATAAATGTTTGGGTTCTAGGTGCGTCATTAGGTGGACCAGATGCATTAAAACGTTTTTTATCAGAAATACCAAATGATTTACCGGTTGCTTTTATTGTTGCTCAGCATTTAGGTGAAAATTTTGTTTCTCTTTTAGCGGAACAACTCGATCGTTATACAGATTTTTCTGTCATGGTTGCAAAATCCGGGCATGTTATCAGACATAATGAAGTTATTGTTGTGCCAACAGATGAGCAGCTGATGATTAATCCTATCGGTGCTATCGAATTAAAAAAAATACAGGGGCAAAGTAAATATACACCTTCAATAGATGCCACGATAGATGATGTAGCTGCACGTTATAAAAAAGCTGCCGGTGCTATTATTTTTAGTGGTATGTGTGATGATGGTGTCGTTGGCTGCGAGTCTTTGATTGCAAGAGGTGGTCAGGTTTGGGTGCAGGATCCCGATAGCTGTGTGATCAGTGCGATGCCGGAGAGTGTAGCAAAAAAAGTTGCAGTGAATTTTAGCGGAACACCGGAAATGTTAGCCGAACAACTTGTGTCATTATATAAGAATACACATTGAGGTAAGAGATTATGGCAGATACAAAAGAAATTATTGAAGCAGGTAAAATGAAAGGTGTTGTTCACTGTTTAACAATACCTTTACATAATGAAACCGCAATCTTACCTAACTCTGCTATTGCGGAAGTGATTGGTTACAAAGAACCTAGCCCGCTTGCTGACGCGCCAGAATGGTTTCTTGGCTATATTGAATGGCGTGACGTCCGGGTTCCTTTTATTTCTTTTGAAGCGATTAGCGGTAAAGAAATTCAGGCTCCGAAAAAAAATAGCCGTATTGCTGTTTTAAATACTTTAAATGCAAACCCTCAATTACCTTATGTTGCTATACTGGCTCAAGGTATTCCTAGCCTTGCAATTGTTCAGGAAAAAGGTGTTGTTGATAAAGATGTTGAAGGGCGACCAGTTGTAGGTGCAATTGTTGAGTTAGGTGGTAGTGAAGCATTAGTGCCTGATATCGATGAAATAGAACAGCGCTTACTCAAATTAAGTTTATCCGCTTAGAGTAAATCTCCCCATAGAACCTGTATTGCCGTTATTGCAGAAAGTGCAGCAGTTTCAGTACGTAAAATTCGCGGGCCAAATTTAACGGAATGGAAAGATGATTTTTTTTCCAGTTCAGCAATTTCACTATCACTAAAGCCGCCTTCTGGTCCTATTAATAAATTTATTGAATCATTCTCCGGTTTAACATCCTGCAAAGATTTTTTTGCGACAGGGCTAAAGATAAGACAAATATCATTTATTTCCATATCTTCAGCCCATTTTATTAGTGATGTTGCTGGATTTAATTTAGGTAAAATATTTCGACCACTTTGTTCACAGGCGCTGATAATTATACCTTGCCAGTGTTGTAGACGTTTTAGCATTCTTTTTTCATCAAGCTTTACCACGCAGTGCTCGGTGAATAGGGGAGTAATTTCTGTTACTCCCAGTTCTACCGCTTTCTGAATGGCAAAGTCCATTCGCTCTCCTTTGGAAATACCCAAGCCAAGATGTATTTTTAAATTTGATTCTGTTTTATGTTGAATTTCATTTTCTATTTCAATCAAGGCATTTTTTTTATTTATTTGTTGTAATATCGCAGAATATTCATGACCCTTGCCATCAAAAACGATTAATTTTGCATCCTGCTTCATTCGTAAAACTTTTATTGTATGTTGAAAAGAATGCCCGCTAAGTTCTATAGCAGAATTAGACGAGAGCTCTTGAGGAAGATAAATTCTTGGTATACGCATAAGTTAAAGGTTAGTTGATTTACAGAGTAAAAACAAAAAAGGCGACATATTGTCGCCTTTGTTAACACAATTAATCGTTTATATTTTATTCCAGTTTTTAATAGTATAAGCCAATGTAAGAAAACCGACGCCAACAGCTAACCAGGTTTGGTTATCATCATTAAAATAATAGCCATTTCGGGCAACTTTAAAACTGAATATATTATAGCTGGTTAAAAGCACACCTGTTAATAATGCAGTAACCTGCGTAAGTTTAAGTGCTAAAGCAATTATGGCTTCTTTTTTCATTATTATTCCCTCGAGGTTATATTCGAGAGGAATCATAATAAGTTATCAATACAATAGTCGTGAATATGATCACGGAATAACGTTATAAACCTAAATTATTCCATATTGCTAAAGTCGGCTTACTCACATTCATGGTATAAAAATGTAAACCGGGAGCGCCGGCTTCAAGTAACTGGTGACACATTTCGGTAATAACATCTTCACCGAAAGCGCGAATTGAATCTTTATCATCACCATAACTTTCAAGACGTTTACGGATCCAGCGAGGTATTTCTGCTCCACACATATCTGAAAAACGTGCCAGTTGAATGTAATTCGTAATAGGCATAATACCGGGTACGATTGGTATAGTAATACCCAGATCTTCGCAGTCATCAACAAAACGAAAATAAGCATCCGGATTAAAAAAGTATTGAGTAATAGCGCTGTTAGCGCCAGCCTCAACTTTTCGTTTGAAATTATTTAAATCATCTTCAGCAGAACTTGCCTGTGGATGAAATTCTGGATATGCCGCAACTTCAATATGAAAGTGATCGCCTGTTTCCTTGCGAATAAATTCAACCAGTTCATTAGCATAATGAAATTCACCAATATCTTGTGTGCCCGAGGGCATATCACCACGCAAGGCAACAATGCGGTTGATATTTTTATCTTTGTAACCGTTTAATATGTCACGAATATTTTCTTTGGTCGAACCGACGCAGGATAAATGCGGTGCAGCATTAAAACCGGCTTCTTTAATAGAAGTAACCGTGTCTATCGTTCCTTGTTGCGTACTACCACCGGCACCAAAAGTAACAGAGAAATATTTATGATTTAACGCACCAAGTGTATTTCTCACTTTAATAAGTTTTTCAGTACCTTCAGCTGTTTTGGGCGGAAAAAATTCAAAGCTGAACTGTTGTGGATATTGTTGTTGGCTTTCCATAATGATTACCAGAGATAAATTAATAAATAACGATAAAGCCGCAATGTTAAAAGAGTAACAATTGCGACTTTAACGTCAACAGTAGCTTATTACTAACTAATGCTTGATGTTAGTAACGATAGTGATTCGGCTTGAATGGACCTTCAATCGGTACACTAATGTAATCAGCCTGCTCTTTTGAAAGCGTACTTAAATGTGCGCCAACCTTTTGTAAATGCAAACGGGCCACTTTCTCATCAAGAATTTTAGGAAGGATATAAACTTCATTCTTATAGTCTTTTGAGTTTTTATAAAATTCAATTTGCGCCATAACCTGATTGGTAAATGAAGCTGACATTACGAAACTTGGATGACCTGTTGCACAACCTAAGTTAACTAAACGACCTTTTGCCAGAATAATAATTTTCTTTCCATCCGGGAAGATAACATGATCAACTTGTGGTTTGATTTCTGACCATTCGTATTTTTCTAAAGAGGCAATGTTGATTTCTGAATCGAAGTGACCGATGTTAGAAACAATCGCTTCATTTTTCATTTTAACCATATGGTCATGATCGATAACGTTCATGTTACCTGTTGTGGTAACAAAGATATCACCTTGTGAACATGCTTCGTTCATATCAACAACACGGTAACCTTCCATTGCTGCTTGAAGCGCACAGATAGGATCAATTTCAGTCACCCAAACTGTTGCGCCCATGCCTTTAAATGCTTGTGCACAACCTTTACCTACATCACCGTAACCTAAAACAACTGCAATTTTACCTGCAATCATGACATCTGTTGCACGTTTGATTGAATCGATTAATGATTCACGACAGCCGTATAAGTTATCGAATTTAGATTTTGTTGCTGAATCGTTTACATTCATTGCCGGGAATAATAATTCACCTTTTTCCTGCATCTCATATAAACGGTGTACACCGGTCGTTGTTTCTTCAGTGACACCTTTTACACTGGCTGCAGTATCTTGCCAAAGTGTTGAACCATCTGAAATAGTACGGCGAAGTACATCAAGAATCGCTTTGTATTCTTCATTGTCATCATCTTTTGTTGCCGGGATAGCGCCTGCTTTTTCAAACTCCACACCTTTGTGTACGAGTAAGGTTGCGTCACCACCATCATCCAGAATCATGTTCGGTAAAGTGCCATCAGGCCAGATTAATGCCTGCTCGGTACACCACCAGTATTCTTCAATGGTTTCGCCTTTCCAGGCAAAAACAGGAATATTTTGATCGGCAATTGCCGCCGCAGCATGATCTTGCGTAGAGAAAATATTACAAGACACCCAGCGTACTTCTGCACCCAACGCAATTAAGGTTTCGATCAGTACAGCAGTCTGGATAGTCATGTGGATACTGCCCATAATGCGGCAGCCAGCGAGAGGTTGTTCTTTGCCGTATTCTTCGCGAAGTGCCATTAGACCAGGCATTTCAGTTTCAGCAATTTTAATTTCTTTGTGGCCCCATTCAGCAAGTGAAATATCGGCAACTTTGTAATCGGTAAAATCAGCATTCATGAGCGTCATTCTCCTAGTTATAGTTAAAAGAATGAGCGCCGTTTTATCCAATTAAACTTACAAAAAGCTGAATTGAATCTGTCTTTCCTGAGCCTGACGGATTAAACCGCTGCAGCGCCCCTCAAAAAAAACAGTGTGTTCTTAATTTTGAAAATGAATTTTAAACCACGGGGAACACGGGGTACACAGGGAGCTCGTAAAAAATTGCAAATATTTCCTCGTGCTCCCTGAGTACCCTGTGGTTTATTATTTAGATTCCTGCGGAATCTCGTAAAGCATCCGCTTTATCCGTCTTTTCCCAGCTGACATTAAGATCTTCGCGACCAAAGTGGCCGTATGCGGCCGTTGGAGCATAAATGGGACGAAGTAAATCCAGCATTTTCACCAGGCCACCGGCGCGTAAATCAAAATGTTCGCGTACTAATTCAACAATGCGTGAATTATCAACTTTGCCGGTACCAAAAGTTTCTACACTTATCGATGTAGGTTCTGATACACCAATCGCATAAGAAATTTGGATTTCACAGCGATCAGCAAGACCGGCAGCGACGATATTTTTAGCCACATAACGACCTGCGTATGCTGCAGAACGGTCAACTTTTGATGGATCCTTACCGGAGAAAGCTCCGCCACCATGACGCGCCATGCCGCCATAAGTATCCACAATAATTTTACGACCGGTTAAACCACAATCACCCACCGGGCCACCAATAACAAAACGACCGGTAGGATTAATGAAATATTTTGTGTTCTTATCTAACCATTCTGCTGGTAATACAGGTTTGATAATTTCATCCATAACCGCTTCAACCAGAGCACTTTGCTCAATATTGTCATCGTGTTGAGTGGAGAGGACGACAGCATCAATCCCTACAGGTTTGTTGCCTTCGTAACGGAAAGTTACCTGACTTTTTGCATCCGGGCGTAACCAGGGCAAGGTTTTGTTTTTACGTACTTCAGCCTGACGTTTCACTAAACGGTGGGCAAAAGTGATGGGAGCAGGCATTAAAACATCGGTCTCATTACTGGCATAACCAAACATTAAACCCTGATCGCCAGCACCTTGTTCGTGAGCATCGGTTTCATCAACACCCATGGCAATGTCAGCAGACTGTTTGTCGATAGCGGTAATAATAGCGCAGGACTCGTAATCAAAGCCCATTTCAGAACTGTTATAACCAATTTCTTTAATTCGGTTACGAACCACATCATTCATATCAACCCAGGCTGATGTTGTAATTTCACCAGATAAAACCACCATTCCGGTATTCACCATTGTTTCACAGGCAACACGCGCTTTGGGATCTTGCTCTAAAATTGCGTCTAACACGGAGTCCGAAATTTGATCGGCAACTTTGTCCGGGTGACCTTCTGATACTGACTCTGATGTAAATAAGTACTCACTCATTATTTTATTCCTTTCATAAAAAAAACCGCTTTAGCAAAGGACTAAAGCGGTTTTCTGGAATTTGTGATCCCGTTTGGATCTTAAGCTCCGCTTTAGCCGTATTTATTAAGCGCCCGCAATCTGAATTCAAATCGGCGCTGTTTGGTGATTATTATAGCCATAAATTGCTTTAAGTCAAAAAATGGGGGTAATTTTTGCCACGAAGGACACGAAGATAGTAAAGATTGAACCACTGGGGACACTGGGGGATTTTATTTGGGCGGATTGTTTGAATTATTGTGTGGTCGCTTACCGTTAGAATAAAACGAATAGTTTTTTAAAGATTCTCCCTGTGTCCCTCGTGGTTTTTTATTATCTTAAATTTGTGTTCTTGGTGCCCTTCGTGGTTTAAAATATTTCTTTATTTAAACGTATTGATAGAAGGGGTTTGTAATGGTCAGTCTGGAAACACCAGTATGTGAGTTTGATAAAGACGCAATCGATTTTTCATTACCCGGTGTCGATGGAAAAAATTGGACATTAAAAGAGTGTGCCGGTGAAAAAGGCTTGCTGGTAATGTTTATTTGCAATCACTGCCCGTATGTTAAAGCTATTTTAAAAAGATTAGTACGAGATACAAAAGCCCTAAAAGAGATTGGGGTTAATACTGTGGCAATTATGTCGAATGACCCAACAGAATATGCAGAAGATTCTTTTGAAAATATGCAGAAAATTGCGCGGGAATCGGAATTTTCTTTTCCTTATTTACTCGATGAAACACAAGAAGTCGCGAAAGCTTATGGCGCTGTCTGTACTCCGGATTTTTTTGGTTACAATGCCGATTTAAAATTACAATATCGAGGCCGTTTTGATGCCAGTCGTAAGGAAACCGCAGCAGATGATGTGCGTCGTGATTTATTTGAGTCTATGAAAGAGGTCGCTGAAGCCGGTAAAGGGCCTGCAGAGCAAATTCCGAGCATGGGTTGTTCTATTAAGTGGAAAACATAAAAAGAGCTCTCGTTTTTTGCGTTATTAAGACTGAAAACAAACCCTAGTGTTTTTCAGCCTTAATTTTGCAGTTTATCCCTGCCTTATTTAGTTCATTTTATATCACTGACTTCGCCGCCAGGTACTAAAATGCCATTGAGTTTGGTACTGCTGCCGGGAGTTGCAAACGGTACCCAATAGAGTTCATTGACCCCCACTGTGTCTTGATCGGCAAGATATACAACGCCTTTATTATTCGCTGTGATGATATAACCAAAAGAAATATCTCTGTTGCTTATTAGAGGAGAGTTAAGTTTCGTACTGGCACCCGGGTTGGCAAGAACAACCCGATAGAGTTCGCTTTGTCCATAGGTGTCCTGATCTGCACGATAAATCACTGCGCTGCTATCTGGTGTAGTGCTGAAATCAGCAAGGACACCTCCACTTGGTGTGAGTGTGCCGTTGAGCTTGGTGCTATTGCCAAGACTGGTCATCTTAACCTGATAGAGCTCATAAATATTATTCGCCGTCTGGTCTGCACTATAAATGACACTTTTTCCATCTGCTGTAAGAGTGAAGCTGCTAATGCCGGTAAAAACGGGAAGTAGCGGATTGATTTTTGCGCTGACAGTTGGGGTTGCAAACGGCACCCGGTAGAGTTCATTCACTCCGTCTGTGTCTTGATCGGCTTTATAAATAACAGCGCTGCTATTTGGTGTTATCACAAAGCGCTCGACATCTCCGCCTGCAACTAATGGGGGATTGAGTTTAATGCTGTTTGCAGGGTTATTCAGATTAACCCGGTAGAGTTCACGAACAGTACTCGCATCCTGAGTTGCACTATAAATGATAGCTGTATTGTCCGGTGTAAACTCATACTCGACGATGCTGCCGCCTGACACTAATGGCGGTGTTAATCGGGTGCTATTCGCTTTGCCGAGAGAGTCATCGTAAATGTTAAGCCCAACTGTCGCGCCGTTACTTAATTTTTGCACATATTGCACAATATATTTCCCATCTTTTGACCATGGGTTTTTATTATATAGCGCAGCGGAAACTTGTGGAGGGTTCCCCACGTTACCATTTATTTTTTTTTGATTTGTACCATCGATGTTAATCAAATAGATTTCTGGTACACCATCAATGTCTGCATCAGCTGAGTAGACTACTTTGCTGCCGTCTGGAGAGATAGCAAAGGTGATTACATCCGCATTTGCATGCGTCAAACGAGTTCTAAGTCGTGTACTGACGTTTGGGGTGTCCAAGTCTACACGGTAAATATCGAACTTATTATCAATGTCCTGATCTGCAATATAGACGACACTTTTTTTGTTTGGTGTAAGGGCAAATTGTCGAACATTTCCACCCATGACCAGATCAGGAGTAATTTTTGCGCCGGTATCACTGCGATACAGCTCAAACATTCCATCGATATCCTGATCTGCTTTATAAACGACAAGGGGCAAGTCAACTTTGCCGGAAGCGGTTGTATCTCCTCCATCGCCGCCACCGCCACAAGCAGACAATAGTAAGGTTAAGAATAAGAGAACACCAACTTGTAAATTAACGTCTTTATATGAATTCATGATTTAGTCCTTTTGAATAAAATTTTCCATACTGTAATGTGATAACTCGCTGTCGATGAACTTATGCGAATATCATAGTTGGGGGATGTATGCTGAATATTATGCAGACAGAAAAGGACGTTGACCATTAGTCAAAAGTCTTGTTCGACACCATACTTTAGTCTGTGGTCTGTAGACTAATGAATAAGTAATAGTATGGAATCAGGTAGCTGTTATCTATAGTATATCTTTATGATAAAACGAAGCGAAAAAAACAATAACATAGAACCGAAAATACAAGCGGATCAGATCGAACATGTATTTCGTCCTTTTATGGCGATGTTGATTTCGAATACGATTTTAAGTGTTGTGGTTTTGTTAATTTTTTTACCATATGTTTCACAAACTATCGTATTCGGCTGGTTTGTCGTGATGCAACTGGTTACATTTTTTAGACTGGTTATTTATATTCATTATCATCGGCATTTTACTGCGGCAAATGTTGACTGGTATGCACGTTACTTCACCATGGGGTCTTTTTTGTATGGTGTTCTTTATGGTGCCGCTGGAGTGATATTTTTTGTTGCAGATAATGATTTATTACAAATTTTATTATTAGTTATTCTGCTTGGCGCTGGCGCTGCCGGTGTTATTACAAAGATTGGCTGGCTTCAGAGCCTGCATGCCTATTTACCCATTTCATTGATACCAATGACAGTTATGCTACTTACTAGTGGTGAACAACTACAACTTGCCCTGGCACTCTCGATTATCGCCTTTCTGATAGTGACTTATTTTTATGCGATTTCGGCTAATCGTGATCTTATTGAAAGTTTTAAGTTACGTTATGAGAACATTGAACTACTGGAACAGCTTCGTGAGCAAAAAAACGAAGCAGAAAAAGCAAGTATTGCCAAATCAAAATTTCTTGCGGTGGCCAGTCACGACCTGCGTCAACCTTTACATGCTTTAACGCTATTTACTTCGGTGTTGAATGAGTCTATTCAGTATCCAAAGGTACGTAAGGTTGTCGATCAGATTAATGCTTCGGTAGATGCGTTGCAAAATTTATTCAATGCCTTGCTGGACATATCACGGCTTGATGCAGGTGTTATACAGGTAGAAAAAACAAAATTTTATCTTCAGCCCTTATTTAATAAACTGGTTAATGACTTTGAGCCGCTCGCTCAAGAAAAAGGTTTGCAAATTAATTGCCCCCCTTGTGATTATGCCGTGCAAAGCGACTTAGTGCAGCTTGAACAAATATTACGTAATTACATTTCTAATGCAATTCGCTATACCAGTAAAGGGAGCATAAAAATTTGTTGCGTTGCAGATGCCGGTAATATCACTATTCATGTTATCGATACCGGTCTGGGGATTGATGAGAAAAATCAACACCTGATCTTTGACGAGTTTTATCAATTAACAAACCCTGAACGTGACAGGAGCAAAGGTCTGGGGCTTGGTTTAGCCATCGTGCATCGTACAGCTAAATTATTGGACCACCCTATTTATGTCGATTCTCAATTCGGAAAGGGTTCAACATTTTCTGTTTGTATTCCGCAGGCACATAATGTGGAAGTCCATGACATGGATAGTCATCATATCAAATTGAATCACCAGCCTGTGTCGAATGAGCTTATTGTAGTTATTGATGACGAGGCTAGTATTCGGGAAGGTATGCAAAGCTTGTTGGAACAGTGGGGCTATCAAGTCATTAGCGCGGCAGATGAAGAACAAGTATTGAATTTATTGCGGCAACAAAATCGTACACCGGATGGGATTATTGCCGATTATCGATTGCGTGATTATAAAACGGGCATTGATGTGATTTATGCAATTCATGATGAATACAATAAAGAGATACCTGCACTTATTGTAACAGGAGATATAGCAGCAGATCGCTTACGTGAAGTAAATGCCAGTGATTTTCAGGTTTTACATAAACCGGTTGCGCCGGTGAAGTTACGGACTTTTGTTCGCCATATTCATTTTCAGGGCGATAGTGCGCAAGATTAATCTTTGTTGCCGTGTTGGAACAATCCTTGTTTTTCAGCAGCCAAAATGGCTTGTGTACGATTGTTCACTCCCAGATTTTTTAATATGGAAGTAACATGCATTTTGATGGTCGCTTCTGCCAGGTTCATTTGACTTGCAATGACTTTATTCGAGTGACCTTGAGTTAACAAAGAAAGAACCTCTAACTGTCGAGGGGTTAGCCCTTTTGTATGATTATCATGCGGCTGTAAATTTACAGCTTCGTTTTTTGCCATATTGGGTGGCACATAAATTCCACCAGACAATACCATTCGTAAAGCATGGAGCATCACTGCACCAGTGGTTTCTTTTGGTATATAACCCACTGCGCCTGTGTCTAATGTACGCTGGATATAATCACGTTCATTTGATGCCGATATAATAACAACGGGCAGTGCCGGAAAATGTTTTGTTATTGTTTCGAGTACAATAAACCCATTTTTACCGGGCATATTGAGGTCGAGCAAAACCAAATCCAGATCAGGGGTTGTTGATACATGTTGTATGGCACTGTCATGATCTGCTGCTTCTAATATACAGACATGCTCTTCTAGTTCTGTGAGAACATGACATAAGCCTTCCCGAAATAGTGTGTGATCATCAACGATTAGAATTTTCATATATTTTTAATAGAATGAAATTATAGCGCCCAATATACCTAATTTAAGGTCGCATCACCTAGTCATAATAGACAATATTGGACATTGAAGGACTTGTTATTGTTAAAGACAGATAATAATAAAGAAGTTTCCAAAGCCGGCAAAGGGCAAGCAGAGTAAATTTAGGGGACGTGTTATTCGAACATATGAAAAAGCGACTCAATAAAAACAGGGAGGGTAAATTTTTTTACACCATGATCATGGCAAAGAGCATCATATTTTATGATGGAAAACGCCGTCATTCAAAAAATATAGAAGTATAGTTTATGGATTAACGGCGCGAATATCATAACGCTTGTATGGCCAGAACAAGCTAAAAGTACTAGCTGATTTTAAACTGGTTTACCAAGCTTTGAAGGTCTGTAGCAAGCCTGGATAATTCTGTGCTGGCCTTTGTGCTTTGAGATGCACTGTTTGCTGTTTCATCAGCAAGCTGGTTAATATTAATAATATTTTTGTTCATTTCTTCAGTGGTTGCAGATTGTTCTTCAGCTGCGCTGGCAATTTGTATATTCATTTCATTAATTGTTGAAACTGCACGTGTTATTGCTGCAAGTGCTTCACTGGCTTGTTTAGTTTGTTCGACACCAATGCTGGCTTTTTGCCTTCCTGTTTCCATAACGGCAACAGCATTTTTAGTGCCGCTTTGCAGACTCTCAATCATGACTTCAATCTCCTGGGTCGATTCCTGGGTGCGTCCTGCTAAGGTTCTTACTTCATCTGCGACTACTGCGAAGCCTCGACCTTGCTCGCCTGCACGTGCCGCTTCAATGGCTGCATTGAGTGCAAGTAAATTAGTTTGCTCGGCGATACCTTTTATAACATCTAAAATACTGCCTATTTTGTCACTGTCATTTGCTAATTGATGGATTACATTTGATGCGTTCTCCACTTCGTGTGCTAACTCATCAATAGATGCAGATGCCTGATGAACAATAGCGTTTCCAGCTTTCGATTCATTGTCTGCGTTAGCAGCAGCACCGGAAGCTTCGCCTGCATTTCTTGCTACTTCCTGGACCGTTGCGGACATCTCATTCATTGCAGTGGCAACTTGCTCTGTTTCTGAACGTTGGCTATTTAAGTTTTTAGCACTTTCCTCGGAAATAATGGCTACCTCTTCAGAGGCAGAAGAAAGCTGGCTGGTTGCACTCATTATTTGCTGAACTAAGGCTTCAAATTTTTCAGACATTGAATTGAAGTCAGTTGCAATTTTTTGCATTTCATCGTTACCATTTAATGATATGCGTGTACTTAAATCACCATTAGACATTTTTTGTGTTGCTGTTGCTACCCTTTGAACGTTATCAATAATTGAGAAGTACAATCCAACAAATAAATAAGATATAATTAATAATACAATAGCAACAATAATGAGTTCTAATACTTCATTTTTGAATTTTTTATTTATGCGTTGTTTGAAAAGAGAGCTTAATTCAGGTGCCATGCTGTCAAAAAGTTTATAGGCATGATTGATTGCTTTTGTTGCAACGCTGTAAACTTTATCGCTTGATATTGTAATTTGAGCGGGTTTAATTAATTCATTTTCCAGTAAATCCTTTAATTCAGTTATGGCTTTGTTATTAATATTAATCAGAGTGCCTAACTTATATTTAATATCATTATTATCGGTAATAGCCGTATCTAAACCTGCTTTTAAGTGTGCAGCGTAATTATCAATGTTATTAATTAAAACAGATAGCTTGACATAGGTTTTTTGAGAAAACTCTCCTTTGGCAGCAATACTAGAACCAACTGCTCGAGCCTGTCCCATATACTCCATCAGGTAAGGCAAGCTTGAAACTAAAGCTGCCCCCATGTAATAACTATCCTGTTTTGAATCAAGAGTAATCTTAGAGCTGTCTGCGACTAAGTTCATTAACAGCAAAATATGACGAATTAATTGAGAATGTTTTTGTATTGCTTGTTCAGCAGATTGCTGCATGGAACTGGTTTTAATACTGTTCCATAATTTAATCAGCTTGCGGGTAGAGTCTTTTATTTTAAGTTCTTTACCCAGTTTATTTTCTATTTCTTGTAACTGAGAAAAGTAGTTATCAACCTCCAGACGTTTGCTCATAATACGATCTTTAAATTGGGTTGCACCATTTAAATATGCGGCAGTCATTCCTCTGTGTTGTTGTATGTGCTGTAATGGTAAGCGTAAAGACTGTAGATATGTGACGCCTTTAATTTCTTGATTTAAAAAATTAATTTCTTTCGATAAAATTTGAATCATGTTGTATGACAAATAACTTAAAGGAAGTATGATAATAAAAAATATTAAGCCGAACTTCAGCGGGAATTGAATTTTTCCCATAAAAATTGCAGCGGGTTTAAACAAAGTTTTCATAATCATATCCTTGAAGTTTTTTAAAAAAAAACTATGAAATTTATTGTTGTTTGGTTTTTTTGTTTTGTAACTCTTAATATCGTTCATAATTGAAAAACCTTTAATAATAGTAGGATATTTACATGCGTTAAAAGTGTGTGTATTTACGGGTGATAGAATGGCGTTTACTGATAGGTATTTTTCTATGAAATTAATCTGTCCATACTAAGCAATGGCAGTTAATCTCTCTTTATGCATCACTTTAAAGTGATGCTCATGTCTTTGAATAACTGAATAATAAATTTAAAAAATAAACAGGAATAGAATATGAGTGTCCGCCAAGGCTTTTTCTTTCTTTCGATTTTCTTTTCACTTTCACTATTATTACTTGCATATTTTTGGCCCATAGCCTATTGGGGCTTTGTTGTGCTTGCTCCATTAATTTTGTTGGGGCTGTATGATCTGATACAGGTTAAACATACGATTCTTCGTTTATATCCGGTGATTGGACATTTTCGTTATATCTTTGAATCGATACGGCCAGAGATTCAGCAGTATTTTGTTGAGTCGAATATTAATGGTCGTCCAATAAATCGTGAATTTAGGGCGCTGGTTTATCAACGTGCGAAGAATGTGCGAGACACACGCCCCTTCGGGACTTTATTCGATGTTTATCGTTCCGGATATGAATGGATGGACCACTCATTAGCGCCTGTTGAAGTGAAAGACAAGCATCCTCGGGTCAAGTTTGGCGGGCCGGAATGTTTAAAACCTTATGCCGCATCACCAATGAATATTTCAGCCATGAGTTTTGGCGCATTAAGTAAACACGCCATTATGGCTTTAAATAAAGGGGCGAAAAGAGGTAATTTTGCGCACAACACCGGTGAAGGCGGGTTGAGTCCTTATCACCTGAAATACGGCGGTGATATTATCTGGCAAATAGGTACAGGGTATTTTGGTTGTCGCAACAGTGAAGGCAAGTTTGATAAAGACTTGTTTGCAGAAAAAGCTCAGCTCGATGTCGTGAAGATGATCGAGATTAAGCTTTCACAGGGGGCTAAGCCGGGACATGGCGGAATTTTGCCTGCGGTTAAATTAACTCAGGAAATTGCAGATATTCGTCACGTCCCAATGGGACATGATGTTGAGTCACCTGCAGCACATTCTGCCTTTAGCTCGCCGAAAGGCCTGCTGGAGTTTGTAAAAGAATTACGAAGCCTGTCCGGAGGTAAGCCAATTGGTTTTAAATTGTGTGTTGGCAAACGCAGTGAGTTTCTGGCCATTTGTAAGGCGATGTTAGAAACCGGAATTAAACCGGATTTTATTACGGTTGATGGTGGTGAAGGCGGTACTGGTGCGGCACCTATCGAGTTGACTAATTCAGTGGGAACCCCTTTGCGAGATGCCGTTATTTTTGTCAATAATGCCCTGATTGCCACGGGGTTACGTGAAGACATCCGCATTATTGCTTCGGCAAAAATTTTAACCGGTTTTCATATGGCGCGAATTATGGCGCTGGGAGCCGACACGATTAACTCTGCGCGCGGTATGATGTTGGCGCTTGGTTGTATTCAATCACGTAGTTGTAATACTGATATGTGTCCAACCGGCGTGGCCACACAAGATCCTGCGCGCTATAAAGCCCTAAATATAGAGCATAAGAGCGAGCGCGTGGCGAATTACCATAATCTGACCGTGGCAAACTTTACTGAATTGCTGGGCGCTTGCGGCATTAAAGATATTGCGGATCTTGAGCCGAGCCATATTAACCGGCGAGTAAATGGTACAGATACGGCGAATTATGCAAAGCTTTATCCATTAGTAAAGTCAATGTGTCTGGTTTGTCGTGATGATGATTTGCCTGAACGCTGGAAAGAAGACTGGGAACGGGCTGCGGCCGATACTTGGTAAACTTTGCGGTTAAGAAAAGCGTTCGCTTGAGCCTGAGCTCGTTATTTGAGCAGTGGATAAATCTGAGCCACTCGTGCGCAATGGGCACGGGGTGGCTTGGCATCTCAATATAGAAATTGAACTGATATTTCTCTAAATTCATATAAATTCCTCTTACTCTATCCTTGTTACTACGCCAGATTTTCCTTGTTTAAAGATGTATATTGCCGATACCTTTTTTTATTATGTCGAATGAACAAGTAAAGCTTGAGTAAAGTTCGTCCGATTAAATGGAAAGATAAATAAAGTGTTTTATTCAATAATGCCGTTTGTTTAAGTAATTGTATTGCTGCAAATTTTAGGCATTCTTTACTGCATTTTTTTTCGAGCTGGAATGAATAGCGTATTGATTCGGAAGAACGAAATATTGTCTAGAGGAGTTAGAATAAATATAATTAAACAATTTATTATACGTGTTGTGAGCTACTGTTATTTGCTTGTGTAACCGGTTCAGAGATGTAGGTTGCTTATCCGACAGCTACTTAATTAGGTGGTTGTGCGTTATCTGCATCACATAAAAAAAGATAGTGGAGTTCTCTGGATAATAAAATACTATGAGGATAAATATGAAGCAGTTTTTAATAATCTCGGTAATCCATGCTCTGTTGTCGGGCTGTTTGTTATTTTCTTCTATGGCAGAGGCTAAAGAATTCAGTGGCTGGCGATATAAGGGAAGCGAGAAGTTTACAGAATTGTACAGTGTCAATCATTCTCGTGAACAAAACTATTTCAATTTTTCATTTACAATGAAATGGAAAATAGGTGATCTGCTTAGCGAACCGGTTGAAATATCTACCGTTAAGTGGAGGCCGAATGAGTCGCTGGTATCAGGGCGGGTTACTGTAATGGGGAATTCCACTACTTTTCAGGCACAACATTTACCTAAAAAAGTTTATCGGTCTTTGGGTATTACTCAAATGAAAGTTCGGATGAGGGTATTACAGAAAAATCTTACCCATCCACGTGCAAATGCGATTTTTATTACACTTGATCCCGGTGTACTGTCTAAGCCTGGAGGGAAGTATAGTTTTAATATTCCGGGTTCACCTGCGTGGTCGAAATTTTTCTATTGGGCAAATGCTACTGATCACTTTGTTGATTCATTCAGGGAAAAAATTGGTTATCTTGATGAAAAAAGTGCAAAAAAACTCTACAAGGACGGGTTTAAATTACGGATTGATTCCATTGAATCTGTTGATTTCAATGTTAATGGCGTGCGTGAGTGGCTGACACGAAAAATGAGAGATGAGAAAGTAGCTAGCCTGAATCTTCAAAAGCTTGAGCAACAAAAACGGGCTGCACTGGCAAAGATTAATGCTAGAGAGAGGAGGTCAAAGAAAAAACGTGCCAGAAAATCTAAAGAAGATGAATTTGATGATCTCTTTGCCAGCTTTGGTGATGCACTCGACCCGGATGAGCGAGAAGCTACCAACTTTGAAAGCGAGCGCAGGAAAGTACGTTACCGTTTTTCAAAAGCCTATTATATTAATCCATTTAATAAATCACTGAAAAAAATTCAAATAGATAATAAGAAAAAAAAGAGAGCTTATCAGCAGCAACTAGCTAGTGTTAATAAACGTGGACTACCAGAGAAACTGGTTGTCTTTCAAGATGAAAATACATATAAGTATGGTTATAAAGATCAAAGTGGTAAAATTGCTATTCGGGCTCAATATATTCAAGCTCGTTCATTTAAATCCGGTCAAGCATATGTTGTGATTAAAGAAGATTATACTGGTTCTTGTTCACAAAGGTTTCGGCGTTATAGTTGGGCTTATATCAATAGACATAACCAGTATATTGAAAAGCACAAAACAGCTTGGGAAAGCTACCCAGAGATATGTTTAAGACGTCGTTAATATTCATTAAATTTGTTGCCCTTCCCAAGGATAAAACTACTAATTATAGAAAAAAGTAGTAATAGAACATTTGATTATCCTTTAACTATTTTTTCTAGAGTAGCTGTACGATTTTTGTCGATGTACTGCCCAGGCTGACTATCGGAAATTTTTCTGAAGAAATGAAAAAATAAAATATGGGGTGTATTAAAACCTGGTTTATAAGTAGCATAAATGCTTGCGCCATGCTCTATAAGTCTGTCTGCTAACATGGTGGCTTCGTTCTCAGAATAGTTAAATTTATTCGTCATAATTGGTGTCGGTAACCTCAACCAAAAGTTTTTATTTTTCTCGGTCATGCATGACACGAATGTAGGTAAAAGATATTTGACTGTTGTTGTTTCTAAATCCTCTGGATTTGTGATTGAGCATTTAAAGCCTTTTTGACTTATATAGCGAATAAACTGCTGATATTGTTTTTTATATTTCAATCTATCTTTACTATTAAGTTCTTAAGCGGATGTGAGGACCATATTCAATACTCATCTTTTTATTTTGTAATAATTATACAAAAAATATGGTTTTCGCCTGGTTTGAGTTATTTATAAGATTAAATTTTGCTTTTTAGTTAATGTCGCACGTCGACCTTGAGGGACACTAAGAAGATTAGGCGGTGGGGAGAGCTGGAGAGGCGGGCTATTTTATATATGGTGAGCTAAGTTATTGTATCTGTATCTAAATTTAAGGATAAAATAGTGCTCGATTAATAATATTTTCTCTGGGATCTCCTTGCTCCAGTAATTTTTTATTATCTTGCTTAATGTCCTTTGTGACGTTCGTGGCAATCTTTGTCCCCATTTTATTCGCAAAATCTGCATAAATTCAGCTTATCAAGCCTGCCTAAAGTCTTATCAGAATGCGGATTTGTCTTGCCCGAAGGGGGTAAAAAATGGGAGAATTGCCGGCTCCATTTTTCTCTGTTGGGGTTGTCTCGGGATTGGGGCATAAGCGGCTATCTAAAGGGGAATGGGTGAGGGTTATCGCGGTGTTATATCAGTATTCAATCTCGTGATTAAGAACCAAATTTAATGTGGTTACCCGCGTTTTTAAGGTGATCATAAGGCTATTTATTGTATTTAAAACAAGTACATAGAGGCCGAAAAGATTTTTAATTTTAAAACTTACTAGGGAGACATCTTAATGTCATCACGTAAAGATCTTGCAAATGCAATCCGTGCTTTAAGTATGGATGCAGTACAAAAAGCCAATTCAGGCCATCCAGGTGCCCCAATGGGTATGGCGGATATTGCTGAAGTTTTGTGGAACCACAACATGAACCACAATCCAGCTAATCCAAACTGGAGCAACCGTGACCGTTTCATTCTGTCGAATGGCCATGGTTCTATGCTTATATATTCATTACTCCATTTGACCGGTTACGACCTTTCAATTGATGATTTGAAAAATTTCCGTCAATTACACTCTAAAACGCCGGGTCATCCGGAATACGGCTATGCGCCAGGTGTTGAAACCACTACCGGTCCTTTAGGTCAGGGTATTACTAATGGTGTGGGTATGGCGATTGCTGAAAAAGCGTTAGCGGGTCAGTTCAACCAGAAAGGTCACGATATTGTTGATCACCACACCTATGTTTTCTTAGGTGATGGTTGTTTGATGGAAGGTATCTCGCATGAAGCTTGTTCACTTGCCGGTACTTTAGGTTTAGGTAAGTTAATTGCGTTCTGGGATGACAACGGTATTTCTATCGACGGTCACGTAGAAGGCTGGTTCACTGATGATACGCCTAAGCGTTTTGAGTCTTACGGCTGGCATGTGATTGCAGATGTTGATGGACACGATCCTGAAGCATTACAAAAAGCAATTGATACTGCAAAAGCAATGACAGACAAACCTACAATGATTTGCTGTAAAACAACCATCGGTTTTGGTTCTCCAAACAAAGCAGGTTCTCATGCTTGTCACGGTGCTCCTTTAGGTGAAGAAGAAATCAACTTAACCAAAGCTGCATTAGGCTGGGATCATCCTGCATTTGAAGTACCTGCTGATGTTTATGCTGGTTGGGATGCAAAAGAAAAAGGCGCGAAAGCAGAAGCGGCATGGAATGAAAAATTCGCAGCATATAAAGCGGCTTTCCCTGAATTAGCGGCTGAATACGAGCGTCGTATGTCAGGTGAATTACCGGCTGACTGGGCAAGTAAATCTGCTGAATATATTGCTTCTGTAAATGCTGAAGCGAAGAGCCCGGCGACCCGTCAGGCATCATTAGCGGCTATTGAAGCTTATTCACCCATGGTTCCTGAAATGTTTGGTGGTTCTGCCGATTTAGGTTGTTCTAACCTGACTGAATGGTCTGGTTACAAGCCAATGATCAATAACGAAGAAGCAAACTACCTCAACTACGGTGTGCGTGAATTTGGTATGTCTGCCATCATGAATGGTATGACGTTACACGGCGGTTTAATTCCATTCGGTGCAACGTTCTTAATGTTCTCTGAGTATGCGCGTAATGCATTGCGTATGGCTGCCTTGATGAAAATTCAAAGCATCTTCGTCTTTTCTCATGACTCAATCGGTCTGGGTGAAGATGGTCCAACGCATCAGCCAATCGAGCAAATTCCTACACTACGTATGATTCCAAATATGGCTGTATGGCGTCCGTGTGATGCGGTTGAGTCTGCAGTTTGCTGGCAGCAGGCGATTGAACGTAAAGACGGTCCATCTACATTGATCTTCTCTCGTCAGGGCTTACCACATAACGAGCGCACTGATGCTCAAATCGCTGATATTGCCAAGGGTGGTTACATTCTTAAAGATTGTGATGGAACTCCTGATGCAATCATTATCGGTACAGGTTCTGAAGTTGCATTAGCAACAGGCGCGGCTGAAGCCATGTCAGGCAAGAAGATTCGTGTTGTTTCAATGCCATCAACTAACTTGTTTGAAGCTCAGGATGAAGCATATAAATCTTCAGTATTGATCAAAGGTATTCCAACAGTAGCTGTAGAAGCCGCTGTGACTGACGCATGGTACAAGTACGCTGATGCAGTTGTGGGTATCGACCACTTTGGTGAGTCTGCACCAGCAGGTGAGCTATTTAAAGAATTTGGTTTCACTGTTGAAAACGTTGTTAAGACAGTTGAATCAGTAATGTAATTTAACAGGTCGGATATGAAAGTATCCGACCTGTTTGTTTAAGTTTTAAGCTTTATTTTTAATTAAAAATTTTTAACTTTTAGTAAGGGGAAGTAACTATGGCTATTAAAGTCGGTATTAACGGTTTCGGCCGTATTGGTCGCATGGTATTTCGTGCGGTATACAATGAATTCAAAGACATCGAAATTGTTGGTATCAATGATTTATTAGATGCTGATTACTTAGCATACATGCTTAAGTACGATTCAGTTCACGGTCGTTTTGACGGTGAAGTTTCACACACAGACGACGCTTTAGTTGTTAACGGTAAAAGCATCCGTTTAACAGCAGAACGTGATCCAGCTGATCTTAAATGGGGCGACGTAAAAGCAGACATCGTTATCGATTGTACTGGTTTCTTCTTAACAGAAGAAAGCTGTCAGAAGCACATCGATGCTGGCGCAGGTAAAGTTGTTCAATCTGCTCCTTCTAAAGATGGCACGCCAATGTTCGTATACGGTGTTAACCACAACGAATATGCCGGTCAGAAAATTGTTTCAGCCGCTTCTTGTACAACTAACTGTTTAGCACCTGTTGCTAAAGTATTAAATGACAAGTGGGGCATCAAACGTGGTCTTATGACAACAGTTCATGCTGCAACTGCAACTCAAAAAACGGTTGATGGTCCTTCAATGAAAGACTGGCGCGGTGGTCGTGGTATTTTAGAAAATATCATCCCGTCTTCAACGGGTGCTGCTAAAGCAGTAGGTGTTGTTCTTCCAGAATTGAATGGCAAATTAACAGGTATGGCTTTCCGCGTACCAACTTCAGACGTTTCTGTTGTAGATTTAACTGTTGAGTTAGATAAAGAAGCTTCATACGACGACATTTGTGCTGCAATGAAAGACGCTGCTACAACTGGCGACATGAGCCGTACTTTAGCTTACACAGACGAAAAAGTTGTTTCTACTGACTTCCGTGGCGTAGGTTTCTCTTCAATCTTTGATGCAGGCGCAGGTATTGCGTTAGACGGAACATTCGTTAAAGTGGTTTCTTGGTACGATAACGAATACGGTTACACATGTAACATGATGCGTTTCGTAGAGCACGTTGCCGCAAATTAAGCGGATCTTTTTCCCGCTGGGGGTGTTGCAGCACAGTTTCTAAATGCTCACGTACTTATTGTACGCTCCGCTTTATAAACTGCACTGCGCCTACCCAGCAGAAAAAATCTCTCGCTTAATCTCTTTTAACGCGATTTGTTAATTGAGAGAAAAATTGGAATGATACCCAACCTATAAATTGTAGGTTGGGTGTTTTCCCAAAAAATTAAAATAAGCAGGCTTCAAACAGTTCTTTAGAATTTGATTTGGAAATAGCTTCAAAGATATTTAACGCACTTATATTTACAAAGTGTTTTTGCGTTAAATATTTTAAAAATTTAGGAGTTCTAAATGTCTTTTATTAAATTAACTGATCTTGATCTTGCCGGTAAGCGCGTTTTAATTCGTGCTGATTTAAATGTTCCCGTTAAAGATGGCAAAGTAACATCGGATGCACGTATTACTGCATCAATGCCGTCTGTTGAATTCGCTATGAAGGCGGGTGCTTCAGTCATGGTGATGTCTCACCGTGGTCGTCCTGAAGAAGGTAAGGCGGATGAAGAAAATTCAATGGCACCGATTGCGGCTGTTATGTCTGAAAAGTTAGGCAAAGAAGTTAAGTTAATCAAAGACTACATCGATGGTGGTTTTGAAGTTGCTGCAGGTGATGTTGTTTTATTAGAAAACGTGCGGTTTAACGCAGGTGAAAAGAAAGACGATGAAGCTTTAGCAAAAAAATATGCAGCACTTTGTGATGTGTTTGTTATGGATGCATTTGGTACTGCGCATCGTGCACAGGCATCAACACATGGCGCGGGTAAATTTGCACCAACAGCATGTGCCGGTATTTTACTTTCAGGTGAATTAGATAGCTTGGCAAAAGCTTTGGCAGAACCTGCTCGTCCAATGGTCGCTATCGTTGGTGGCTCAAAAGTTTCTACCAAGTTAACTGTTTTAGAAGCGTTATCTGAAAAAGTTGATCAGCTAGTTGTTGGTGGTGGTATTGCCAATACATTTTTAAAAGCGATGGGTAACAACGTCGGTAAATCTTTATGTGAAGATGATCTAGTCGATACAGCAAAAGAACTTGTTGAGAAAATGAAGGCACGTGGTGCGAGTATTCCAATTGCGACAGACGTTGTTTGTGGTAAAGAATTCTCTGAAACTGCTGAAGCGACATTAAAAGCAGCAGGTGATGTTGCTGATGATGATATGATTTTTGATATTGGTCCAGATAGCGCAAAAGAGTTGGCAGATATTATTTCTAAAGCCGGTACAATTATCTGGAATGGCCCAGTTGGTGTATTTGAGTTTGATCAGTTTGGTGAAGGCACTAAAACGGTTGCTATGGCAATTGCTAATGCTAAAGGCTTTAGTCTTGCAGGTGGTGGTGACACAATTGCTGCGATTCAAAAATACGACATTTACGATAAGGTTTCGTACATTTCTACAGCCGGTGGTGCATTCCTGGAATACCTGGAAGGTAAGACTTTACCAGCAGTTGCGATGTTAGAAGAAAGAGCTAAAAAATAAAATAAGCGAGAAAAAATTAAAAAATATGAGACGTACTAAAATTATAGCCACATTAGGCCCTGCAACTAACGATGCAAAGATGCTGGATCGTATTATTGAAGCGGGTGTTGATGTTGTCCGTATTAATTTCTCACATGGTAATCCGGAAGAACACATAGAACGAGCCGAAAAGTTACGTAATCGTGCTCGTGCACATGGACGCCAAATTGGTGTCTTATGTGATCTTCAGGGACCTAAAATTCGTATCGAGAAATTCAAAAACACTAAAGTTATTCTGCAAGATGGTGACTTGTTTATTCTTGATACTGCGATGGATCCCACTGCGGGAACTGCCGAGCGTGTTGGAATGGCGTATAAAGAATTACCGCAAGACGTAAAACGTGGTGATACTCTTTTACTTGATGATGGCCGTATTAGCTTATGGGTTGATGAGGTTGTTGGTACAGAAGTACGTTGTAAAGTTGCTATTGGTGGTGAGTTATCTGATCGTAAAGGGCTTAATAAGCAAGGTGGTGGATTATCTGCACCTGCTCTTACAGAAAAAGATAAAGCCGATATTATTACAGCTGCGAAAATGGAAGCCGATTATTTGGCTGTTTCTTTTCCGGTAACAGGTCAGGATTTATATGCTGCACGAGATTTAATGAAAGCGGCAGGCGGACATGCTGATATTGTTGCTAAAGTTGAACGTGCCGATGCTCTGGATAATATAGAAGAAATCATCGAAGCCTCTGATGTGATTATGGTTGCTCGTGGCGATCTCGGTGTTGAGATTGGTGATGCAGCATTACCGCCAGTACAAAAAATGCTGATTCAAAAAGCACGTAAAATGAATCGTATTGTTATAACCGCTACTCAAATGATGGAATCAATGATCTCTAGTCACATTCCAACACGAGCAGAAGTATTTGATGTTGCTAATGCTGTTTTAGATGGTACCGATGCAATTATGTTATCGGCTGAAACAGCTAGTGGTAAATATCCTGCTGAAGCGATTGCGGCAATGGACAGAATTTGTCTTGTTGCAGAAAAAGAGCGTATTGCTAAAAAGTCGGATCATCGTATTGATACACATTTTGGTCGTATTGATGAAGCGATTGCAATGGCGTCCATGTACACAGCAAATCATCTGGGTGTGAAGGCTATTGCCTCTTTGACCGAGTCAGGTTCTACACCTCGCTGGATGTCTCGTATTAGCTCTGGTATTCCAATTTATGCATTAACTAAATATGTTGAAACTCGCCGCAAGGTCACTTTATTCAGAGGTGTCTATCCGGTGAGTTTCGAAGTTGCTGATGATGAAGATCGCGCAGCCATTATGAAAGAAGCCGTTGATGAATTACTTCGTCGTGGTGCGGTTCGTGATGGTGATCTGATTCTTGTTACACGTGGTGAAACCATGGGAGATGCTGGCGGTACTAACACAATGTCTATTGTTCGTGTTGGTGGCGATTTAGATCAATCGGTTGAACCTGAAGTACTTAATTAATTTATAAAAAACTTAACTTTTAAAAAACTGTAATCTTAAGGAGATCACAATGGCCCTTATATCACTTCGCCAATTACTGGATCACGCAGCTGAAAATAGCTACGGAATGCCAGCATTTAACGTTAACAATATGGAACAAGTGCATGCCATCATGCAGGCAGCTGATGAAGCTAACAGTCCTGTTATCATGCAGGGTTCTGCCGGTGCACGTTCTTACGCGGGCGAACCGTTCCTGCGTCACTTAATTTCTGCTGCAATTGAAATGTATCCGCACATTCCTGTTGTTATGCATCAGGATCATGGTTCAGAACCCGCTGTATGTTTGCGTTCTATCCAGTCTGGTTTTTCATCAGTTATGATGGATGGCTCTTTAGAAGCAGACATGAAGACACCTTCTTCTTTTGAATACAATGTAAATGTAACGAAAGAAGTCGTTAAAATGGCTCATGCTGGCGGTGTTTCTGTTGAAGGTGAACTTGGTTGTTTAGGTTCATTAGAAACTGGCGAAATGGGTGAAGAAGATGGCCACGGTGCTGAAGGTAAGCTTGATATGGATCAGTTGTTAACTGGTGTTCAGGAAGCTGCAGATTTTGTTGAGCAAACAAATGTAGATGCGTTAGCTATCGCAATCGGTACTTCACACGGTGCATATAAATTCACACAAGAACCTACGGGTGAAGTATTACGTATTGATCGTATTGAAGAAATTCATGCGAAATTACCAAATACACATTTAGTTATGCACGGTTCTTCTTCAGTACCTCAAGAATGGTTGAAAATTATCAACGACTTCGGTGGTGACATGAAGCAAACTTACGGTGTACCGGTTGATGAAATCGTCAAAGGTATTCAATCAGGTGTTCGTAAAGTTAACATTGATACGGATTTACGTATGGCATCTACGGGTTCTATTCGTCGTCATTTGGCAGAAAACCCATCTAACTTTGATCCACGTAAATTCTTCAAAGAAGCGACAAATGCAATGAAAGAAATTTGTAAAGCACGTTTCGAAGCCTTTGGTGCCGCGGGCAACGCAGATAAAATCAAAGTTAAATCATTAGAAACAATGATTGATTTCTACAAATAAGAAGTTGTTCTTAATGTAGTCTAAGAAGGCGGGTTATTACCCGCCTTTTTTATTAAAACAAGTCAAAAATTGAACCACAGAGGTCACGGAGGTACACAGAGAAAGGCTAATTAAAACTCTGTGCACCTCCGTGACCTCTGTGGTTAAAGAATTTTTTAGGTTTTCAATATGTCAGATTCAATTTTAGATAAAATTACACAAGAAATAAGTAGTGACCCACGCTCGGGACAATCATTATTACTGTTCGCTCTGGTTGCAACACTTAATGTTGAAAAAACCGGGCACATGTATATGCTGGGGAAATTAAAAGAATTCACGCCTGAGAACCGCAAGCTCGCATATGAAGTTATTGAGCTAATGGCAAGGAATAAAATTGGCGATGAAGCCTGGCAGATGGCATATAAAAAGATGGAAAAAGCAATTAGAGGATAAGTAGTTTGCTTATAAATAAAGATAATATTGATATGCAAAAGTTATTTTTTAAGATTTTAATTTTTGTATTTATTTTACGTTCAGTGTTAGCTGCATGGATACCCATAACAGGGGATGAGGCTTATTTTATCGTATGGGGTAAGCACTTTGACTATGGTTATTATGATCATACCCCGTTTGTAGGATGGTTACTTGCAGCTTTTTTAACCGTGTCTGATGCAACATGGTGGTTAAGACTACCTTCTATATTGCTTCCTCTTTTTATCTCATATTTCATTTATCGTATTTTGAAAACACGTAATCCTGATGTTGCAGTATGGGTTGCGCTGGTTTACCTTGTAGCTCCTGTTAATATTGTTAATTTTCTAATTACCACAGATACATCATTAATATTTTTTAGCTTTGTATCTGCATGGTATTTCTATAAAGCACTTTATTTTAATAAAACATCTCCTTCTGCAGATAAAATATCTTATCAGGACTTCTTGTTATCAGGTTTGTTTTTAGGTCTTGCCTTTTTCTCAAAATATTTTGCAGTAATTCTTGGCGTTGTCTATGGCGTTTATATTCTTGTTTACCATCGCAATCGAAAAGGAATGGTTGGTTTGGGCTTGGTTTTGTTAATGGTCTTGCCATTTGCTTTTATAAATTTGCTTTGGAATTATAATCATTGCTGGAATAATATTCTTTTTAACTTGTTTAATCGTACTGCAGATGGCGATAACGCCATCTCAAGCCTGACTAAATATATAGCAATGCTGGTATATTTGTTTTCACCTGTTTTGTTGTTTTATCTTTTTAAAAATCGAGATATTTTTAAGCAACAATACACAGATGATTTTAATCGAGTGTATATATGGCTGGCAGTGTTACCGTTACTATTATTCCTTTTTCTTTTGTTGAAAAAAGAAGTTGGTCTGCATTGGGTGTTTAGTTTTTATCCTTTTCTGTTTATTGCAGTGGCGGGAGTTTTAAATAATAAACAATGGCGCTGGACATTCCACTTTATGTGGGTTTTAAGTTTATTGCATATACTTGCGTTAGCAAGCTTAATGGTATTGCCGGTTGAAACGTTCTCTTCAAAAAAAGAAGCAGTACAGAACCTTGTGTTTGGGAAATATCCCACTGAGGTGCTTGCAAAATTAAAACCGTATGAAAAAGATTATACATTCGCGACTATCAGTTATGGTATGTCATCTGTTGCATCATATCATTCTAAAAAGCATTTTATCGTCTTTAGTAAAGGTTCATATCACGCTCGTGAAGATGATCGCTTAACAGATTATAAAAAACTTGATGGAAAAAATATTCTAATTTTTAAACGTACAACATTATTTATAGATGATTTAGCAAAATATTTTAAAACAAGCCAACGCAAAACAATAAAAGTGCGTGGAGCAACCTTTGAATTGCTGGTTGGGAATGGTTTTAAATATGACTTATATTATGAGCAGGAATTAAAGAAAATTAATCATGATTTTTATTCAATTCCAGACTGGTTACCTGTTGGACAGTGTGAGTTTAAAGAAAAGTATCAATTCAAATAAAAACGATTACACTTTAATATGATGACTATATTCATTCTGACTACCGAAATGAAAAATGCTTATGGCCAAAGTAACTGGTAACCGCAAGAATAGATAAGCCAATAAAATGAGCAACTTCCTCAGGATAAAAGTTAAATGAAATATAAGGGAAAAAATATTCAGATAGTCCGACACTGGTTAACCAAACCTGAATGGCGGAAAAAATATTTACAATAGTAAAATCTCGTATCTCATCTTTATAGTGACGATTACTTTTTCCAAAAACATAATGTTTGAAGAAGATAAAAGCAGTTAGCATTCCTATAAAATATGCGAGGACAACTGCAATGCGGTAAGAAAAAAACTGACTGAAACCTATTCGACTTAAAAAATTAAGGCTCGCAGAAAGTCCACCGAAAAATAAAAATTGAAAAAACTCTTTGTGATTGGCTAAGCTCATAGACTGGACATTTCTGCAAGTTGTTTACCAAGGTGAATACTTTCTGATATTGATCTGTCTTCAGGATAATAATAGGAGGTATCAGCAATAAATAAACCTTCGATTGATGAGCGAATTGGCGGCAGATGATGGGCAAAATCAGGTTGGCAAATAGGTTGCGCAAAAGCATAGCGCGAGACATTTGAATCAATAAAGTCTGAATCTATAAGCTCAGGATTTAGTTTTTTAATATAGACTTTTGCTTCATCAATAAACTGCTGATCAGACCATTTAAATTTTTCTAATGTTTGTGGCATATAATAAGGAATGTACACAGTATGTTCAGGAAGTGGGCGTAAATTACTCATTTCAATAATACCGGGGATTTCAAAGTTCTCATCACTAATGTTTAACCAAAAATTATTCGTAACTGATTTTTTCAGTTTAAATAATAAACAAACAACGCCTATATTTTCAACCTGTTTGTATTGATGCAGATGTTCCTCAGGAAGTTGAGGAATAAGTTTAGCAATATACTGTAATGGAATAGTACTTATTACTTGATCATAGTTAATATGATTATCATTTACTTGTACGCCGGTAATTTTATTTTCATGATTGCTTATTACTTTAGCTACGGGAGTATTTAGTAATATTCGACCGCCATTTTTTTCAATTTCCGTTTGTAAGCATTTAAGGAGGGTTTCAGAACCATTTTCAATGTAACCAAGCTGCTCCTGAAATATGCTGCGACGAGATTGCCCCATACGCCTAATGCGTGCCCAGATCCAGGCTGCAGAGAGGTTGTTGGTATAGTGATGAAATTTAAGTTTGAATAAACGTTCCCATAATACTTTATAAGACTTGTAACCACCGCCTTTTTTTAACCAGTTGACAGCATCGATGGAATTTAAATCTTGCCAATGATCTTTTTTACGTTTTGATGATAAAAACATGTGCGCGCCATAACGTAATTTCGAAAGAAGATCGAGATGTGGAAAGCGGAGTAACGAAACAGGATCTCCCCATTTGTGAAGCTGGCCATTGTAAAAATAGCCCATTTTAGTATCGACCCAATGTAATTTATCCCGTATACCGAGTTCTTCCATTAAATCAAATAATGGTTGGTCCTGTCCGCAGACAAAATGGTAATAGCGTTCGATATTCATACCATTAAAATTAAAATGGGCAGACATACCACCAATACGATCATCATGCTCGTAAACGTCCACTTTATTGCCCTGTTTAGTGAGCTCATAAGCGGCGGCAATCCCCATGGGGCCGGCTCCAATTACAGCGACTTTTTTCATATGTAAATCCTGAAACTTAAAATATACCGTTTATCTCTTATATTGAGATAAGTTTTCCACACAAGCAAAGTGTCTGCTTGATTTAAAATTTATCTGCTATGTTATGCGGTAATTATAGTGATAAATGTTTAAATATTTTCTCGGGAATAGATTTAATAATTATCATTATAAATAGCCAAAAGAAGGGAAGGTATACAGTTTCTTTCTTCTTTTTCATCGCTTTATAAATTCCTTTGCTAATTACTTCCGGGCTTACCCATAAAAATCCTTTTTTAAAGTCTTTTGTCATTGGTGTGTCGACAAAACCAGGCTTAATGGTTAAGACATGTACATTCGACTTGGCTAGTCGGTTTCGTAAGCCTTGTAAAAAAATAGTCAACGCGCCTTTTGCTGTGCCATAGATATAATTACTCTGTCGACCACGATCACCTGACGGTGATGATATAACAACAATACTGCCAGAGCCCTGTTGTTCCATTTGATTGGCTAATATTGTGAGAAGTGAAATGACACTTAAGCAGTTTGTTTGTAACTCTTTTAGGGTGTTCTGATAGTCCTTAATGCAGGATTCCTGATCCCCAAGTGTGCCATAAGCTATCAATACTTTATCAATCGAGCCCATTGACTGAGTGGCTCTTTCGATTAGTTCCTTATGTTTAGAATCATCACTCAGGTCTAATGATTCGAAATGAACATCTTTGGCGCCACGAACGAGCATATCTTGTTTAATTGACGAGAGTTTATCTTTATTACGTGCAACTAAATAAAAAGTGTGTTCATCCGCAGCCAGTAAGCGCGCAGTATATTTGGCTATGGCTGAAGTGGCACCTAAAATTAAAATATTTGACATAGAGGTTTTCCTATTATGTATTCATAATATATGGTGTTATTTTTTCGACATTCTGCGTTTAAAATTAGATGAAAAGTGTGGGTCGATATATGGTTGAAACGTTTTCCATTCAGGGAAATAGCTGGCAAAAGCTTCTGCGCTCATTCGAGCATCTTTAGCAGGATATACCGCACCTGAATATTTTAGAGTAATAGCATCTAATTCATCGAGCAGGGCTAATGTTTTCTGTCCCCGGTTAGGGAAGTCGAGCGCCAAAGTAATACCGGGACGAGGAAATGACAGCATGCCGAGAGATTCAATATCTCCAAACTCTTTTAATACACTGAGAAAAGAGGCTTGACCGGATGCAGAAATAAGGGTGAGCATTTCCTGCATAGCAGCTTCGCGATGTTCGCCTGGTATTACACATTGATATTGCATAAATCCTTTTTTACCGTAGAGTTTATTCCAGTTGGCAATAGAGTCTAATGGATAGAAAAAAGGATCATAATCAACTTTAGTATACTGTTTAACAGGTTTTTTAAAATAAAGCTGATTAAAGGCATTAACGGTATATTTATTTAAAAGAAAACCGGGGGCATCAAAAGGGATGGATAATTTTGAAGTTTTAAATTTATGTTTTTTCCTGGATTCACAATGATTACCACGCATAAATAAACCACGTCCCAGCTCGTCACCGCTGGCGATGCAGTCAATCCAGGCTACTGTATATTCCCAGTCTTTGTTTGAGTCATCAGATAAAGCATAAAATTCCTTTAGATTATTAAACCTGAATGTTTCTTGCTCAATATCGCTGCCAGGTATTTTCTTTAATGAAAATTCTACCCAATTAATTAAACCGGTTAGCCCCAGCCCGCCAATGGTGGCTTTAAATAATTCGGTATTTTCAGTTGGACTACATATTAATCGTTCACCATTAGAACGGAGTAATTCAAACTGGAGAACATATCTACCAAATGTTCCTGCCTTATGATGATTTTTCCCATGCACATCATTTGCAATCGCACCACCGACACTAATAAATTTTGTTCCTGGCGTAACCGGTAAAAACCAGTTATGCGGAATAATAAGTTGCAGGATGTTCTCAAACGTGACGCCTGCTTCACAGCGTAAAATACCTTTCTCCTTATCGTATTTTATAAAGTGATCAAGATGTTGTGTATCAAGGAGGATACCATTTTCATTCAGGCAAACATCTCCATAGCTACGTCCTTGTCCATAGGCAAGAAACAAGGAGGGATTATTAGTGTCTTTGCCTGATTCGGGAAAGGAAAAGGAATCGGGATAAACATGATAAATATCTTGTTTATCTTTAGCGATTTTAGGGTAACGTCCCCATGACTGGTAATTTTTCATGATAATTTACAGTGCCAGATACAGACTAATAGAAACAACAAGTGTTACAAGGTAGCTATTTCGATCATGAATAGCAAAAAGTACAGGGTCTTCATTCATTTTGCCGCGGAAAGCGAGTAACCACATATGACTTATCCAGTATAAAACAGCAATAGCGATAAACCATAACCAGTCAGGATGTTTATATAAGGTGCTGGCTTGTAAGTCATGGGTATAGAAAACAAGAATAAGAACTGAAATATAGCCGCTACATATACCGAACAAACTGACTACGGGTAAATCCTCAACATGATAGCCTCTCGATGAAGAATGAGTCTGTCCTAATTGAGCCATATTTTTTAACTCGGAAAATCGCTTAATTAAAGCAAGAGACAAAAATATAAACATTGAAAAAGCAAGCAACCAGTATGACTGCGGCACATTTATAGCAATTATGCCTGCAATAATACGAATGGTATATAAGCTGGTTAAAGTAATAACATCCAGTAACGCAATAGGTTTTAAAAATAGTGAATATGCGGTTGTTAAGATAAGATATACACCAAGTATAGATATAAAATCAGTGTTTATTTGGCTGGCAAGTAAAAATGAAAACGATAGTAATATAGGGACTAGAGCAATAGCAGCTGGAATAGATAATGTGCCTGCTGCAAGTGGTCTTTTTTTCTTTGTTTGATGTGCTCTGTCAGCCTCAAGATCGATAAGGTCATTGATTAAATAGATAGATGAGGCAGCAAAGCCAAATGAGAAAAATGCAAGAAGGCTAAGTTGAACTGCTTCAATATTAAACCAGCTATGAGATAGTATAAGAGCAGTAAAAATAAGAAAGTTTTTAGCCCATTGATGAAGTCGTATCGCTTTTAATACTGTTTTAATCGTTGTTTTATTTTCATTGGGAAAGACTTCTTCAATTTTGGTGATTTGTTCTGCATTGTTTAATAATTTTTCAGAAGCATTCACTACAATAGCGGCTGCAGAATGTTGCCAGACATCTAAATCGATACTGGCATTGCCGGCATAGACAAATCCCTGTTCACCAAACTTTTGGCTTAAAATTTTTGCTTTGTTATTTCCTGAAAGATTATATTGTTCATCGCTTGCAAGAATTTCATCAAAAATATTTAAATGTGCAGCAATGGATTCGGCTATTTTTTTATTTGCTGCGGTTACCAAAACCAGATGTCGATTGTGTAACTTTTGTTTAGTTAGGTATTTTAATAGTTTTGTATTAAAAAGTAATGATGAAGGGGCTAGCTCTACATGTTGGCTAACCTTATGTTTAAAGCCGGATTTACCTAGAAATAGCCAGAAGGGTAGTAGTAAAAGTAATAATGGTTTCTCGCTGACTAAACGCAGGCACGACTCCCAGAGTGAATCAGTTTGAATGAGGGTACCATCCAAATCAATACAAAGTGGTAGCGAAGTGTTACTAACTGTTTCGTAATCAGTATTAGTCATATTTTATGTTATTTTTAAGATGAATAATTCATTTTAACTCTTTGATTTTAAAAGGCAAATAAAATATCTAAAGAGTGACTGGAAAGGGTCGCTAAATTTTATAGAAACAATCAATTTGAGGTTGTTTTTAAGGAAAGCGAGAAACGGAATTCTTCCAATACGGAGGATAACCAGATGTCAGTAGTACAAAATGCCAGTAAAGCAAAAGCACAAAAATTCTCTGTTTTATATAGAGATTTTCTTTTCTCTTTTATCGTGTTGCTATTTTTAAGCGCATTATTTATCTCTAAACCAGTGCATGCTTCGAGTTCCAGTATCCATACCCCGTTTATTAAGACGGTTGGTTATTCATTTCATCAGCAGTATAGTAATTTTAATCAGGCTCAAATCGCTTTTGAAAATCATGATTATGCTTATTCAGCACGTTTGCTTAATACTTTAGCGAAAAACGGTCATATTCAGGCGCAGTACCTATTAGCAACACAATATGATGCAGGTTTAGGTGTCGAGAAAGACGAACGGGCCTCTTTTTACTGGTATAAAAAGGCGGCAAAAGGTGGAATTGAAATCGCCCAGCATAATCTGGCAGTGGCGTATGCCCAGGGTAATGGGGTTAAAGCGGATTTAAAAAAAGCCATAACCTGGTGGAAACGAGCTGCTATCGCCGGAAATACGGACTCTCAGTATAATCTGGGAATTATATTTGCAGCAGGTCGGGGGCACATTAAGCCGGATCTGGAAGAAGCATTAAAGTGGTGGCGGATGGCCGCAATTAATGGTGATGCTGCTGCACAATTTAATTTAGGTGCCTTATATGCTAATGGAATTGGCATGTCGAGCCGGACTTGTGAAGCTTCTCGCTGGTGGAAAAAATCAGCCGCTAACGGCTTTGCTCGCGCTGAAATGGCATTAGCCGTATTGGAAACTAAGCAGGATTATGACGTTTGCAGATAAATATCCGGAATTAAAAAAGCCTGACTAAAATTTTAGTCAGGCTTTTTTATTGAGTGGCAAAGGAAAATTTAGTGATCTTCTTTACCGTGTGCTTCTAATAAAGTTTTCGTCATAATGCGATCGGTGTAGGCCATCGCAATCGCAGAAATAATAAATGTAATATGGATAAGGACTTGCCACTTGATGGTCGCTTCAGTCATTTGGTCGGCATTGATAAAGGTTTTCAATAAATGAATAGATGAAATACCAATCAGCGCCATAGAAAGTTTAATTTTCATTGTTGCCGCATTCACATGAGACAACCATTCTGGTTGATCATGGTGTTCTTTCAAATTCAAACGCGAGACGAAAGTTTCATACCCCCCAATAATAACCATAATAAGTAAATTAGCAATCATCACAACATCAATGAGTCCCAATACTATGAGCATAATTTCATTTTCAGAAATGGTGTTGGCGATAGAGACGAGGTGAATAAGCTCCACCATAAAATGGTAAACATATACTCCCTGGGCAACAATTAAGCCAAGATATAATGGTGCTTGTAACCAGCGACTCCAGAAAATCAATTGTGCCATAATATTAAGTGTTGTTGTTCTTGTCTTTGAACCTGAATTTTGTGTATTCACATAAACCTCGAGAAATATGCTTAGTTAATTTGAACTGAGTAAATTATTCTTTGATTGCCATTGCAACCGTGTAATTTGGACCTTGTTTTAGTTTTTTGTAATTACCAAAAACCTCAAGAAAGTTTCGTTTAATATATTTACGTAACCCGGTAATGGTAACGACATAAATTTTTCCACCATGTTTCATTTGTTTGTAGGCGTCATATAAAAACAGGCTTAACATTTCGTTACCGACTTTTGCCGGAATGTTGGAAACAACAATATTAAATTTTTTCTTGCTGATTTGATCAAAACCGTTACTCAATAATGCTTCAGCATTTTTTATTTGATTGAGTTCTGCATTTATATTGCTGTATTCTACTGCCTTAAAATCCTTGTCGACTAATGTTGTTTGTCCTTTAGGTGCAAGTTTTGCCATGGTTAAACCAATAGGGCCATAGCCACAACCCAGATCCAGACAATCATCGGTTTCCTTTATTTCGAGATATTTTAATAATAATAACGTACCTTCATCAATATTGCGTGGTGAAAATATTCCCCAGGTGGAATGAAAAACAAAAGGGATATCCTTAAGTGTTTCACTAAAGACAATATCTTCACGTAATTTTTTAATTTCATTCTCAGTTAGCATGGTCATCACATTATGTCGGTTAGTTGTACGTTATGATAAAGCAGGTGATCACCGGAATGATCATGTTTAAGTCGTGAAATACCGGCATTATTAACTTTGATTCGATAAAGCCCAATCGGCGTAGCATGTAAGGCATTTGCTATAATAGCTCGAATTACACCAGCATGAGCAATAATCAATATATGTTGTCCCTGAAATTTTTCAACTGTTTGTTTATAGGCAGTTTTAACACGTTGAATAAATTTATTAAGATCTTCAGCACCGGCTGGTCGCTTGTTAACAGGATCAAGATAAAAATCTTCATACTCTTTTAAGTTATGTTGTTTAATTTCATCAGCTGTCTGTCCTTCCCAATTACCAAAGCCAACTTCTTTAAAGTTCTCTTCTGTAGTACAAGGAATTTTATAAACATCCATTAAAGCCTCGGCAAAAGCCTGACATCGTTCTAAGGGAGAAGTGATAATTTGCTCCCAGGGTAAATCGTCACCGACGGCATCCCACATTTGTTGCCAGCCTTTTTCAGTTAAAGGGTCATTAATTGAATGACCGCGGAAAGCGCGACCACCTTCTGGCTCGCCATGGCGTAGAAGATCAATGATTGTTTCTGATGTTGTAGACATAAAAGAATCCAGAAATTATTTTAACTATCAGGACACAAATAGTACCAAATTTTAAAATGAAAACATTTAAACCACAGAGGACACGGAGGTACACAGAGTTTTTAAAATAAGTGGGTTTTCTCTGTGTGCCTCCGTGTCCTCTGTGGTAAATGTGTTTCTTTTCCTGATGATTAAAAAATTAGTCAATCTTATTTAATTGTTGTTTAAGATCTTCAGCTAATTTTAATGCATCATCAATATTTTCTGATAGCACATTAAAGTGTCCCATTTTCCGTCCCGGACGTGCTTCACGCTTGCCATATAAATGCAGTTTTACATTTGCATGATCAAGTAGTTTTTGCCATTTAGGTGCCTGACCACCATGCCAGATATCACCCAGCATATTAATCATGACAACAGGTGATAGCAAAGTTGTATCGCCTAAAGGTAAACCACACACCGCACGAACCTGTTGTTCAAATTGATCTGTGATACAGGCATCTAAAGTATAGTGGCCGCTGTTATGTGGCCGTGGTGCAATCTCATTAACTAAAATTTTTCCGTTGGAAATAAAAAATTCTACCGCCATGAGACCAATATAATCTAAAGCAGTGGCTACCTCTTGCGCCATTTCGGTGACTTTAATCTCTAAATCTTTGTTAATTCTTGCTGGCACGACACTAACATCAAGAATGCCACCTTCATGAATATTTTCAGAAACAGGGTAAGTAACCACTTCACCTTCTGTGCTGCGAGCAAGCACAACAGAAACTTCAATATCCAAAGGCATGCGTTGTTCTAACACACAGGCTTCGCCTTCTAATGTCTGCCATGCCTTATCGATATCAGATTCAGAGTTAATGCTAAACTGGCCTTTACCGTCATAACCAAAGCGCGAGACTTTTAAGATGGCAGGTGTACCAATTTTGCTAATACTATTTTTTAGATCGTCTAATGAATTAATTACAGCAAAAGGAGCAGTATAAAAACCATTATCTTTTAAGAAGTTTTTTTCCTGAATACGATCCTGAGCAATGGAGATGGCTTTTGCGCCGGGGCGAACAGGTTTTTTTTTCGCCAGCGCATCAAGAGTTGCAGCAGGAACATTTTCAAATTCAGTTGTTATGGCATCACAGTTTTTTGCGATTTGATCGAGAGCGGCCTGATCAGAGTAATCTGCACAAATGTGAGTGGTTGCCAGTTTACCTGCCGGACTTTCTTTATCGGGGTCGAGCACAATGACTTCGTAGCCCATTGTACGTGCAGCAATAGTGAACATGCGACCAAGTTGGCCACCACCGAGCATGCCTAGTGTCGATCCGGGAAGTATTTTCATACTTTTGGTAACTTCATTGCACGAACTTTAGTGCGTTGTTTTTTGCGGAATGTATTGAGCTTTTTCGCGTATTTTTCTTGCGTATTTGCCAGCATGGAGACAGCAAAAAGCCCCGCATTTGCAGCGCCCGGCTCACCAATGGCAAATGTTGCAACAGGAATACCTTTGGGCATTTGTGCGATAGAAAGCAGTGAGTCCAGTCCTTTTAAGGCACGTGATGTAACTGGGACACCTAAAATAGGTACTATCGTTTTAGAGGCCAGCATTCCGGGTAAATGCGCTGCACCGCCGGCACCGGCGATAATCACCTGAATACCACGTTCGGCAGCAGTTTCGGCATATTCGAATAATAAATCTGGTGTACGGTGTGCAGATACGACTTTTGACTCAAAGGGAACACCAAAATCCTTGAGTATTTCACAGGCCTGGCTCATTACTTTCCAGTCACTGTTACTGCCCATTATCACACCGACGATTGGTTTTTTACTCATTTTAAACCTTCTAAATCCTGTTTTTATTGGGACGGAATCGGTGATTTTACCAGTTTATTGAGTTAGATTCATGCAAAGTTTAGTCGCTTAAGCACTCTTTTGACCTAATCGATAGGCTGCGATCAGGGCCTGCTTTAATTCATCATGCTGGGAAAAATCATTGATATTGAGGTGTTGCTCGGCCACAGATAATAATTCGTTAAGTATTTTATTTTCTTGCCAGCTAAGGGTGAATGCATCGACATCAAGCTCACCCTCACTAATAAAATCTTTAATTAAACCTTCAGCATTACTAAAGCGTATGGGTTCAGCTTGCATCATTTCGTATTCATAAGAATATAGATCAAAATTATTTTCGTTGGCTATCATTTGGTGAAGGTTAGGAAGGCTTCCTGTCGCTTTAATATAACGATCCAGTTCAATGGTAATAGAAGGTTGATGTTTTTCGCCTTTAAACGAAAAATGAATGGATGCTGTAACAATATTTTTCATGGGTAACCTCAAAAGATTGAACCACGGAGGATACAGAGTTACACAGAGGAAAAAACGTATTAATAGCTCTGTGTATTAAAGATGCTCGGATAACTAAATGAAAGGTTATCTAAAAAGCACTTTTTTAAATTTTGCTCTGTGTATCTCTGTGGTGAAAAAATTAAGCCGTTAACGACATAAATAGTTTAGGTAACTTTTCAGGCAGTTTATCGACGTTATCAATAACGGTATAGCCATTGTTGCCAAAAATATCTGCAATATATTCATCTGCTTTTTTATCTAAACTAATACAATGTGTGTAGATGCCTTTAGATGAAAGTTCTTCAATTGATTTATGGGTGTCTTCGATAAGTAATCTGTCATCGGTAACATCAATATCGGCAGGTTCACCATCAGTTAAGATTAAAAGTAATTTTTTATCTGCTTTTTGGCCTTCCAAATAATGACTCGCATGACGTACCGCCGCGCCCATGCGCGTTGAGAAACCTGCTTCGATATTCGCTAAACGTGCTTTTACACCATCATCCCAGTGTTCAGTAAAGCCTTTAATGTGATGGTAACGCACATTATGACGTGTATCAGAATGGAAACCGGCAATGGCAAATTTATCGCCCAGCTGTTCAATCGACCAGCCTAACAAAGTAACCGCTTCACGACTCAGTTCCAAAATGCTTTGCGTGCAGCCTTCAGGTACTTCATCGAGTGATGCAGATAAATCCATTAATAATAAAACAGCAATATCACGACCATCATGTTTGTGGCTCATGTTTATACGCGGATCAGGTTGTGAACCACTCTTAAAATCAATGAGCGAACGAATCGCAACATCCAGATCAAGCTCACTACCTTCTTCCTGATAACGAATGCGTACATACTGCTGCGGTTTTAATAAATCCAGAATACGTTTTAAATAATTCGCTAAAGCAGAATGTTTTTCTAAAATTTTATCAATATCAGATGCTTTACCCGGTGCATATAAAGATTCGTATAAGGTTACCCAATCTGGTTTAAACGATGAGGTGTGATAATCCCACTCGTGATAATGACGTGGTGGCAAACCATCTGGTTCAATCGTTTCTTTGCTTTGCGGTTCGCTGGTATCATCTTCGGGTTCATCGGCTTCTTCAATAAAGACCCACATGTGACGGTTATCATCACGATAATCCACTTCGGTATTTTCAAAACGGACTTTAGGAGCAAGGTCAGATTGACGTCGTGTTCTTGCAGTAAAAGAAATTGCAATGTTGAGCATTTCTTTTGTGCTGGATTCATTTCCGTCTTTTAGTGCATCCCAAAACTTTGCAACATATTCAAGAATATCAGGGTTTTGATAGCCGTGATTTTCATCCAGAATTGCACGAGAAATCATCGCTAAGCGATGACGAACACAAGATTCTTTTTCTGAATCGCAAGAACCTTCTACAGGAGTAGGGTGTAAGGCACAAAAATATTTTCTTAAGCCTGGATACTTTCTGAGTATTAACTGTTCAACTCGTGAGTCTTCAAAGGCTTCTACTGCAACACGTTGAAAGGGCGATAAGTTATCTGCAACTTGTCTTTCAGTCCAGAGTTTATGTGCGGCCATGTGTGCAATCGTAATGCGGTAACGGTTAATGCCTGATACATCATTAAGATCATCATAAACATCAGGAACGCGCATACCCAGATCATCATAATAAGGTTGCGGTTTACGTAACTCATCAAAACCCAATGAGTATGGCACAAAATACTCTTCACTTTGCCACATGCTACGAATGTACATATCAAGAGCTCGTTCGTTATCCATGTATAAAGTACCATGACGTTCACGTTGTAACATGGCTTTACTATCAGCAGATTGTAAAGAGAAATAATCTTTTTGTCGCTCAGGGTGATTGTTATAGTTACGTACACCATATTCAATCCAGTTTTTTAAACCTTCTAGTGATAACTGGCTTAATAAAAAAGGAATTTGACTCAATAGTACAAGAAAGCCCTGGCTTGAATGCGTTTTGTGATGACCATGAACGGAAGTGGTTGTGCTATCTAACATGCCGAACAAAATATCAAAGAAATGATTCATCTGTTCAAGCGTACCAAGACGACGAGATGCTTCAGGTAAGCACTGCATAAAAGGTGGAATGGCTTTACCATTTGGCGAGCGTGACATATCCCAAATGTGCTTGGAAACTATTTCAAGAATAGCTTCATCACCTAAGCGATGAGCCATTTGTGGCATCTCTTCAAGATAAATTGAAACCGGTTCCCAGCCACGACCAATCATACAAACCAGAGATGCACCTGAAAGATATTGTGCAACACCTTCATTACTCAGATTGCGTAACGCATCTTTCATATAGTCATCAAAGCAATCTTCAATTTGCTCGAAGCTACATTTTAATTGCTTACGGTGATGTGGGTATTCTGTAGTTACTTCAGTTGTCATATTTGTGCCACAGCGGAGATAAAGTTAAAAGAATTATCACCACAGAGGTCACGGAGGTTCACAGAGTTTTTTACTACTTAATAAATTTTCTCTGTGTACCTTTGTGTCCTCTGTGGTTCAAGCTTTTATAAATTTAACCGAAAATACTATCAATAGAATGAACTAAAGTATCACGTATATCTTTGTCGTCAGTGATAGGTGTGACTAGCGCCATCTGGCAAGCTAATTTAGCCTCGATCCCCTTGTTCATTAAGGTTGCTGCATAAACAAGTAAACGTGTTGAAATACCTTCATCAAGACCATGGCCTTTCAGGTTACGAGCAGTGTGTGCGATTTTAACCAGCTTAGTAGCAACGTCTTCTGCAATGCCGGCTTCTTTAATTACGATTGCTGTTTCAACTTTTGAATCAGGGTAATCAAAATCCAAACCAGTGAAACGTTGCTTGGTTGATTGTTTGAGATCTTTCATCATGCTCTGATAACCCGGGTTATAAGATATAACCAGCTGGAAATCAGGGTGTGCTTCAATAAGCTCACCTTTTTTATCAAGTGGTAAAGTACGACGGTGATCTGTTAAAGGGTGAATAACAACCGTGGTATCCTGACGTGCTTCAACAATTTCATCTAAATAACAAATTGCACCAATACGTGCTGCGGTTGTTAACGGGCCATCTAACCAACGTGTGCCGTTGGCATCTAACAGGTAACGACCCACTAAATCAGATGCGGTCATATCTTCGTTACAGGCAACGGTAATTAATGGTTTGCCTAATTTATAAGCCATGTGTTCAATAAAACGAGACTTACCACAACCGGTAGGACCTTTAACCATGACAGGCATACGTGCCGCATAAGCTGCTTCATATAACGCAACTTCTTCACCCATTGCTTCGTAATAAGGTTCTTCAGTAATTTTGTATTGTTCGATATCGATATTGTTATCGCTCATAATGTATTCCTATACTTGTGACTGTTTGTTTTAATATTCGAAAGTTAACTTATGAAAATGAACTTGCGAATATTAAAAACCATAATGGTTTTAAGTTTTAGATAATGGAAAAAAAAGCCCCTGCAAGCAGGGGCCTTTCTCAACTAAAACGTTCGCTTACTTGTGAACGCCTAGCTTGTCTCTCCAGCCTGGGAAGAGTGCATCTGCATCGTGCTCGAAAGACTCGAATGCGCGAGCAAATTCTTTGTGCTCTTTCGCGTATTCGATTGGATCTGCACCTTGCTTCCAGCAATCGTATGCCTGATGTAAAGACTTCGCGCCGTCTGCAGGTGAATCGATGTGACCGTAAGAACCACCACCAGACGTGTTGATGACGTTACCGTGACCTAAGTTTTCGAAGAAACCAGGTAGACGTAATGCATTCATACCACCAGAGATGATAGGAGTAGTTGGCTTCATGCCATTCCATTTCTGGAAGTAAACTGGTCCCTGACACTCATCACGTTCGATCATGTATGCGATGATTTTATCTTCATGACCACCTTCCATTTTGCCGTAGCCCATAGTACCTACGTGGATACCAGAAGCACCCATTAAACGAGACATTTTAGCTAAAACATATGCAGTATAGCCACGCTTAGATGAAGGTGAAGTAACAGCACCATGGCCAGCACGGTGATAATGTAAGTATTGAGCAGGGTAGTTACGACGTGCAGTAGTCACCATACCCGGGCCACCAACATAACCGTCAACCAGGAATGCTAAACGAGGCGCATCTTCGCCGAATAACTCTAAACCGTAGTCAGCACGAGCACACATTTCGTGGTGATCATCAGCTGTGATGTTCATAGAGAAGATTTTAGCTTCGCCAGTTTCATCTTGTGCACGTTTCATTGCGTCATGAACTAAAGGTAATACCTTCTTCATTGGGCAGAAAACCTGGTTACCTTGTGGTTCATCATTTTTGATGAAATCGCCACCTAACCAGAATTGGTAAGCTGCATCTGCAAATGGCTCTGGACGTAAACCCAGTTTAGGCTTGATGATAGTACCTGCGATGTAACCACCGTTTTCACGTGGACGACCTAAGGCATTCCACATGTCAGAAATATCAACAGCAGGGCCGTCGAATAAGTTCAACATTGCTGGTGGAATGAAGAAATCAAACATTTGAGCGTTCTTGATATCACCCATGCCCTGGTTGTTACCAATAGCAAGAGTCAAGAAAGAAACGATCATTGCGCGGCCATCAATTACGTTACGATCGAACAATTCGTTCGGGTAAGCAATTTTCATGACGCCTTTAGCTTCGTCGATTTCATAAACTAATGCGTCAACGCCTTTAGTGAAATCATCTGTAGTTGAAACTTCAACGTTAGTACCAGTAGAAGATTCTGCAGCAAAGTGAGCAGCTGCTTCTAAGTAACCGTAACCTTCAGCAGGTTCCATAGTGTATGCCACTAAGATGTGTTTGCCGTCAGCAAGTAAAGTATCTTCGTTTAAGCTAAGGTCTGAATAACGACCTGTTTGATCTAATAAAGCCATGAATGGACTCCTTATTATTAATGAATTCGGTCTGGTATTTGCTCTAAAAGCTGAGCTACTTGCCAGAAAGTTTTGCGACTATACGCATAATCATTCATAATTAATACTCAATATTTTTGATGATTATGATAAGTAAAACCTTATGAATATAACGTTCCGCCAATTAGAGGTCTTCGAGGTTGTGGCTCGTCTGCTGAGTTACACCAGAGCCTCAAAAGAGCTTCACCTCAGTCAACCCGCTGTTTCTATGCAAATCAAGCAGTTAGAAGAGAATGTTGGGCTTGAACTACTTGAAAAGCTGGGGAGAAAAATTTATTTAACCGAGGCCGGGCGAGAGATGTATCACTATTGCCGAGTCATTGCGACGCAGGTTGATGAGGCAGAAGAGGTCTTTGAACAGCTCAAAGGTCTAAAATCGGGACGTTTAGAGATTACCGTTGCGACGACCGCTAATGCGTTTGCTACTCGGATGTTATCCAGATTTAACCAGCAATATGATGGTTCAACGGTAAGTCTCGATGTAACCAATAGGGAGCGCTTACTTCGCCAGTTAGCCGACAATGAAAAGGATATCGCTATTATGGGGCGCCCACCCGAGGATGCTGATTTGGTAACAGAAGCCTTTGCTGATAACCCGCTCGTGGTTGTTGCTTCTCCTGATCACCATCTGATTGGAAAGCAACCTATACCTTTATATATGTTGCAAGACGAGACTTTTGTTGTTCGGGAAAAGGGCTCGGGAACCCGAACGGCGATGCAGCGTTTTTTTGAGCGGCATAATTTGACCATTACTTCGAGTATGGAAATGAACGAAAATGAGGCTATTAAACAAGCGGTGCAAGCCGGTATGGGTTTAGGGGTTGTGTCAGTCCACACTATTGAGCTTGAATTAGAAACAAACCGACTAGTAATACTGGATGTGGAAGACTTCCCTATTATGCGGCATTGGTATTTAGTACATCGTAAAGAAAAGAGATTATCGCCCATTACTCAGGCCTTCAAAGATTTTGTTCTTACTGAGGGGCAGAATTTTATTGCACGGATGTAGGTTTTTTTTGTAGGTTGGCCTTCAGGCCAACACGTGTCATTAAAACCTCAGTTGTTTTCGACTGCTCCATTTTATAACCATGCGTTAGTTGGATTCTATTATCGTGGCGTCAGCCTGAAGACTGATCTACATGACTGCATATTTACCACCAGCTTTGTTCCTGCTGTGGTTAAAATGCTTGTTAAAGTTTAACAATATTGAACTTAATCGAATCAGGGTGTTCTTACTGCAAGCTGCAACCATAGTCCGAACATATCTTGAAAGGTTGCATGGTTTTAAAAATTAGATTACGCTAATAAACATGATGAAAAAAGCACTGACATATTTAACTATTTTGGCAATCAGCGCATTGCCAGTGCAGTTAATTAATGCAAGTGTAGAAATCATCGGCATGCAAATGAATATGAGTCAACAAATGGCTCAGTTTGATAATCAATGTATGTCCGATATGGAGCAACAACATACAGATTCTAAAGTAAACTCCGGTGATATCGATAAATCATGTTGTGATGATGAAGCACATAACTGCCAAAGTTGTGATAACTGTCCTGATGTCATAACAGCTATGTTTTTAACAACAGATCATTTTGCCAAGCCCATTATTTTAAAATCTCAAAAAATTACTACAAGTTATTTATCTCTAAATAGCGTTTCTCAAGAAAACCCCCTAAGACCTCCTAAAACTCTTATTTAATTTTCAGCTGTATTTTATACGGTGTCTTAGTACTGAGTGTTAATTAAACACTAAGGTACAATTTTTATAAATTAAATAATTGAGGATAGCCCGATGGCGTTTTTAGCCAAACCTTTTCAAGTAACGATATTATTCGCGTTAGTATTTAGTTTTTCTGTGCATGCAGAACAAACCATCAGTATTGAGCGCGCAGTCCAAACCGCATTAAAACGTGATGCATTAATCAATGTTTACAAAGCTCGTCGTGATGCATATAAAGAGCAATCCATTGCAGCAGATACCCTGCCTGATCCAAAAATAAAGTTAGGCATGATGAATGTTCCTATTGATACTTTTTCTTTTAATCAGGAACCAATGACTCAGGTGCAACTTGGCATTCAGCAAATGTTTCCACGTGGTAATAGTCTGGAAATAAAATCGCAACGTGCAACAAGCATGTCAGTAGTAGAAGATGCAAAAATAGAAAACCAGCGCCGTAAAATTACCCGTGAAGTGAGAGAGACATGGCTGGAACTTTACTACTGGTTACATGCCGAAAGCGTTATCAAAGAAAACAGGAAGTTATTTACTGAATTGGTTTCCGTGACCAAACAGCAATATGCCGCAGGACGGCAAAAGCAACAGGATGTTATTCGTTCTGAGCTTGAGCTGGGTATGCTTGATGATCGTGAAATGAAAATTCAAACCCGTATAGAAACTACGCGAGCAAAACTTAATAAATATCTAGGTATAGATTTTGTTAATTTAAAAATTAGCTCTGAACTGCCTGTTTATACTGTTCAAAAAAATAATGTTTCATGGCTGGAGTCTCACCCTATGTTGCGCATGCAGCAAGCCATGGTCATGGTCAGTGAAAAAAATGTCGAGCTGGCAAAGCAAAGTTATAAGCCTTCATGGTCTCTGGATTTAACCTATGGGCGACGTGAAAAATCAAAAACAGGAGTAGAACGAGCTGATTTTGCCTCTGCCATGGTGATGTTTGATTTACCTATATTTACCGCCGACCGTCAGGATAAACAGGTTGCAGCGAGTAAATCGCGGTTTAACAGTGCACTTAATTCGCATGAAGAACAAAAAAGAAATTTAAAGAAAATGTGGCAGGCTGCATTAGCTAAAGAAAAACGTTTGTTACAGCGTATAAAACAATACGACGTTCTATTGCTGCCTAAGTCAGATGAGAATACAAAATCTGCATTGTATGCGTATCAAAGTGGTCGTAGCGGTTTTACTGCTTTAATGCGAGCACAAATCACCGAGTTAGAAACACAGTTACGCGCATTACGTTTAAATGTTGAACACAAAAAAACTCAAGCATTATTACTTTATCTAGTTGGAGAAAATAGCTGAGGTTGATTGCCTTTAGCTTAGGAGAATTAAGATGAACAAATTGAAAGTTGTCGCGGCTTCACTCGTTGCTGTTTTATTAACAACATACAGTGTAAATGAAAGCTACGCTGCAGAAAAAAAAGAAAAGAAAATTTTATACTGGGTTGCACCAATGGATGCAACTTATCGTCGGGATGAACCGGGTAAGTCACCAATGGGTATGGATTTAGTCCCTGTTTATGATGAAGGTGGTGATGGTAGTACAGTAAAAATTTCACCCGCGGTTGAAAATAATATGGGTGTTCGTACCGAGTTGGTTGTACGAGATAAATTATGGCGCCGTATAGACACGGTAGGTTATGTTGATTTTGATGAAAATAAAATTTCACATCTTCACTTGCGTACGAAAGGCTGGATAGAAAAGCTTTATGTGAAGTCAGAAGGTGAGCGGGTAAAAAAAGGTCAGTTACTCTTTGAAGTGTATGCACCCGAGTTAGTTAATGCGCAGGAAGAATATCTTCAGGCTGTGCGGAGCAATAACAGGGGATTAACCGCTGCATCGCGTGAGCGTTTAATTGCGTTGGGCATTTCAGCCTCACAAATAAATAAATTAAATAAAACCCGAAGAGTAAGCCAATACGTAAAAATTTATGCAAAGCAGGATGGTATTATCGCAAAGCTAAGTATTCGTGAGGGTATGTTTGTTACACCACAAAAATTGGTTATGAGTCTTGCAGACTTATCGAGTGTCTGGTTATTAGCAGAAGTCTTTGAAAGTCAGGCAGACTGGGTAAGAGTAGGACAGTCAGCTGAGGTGACACTTTCTTATCTACCCGGACGAGAATGGGAGGGGAAAGTTGAATATATTTATCCTAGTCTGGATCCTAAAACAAGAACATTAAAAGTTCGTTTACGTTTTGAAAATAAAGATGAATCATTAAAACCCAATATGTTTGCCAAGGTGGCAATATATGGCGGAGCAAAACGTGAAGTACTTATTATTCCGCGTGAGGCATTGATTCGTACAGGTAATGATCAACGCGTCATTATTTCACTTGGTAAAGGTCGCTTTAAAGCCCGAAAAGTTGTGGCTGGTATTGAATCTGGTGAATTTATCGAGATTATAAAAGGTTTGAATGAAGGAGACAGGGTTGTTACTTCTGGTCAATTCTTAATTGATTCTGAAGCGAGTTTAAAAGCCAGCATTGCGCGTATGTCATCAAAGGATGATAAAAAAGATGATATGGCTGGTATGGATATGGATAAAAAAATAACCGGCACCGCTGTTCTGAATAGTGTTATGCCGGCTCACAACATGGTGAATATGGCTCATGATCCTATTCCTGCTTTAGACTGGCCGGCAATGGAAATGGATTTCACCGTTAAGAAAGGTGTTTCACTTGAAGGTTTGAGTAAAGGCAATAAAGTGGAATTTGAGCTTGAAAAAGCTGATGACGGTTATGTTATTAAATCCATTAATAAAATTGAAAACTAGGAGTGACTTGAAATGATTGCAAAAATTATTGACTGGTCACTTTCAAACCGTTTTATGGTTTTGTTATTGACCGCTGTGTTATTGGTAGGTGGACTTTTTTCATTAAAAAATACACCGCTTGATGCAATACCTGATCTTTCAGATGTGCAGGTTATTATTAAAACAACTTACCCGGGGCAGTCGCCTCGTGTTGTTGAGGATCAGGTAACTTATCCATTAACCACTGCAATGTTATCGGTTCCTGGAGCCGTAACAGTAAGGGGCTATTCTTTCTTTAATGATTCTTATGTTTATATTATTTTTGAAGACGGAACAGATATTTACTGGGCACGTTCTCGTGTACTGGAATATTTAAGTCAGGTTGCAAGTCGTTTGCCGCCTGAAGCACGTTCTGCACTAGGTCCGGATGCAACCGGTGTCGGCTGGGTCTATGAGTATGCTTTAGTTGATAAAACTGGCGGAACAGATTTAGCGCAACTGCGTAGTTTGCAAGACTGGTTTTTGAAGTATGAATTGCAAACAGTACCGGGTGTTTCAGAAGTTGCAACCCTTGGTGGTATGGTAAAACAATATCAGGTTGTGCTCGATCCGGATCGTTTACGTGCCTATAACATTCCGTTACAAAAAGTTCGTATGGCGATTAAGCGCGCGAATCAGGAAGTAGGTGGATCTGTTATTGAAATGGGCGAAGCTGAATATATGATTCGGGCAACGGGTTATATATCCAAGATCGATAATTTACGACGAATTCCATTAGGCGTAAATAAACGTGGTACTCCTATTTTATTAAAAGATGTCGCTGATATTCGTTTAGGACCGCAAATGCGTCGGGGTATTGCCGAGTTAGATGGTGAAGGTGAAGTTGTTGGTGGCATCATTGTGATGCGCTTTGGTGAAAATGCGTTAAAAACGATTGATCTGGTTAAGAAAAAACTTGAAGAGTTAAAACCGGGTTTACCTAAAGGAGTTGAAATTGTTGAAACATATGATCGCTCTACATTAATTAACAATGCGGTAGAAAACCTTAATCATAAATTAATCGAAGAATTTATAGTTGTGGCTATAGTGTGCATGGTTTTTCTTTTCCATATGCGTTCGGCTCTTGTTGCAATTGTTAGCTTACCCATTGGTATTCTTGTTGCCTTTATGATTATGTATTCACAGGGTATGAATGCCAACATTATGTCTTTAGGGGGGATTGCAATTGCTATTGGCGCAATGGTTGATGCCGCCATTGTAATGATAGAGAACGTGCATAAACATATTGAACGGACACCCTTGACGGATGAAAATCGTTGGCAAATTATGCGCGATGCGACTATGGAAGTCGGGCCTCCCTTATTTTTCTCTTTATTAATTATTACATTGAGTTTCTTACCTGTATTCACCTTAGAAGCACAAGAAGGTAAATTATTTGCTCCATTGGCCTTTACTAAAACATTTGCCATGGCAGCATCTGCAGGTTTAGCGATTACTTTAGTTCCTGTACTCATGGGCTATTTTATTCGCGGCAAGATTAAACCTGAACATGAAAATCCGGTGAACTTGTTTTTAATGAAGGTTTATCAACCTATTATTCATTATGTGTTAGATAAGCCTAAAAAGGTTTTAACAATCGCGTTGTTATTTGTTTTAGCAGGTATTTGGCCTTTAACAAATATTGGCTCAGAGTTTATGCCTGATTTAGATGAAGGCGACTTGATGTATATGCCAACGACTTTCCCCGGAATTTCTGTGGGTAAAGCGCAAGAATTAGTACAACAAACAGATAAATTGATTAAAACCCTGCCAGAAGTGAAACGTGTGTTCGGAAAAATTGGTCGCGCAGATACAGCAACCGATCCTGCACCTTTGACTATGATGGAAACAACCATTCAGTTTAAGCCCAAGAGTGAATGGCGTGAAGGAATGACGTTAGAAAAAATCAAGCAGGAATTAAATGAGTTAATAAAATTTCCGGGCTTAACTAACGCATGGGTTATGCCAATTAAAACACGTATCGATATGCTGGCGACGGGTATTAAAACCCCGGTTGGTATTAAAGTTGCGGGACCGGAATTAAAAGTGCTGCAAGAAATTGGTAAACGCCTTGAAGAAGTCGTAATGAAAGTACCGGGAACCGTTTCCGCATTTTCTGAACGTGTTGCAGGCGGGCGTTATGTCACAATTGATGTTGACCGGATTGCTTCTTCTCGTTTTGGTTTAAATATTGCCGATGTACATGATGTGGTTAAAACAGCATTAGGTGGCATGGTTGTAGCTGAAAGTGTTGAAGGTCTGGAACGCTATCCTATTAATGTTCGTTACCCGCGTGATTTACGCGATTCAATAGAAAAATTGCGTAACTTGCCGATCATTACAAAAACAGGTGCACGTATTCCATTGAGTGAAGTGGCAGATATTAAAACTGAAATGGGACCGGCTGTTATTAAAAGTGAAAACTCGCGACCTAATGGCTGGACGTTTGTTGATATAGCAGGGCGAGATTTGGGCTCTTATGTTGAAGAGGCACAGCGTGTTGTGGCAGCTGAAGTTAAATTACCACCCGGTTATTCAATTTCATGGTCTGGACAGTATGAATATATGGTGCGAGCAAAGAAACGTTTATCCGTTGTTGTGCCCTTTACATTAATGATTATTGTTTTGCTTTTATATCTCAACTTCAGAAACGTAGTTGAAGTATTAATCATCATGGGAACTTTACCGCTCGCATTAGTCGGTGGTTTTTGGTTGCTTTATTTGCTTGGTTACAACATGTCGGTTGCTGTTGGTGTGGGCTTTATTGCTTTGGCAGGTGTGTCGGTTGAGATTGGTGTAATTATGCTGGTTTATCTTAATCAGGCTTATGCAAAGGCACATGCTGATGCAGAAAAAGAGCAACGTAAGTTCACATTACATGACTTGCAACAAGCAATTATCAGCGGAGCATTACTACGTATTCGACCTATTATGATGACAGTGGCAGCAATCATCGCAGGTCTATTACCTATTATGTTAGGTAGTGGTACCGGTTCAGAAGTTATGCGAAGAATTGCTGCGCCCATGGTGGGAGGAATGGTGAGTGCGACTATTCTTACTTTAGTGGTTATTCCTGCTGTTTTCTTAATGTGGAAAAGCGTAAAGGTAAATAAAATTTAGTAAATAATATTTATATTGGTAACACTCTCGTTTTTACAACAGAGTGTTACTACTACATATAGATTGTTACAGGAGAATAGACTATGAGTTTTACAAAAATTGTCGCGATTATCAGGCCGGATGTACTCGATAAAGTTGAAGAGTCTTTAAAGAAAGCCAATGTTCCTGGTGTGAGTATTACACATGTTGAAGGTTATGGTGAATATGCTAATTATTACCGTCAGGATCGTATGGTACAGCATATTCAGGTTGAAGTTTTTATTAGCAAAAATAGAGCAACTGAAATTGCAGAAGTTATGATGGAGTCTGCACACACGGGAACTGATGGTGACGGCATTGTTGCTATCATTCCGGTCGATAGCGTCTATCATATTAGAACAAAACAAAAATGTAGTGACGAAGCATGTTGAATATAAAAAGAAAAATTCTTTAATTTAAGGAGAGCAAAATGGCGACTGATCCAGTATGTGGAATGACTGTTGAACCGGAAAAAGCGGTAGCGAAAGAAGAATATAATGACATGACATGGTATTTTTGTTCTGATAATTGTCATCATAAATTTAATACATCACCGCAACAGTATGTGAAAACAGAAAATGAAAAAGATCCCGTTTGCGGTATGGATGTTTCACCTGACTCCGAACACAACCATGAACATGCTGGCACAACTTATCATTTTTGTAGTCAAGGTTGCCATGACAAATTTGTTGCAGAACCACATGCGTACTTAAATAAAGATCATTCAACTGCTGAACCGGCTGATACAAATGCCACTTATACCTGTCCGATGCATCCGGAAATTGAACAACAGGGCCCAGGTACTTGTCCTAAGTGTGGTATGGCTCTCGAAGCAAAAGGTGTCCCTGTTGCTACCTGTAAGATTGAATATACCTGCCCGATGCACCCCGAAATTGTACAAGATGAGCCGGGTAGTTGTCCTAAATGTGGCATGGCTCTGGAACCGCGTACCGTCACCGTAGAAGAAGACAATGAAGAACTCAACGATATGAATCGTCGTTTTTGGTTTAGTACTGTGTTGGCACTTCCCGTATTTATTCTTGCCATGGTTGCAGACTTAGCGCCGCAATTATTACCTCAGGGTTTGGAAATGAGCACCGTGCAATGGATTGAGTTTGCGTTAGCAACTCCTGTTGTTTTATGGGGAGGCTGGCCTTTTTATGTGCGTGCAGTGCAATCGGTTTTAACCTGGAACCTGAATATGTTCACCCTGATAGGTCTTGGGGTTTCGGTTGCCTGGATATACAGTATGTTTGCCTTGTTGTCTCCGGATTTATTTCCACCAGTGATGCAAATGGAAGGCGGACTTGTTGACGTCTATTTTGAAGCCGCTGCTGTTATCACCGCGTTAGTATTATTGGGGCAGGTGCTAGAACTTCGTGCTCGTTCGCGTACTAATGCAGCGATTCAAATGTTACTTGGGCTTGCACCCAATACTGCACGCATTGTTTATGATGACGGTCGTGAAGAAGATATTCCACTCGAAGACGTTAAGGTGGGTGATATTTTACGTGTTCGTCCCGGTGAGAAAATTCCGGTTGATGGTAGCGTTACCGAGGGTGAAAGTAATGTTGATGAATCCATGGTAACCGGTGAACCGATTGCTGTTGCAAAATCTTCAGGAGATAAAGTGATTGGTGCAACTGTCAATGGTACCGGTAGTTTATTGCTTCGTGCAGAAAAAATTGGTGCAGATACCCTGTTATCTCAAATTGTTAACATGGTTGCAGAGGCTCAACGATCACGTGCACCGATTCAAAAACTGGCTGATACAGTTGCCGGAATTTTCGTCCCTGCGGTGGTATTAGTTGCTGTTATCGCATTTGTTGTCTGGAATTACTGGGGGCCGGAGCCACGTCTTGCACACGCTATTGTTAATGCAGTGGCCGTTTTAATTATTGCTTGCCCTTGTGCGCTTGGTTTAGCAACTCCTATTTCAATTATGGTAGGAACAGGCCGAGGTGCAATGGAAGGCGTATTAATTAAAAATGCAGAAGCATTAGAGATCATGGAAAAGGTTGATACGCTGGTTGTTGATAAAACAGGTACTTTAACAGAAGGAAAACCAAAGCTTGTTGCAATTACAGCTGAAGATGGTTTTACTGATAATGAAAACTTACAAGCTGCTGCAAGTTTGGAAAGAGCAAGTGAGCACCCTTTAGCTGAAGCGATAGTCCGTGGCGCTGAAGATAAAAATATTAGCCTAAGCAATATTGATGACTTTCAGTCTGTTACCGGTAAAGGAGTAACGGGTAAACTAGATGGAAAGAGTATTGCCTTAGGTAATATTAAACTTCTGCAGAGTCTGGATATTGAAGTCGGTAATTTACCGGCGCAGGCTGATACTTTACGTGCAGAAGGTCAAACCGTAATGTTGTTAGCGATTGATGGAAAAGCAGCCGGTTTAATAGGCGTTGCCGATCCTGTTAAAACCACTTCGGCAGATGCGATAAAAGATTTACATGCCGAAGGTGTTGAAGTAGTTATGTTAACAGGAGATAACAAAACCACGGCTCAGGCGGTTGCCTCAAAACTGAATATTGATCGTGTTGAAGCAGATGTGCTGCCAGATCAAAAAGCAAACATTGTTAAAGAGCTACAAGCGATGGGTAAAACAGTTGCTATGGCAGGTGACGGAATAAATGATGCACCTGCGCTTGCTCAGGCACATGTTGGTATCGCAATGGGAACAGGAACGGATGTTGCGATGGAAAGTGCCGGCGTTACTCTGGTAAAAGGTGATTTGCGAGGCATAGTACGTGCAAGACGATTAAGTCGTGCCACCATGAAGAATATTCGTCAAAACTTATTCTTTGCCTTTATTTATAATTCAGCGGGTGTACCGATTGCAGCGGGTGTTTTATATCCTGTCTTTGGAGTTTTACTTTCTCCAATTATTGCCGCCGCTGCAATGAGCTTTAGTTCGGTTTCAGTTATTACCAATGCGTTGCGTTTACGTAAAACAAAACTTTAATCTGTGTTGAAAGGAGGGTGAACATGATGAATTACGATGGACATTTATGGGGAGGAGGTTTTATGTGGATATTCTGGTTTTTGATAATTGCAGGAATATTTTTTCTTTTTCAGAATGCCTTTAAAGGTAATGCCGATAATTCTTCGGAGACGGAAACACCTATGGAAATCCTGAAAAAGCGCTATGCACGCGGTGAAATAGATGAAGAGGAGTATGAGCGTCGCCGTAAAGAACTGCAAAGTTAATTCGTGAATAAAGCAAGGAGAAATAAAGATGAATATAAAATTATTCTTTATCAGCGTTATTAGTTTAAATTTGTTTTTTACCAATGTATTGTCGGCTAGTCCGGTTGTTTATATACCTCTAGGTTCTGCTAATCAGGTTATCAAGGTAGATGCTGGGACAGACAAAATTATAGCGACATATACTGGTGTAGATAATCCTCATGGGTTAGTGGCAACGCCGGATGGCGAATATGTTATTGCAGGCAGCCTGATAGAAACACCTTTAAAAAAAGGTCAGGCAGCAGATACACCAAACAGTAAGCTGTTCTTTATTCATCCGGCACATGGACATGTTATGTCAACAATTCCTGTTGCTGGCTGGAGCCATCATCTTGCTATAACCGGTGACGGAAAATATGTACTTTCAACACATGGATTACGAGGCGGAATAAGTGTAGTCGAACTTGGTGACAATAAGGTTATTAAAACGGTAAAAACGGGAGCCATACCAAACTATATTTTGATAACAAAAGACAATAAACATGCTTTTGTTAGTAATTCCGGCAATAACTCGATAACTGAAATAGATCTGACTGACTGGAAAGTAAAGCGCAAACTACAGGCGGGCTCTTCACCGGAACATATGGTTTTTTCAACAGACGAAAAAAGTATATTTGTGACTAATCCGAGAGCTGGAAAAGTATCGGTAATTTCAGTTAAAACCGGAAAAGTAATCAGGTCTTTTAAAATAGGAAAATCAGTACACGGGTTGGATATCAGTGATGATGGAACAACTTTATTTGTTACAAGTAAAAGAGAAAACAAACTGGTTGCAATTAATATCCGTTCGGGAAAAAAACGTGAAGTGACTTTGAATTCTTCACCATATCACCTGAACACGATTCATAACACGGCTAAAATATATGTTTCCAGTAGCAAGAAACCACTTATCTGGGTGATTGATCAAAAAAGCCTGAAAGTTGTTAATACAATAAAACTGGATAAAGGTGAAGCACATCAGATGGCTATAGTAGAAGATTAAATTTAAAATGATTTAATGAACAGGGTTAAGGGGTAAAAGTTATAGTTAACCGTAAGCTTGTTATTTATTACATAATTCAGGAGAAGTATTAATGGATATTTTTATTATTGCAACAAAATCCTGCAGTCATTGCAAAAATTTACAGAAGGAACTTTCTGTTCTGGGAATGGAGTGTGAAATTTATACGGCAGAGGAACATCCTGAGCTGGTTGACAAGTATCAGATTCGACATTCGCCTAACCTGATTGTTGATGAAGAAGTTGTTTTTCGTCGTCAGCCGACAGAAGCTGAATTAAAAGAGTTGTTAAAAATGTAACAGCTATGAATAAAACCACACCATCAGCATCTGAAAAAATACAGTGTCACTGGTGTGGCAAGGTGATTGAGCAGGAAAATATTATGTTGCGTAATGGCAAGGTGTTTTGTTGTGAAGGTTGTTACCTTGGAGAGCTTTCACAAATAAAACAGCGTGATGAATCTTATATGGCTCTGGCTGAAAGCCTTGTTACTGCATTGGATGCAAGAGAGCATGAAACAGGTCTGCATTCAAAGCGGGTTGCTTGTCACACCATGGTACTTGCTCGGCAATTCACTAGTGACGTAGATGAGTTAAAACAGATCTATTGGGGAGCTCTTTTGCATGATATTGGCAAAATTGCGATACCTGATTCCATTTTATTAAATCAGCACAAACTATCAAAGGATGAGTGGGAAGTTATGCGTACTCATCCACAACGGGGGTTTGATATTGTATCTGGTGTTGCTTTCTTGCAGCAGGCAGCACAAATTGTATTACATCATGAAGAACGCTATGACGGCACCGGTTATCCCGATGGGTTGTCGGGAGATAATATACCCCGGGGAGCTCGAATATTTGCAGTGATTGATACGCTTGATGCCATTACAAATGATAGACCTTATCGTAAAGCAGCAGGTTTTAGTGCTGCAAAAGAAGAAATCATAAAATCATCTGGTCTACAGTTTGATCCTGAAGCCGTAGAAGCATTTTTTGCTGAGGAAAAAACATTAAAAGAAATGGTAGAGATGAAGTGTTTTTTACAGCCTGATTTTGGATGAATGACAATGCCTAAAAATAATAATGGTGTACGTAAGATTAATCCTGAAGAAACGGTACAAATTGCCGGTGCCGGACCGGCGGGTATGGCTGCGGCAATTACATTAGCTAACCAAGGCATTTCTGTTGAGGTTCATGAATGTCGTAAAGAAGTTGGTTTTCGGTTTCAGGGGGATTTTCAAGGTCTGGAAAACTGGACAACCCAGCAAGATACACTTCAATGGATGCAGGAAAATGGTTTATCCACCCGCTTTGAAAAACTTGCAGGACATAATGTCACGGTGTTTGATGACAAAGGTAAATCCTATGAAATGTCGAGTGATAAACCGTATTTTTATTTACTCGAACGTGGCCCCGGAGTAAATAGCCTGGATACGGCTTTGCTTAATCAGGCACGTGAATTGGGTGTTAAAGTTATTTTTAACAGTCGTCTTAAAAATATAAAGGGTGCAGGCGTACTTGCAATTGGTCCAAAATCAGGAGATGCCATCGCCGTGGGATATCATTTTGAAACTGAAATGGACAATGGTTTCTGGGTTATTTGTGATGATAATCTGGCACCAAAAGGTTATGCCTATTTATTAGTTATGAACGGGCGTGGTACGGTTAAAAGTTGTATGTTTTCAGGTTTTAAAGATGAACAAACTTATGTTGAGCGAACCATAGCCGCTTTTGAAAAACTGGCCGGATTAAAGATGATTAATCCACAACCGCATGGCGGGGCTGGAAATTTTCATATCCCTCTTACTGCAATACATGGCGGCCATCCTGTTGTTGGTGAGCAGGCAGGGTTTCAGGATACGTTATGGGGGTTCGGCATGCGCCATGCTATGGCATCAGGTATTCTGGCGGCCCGGAGTATCTTAAGTGGTGAAAATTATAATCATTTATGGAAGACCGCATTTGAGGATCAGTTAAAAGCATCAGTTGTAAATCGTGCAATATATAGTTTGCTAGGTAACAGTGGTTACCGGATAGCGTTACGTTTATTATGCAAAAGTAAAAGTTCACATGCTGCGTTACATAAATTCTATGAATTTGGTTTTATAAAAAAAATATTCTTACCTCTCGCGCAATGGCGTTATCGAAGTCAACGTAAAGATAAAAGTTGTAATCACATTGATTGCAGTTGTGTTTGGTGTCGCTGTGGATAAAAGTAAAAATAGCAAGCAAACCAAGTTGCGAGTCGGTGCAGTTTTAAGTTCCGGTGGTATGCGGGGTGTTTATGCTCATACCGGTTTTTTACTTGCTTTGGATAAAATGTCACTAGAGTTAAAGGCGATGGCAGGATGTAGTGCCGGTGCTATTGTTGGAGGTATTTATGCAAGTGGTACACCGGTAAATGAATGGGCAGAAGCATTATCTAAAATCACCCCTAAACAATTTTGGACGCCATCATTGTTTCGTATGTTTTCTTCATTTGTTTTTAGAAAAGGGCGAGGTTACACAGGCTTATCATCAACTAAATCAGCAATGGAGTTTTGTTATCGCCATCTTAAAGCGAAAACATTTGAAGAGTGCAATATCCCTTTTTACACACTGGCAAAAAATTTATTTCATGGCTGTAAAACAGTATTTCACAGTGGTGAACTGACACCGCGAATTGCAGCAAGTGCTGCAGTGCCATTAATGTACGAACCGGTAGAGATAGATCAACAGTTATATTGTGATGGTGCATTACTTGAACTTTCACCTACAGATGCAATTTGTTGCAAGCATCAGCTTGATGTATTGATTATTCATCATGTGGCACGAAGAGATACAACACAATTAGGTGTTCAGCAAATTCTTAAGCAACCATGGAGTATGGTAGAAATATTTAATATGTTGTTATTTCAGCAGCGACCCTGGTATTTATCAGAATCACCTATTACTTTTAAACAATGTCCGTGCGGCTGTGACGCAATTATTATTGTTATTGAGCCGGAGTTACAGGAATTGTTATGGCCTACTGTTGATACCGGAATACAGGTTTTAAATGCGGCAAGAATACAGGCTGAAGAATTATTACAACCCTATCTTGCTGACATTATAAATAATAAATCACGATTGATGGAATATGTTAAAAATTCAAATACAAGTTCAGAAATAAAAAATGGTTGCGGTATGATGTCAGCAAGCCAATAATTTTGTTAAATTAAAACAGGCAGTTAGTTATGACTTTTTATTTTGAAGGGCGTACAACACATGAGTTGATGACATCAGATAAACTGTTTAAAAATCGTCGTGTCGATAAAACAGAGGATATCGAATCAACTCATAAAACAGTTAAAAATAAAATAAACCCTGTTAATGAAGATAGCAGTAAACTTATTAATCAGTCCTATCAGAAGGTTGAACGTTTTGTACCTGACGAATATGTTGTGTATGCAGAACAAATAATGACTTTTCCGGTGATCACTTTGTTTCCGGATAATACTGTTGAACAGGCATATAAATTATTTCATGAGCATAAATTCAGACACGTACCTGTTATCAACTCTGATAAGCGATTACAGGGAATTATTTCAGACAGGGATATTTTAAAAGTATTGGGTAACATTAATGAGCATGGTAAAAATACTAAGATCAGTACAGTTATGACGACAAAAGTATTAACTGCTATTCGAAAAACGGATATTCGTTATATTACACGCTTATTTGTTGAAAATCGTATTGGATCAATGCCGGTAATGGATGATAGAAAACTGGTTGGTATGATAACCAGAACGGATATATTAAAAGCTGTGATTAGTCATTATGAACTTGAATTATGGGTGTGATATGAGTAAAAAAAACAAAGTAGAAGATCCTGTTTGTAAAATGAATGTAGACTCCGGAACCTTAGCCTTTAATTATAGGGGGATTGAATATTCATTTTGTTCTCAACAATGTCATGAACGTTTTTCATCAAACCCGCAACTATATATTGGCCTACCTGGTAGGCCTGCACCTAAACAACATGATATGCATGTTATTAAACGACGTGTTTTAAAGTTAAACGAAATTATTCCTGAAGATGTCGCCGTTGAACTTGAGACCGCGCTGAAAAAAATGATGGGGATTAAGGAAGTGACGATTGATAAAAAAATTATCCATTTAACATACGATTTATTAGAAGTGACTTCAGAACAAATTGAAATGACAATTAAAGCAACAGGAAAAAAACTGGCTGCGGATTGGGGGGAGAAATTTAAACGGGCTTTTACGCATTATTTTGAAGAAACTGAACTTGATACAATGGAAGAGACCTACAAGCTACATAAATCATGTCATGAATGAAAATAAAGACGTTTCCACGAATAATGTCGTTAAAAAAATATTGCTTTTTATCGGATTTTTGTTTTTTATAGCTTATATTTCTTGGCTGGTTGTTGAACTAGGCTGGATGGATATCCTTAAAGAGCAGGAACAAATGCTAGGCATTATTAAAAATCTTGGCTTAATAGGACCATTTGCAATTATATTTTTAATAGCAATCGCAATAGTTGTTAGTCCTATTCCTAGCGCCCCCATTGCTCTTGTATCGGGTGCTTTATATGGACATACCATGGGGACTATTTATGTAGTAATTGGTGCAGTAACAGGAGCTTTAATTGCTTTTTTGATATCAAGAAAGCTGGGGTATGCTTATATAAATAGAAAACTACATCATAGAGTACCGGTTAAAATTATTGGTTCACAAAACACGCTAATGTTGATAGTTTTCATTACACGCCTAGCACCTTTCATTTCTTTTGATGTGATTAGTTATGCTGCCGGTTTAACTCGTTTAACTACAAGTCGCTTTCTTTTGGCGACTATTATGGGAATAATCCCTATTAGCTTTTTACTTGCGCACTTTGGTAGTGAAGCCGCTAATGGTGAAATTCAGGAAATCGTTTTTGCCCTGTTTTTTCTTGGATTATTGTCAATGTCATCGATGCTTTATCATTCGTTTAAAAAGAGTAGCAAATAAATATGAAATGGATAGCAACAGGTTTTATTCTTACACTGGCAGTATTTCTTATTTCATGCAGTGATGGAGATGTAGAGGAATATAAGGTTGAAGCGAAACAAATCGAAATTAAACGTCATATAGACTTGCGCGCTTTTTCTCGAGGACAAAAACTTTATCAACAAAATTGTGCTAAATGCCATGGTAAAAATGCAGAAGGTAATCAACAATGGCGTAAAATAGGAGATGATGGCAAGTATCCCGCACCACCTTTAAATGGAACAGCACATACCTGGCATCATTCTACCTCTGTACTGGTGAAGACAATTAAAGATGGGACTGCCAAAATTGGTGGCAATATGCCAGCATGGAAAAATAAATTAACTGATTCTGATATTTTGGATATTTTGACATGGATCAAAGCGCAGTGGCCAGATGAAATTTATGCTGCATGGTATAAGAATAACGATGAGAAGAAATAAATAATATTTTAATTAACCGTAATAGGAGAAAATTATGTACGGATTTAGTACAACCCTTTCAGGTAGCTTTGATGATGCTATCGTAAAAGTGACAGAAGAATTATCAAAAGAAGGTTTTGGTGTTTTAACTGAAATTAACGTTAAAGCAGTGATGAAGAAAAAACTGGATATTGATAAACGCCCATACACTATTTTAGGTGCATGTAATCCGGTTCTGGCTGATAAAGCCATTTCTGCCGATGCAGATATTGGTTTATTATTGCCCTGTAATGTTCTGGTTAGAGAAGAAGAAGACGGCAGTATTGTTGTTGCCTTTATGGATCCGGCTGTTGTTTTAAATTTAGTAGATAAAGAAGGTATCAATGAATTGGCAGCAGAAGTGAAAGCTCGATTAGAGCGTGTTCGTGATGCTCTTTAACGTGATGGTCTTGAAATAGATGAATCATTTGTGAAAGGAAGCCTGCTTTAAGTGGGCTTTTTTTATGCCTCAATTAGCAGCCGGTTTTCTCTGAATATCATTTGGAGAAAAAATCTGATAGTTTTCACTATCAGTTTTTTTAGCGGGGAAGTTATGATTTATTAAGACTAGAATACAACTTCAACTTGCACCGTGGTCGCATTGTCTTTAGCGACAGTGGCGGGCGTTTCATAAGTATCGCGGTATTCAATAAAACCTTTCACATTTTCATCAAAATAGTAGCTGAGGTTAAGTGTGAGCAGGGAGTATTTACCCTGTCCATTATTGGTTTCATAGTTTTCCAGACGTACTAGAGGTACCAGAGTCGGGCGACCATTTTCCATAAAGCGGTAAAATCCCTGCAGGTAGTAGCTCTTGTTAGAGACTTCACTGCCAGCATTCGTATCATCTTTCGCTTGCATGAAAACACCGGTAAGACGTAAATTTCCAATATCGAATTGGCCATCCATGGAGACACGACTGAATTTTCGAGCCTGAGTTGCCGTACTGCAATTAGTTTCGGATAACTTACAGCTTCCATTGAGTGCTAGCGCGCCAAGCATCATACCGGGGGCAACGTCATAGGCAATACGCCCGAAAACGATACTGGAATCACTGCCTACCATGTCACCGGTAAGACCACCGACACCAACGTTGTAGAAAAGATTGCCGCTTGGCCGCCCATATAAAGAAACCTGTTGACGTGAATGGCGTAGTTTTTCTTTATTATCAGCTTGACCGAAGGTTTGATTAAATAGTTCGTAATGTGTTGCGGTCAGGCGGCGCATGTCGGCATAGGTGTCGTACGGATCGGCCATCATAGTTGGGCCATACCCAATCTGGACATTCATTGATTTATTTTTACTATAAGTAACATGAGCTGAACTTAACACGATACCAAAGCCATCTGCTCCCTCAGCTTCCATTTCGAGAAAACCAGCAAGATTTTGTGAAATCTCACCACCAATATAGAGTTCGCCTTCGTGGATAGCGCGTATTTCAGTTGAGCCAGATTTGGTATTTGTATATGGACGAGCAATCAGTGCGGCAGACATGGGAAATAATTTTTCGAACTGCAGATTCTCGGTCAATTTGGTATCACCGTAACTGCTACCGGGAAAACGGTACCCGGCCTCTTTGAATTGTCGCCCTCTCTCGCTGAGAGCAGGAAAGGCGGTATGACAGGCGGAGCAGGCCATATTATTTTTGCGTGCAAAGGCGGGTATCGCCGAGGCATCAAATGCTATGAATACTGTCGATAGAACAAGGATCTTGATGAATATATTTTTAATCTTCACATTCTTCTCCTTATTAGTAATTAATCCCAATTTAATGATAGCTGGAACTGTAAAAATAGCATTGATACACATCAATTTATAGCGATTGAGTTTGTTTATTTTGAATCCAAAGAACATGCACTTTTAATGCAACTTAAATGTTTAACATCCTTTTTACTTTTTAACTTTGATTGTCTGTAATCAAACAGTTCCATCTCATATCAAACAGTTTTGAATGAAAGTTATTAGCCTTTAATCATTAAATAATTGATTCTTATAAATAAAGTGTTTTGGCAAACTGCTTGCTATATGAAGAGGAGAATCGAAAAAAATAATGTTGGGGATGTAATATGAAAAATAAAACTATTCTTTCGGGTGGTATAACATTGATAGGGAGTCTGATCTTCATTCCTCTTATGGCTGCGGAAAGTGGTGCAGTTAAAGTTGATGAAGTTTCGGTTATCGGGACACGTGAAGCGCAGTCACTTAAGGAAACAGCATTAAGTATCGGGGTAATAAAAAAAGAAGAGATAGAAGATGTAAAACCTGCTCATCCTTCCGAGATAATGCAACGTATTCCCGGCGTGCATGTGAATGTCACCGGCGGGGAAGGGCATATGACGGCGATACGTCAACCGATCACAACAAAAGCAGTTTATCTTTATTTAGAAGATGGTATTCCAACTCGTTCAACCGGTTTCTTTAACCATAATGCATTATATGAAATCAATGTTCCGCAATCTGAACGTATCGAAGTTTTAAAGGGGCCTGGTTCTGCCCTTTATGGCAGTGATGCGATTGGCGGCGTTATTAATGTAGAAACAAAACCTTCTCCTTTAAAGGCAGAAGCGGACATTTCCGCTGAAGTCGGCGGTTTTGGCTGGAAGCGTTTGTTAATTGGCGGTGGAGACAGTATGGGGGATGACGGTTATCGAATCAGTCTCAACTTGACTCATACTGATGGCTGGCGAGATTCAACCCAGTATGATCGAAAGAGTACAACCGTGCGTTGGGATCGCATGCTGGAAAGTGGTGCAAGTCTTAAAACGGTATTATCTACTTCAGATATAGATCAGCAAACAGCAGGTTCTTCACGTTTATTAGCGACGGACTATTATAATAATCCAACTTTAAATTACACTCCTATTTCATACCGAAAAGTTTCAGCTTTTAGATTATCGACAGCATACGAAAAAGAAAATAGTGATAGTTTGTTAAGTGTAACGCCTTATGTTCGATCAAACTCAATGGAGTTACTGCCAAACTGGGCATTAAGTTATGACTCAACTGTTTATGAAACAAAGAATGATTCATTAGGTCTTTTAGTTAAATACCGTCAGGATTATAAACCCATGCGTACACGCCTGGTGGTTGGTGCGGATATTGATTACAGTCCGGGTGGACGTCTTGAGCAAGATATAACTGCGACTAAAACAGGAAATATATATACGTCATATACATTAGGTTCAATATTATATGATTATGATGCAACGTTTTCTGCTTTTTCACCTTATACGCATATTGAATTTTCCCCATCGGCTAAACTGCGGGTAACAGCTGGTTTGCGTTATGACCTTATGTCATATGATTACAAAAATAATTTAACGGTATTAACAACAGGTAGTCATCGCCGACCTGCTGACACGACAGTTAATTTTAATAATTTGAGTCCAAAACTTGGTGCAACTTATAAAATAAATTCTTCCTTGAATGGTTTTATCTCTTACCGTCAGGCATTTCGCGCACCTTCCGAGAGCCAGTTGTTCCGTCAGGGTAAAGCAATTAATACGGTTGATTTAAAACCTATCAAAGTGGCAAGTTTAGAAACAGGCTTACGTAGTACCAGGAAAAATACGCATTATGAAATAACTATTTATTATATGAATAAGCGTGATGATATTTTAACTTACTATGATACCGCGGCGAACACGCGTGAAACATTAAATGCAGGAGCAACTTCGCATCAGGGGATTGAGCTTGGTTACGGTCATAGCTATAGTCAATCTTTGTCACTCGATATTGCAGCATCTTATGCTAAACATACTTATGAAGAATGGAATCCTAAAACAGGTGTGAGTTATAGCGGAAATGAAATGGAAGCGGCTCCACGTTTAATAGCAAATACCCGACTTGGTTATAAAGCCGATATTTTAAACGGCGGTAAGATTGAACTGGAATGGGTCAAGTTAGGAGATTACTGGATGGATCCTGCTAATACTTATAAGTATTCCGGTTATGATGTGTTTAATTTACGTTTAAATCATATCGTTAGTCACAAGTTGGAGTTATATGCACGTCTAATGAATGTAGCCGATAAACGCTATGCAACAAATGCGAAATATACGCCGGCAGGCTGGGGGCCAGAGAAGTTTGAATATTCTCCCGGTATGCCACGCACTGCTTATGTTGGTATGAAATATAAATTCTGATTCAGAATTTATTTTTTTAGATGATATTTAATCGGTTTTATACCGCACGCTGGACCTTGCATCGACTTCATAAGTGGGTGGGGCTAATTGCGGCACTATGGTTAATCGTTTTAGGTGTAACGGGTTTAATGCTTGACCATCGTGATACATGGCGATGGTTATGGCAGAGTGGGGTATCAGGAAGCTGGGTAAAAAATGATGTTGTTAAAAAAAGCAAAGAAGGTCAAATTCGTTTATTTCAAATTAATCCAAACAATAATCAACAGTATATTGCAGGTGGATTAAGCGGTTTATGGTGGACAGGTAACGCTGGTAAAGATTGGCTAAAAACCAGATTCATTGGCATACAGCATTCGCTAATGATTTCTGCAGTACTTTTTTCATCAAACAACAGGGTTTGGATTGCAACCGATAATGGCATTTGGTTATCACTTAATAGCGGGGTAAGTGCGAGACAAATAATACTGGCTAATCAATGGGTATCTGCAATCGCTGTGAATAAACACACACAGGTAATAACGGGAGTTATTGATAGAACAAAAATATTTAAATATTCAGTAAAAACTAAACAACTCAGTTTTATTGATAGTAAAAAAATAGAAACTGAATCTTTACCTGATGAAATTAGTTTGTCCCGTTTTATCCGCGACATACATTATGGGCGTGGTGTTTTTTATATTCCAATTTCACTTCTATGGAATGACATATCCGCTATTGCCATGGTTGTTTTGCCTTTAACTGGCTTTTTATTTTACTGGTTACCAAAAAGATGGCGACGAAATATTCACAAAAAAAAGAAAACATCACATAAAACTAAAAAACAGTCTATACGTTGGCTATTTCGTTTTCACGGGCCAACTTTAGGTCTGATTTCAGCTATTCCTTTAATTTACTTATCATTAAGCGGTGTTTTGTTGGATCATAGTAAAGAGTTACGTGGTTGGATGAAGTTAATCAAGGTCACTCAAAGCTGGCAAACACCTGTTTACAATTTAGATAGCTGGAATGGAGAAATTTTTAGTATTGTTGATGATGCAAAGCAGCCAAAAAAAATCAGCATAGGTACACGTTTAGGTCTGTTTACTACAACAAATGATGGTCAGACCTGGAAACGTGAAAAGCTTGTTGCTAATAAAGCCCTGTTTGTCTGGACCTTGCGTCGTCATAATGATGCTGTGTTTATTGGTGGAATGGGAGGCCCAAATTTGATGAAGTTGGGCAAACCGCCATGGAATGTTGTTAAAGGTGTGGGGCATATGCCTTCTGATATAACACTTGATACAAAATCGAACGGGGTTTGGAAAAGTCACCACGGTTTAATGACAGGGGGCTCAACAAAAAAAAATCTCTTGCAACAAGTTTTATTACCGGGGACTCAATATGTTCCATGGTTTTATATTGTTGATGGATTACATAGTGGTGCATTAATTCATTCTCAGTGGAAATGGATGAATGACCTTTTTGCCATAATGGCAATATTTTTAGTGATTACCGGGCTTGTGCGCTGGTGGCGAAAAAAATGGATATAGAGCAACATATTTATTTGCGTTCATTTTCCCGGCCAGCAAGCTTACCTATTATTAAATCACTGGTTTTTGCGTTAGCGGCACATGCTGGATTTTTAATCTCTTGGCAGCATTACGAAATAAAAAAAGTTGCAGAGATACCACAATGGATGAATATTAAATTAATTGCCGGCTTTGAAGAAAAAGAAAACAAAACACGAAAAGAATTAAAAAAAATCATCCCGCTAAAAAAGAAGATAGCGGGAGAAACTTTCATAAAAAAAAGAAAGCAGCATAAATTAGTGAGTAAGAAGAAAACAACTTCCCGGGCAACAACATTTATTAAAGCTGATAGCCGTCCATACTTTTTACAAAACCCGAAACCGGTCTATCCTGCTGCAGCACGACGTAGAGGGATGCAAGGAGTCGTATTATTAGGTGTTAAAATTAGCCGGGATGGTTATGTGAAAAATATTGAAGTGTTAAAAACATCCGGTTTTAAAGTATTAGATCGCTCTGCAATAAAAAGTGTTTTACTGTGGCGATTTATACCTGCAAAAAAAGGCCTGGAAAATGTCCCTTCTGTAATGGAAATTCCGATACGATTTATTTTGAAAGAAGCTACTCTTTATTAATTTAATTAAAGATTAAATCCATTGTGATTTCTTCACCATGTTCCAGCGAACGAATTTGTTTTAACTTGGGAATCCGATTTTCCAGATAACCACATGTTGCAGAAATCATTCCCTGATCTTTATTCTCAATACCATGAAGTAAATTCATTGCAACATAATTTACGCGTTGCATTTTATCGGGGGATGTCATCATATCACCGTTAATGTCTATTCCATCATCCATGTCTAAATCCATATTATCGAAAAATTGGCGTTGCTTTCCCGGTTGCCTTTGGCTTTTGTCAAACTCAAGTACTTTCTGATTATTGACATAAACAGTTAATATATTTGGCATAGTCAGAATTACTCTATATAAGATGAATATTGCGGAAGAGTGTCGGTGATCTCATCCCAATTTGCTTTTGAGTCGACAAAAATATGCGCTTCAGGTTTTTCGTCAATATCAGATTTTATTGTACCGAGTCGAATACGAATTGTTTCCGGTGTTTGAGAGTTTTTACTGAAGATGGGGCTGCCACACGTTTTACAAAAGAATTTGGATTGATGTGCTGTATATGGATAAGAGGTTAAATTAGTTTCTCCGCACGTAAATTCAAAATTTTTTGCTGCAATATTACCATTTGTAGCAAAAGCGCTGCCCTGTGCTTTTCGGCACAATGAGCAGTGGCAAAAGACAATATTTTTTATTCCTTTTTTAATCGTAAATTGTACTGTCCCGCATAAGCAGCTACCGTGATACATTTTAAGCTCCATATTGCCCTAAATGATAAAAATCCAACTTATTATCAATAAAAAATCTTTAAAAATCAAATTGTTGCAGGATGCTTATGTTGTACTAAACTTGTATGATTAGTGATTTTTATATCACGTATAAACTTAAGTTCAGTCAATTATGGCCGACTAATAAAGCATAGATATAAGTAAAGACAGCTGGATAGTGACTGCATGGCCAAACAAATATTAAAAAATACAAATCTTGTATTAAAAACCGGTTTTACGAGTATTCTTGCTTTGGTTTTAATTTTTGGTGCTTTTTCGTTATACCAGTTAAAAACAATTACGTTTGATATGACAAATGCGGTTGCGATTAACAGTAAAAAAACAATACACGTTATATTGATGCGAGATGCGATACGTCAGCGACAAGCCATTATGACGGAAATGATATTAATTGATGATGTTTTTAAACGAGAAGAGAGTCGAATGAGTTTTTTCAAACTTTCAGGACAATTTAATCGTGAAAGAACCGCATTAATTAAACTGCCTAATACTGAGTCAGAAAAAAAATTATTAAAGGTAATTCTGGATTATGCCCGTTTTGCGCAAGGGGTTAACCGTGAGGCAGTTGATTTTTTAATGGAAGACCCTGCGTCTGCAAGAGGACGAAACCTGATTTTAACCGCGCAAGCATCACAAAAGAAAATTTATCGATTACTTGGTGAATTGATCAAACTCCAGAATAAAAACACGCAAAAGTTTGTGAAATCGAGCAGAGAGCAATACTCTAAGACTTTATCATTATCCATTTTGTTTGGAATTATTATTGCACTAACGGCGTGGCTTATTGCAAGAGTTATGTTAAGAGTGATTACACAAAAAAATATCGAGCTGGTACAGAATAATCAACAGTTAGAAAAAGTTTCGATACAGGCGCTTGAGGCAACAAGAACAAAGTCTGAATTTTTGGCCATAATGAGTCATGAGATAAGGACGCCTCTTACCTCCATTATAGGTTTTGCGGAAGTATTAGCTGAGCCAACCACAAAAATAGAAGATAGAGAAAACCTGACTAAAACGATAGTGAAAAATGGCAGGCATTTACTAAAGATAATTAATGATATTTTAGATATATCAAAAATTGAAGCCAACAGAATGGAGTTTGAAAATACATATTTTTCTCCAGTTGAGTTAATTAATGATGTAGAAGATACAATCAAAAATCAATTTAAAGAAAAAGGTATTCAACTTTATATTGAGTATCAGTTTCCTATTCCTAATGTTATTTGTAATGATATGTTACGTATAAAACAAATAATATTAAACTTATGCAGTAATGCACTTAAATTTACCAAGTCAGGCAAGGTGACTATAAAAATACACAGCGACATTGACAATGAGAAAATATATTTCACCATTATTGATTCCGGTATAGGATTAACGGACGAGCAAATCAGTAAAATATTTGATGCGTTTACGCAGGCAGACTCATCAACCACACGCCAGTATGGTGGAACAGGATTAGGTTTGTCTCTTTCAAAGCAATTTGCTGAAAAAATGGGCGGTACGATTACAGTTGAAAGTTTAATGGATATAGGTAGTCAGTTTTGCGTCAGCATTAGAACAGGAAAAATTGATAAGCAACAATTAATTACCGGAGAGCCGGAGTTACCTGAGAAAAATGATAGCATTAAATACCAGTATGACTTCTCCTATCATGTTAAAGGTAATATTTTAATCGCTGAAGATAATCATGATAACCAGAAACTTCTTTCAATTTTACTCTCCGGCATAGGTGCGAAGCTCACATTTGTCGAAAATGGACAACATGCAGTTGATAAAGCGCTTGGTAAACACTACGATTTAATTTTCATGGACATGCAAATGCCGGTTATGGGAGGGATAGAAGCAACAAAGTTATTGCGTCAGGCCAGTTATGAGTTTCCCATAATTGCATTAACTGCAAATGCCATGAAGAACGATCATGATATGTGTATTAGTGCAGGTTGTGATGGTTTTTTGACAAAACCAATTAATAGAGAAAAGTTATTTCATACTATCTATAAATATCTGGAGATTGATAGTGAGGCTGATGAGTCAAAACTTGAGATAAATAAAAATAAAGACAGAAGTGAAAAGCTACAGGCATTAATTAAAAGCTTTGTAAAAGGTATCCCGCTACGAATGGATAGTATAAAAAAATCGCGTAATGATAAAAACTGGCAGGAAATGAAAAATGAATTGCATAAAATCAAAGGTGTTGGCACTTCAATGGGGTTCCCGGAAATAACGCTGTCAGCAGCTAAACTTGAGGTTGAAGTGATACGTGAAAATGAAATGGAAATAGACAAGTTATTAGTAGAAATGAACAGGGTTTGTGAGCAGGCTGGAAAAAGTATTCAGGAACAAAATTAGACACTATATAACAAGGAATGAAATGATGATCACTATTGAAAAGTTACTTGCCGGAAAAGATAATACAATCTGGACGATATCGCCTGATGACTCAGTATTTGATGCGATTAAAAAAATGAGTTCAAAATCAGTCGGTGCATTGCCTGTTGTTAATAATGAAAAATTAATAGGGATTATTTCAGAGCGCGATTACACCAGAAAAGTTATTCTTGAAGGGCGTACTTCAAAAGAAACGAAAGTAAAAGACATTATGACAGCAAAAGTTTTTCATACCTCGCTTCAGCAGAAAGTTGAAGAGTGTATGGCTGTTATGACAGAACATCATATTAGACACTTGCCTGTGATTGAAAACGAAGCGTTAATTGGAATGATATCAGTTGGCGATGTTGTGAAGTATGTGATTTCTGATCAAAAATTCAAAATAGAACAACTGGAAAAAACTATTTCCTGGGGTGAGTCGTACTAAATATTTTAATTTAGCATTTCGATTTGTTTTTTTAGCCGCTCACCTAATATAATAAAAAATATAATGAATACATTGGCAGTGCCACAGGGGGAGTTTGAACTTTCCCGTTACCCCATAAGAACTAAATCAATACTGCGAGCCTGGGATGCAGCTGACGAGTACCTGTTAAATTATTTTTTTAATGAGCAGGCAAGTCATACAGAAAAATTAAATGTTTTAATTGTGAATGATGGCTTTGGGGCATTAAGTCTTGCGCTGGCTGAACACGATATTACTCTTTGGACAGACTCATGGCTGACCGAAAAAGCGGTTCAGTATAATTGTAGTAAAAATAATATAGATTCAAATAAAATTAACATTATAAATAGTATTGTCACGCCAAGTGAAAGTTATGATGTTGTTTTAATTAAGGTGCCGAAAAGTCTTGCAATGTTGGAAGATCAGCTTGTGCGAATAAAACCGTACCTTACTGCCAAAAGTAAAATTATTTCTGCCGGGATGGTTAAGTCAATACATACTTCAACATTAAAATTGTTTGAAAAATATATTGGCTCAACAAAGACATCTTTAGCAAAGAAAAAAGCTCGGTTGATATTTTCCACCGCTGATAGTGAGATTGTTAACAGAGAAAATCCCTATCCGAAAAAATATATTTTAGAAAGCACAGACTATGAAATAATCAATCATGCAAATGTTTTTTCGCGTGAACGACTGGATATCGGAACACGATTTTTTATTCAGCACATTCCCTGTTCTGAAAAATATAAAACTATTGTTGATTTGGCTTGTGGAAATGGCGTTGTTGGTCTAATTGCTTCTAAGAAAAACCCTTATGCAGAAGTATTTTTTTTAGATGAATCGTATATGGCAGTAGAGTCGGCACGAGAAAATATGAGATTAAATTCATCAAAAGACACTTTAGCCAAGTTTAATGTAACGGATTGTTTAACCGGCATTGAAAAGAACAGTACAGATTTAATATTAAATAATCCTCCCTTTCATCAGAATACAGCAATAGGTGATGAAGTTGCGTGGCAAATGTTTAAGCAGTCAAAAAATGTATTGAAGGAAAAAGGAGAGTTATGGGTGGTTGGTAACCGTCATCTTGGTTACCACATAAAACTGCAAAGAATTTTTAACAATTGTGAGATTGTTGCCACAAATAAAAAATTTGTCATTCTAAAAGCTATAAAAAATTGAATGGTAAGGAAACAAAGTGACTGCAGATTGCAATAAAGTATTTTTATTATTACGTTTTGTAAATTATCGAAGTAGAATTGGCGCAGCAATAATACTTACAGGAATAAAAAATGAAGCTAAATATTTTCAAAAACAGTCTTTTATTTGCAGCGTTAAGCGTATTTTCGACAGCAAGTTTTTCTTCTGAAGCAGAACATCACTCAGGACACAGTAGCGATCATGCTTCTTCTCATATGGCCGTATCTTCCGGGCCTGCTTGTAAAGGTTTCGGGCCGCAAACACCGCGAGACATCGATGGTGTGATCGGAAAAAACCCGCAAATATTTTCTTTAGCGCCAAAATTTGAAAATATGAATTTATGTAATATTCATTTTCATAATAATGCAGAGCATAAAGCAAAAGATTTTTCTGTTTATGCCGGTGCCGGTGAGCATGGTCATGGTGGCGGTTATCAATGCAATATCAGCAAGCATTTAACTAAAGCGGAGCTTAAAAAACCTGCACAAAAAATTTGTAAGGGTTTAAAACCAGGAGATACTATTGAGGTGCATTGGGTACATACATCGTGCCAAACAAAACCGGGGCATGGTTTAGGTTCTTGCTTAAGTAAAAAATGTGCAAATCCTGACTTACGTGTTGAAACACAAGTCTTTACTTTAGTGAATGATTCTTCAGCGATGAATTTTAATGATTTTGCTTACGGCGGTAACATGGTTAAAGGTCGTTATCAGGCTAAATCTTTACCACAAGGAACAGGTCATGCAGTTGACTTTATGGGTTCAACAACTGGCCCCAAATTTACCGAGTCAACCTGTTCTCCATTACAGGTGACATGGGCTGTTCGTCCTCATTGCGCCAAACTGGATATCAATAGTTTAGGTGAATGGTGTAAAGGGAATGTGTTTAAGGAAGATCATGCTCATGGTGTAAGAAAGCTGGTAACAAATCCAAAGTTATTATCGAATATTAAATAATTCACTTTGTTCTCAAAAAAGCCGGTGCTTATAAAAATGAGTACCGGCTTTTTATTTTACACCGGTGTATTTTTTTAAACGGTAAAGTAATGCGCTGCGAGTTAATCCCAGTAAGCGAGCAGCTTTACTTTGATTGCCGTGAGCTTGATCCAGCGCCTGATTAATTAACTGCGCTTCAACCTGTTCAAGGACAATTCCGCCTTCAGGCAAAGTATATGGATTAGTTATTTTTGCTTTTTGCTCTGATTGCATTTCCAGAGGTAAATTTTCTACATTAATATTTTTACCGCTGAGTAAAATGACCATTCGTTCACAAAAGTTTTTTAATTCACGCACATTACCCGGCCAGCTATAGCGTTGACAATGTTCTATCGCTTTAATGCTATAACGGGGAACATCTAGCCCATGTTTGGCTGCAAGTTGTGCTGATAAGTGATTTATGAGTAGCGTAATGTCGCTCTGACGTTCACGCAGGTTAGGCAAGGTAAGTGGAACCACATTTAAGCGATAAAATAAATCTTCACGAAAATTACCCTGTTCAACTTCTTTATATAAATCGCGATTTGTTGCAGCAATAAGTCGTACATCGACTTTTTCAGTTTTACTTTGACCAATTGTCTGGCATTCACCATTTTCAATAAATCTTAATAGTTTTGCCTGAATGCTTAAGGGTAACTCGCCCACTTCATCCAAAAACAAAGTGCCATTATGCGCAGATTGAATTCGGCCTTGCTGGTCATTACTGGCATCAGTAAAAGCGCCTTTTTTATGGCCAAAAAGTTCTGACTCTACCAGTGACTCAGGTAATGCTGCGCAGTTGATAGTGATTAAGGGGGCCGATTGACGTTTACTATGAGTATGAATATATTTCGCCATTAATTCTTTACCGGTACCGCTTTCACCCTGAATCAGCACGGTGACATCGGTTGCGGCCATTATTTTCGCGGTACGCTGAGTATTCTGGAATTCGGCGGATTGACCAAGCATTGTGTAATTTGAATTCATGGGTAAACCTTTAATCTCTTAATTTAATGGCTATGTGGTACGCCAGCATGTTGAAAGGCTAAATAACCTGTGATCAATGCCATAATGATCACGCTTAAACCAACAAGTGGTCTAATGTAAGTGTTGCGACTAAGTCTTACAAACCATCCGGTTAATATACCCGCAATCATCACGGTTGGCAAAGTGCCCACACCAAAAGCAAGCATTAGAAGAGCACCATCTTTTGCTGTTGCAGCGGTGCTTGACCAAATGAGTGCGGTATAAACAAGGCCACAAGGTAACCAGCCCCAAAGCAGGCCAAATAAATAGGCATGGCCCGGATTTTTTACCGGAATAAGCTTTTGGCTGATGGGTTCTAATTTTTTCCAAATTGGTTTACCTAGATGCTCAATTTTTACAAAAGCAGGAAACCAGCCGGCAAGATATAAACCAATTCCAACCATTAAAATGGACGCAAATACCTGCAAAACAAAATGGCCATACTGAGGCGAAAAACCGGTAATATTATCGCCAAGACTACCGGCTAACATACCGGCAAGTGTATAGCTGCTTATTCGTCCCACGTTATATGCGGCAACATAAGGAATGAGTCGCCAACGATTATTGCGAATTTTTTCAGGTAAACTAAATGTTAATGCACCAATTATCCCGCCACACATGCCAACACAATGTAGTGTGCTAAAAAGGCCAACGAAAAAGGCACTTATAAACGTGATTTCCATAGATGCGACTATATATTTAAATTTTATCGAGTAAAATTAAGTTTATCATTGTCTTAGGTTAGACGTCTTTTAGTAATTTTATAGTATCCCACAAAGTCGCTTATTCAGGAGCAGTTAAAAAATGAACAGTTATCGATTATCTATAGGTGGTATGAGTTGTGCCGGGTGTGTCGCCTCAGTCGAAACCGCCCTTAATTCTGTTGATGGTGTAGAAGAAGCCAGTATTAATTTTGCCGAACATACCGCGCTGGTGAAGGGCACAATGGATATTGCCGATGTCATTGCAGCTGTAAAAGCAGCCAGTTATGATGCGGCAGAATTAAAAGGCGGTGACGAGGAAGAAGCGGAAAAAGAAGCGGCTGAATTTGCCTATTATCGGGATTTATTAAAAAAAGCGGGGGTTGCTGCTGTTGTTGGGCTGCCCCTCTTTATTGGCGGTATAACCGGTTTATTCCCTGACATTGATGCTGAAAATGGTCAATTCACGTGGTTATTGCTTGGTTTTATCACGCTAGGTGTGATGTTTTATTCCGGCCGACATTTTTTTACCGGAGCATGGAAGTCATTTCAGGTTCATAACGCGAATATGGATACATTGATTGCTCTGGGTACGGGCTCGGCTTGTATCTATTCTTTTGTCATTGTTTTATCACCGGATACCGTACCAAGCCTGGCGCGACATGCTTATTTTGAAGCTGCGGTTATTATTATTAGTTTGATTAATTTAGGTGCCGCGCTAGAAATGAAAGCGCGAGGGAAAACCAGTGAAGCTATAAAACGCTTGATCGGATTACAACCTAAAACAGCACGTGTTGTGCGTGATGGAAAAGAAATTGACGTCCCTATCAGTGAGGTTGGGTTAGACGAAACCTTACGTGTGCGTCCCGGTGAACGAATTGCTGTGGACGGGGTAATTATTGATGGTCACTCCAGCATCGATGAGTCAATGTTAACCGGAGAGCCGATACCAATAGAAAAAAATATCGGCGATGAAGTTTCAACCGGAACGATTAATGCCAGCGGAACTTTTTTGTTTGTTTCTAAACGAATCGGGACAGATACAGTGCTGGCGCAAATTATCGGTATGGTCAGACAGGCGCAGGCAACGAAACCGGCAATAGGTAGATTGGTTGATAAAATTGCAGCTATTTTTGTACCCTCAGTTTTAATTATCAGCGTGATAAACTTTTTAATCTGGTATAACTTTGCCACGGTTGATGCTGCAAGTTATGCCCTGGTTACAACCATGACGATTCTTATTATTGCTTGTCCTTGTGCTTTGGGTTTAGCAACTCCTATCTCAATCATGGTCGGGGTGGGTAAAGCCGCTGAAATGGGTATCCTGATTCGTAATGGAGATGCATTACAACAAGCTGGCAAATTAACTACGGTTGTTTTAGATAAAACAGGCACAGTGACAGAAGGGAAGCCTGAAGTTACCGAACTAATTCATACCAAAGAAATCAATAATGATGATTTATTAATGCTCGGTGCAAGTCTTGAATCAGTATCAGAACACCCTCTGGCAACAGCTATTGTGAATTATGCAAAAGAAAAAAATATTCAGTTAGTCGATACAGAAAAATTTGCAGCACTATCCGGTGAGGGAGTGAGCGGGCTCATTAACGGCCGAGCTATTTTATTTGGTAATTCACGATTAATGAATAACAATAAAATTGATATTCATGAACTCGAATCTGAAGCAGAGAAACTTTCTGAACAAGGTCGCACCAGTATGTACCTTGCTGCTGATGGCAAGTTGCAAGGCATTATTGCGGTGTCTGATCCGATTAAAAAAGATTCCATTGCTGCAATAAAACAGTTGCATGAGCTTGGTATGAAAGTGGTTATGTTAACTGGCGACAGTAAACGTACCGCTGAAGCAGTCGCGAAACAAGTCGGTGTAGATGAAGTGGTAGCTGAAGTATTACCTCAGGATAAAACCGATAAAATTACAAGTTTGCAACAGCAGGGTGAACAGGTTGCAATGGTGGGGGATGGCATTAATGATGCGCCGGCACTGGCTCAGGCGAATGTTGGTTTTGCTATTGGTAGCGGTACAGACGTCGCGATAGAAAGTGCAGACATTACATTGATGCGGGGTAGCTTGCATGGGGTTGCTGATGCGGTTGCTATATCCCGTGCAACAGTGAGTAATATCAAACAAAATTTATTTGGTGCATTTATTTATAATGTTGTGGGTATCCCTGTGGCTGCGGGCATTCTTTTTCCTTTCTTTGGTATTTTATTAAATCCAATGATTGCCGGTGCAGCAATGGCTATGTCTTCAGTCACCGTTGTAACAAATGCTAATCGCCTGCGTTTCTTTAAATCAAAAAGGTAAAAAATGATGTTGGTTAATTTAATTGGTTTGAGTTTAATCGGGCTTATTGTCTGGTGGTTTTGGTTAAGTAAGTAATGATTAAATGGATATAATTGAGTAAAAATTAAAGGTTGTTTTAATGAATATAGCAGGAAAATTAGCCGGTGCTTTTTTTGGTTATTTAATTAGTGGCGGAAGTATTTGGGGATTAATTATTGGTGCTTATTTCGGGCATATTTTTGATCGGGGTTTAGGACAGGGTGATTTTTCTGCCGTTTTTAATAGCGTAAGAAACCGTGCTGAAATTCAACAGGTGTTCTTTAAAACGGTTTTTTCATTATTAGGTCATGTTGCCAAAGCCGATGGCCATGTTAGTGCAGAAGAAATTCAGGCGGCTCGGGCTGTCATGCAACAAATGCGTTTAGATGAGCAACAGTCTAAAAGAGCAATTGAGTTTTTTAATGAAGGCAAAAATAATAATTTTCACCCGGATCTTTGCATAGAAGAATTTCAAAAAATCTCGCACCATAACCGCGCACTATCTCAAATGTTGCTGGAAATTTTAATTTTTAGTGCCTTGGCTGATGGGAAGCTGGACAACACTGAAGAACGCATATTATTAAATATAAGTGAACAAATAGGTTATTCAGCTCAGGATTATCAGCGTTTAGTACAAATGGTACTGGCGCAGCAACATTTCCAGCAGTCCGGTACAGGGCAGGCGCACTATCAGCAGCAATCATCTGAAGATGCACTCAAAGAAGCCTATGCGGTATTAGGTGTGACAAGTACTGCCAGTGATGGTGAAATAAAGAAAGCCTATCGTCGTCAAATGAATCAGCATCATCCGGATAAACTGGTTTCCAGAGGGATGCCGGAGGAAATGGTGAAAATGGCGACGGAAAAAACACAGGAAATTAAAGCCGCGTACGAGTTAATTGTGTCGCAACGAAAGAAATAATTTAACAGTTGTTTTATTGAGAAAGCTTATACTTCATAGATATAATTGTTAATGCCTACTCTTTCCCCCCAATTAATTAGGTTTTTTTTGCAATATGAGAACAAACGAAGTTTACAGTTATTTGCATAAACAAATTCCGGTAATGATTGTCTTGGCACTTTTTCCGGGGTTGGCTTATATTTTTCTGGGCTGGCTGAATGATATCTATATAGCGGCTCTTTTCTGGTATATCACTGTTTTGATGGTATCTGCCAGAGGTTACTTACTTTATAAAAAATTTAACTTAAAAAAAATGAGTGAGTCTCAACTGAGGCTTTGGTATAAACACATTTCTTTTTTATTTTATTTGTTCTTCCTGATTTGGCTTGTCATTTTTTTAATCTATGCGCCGGAATCTGAATCCGGTATGCATTATATTGCTATTTTCACCGAAATCGGTGCGTCTACCGTCGCGGCGGCATTATTATTTCCGGATAAAAAACTCTATAAGCCGATTATTATCACGTTGATGGTTCCACTTGCCATGTATTTTGCATTAATTGATGCATGGTATGGTTATATTTTAATGGCTTTCTCTCTGACTTTGGCCTGGGTTTTATTTTATGCCGCAAACAGTAGTAATGCTCTTTTCAGTAAAACTATTTTTCAGGCAACACATGATTATTTAACCGGAATATATAATCGACAATATTTTGTAGAGTTTTTACAAAAAAAAATGAACTACCTAAAGAATACGGGAGAATATTCATATCTTTTATTGATTGATCTTGATCATTTTAAAACAGTCAATGATTCATTGGGGCATGATATTGGTGATCATCTTCTACAGGAAGTCGTTAGAAGAATAAAACAAAACATAAATAAAGATTGTCTGTTGTCTCGCTTAGGTGGAGATGAATTTATTATTACCGGTAGTGATTTTACAAATAAAGAAACATGTAAAGCTGAGGCATTAGAAATTTCGGAAAAATTGTTATCTGCTTTAAAGGAAACATATATACTTGATAAACATCATTTGTATTTAAGTGCAAGTATCGGCGTTAGTTTGATTAGCTCGAATGGAACAAGTTCGGCAGATTTTATTAAAGAAGCTGATATAGCAATGTACGAGGTGAAAAACAAAGGGCGTGATGGTGTTTTCTTTTTTGACGAAGAAATGGCCGAGCGCGTTGAGCGTAACCTTAAACTTGAACGTTTGCTTCATTTAGCAGTAAAACGTAATCAGATTTATCTTGATTATCAGCCTCAGGTTGATGAAAAGCAAAAAGTAATTGGTACAGAAGTTCTGGCGCGATGGAATAGCGAGGAAATGGGAGAAGTTTTTCCTGTTGAATTTATTTCCATTGCAGAACAAACCGGACTTATTGTCGAGGTGGGTCAGTTTATTATTGAATCTGCATTTAAAACCCTGAAAGACTGGAATACAAAAGGTATTGATGTACAGAAAATGTCTATCAACATTAGTGTACGTCAGTTTATGCATCATAGTTTTGTTGATGACGTTACCTCTTTGAGTGAAAAATATTTAGATAGAAAGCTGGCAGAAAAAGTGATTTTTGAAATCACCGAAAGTATAGTTGCTGAAAGTGCTAATATTGTTGATACCATAAACGGGATCAAGAAATTAGGTATTCGTTTTTCAATGGACGATTTCGGAACCGGATATAGTTCGTTAAGCTATATTAGAAAGTTACCGATTGATGAGTTAAAAATAGATCGCCATTTTATAAAAGAACTGTCGCAATATAACAATGCAGAAGCAATGGTGAATACTATTATTCATATAGCAGAGATTTTTAATCTTTCGGTTGTTGCTGAAGGTGTTGAAACTGAAGAGCAACAAAAATTTCTTATTGAACATGGCTGTAAAATATTTCAGGGGTATTTATATTCGAAAGCGATTTCAAAAGAAAAATTTGAACAGTTTTATCTGCAAAATAAATAAAACAAAAAGGTAACAGAGCCACCATTCAAAATGACCCCGTTATCAGGTAATGTTAATTTCAACCTCAACCTTTAAAACATTCGCCCCGCACTGGCGACTGTAATAACTATTAATCCAATTATTGTATTAATTCCTACCATTTTACGAATAATATTCAGGTTCCTTCCACCTTCCGGCCAGTCCTGTTTAATCACCGCTTCTTTCAAGCGTTTAAATGGTGCAAAGTAAACATGTAAATAAATGAAGATCATCACCGTACCTAAACCATTCATAATATGAACATATAAAGGAGTGTTTGCCATACCAGCCCAAATATTAAATATCATCATGTAACCGGTTAAAGGTAAAAATAAAAGAGCGAGCCAGACAAAAGGAAAGAATTTTTTGAATACGCCAACCCACAATTGCAAACGCACAGGGGGTTCAAGTTGCGTGGCTGCGACAGGGCGTAAAAACATATAGGCGAAAAACATACCGCCAACCCAGACAACGGCGGATAATAAATGTAAAACAATAGAGAAAGTATTTACTGTCATTCTAGTTTCCTTAAATTATTTTATTTTGCTGGTGTTATTTAATTTTAGTTTCGGTGCCGTGGGCATTTTTAGCCAGCCAGCCTCGTATACGTTTTATTAAAATATCATTCTTGCTGTCAAAAAAATGATTAGCACCACTAATTTTTATTTGCGTGTATTTTTTATTACCTGCTTTACGGGCAACTTGTGCTTTTATTTTTTCACTTTCTAATACTGATGTTAAATCCAGACTACCAAAAATGTCCAGCACAGGTACTTTAATCGTTTTTAGTGATTTTAGGTAGTTCACTTTATTTTTTGCGTACATATTGCCCGATGCACCCACAGCAACAAAAGCACGAATGGCCGAGTCGGGCTTGTTTGCCATGTAATAGGCGGCCATTGCGGAGCCTAAACTATGGCCGATGATAACGATATTTTTAATCCCCTTGGATTTCAAAAAGCGAACGGCTGCATTGATACGTGGCGCAACTTCTTTAAAAAGGGGAATGTAATCATCATAGCTGGCTTCGTTGTTAAGTACCGGCATTTGTAATGAAAGTGTTGACCAGCCAAAGTCGGGAAGCTGACTTCGCAATGGCCGCACAACCTGATCCCAGTTAGGATGAACCCCAGTGCCATGTAAAATAATGGCCGCTCCCATGGTTTTTTCAGTAGTATTTTCGGTGTAGATTGAAAGAATTTTATTTTTACCGGCTTTTAGCCACTGCGCATCACCAACCATAATACTATCGACAACTTGATCAGCCCAGCGTTGTTCTTTTGCCATGTCTGAGGCAATAGCTTGCTGAGTAATCAGGCTGAGTAGCAGACTATATCCTAAAATTTGCAGGGTTTTTAGGGGCTGTAGTATCTTCATGATCATCTCCATGGGTATATTAATAGAGTATATGACAATCGCTGGCGCAAAAGGCTGAAAAATTCGCTGTGATCGGGTAAAGTTGCGCTTCAAAAATTTTACTAGTCCGGATTATATGATAATTGGACTGAATATAAGCTAACAAGAGGCAACAAAACATGGCAGATTTCAAAATAGCACCGTCAATCCTAGCGGCAGATTTTGCACGTTTAGGTGATGAAGTAGATAACGTCATAAAGTCAGGTGCAGATGTTGTGCATTTCGACGTTATGGATAATCACTATGTGCCAAACCTGACTATCGGGCCTTTGGTTTGTGATGCTTTACGTAAGCACGGTGTGACCGCAGATATTGATGTACATTTAATGGTTAAGCCGGTTGATCGTATTATTCCGGATTTTATCGATGCCGGCGCAAGCTACATCACTTTCCACCCGGAAGCTTCTGAACATATTGATCGTACATTACAAATGATTCGCGAAGGTGGTTGTAAATCAGGTTTGGTCTTTAATCCTGCAACACCGTTAGATATTCTGAAACATGTAATGGATAAAGTGGATATTATTTTATTGATGTCTGTGAACCCGGGTTTTGGTGGCCAAAGCTTTATCCCTGAAACACTTAATAAATTGCGTGAAGCACGTAAATTAATTGATGAAAGTGGATATGACATCACATTAGAAATTGATGGTGGTGTAAAAGTAGATAATATTCGCGAAGTCGCTGAAGCAGGTGCTGACATGTTTGTTGCCGGTTCTGCAGTATTTAATGCGAAGAATGATAAAGATGCTGACGTTTATAACACTGTTATCAAACAGTTCCGTGATGAATTAGCAAAAGTAGGTAAGTAATTCATGTCATTAAAGAAACCGGACATGATTCTTATTGACGTAGACGGTACGCTGGTCGACAGCGTGCCTGATCTTGCTTATTGCGTTGATGAAATGATGAAGCAATTGGGCATGCCTGTTCATGGTGAAGAAAAAGTACGTGACTGGGTGGGTAATGGTGTTGAACGTTTAACACGTCGTGCTTTAATTGGTCAGCTTGATGGTGAGCCGAGCGATGCTTTATTTGAGAAGGCATACCCTATATTTTTAGAACTTTATGCGGAAAATACATGTGTTCGTAGTTGTCTCTATGACGGCGTAAAAGAAGGCATGGAATATATGAAAGCAGAAGGTTATAAATTAGGTTGTGTGACTAATAAAGATGCACAGTTTACTTTACCTATTCTAAAAACATTAGGCATCCATGATGATTTTGAAATCATTATTTGTGGCGATACACTGGCAAAGAAAAAGCCTGATCCATTACCGCTATTACATGCTGCCGAACAGTTGGGCGTGAAACCGGAAAATGCCATGATGTTAGGTGACTCTATTAGTGATGTAAAAGCATCACGTGCTGCGGGTTTCCAGATTACCTGTATGAGTTATGGTTATAATCACGGTGTTGATATAAAAGAAGCTAATCCGGATGCTGTGATTGATTCAATGGCTGAGTTATCTGGTATATTAAGTAAAGCGGCATAACAATAAAGATCTGATAATGAATACTAAATTTCAACAAATACAATCTCGATGGCATAACTAAGCTGCGAGTGGCGCCGGCTCAATTATTTTCAGATTGGCCGGCAGTATTTATTGTTATTTTATTATTAGGCAAAAAAGATGAATCAAGAAGATTTCAACGCGTACATAGCGCAAGGATTTAACCGCATCCCTCTAATGCGGGAAGTGTTGGCTGATCTCGACACTCCATTAAGTACTTTTTTAAAATTGGCCGATGGCCCTTATTCCTATTTATTTGAATCTGTTCAGGGCGGAGAAAAATGGGGGCGTTACTCCATTATCGGCTTACCGTGTCGTAAAGTTGTTCGTATTTCCGGTTATGAAGTTTCTGTCATAGAAGATGGAAAAGTTAAAGAGTCGTTAAACGTTGAAGACCCGCTAAACTGGATTGAAACATTTCAGGCTGAATACAAAGTCCCCGAGATTGATGGTCTGCCAAAATTTAATGGTGGCCTGGTCGGCTACTTTGGTTACGATACCGTAAGGTATATAGAACCACGACTAAAAAATTGCCCGAATAAAGATCTGCTTGAAGTTCCCGATATTTTATTGATGGTTTCAGATGAGCTTGTTGTTCATGACAACTTAAGCGGTAAACTTTATATTATTGTTCATGCGGGTGAAAATGGTTTTGACGAAGCACAGGTTCGACTTGACTGGTTAACCAATCAACTCGATAGCCATATCATGCATCCGGCTAAATCTAAATCGGTAAAAGTGAATGAAGCGGATTTTATTTCCGGGTTTAGCCAGCAAGGTTTTGAAGAGGCGGTTTTAAAAGCCAAGGAATACATAAAAGAAGGTGATGCAATGCAAATTGTATTATCACAACGTTTATCGATTCCTTTTACAGCAAGGCCTCTGGATCTTTATCGTGCTTTACGTAGCCTGAATCCGTCTCCTTACATGTTTTATCTGGATTTAGGTGATTTTCATGTTGCCGGTTCGTCTCCTGAAATACTGACACGTCTAGAAGACGGAGAGGTGACAGTCAGACCGATTGCCGGCACGCGGCCTCGTGGTAAAACAGCTCGCGAAGATAAGCTGCTTGAACATGAATTATTAGCCGATCCAAAAGAACTGGCCGAACATCTAATGTTAATAGATTTAGGTCGCAACGATGTGGGTCGCATAGCAAAAACAGGGAGCGTGAGTTTAACTGAAAACATGTTGATTGAACGTTATTCGCATGTCATGCATATAGTTTCCAATGTTATCGGTAAATTAAAAAAAGGCTTAAGTGCTATGGATGTATTACGTGCTACATTTCCTGCAGGCACAGTAAGTGGCGCACCTAAAATTCGTGCCATGGAAATTATTGATGAACTTGAACCGGTAAAACGGGGCGTTTATGCCGGTGCTGTAGGTTACCTTTCATGGCATGGCAATATGGATACTGCCATCGCTATTCGAACCGCAGTTATTAAAGATAAAACATTACACATACAAGCTGGTGCAGGTATTGTTTATGACTCTGTACCAAAAAATGAATGGGACGAAACCATGAATAAAGGACGAGCTGTTTTTCGCGCCGTCGCCATGGCAGAAGCTGGCTTAGATAAAGTGCATCGGTAAGGAGGAATTATGTTATTAATGATCGACAATTATGATTCCTTTACCTACAACCTGGTACAGTATTTTGGTGAGCTTAAGGTTGATGTTCAGGTTCATCGTAATGATGAAATTACAATAAAAGAGATTGAACGTTTAAACCCTGAATATCTGGTGATCTCTCCCGGCCCCTGTACACCAAATGAGGCAGGGATATCAATTGAAGCGATTCGTTACTTTACCGGCAAATTACCGATTCTTGGCGTCTGTCTGGGGCATCAAAGTATTGCTCAGGCATTTGGTGGAAAGATTATTCATGCGAAAGAAATTATGCATGGAAAAGTTTCGGAAATTCATCATAACGGTGTAGGTGTATTTAAAAATTTGTACAGCCCGCTGGATGCTACCCGTTACCATTCATTAGTGATTGATGCGGATACTTTACCGGATTATCTTGAAATTACAGCCTGGACTGAAAATGAAGGTGGAACGATGGATGAAATAATGGGAGTGCGACATAAAACATTTCCAATAGAAGGTATTCAGTTTCATCCTGAATCAATATTGACTCAACATGGTCATGCGATGTTGAAAAATTTCTTAGACTCAAAAAAATTAACAAAAGAGTGATAGGGTTTCGTTATGGATATGCAAGCAGCTATTAAAACAGTTTTAGCGCGTCAGGATTTAACTGCCAGTGAAATGAATGACGTCATGCGTATTATTATGACCGGTGAAGCAACCCCCGCACAGATCGGAGGTTTTCTTGTTGGTTTGCGCATGAAAGGTGAAACGGTTGATGAAATAGCCGCTGCGGCTAAAGTGATGCGTGAGCTTGCTACGGGTGTAAAAGTCAGCGCGGATCATGTTGTCGACATTGTTGGCACCGGTGGTGATGGCTCCAATACCTTTAATATCTCTACTGCCTGTACCTTTGTAGTTGCCGCAGCAGGTGGTACCGTTGCAAAACATGGTAACCGTTCTGTTTCCAGTAAATCAGGTAGTGCAGATTTATTAGAAGCAGCCGGGGTTAAGCTGGATTTAAATGCAGAGCAAGTTGCAAAATGTATTAATGAAGTGGGTGTGGGGTTTATGTTTGCACCGATGCATCACAGCGCAATGAAACATGCAATTGGTCCGCGTAAAGAAATGGCGGTTCGTACTATTTTTAATGTGCTTGGCCCGTTAACTAATCCGGCCGGAGCAGAAAATCAATTGCTTGGTGTGTTCGAAGAGGCGTTAGTTGAACCTCTGGCTAATGTTTTAAACAAGTTAGGTAGTAATCACGTCATGGTAGTGCACTCCGAAGATGGTATGGATGAAATCAGCATTGGTGCAGCAACTAAAGTGGCTGAATTAAAAGATGGTAAAGTCACGAGCTATACCATTACACCGGAACAGTTTGGAATGACTAAAACTAATATTTCAGAACTTGCAGTCAATAGTGCAGAAGAATCTTTAGCTGTCATTAAAAAAGTTTTAAACAATGAAACCGGGCCGGCAAAAGATATTGTGAAATTTAATTCTGGTGCTGCTATTTATGTTGCCGGTTTAGCTGACAGTCTTGCTGCAGGAATAGAAAAAGCAGAAGAAGTCATTGCCAATGGTCAGGCAGCTGCAAAGCTGGATGCTCTGGTAAACGTTTCGAATCGTGTGTAATTAATGCCAAAAATGTCCTTAGAAGCAAACCATGTCCTTTATGTTTAATCTGTAGTGCGGGCTACGACAGAATGTAGGTTGGGCTTCAGCCCAAAGCAGTATTAAGATAAAAGTGATGATTTAATTAATTAAAAATATTGTGTTTTTGTGAGCATGATATTTAATATGAGCATAAAAAATGAACAACACTCCAGATATTTTAAAAAAGATTATTAAGCGTAAACACGAAGAAATTAAAGAACGTCGTGCGTTAGTTTCTTTGGCCGATATGAAAAGGCGAGTTGAAAGAGCAAAGTTAGCACTTGCTCCGCGCAGTTTTGTTTATGCCCTCCAAAGAAAAATACAAGCCGGTCAGGCTGCCGTTATTGCAGAAATTAAAAAAGCATCTCCAAGCAAAGGAGTTATGCGTGAAAACTTTATTCCTGCAGATATTGCTACCTCGTATGAAAAAGGAGGCGCTGCTTGTTTATCGGTTTTAACTGATGTTGATTTTTTTCAGGGAAGCGATGCTTATTTAAAACAAGCACGAGAAGTTTGTGGCTTACCTGTTTTACGTAAAGAATTTATTATTGATCCTTATCAGGTTTATGAAGCGCGCGGTATGGGAGCCGATTGCATTTTGCTTATCGTAGCTTGTCTTACGGATGAGCAGCTTAAGGAATTAACTGAGCTGGCGATAGAACTGGAAATGGATGTGCTGGTTGAAGTGCATGATGAAGAAGAACTCAAACGTGCACTGCCACTGGATTTACCCATGATAGGGATTAATAATCGCAATTTGCGGACATTTGAAACATCGTTACAAACAACCATTGATTTGCTGAAACAAATTCCGGACGATGTTATCGTCGTAACAGAAAGCGGTATTCATAATAAAGAAGATGTTGCGTTAATGCAGCAACATAATGTGAATGCATTTTTAGTGGGCGAGGCCTTTATGCGGGCTGATGAACCGGGTGAAAAACTGGCAGAGTTGTTTTTTTAAACACCAACCTACAACGCATATGTTTGATTACGAATCTAAAGGCTAAGATTTTAGTGAAGCCATTTTAGAAATGTTTTTTCTTTCTATGCGTACTCTGTGACTTTGCATGTTCTGGCATCGCTTTTGCGTTGGGCTTTGATTTAGCTTAGCGCGTACCAAACACCACAATCGTTTTACCTTTCACAGAAATAAGTTCCTGTTCTTCCATGCTTTTAAGAACGCGTCCAACCATTTCACGTGAACAGCCAACTATTTTTCCAATCTCCTGACGTGTGATTCTAATTTGCATACCATCAGGATGGGTCATTGCATCGGGTTGTTTGCATAAGTCGAGTAGAGTGCGGGCAACGCGACCACTGACATCCATAAAAGCAAGATCACTTACTTTTCTGCTGGTGATTCGCAGGCGTGCCGCCATTTGAGATGCCATGGCAAAAACAATATCAGAGTGTTCACTCGCAACCTGACGGAATTTAGAATAACTAATTTCAGCAACTTCGCAGCTGGTGCGTGCCCGTACCCAGGCACTACGGCTGTGTTGCTCATCAAATAAGCCCATTTCACCGAAAAAATCACCCTTATTCAGGTAAGCCAGTACAATTTCACGGCCATCATCATCTTCAATAAGAACCGTCACTGAACCGTCAAGAATAAAGTACAACACATCAGGTTTGTCATCGGCATAAATAATGGTGCTTTTTGCTGGATAGTGTCGTCTGTGACAGTGTTCCAGAAATTTATCCAGTGATTCGATGCCTGTGCTTTCAGAAGGCGATTGACGCATAGTATTCCCTATCTATTGCTAAAGTATGTTGTCGTATTATGGTATATGATCTACAAAAGTAACTTAATCAATATAATGTTGCAGTTGTTAAATCATCCGCTTTGAGGACGGTAAGAGCTTACTGCGCCAATAGAGTTAAGTCAAAAGATACAGTGTTTAACTTATAGACGTACTATACAAAAATAGAGGAAAGACTGGATGAAAGCACGTATAAAATGGGCGCAGGATGCCATGTTTATTGGAGAGTCTGGCAGTGGCCATGCGGTTGTGATGGATGGGCCTGAAGAACACGGCGGCAGAAATATGGGGGTTCGTCCCATGGAAATGATGTTGCTTGGCATGGGGGGCTGTACCGCTTTCGATGTTATGCATATTTTAAAAAAATCGCGTCAAAATGTTGATGACTGTGTAGCTGAACTCGAGGCAACCAGAGCCGATACAGATCCAAAAGTCTTTACTAAAATTCATGTTCATTTTATTGTGACAGGCAAAGAGCTGAGTGATAATCATGTTAAACGTGCAGTTGAGTTATCGGCAGAAAAATATTGTTCAGCTTCCATTATGTTGAGTAAATCGGTCGAGATAACACACGATTATGAAATTATAAAAACATAAATAAAATTTAAATTAATATAAGAAAAATTCAATGGCCAAGCTAACAACAATTATAGATCGATATTACAGAACATGGTTTCGTTTTAATCCTGAGGTGGCTGTTGATGTTGGCGTCAAGGGATATGAAAATTTATTGAAACCCTATGGTGACGATGAATTAAATGCACTTAAAGTATTAAATGAAAAATTAATTTCAAGTCTGGATGAACTGGATTTAGAGTCGCTGACTCAGGATCAACAAATTGATCTTCAACTTATGCGTAGCTCTGCTGTATTGCAACTTGAAGCTCAGGCTTTACGTGACTGGCGCCTTTGTGACCCGGCTCGTTTTTTACCGGTGCATGCGATTTATCAATTAACTATTCGTGATGTAGAAAACACAGCAAATGCATTACGTGATCGTTTACTTGCTATCCCCGCTCATTTGCGCGGCGCACGAAGCTGGCTTGATGTAGAACCGGAACAAATATCTGCGCTCTGGTTAGAGTCGGCAGTGGCAGAAGCCGAAGGCGGTGCAGAATTTTTTCGTGAATTAAAACAACACCCTGAAATTAACAGTTACCGTATCAGTGAAGAACTGGAACAGGCAGCTCATGCTTTAGAAGACTTTTCTGCTTATCTGAAAAATAACCTTAGTAAAAAAGCAAACGGTGATTTTGCCTGTGGCCGAAAATATTTTGATCTTATTTTACAGGAACGTCATTTTTTAAATACCAATGCAGATGATTTATATTGTTTTGGTGAAAAGTTATTTAATGAAACAGAAAAAGAGTTAAAAGAAATAACGAAAAAGTTGCAAGGTAACGATGACGTTGATTCGTTAATGAAAAAAATTCAGCAGCAGCGTCCTGAAAAAGACAAGGTGCTGGATGAGTATAGACAACAAATGCAGGCGGCGAAAAAGTTTGTTGCTGATAATGATATTGTGAGCTTGCCAGCAAAAGAGGATTTAAAAGTTATAGAAACCCCCGGCTTTTTACAGCATCAAATTCCGTTTGCGGCTTATTATGAACCTTCGCCAACAGACGTGAATCAACAAGGTTACTATTATGTTACGCCAGCGAAATCAGCAGAAGATTTAGGTGAACACAATAACATTAGTTTAAAACACACTTGCGTACATGAAGCATGGCCGGGGCATCATTTACAATTTGTTAAAGCAAATAGTAAACCAACATCAAGCACCTTGCCGCGCTTGTTAAATGCCTCTGCGACACTGTATGAAGGCTGGGCTTTGTACTGTGAACAAATGATGCATGAGCTTGGTTTTATTACCGAAGAAGAATCCCGTTTTGTCTTACTAAAAGATCGTTTATGGCGCGCCTTAAGAATTATGATTGATATTGGAATTCATACTCGAAAGCTCGGTATAGATGAAGCGGCAAAATTAATGCAGGAAAAATTAGGTTTTAGTCATGCTCAGGCAATGGGTGACTTAACCTGGTATAGTCATGCCCCGGGAGTACCCATGAGCTATGGCACAGGTTGGGCGTTAATCAATAATTTAAAAGAACAACAGAAGCAAAAAGAAAATTTTAAATTAAAAACATTTCACGACACTTTGTTGTCATCAGGTTCAATCCCGTTATCATTATCCATCGTAAGAGGTTTTGGGCTATCTGCCTGGCAAAAAGCACATCAGTCAGTATTTAAAGCTCAGTAACCTGAGTTAGAGATAAGAGATGTTAGTCATTCCGGCATGTTCTTAGCCGGAATCTAAAGTTCAATTAATTGGATTCCCGCTAAGGGATGCGGGAATGACGAGAGGTAAATCGACTCCACTATTTAAAGCTGATACACCGTCTTTGTCATTATTTTTGACGTTAATGCCATAAACTTTTTAACCGGCGTCGGCAACTCTGCACCACCTGCATTTAAGGCTGCTGTTGCATGATGACCTTCGTCCTCTTTCATTTGTTTGAGAATGGCACGGCTTTTGGCGTCATTGTCAGAAATTTGTTCTAAATGTTCATTTAAATGACGTACTACCTGATGCTCTGTTTCTGCAACAAATCCCAGACTCCATTTGTCTCCGGCTAACCCGGCGGTGGCACCAATGGCAACAGATCCAAAATACCAGAGCGGATTTAAATAGCTGGTATGTGTTCCCAACTCTTTAATTCGCTGTTCGCACCAGTCCAGGTGATCATTTTCTTCCTGGGCAGCACGTTCCATTTTGGCTCTTACTTCAGGCAACTTGGCTGTGAGAGCTTGCCCCTGATATAGACCTTGTGCTGCCACCTCGCCTGAATGATTAATGCGCATTAAACGACCTGCCAAATCTTTTTCTGCGGCAGTAAGTTCTGTTTCTTCAACACTATTTTCAGGGTTAGGGCGTTCTGTAATGTTAGGTTTACCTAACAGAGTTCGCAAGCCGGTATCAAACTGCATCATGAGATTATCAATCGGGCTAAATTTTCTGGCGTTGTTTGGATTTGTCATAGCTTAAGGATAGCAAGGCGCGCAGATGAAATAAAATATTCCTGAGAAAAATAATAAAAAAATCCCGGTTAGCACCGGGAAAATAAGAAGGAGAACATATGTGAGGAAATAAAAAAATTAAAACATATAACCAACGCTCAGCATGTTGATATCTGCATCACTACTGGTTTTACCTTTGAATATGGTGTATTCCACTTCATAACCGGCAATACCAAAGCCCAGTCCATAAGCTAATCCGCTTCCCGTCCCTTTCGCACCGTTAACCGTTGTTGCGCTGCTATGAAGTCCCAGTTTAACTTTTAGATAAGCTTCTTTGCCGGTACGCATTGCAGCAAAAATAGCTGAGGTTTGTGCGTCCCAGTTGAGACCGGAAACTTTGCCGTCAATGAGTTTGGTACTGTAATCAAATTCCAGAGCAACCGGATTAGAACCAATCTCTGTAAAGTCAGCACCAACAAAGGCGCCAACATTAATAGAGCTGCTATAACCAGAACTATCTACGTTAACTGAAGCACCCTTTAGTCCCCAGTAACCCTCTGCCACCACATTTGTGGTAAAGAGAGCGAAGCTAAATAAGCTTAGTAATAGAGTAAAATTTTTCATGCCCTTTTCCTGTTAGTTAAGAAATATAACAGAGAAAAGCAAAACTTATGCCATAAAGAAGCTCAAGAAGGAATGAGTTGTTGATCTAATAACAAAACTGGGTGAATAACGTGAATTTGTGACTTTGTTTCTACCAATCCTGATTTAAGCTGTAAAGCGCAACCTAAATTACTGCTAATAATGATATCCGGGGTTGTTTGAGAAAGAGAGGTTATTGCTTGCTGCTTTAGTTGGTCAGATATTTGCGGAAAGCGTAGAAAATATGAGCCCGCTGCACCACAACATTTATTATAAATCGCTTCCTTTGGCAGCTTTATGTCAGGTATGCGCTGTAAAAGCGCCAATAATTTGCCTTCTGCACGTAAACTATTTTGTAAGCTGCAAGGTATTTGTAATGCTGCGCTTTTATTAAATGATTTAAAAATAATATCTTCCGGCCAGTCAGCGTCTGCTAAAAATTCAATCATATCTTTAACTTCATGTTTAAATGATAAAGACGAATCCAGTTGCTGGTATTCCTTTAGCTGTGAAGTACAACCATTCACCAGACTGACGATTGCGGTTATATTTTCGTTCTGGTTAAAGGCATAACGGTTTTTCGCCGCAAAGCTTGTGGCTTGTTTTTTATTACCATCATGTAAATGTAATGCGCCACAACAAACCTGTTGTTCCGGCACGTAAACGCCATAGCCCAGACGAGTTAGCAGGTTAATACTTGCTTTCACTGTTTTTGGATCAAGCTGTTTGGATAAACAGCCCGTGAATAAAGCGACGTTACCTTTTATTGCATGACGGGCAGGATAAAAGTTTTTTGTTTTAACTGCTTTATCAAGCAAGGGTAAATATGTGATTAGGCGCTGCAAGCCAAAGAGTTTTAACAGGCCGCTTTGTTTGCCAATAAATACTAATCCTGTTTTTTGTAATATCCGCAATGTAGAAAATAAAGAGCGGGAAAATTTCTTATTTAGCAAAAATCTTAAACTGTTTTTTGTTATAAAAGAGGGCAGTGAAAAACCGGCACTGGTTTTATCTATCAGCAAAGCCTTGCTCTCATCCATTATCTCAGCGTAAGGTACTTGTGAAGGACAAACACGTTCACAGCGCCGGCAAAGTAAACATTGATCCAGATGCAGCGTTAATGTTTCTGTTGCTGCAAGCTGCCCGCTTAACCAGCCCTGAATTAAAGCAAGGCGGCCACGTGGTGATTCATTTTCATTTGCTGCTAATTGGTAGGTTGGGCATTGCGGTAAACATAAGCCACATTTAACGCAACGGTCGGCCAGAGAAAGAATGTAAGTAGAAGTATCCATCGCGCTAGTATACGGTCAAAAAAAATTAACACAAAGGCAAGTATAAAATTGGATAGGGTAACAGCATACTTTATTAATATCGTCATTCCGGCATTGATTTAGCCGGAATCTAGATTGTATCCTTCCTGGATTTCGAATAGAGGTGGATGACAGTTGTATGTTGGGATTTTTGCCTTTGAGCTTATATATTAATAGAATACATCCTTATGACTTATTTCAAAAATCATGTTTTCTTTTGTGTTAATCAGCGCAAAAATGGTGAAAGCTGTTGTGCAAATTTAGGGGCGCAACGTGTGCGTGACTATGCAAAAAAACGTATTAAAGAATTAAACCTCAGCGGAGAGGGGCAGATACGAATCAATATGGCCGGGTGCCTGGGGCGTTGTGAACATGGCCCTGTTGTTGTGGTTTATCCGCAGGAGGTTTGGTACACCTATCTGGATGAAGATGATATCGACGAGATTATTGAGCAGCATTTACAGCAAGGTAAAATTGTCGAAAGATTATTGATCGATAAATAATTTTTTAAGTTTGTCTTCATCTCCTAATTGAAGGCTAACCTGTAAAATTGAGAATCGCCCTTATTATGTCATTATCCCAAATTGAATTTGATCAAAAAAATACTGCTAAGACATTTCTGAACGGTAATGCCGGTGAGATTGAAACGCTTATCACGCAACCGGAGATATTGAGCGATACGACGCCTATCGTCATTATCAGCCATCCGCATCCATTGTATGGTGGTGCAATGACAAATAAGGTTATTTACATACTGGCAAAATCATTCTCTGAACTGGGGGCGATAACGGTGCGATTTAATTTTCGCGGTGTTGGCAAATCTGAAGGTAAATATAATGACGGGATTGGTGAAGCAGAAGATTTACAACTGATTGCTGCCGAATGCAGAAAGTGGCGACCTCAAGCCCCCATCTGGTTGGCTGGCTTTTCTTTTGGCTCCTATGTCACCATTCGGGCGCAAGCTCTCATTAAAGCCGAAAGGCTATTACTTGTTGCTCCTCCCGTTAGCATGTACCCCTTTGATGAGTTAGCTGAAGTTACGGTTCCGTGGGTAGTTATTCAGGGTGGACAGGATGAAGTCATTAGCGCTCAGGCTGTTAAAGACTGGGTGGCTGAACGTCCGAATCCACCACAGTTCATTTGGATAGATGAGGCGGGGCATTTTTTTCACGGTAAACTTAATGAAATAAAAGAATTACTCTGTAAAGCCTGGTTTCGACTGTAGCTTCAATCTCAGGTGAACGTAGTATTTAAATAAACCGTTATCCTTATGTGTCCCCTCTGTATGTGAATAAATTTGCCTCATTCATCATACTGATAGGCTTTTAGCCGGAACTGCTTCCATTCTAAAATGACTTTCATGGTGATACTGCACAAAAAACAAACAAAGTGCTTGACTCTAAATTAGAAAACCCTTATATTACCAATCACTGATTTAGCGCAAGCAAATCAGTCAGTTTTGACTCCTCCATCCTCCTCCAAATTATGGATGGAATTTACTTTTAGCGCGGTAACCCCTTTACCGCGCTATTTTTTTGTCTAAAATTCGTGTTTAGACTTTAATCATGAATTCTCTTTCATTTTCTCTTGTATCTTTGGTCTGCTTTAAGTAAAATTCCGCCTCTTTTTTGAACAGAACAAGTATTTAAATACCGGAACAGGCGAAATAATGAAAACTTTTAGTGCCAAACCAGAAACTGTCAAACGCGATTGGTTCGTAATTGACGCAGAAGATAAAGTATTAGGTCGTTTGGCGGCTGAAATCGCACATCGTCTGCGCGGAAAGCATAAAGCTGAATATACTCCTCACGTTGATACAGGCGACTACATCGTTGTTATTAATGCAGAGAAGGTTGCTGTAACAGGCAACAAAATGAAGAATAAATTGTATCATCACCATACTGGTTATCCGGGTGGTTTGAAGACAGTGAACTTTGAAAAGTTACAAGCAACAAAACCAGAAATGATCATTGAAAAAGCGGTTAAAGGCATGTTGCCGAAAAACCCGTTAGGACGTGACATGTTCCGTAAACTGAAAGTTTATGCAGGTTCAGAACATAATCACGCAGCTCAACAGCCTACAGCATTGGAAATCTAAATCATGGCAGAAACATATTACAGTACAGGTCGTCGTAAAAGCTCAACAGCTCGTGTTTACATGACAAAAGGCAGCGGTAATATCACCATTAATAACCGCGCTATCGAAGACTACTTTGGTCGTGAAACATCACGCATGGTAGTACGTCAGCCATTAGAAACTGCTGAAAAATTAGCAGATTTCGATTTAAAAGTATTCGTAAAAGGCGGCGGTAACACAGGCCAGGCTGGTGCAATACGTCACGGTATTACCCGTGCATTAATGGTGTATGACGAAACATTACGTCCATCACTACGCAGAGCCGGTTATGTAACGCGTGATGCACGTGAAGTTGAACGTAAGAAGGTTGGCTTGCACAAAGCCCGTAAACGTCCACAATACTCAAAACGTTAATTTCAGCGTTTTCAGTACCAAAAAATCCAGCTATATGCTGGATTTTTTTTGCCCGCTGTTTTTGATTTTGTAGGCAGGGCTTATAGAGGATTTTTTTAGTAATATTTTCGGGGGTATCAACCAGATATATTGCCTATTTAAATTGATCGTTTGTTTGATTCGCTGAGCTTATTCGTCATTCCGGCTCCTTTAAGCTGTAATTCAGGCTTGAGCTGGGTGGTTTGTAGCAAAAAAACAACACCTTTAAAAAATGTTGTTTTTTTGAAAAAAAGTGTTGCGTCGAAGATACCACTGGCGTATAAATACACCGTGAGTTTTACCTAACTAACTCTAATAAAAATATATATATTTTTTAAATTTAATAATAATGAAGGAGTTCATAATGAACAAAAAAATTATTGCAATCGCTGTTGCAACAGTAATGGCTGCTCCACTAGCTATGGCTGATGTTAAAGTTTCTGGCCGTATCGGTGGTCACTTAACTTCTACACCTAAAGGTGGTTCACATGGTGTTGATGCTACTAAATCAAGCCGTGATTTCGCTGATAATGGTACTGGTCGTATCCAATTTGACGGTACTGTAGGTAACGGTTTCGCTCGTATCGCAATGGACGTACGTAACATGCAAGGTGGTTTAACTTCTGTTCCTGGTCGTGAAATGATGGCTGGTTATAAATTAGGCGGCGGTTCTTCACTTGCTTTCGGTCGTATGGCTGGCGCAGCAAAAAATCTTGAAAAAGACCCATACATCACTACTTTCTTACAAGTACGTAATACTTGGGCTGAAGCGGTAACTGCTAAGCAGTTCGGTTCTTCTTCTTTCATTGGTTCGCTTATTCAGTATAAAGCAAAAGTTGGCGGCGCTAAGTTAACTGTACAGTTTGACCCAACTGATAACTCTAATACTTCAGCTAATGCTGGTCACTATGGCTTAGGTATTTCTGGTAAGACTTCTGGTATTACTTGGTGGGCTTCATACAACAACGGCAAAGCAAATGGTGCAGGTACTGCAACTAGCGCAAATGAAACAAATGCTAAGTTTGGTGCGTCTATGAAGATGGGCACAGTTAAATTAACTTTAAATGTGACTGATTCAGAAGCTACTAACAAAAACAAAACTACAGCAACTACTTTCTGGGCTGATTTCAACTTAGGCGGTGGTTTAAGTGCTGATGTTGGTTATGCTGGTAATGGCGACAAGGGTACTTGGACTCGTGTTGCAATTAACAAAAAGTTAAACAAAGGCACAAACATCTATGCTGGTGCGGTTAACACTACTCCAAAATCTGGTACAGCTGATACTGTAATCGGTGGTGGTATGATTGTTAAGTTCTAAGTTTTTTTAGAATTTACAATTGTTAAGAAAGGGGTGCTTCGGCATCCCTTTTTTTATGTCTGTTTTATGGGCAAGAGAGAAAAGTTAGATAGTTTGGTTGCCAGACTCACCTTTTAATTAAATATTTATAACTTTTAAGTGTCTTTTAACTCGAACTTAATGATTTGACTCTATAAAAGAGACTCCTTTACCTATCTTTAGGTTTAATATTGTATGACTTTGTGGGTTTTATTTTTCAGCGCTTTTATTTCTTCAACCTTGTTTCCCGGTGGTTCAGAAGCCGTTCTTGCTTATTTGAGTACAAATGCTGAACACTCTTTGGTGTTACTGGTTATGGTTGCAACAGTGGGAAATACGTTAGGTGCCATGACCTCATGGGGGATTGGTCGACTAATTTCAATTCGCTATTCTACGCAACGATTAACAAAAGCTTCTCAACAAAAGGCTGTGGCACGTTTACAAAAATACGGTAGCCCGGCTTTATTATTATCATGGTTACCTGTTATTGGAGATCCGCTTTGTGTTGCGGCGGGCTGGTTACGAATACATTGGTTGCCAAGTTTAGTGTTTATTTCATTAGGGAAATTTCTTCGATATATTGTGGTTATTTATATTTTCGCGAATTAGTAATATTCACATGATATAGAATGGTTTGTATCGAATTTTTCATGTTTGAGAAAACTTATGGATTGGAAAGGTTGAGCTTTAAGGAGATATAATTTATTTGCTGTTCTCTTTTTATTGCATTTTCTATGGAATATTCCTTGTTTCTATTAATCAATGCTAAAATACTGCTTTAAACTAAAGAAACCACCATATACATGACTCAAAATAAGCGTATTCGCGAAATCCCCTATAATTACACCTCGTTTTCTGATCGTGAGATTGTGATCCGTTTTCTGGGAGAGTCCGCCTGGGATATTTTGCAGTCGTTACGTCAGGAACGGGTTACTGGCCGTTCTGCGAGAATGTTATTTGAAGTTTTGGGTGATATCTGGGTGGTGAGCCGTAATCCGTTTATTCAGGATGATTTGCTCGAAAATAATAAACGGCTGAAGTTATTGATTAAAGCTTTGCATCATCGTTTAGACCAAATTGAATCACGCGCCAGCGGTGAGTCGAGTACGAATCAACAAGCACTCAAACTTGCATCTTTAACCCGAACAGCGATTGATCAATTTGAAAACTGGTTTCCGGAGCAAAGCTCATTACGCCAAAAAGTTTTTAAGCGACTCAAAAAAATTACGCGCAGCGATAATATTTGTTTTGATGGTCTGGCTCGAGTTTCTCATGTGACAGATGCCTCTGATTGGCGTGTGGAATATCCTGTGGTGGTTATTAATCCAGATTCTGAAAGAGAAATTCATCATATTGTTGAAGCATGTCGTGATTTAGGATTGGCGATTATTCCTCGTGGTGGTGGAACAGGCTACACCGGTGGTGCGGTGCCGCTAACGAAAAATTGCGCGGTGATTAATACAGAAAAACTCGACGCTTTGGGTGAGGTGGTTTTACGAAAAATCCCTGGTGTTGCAGAAGCGGTGCCAACGATCCATTGTGAAGTTGGGGTGGTGACTCGGCGTGTATCTGAAAAAGCCGAAGCCTCGGGTTATGTTTTTGCGGTTGATCCTACCTCGCAAGATGCCTCTTGTATTGGAGGCAACATTGCTATGAATGCCGGTGGTAAAAAAGCGGTACTGTGGGGAACCACACTGGATAATCTGGTTTCATGGCGTATGGTGATGCCGGATAATTCCTGGTTAGAAGTGGAACGCTTAAATCATAACCTTGGAAAAATTCATGAGGTTGCAACCGCCGAGTTCAAATTAACACGCTTTGACAGTAACGGTGTGACTGAAATTGCAGAGGCCGAGATATTAAAAATACCCGGAGCACAATTACGTAAACAGGGTTTAGGTAAAGATGTAACCAATAAGTTTTTAGGCGGGTTGCCCGGTATTCAAAAAGAAGGCTGTGACGGCATTATTACCTCGGCTGTCTTTGCCTTGCATGTCATGCCGAAGTTTATTCGTACTGTCTGTTTAGAATTTTTTGCCGCAGATTTACACAAAGCGGTTCCGGCCATTACTGAAACAAAAGATTATTTAGATAATTTGGATGGTGTGCAACTTGCCGGCATGGAACATCTCGATGAGCGTTATGTAAAAGCTGTCAACTACACGACAAAAGCGCCTCGTCGTGATTTACCGAAGATGGTTTTATTGATTGATATTGCCGGAGACGAAGAACATATTGTAGCAACAGCAGCCTCTGAAGTGGTTCGACTTGCTAATGCGCGCGAAGCAGAAGGGTTTATTGCTGTAAGTAGTGAAGCACGTAAACAATTTTGGGCTGATCGTTCACGTACCGCCGCCATTGCAGCACATACCAATGCCTTTAAAATTAATGAAGATGTGGTTATTCCTTTACCGCGTTTGTCTGAATATAACGACGGCATTGAACGGATTAATATAGAGCTTTCAACAAAAAACAAGCTTGCCATTATTAAAGAGGTTCAGGCTTATCTGCAAACAGATATGCCGGAATTGCATACGGTAGTTGCCGGGCAAGTGCCTGACTATAAAGAAAGTGATGAACGCATTGCGATTATAGAGGCAAAGAAAAAAGCAGCACTCTCGCATTTACAGCAAACGTATGATTGCTGGAATATTATTTTAAATAATATGGATAGCGCTGCAACGGAACACTTGGCGTTATTAAATAAAGAAACACAAGCGGCAATACAAGAAGGCGATACGTTATTTAAATTATTGCAGCGCCGAGAGTTACGTATTTCCTATCAACGCTATATTGAACAACCACTCAAAGAAATTTTTGTCGGCCAGGATTTGGAAGGCGTGCGCAATAAACTGGATGAAATTCATAGCTCGATTCGTTCCAGCCGTTTATTTGTTGCCACCCATATGCATGCAGGTGATGGTAATGTTCATACCAATATCCCGGTAAACTCAAATGATTATGCCATGATGCATGAAGCCGACAAGGTGGTAGAGCGCATTATGGCTTTGGCAGAAAATTTGGGCGGCGTAATATCGGGCGAACATGGTATTGGTATTACAAAAATGCAGTTTTTATCTGATGAGATAAAAAGTGAGTTCGCAAATTATAAAAAGAAGGTAGATCCGGATAAATTATTTAATCCTGAAAAACTGGTTTCAGATTCCGGATTGGAAAATGCCTATACACCATCACTACGTTTAGTTGAACAAGAAGCCCTGATTCTTGAAGCGAGTGAGTTAGGTGAGTTGAACACCATGGTTAAGGATTGCTTACGTTGTGGTAAATGTAAACCGGAATGTAATACGCATATTCCTCGAGCCAATATGCTGTATTCACCGCGTAATAAAATTTTAGCCTCGGGGTTAATTATTGAAGCATTTCTTTACGAGGAACAAACTCGCAGGGGGGTATCTTTACGTCATTTTGAAGAAATGAATGACATTGCAGATCACTGTACTATTTGTCATAAATGTTTATCACCTTGCCCTGTGAATATAGATTTTGGTGACGTTTCGATCACCATGCGTACGATACTGAAAAACAAGGGTGAAAAACGTTTTAATATCGGCAGCTGGATGTCGATGCAGTTTTTAAATGTTACCGACCCTCGCACAATAAAAATTATGCGCAAGGGAATGATTGAGTGGGGTTATAAAGCACAACGCCTTGCCTCAACATGGGCCAGACGTTTACGCATTACTAAAGAACAGCAACCCGCAGCCACAACCGGTTTAACTCGTGCAAGCCAGCAAGTGGTGCATTTTATGCGCAAGCCGATGCCGGCTAAAATTCCGAAACAAACATCGCGTGCATTATTAAATATTGAAGATGATAAAGTGATTCCTATCATTCGTGATGCGAGTAAAGTGAATGAGGATAGTGATGCAGTATTTTATTTTCCCGGTTGTGGTTCGGAGCGTTTATTTGGTGATGTCGGATTAGCAACACTTGCCATGTTATACGAAACCGGTGCGCAAACGGTTTTACCGCCAGGTTATTTATGTTGCGGTTATCCACAGCGCGCAGGTGGTGATGCAGCTAAAGGCCAGGAAATTGCGGTAGATAACCAGGTACTTTTTCATCGGGTAGCAAATACATTAAATTACATGGATATAAAAACCGTTATCGTTTCTTGTGGCACGTGTATGGATCAATTACTGCAATATCAGTTTGATAAAATTTTCCCCGGTTGTCGTTTATTGGATATCCATGAATACTTAATGGAAAAGGGTGTTAAAACCGAAGCCGAGGAAGGTATACAATATATGTATCATGATCCTTGCCATACTCCGATGAAAAAACATAATCCGATTCGTGTTTCTGAAACCTTATTAGGGCAAGATGTTTTATTAGCGGATCGCTGTTGTGGTGAAGCCGGTACGTTATCTGTCAGTCGTCCTGATATTTCTACACAAATACGCTTTCGTAAACAGGAAGAGTTACAAAAAGGTATAAGCCAGCTAACCGGTGATATAAAAGTTAAAGATAATAAAGTAAAGCTTTTAACCTCTTGTCCAGCCTGTCAGCAAGGCTTGTCTCGCTACGAACATGATACCGGTTTACAAACAGAATATATTGTTATTGAACTTGCCAGACGCATATTAGGTGAGCAATGGGAAACACAATTTATTGAGCATGTAAAAAAGGGTGGCATTGAACGAGTGTTGCTTTAGTTTTTAATAAAATTCATTGCTTTAAATCTGGCTTTGAAACTGGGAGAGTTAAATAAAGACTCGCAAAACATTGCCATCTGGCCGCCATGGATGGCGGAGCATGCAATGAATTGTCAGGAACAATTCTTGCCCGGCTGCCACATCCATGTGGCAGACGGTCTTTATTTAACTCTCCCGATTCCAAATCCTCATTTATTAATAGTTTTCTGACTTATTTTCCATTCAAACTCTATATTGTTCTTTATCTAATTTGCTTTCAGGGCAAGAACTGCTCGTCATTCCTAAATGGTTTTAGCGGGAATCCATATACGGCTTGTAAAATTGTTTGCTGAGAAAATTTGAGGGTGGGCAATCCCGCAAGTACCGTTGTGACATGTGCCTTGAACCAGAGGTTCAAGTGGGAACGTCGTGAGCACGTTAGGCTTTCCGCTCGGAGACGGACTTGCACACGGTGCCGCTACTCAGCGCCCGGAGTTATAAATTACGGCTCAAGGGTCTCTAATCACTGACGAATACCGCAGGGGATGCCCGAAGCTAATTTTAGATGATTCTGAGTAAATCTGCTGTAGAGAATTTAAACTTTAATTACCACTAATGTGTTGACAGTTAAATTTCTAACTGTTGACTACGGTATAAGGCATCATCAATTTTTTCCTGAATGCTGCGAATACGGTTACTGACAGAAGCGTCTGTTTTACCTGCGCCACCGCCTTGGGTAAGCAGTTCATGAGAAATATTTAATGCAGCCATTACTGCAATGCGATCTGAGCCAATAATTTTTCCACTGTCACGGATTTCACGCATTTTGGAATCAAGGTAGTCTGCCGAGCGCTGTAAATCATGGCGTTCATCTTCACTGCAGGCAATCACATATTCCTTATCTAAAATATGGATTGTAATACCGTCTGCTGACTTATCCGTCATTTTCTATTGCCTTTAAACGTCCAATCATGGCTTCAACACGAGTTCGAGCCATTTCTGTTTTTTCAATGAGACGAGTGCGCTCACCTTGCAGGTGAGAGTGGCTTTCACGCAGAGTTTTGTTTTCACTTTGCAGGCGATCAATCGTTTTGATGAGATCATCAACGCGGCCTTCGAGTTTTTTAAGATCTAGCTCTTCCATTTATCCCTCTGTTTCATCGTAAAGCTTGTTATTTTTCAATAGTATAAGAATATAGAGCGTATTGAGTGCGGTCAACGGGTAAACGGGACTGAAAATGATGTAAAATTCAGCAATAGTAGAATTAGTGATATTTTGAGGTAAAACAGGCCAATATGAGCGAAATCGATATTCAATATGATGAAATTAATGATGCACTAAAGCGGATCAGCGTCGAGCAGGATGCAGCCGAAGTGCATGGTGTACTGTGTGGCTTATTTTGCACAGTGAATGGCCTAGATGCCTCTTTTTGGCTGGACAATACGCTCACCAATACGCCTGAAGAAGATGCCTATACGGTGGATGCATTAAATAGTGAAAGTCGTTCTCTTCTAACCCTATTATTTAATGGAACAGAAAAACAGCTTTCAGGACAGGAGTTTGATTTCCAGCTGTTTTTGCCGGATGACAATTCCGGGCTATATAGCCGGGTTGAGGCATTAAGTAATTGGTGTCAGGGCTTTTTATTTGGTTTAAGTCAGGGCGGCTTAACTGATCCTGAAGGTTTGCCGGGTGAATTGCCTGATATTGTAAAAGATTTTGTCGAAATTTCACGTGCTGAATCTTATGAGCTGGATGATGATGCCGAAGATGAAAAGGATTTTATGGAATTAGTCGAGTTTGTTAGAGTGGCGGTGCAGCTTTTTGTTGATGAAATGCAGCAGTTTCAGGTTGCCGAGCCGGATGATGAGTCGGAATACCATTAAAATTTTGCCACCAAGGACAGTAAAAAAATAATTGCCACTAAGGGCATGAAGAATACCAAGAAAAGAATATAAAAACACTGGGACACGGGGAGCATGGGAAATAGATCAAAAAATTGCTTTCCCCGTGCTCCTCGAGGTTTAGGTCTTCGTGCCCTTAGGCTAAATCCCTGTTAATTAATCGGAAAAATATGAATAACACAGAATACAAACGTCGCCGCAAACATCTAATGCAAATAATGGGTGAAGATGCGGTTGCCATTTTACCCGCTGCTCTAGTGCACATTCGTAACCGCGATGCAGAATTTCAATATCGACAAGACAGTGATTTTCATTATATCACCGGTTTTGATGAGCCCGAGGCAGTGGCTGTTTTAGTACCGGGACGAGAGCATGGCGAGTACATTTTATTTTGCCGTGAAAATGATAAGAAAATGGAAACATGGAATGGTCTGCGTGCCGGGCAAGACGGTGCTATTGAAAAATATGCAGCAGATGATTCGTTTCCGATAGATGACATTGATGACATTTTACCGGGACTACTGGAAAATAAAGAAAAAGTTTATTACACCATGGGTGTTCATCCTGACTTTGATCAGCTTATTATTAAGTGGGTGAATCGCTTACGTAAACAGTCTCGTATGGGAATACATACTCCCAGCGAGTTTGTTGCCTTAGATCATCAACTTCATGACATGCGTTTATATAAAAGTGCTGCCGAAGTAAAAGCAATGCGCAAGGCAGCAGAAATTTCTGCGCAAGCACATATTCGAGCGATGCAGTTTTGTAAGCCGGGAGTGTATGAGTATCAACTCGAAGCTGAAATTTTACATACCTTTATGCATAACGGTGCCCGTTTTCCTGCCTACTCTTCAATAGTGGGGGGAGGAAAAAATGGTTGTATTTTACATTATGTAGAAAATAGTGATGCCTTAAAAAATGGTGATTTAGTTCTGATTGATGCCGGTGCTGAAGTGGAATGTTATGCTGCTGATATTTCTCGTACCTTTCCTGTTAATGGTAAATATTCAAAAGAGCAGCGTGCGCTTTATGATATTGTTTTAGCAGCGCAGCTGGCTGCGATTGAGCAGGTTAAACCCGGTAATCACTGGAACGATCCTCATGAAGCTGCAATCAAAGTAATCACTCAAGGCTTGATTGATGTGGGAATCTTAAAAGGCAAGCTTGAAACTAATATTGAAAAAGAAAGCTATAAAGATTTCTATATGCATCGTACCGGCCACTGGTTAGGCATGGATGTACATGATGTTGGTGACTATAAAGTGGATGAGGAATGGCGTGTACTCGAACCCGGCATGGTGCTTACTGTCGAACCGGGTTTATATATTTCAGCAGATCATGAGTCAGTCGCAAAAAAATGGCATAACATTGGAATTAGAATAGAAGATGATGTGCTGGTAACAAAAGATGGCTATGATATTTTAAGTAAAGATGTACCGAAAAACGCAGATGAAATTGAAGCATTAATGGCGGGTTAAATAGTTCATGTCTGATAACAATACAGATTTTGATTTAATTATTATTGGCGGCGGTTTGGTTGGTGCAAGTCTTGCCTGTGCTTTAGCAAACTCATCTTTACGCATTGCGATTATTGAAGCTTTTCCATTTAAGTCTGATGATTCCGAATATCAACCTGCCTTTGATGCTCGTAGCGTAGCTTTATCCTATACCTCTAAACAAGTATTTGAAGGCATGGGTTTATGGCCGTCTATTAATCAGTTAGGTGTGGCTGCCATTAAAAAAATTCATATATCAGATCGTGGTCATGCCGGCATTACCCGTTTAAATGCAAACGATGAGAATGTAGAAGCATTAGGTTATGTCGTTGAAACACGTGTTATCGGTAAAGCTTTATTTTCTGCATTAAACAAACAAAAAAACATCACCCTGATTGCCCCGGCAAAACTTAAGAACTTTAATTTATCAACAGAACAAGCTGAAGTTATTATTGAGCAAGAGGGTGAAAGTAAGAAATTAACAGCACAGTTATTAGTTGCTGCCGACGGTGGTGACTCAGTGGTCCGCCGCTTAAGTGGTGTAAGAATAAAACAACGTAACTATGAACAAAGTGCCATCATTGCCAATGTTGCTACTGATCGTGCTCATAATAATCAGGCATTTGAACGTTTCACTGATAGTGGCCCGCTTGCTTTATTACCGATGACCGCAACAGATAATGAAAGTAATCGTTATTCTTTAGTGTGGACTATTAATAGCGAAGAAAAAGAAACCATGATGGCGTGGGATGACGATACTTTTTTACTTCAATTACAAAAGCGTTTTGGTGACAGGGCAGGGAAATTTGTTAACGCAAGTTCTCGTCATGTTTATCCATTAAGTTTAATGCGTGCACAAGAGCATGTACGTGAGAGGTTGGCAATTATTGGTAATGCCGCACATACATTGCACCCCGTTGCAGGACAGGGTTTTAACCTTGGTTTGCGAGATGTGGCGGCCTTATCTCAAGTTATTACCGATGCGTTACGTGATAAGAAAGACATTGGATGTTTAAAAACATTAGATATCTATGCTGACTGGCGCAAGCGTGATCATATTCAAACTGCGATGGCTACGGACAGTATTGTCAGAATATTTTCAAATAATTTTTTGCCGCTTGCTGCATTGAGAAATCTGGGTTTGCTTGTCGTTGATATTGTGCCACCACTTAAAAAAATCTTTGCCCGGCATGCGATGGGGTTTGTTGGCAAGATGCCTCGACTGGGACGCGGGTTGAAATTATAAATGACAAAACAATATGACATTATCATTGTAGGCGCCGGTATGGTGGGGGCGACCCTTGCCTGTGGTCTTGCAGAAGAGGCTGAACAGTTAAAGATTGCCGTTATAGATGCAATTACTCCAAAATTCGATTGGGATGAAAAAAGTTATGATATGCGAGTTAGTGCAATCACTCGTTCATCGCAACAGCTTTTTAAAAATATCGGTGTCTGGGAATATATTCTTGAGCAAAGGTTAACTCCCTATCAAGAAATGTTTGTTTGGGATGAGGGGAGTCAAGGGGAATTGCATTTTGATAGTGCGGATATGGGTGAACATGATCTCGGGCATATTATCGAAAACAGAGTCATTGTAAAAGCATTGCATCAGCGTATTAAAGCGTTCTCTCAAATTGAATTACTTTGTCCGGCCAGATTAGAAAAAATAGATTTTCATGCGGATAAAACAGTTTTAATGTTAGATGATCAGTCAGAACTTTCTGCGAGTCTGGTCATTGCAGCAGATGGCACTCGTTCGTGGATAAGACAACAAGCTGATATTGCCGTTAAAGGCTGGGATTTTGATCAGGCTGCCTTAGTTACGACTGTTAAAACTGAAAAACACCATCAAAATACCGCCTGGCAACGTTTTTTAAATACAGGGCCTCTTGCCTTTTTGCCTTTAACGGACGGCTTTAGTTCAATCGTTTGGTCAACGTCACCGGATGAAGCAAAACGTTTAACCGAGATTTCAAAAGATGATTTTGCCAGAGAATTAGAGCAGGCTTTTGCCGGCAAGTTAGGAAAAATTGTGTCGGTTGCCAAGCGTGCCGTTTTTCCTTTAAGGCTATTTGAAACATTACACTATGTAAAACCCCGTCTTGCACTGGTTGGCGATGCGGCGCACACAATTCACCCGTTAGCAGGGCAAGGTGTTAATTTGGGCTTAGCCGATGTTGACAGCTTAATTGAAGTGATTGTGGATGCTTTAAACAGTAAAAAAGATATTGGTGACTTTAAAGTCTTACGTCGTTTTGAGCGTTGGCGGCGAGCAGAAAACCGATCTATGCTCATGGCAATGGATGGCTTGAAAAGATTATTCGGTAGCGAGATTTCAGTTGTTAAAGACATTCGTGGTATTGGTCTGAATAACATTAATAAATTAACAGTTGTTAAAAATATTATTATGCAACAGGCGATGGGCACAAAGTAAAGCACTTAATACCTGATAAATTGGTGGGCATGTAAATGAAAAAACTAAAGCACGAAAAAGAATTGGTAAAGCTTGCTCTTGATTTAGTGATGTCTATTGCCGAGAAAAAAGGCGTCGTAAAATTTGATGCGACTGATTCATCGAAAGAAAAAATTGAGTATGTTTATCGTCTGCTCATTCACGATAAAATTTTACAGCCTTTGGCAAAAGATCAGGAATCTCAGCCAAATATGAAACATAAGCTTGCCTGCTGGATGCAAAAGCAACTACCCAAAGATCACGCACTAAATAAATAAGTAAAAAGCATCATATTTCACACCTAAAAATTAAATATCCCCGCCATTTGACCGATAAATATCAATAAGACGATTTATTCGGGGTTCAACATGGCAGTAAAGCACTTCTTTAAAAAGGCAGGTATGGCAGATAAAAAGCCCGATTATCTGGCAGATTTGTCTCAGGCATATGTGCATCCCTGCATTATTAATAACCGCAAGCATATTGTTTATCCGCGGGGATTAGCGGATAAATCTCCCGGCTTATTTGAAAAGTTATCACAGCATTATAAAAATCAGGGTTATCTTTTAAAAGAAGATCAGCGCTCAAACAGCAGCTCTAATAAATATAAAAATGAAAGACAAAAATGGGTACCTGTTCTTTTATTTACTGCAAGTCTTTTATTTGAAAGTAGTGCTTTTGCAGATGTAGAGCTGGAGCTGGATGAAACTGCTTCTCTGGTACAACAACAAAATATAGAACTACAATTAATTTCTAACAATAAAATCCGCCAACAAATTCAATATACGGTTAACCCTGCTTTTCAAACAAAAAAACATGTACAGATGAAATCAGCTTTAGCAGCAGATCTCTTTGAAATTTTAAATAACCGTTATCATAAACAAAAGACAGATCCCGCTTATATTATTGAAGACCTCAAAGAGATTGCAAATTATTACAGCGAGTTTCCTGAGTCGGTCACCTTGCTCGAAGAGTTAAAAGACAAGAACTGGACGCTCTCGTTTGATGAGCATAACTGGGTGACGACCGGTAGCGGAAATATGTTAAAGGTTGATAAAGCGGTGATACATTTTAATACGCGTTCGGCTGCACAACTTCGTCTAAATAATGGTTGCAAAGAAAACCCGGTGTGTATCGCTTCTCCGGCAGATGCGTTATTACATGAGTTGCTGCATACGCACAGTATGCTGGTTAAAAGTGAAGAGTTTATTACTCAGGGTGGTATGAATAATGTGATTTATCCTTATAAACATGAATACGCCGTGATAGAACAAGAACGCAAGCTATATGCCAATATGAGTATACAAGATCATATCAAACGCCCGCAAAGGCGTGAACACACCGGTCGAACAGTTAAGGCGCATTGCCCTACCTGCATTAAATAATTCATTTATTTTCAATTTTACTGCAATCAAACTGCTTCGCTAATCGTCTAGTTACTAACGGGCATAACTCAGGTTATGTACTGTTAATACTTAAAATTAGCGGAGGAAATATGAAAAAACAAAATAAAGCGGTTCAGTCTACTGTAGCCGGTATTCTGGCGATAGGTGCAACAATGGTGGCAACAACAGCTTCAGCGGTACCTGACCAACCAAAATTTTGGGAAAAATGCGCCGGGATAGCAAAAGCAGGTATGAATGATTGTGGCGCCTTAGATGGAAAACATGGCTGTTCAGGCCAGGCGACTAAAAGTAATCATCCTAAGGAATGGGTTTATGTACCAAAAGGAACCTGTGCAAAAATTGTTGGTGGTAAAGTTGCTAAAATCAAACCAGCAAAAAAATAAGTATTGTACATGTCCAATGAAAATGTGAAGCCAGTCTCCGGCTGCCTCTCGGGAACGGGGGTTGGTTTACGGTCACCACATATAAATGAAATTCTGAGAGAGCGTCCGGCAATTCCGTGGTTTGAATTATTAGCAGATAATCATTTGGTTGAAGGTGGTTTAATTCCTTTACAGTTAGATGAAATTTGTCAGCATTATCCTGTGACATTCCATAGTGTCGGTTTGTCGCTAGGATCGGTTGACCCGTTAGATTTAAATTATTTGTCTAAACTTAAAAAATTAATGCAACAGTATGAAATAAGCTGGTTATCTGAACATTGTTGTTTTACCTCTTTTGATGGTTTTCATTCGCACGACTTATTACCAATACCTTATTCCGAAGAAAGTTTGTTTCATATTGTAAAGCGTATTTCGCGGACGCAGGATTTTTTAGGTAAGCAAATTTTAATAGAGAATGTTTCCAGTTATATGAGCTTTGCAGAAAGCACTCTGGATGAGGTTGATTTTATTTCCGAGGTTGCCAGACAGTCAGATTGTTTATTACTTATCGATGTTAATAATATTTATGTTAATCATATTAATCAGGGAGTTGATGTTATTCAGTATATTGATCGACTTCCGTATGAAAGAATAAAAGAAATACATTTAGCCGGATTTGATGATCGTGGAGATTATATTTTAGATGCACATAATAATCCGGTAGCCCAACCCGTGTGGCAGTTATATGAAAAACTCATACAACATGTTCCTGATGTGGCTACCCTTATTGAATGGGATAATGATATCCCATCATTACAGCGATTGATGGAAGAGGCAAATAAAGCGGATGTAATTGCCAATAAATATAAATCCGAGAGTTTAAATCATGCCATTGGCTAATATTGAGCGCTTGTTTGTTGCTCATCTGTTACAACCACAAAGTGACGATGGTGAATTTATTAATAAATTAGGACCGCTAAAGACTTTAACTGTAGAAAAGCAGCTGGAGATTTATCGTAGTAATATTAATGGTGCGCATCAAAAAGTATTAGGACAAATATATCCTGCCTGTTTAAATATTTTAGGAAACGATTATTTTAATCACATATCACAGGATTATCGTTTTCAATATCCATCGGTTAATCCTGATTTAAATGTATATGGAGAATCATTCCCGTTATTTTTGCAAAAAAAAATAACACTACATACTGAGTTAAGTGACTATGATTATTTAGCGGAACTCGCCTTGCTAGAGTGGCACTGGCATGCCAGTTATTATGCAAAAAATGATACGGTTTTTGATTTTTATAAACTGGCAGCGGTTAATCCGGATGAACAGGATAAACTTTGTTTTATTCTAAGCGATTCATTTTTTTTACATAGAACCTGGTTTCCTTTGCTGGAACTATGGCAAGCCAATCAAAATGCAAATGATGGCAAACAGGAATTTGTCATGCCTGACTCAGAAAATTACTTTTGTCTGTCTCGCTTTAATTTACAGCCTGATATGACACGTATAACGCAATATCAGTTTGAATTGTTAAATGCAATCACTGAGAATTTTTCTCTGTCTGCTCTGATAGACATTAATGGGGATACTGATGATGCAGAAGGTTTTCAACAACAACTTATCTACTTTATTGAAAAAGGCTGGGTTATCGGCTTTTCTCTTCTCTCTGATACAAAATAAGTTATAGTATTCTAAATTAAAACAGGATAGCTTGATGTTCAATGAACAAACATTACAGGAACTCTATCGTTATTGTTACAGTCTAACCTGTGATGAACACAATGCCTATGATTTGTTGCAGGCATCAATAGAAAAATTTATTAATTTAAATGTTAAAGCCAGTGAGCCTGCCGCTTATATAAAGAAGATGATTTATAACCGTTTTATCGATGCTTGTCGGCGAGAAAAAATAGTGCAGTTTGAAAATATTGACGAGGCTATTCTACCTGTTGATTTTGATGTGCAAACACTCGAAGAGTTATTGGTGAGTGAGGATATGGTAAAACAAATTCTGCAAAGTCTGGACCCGGACGAACGTGAAATTATGTATTGCTGGGCAATTGAAGGTTTTTCAACCGCAGAGATAGCAAAAAAAATTGAAAAACCAAAAGGGACTATCCTTTCAAAAATTTATCGTATGCGGAAAAAATTAATTAAAAAGTTTGGTGAACACTCCAATGATGTTGTGGAGGCAGGAAAATGAAAAAAGGTAACCTTAAAAAAGTGGTTAATGAGTTTGTTGAAAACAAATCACTTTCGGATGAACAATTAAACTCATTGTTGAAACTGCAACAAAAAGTTGTTGATCATAACCACGCAATCCGGAATACAAAATTTCGCTGGATGACTATTGCAGCCATTTTTTTGATGGCATTAGGAAACGTTTTTTATTTTTCTATATCGCCGGAGCTTGAGCTGGAACAGCGTATCGGGAGTGAAGTTGCAAAAAACCATATTAATTTGAAGCCACTTGAAATACAAACTTCAAGCATTAAAGACATTCGCGGCTTTTTATCCAAGCTTGATTTTGTACCTATCGAGTCGGTACTTTTAAAAGGCAGTTCCAAACGTTTACTGGGCGGTCGTTATTGCTCTATTCAGGGGGTTCGTGCTGCCCAACTAAGATTGAAAGATACTAAAACAGGTCAAATACAGTCACTATATGAAACGGTTTACGACCCTGATGTTTTTTCAGATTTACCGGAGTTGAAAGAAGGAGAAAAACCTATTACTGTTTATTCTAAAGGCTTGGCGGTGGATATCTGGATTGAGAAAGGGCTGTTGTTTGCCTTAACCAGAGAAACAAATAAGTAAAATAGTGATATCAAATATTGTAATCTATTTTATAATTAAGCCTGTCTTAACATTAAGGTAAACAGGCGTTGAAAAAAACTTTATCCACATTAGTGTTTTTAATTTTTAGCTCGGTATTTTATACCTCAAGTACTTTTGCTGATGAACGCGAGCTCTCTATTAATATAACCAGTAATTACGTTTTTCGTGGTTTAACCCAAACTGATGATAAAGCCGCTGTTCAAACCGTGTATCTTTTATCAAAAATTAAAGGCTCATTATTTTACGCCGGTGTTTTTGCTTCAAATGTTTCTCTGGGCGCACAAGTCGATGTGTTTGGTGGTTTAAAACTCGCTTTTGGAAAAAATGATGCCTTTGTTCTGGATCTTGGTGCGGTAGAGTATTTATATACTGATAATAATTTTGCCCCTATATCTCATGAGTTTTATGCTGGTGTGCAATATGAAATGTCATATATCAAATATTATTTTGGTGAAGAGGAAGCCCGGTATCTTGATATCGGTACCGGTTTAAAGATGTTTGCTGGAACGACATTGTTTCTGCATTTGGGAGAAGTCTTTGCAACCGCTCAAAATGGTAATGATATTAGTTTTACTCTAGAAAAAGAATTTAGCAGTACAAAAGTGGGGATTACCGCAACATATGAAAATAAAACTCAAGCCAAAGCATCTGAACTCTTTGCCTACTTTGCAATAATCTTTTAAATAATCTTCGATATTGAGAAGCTCTTTGACTGTTTTGCAAGGCGGTTTTAGGGTATCTTACTGGCTATGGATATTCTAAATACTGTCTCAATTCTGCTTACTTTAGCTGCGATCTTCAGCTATTTAAATTACCGTTTTATTAAACTACCTACTGCGATTGGTATTATGCTGATTTCTTTAGTGTTGTCTTTGTTGTTATTACTGAGTGACAAAATTGGTTTTTTTGATATTTCTGTGCACGCAAAAAAATTAATAGGCGGTATCGATTTTCATGACACTTTAATTAACGGCATGTTGAGCTTTTTATTATTTGCTGGTGCTTTACACATAAATCTTGATGAATTACGAAAACAGAAATGGGTTATTTTAATATTAGCAACGGTTGGTGTTATTGCTTCAACCTTTATTATCGGCGGAATGAGCTGGGTGATATTAAACGCACTCGAGTTAAATATTAGCTTTATTTACTGTTTATTATTTGGTGCTTTAATTTCGCCGACAGATCCAATTGCTGTGCTGGGTATTTTAAAAACGGTTGGCGTGCCCAAGAGCTTAGAGATAAAAATTTCCGGTGAGTCTTTATTTAATGATGGCGTTGCTGTTGTGGTTTTTTTAGTATTGCTTGGTATTGCAACCGGGCAGGGTGAAGCTTCGCTATCATCAATTAGTTTATTGTTCTTGCAAGAAGCCATCGGTGGTGCGGTTTATGGTTTTGTGATCGGTGGTCTTTGTTTTTATATGTTGCGCTCGGTGAATAATTATCAGGTTGAAGTGTTATTAACTCTGGCTCTGGTTATGGGCGGGTACACTTTTGCAACGGCAATTCATGTCTCTGGTCCAATCGCAATGGTGGTTGCCGGTTTACTTATCGGTAATCACGGTCGTGTTTTTGCCATGTCTGCCAGCACCAGAGAGCATCTGGATTCTTTTTGGGAATTAATTGATGAAATTTTAAATGCCGTTTTATTTTTGCTCATCGGCCTGGAGGTTTTAATACTGGTTTATCACGTTGAATATTTCCTTGCGGTTTTAGCGCTTATACCGGTTGTTCTATTATCCCGTTTTATTTCCGTTTCAATCCCCATTCAAATTATGAAAAAAGTTCGTGATTTTAGTCCGGGTGTGACACGCTTAATGACATGGGGCGGTTTACGTGGTGGTATCTCGGTTGCTTTAGCACTGTCTTTACCACAAGGGCAAGGGACAGAAAGAGAAGCAATACTTGCGGTAACGTATGTGGTGGTAATTTTTTCAATTCTTGTTCAGGGATTGACCTTAGGTTCCTTGGCACAGCAGGTTCAGGTTGAAGCTTTGCGCGCTTTGGTAAAAAAACACGTGGCGTAGTTGTTAATAGTAGTACTGATATTTGAATTTGGAGTAAAGAATGAATAATGATTTTTGGGATTCTCGTTATGATGAAGAGGGTTTTGCTTATGGTATATCCCCTAATACTTTTTTGACCTCATTTGTCGAATCCTTTAAGGAAGGGCAAAAGGTTTTGGTTATTGGTGATGGTGAAGGCCGAAATGGAGTTTGGCTGGCTCAACAAGGGTGTTCGGTCGTTAGTGTCGATTCATCTGCCGTTGGGGTAGAGAAAGCTAAAAAGTTGGCGGCAGATAAAGGGGTTGAAATAGAAGCTATTTGTGCCGATTTAAATGACTGGGATTGGCCGGTTTCTCAGTTTGATTTTGTCATTATTATTTATGTCCATTTTCCACCGGAAATTCGAGCTTTATTACACGAAAAAGTTGCCGCAGTTCTTAAATCCGGCGGTCAACTGATTATGGAATCCTTCACTCCTGAGCAACTCAATTATTCATCGGGTGGCCCGCCCGTGTTAGAGATGTTGTATACCGCTGACATGATGAGGTCAGATTTTAAATGTCTTGAAATTCAACAGCTTGAAGAGTGTATTACCGATTTAAATGAGGGCAAGTATCATTGCGGAGAAGGCGCGGTCATTCGTTTAGTCGCGAATAAAGAGGAATAAAACAGGAATATTTTTACTTTTAAACGGAATATGAGTGGGTGGTTTGTATGGAATCGGGAGTCACCTTCTTTTTGTTTTTTGCACCGGCTGGTAAAATAAGAAAAATGAAGTTGAAATTCTCTAATTTCTGCTGGTTTTGATCTCTTCTCCCGCGTAAAATACCTTCTCGATTCAAATCCCAGTGGGAGAGGTTTCTTTAATTTTAAAGTTTTATATAAATTAAGGAAACGCCGAAGGCGCAACCCGTCCGGAAACGCTCAGGCAAAAGGACTACTGGAAAGGAATAAACTATTCCGAATCGACTCTGGAGAGAGATGAGGTTTTTAATAAAAACCGCAACATCCGCCGAAGGGGCTCAAGCTCTCAGGTTAAAGGACAGAGGGGCGACGCCATATTTATCACTGAGTTATCGAGGTGTTATAGATATGGCGTCGCCCTTTTTTTATTTAACGAACCGGTAACAGAGTACTGTCTCATGAGTAAATCGCCTTCAGGCCATCAAGTAAGAATTCCGGTTTTTGATCATTCTGCAGAGTCCAATGCCAGCCGTATGCCGCTGTGGATTCGTCAGTCGCTTGGCTCAAATAAATTCTCGGACACAGCAAAAGTCATCCATTCCAATAGTTTAAACACCGTTTGTGAACAAGCCTCTTGTCCTAATCGTGGTGAGTGCTGGTCTCATGGTACTGCAACCTTTATGTTACTTGGTGATACCTGTACCCGTGCCTGTGCTTTTTGTAATGTGATTACCGGCAAGCCTACCTGGTTTGATGATGATGAACCGGCGCGCATTGCCACAGCAGTCAATGAAATGGGTTTGGATTATATCGTACTGACTTCGGTTAACCGGGATGACATGCCGGATGGTGGTGCGAAAATTTTCGCTGATACGATTACGGCACTAAGAAAAAATAAAGCTGATATCGGAATTGAGTTATTAACACCGGATTTTAATCGTTGTCAGGAAGAAGCCGTCGATATCATTATGTCGCAACTCAATCAGGTTAAAGATGAGAAGGTTGATGTACAAATGGTCTGGGGACATAACGTCGAAACCATTCCTGATTTTTACAAGACGGTACGTAAAGGTTCGAGCTACCAGCGTTCATTAAAAATGCTAGAGCTTGCAGTACAGCAAGAAGGCATAGAAGCCAAGTCTGCCATTATGATGGGCATGGGTGAAACTGAAGCACAGGTTACCGAAGTATTAAAAGATTTACGCAGTGTGGGTGTACAACGCATTGCTATGGGGCAATATTTACGGCCAACACGTTATCACTTGCCGGTTAAAGAATATGTTGCGCTTGAACAGTTTGAACAATATGGCGTTATCGCTAAAGAGCTCGGTTTTAGTTGGGTTAAATCAGGCCCGATGGTGCGATCCTCGTATCATGCAGAAGAAATCCAAAGCTAACACTATGAACATTCAGGGCTTAGATAACAGCGTTAAAACTTCTTCAAAATGCTCATGTACTTATTGTACATTCCGCTTTTTCATCAGTTTTGCCTTGTTCTCTAATCCCTGACTGCCCATAGAGTCAGCTTTATTAATTATTTAAAAGTGAAAACATTATGAAAAAAACGCCATTACACGATTTACACGTTTCCTTAAATGCACGCATGGTTGATTTTGGTGGCTGGGATATGCCAATTAACTATGGTTCGCAAATTGATGAACATCATTTTATTCGTAAAGATGCGGGTATGTTTGATGTGTCGCACATGACCATCGTTGATATGAAAGGGGATAATGTTAAAGCCTTTTTGCAAAAATTATTAGCTAACGATGTTGCCAAGTTAAAGGATGAAGGTAAAGCGCTTTACTCTTGTATGTTAAATGAGGAAGGCGGTGTGATTGATGATCTCATTACCTATTATATTAACGATACTTTTTATCGTACTGTTGTAAATGCCTCTACCCGAAAGAAAGATTTAGCATGGATTAATAAACAGGCAGAAGCTTTTGGTGTTGAAGTCACAGAACGTGATGATTATGCCATGATTGCCGTACAGGGCCCGAATGCACGTGCTAAAGCACATAAGGCATTAGGTGAGGATGCAGAAGAAAAACTGGGTGATATGAAACCTTTCTTTATTCGTGACTACAATGATTTATCTGTCGCGCGTACCGGTTATACCGGTGAAGATGGTTATGAAATTATGCTTCCGGAAAAAGATGCCTCTGCGCTCTGGTCTCGTTTACTTGAAAATGATGTTAAACCCTGTGGTCTAGGTGCCCGTGATACCTTGCGTTTAGAAGCTGGCATGAATCTATATGGCAGCGATATGGATGAAACTATTTCACCATTAGAAGCAGGTTTAAACTGGACTGTTGCATGGGAGCCTGCAGAGCGAGATTTTATCGGTCGTTCTGCAATCGAAAAACAAAAAGCAGAGGGTGCAAAAAATAAATTAGTGGGTGTTGTGCTTGAAGGCAAAGGCGTGATTCGTAATCACCAAAAAGTGTTGCTAGAGGGTAAAGAGGTTGGTGAAGTAACAAGTGGCAGTTTTTCTCCGACATTAAATCAGGCAATTGCTTTTGCCAGAGTAACAAAAGAAACAACAGAGAAATGCCAAATTGAAATGCGTGGCAAGTTTATCGATGCACGTATTGTTAAGTATCCATTTGTTAGAAATGGTAAATCTTGTTTATAAGTTTAAGTAATAAAGAATATATATTAAGAGGATAAAAAAATGAGCAATATTCCTAATGAGTTACGCTACACAAAATCACACGAATGGATTAAACGTGAAGAAGATGGCACGTTAACAGTTGGTATTACTGATCACGCACAAGGTTTACTAGGTGATTTGGTTTTTGTAGAAACACCGGAAGCAGAAGACACTTTTACAGCAGGTGATGATTGTGCTGTTATCGAATCAGTAAAAGCCGCTTCTGATGTTTACTGTCCTATTGACGGTGAAGTGATTGAAGGTAATGAGGTGTTGGCTGATGCACCTGAGACAATTAACCATGATGCATATGGTGATGGCTGGATCTTTAAAATTAAACCTGAAGATGAAGGTGCGTTTGATGAGCTTCTAACTTCAGATGAGTATGCAGAGATTGTCGCTGAAGACTCTCATTAATTTATACAAGCCACGCTGAGCGGCATTAGCTGATTTTTTTAAATGCTCACTTACTTATTGTAAGCTCCGTTTTTAAAAAAACATATCTGCCTTGTCAGCGCAGCCTGAGTAAATTAATGGTTATATGTTGCATAGCAATAAATAAAAAAATTGGTTTAATTTGTAATTATGTATTAAGCACTAAAGCAGGGCATGGAATGAAGGCGCTCAAATAAAGACTGTCTGCCGCACGACTGCATGGACGCAGGAGATAGAGTAACGCAGGAGCAGTTACCGAAGGATGCGGCAGTCGAGCGGCCAAGAATGGCGAATAGCGCGTCTTGATTTGAGCGCCTTCATTCCGTGACCGGAAAATTAATAGCAAACTATATAAGTAAGGTGTAAAAGCAATGCCATTTATCCCGCATACCGAAGAAGATGTTAAATCAATGCTTGCCGCAATTGGCGTCGATAGTATTGAAAATTTATTTGATGAAATTCCTGCAGAATTACGTGCTGAAGGTTTAACCAATATTCCTGAAGGTGTGAGCGAGATGGAAATTTCACGCATTATGCATGAGCATGCAGAAAAGGATGCGCGGGCTTTATGTTTTGCCGGAGCAGGTGCTTATGAGCATCATATTCCTGCCGCGGTGTGGGAAATTACTACGCGTGGTGAATTTTACTCGGCGTATACGCCTTATCAAGCAGAGGCAAGTCAGGGAACTTTGCAATTGTTGTATGAATATCAAACTATGATGGCAAGTTTGACGGGAATGGATATTTCTAATGCTTCTTTATATGACGGCGCATCAGCATTAGCAGAAGCCGTGCTAATGGCAATTCGAGCTAATCGTAAATCAAAGTCAAAACGTATATTAATGCCGCGCACGGTCAATCCAAAGTATCGTCAGGTTGCGCATAATATTTGTAAAGGGCAGGGCATTACTTTTGAAGAGCTGGACTTTGATATGGAAGGTGGTCACATACGCCTTGATAGCTTACCAAAAGATCCGGGTGACTTTGCGGCACTTGTTATTCCTCAACCAAATTATTTTGGTGTTCTGGAAGATATCGATGCATTAACAGATTGGGCTCATGAACATAAAGCATTAGTCATTGCTGTCGTTAACCCCACTTCATTAGCATTGTTAAAAGCACCGGGTAGCTGGGGTGAAATTGGTGCAGATATAACATGCGGTGAAGGACAACCATTAGGTGCTCCACTATCTTCAGGCGGGCCGTATTTTGGTTTTATGGCATGTCGTGAAAAATATGTACGTCAAATGCCGGGACGAATTATTGGCCGTACCGTTGATTTGGATGGTAAAGAAGGATTCACCTTAACTTTACAGGCGCGTGAACAGCATATTCGTCGTTCAAAGGCGACATCAAATATTTGTACTAATCAGGGGTTACTGGTAACTGCGGCGACAATATATATGGCTTTAGTTGGTCCTGACGGTTTAAGTAAAGTTGCGCAAGCAAGTCATGCTAATACCGAAAGTCTGGTTAAAAAATTAGAAGAAACAGGAAAAACACATCGTTTATTTAACCGTCCTGTATTTCATGAGTCGGTTATAAAGTTTGATATGCCGGTAGAAGAACTTATGAGCGAAATGTCTGAGCGCAAAGTTTTAGCGGGCGTAGACATTAGTGATGACTATCCCGAGCTCGGTAATGTTATGCTGGTTTGTGCAACCGAAACAAAAATGGATGCAGACTTGCAAATGTATGCGGATTTAGTCGCTGAAATCTCGAAATAATAATAGAGGCTTAAAATGTTAATTTTTGAACAATCAAAATCAGGCCGGGTAAATACCGCACAACAACCTGCAAACGTAAGCAGCGAAATAAATATCCCCGATGAGTTTTTACGTGCGGATAAACCGTTGCTTCCTGAAGTTTCCGAAATGCAAGCTGTGCGTCATTACACCAAGCTATCAACAAAAAACTTTTCGATTGATACACATTTTTATCCGCTTGGCTCTTGTACGATGAAATACAATCCACGCGCTTGTAATACTTTAGCAATGCTGCCGAGTTTTTTAAATCGACATCCTGATAGTCCGGCAAACATGAGCCAGGGTTTTTTAGGTTGCATGTATGATTTACAGGAAATTTTAAAAGATGTTACCGGTATGAAAGAGGTTTCATTATCACCCATGGCTGGAGCGCAAGGCGAGTTTGCTGGTATTGCAATGATTCGTGCTTACCATGATGCTGCTAACGGAGGTAAAGGTGATCCGGAACGTACCGAAATTTTAGTGCCTGATGCTGCCCATGGAACAAACCCGGCAACAGCAACCATGTGTAATTTTAAAGTACGTGAAATCCCGACAAATAGCGATGGCGATGTTGATATTGAAGCCCTAAAGGAAGCGGTTGGTCCTCATACTGCCGGCATCATGTTAACTAATCCTTCTACTTTAGGGGTGTTTGAACGTCGTATAAAAGAAATTGCAGACATTGTACATAAAGCGGGTGGGCTTCTTTATTATGATGGTGCAAATTTGAATGCCATTTTAGGTAAAGTAAAACCGGGTGATATGGGCTTTGATGTTATCCATATGAATTTACATAAAACATTCTCAACGCCGCATGGTGGTGGTGGTCCGGGAGCAGGTCCGGTTGGTGTGAGTGAGCGCCTGATTCCTTACTTGCCTGTCCCGATGGTGAGCAAGATCGAAAATGAATATTATGTGGTAACAGAAAAAAATAATCCACAAAGTATTGGTCGTTTATCAGCTTTCATGGGGAACTCGGGTGTATTGTTACGTGCTTATATTTATGCACGTTTATTGGGTCGTGAAGGAATGCATCGTGTTGCAGAGTATGCCACGTTAAATGCAAATTACATGATGAAAGAGCTGGAGAAAGCAGGATTTGAATTGGCATTTCCAAACCGCAAGGCCACTCATGAATTCATTGTTACATTGAAGAAACAGGCAAAAGAACTTAATGTAAATGCAATGGATTTCGCCAAGCGTTTACTTGATTATGGTTTTCATGCGCCAACAACCTATTTTCCTTTGTTAGTACCTGAATGCTTTCTTATCGAGCCGACTGAAACAGAAGCACAAGATGCATTAGATGGTTTTATTGCTGCGATGGTTGAAATTCAAAAAGAAGCACAAACGGATGCAGAAAAAGTTAAAGGTGCGCCGTATACTTTACCGGTTAGACGACTCGATGATGTGAAGGCTGCCAAGGAGCTGGATTTAACCTGGAAAGCTTAATATATAGCTACGAACGACTATATGGATGTAGGAGGTAGGGCAACACAGGAGCAGTTGCCGAGGACATGAAGAACAGCAAGAAGGATAAGAAGAAAACTTTGTAGTGCAGGGGAAATACAAAATATCATAGTTAATCCAGAAATATTTTATTGCTTTATAGCACTGCTTCGGCCTGAAGGCCGACCTACAAATAATAATTTCCTTTTCCTTGGTGTTCTTCGTGTCCTTAGTGGCAATATCCATTATGTTTTTTATGTTCCTCGTGGTATAAAAGTTTCAATATCATGCTTATAATAAAAATAAATCATTAAGGATAATAAAATGGCAAAACCGGGAAAAACAGGATTTAGCAGACTCTTTGATGCCTTTGGCTATTCATGGTTAGGTTATAAAGCGGGTTATCAAAATGAAGCCGCTTTTCGTGAAGAGTTATTTTTAGGTGTTCTTTTAACCCCCGTCGCTGTTTATTTTGCAGAGACAAATATTGAATTAGCCATTCTTATAGGTAGTTTATTTATTGTTTTGATTACCGAGTTACTGAATTCGGGGATTGAAGCTATTGTAGATCGCGTTAGTGATGAACATCACGAGCTATCAGGTCGGGCAAAAGATTTGGGTGCAGCAGCAGTTATGACGGCACTGATCAATGTTATTGTTATCTGGTCGATAATATTAGTACCAAAATTTATTAATTAAGTTATCTTTTAAATAGAAAAATAATTCGGAGTTATTTATGTCAGCGTTAATTTGTGGTTCCTTTGCTTATGACACCATCATGGTGTTTCCCGATCAATTTAAGAATCATATTCTTCCTGACAAGGTTCATATTTTAAATGTTTCATTTTTAGTTCCCGAGATGCGTAGAGAGTTTGGTGGTTGTGCCGGGAATATCGCTTTTAATTTAAAATTATTAGGTGAAGAGCCTTTGCCGATGGCAACCGTAGGTAAAGATTTTGCACCTTATGCAGAATGGATGGATAAATTTGGTGTTAGCCGAAAGTATTTAAAAGAAGTGGATAGTTATACCGGTCAGGCATTTATCACAACGGATAAAGACGATAATCAAATTACCGCCTTTCATCCCGGTGCGATGGGCTTGTCGCATGAAAACAGTGTTTTAAAAACAGAGGGCGTGAAGATAGGTATTGTTGCTCCCGATGGTCGTGATGGCATGATTCAGCATGCAAAAGATTTTGCCGAAGCCGGTATTCCTTTTATTTTTGATCCGGGTCAGGGTTTACCGATGTTTGATGGCGATGACCTGCTGGCTTTTGCAGAACAGGCAACATGGATTGCTTTAAATGATTATGAAGCACAACTCTTTCAGGAGCGAACCGGCAAGACAGAAGAAGAGTTGGCTGAAATGGTTGAGGCTTTAATTATTACTCGTGGTGGTAAAGGATCCCAGATCTATAGCAAGGGTCATTGTTATGATATTCCTATTGCAAAAGTTAGCGAATTAAAAGATCCGACAGGGTGTGGAGATGCATTTCGGGCAGGTATCCTTTACGGTATCTTAAATGATCTTGATTGGGATACGTCAGGACGTATTGCTTCATTAATGGGAGCGATTAAGATTGAATCAAATGGCACCCAAAATCATGCGTTTACAATGGATGAATTTAAAAGTAGATATAAAGAAAATTTTGGAAGTTCATTTTAATTTATTTAAGAAACCCGCTAATGCGGGTTTTTTTAACGGAGAAATTAGACATGGATAAATCTATAACAGCAGAATCAATCATTGAATACTGGTATTCAGATAGTGTTAAATCGAAATGGTTTAATTCGACTATTGAATTTGATAAGGCACTAAAAGAAAAATACGAAGAAACATGGAAAGAGGCTCTTCGTGGAGAATATATTTCATGGAGTGAAAGTGCTGAAGGTTGTCTTGCATTAGTAATCATACTGGATCAATTCCCACTAAATATGTTTCGCGGTGAATTGCAAAGTTTTAGTTCTGAAGCTGTTGCCGTTAAAATATCCAAAAAAGCTATTGAACGCGGTTTTGATAAAGAGATTGATAATAAAAAATTATCCTTTTTATATATGCCACTAATGCATAGTGAAAACCTGGATGACCAAAATCTTGCGGTTAAATTATTCGAGCAGGCAAACTTAATGGAAAATGCACGGTTTGCAAAACATCACCGGGAAATTATTGAAAAATTTGGCCGTTTCCCTCACCGGAATAAAATATTACAACGAGAATCCTCAAAAGCTGAAATTGATTATCTTAACTCAGAAGGCGCATTTACAGGATAATTCATTTTAAGTGTTTTTCATCACTAAATGACAGTATCTCCCCTGTTCTTGATATACATCAAATATTATTAATAAAAAGTCAGTACTATCAGCCACCGCAGAATGGCTATCAATATCGTTCTGACTATAAAAATATCAGGCATGATGCCAGTTAATAATATTTGGCCGTTCTACCTTGTGGAAAAAAGTGAAAACGGTGTCTATTTTTTGCAAGGAGAAGTTATTTATGGCTCACAAGTTGTATGAGTCAGATGGACATACCGTCTATTTGTTTACAGATTTAGTTACCGGTGACGGAATTCAGTCGAATCAGTTATTTATTGAAAATCATCATCATTCAGCCATTTTTGACCCAGGTGGAGTCTTAACTTATCAGCCATTAAATATGGCTGTATCAAAACTTAGCTCAATTAAAGAACTGGATTACATTTTTGCCACTCATCAAGATCCGGATATCATTTCTTCGATTGATAAATGGATAATGTACAGTGATGCTAAAGTCGTCGTTTCAAAGCTGTGGGAACGATTTTTGCCGCATTTAATTCCGGGATACATGTCAACAAAAGGTAACGAACGTATTGTTCCTATTCCGGATGAAGGAGGAACCGTTCCCTTTGGTGATTCTGTCATTGAGGCAATTCCTGCTCATTTTTTACATTCGGTGGGAAATATTCATTTTTATGATCCCATCAGTAAAATTCTATTTTCCGGTGATGTTGGAGCATCATTAACGGATACCGATCATGAAATACCGGTAGAGAATTTTGCAGAACATATAGAGGCAATGGAAGGTTTTCATAAGCGTTACATGGTCTCGAATAAAGCGTGCAGACACTGGGTTAAAAATATCAGAAAAATGGATATAGAGATGATTGTGCCGCAACATGGTCGCTTGTTTAAAGGTAAGGCCATGATAGGACAATTTCTGGATTGGTTTCAGGAGCTTGAATGCGGAATTGATATTATGTGTAAAGACAAACTGGTTAAGAAAAAATCGATGGTTTAATCTGCATTGAAAGTACAGCTTAAATGGGGCTATTGTTGCCCCATTTTTTTGTCACTTTTTATTCATTGTTTAATGGCGTAAACTCAGCATATTCTCACTATATCTGATGGTCATTGCTATGTCTTTTCTACCTGAATTACGATTGAAAAAAAATGAAGATCGACGTTTACGTGCCGGGCATGCCTGGGTCTATAGCAATGAGGTGGATACAAAACAAACCCCGCTAAAAGAATTTGCCGTTGGACAGTGGTGTCATGTCACAAATAGCCGTGGACGAGTTTTGGGTACCGCTTATGTTAACCCTAATACCTTAATTTGTGCCCGTCTGGTTAGTCGCTTTGAAAAACAAACACTATCGACTTCTGTTTTATCGACTAAAATAGCAGCGGCTTTGCGACTGCGAGAAATGATTTTCTCAGTTCCCTGTTATCGTTTGATTTTTGGCGAGAGTGATGGCTTGCCCGGGTTAGTGGTAGATCGTTTCCATGATATTTTAGTCGTGCAAATAACAACAGCAGGTATGGGTAATATTCAGGATGATATTCTTGAAGTATTAGCTGATGTTGTTAAGGCAAAAACTATCTTGCTGAGAAATGATAGTGCTTCGCGTAAACTTGAAGGACTGGAACTTTACAGTAAAACAGTTTTAGGAACGTTACCTGAGCTTATTGAGCTCGAAGAAAATGGCACTCGTTTTGTGACTTCTCTTGAAAAGGGGCAAAAAACAGGCTGGTTTTATGATCATCGATTAAACCGGCAACGTACTCAGCAATATGTCAAAAATAAACGTGTCCTGGATGTGTTTAGTTATGTTGGTGGTTGGGGAGTAGAAGCATTACAGGCCGGTGCAAAAGAAGTGACCTGTGTCGATGCTTCTGCATTTGCTTTAGATCTGGCGCAACAAAGTGCTGCGCTGAATAATCGGGAAAAAGATTTTAATATTATGGAAGGTGATGCTTTTGAAGCATTAAAATCTTTGGCGGAAGATAAAGAAAAATATGATGTTATTATTCTTGATCCACCTGCTTTTGTAAAACGACGTAAAGATTTAAAAGAAGGTAGTCTTGCTTATCGTCGAATAAACCGGCTTGCTATGAATTTGATTAAAGATGAAGGCATTTTAGTTTCAGCATCGTGTTCATATCATTTAGGCCGCGAGCAATTACTTAATGAGATTCGACAGGCATCATATCTGGCAGATGCACAGTGTCAGGTTTTAGAACAGGGGCACCAAGGTCCCGATCACCCGGTTCATCCGGCAATGAAAGAGACGGATTATCTTAAGTCATATATTTGCCACATTAAAAAATGAGACATATTCTATGGATAGTTTGAAGTTATATAACTGCGTTAAAACCTCTTTTTATCGGTTTGGCCTTGTTCTATAACTTCAAACTATCCATATAATATCCTCAAATATTTTTAAAATAAGGAAAGAGCATGATAGTTAATTTTGATCCCATTGCAATTTCAATCTTTGGTTGGGGGATACACTGGTACGGTTTGATGTATGTGTTGGCATTTTTAAGTGCCTTTTTGTTAGCTCGCTTACAAACCAAACGTCAGTATAAAGACTGGAACTATGAGCAAATTGATGACTTGTTGTTTTATGGTGGCATGGGCGTTATTTTAGGCGGCCGTATTGGCTATGTTTTATTTTATGCTTTTTCAGATTTCATTCATAACCCTGCAATGTTATTTAAAGTCTGGCAGGGCGGTATGTCATTTCATGGTGGATTGCTTGGTGTATTAGTGGCGATGGTATTATTTAATCGCAAATACAAAAAGGGTTACTTTAATATTCTGGATTTTGGCGCACCATTAATTCCGTTGGGTTTGGGATTCGGTCGTATTGGTAATTTTATTAATGGCGAGCTCTGGGGAAAACCAACCGACTTACCCTGGGGAATGATTTTCCCGGCAGCAGATAATTTGCCACGACACCCTAACCCGCTATATGAAGCTTTTCTTGAAGGTATTGTTTTGTTTATTTTACTCTGGTGGTTTAGTGCAAAACCGCGGGCAAGAATGTCAACAATCGCTTTATTCTTTATTGGTTATGGTATCTTCAGATTTATGATTGAGTTTGTTCGTGTGCCTGATGCCCAGCTTGGATATATTGCCTGGGGCTGGCTCACGCAAGGGCAAATATTAACGATACCCGTTATTGTGACAGGTATTGTTCTGGCTTACCTGGTGCAGAAAAAAGAAAAGGCTAAGTAATATTTTGTTGTTATATCCGGCCTGTCTGGAAAAATATAATGATATTTATTTCTTTTGTCTTCATACGGACATATTTTGAGAGTATGTTTTGCGCTCATTGCGGCAATAATTTAATTTAGCTTATGATTTTAAAATTAGAGAATTTATAAATATGCGTTCATTTATTATAAAAATTACTACACTTGTTTTATTGACACTATCCTTTGCTGTTCATGCAGCGAATTCAGCCGAAAAAGAAGTTTTATTAAAACCTTTTACGCTGGCTAAAGTTTACAAAAATACCAATATTATTTCGATAGCGGCAAAAGTACGCAAAAAACTAACAGCTGCGGGATACAATATCGTGGGCACTTATATGCCTTATAAAGAGACCAAGATCTTTATTCTGACAAATAAAGATTTACTTAAGGCTGCAGCTAAAAGTAAGTTTGGCGGTTTTGGAGCTGCAATACGAGTTTCACTGACTCAAGTGAAAAATAATGTACAACTGGCCTACAATAATCCGAAATACATGGCCATTGCTTATCAAATGAAAAGTTCTTTAAAACGGGTGAGTAAAAAGTTGGCAAAAACACTCGGTCATATTGAAGATTTTGGTGGAAAGGGGCTAACTAAGGCTAAGCTGGCAGAGTACCGCTATGGCGCAGATCTGGAAGGATTTAATGGATTTATGGATCTGGCCAAGTTCAAATCACATGAAGAAGCTTTAAAGTCAGTCGAACAGGGCTTTAAGCGTAAGCTAAAAAATATGGAAAAAATTTACCGTATTGATGTTCCGGGCAAAAAACAGTCAATATTTGGTGTTAGCCTGAAAAATGACATAAAAGATCAGAAATTCCTGAATGATCAGTTTGTTATGAATATTATCGATAACAAAAAATTTCGCCGTAGCGCGCATTTACCCTATGAAGTTATGGTGACAGGTAAAAGAGTCATTATGCTGCATCCGCATTTTCGACTCGCTGTTAATTTTCCCGATATGCATATGTTCGGGCAACACAGTTTTGGTAAATTAATGGATCTTCCCTATATTTATGAAGAGTTTTTTATTCGTTTGGTCGGTGGAGTGTGGCCTGCGACAGAGTAAATATTTGCTGTTAAATATGACATTTTTTAAATGCCGAATGCAGCCGTTCGGCTTTTTTGTCTGATTTTCTTGGTTCTCCAGTCGCACATTATCGACCAAGCTGGCTATAATGTAGCCTGATGATTAGGGCTTTGAGAAGGGGAGATTTGTGAAGCAGTATCTTGAGTTAATGCGCCATGTTAGAGATAACGGTATTGAGAAAGAAGATCGTACCGGTACGGGCACCAAGAGTGTTTTCGGTTATCAAATGCGGTTTAATCTGGCTGAAGGCTTTCCTGTCGTCACGACAAAAAAACTTCACTTACGCTCGATCATTCATGAGTTGTTATGGTTTCTTAAGGGCGACACAAATATTCAATATCTCAAAGATAATAAAGTCCGTATCTGGGATGAGTGGGCAGATGAAGATGGAAATTTAGGGCCGGTTTATGGTGCACAGTGGCGTTCATGGCCAACGGCAGATGGACGGCATATTGATCAGATCACACAGGTTGTTGAGCAAATAAAAAATAATCCTGATTCCCGTCGCTTAATTGTTAGTGCATGGAATGTAGGAGAAATTGAAAATATGGCTTTACCTCCTTGCCATGCTTTTTTTCAATTTTATGTCGCAAATGGCAAGCTTTCCTGTCAGCTGTACCAGCGGAGTGCAGATATTTTTCTTGGTGTTCCTTTTAATATTGCTTCTTATGCTTTGTTGACCATGATGATTGCCCAGGTTTGTGATTTAGAAGTAGGTGATTTTGTGCATACTTTAGGTGATGCACATTTATATTCTAATCATATGGAACAAACTGAATTACAGTTAAGTCGAGACGTATTTCCATTACCCACAATGAAAATAAATCCAAAAATAAAAGACATCTTTGAATTTACTATTGATGATTTTGAATTGGAAGGTTATGAATCGCATGAGCATATTAAAGGGATGGTTGCGGTTTAAGTTAAATATCTCCGGACATACAGTAGGATTGTCTGGAGCAAACCTTGCCTTGTGGCAGACGGTCTTGATTTAACTCCACCAATTTCATGCCCTAACTTCATCTGATGTTCAGATAAATTTAATATAGGTTTTTTTAATAATGAAAATATCCATGATCGCAGCAATGACCGAAGACAGAGTCATTGGCATTAAAAATACGTTGCCCTGGAAGTTACCGAACGACATGAAATGGTTTCGTCAAAATACGATGGGTAAACCGATCATCATGGGACGAAAAACGTTCGAGTCTTTTGGTGCCAGGGCACTACCGGGCCGAACGAATATTATAATTACCCGAGATAAATCTTATCAGGCAGAAGACAGCATTGTTGTTCATTCGATTGACGAGGCATTGAAAGCTGCGGGTGATGTTGATGAGGTGATGATCATTGGTGGTGCATCATTTTATGAACAGATGTTGCCTAAAGCAGACAGGTTATATTTAACTTTCGTACAGGCAGAATTAGAAGGTGATGCATGGTTTCCGGAAATTAATAATAAAGACTGGAATAAAATTGAAAAAATCAATCACAAAAAAGATGATAAAAACCGCTATGCACACAGCTTTATTATTTTAGACAGAAAAAAATAAATTATTTAATATAATCTGCCGGATTAGCAGAACTTGGGCAATCTATACTAGTATATTGCGGTGTTTGAGTATCTAAACGTAATGCTGTTAATTTCCCGCCCCAAACACAACCTGTGTCGAGCGGATAGATATTTTCTTTTTTAACCTGACCCAGTGTAGACCAATGTCCAAATAAAATTCTTTCATCTTTTGTCTTTCGTCCGGGAACCTCAAACCAGGGTAAGGTATTTTCAGGAATTGTTCCGGGTGCCCCATTACTACTAAAATCTAAAGCATCATTATTTTTGCAAAATCGCATACGGGTAAAACAATTACAAATAAAACGTAAGCGTTCAAATCCTGTTAATGACTCGCTCCATTGATCCGGCTTATCACCATACATATTATTTAAAAATTCAGCCAGATTATTCTTAAGCGTTTCTTCCAGTTCAGTGGCATAGTCCTTTGCCTGTTTTAAGTTCCACAGAGGATAAATACCGGCATGTGTGAGTGTAAAATTAAGAACAACGTCATGATGAAGTAAGGGTAACCGGCTTAACCATAAAAGCAGTTCATCTTTATCTTCAGCATTTAAAATTCGTTGTAAGTCGGGTGAGCGAGTTGTTTTGACACCATAGGCGATGGCAAGTAAATGAAGATCATGATTACCAAGAACACTTACCGCTCGATCACCGAGTGATTTTATAAAACGTAAAGTAGAAAGTGAATCAGGCCCGCGATTGACCAAATCACCGGCTAGCCATAGCGTATCATTCGATTCATCAAATTTTATTTTATCAAGTAATCGTTGCAGAGAATCATAACAGCCCTGCAGATCACCTATTGCGTACGTTGCCATAGCCGATAGTGTCTAGTAAATAGACATTACTGGCAAGTGTTAATGTAATGTATTCGGAGTTGAAAGCGAAAAGGGTGCAATCGGGGTATCGAATTCTGTGCCGTCGTCAGCAAGCATATGATAAGAACCATGCATGCTGCCTACCGGCGTTTTTAAAATTGTACCGCTCGTGTAACGAAAACCATCTCCGGGCTTTAAGTGCGGCTGTTCACCAACAACACCATCACCTTTAACTTCCTGAACATTGCCATCGGCATCAGTAATATACCAGTGACGGCTTAATAGTTTGGCAGGAATGTCACCATGATTCTCAATTGTAACAGTATAAGAAAAAACAAAACGCTGTTCATCAGGTTCTGATTGTTCAACGACATAATTTGCCTGTACTTCTACACGGGTATCGTAAACAGGATTATTTTCTGACATAAATTCTCAACTAGGTTTATTGATTAATCGTTTCAGGACGTTTGCTATGGCGATGTTTATTTACATAATCAATTGCCATAATGACTGCATCTTCAACGAGAATTTGATTTTGCTCTCTCTCTTCTCCTGTCATGTAAAAAACCATATCAACGTTATGTCGAACATAACGTGCAGGAAGCTGGTTGAGAGCAACGCAAGCGATATCTCCTAAAAAATCTTCATCGTTGTCTATTTCATTTAACTTGCTTTGAATGACATCAAAAACAAGTTTTTCAAAGTAGTTATTAATATTGTCAAAAGCCATGTTACTTTCCTTTAAGTGCGCAATCGTCCGCTGGGGACATTTTGAATATCAATCAACTTTTCACGTAATAGCCACTGCCGGGCATCTTCAGCATCTTCTTGAAACCAAGCAAATGCCGAGCCAAGACGAAAGCTGTAACCCCAGCTGTCCATGTTCTTCATTAATGTATCGGCAGAACATCCGGAAAGTTTAGCGCCGAGGAGAATTTGTAAATAACAAACGGCATTTTCTTCGTCATAGTCACCTCCTGCATCGGTGTCGAGCTCATGACGGCGTGCAGAATCAAGACAAATATAGTGACAGGCCTCGTGTAATGCGGAATGAACGGGTGTCTGGGGCCAGACATAGAGCGTATTTTTGATAATTCCTGCTTCGGAATCTCCCCAAAAACTACCTGGAATAGGGGCAGAATCAGGGACGACTTCCAATAAAATCTTGTAAGGATTGAGTAAATTCTGCAATGCATGCGGGGGTAAATCTGCCACAGTCAGCATAGAGCGTCCTTGTTTATTGTTGAGTATAAAATGTACTATTTTTTGATAAAACGTATTCGAACCCGGTTACCGGGATAGATACGATGTGGATTTTTAATATTACTCAATCGGGCAAGCTCTGGGTAGAGAAAAGGATTATTTACGTATTTTTTTGCAATCGCCCATAAAGTATCGCCTTTTACAACAATATGAATTATCTCTTTTACCACTCTCTCTTTACGGGCCGGGGGGGCATGGATTTCCGTTGGGGGCGTTTCAACGGGTTGAGTTTTTATTGTGGTCAATTTATCGTCAGTGATTACTTCTTCTTTTATAGCCGGTTCTTCTGTGACGACTTCACTGCTTGTATTATTATCTTCATCTGGTGATTGATGTAATGTAATCGTAATTTCATTTTCCTGTTTAATGATATCGGCACGATATTCTTTAACCGGTTTTATTATCTCTGAATTCATATCTTCTATTTTTACTTGTGCTATTTTTTCTTTTTCCATAATAGATGGAAGATTTTTCTGCTCAGATTCCTCTTTTATAATTTCTATATTTTCCTCCGCTTGCTGTGTTGCTATAGGACTATCTATTACCTGCTGAGTATTTATACTTTCATTTTTTAATGGGCTAGTCTTGTAAATATCCGGAGAGGGAGTAGTGATATATGGTGTTTTATATTCTTTAATCGGGGTAGTTTCTTCGTAAATTAAAAAATAATACCCTGCTGCGAGAGAACCAAATAATAAAACAAAGAAAAAAACTAATATGAATAATGAACTTTCATCTTCATTATTATCATTGTTGCTTTGGTTATTGCTCTCCTGCAACGGGTTTGGTTTAACTGGCTTACGAGGCGGGTTATTTGTTTTTTGACTAAAAATAGTTGTTTCTGATGAGCTCGGTAATATTGAAGCACTAGAAGATTTAGGTGTAATTATAGATGTTCTTTCTTTTGTAATGGGTGATTTTAGAACAGGTTGATTTATTTCTGGTGTTTTATTATGAAATTTATTTTTAATACCCGGCTGTTCTTTCTTTGACATTACTTTTACTTCAGAAACAGGTGTGTTTTTAATTGCTGTATGAGTTGTCGCAGCGGTTTTCTTTTCTATTGTTGGTTTGTCTAATGGTATAACCGGTACTGTATTTGTTTTTACTATTTCTTCACTATTATTTTGTATTTTCGTATCAATGCGTGTTTTGTTAATTGCTGTACTATGCTTGGGCTTAATTTTGTTATCTGATTCAGCATGGTTTTCTTTTTGAGTAAGCTGTTGGATATAGTGCTTGAGATAGCCAAGATCATTAATCGTTGCCAGTTTTTCAAATTCTGAATAAAGATGTATTTTTTTATTGAGTAATAATGTTCGGCTAAAAACGCCACGGGGTATAGCGGGGGGTAAATCTCCCCAGCCTTCTGATGGGAAATCAAAGACATCAAGAATTTGATCCACCCAAAATGCAAAGCCTTGTTCTTCAAAGATGGTTACTATCAGGTTACCCGGATGAACATGCTGGTCTTTTTCAATACCAAATTTTTGCCTTAAATCGAGTACTTTTACAATGTGTGAACCATGTTTAAAAATACCCGGTTGTGAAGAGTCGCTACCGGGAGGATGAGTGAGTTTAGGGGGGGTAATTATGCTGCGTACGGGCAAACTGGGGGCACAGCATAGCACCGGGCCAACCCGAAAGGTAAGCAGGGATTGTGCTTTGCCTTCAAAATTCATAATTAATAAACGCAGAATGACTCATCGTATATTAATAGCGGCTAAAATGAGAAAAATTTAAGAGGAAAGTGGTGTCTCTGTGTTTTAAATCACAAAAAATGGATATTGCCACTTCTTTAGGTTAAAGAAGTGGCAATATATTGATTTATAGACTTTGTATTAATACAGGATGAGTATAGCTTTCTGTCGGGGTTGTAATAACCAGTTCACCACTTGCAGATAAAGGATAATACAGCCAGACATAGCTTGCCGACTCACTACCAATACTTAATGGCGCAGCGCCGCCAATTGAATACTGAGTTTGTCCGGGAACAAAGTTATAACCTCCAATTAATATTAGTCTTTTACTCCTATCCCCCCAATATGCAGCATTATAGTAAATACTGGAAATATGAAGTTGTGGAATGGCACTAAAATCAGTCCCAATGACATCACTCTTGTTAACATTAACTAATTGGTTGGCTGGATTAAAAGTAAAATATTTTTTACTCGGAGTAACAAGGTAAACATCACTTGAAACACCGTCAATATCATAATGCTCAAAGCCATTAGTTTTTGTCGTTTTAGTGACTCCGGCCTGATTAGCGGCCGTAATAGTAACACCACGAAGATGGCGGGTAGTATTTATCACTTTTACCTCGCCCATAATTTTGTAGCCGGGGTTAAATAAAGTTGCCAGATCAACATTTGCTTCAAGCGGGGGTAAGGTTCCACCTGGCTGCATTTGCGGAAAGACGCTTGATCCAGCCTCTGTTTGTACCCAGTCACAGGCTTTAGAAAGTACATGTTCAAAAGAAGTTTTACCTTCAATATCGGCCCCTTGTTTATCAAAGCGGGTTTTATTGTTAGTGTCTGGTGTAATTTCGGATTGAGGAAACATTTCCCCATACACCCCACCATTAACTTCTTCGCCAACCAGAATCATATAAGTACCTTCACCATGATCCGTTCCGTTAGAACCATTCGCAGATATCTGGCGTCCAAAATCCGAGGTAAAGACATAGACCAGACTTTCATTGGCACCATCAATATTACGCAGTTCCTTTTGTAATGTTGATAAACCGCCAGTACTACCAAACACATCGGAAAGATTATTTTCAATACGTGTTTTTTCTGAATGGTGCGTATCCCAGCTGGTATGTTCCATATAAGCGGTACGAAGTTTTAAAATATCTGAACCAATAATACTTTCGAATAAATTTCGGCATTGTAGTCCAAAACTTTTGTTTTTAATTCTTCTTGAGAGAAGAGTAAAAGAATACAAAGGATTTGGTAATACTGCATCGAGTCGAGCTTTAAAAGCATCACCAAAGGTACGAATAGACCGTTCATGTTGTATGAATTTCTTATATGGCCAATTTGCAGGTAAATCACCATTGGCTATTTTAGTATCAATCTCTTCTCCATGTTTCTCATAATAGGCTTTTAGTGAACGCCCAAGAATACTTTGTGCAGAGGTTGGATTAGAATTTCCTTTTGGTAAAGCAAAATTGCGGCTGTCTTTTACGTGAACAACCTGATCAAGACGATTGGCCGGATTTGTTGTGTTGGCAAAGGGAGGGACACCTGTGCTAACGGGAACAACATTGGCATTTGCTCCAATTACACCAGCTAATCTTCCTCCCCAACCGTCGCGATCATAAACAAACTGATTGGTAGAGCGATCACCTGTGTGCATGATTAATTGTGAATGATCATGACGGCGATTGGTTGAGCCATAAACATTACATACAATAGCAACATTACCTTTAACAAACTCGTCTTTTAACCAGTTTGCTTTTTTATGGAAACCGAATTTAAAGCCATTGTATTCTGCCATATCATATTGAGGTGTTAAAAGTGGTTGTGTGCTATCACCATTCCATAAGTCTGCATAACTGGAATATTTAAGCGTTACTTTATTAACATTGTCATAGGTGTTGTACAGACTTTTGCGTTTTTCCCAAAATTTATCAGCATATGCTTTTGTTGTGACTTCATCCGGGTGAGGTACAAGCATATAACGTAAATCTGCACCACCGAGTAACATAACATCAACAAGTGTCCGGGCAAAAAACTGGCCATAGCGTTTATCTGCATAGGCATTACTAAAAGGCACCATCGATGCGGTTCCGGCAATACTTGCCGCCGAGCTTGTATAGAATATATTTTTAATAAAATCCCTTCTTTTCATTTTATTTTCCCTCCAGCGCAAACATATAAGGTGTTGCGGTAATAAAATTAACGGCTAATCCAATATTGGCATTGGCTTTTTTTCTTATTGCCGGATCAACATTTTCCAAATCAATAATGTCATTTTTAATATTATGATAAAGCGTATGCAGATCAGGATTATTATCGATTTCATTCGAGGTGAAAGTTTGATCTGCAGTATAAATGCCCGGATAGGCAATGCTTGCCAGATAACCAAAATCGACACCACGGGCTAGCATGGAATAGACTTGAGCTTTCGCCTGTATATCAAAGTTTCTTTCACCGTCGGCAATAAAGCGTTGCCATAACCAACCGGCAACTTTTTTCACATGAAAAGCACCGTCTTTGTAGGGGGCAACACTTCCCCAATTTTTACTCCATGTTTTAATGTTGCCGGCAGCATCGGTATAAGTGCGTTCTACTTCACCTAATACATTCGGGTTGAGAACATTACGGCTATATGCGGCTTTAAAAATATTAGGATTGTTTGCTGCCTGTAAACCAGTTTGCCCGCCAAAAACATCATGTGCAGGCTGGAAAATTTCAGCACCCTCTATTCTCATTTGCGAAAACAAAGATCTTTTTCGAGAAAAACTTTCTTCGTTTGTTAGCGTATTTTTATTTTGAGTAATTAAGTTACGATCAAAAGCATTATGATATTTAAATGTTCCTTTTTTATGGAAGGTCTTTGATATTGCATATGAGCGGATAAATGCAAGTAAGTCTTTCGGCTCCTGTTCAATCCATGCTTGCCGAATAATACTCCGTTTTTCATCATCAAGATTATCATCAGCAAAGTGGTCAATGATAATGACCGGCATATTATTCAAACTTTCCTGATGGTAACCGGCTACCTGAGCAAGGTTAAATAATTTATCTTTTGCTGTAGCACCACATATATTTGGCGTTTGTAAGGCAGAGTTATAAATCTCTAAACAATCGGTATGGTGGTTTCTAACATTGTTCGCACTGTAAAAATCAATTGGAAATAACAGCCAGTCAACAGAGTCAGTTGAGCCGAAGGCATTAATTTGTCGAGTTAAATTCATGCCAGTCAGTAGCCATGCGGTATGTTCGATGGTGACGTTTTCATGGTAAGCCTGTCCGGGTTTGTCAGTCGTACCAGTTTCCGTTACACCTTGTATTTTAAAGAATAATTGATGAAATTCACGGGCAAAATCATCGTTACCATAAAAACGATTATTCACATAACGGTTGTACATATGGCGATAAGCTCGTGAGACAGCAGCAGTGGAAGCTCCATCCGCCAGAAGATCGAAAAAGTTAATTTCGCCTCGAGCGGAGCGTGCTAAATCAAGAATTGTTTGGTCATAAAATTTACGAAACAAGGCTGCACGGGTTTTAGAAGCACGAATCGACATATTGTAGTTAGTCAGATACAAGCCGACACGATGTAAAAAAGGATTAATACCATGTGTATTGGTTGCCTGCATCCAGGTATTTTTTAAATTTTGTGTGCTTAAATTCGTGGTTGTTCCATCTGGTCTTGTGGTAAGAAAGGAGTACTGCCGCCATTTGTCCTGATTGACCGGGCTGCTCGATAGTGGATCTCCCCAGTATTCCTGTAATGATTTCAGGCTGTCTGCATAATTTGCAGAAGCATCTTCGGCGGGAGACAGTTTTGAGTTAACTGGGTCAAAAGTCAGCATTTCGGCAATGGCTGATTTAGCCGGCATATGAGCCCAATCGTGAATTTGTTGATCGCTGGCAAAGCCACCAAATGCAAAGGTGTGTAAAACTTTTCTTACGGCATTTTTATTCCAGTGATGATCATTAACAGGTGTAAATCCTGCGCTAAAGCCGATAGATGCATAGAGTGTAATAAACACTATAGCAAACAGCCGTGATAGATATTTCATGGTACTCCCCCTTTGGTAATAAAATGATTATTGTTTTTACCAGGTTCTTATCACCAGAAATAAGCGGGAACAGCAAGAACGAGAACGACAGAAAACAAGAAGTTTGATTTTTTGTAATTTAAAATAAATCCCTTTTATTCTTCTCCCTAATACTTAACCAATATGATTTGGAATAAGCTACGAAAATTTTTATTTATAATATAACCTGTTTGTTGCAAACAGGTTTTTTCAGTTGTGAACTGATTCACATTACACAGTATTATTTAAAATAGTTATGTAACTTAAAGCACACAACTTAATTATTCGAAAATTAATTAAACATGATTTCTGAATGTAAATAGATATTTACTCGTACTATGCAAGTACACTGATTATATGGTAATCCTAATGATACTATTTCAGTATGCATGATGTATTGTCATGTACTAGAACATGACAATACGATGATACCTGAGTTCATGGTTATATAATAAAAGCAGCCAGAATAGATGTGGTGATTCTATGCTAATAATAAATATTATTTAATATTATAATGCTCGAATGTTCTAGATTTTTTTCTTTTCCAATAGTGCGCTTCATGCGATGTGAAAGCACCAGTTTTTTACCTGTGCATTTGCTGCAATTTTACCGATTTCTGAAGGCGGCATATGCAAATTACGTGCAACACCACTTGTACCTTCTGCTATAGCATGATGTGTAACTAATATATCGGCCTTGTTGGCTAAGCTGGTCAATGTATTATTATCATTATTCATGTCTCCACTAAAGACTATGACCTTTCCTGAGATTTGTATTCGCCAGGCAAGAGCGGGGATTGGGCTATGATGCACAGGAACAGCAGTTAACTGAAAAAGAGAAGAGGATTTAATTCGTTGTCCCTTCTTGCCAGTTGCTTTTATATTGTACGCTAATAAACGATAGCTCTCGCTACTATTAAGTTAACTGTTTAAATATTGATACGCACCTTTTTCTCCAATAAATCATACACAAAATTTTTCATAGAAGGCATGATGTCATTCCCGTTAGGTCCATATAAATATGTCACGATTCCTGGCAGAAAAAAATGAGGCTTTAATTAAATCAGGTAAATCATTACTGTGATTAACATGTAGATGACTCAATAGAATGGCATCGAGGTCATTTAATAATGGGCTACTTTGTTCAAATTGAAACAGACTATCGCTACCCATATCAATAAGAAGTTTTGCCTTACCGTTATGCCAAATAAGATAACTGCTCGATGCGTGGCCATCGTCAAGCTCCAGGCCGCCCGAACCTAATACCTGTAACCAAAGTCCCTTTTCTCCACAATCGGATTTTGCATATACTGGTGTGAAAAAAGTGCGACAAAAATAAACAGAAACAATTATGGATTAAATTTCAATTGAACAGCTCTTTTATAAGTTAGTTATTGTAAGATGATATAAATGATTAAATTCGTCTGGCAATAATAACTTCTGATGGAACTCCGTAAGACACAATGACATTGTGATGAATAATCTGCCATTTGTTGCCGGATAAATATTTCATTAAGTGAATCGGACGACAGCCACCAGTAATAGCGGGTTTTAATTTGTATAAAGTGTTCCAGATAATTTCCACAAAATGCGAAAAGAGTGAAATGCCACCAGTTAAATTTGCAAGACATAAATAACCGCCAGGTAAAAGTACTCTATGTGCTTCATCTAGTAATGTAATGCTGTCATTTTCAGAAAGCAAGTCCAGTACATATGTCGAGACAAACCGGTCTATAGTTTGATCTGCGGCATTTATAACAGTTTCACCGTTAATTTTTATGCATTTCGAACGTTCTGAATAGGGTTGTATGTTTTTTTTGCATAAATCAATCATTGTTTGACTAATGTCTATTCCTAAGTAATGACAATTATCGGGTAAAATATCTTTCAATAGCCTCGAGGCAAATTTTCCCGTTCCACAGCCAAATTCAATAATATTTTTTGCTTCAGAAAAATTACTGTGAGTGATTAGTTCATTTAACGCAGATTCTTCGTAGAATTGTTTATCCTGCTTTCTACCAAAAGAATCATAGAATTTTTGAGCTTCTTTATGTGTCAGCATATATTTAATATCCTGGTTTAAAATTAAACTATACGATATTGTGTAATATAGTATCGGTTAAAAGTTTACTAAGTACAATGAGAGGGATTATCTGGGAAATATCATTTATATGCGAGAATCTGGCAGCGTGATGGATGTTAATAAATAAACTATGGTAAGAGGGGGGATGACAATCAATTTTAACTTGTAATGGTAGTTACCCTTTATTTTTAAAAAATATATACAAGCGACATGCATATAGCATATCTAATATTTCAAAGTTTTAAGAAATATAAGCTATTGAAAGTCTAATGTATGTTGAACATCATGCTGATTGCCACCAGAAAAACGATCGTGTGCATGAGGGCTGCAGGACTTGGTGCAGTTAATACCAGTTCCTCTGGTTTTTCTCTAATGTTTTTCCATGAAGAGACTAATAGGTGTCTGGAGAATAAAGTTATAATATATGAAAACTCAGGCTTGATTTTCATATTAAAAAACATACATGGTAACGTAAGGAACTGAATTCCTAGCAAGATTAAAAATATATCCAAGCCAATGGCATCAATAAAAAACGCAAGCTGTGTCATTTCCGGATTAATGATTATAAGCGTTACAATAAATATTGTTAAATATTTCTAAGCTTTATTTTTCCATCTCATTTTAATTCTTCTGATGTCACAAACAAGCTCTGAGCAAGCGAGATTTAAATAGTTTGAATGTTCTATGTTTTAGATGCATTATTAGGATATATGGCTTTATAACTTTCAGGGTCATAAGGATGTTGTATTCTGTTTAATATTTTCATTTGTTGGCTGGATTCAGCAATGCTCTCTTCTAGTAGTTTTAACGTACCTTCCGGTATTTTTCCCTCGTTATCAACCTCAATTTTAACTAGCTGAAGATAATTAAGGACATTGTTAACAATATGATTTACCGCTGTCAGCGTTAGTTCAAACGAGGCTAATGCCTGCTCTTTTGCATTAACTTCTTTTTCTTTTAGCGATATTGATAATACCCATGAGTGCATTAAAGAAGCAGTGAATGTGGCAATTGCTGCTGTCATAAGAATTGTAATGGTATGAGATTGCCAGGGTGTTAATGAGCCTTTGAAAATTAGTTCTTTTATAGTTTCATACAGTGTCATTATTAAAGCGGTAAGTATAAATACTATAAAAAATAACCACGGTGAATAAAATAATCTTTTTTTCATACTTTACCTTTTATAATGTTTTTTATTGTAGTCAATACAAATTTTATAAATTTCTCATTGTAGCATTAATCAATCTGTATTTGTTGTCATGCTAAATTTTAAGTTAAACCTGAAGCTTTTACTTTAGAGTACCAAGCTTGAATAAATAATGTTTTGTAGAATAAAACAGGGCTCACGAAACCACCGGCTATAATGATAGATTCAATTTTTTCTGTAGAAAGCACCGCCACATTATGTCCAAATGATTCAATATTTGCCGGCATTCCGGCATAATTGTGCATGTTTACCCATACATTCAAAAGTTCATTATAATTAAAGCTTTGCATATCTGCACTTAAATCTGCATTAATCAAGTATCCACCGGGTTTAATGATTTTTTCAATATTAGAAAAATATTGAGCTCTTTTATCGTTATCAACTATAAAATGGGAAACTAAAATACTTGTTGCAGCGTCAAATTGGCTATTATTAGAAAGTGTTTCTAAATAGCCCTCATGAAATGTACACCGTGAGACAATGCCATGGTTTTCTGTTTCCTTATAGCAAAGCGTCATCATTTTAGATGCTGGTTCAACGACAGTGAATTTCCATTTAGGAAATGCTTCTGCAAGATATATTAACTCGGCTCCTGTTCCTGCTCCAACACATAAAATTTCAGCATCTTCTGGTAGTTCCAAAAATATCATTCTCATACACAAGTGGAGAGCATCTTTAATCGGCTTCAATATAGCTCTTTGTTGATCATACGATTTCGCATTATTTTTGTCGAAAATGTTAGGTGTATCTGAATTTTCCATATCTTGTTTCTTCCTTCATATTTACTTGCTAGGCTAATTCTTTAATGAACTGATGATTGTTTTACGGTCTGCTTTTAGAATATAAAAAAAAGGTCAGATTGATTTGATTGCTAACGATTAAGATGAGGGGCTTTTAAAAGTGTGTGCAGAGCACTGCTTTTAAAAGTCCCAGAGAGCGCAGCGAACGGCTTAATTGTCTTGTTATATTTTTATACAACAGCATAATCTGAACCTTTAACCTCTAAAAATAATTCTTTGATTTCTTCACTTACTGCTTGGGGTGCATCAGATAAAGCTACAGAGTCATTTTCTGAAATACAAATATAATGTATATAATCAATTATTGCACCTAGTACCGCAAGCGATACATATACATACTGATTAATATGGGTTTCGCAGTTGTGGTCTCTAGGTTTTATTATTCCATCCTTTTCTTCAAGGTAGTGAAACCATAGACTTACCCATGTTCCGTGAATATGATGGGAACCAATCTTTTGCCCAACAATATAGGAGAGACGATCATGACCTATGTCTTGTATCATTTGAGCAAGATTAGGCAGTCTCTTTGAATTTGATATTTCTTCTTCAGTGAGCCCACTTTTATTAAAGTAGTTTTGAATGGAAGTTAACATTCGTTCTTCGACTGGTAGTTTTTTCCCATCACGAATTTCAATATTTCTATTTATCTTTTTCTTGAATTCAACCTCAGTTTTTAGACCTTCGGCTATTAAACGATTAAAACTGTCTTCAGTTCCTTTTTTACAGAGCCATGATAATTTGACAGCTGATTCAAATATTGAACGATCAATGATTGATGTTGTTTCTCCAAAAAGCCCTTCATGTGATAAAACAACATTAGATAAAATCAACCTTGAACACCTATTAAGTAGCCCGATAAGAACTGAATGATGAATTTTTGGTATGTCTTTTATTGCTGGAGAGGCTAATTGAATATTCGAAAAATAATTTGCTATTTCTCCAACATATTTAAACCACTCAAACATAATTGGGCAGTAGTCATTATTTTTTCTGCATTCATCTATCTGAGATTCAGATATTTCTGGTGGTAATGGAATGTTTATTGTCATTTTTTAAATCTAACGCCTGAGCTCAGGTGCGCTTGATGCGACGGCCGTTTTTGCGCCAGCAAAAATGGGCGGCGGGTCAAACGTCACCTGCAGCGATTTGTTATGCAAGCGATTCACTCCTTTTTTCCACTGTGAATTCATCACTGACAAAATAATACGGAAGGTCCACCCCATTTTCGTTGACCACGACCGATTCCAACACGCTCGACGCTAAATTTTAGCAAAGGCACCATATCCTCATAAACGTTCCTCTGACAGTGATCGGTCGTTTGCACATCCCAACTGTCTTCCGGAGTTGGCCCAGCAGATACAAGATTTAGTTTCATTGTTTTCCATTGACTGTATGACGATTCATCCTGAAACCTTGATGAGCCAACGTAAAGATAGGTATCCATGAAGTCCGCAGCATGAGACCCTGGCATAAGCAATTCGACATATGGATCGGCGTAATTGCCGCAGTAGATGCAAGCGTTAGATATCCTGACATCAGTTCCACCTAGCCTAAACAGATCCTGCACTTTTACATTGATATTGCTATCCGGAAACTCGGGGTGGCTTGATTTTGAATATTTATCTTGATTCACCATGCCCGGATATGAGCTTGCGTGTAGCATTTGCGGAATCTCAAATGGGCATGGAAAGCGATTGGACTTTCCTTCACTCGTGCGCTCGACACGATATAAGTCTGAGGAAACGTAGCTTACTACAGCTGTACGATACTCAACGTACAATCGGCAGCCTTCTACCAGATATTGGTACTGATTGTTTCTTACAAATTCAGCCGTGGGCAGTTTGGTGTCTAACAGATCTTTGGGGCGACCGATTGTCGATGCTCGCATGATTTGAGAAAGAGTCCAGCAGGGAGGAGATGAGCAAGCAGCGCTAATTCTCGCTTCAACCGTATTTATGCCTTTCTGCAATTCCTCAATTTGAGAAGTAGTTTCTCTTGCCTCACTTCTATCGACTCTATAGCTCTGGATTGAAATAAATAGTCCAACTATGCCAAGAATACCCAAGACCCCGGTGATCAACGGGTGGCGACCGAAGAATTCCAGACCAGTCTTGAGCAGCAAACCGGCACGTTTCGTTCCGTGCATTGTCGTCTGCACACGACGTTGTATTTCCGGTTGTGGCTCAGATTTGTCTGCCTCAGGTTCTTTCAAATCATCTACCATTGTGACTCATTCCCATTAGTTGTTCGTTACTCAAACTGCATAACGATTTGCATAAGGGGCTTTTAAAAGTGCGAGCGGAGCACCGCTTTTAAAAGTCCCAATGAGCGACAAGCGAATGTTCTTGATGCACTTGTTATGTGTTTTATATTTCATTATTTGACCATAGGGCTTCAAACTTTCTTTTTGCTCTTATTCTTTTGTTAGTGCATTCAACCATATGTTCATCGGATTGATAAACTTGGCAGTCTTTTGGTTCTTTATAATATTTAAACCATGCTTGATCTTTATTGTGTTCTAATTCTTTTTTGCGCGCTCTTTCTAAGATTTTTAATTGTTTTTGAATTTCCTTTTCTTCTTTTTTGGCTTGTTGTTCTTGTATGATTTTAAGACTATTTTCTTGATAGTTTTTTGTCATTTTAGTAATAGATTTATTCATTTCGTCCATTACATAATTAACATAAGCAATACGGACAACAAAAATTAGTAATAATGCTAAAAAGACACCAGCGGCTGTTTTTATTATTGTTTCCACGATATTACCTTTTTTATTTTTTACACATAACGACCAAGCTGTGGGGCGCAGCGTCCCTCACAGGCGTATTGTTATGTGTTTTCTGAAGCTTGTTCAGCTGCCGAAAAACCTTGCTTTACACTTCCTCGGACAGGTCGCGAAAGAAATGTTTTTTTCACTAGGGAAAACGAAACTTTTTCATTGTGATTCCAGGGCAACAGAGAAACCAAACGTGCCATTGTGCAATAACCGAATATTATCTGTGCCCATGTACCTATTGTTGGTATCCAATATATCAATTGAAGAGGTTCAGGTAGTGCAACGATAAGCAGTATTAAATACCAAAACCGTACTTGTATAGGGAAACTGGTGATGCTTTTTTCGCGGATAACGAAATGAATTAATTGAAATATGGTAAGACCTATAGCCAACATAAACCCTATGGAGTTGCCTGATACACCGTATGTAAGTAGTCCTGCTGTTACAAGCCAATACCACCAGCCTATATCTTTGTATTCAATCATAAACATATTAATAACCTCAGTTTAATTTCTTACACATAACAGTTATATAGACAGATTCTGTAATTTTCCGGATATAGACAGAATCTGTATATTTGATTTGTTTTTTTGTTTTCATTGTTCATAATCGTATCAGCTCAGGAAGAGCTTTTCATTAATTTTTTGCTAAGGAGTGGCATTATGGTTGATCAATCTGTGTCCCGGTTCTGGGATAATTATATAATTAAACAAAGAGTTACAATGTTAAAGATACCTCTGCGAAGTGGTATGTTCGTCATGTTGAGCGCTATATAAAAGATCATCATGAACTGCGTTTATCGCTTCATACCATAGAAAATATTGAGTATTACCTGAAAGATAAAAGCAGAAATGCATATATTGAGGAATGGCAGTTTAATCAGTTGGTTCTGTCGTTGAAGATTTTGTTTATTGATTTGGTTAAAACGAATTGGGCTAAAGACTTTCCGTGGGCGCAGTGGAAAAAAAATTAATAGTAATAAAAAAGGATATCTGTCCACAAAAAGTAATGACTCCATTTCAAATTCACACTCTACATTGGCTCGTGATTATCAACCAATGAATCCTGTCGATGATAAATAGGTTTATTTTGATGGCGAAAATAAGAAGTCTAGCTTGTACAAAAAAGTGTACAGGCTTTTTCCTGAACATATTAAAAATTTTATAACGCAGGTACGGGTACGTCATTATTCTATTCGTACGGAGCGCGCTTATTTAGGTTGGTTGTTACGCTATATTGGTTTTTACTCTTTCCAGGATCCGGCTGAATTAACCTCAGATCATATATCACGTTATATAGAACACCTTGTTATTAGAAATAAAGTGTCTGGCAGTACTCAAAGTCAGGCGTTAAATGGTTTAATGTTTTTTTATAAGAATGTTTTATTACGGGATAACAAAGAAGGTAAACTGTAATGCGTTACGTCATTCGTTTGCTACGCATTTACTTGAAAATGGTTATGATATTCGAACGGTGCAAGAGCTGTTAGGTCATGCCGATGTCTCAACAACGATGATTTATACCCATGTGTTGAATAAGCCGGGGGTAACGGTCACAAGTCCGCTTGATATGCTTTGCGATTAACTGCAAATGGTATTAGAAATTTTAGTAAAGTCTGCCAGTGATAAGCGTTCCGGGCGAATAGTGGGTTCGATACCAAGCGCTTCAATTTGTTCGACATCTAGTTTTCCTTTTAAAATATTACGTAAGGTTTTTCTGCGCTGTGTGAATGCGAAGTTAACTATTTTTGAGAACTCGTCAAAGTTGTTAATATCGACGGGGGGCTTTTCGTGGGGGACTAAACGCACAATGGCAGAATCCACTTTGGGGGCAGGTCGAAATGCACCGGGCTTTACGGTAAAAACATATTCTGCATGACAAAAATATTGCAGCATGATACCGAGGCGACCATAAGCCGGGTCACCGGGTTTGGCAACAATTCGATCGACCACTTCTTTTTGCAGCATGAAATGCATGTCTTGTATGCAATGGCTGTTATCAAATAAATGAAATAAAAGCGGGGTAGAAATATTGTATGGCAGGTTACCGATAATGCGTAATTTCTTTTCGCCTTGTTGCAGCTGACAAAAATTAAATTTTAATGCATCGGCCTGATGTATGGTTAAACCTTCTTCTATAACAAAACGAATTTTTAGTAACGGGATTAAATCGCGGTCGAGTTCGACAACATCCATTGTGCCGATTTTATCAAGTACCAGCTCGGTTAGGGCACCTTCACCGGGGCCGATTTCAACTATTCGATCTCCCTGACGTGGATTAATACTATTTACAATACGCTGGATGACCATTTTGTCATGCAGAAAGTTTTGTCCAAAGCGTTTGCGTGGTTTATGCGACATGTTGATCGTTTGCCTGTGTTTTTTCTGCCATTTGTATTGCCATGTTTAACGCGGATTTGAAGCTGCCACTACTGGCTTGTCCTGTTCCGGCAAGATCAAAAGCAGTACCATGATCAACAGAAGTACGAATAATGGGTAAGCCTAAAGTGACATTAACTGAACGGCCGAAACCAACATGCTTCAAAACGGGTAAGCCCTGGTCATGATACATGGCCAGTACCGCATCGGCTTTTTTTAGATAAGGTTCGGTAAATAAAGTATCGGCGGGTAGCGGGCCGGTTAAGTCAAAGCCGGAATCATTTAATTCATTGATAACAGGCGTGATGGTTTCAATTTCTTCTTTACCCAGATGGCCATCTTCACCTGCATGCGGGTTAAGGCCACAAATATAAATTTGCGGTTTATTTAATGCAAAATATTTTTTCATGTCATGGTTTAAAATGCGAATGACATCTTTCAGACTATCCTGACTGATGGCATGACTCACTTCAGACAAGGGTAAGTGAGTGGTGGCAAGTGCAACTCGAAGTTGATGTTTTGACTCTGGCGCGGTTAGCATCATCACCACTTTTTTTGTATTGGTGAGTTCTGCAAGGTATTCAGTGTGGCCGGTAAAAGCAATGCCTGCTTCATTAATAATGCCTTTGTGCATAGGGCCGGTGATTAAACCGGCAAATTCATTATTTAGGCAACCTGTTACGGCACGTTTTAATGCATTTAACAGACTTTGTGCATTCGCTTTATTGGCGCTACCACAAACCGCAGGATCACTTAGTGGCTCGTTGATAACGGTCAAACAACCGGCTGTTTGTTTTTGCGCTTTGTTTTTATTGTAAGAAAGCAGGGTAAGCGGTAAGCCCAGTTTCTCAGCGCGTAGCTGCAACATTGTTGGATCGGCAATACAAACCAGCTCATGTTTCTGAGCCGTTTGTGCCAGTTGAATAATAAGATCTGGGCCTATTCCTGCGGGTTCACCTGGCGTAATAACAAATCGCATGAATGATTATTTATTTGTTCTGTAGTCAACATAGGCCTCGGCACGTAAACGACGTAACCAGTCCTGAACGGCTTCTTCAGTTTTACGTTTACGGATAAGTTTAATTGCCTGACTACGTTGAAACTGTTTTGTATTATCAAATTTACGGCGTGATAAAACCTGAACGATGTGCCAGCCAAACTGTGTTAAAAATGGCTTGCTGATTTCACCGGGCTTAAGTTTATTCATTTCTTCTTCAAATGCGGGAACCATTGTACCGGGCGAGACCCAGCCCAAACTTCCCCCTTCTGCCGCTGCCGCTTTATCGTCTGAAGAGGCTTTTGCCATGCTTGCAAAGTCTTTTCCGTTTTTAATGCGTTGCAGGATACGGTTTATTTTTAAACGCGCATCTTCGCGACTAAGTACTTCCGTCGGACGAATTAAAATATGCCTTGCTAAGGTTTGATTAATAATATGTTTCTTTGAGTCACTACGTTTGTCTTCCATTTTGATAATGTGAAATCCACTGGCACTACGCAGCGGGCCTTCAACATCATTCTTTTTCATTTTTCTGACGAGAGCAGTAAACAAGGTAGGTAGTTGCGCAGCTTTTCGCCAGCCTAAATCACCACCTTTTAATGCCAGCTCATCATTTGAATAAGCGATTGCTTTTTGAGAAAAATCAGCACCGTTTTTAATTTCGGCAACTATCTTTTGTGCTTTTGCGCGAGCTTTGTCGATTTGCTGCGGAGTTGCGGCTTCGGGAGTCGCAATTAATATGTGCCGTAAGTGATACTCTTCGTCATTGGAATTTTGAGCAGAGTACTGATTTAAGAAATTATCGATTTCCTGCTCGGAAATATTAATGCTATTTTCGACCCGCATTTTGCGCAAGCGGGAGATTGTGATCTCACGACGAATATTTTCTCTAAAATCACTGAATTTGTAGCCATCTTTTTCTAATACTTGTCGAAATTGCTCCATCGAGAGGCGATTTTCATTGGCAATATTGGCGATAACGCGATTGACCATTTCATCATTAATACGAATACCGGTCTTATTAGCCATTTCCAGTTGGATTTTTTCAAGAATTAAGCGTTCCAACACCTGCTTTCGGATCGTATCGACCGGCGGGAGCTGGTTGCCACGTTGTTTAAGTTGCTGACTGATAAGTTGAATTCGGTCATTTAGCTCGACTTGGGTAATGATATTATCATTAACAATCGCAATAATTTTGTCGAGAGGAATAACGGACGGTTTGGCAACGACCTGAGTGGCAGGCATGAGTAAGAAAAGTAAACTGAATAAAGAAAAACTGCGCATGTGAAAAACCCTGAAACCTGAATAATAAGCTGCGAATTGTACCAGAATATGGGCTATATACCCATGTTTCAAGGTTTTAGCTTTATTGCTTTATACCAAATCCGCCGAGTCCTTTGAGAACCAGCTCGAGGTAAATTCCCCTGTCGATTTGTGAGCTGCTGAGATAACGTTCTTTTGTGGTCAGGTTGAGTCCCCAGCAGCAACTATCATATTTGATGGAAAATAAATTTTCGATAATATGATTATTTCTAAGATCGAACAGGCTTGAGCTGTGTAGCTTCCAGCGAGAATTAACCTCCCAGTTTATTTTCACTTCGCGCGTTTCAAGTGCATTGCGCTGGTAACGTTGGGCAATATTGAGGCTAAACTTTTTATATTGATAACCAAGCAAGCTACTGCTGGTGACGTTTTGTTTTGAAACAGGGTCCCATTCGAGTTGTGAAGAGATACTAAAATTATTTGGCTGTAATTTAAACTCCGCAATCAGGTTTGAACGACTGTTGCTATCAGTGGCTATTCCGGGGAGCTGAACTTTGCGATCAGAAAAATAATAAACCTGTCCAACGCGCGCCATAAATTCTTCTTTACCGCTTTTTTGATTAATAAAACGGGTGGCCAGGGCTGAGGTTAGCCGGTTGTCATCGCCAATTCTGTCTATACCACTAAAACGATAATCAAGAAAAGGCTGATTCACATTAAAAGCATATGCCGAAGTATCAAAAACAGGTAATGCAGATTGATCCTGATAAGGCACATAAACATAAAACAACTGTGGTTCAAGTGTTTGAATATAGGATGAGTTAAAAAGTTGACTATCACGTTCAAAAAACAAACCACTATTTAAACTAAAGGTCGGGATTGTGCGCGAGAGTTTTTTTTCTGTCACGGTTTGTTGCAAATTATAATTTGTATATTGCAGTGATAATTTAGGCTCTAAAAAACCGGCTGTTGTTCGTAGTGGATAAGACACTTCAGGTTTAATATGGAATCGCTGACCGATGACTTTATAATCAATATGCTCAAAGCGAACAGCTTCAGTTTGTAATTTATAATTAATGGCATTGTCTTTTTGAGCATAACGCGAGTTTAATGTGATTTGCGGTAAACGTGTATAAGGATTCGTACCGCTGAGTATCTGATTATTTTCCATTTTTATATTGAGTAACCAGTTTGGACTGTTATATATAAGGTCTGCTGCACGAGTCAGGTAGGTGGTGCTGGTACTGTTTAAGTTTTTACCAAAATCATTAAGGTGTTCGGCATCTGCAACATAATTATAGTCCAGTCTGGTTTGCCAGCCGGCTTGCGGGGTTGATTGATGCTGCCATTGAAAGCGTTCACGGTTATCTTTAAAAATTTTATCGTTATTTAAATACTCGGAATACATTGTTCCTTTTGTATTTTTTGTGAGATAACGAAATTCAGACTGCAATAAAAGTCCGCGTTTAGACAGATTATGCGGTGTTATCGTAGCGTCCAGTTGCGGATGAATATTCCAGTAATAAGGCACAACAATTTCGGTGCCGTGTAAGTTTGAATTACTAAAGGAGGGAAATAAAAAACCCGACAATCGTTCTTCACCTAAGGGGAATCGTAAATAGGGAAAATAGAAAAAGGGGACATCTTTAAATCGAATCACAACATGGCTGGCATGCCCCTGTCGGGATTTACTATCTAGCGTAATATTATTCGCGCTGAGCAGCCAGTCTGTGTTGCCAGCCTGACAGGTTGTGTAGGTTGCGTTATCTAACCGGGTAATGGTTCCGTCTTCATTATTGATCTCTATTTTATCTGCTTTGCCGCGGGCACGGCTATCTAACATTTGGTATTGGGCATTTTGCAATACTGCATGGTCAGACTTTAAATTAAAATCGGCAGAATCACTGTTAATTTTAATACTTTCTGTAACAAGTTTTACATTACCCTTGGCTTGTACCTGTTCGGTTTCTTTTTTGTATTCTGCCTGATCTGTTTCAATGCGCTTGTCTTTTTGCTGAATGACAACATGGCCGCTAAAACGGGAAATATCTTTTTCATTAAATGTCACACTGTCTGACTGCAAATGTGTTTTGCCATCTGTTGCAAAGGTGTTGCTGCTATGAGCACTTTTAGAATTTTTACACTGAGGATCTTCGGCTGCGAAAAGCGATAACGGTAATAAAGCCGAAAAAAATAAAACAAGCCCGATTTTATTTTTCGGTGTAATGAGTTTTGCGGAATTTTTTGTGCAGTATTTTTTCACAGCGAGTGCTAATTTATGAGCTTATTTATGAAATTATGAGCGTTATTATATAGAGTATTCCAAGAAATAGGGGTTGATGAAGCATATAAATATGCAAACTATATCGTCCGCCTAAGGATAGTAATTTATTAATTGGGTGTTTAGCCCGCCATTGAATTAAAACAGATTTTTTGGGGCGCAGTGATAAAACTTGTCCTAAATACAAACCGATGAGCACTACGCCAAACCAGGGTAGGAGTGGAACATAATCAACCGCAATCGGTAGGTGAGTCGTAAAGCCTATCCACTGTAAGGCGGGTTGATCAAATATCGGTAGATGGATCACCTGCGAGAGAATAATTAATGTTATTCCCAAAAACAGGTTAACAATGCCAAGCCGGATAAATAGCAGCCCGAGTACACTGGCAACGGCGATAAAATGTAAAATACCAAACTGTATCATGGCATTAGGAAACATTGTCCAGCTGCCAAAACTCACCAGAGCGGCATAAAAGATCAGCAAGAATAAGCGTTGACGAAAGCGTTTTTTTCGCAGGCCGCGGTAGCTGGCAAGATATAAGCTAATCCCCATAATGGCTAAGAACAAGCTAACGATAAGGGTACGAAACGAGATCCAGAATGGATCCTGGGTAAAATTTTGCTGGATATAGCCAAAGTAATTCAGATCATAACAAAAGTGGTAAACGAACATTAAAAATATGGCGAAGCCGCGGGCAACGTCGAGAATATCAAAATGGTTTTTTTTATTGTTATTTTTCATCATGTTATGAATGTATACTTTATACTATAGACCTTAACTGGAGAATAAAGTGGATCAACGATTAGAACAACTGAAAATTTGGTTAAATGAGAGTGGAGTAACCTACCAGACAATTGCGCCTGCTTCCGCGGATGCCAGTTTTCGTCGTTATTTTCGTATTTCTGATGCCAAAAACAGCTTTATTGTGATGGATGCACCACCCGAGAAGGAAGATTGTCAGCCCTTTATTCATATCGCCAATATACTGCTGGAGTTTGGCTTAAATGTGCCAAAAATTTTACAGCAGGATTTAAAGCAGGGCTTTCTTCTGCTCAGTGACCTTGGTGATACCGTGTATTTGTCAGAACTCAATAATAAGACGGTTGACGAGATGTATAAGGCTGCAATGCAATCACTTTTGCTTATGCAGTCAAAGCCAAAACCGGACTTGCCACTTTATGATGAAACCTTGTTGCGTAATGAACTTGCTTTATTTCCACAATGGTATTGCAGTAAACAGTTAAAAGTGAATTTATCAGCACAACAACAAGATGTGCTGGAACAAACATTTACAACACTGATAGAAAATGCATTAGAACAACCACAGGTTTGTGTGCATCGTGATTATCATTGCCGAAATTTAATGGTGAATAAATCAAACCCGCAAGCTCCGGGGGTGATAGATTTTCAGGATGCGGTCATCGGCGCGGTTACATATGATTTAGTTTCGTTATTAAAAGATTGTTATATCGACTGGCCAAGAGAAAAAGTAGAACAGTGGGTTACTTACTTTCATCGTGAGGCTGAAAGGCTGGATATTATTCAGGCGGTGAGTTATGAAACCTTTTTGCGCTGGTTTGATTTAATGGGTTTACAACGTCACTTAAAAGTTGCAGGTATTTTTTCACGCCTCAAACATCGTGATGGCAAAACCGGCTACCTTAAAGACATTCCCCGCACCATGGATTATGTGCTGGATGTGGTAAAGCGTTATCCGGAATTTAAACCATTGCAAAAATTATTGAGTGAACTGCTTTGAAAGCCATGATATTAGCAGCAGGTCGTGGTGAACGAATGCGACCGCTAACAGACACCATGCCCAAACCACTATTAAAAGTGGGCGGCAAAATGTTGATTGAATATCATTTGTTAAAACTCAAAGCCGCGAATATTACTGATGTTGTGATTAACCATGCCTGGCTGGGTACAAAAATTGAAAATGCCCTTGGAGACGGTTCGCAGTATGGTTTAACCCTTCAATACTCTGCCGAACATGAAGCGTTGGAAACCGCCGGTGGTATTATCAATGCATTAGCATTACTCAATGGCGGACAAGATGAATGCTTTATGGTTATCAACGGTGATATTTATTCTGATTATGATCTGACAAACCTGCCCGTTTCAATTTCGGGTTTGGCACATCTGGTGCTGGTAAATAATCCGGCGCACAATCCTGAAGGAGATTTTTCTTTAGCCGCCACAGGTATAGTAGAGCAAACCGGCAAGAATAAAAAAACATTCAGTGGTATAGGTGTTTATCATCCGGATTTATTTAAAACATATCCTCCGGGCAAGCGGGCACTGGCCCCGGTATTACGCAAAGCCATGGAGCAAAAGCAGGTAACAGGAGAGTTGTATTGCGGACGCTGGCACGATATAGGTACAGCGGAAAGATTAAACGAGCTTGATCTATACTTAAAAAATAACTGAATATTAAGGACTAATAATGGGTGAAGAAATTCGTAGCAGTAGTTTTAAGAATGCCGATTTTGATCTCTTTAAAAAGTCCTTAAGTAAAGAAACCGAGATACTTGAAAGCTGGTTTAAAGAAAAAAAGTTTTCATCACTGTCTGAACGTGCCGGCTTTGAGCTGGAGTCATGGCTGGTTGATGAACAACTTTATCCCGCCCCAATCAATGACACCTTCCTTGAAAAATTAAACAGTCCGCTTGCCAGTCCTGAGCTGGCAAACTTTAATGTAGAACTTAATAGCACACCTTGTGATTTAACTGCTGATGCTTTATCACGCATGCAAAAAGAGTTAGATGAAAACTGGGAACAATGTAAAAAGACAGCAAAAAAATTGCAGGCCGATATTGTGATGATCGGAATTTTGCCAACATTGGATAATGATGTTTTAAATCTGGCAAACATGTCTAAAATGAAACGCTACCGTGCTTTAAATCGTGAAGTGCTGCATCAGAGAAAAGGTAAGCCGCTGGTTTTTGATATTAATGGTGTTGAACATCTTCGGGTGACTCACCGTGACGTCATGATGGAAGCCGCGGCAACTTCATTTCAAATTCATTTACAGGTCAATCTGGATAATGCGGTGCGGCTTTTTAATGCCAGCATTGCAATCACCGGCCCTTTAATGGCTTTAAGTGCGAACTCTCCTTATTTGTTCGGTAAAGATCTTTGGGATGAAACGCGTATTCCTGTTTTTGAACAGGCCGTTGCTGTCGGGGGCTTTGATGGTGCAACATTTGGTCCGATAAAACGGGTGACTTTTGGAGATACATATATTCGAGAATCCCTGTTTGAATGCTTTAAAGAAAACCTGGAGCATTATCCGGTTTTATTGCCGGTTAAACTTGATAGTAATGAATTACTCCCCCATTTACGTTTACATAATGGCACTATCTGGCGCTGGAACAGGCCGTTAATTGGCTTTGATGAGTCGGGTGAACCGCATTTACGAATAGAACAACGTGTTGTACCGGCAGGGCCAACGACACAAGATGCGATTGCCAACGCCGCTTTTTATTATGGTGCAGTGACTGCTTTAGCGGCGCAGGATGAACCGGTCGAAAATTTAATTCCACATAGTTTTGCCCGGGATAATTTTTACGCGGCAGCAAGATCGGGCTTACGCAGTTCACAACGCTGGATTAATAATGAAGATATCAATGCCGCTGATTTAATTCTTGAAATATTATTGCCGTTAGCGCATCAGGGCTTAACAACGCTCGGTATTTCAATGCAAGATAGTGATAAATATTTGGGGATTATTCAAAACAGGGTAAAGTCGGGACAAAATGGTGCAGCCTGGCAACGTGCATTTATAAAAAAACACGGAAATAATATGACTGAACTTACTAAAGCATATATACATAATCAAAATAGTGGCGAACCGGTTCACTGCTGGCATCTGCAAAAAGTGAATGATCAGAATTTATCCTTAACTGTGCTGGATGAAATCCCCGAGAATTTATTAGACTGTAAAGCGAGTGAGTTGCATCAATATTTATCCGGGCCAACTCTTATTCGTTTAAAGGGGCAACGTGATGATGTGTTATTTGTCTCGGTATTATTGCATGGCAATGAAACAAGTGGCTGGGATGCAATTCGGGAATTATTAGCTGATTATGAAAATGCCGGTTTACCGCGTTCACTCTATCTTTTCATTGGTAATGTGTCGGCAGCAGCAGAAGGTCTGAGAGTACTTGATGGGCAGCAAGACTATAATCGAATATGGAAAAAAGATAATAATACTGCAGAAGGAAAAATTGCAGCACAATTACTAAACATCCTCGCATCAGTTTCTCTGTTTGCAGCCATTGATGTTCATAATAATACCGGGCAAAACCCGCACTATGCCTGCATTAATGAACTGAGTTCGCCGTTTTTACATCTTGCAGCATTATTTAGTCGGACGGTGGTCTATTTTCGTCGCCCCGACAGCGTTGCTTCTCTTGCCTTGTCAGCATTATGTCCGTCAACCACGGTTGAATGTGGCAAATCTGAGGATGTGCAGGGCAAAGAGCATGCAAAAGAATTTATTGATGCCTGTCTGCATTTACAGGATTTTCCGTCTCATGAGGTGGCTGAGCATGATATTGATATTTTTCATACCGTTGCAACCGTGAAAGTGTCTGAAGGTGTTGAATTTGGTATTGAGAATCCGGCGGCTCAGCTTAATTTTATTGGCAATATGGATCGTTTAAATTTCCAGGAATTGTCGGCAGGCACGGTGCTGGCACACAGTCAGTGTAATGAAGCGAGTTTACAGGCGATTAATGAAGAAGGTGTGGATGTGGCAGCGCAGTATTTTTCATGTGAAAAAGGGATTTTACGCTTTTCTGTGCCTTTAATGCCGTCAATGTTGACTTTGGACGAGGATATTATCCGTCAGGATTGTCTTTGTTATTTAATGGAGCGACTGGATCACCGTAATTTGAGCTAACTATTTGTACCTTTTATATAGGTTGTTATAATCATTGCTAATAATTATATATTAATAGTCAGGTTATACACATGCTGCGAAAAGTTGTTTGGATTGCTGTTATAGGGTCATTTTTAGTTAATCTTAATGTGGCTCTCGCTGCTAATCATAACGAGTTTGTCAGCAAATTCTCACAGGCACAACATTTAGCCAAAGCGGGTAAAACTGCACAGGCTATCGCTTTATATCTGTCCATCATTGCTGCGAACCCTCAGCGACCTGAAGCATATAATAATCTTGCTGCACTCTATCTGGCACAGAAAAAGACAAAATTAGCCAAACAAATTCTGGAAAAAGGACTGCGTGCACATAAGGGTTATGGTGCGTTGTATGAAAATTTAACAGCAATTAATGTTGCCATGGCAAGAGATGCCTACAGTAAAGCATTACAAATTGACCTAAAGCCAGCGGGCATTTCTATTGCGGCAATGAATGTTAGCGATAAACCTTTGCCATCGCAAAAAAAACGTATTGAAACATCTACAGCAATACTTGCTAAAGATAAACCAACGATAAAAAAAGATATTGAGGTTAAAAAGCCGGAAGAAAAAAAATCAACAAAAGTGGTCAATTCTGCTGCTTTAACAAAAACACTTCAGGCATGGTCGGCGGCATGGTCTGCTCAAGCTGTGGATATGTATTTATCTTTTTATCATCAACAGTATAAGCCTTCGAACGGGCTTTCGTATAAAGGCTGGAAACAGTCTCGTCGTATCAGGTTGAAAAAACCTAAATGGATTAAAGTTTCTCTTTCCGATTTTGATATTAAACAGCGGTCATCCCGTCAGGCTGTGGTGAACTTTAAACAAATGTATCAGTCAAACAGTTTTAGTGATGTCAGCACAAAGCAGGTAGTGCTGCTCTATACAGATGATGGCTGGCGAATTTATCGTGAAAAGAGTTTGTAAAGTTTTATGATAGTAAAACGTTTTTCTTTTTTTATATCCTTATGCCTGTTTCTTTCCTTGTCTGTCGCAGAGGAAAATATACAGCTAGCCAAGGCATCGCATCTGGATAGTCGTTATTCTTCTTCTGTATCGTCTGGCAACTCAATTTCAGATGTTTTAAATAAGCTGGAAAACCGTTTACGTATTTATCCAAAAGACCATGAGGCCGAACTATTAAAAGCTATTTTATATTTCAAGGCGGGGAAATTAAATCTGGCTTTAGAAGAGCTGGATGCTTTAATTAAAAAAGTACCTGATTTTCAGTTAGCCTATTTATTAAAAGGTGACTTATTATTAGCAAAATTTATCGAGACAAATAATCTTGGTCAAACATCAGTACTGTCATCTATTATTCCAAAATTAGGAAATAAGAAAAAACAGCAGCTTAATTTTTTACGGGAAGAGGCACAACTTCGTTTACGCGCATTATTAACTAATAAAAAAAGAAAAATATGGCCGCGTCAAATTCTTGCGCTTGGTGAGTCGGTTAAAAAAGCGTTATTAATCGATAAAAGAGCAAACCGTTTATATGTATTTAGTCGAAAAGACAGTGGTGAGCTGTTTGAAGAAGAAAATGATTATTACATCACTACAGGAAAGTTAGTCGGGGATAAAAATGTAAAGGGTGATTTACGTACGCCGGAAGGGGTTTATTTTGTAACGTCATGGATTAGTCCAAACAAACTACCGTCAAAATACGGTATAGGTGCTTTTCCGGTTAACTATCCGAATGAACTTGACAAGCATAATGGAAAAACAGGTTATGGTATCTGGTTACATGGTACAGATAAAGGTTACTACAGCCGACCACCTCGTGACAGTGAAGGTTGTGTCGTTTTAACGAATATTGATTTAGCTGAATTAAAAAGTGAAATTAAACCGGGATTAACACCTGTTGTCATTACTGATAAAGTGGAATGGGTTGATTATGCAACCTGGAAAAAAGAACGTAAAACTATTTTACAGGCAGTGGAAGACTGGCGGATTGACTGGGAAAGTATGAGTGTAAATAAATATTTGTCTCATTACGAAAAAGATTTCTGGTCTTCCTCGCATAACTTCAAGAGCTGGTCGGCACGTAAACGTTTACTCGCCAAGAACAAGACTTTTCAAAAAGTAGAGCTTTCGGATCTTTCTGTTCTGCTATATCCAAAAAATAAAAATAATAAACAAATTGCTGTGGTGAGATTACGTCAAAATTACACATCAAATAATTTTAAAAGTGAAATGTATAAACGTTTATATCTGACTAAAAAAGATAAAGACTGGAAAATACTTTATGAAGGTCGATAGATTATTTATTCGATTGATATTGTTTCACAATCATCGATTATTTTAATGATTTTTTCTTTCATATTATTATCCAGCTCCAGCCATTTAATTGCTTCTTCAAGTTGATGTTGTTTGTAGATATTGATTTCATCCATATTTAATATATCTGTCGCCACTTTATACATTCTTGAAAGTCCATAGGCGACCAGCGATTTGGTAACAATTGCATTTTTACTATTTTTTCTGAAGTTTACATGGCGCATTCTTTCACCGGCGCTGAGAATGTCGCTGGTTTTTATTTTTTTTGAATTCGTATTCTGGCAAAAAACAACAAGACCGCGCATATCGCCTTCTGGTTGATCAATTTTATGTAGTTTATCAATTAATTCGCGAAGCTCTGCAGGTGTAACTTCACCGTAAAGAATAGTTAGTATGAATTTTATTTCAGGATAAAAATTATAATTTATCATGTCATACCTTATGTAAGATATTGTTGGATTGATAAATATATTAGCAGATAAAACACATAAACGGGGGAAGTTTATGCTCCGGGGGGTATATGTTTTATCGTTGTGTAGCCAAGAAGATGGCATAAATGATTTAATAAATCTTGTTGAACCTGGGCGATATCGAGTTGAGGTGCCAGGTCAATAAGTTGTGTTACTGCCAGCCCTTCATAACCGCAAGGGTTAATTTGCTGGAACGGGGTTAAATCCATATCTATATTTAAAGATAAGCCATGATAACTTTTATTGCGCTTAATCCGTAAACCAAGAGCAGCTATTTTTTCACCAAGAATATAAACGCCAGGGGCATTTTCTTTTCTTTGCGCTTCAATGCTATATTGCTCAAGTAATTGTATGATTGCACTTTCAATTGCATTTACCAGATATTTAACACCAATATTTAATCGTTCTAAATCAATTAAGGTATAAATAACAAGCTGTCCTGGTCCGTGATAAGTTACTTGTCCGCCCCGATCAATATTGATAACCGGAATATTTTCTATATTTAACAAGTGTTTTTTCTTGCCATTAAGGCCCATCGTGAATACAGGGGGATGTTGCAGACACCAAAATTCATCTGTCGTGTTTATATCTCGTTCAGTGGTGAATTTTTGCATTTCACGCCAGATGGGTTCGTATTCCTGTAAACCGAGGTCACGAATAATAAGAGTATTGTGATTGTTTTTCATGTTGGTTGTAAGTTTTTTACAACGCCATTAAAACTTCTTCGCGTGCAGTGAGTTCGCGATAAATATTATCAAGCTGCTCACGACTAGTCGCTTTTACTGTAATGGTGACGGACATAAAATTACCCTTGCCACTGGGGCGGGTCTTTACCGCATTTTCTGATAAGTCGCTGACATGCTTATTAACAATTTCAACCACCAGTATTTCCAAATCACAGTCACAGCGACCCATGATTTTAATCGGGAAATCACAAGGGAAGTCAAAAAGTTCGTCGGTTTCATTCGTCATAGCATTTTATATAAGGTCAGATTTTACAAATACAAGAAAACCGGCTTATTTACGTAATGTTTTTTTGTAATCCTGATATTTTGAATACATATCTTGCCAGATAGCCCCCGGTTTGCCATTACCAACTAGTTGATCATTAATTTTTGTAATAGGTAAGATTTCTTTGGTTGAACTGGTTAACCAGATTTCATCAGCGACAAGAAATTCTTCTTCACTGATTGTCGTTTCTTCTATCGGCATTTTGTGAGACTGTGCAATCTCAACCACTAAATCACGGGTGATACCGGGTAATAAGTTATTACCTTTTGGTGGGGTTTTAATAATGCCATGACTAACAATAAAAATATTACTTGCTGCGCCTTCGGTTATGTTTCCATCCCGAATTAAAATGGCTTCAGCTGCACCTTTGTCAACGGCTTGCTGGCGTAACAAAATATTTGGTAGCAAAGCGATGGCTTTAATATTGCAGTATTGCCAGCGAATATCATCCATCGTAACCGCGGCGATCCCTGTTTTCAATAAGTCGGCTTCAACCGTATGTAAAACATTACACATAACAAAAACAGTGGGCGTAGTTTCATTAGGAAATCGATGATCACGTGAAGCAACGCCACGGGTGACATGAAGGTAGATATATTGATCCTGAGAATGCGTATTTGCAATTAATTTATCAATGATTTCCTGCCATTGTTTATTGCTTAGCGGGTTCTTAATCCGAACCGCATCAAGACTATTTTGCAGGCGTTGCATATGATGGTCAAAGCGGAGTGCCTTGCTGCCATACGAGGGAATGACTTCATAAACACCATCACCAAATATAAAACCACGATCAAGTACAGAGACTTTCGCTTCATTAAGAGGCAAGTATTCGCCGTTAAGATAAACAAGTTGAGATGACATATTCATAACCTTATTCTTCCAACAGAGTTACTGGAACATTAACTGGATATTGTCAGAGAGTTTACGCCAGAAACTGCCCTCATTTACAGCTTTTAATGCAATTAAATCCTGTGAGGCAATTTTCTTGCCTGAGAGGATAATGTTCAATTGACCAAAAACTTTACCCTTGGTAACAGGCGCTACGATCATGGCTTCAACTTTAATACTGTTTTTAATCTTTTTACGTGAGCCTTTAGGTGTTGTGACATAGAGATTTGCAGGAATCCCCAGAGACACCTTTTCTTCTTCACCTTTCCAAACCCGCATATTGGTGATTTCTGTATTAGCTTCGTAGAGTAAATGTGTTTCGAAAAAACGGAAACCATAATTTAATAATTTTCGACTGGCAGAAATACGAGCTGCATCTCTTTCCGTTCCGGTAACCACAGAGATAAGACGCATGTCATTTTGTTTTGCAGATGATATTAAGCAATACCCCGCAGCATCGGTGTGACCGGTTTTAAGTCCATCAACCCGCTCATCGAGCCACAACAAACGATTACGATTGTATTGGCGAATATTATTGTAGGTATATTTTTTCTCTTTATAGGTTGCGTAATGTTTTGGAAAATCATTAATCATCGCTCGGGTAAGTTTAGCCAGATCACGAGCGGTGGTGTAATGATTTTTGTCAGGCCAGCCAGTGCTGTTATTAAAATGTGTCGCAGTCATATTCAAGCGTGCGGCATGTTGATTCATTAACTCGACAAAGGAGGATTCATTATTGGCAACGTGTTCAGCCAGAGCAACAGAAGCATCGTTGCCGGATTGAATAATTAATCCTTTAAGAAGTTCCTTCACGGTAACGAAAGAGTTCACTTTAATAAACATACGTGAACCACGCATGCGCCAGGCTTTTTCACTGATTTTTACTTCGTCATCCAGACTAATCCCGCCGCGTTCTATTTCATAAAATACGACGTAAGCTGTCATAAGTTTAGTTAAGCTGGCAGGCTCAATTCTTTTATCGGCATTATGTTCGGCAAGAACATATCCGCTGTTATGGTCGATCAATATATAAGCTTTAGCACTAACCCGAGGTGGAGTAGGAATGAGAGCAGGAGCTGCGTTGACAAAAGTTGAATTAGCTAGATAAACAGAAAGCAGTGTAAATAGAAGAATAATTTGTCGCATGTGAATGATATTTCCCGAAGACATAAAAGTATGCCGCTTATTTTACCGCTTATGTGACAGTAAACCTAGTAATCGATCATAAAAGAGAAGATTGGTTGAATAACGAGAGCGTTAATCAATGATAATTTTAGTTGTGGGTATGCCTTTATTATTCAACAAGGCAGAAAGTTTGTCGGCATCTGCAACATTAGCAAGCGGGCCAATTCGAACCCGGTAGATATGCTGATTTGAAGAAAAATCGGAATGTATTTTTCTTTGTTTAAACATACGGCTTAATCGTTTTTTCAGTGTATTGGCATTTTTCAGCTCGCTGAAAGCGCCAACCTGAAGGTACAGCTTGTACTGACTTTTAACCGGATATGTTGAAATAGCCGATGGCCGTTTAAATTGGGCCTGATAGGATTTATTCTTTTTATAGGTTGCAGGATCAATGGCTTCTATTTCAACCGCTGCTGTGCCTTTTGCTGTTATCCCTAATTTTTTTGCCGCCGAGTAGGACAGGTCGATAAGACGGTTGTCGTGAAACGGGCCACGATCATTGACTTTGACAATAACACTGCGACCATTTTCTAAATGAGTAACCCGTACATATGTGGGGAGTGGTAAAGTTTTATGTGCCGCAGTCATAGCGTACATATTATAGGTTTCACCGCTGGAGGTACGGTGACCATGAAATTTTTTACCATACCATGAGGCGATGCCTTTTTCTTTATAACCAGCACTGCTTTGTTTAACTTGATACCACTTGCCTAATACTTTGTAATTTTTTGGATTACCGTATTTACTGCGTGGTTCTGTTTTTGGTACTGCATTTTTTATATCGCTGACATCAACCGGATCGGAAGGACCATGGTCATGGTGGATTTTATAACGGGGCGAAGATGAGCAGGCTTGCAGAAGCAAGGCCGTAACGAGGATTAAAGCGTGTTTTTTGCTGAGATTTAATAACATTTTTAATCCTGAACATTCGGCTATAAAATATTAGTGTTTTAAATAGCCTGTTTTAATTTTCTGGCTAAGTTGATAAACGGCCATTGAATAAAGTGCGCTATGATTATAGCGGGTTATGACATAAAAGTTATTCCAGCCTACCCAGTATTCCGGTTTACCTGGCGTTTCAAATTTAAGTAACTTGCCTTTAAGATCTTTATTAATGCCTCGCGGTAAAGTGACACCACCAAGTAATAATTCTAGTTGAGTGTGTGTAGGTTTTAAACTTTTTGTAATTAATTTTTTATATTCTCGTCTATTTGAGTCAACTTCAACTTTATGGGTAATTGGTTGTCCTGGCTTCCAATGATGTCTACGGAAATAGTTTGCCACACTGCCTATGGCATCGGTTGGGTTATTCCATAAATCACGTTTTCCATCGCCATCAAAATCTACCGCATATTGACGGAAACTGCTGGAAATAAATTGTGGCATGCCCATGGCACCGGCGTAAGATCCTAACAATTTTCGGGCATCAAAATTTTCGTCACGAACCATTAGTAAAAAGTGCTCAAGCTCACTTTTAAAGAACGTGGCTCGGGGAGGATAGCCAAAGGCCAGAGTTGCTAACGAATCAAACACAGGGTAAGCGCCGGCGTGTTTACCGTAACGTGTTTCAACACCAATAATGGCGACAATAATTTCCTGAGGAACACCGTACTTTTTTTCTGCACGGGCCAGTGCTTTGGCATTTTTTTTCCAGAAATTGATCCCGCCCCGAGTTCGCTTTTCTGTGACAAAAATTGGACGGTACTGGTACCAGGGCTTGCCTTCAGCTGGGCGAGCGATGGCTTCCAGAATAGAGTCATACATTTTTGCTCTTGAAAAAAGCTTTTCCAGATACTGTTTATTAAACTTATGTTTTTTAACCATTTGTTTAATAAATGCTTTTACTTCTTTTTTATCTGAAAAGTCCGCGGCACAGGCATTGGCAGTGACTAAACTTAAAACAAGTAAAAAACTTAAGGGGATGATTCGAATTAGTTTCATTACAGCTCTTTAAAATAATTTATACAAAAAATAATTTATCCAATTTTTACATGGATGCTACGAAGCCAGAGAACAAGGCAAAAGCCAACGAAAAAGCGGAGCTTACAATTGTAAGTGAGCATTTTGAGGCGGTTTTTCGTCGTACCCTACATTTAAAAAATATTGTGGAGGGTAAACCGCCGTTATCTGGCTTCGTAGCATTCATGCACTAACTAACTTACGGTGCGTCTGTATCGACATTAATATACCGAAAGCCGCCATAATGGTCACCATCGATGTGCCACCATAACTAATTAAAGGGAGGGGGAGTCCCACTACCGGTAGTATGCCAGAGACCATGCCGATGTTGACAAAAACATAGACAAAAAAGGTCAAAGTTAGACTTCCAGCAAGTAAACGGGAGAAAGTATCTTGTGCATTTACCGCAATAACAATGCCCCGGCTTATAATGGCAATATAAACGGCTAATAATACTAATGTACCTAAAAAGCCAAATTCTTCACTAAAGACAGCAAAAACGAAATCGGTCGAGCGCTCTGGTAAAAAGTCCAGATGTGATTGCGTGCCGTTTAGCCAGCCTTTGCCATAAAGTCCGCCAGAACCAATGGCGATAGTGGACTGAATAATATGATAGCCCGAACCGAGAGGATCATTTTCAGGATTAATGAAGGTTAAAATACGCTGACGCTGGTAATCGTGTAATAGATAATTCCAGAATACCGGTGCGCTGGCAGCCATTAAGGCAATAACACTAAAAATAAGTTTCCAGCCTAAACCCGCTAATAACAAAACAAAAAAGCCGGAAGATGCAATGAGCAGTGAGGTACCTAAATCAGGCTGTTTTGCAATTAATAGGGTCGGCACAATAACGATAAATGTGGCGATAATTAAACGTCCCCGTCGAGGCGGTAAGGGAGCCTCGGATAAATACCAGGCAGTCATAATAGGTACTGCAATTTTCATCAGTTCGGAAGGCTGAAAGCGAAAAAAGCCTAAATTTAACCAGCGTTGTGCGCCTTTACCTATTTCTCCAAGAACAAGTACTGCAACAAGCATCAATAAGCCTATGCCAAACATCCATGGTGCCCAGTGTTTTAAGGTAGCCGGATTTATTTGTGCCACTGCAATCATAACAATGAAAGCGATAAACAGACGTACAAACTGGCGGTTTAAAAGGTCGAGACTTTTATCGCCTGCGCTATAAAGCACCACCATCCCTATGGCAGAAAGCAGAATAATGCCTATCCATAAAGGCAAATCGATGTGAAAGCGATAGAAAAAACGTCTACCGGCACTGATGCGGTTTTCTTCACGAAAATTCGTTGAAGATGAACTTGCCTGCCAATTCATTGTTTCAGCTCTCCATCACTATTCAATAAATACTGATCCATCACTTTACGTACAATAGGCGCTGCTGCCGAGCCACCATGGCCCCCGTTTTCTACAATCAGAGCAACGGCTATACGCGGGTTTTCGTAAGGGGCAAAGCCGACAAACAAGGCATGATCCTGTAATTTTTTCGCAATATCTTCTTTTTTATATTCGGCATCCTGAGCAATACCAAACACTTGTGCGGTGCCTGTTTTACCTGCAATGGTGTATTTTAAGTTATGTTTAATACTGCGGGCGGTACCATGCACCCCATAAACCACATTTTTCATTGCGCTTAAAACTGTTTTCCAGTTTTGTTCATCAGTAATTTCAACCGGCTTTAATGGTTCCGCTTTTGTTTTAACCTTGGGACTATTTTGCTGGTCTTGAATTGCGTACACCATGTGAGGTTTAAAACGTTGTCCCATTTTAGAAATGGCTGCGGTTGCACTTGCCAGTTGTAACGGTGTGGTCAACATAAAGCCCTGACCAATCCCGGTAATGAGTGTTTCTCCGGGAAACCAGGGTAAATGACGGTTACGTCGCTTCCATTCACGTGAAGGGTTAAGGCCGGATAACTCCCCTAATAAATCGATCCCTGTTTTTTGGCCTAAGCCAAAACGGGCAAGGTAAGAAGAGATATTATCGATCCCCATATTTAATGCTAAATCATAAAAAAAGACATCACAGGATTCGGTGATGGCTTTACGCAAGTCGGTAATTTTATGGCCGTGTTTTTTCCAGTCTCGGTAACGGCGTTCATCATTTTTTAGCATGTACCAGCCGGGACAATTTAATTCATCATGTGTTTGTAATACTTTAAGTTCCAGGCCGCCTAAACCAATGAAGGGTTTAATGGTTGAACCAGGAGGGTATTGACCGCGTAAAGCACGGTTAAACAATGGGCGTTCAGGCGATGTACTGAGTGCTTTATAGTTAAGGCTACTAATACCATGGACGAAAAGATTGGGGTTGTATCCCGGCACACTGACCATTGCTATGATTGCACCATTACGTGGATCAATGGCGACTAATGCGCCGTTATGATCAGCGAGATTCTCTTCTGCGACTGCCTGCACTTTACTATCAAGATTGAGATATAAATTTTTACCCGAGACCGGTAAGGTACGGCTTAATACCCGTAAAACTCGGCCTTGCGCGTTAGTTTCGACATGTTGAAATCCAACCTTGCCATGTAATATATTTTCATAGGTCCGTTCAATACCGACCTTGCCAATATGCGTTGTTGCGCTGTAATTAGAGGCATTGAGTTTTCTAAGTTCGGCTTCATTAATTCGGCTAACGTACCCTACTGCGTGAGAAGCGAGTTTGCCTTGCGGGTAGTGTCGTGAGAGCTGCGCTTTAATCACAACACCTTCGAGTTGATTTTGTAAGACCGAAATTTTGGCAACTTCATCATCATTTAAACGAAAACGCAGCGGCACACCTTCAAAACGTCTTTTTTTACGACGTTCTTTATGGAAGCGTTTTAAATCTTCTTTGTTAATGCTAATCAGTTGGCCGAGTTTTGCTAACGTTTCTTTTAAGTCTTTAACATGCTCGGGAATGATTTCCAGTGTAAAGCTGGGTAGGTTTTGTGCCAGTAATATACCATTACGATCAAAAATAAGTCCACGCGTCGGCGGGATGGGGCGAATGCTGACCCGATTATTGTCAGACAAAGTGGCATAATGTTCCTGATTGCTGATTTGTAAATAAACCAGACGGCTTAATAGCAAAATCAGCAAAATAAACATAATAAAACCGGCAACGAGTACCCGTTGATTAAAAATCTGGGTCTCGTGGAAGTGATCCTTGAGTGCCTGACTACTATTAAAAGCCATTAATTAATCTGGTAGTAGCGTCGAAGTTGGCGCATTAAAAAATAACCAACGGGCCAGAATAAAGCGGTACTTATTGCCGGCAACATGAAAACAGAAATAGAGGGAGCTTCACCTAACATACCCATAATCCACAGGTTGATGGTGCCCTGAAACATAATTAAAACAAAAATGGTTAATGCCTGTTGCCATACAGGAAAAACACGAATGCGTTGATGTAGTTTGATGGCTAAATAGGCAATAAGTGCAAAAGTGAGAGCGTGTTGTCCGATTAAAGCGTCACTGGAAACATCAAAGACTAAACCGGCAATCCAGCCAATCCCAACACCAACGCGATTGGGTAAGGCAATGTTCCAGTAAATTAAGACGATAAGCACAAACTCTGGCCGGACTGTTTGTAGAATATGTGGCAGTGGAATCATGCTGAGAATAAACGCAACAAAAAAACTGAGTAAAATGATATTACCGCCATTGGCTTTTGTTTTTTTCATGAGGTTTTATTTTCTTTAACAGGTTTAACTTTTTCGCCATCGTGAATAGAAGGGGCATATTTCGGCTTAACACTCATTTCCATCTGACAGGGGTTAGACGGGTTGAGTTTAGCTTTCCCGCCTGGCCACACTAATAAAACTTCACGACTGCGATCGAGTTCGGCAATGGGTTCGGCCAGTACTTCGGCAAAAGGCAGACTAGGATCAATATTGATTTCAACCACAATGGCGGCAGGATAACCGACCGGGAAAACACAACCTAAGCCAGAGGTAACCAGTAAATCTCCCACTTTAATATCGGCATTGTTTGGCAGGTGAGGAATCTCTAATCGTGATTGATTCCCCGTGCCTTTTGCTATCGCACGCAAGCCATTACGGTTCACTTGTACGGGCAGGGCATGGCCGGGGTCGGTAATGAGTAATGCGGTACTGGAAAAAGGGGATACATGCAGCAGTTTTCCCATTACGCCTTTTGCATCAACAAAAGGTTGTCCGGGATAAATATCATCGCCTGAAGCCGAACCCTTATTAATGGTGACTTGCTGGCGGTAAGGGTCCATATCAACAGAAAGCAGTTCTGCAATTAAAATACGCTCACCCACCCGTTTGGACGATTCCAACAGGCTTCTTAAATGGATATTTTCAGACTCAATGAAATTAAGCTTTTGTAACTGGGTTGTTAATATCAGGTTTTGTGTCCGTAAAGTGGCGTTATCTTCTTTCAAGGTTTTACGGCTGGTAAAGCTTTCTGAAGCCCAGTCGCCGACATTAGCCGGAAAATTCACTAAATATTGAAAAGGGTAAACCAGCACAGAAATACTGGAACGAATAGTATTTACGTAAGTCGTGCGGTGATCTAACGTCATTAAGGTAATCGATAACAATACCAGAAGAATAAGACGGTTACCTAAAGAAGGACCCTGGACGAATAAAAGTTTAATGAGTTATTCCTCCGCTTTGAAAATTGTTTATTTGAGTGATTTGAGTAATTCGGATATTTATTATTTTACTCCTGCCATAACTGGCAGGAGGGTTTTGGCTGTTATTCAAGGCTGAATAAATCGCCGCCATGTTCATCTATCATTTCCAGTGCGATACCACCACCGTGTGCAACACAAGTAAGTGGATCATCGGCAATAATGACAGGCAGTCCGGTTTCTTCCATGATTAATCGATCAAGATCATGCAATAAAGCGCCGCCACCGGTGAGTACCATACCGCGCTCGGCAATATCAGAAGCCAGTTCTGGTGGTGTTTGCTCCAGCGCTGTTTTTACTGCGCTGACAATGCCACTTAATGGTTCCTGTAATGCTTCAAGAATTTCGTTGCTGTTAAGAGTAAAGCTTCTTGGAATCCCTTCGGCTAAATTACGGCCTCGAACTTCGAGTTCACGCACTTCATTGCCCGGATAGGCTGTACCTATTTCCTGTTTAATGCGTTCGGCGCTGGACTCACCAATCAAGCTGCCGTAGTTACGACGAACATAGTTGATAATCGCTTCATCAAAGCGGTCGCCACCAATACGCACAGAAGCTGAATAAACAATCCCGTTTAATGAAATAACCGCTACTTCGGTCGTGCCACCACCAATATCCAGAACCATCGAACCGCTGGCTTCACTGATTGGCATTTTTGCCCCAATGGCTGCCGCCATTGGTTCTTCAATTAAATAAACTTCACGAGCACCGGCACCATTGGCCGATTCACGAATCGCACGGCGTTCAACCTGAGTTGAACCACAAGGCACGCAAATGAGAACGCGTGGGCTAGGGCGGAAAAATCGGGTTTGATCTTCATGCACTTTGCGAATGAAATGTTGCAACATTTTTTCGGTCACAGTGAAATCGGCAATCACACCATCTTTCATTGGGCGAATGGCAACAATATTACCTGGCGTTCGACCGAGCATGTGTTTGGCCTCGGTTCCCACCGCTGCAATACTTTTTGGGCCGCCGGGGCCGCGTTCTTGTCGAATGGCGACCACAGAAGGTTCATTTAGTACAATTCCGCTACCTTTAACGTAAATTAAAGTATTGGCGGTACCCAGATCGATAGAAATATCGTTTGAAAAAAGTCCCCGAAGGCGTGCAAACATAATTATTGATTCTTATAGTTAATTAAAGAGAAAATCTGGTTGCTACTTTAATTAATAAGGGCCAAATGAGCAAGCAGGCATTAATGATAACTGGTAGAATTTGCCGAACCCATCACGGGTATTTGAACGAAAAAGTCATAATTGGAGTTAAAATCCTATGTCATTGGATAAAAAGGGCGTTGAAAAAATTGCGCATTTAGCAAGAATCGCAATTGCTGAAGAAGATATTCCCGGCTACGCCGCAAGTCTGAGTAGTATTTTGCAGCTGGTTGAACAAATGGATGCCGTGGACACAGAAAATGTTAAACCTATGGCGCATCCCCATGCCGCTTACCAGCGTTTGCGTGAAGATGTGGTGACAGAAGAGAATCAACGTGAGCATTTTCAAAAAATCACCACTCATGTGGAAAACGGGTTGTACCTCGTTCCAAAGGTTTTAGATTAAAACGAGCCTGTAAATCTGATATTTTATTACCCGCCTCCGGTCAGGCCGGGAATAAAAACAAAGTATCCCGACGAAATTTAAAGAGCCAAAGATATGTATAACAAAACTATTGCCGAGTTAGCCCAGGGGTTAAAAAAAGGCGATTTCTCCAGTGAAGAACTGACACAAAATTTCCTGCAGCGTATTAAACAATACGATGCTGATTTGAATAGTTTCATTACCGTGAGTGATGAGCTTGCTTTAACTCAGGCGCGCGCGGCTGATGACATGATTGCACAAGGAAATGCGACCCCGTTAACCGGAATCCCTTTTGCACAAAAAGATATTTTTTGTACTAACGGCGTTAAAACAACCTGTGGTTCAAAAATGCTGGATAACTTTATTGCGCCTTATGACGCAACCGTGATTCATAAATTCAATCAAGCCGGTTCAGTTATGTTGGGTAAAACTAATATGGATGAATTTGCTATGGGGTCATCTAACGAAACCAGTTTTTATGGTGGAGTAAAAAACCCGTGGAATACTCAAACGGTACCGGGTGGATCATCCGGTGGTTCCGCCGCCGCAGTGGCGGCCCGTTTAGCACCGGCCTCAACCGGTACCGATACCGGTGGTTCAATACGTCAACCGGCCTCGCTTTGCGGACTTACCGGTTTAAAGCCAACTTATGGTCGAGTTTCGCGTTACGGTATGATCGCGTTTGCTTCAAGTCTGGATCAAGCCGGTACCTTTACCCAAACAGCAGAAGATGCCGGTTTAATGTTAAACGTCATGGCCGGTTTTGATGATAAAGATTCAACCAGTGTTGAACGTGATGTTCCTGACTACACCGCAAATTTAAATCAGGATTTAAAAGGTTTAAAAGTTGGTTTGCCAAAAGAATATTTTGGTGAGGGCTTAAATGCTGATGTTGCGAAAGCGGTTGAAGAAGCGATAGCCGAATATAAAAAACTCGGTGTAGAATTTGTTGATATTAGCTTACCGAATTCGCATTTATCTGTTCCTGCTTATTATGTTATTGCACCGGCAGAATGCTCATCGAATCTTTCGCGTTTCGACGGCGTGCGTTTTGGTTATCGTTGTGACGATCCAAAAGATTTAGAAGACATGTATAAGCGCAGTCGTGGCGAAGGCTTTGGTGAAGAAGTAAAACGTCGAATTATGATTGGTGCTTATGCCTTATCAGCCGGTTATTACGATGCTTACTATTTAAAAGCGCAAAAGATTCGTCGTTTAATCAGTGATGATTTTAAAGCCGCCTTTGAAAAAGTGGATGTTATTATGGGGCCAACGTCTCCAGAAGTGGCTTTTAAAGCGGGTGAGAAATCGGATGATCCGGTATCCATGTATTTATCGGATATTTATACCATTGCCACTAATCTTGCCGGTTTACCGGGGATGTCAGTTCCTTGTGGTTTTGCAAATAAGATGCCGGTCGGATTACAAATTATTGGAAATTATTTTGATGAGTCGCGTTTGTTAAATGTGGCGCACCAATATCAGCAAACAACAGACTGGCATCAACAAATGCCGGAAGAGTTTAAATAAAAGATTAGCCACGAAGGACACCAAGTACACTAAGAAAAGAAAAACACACGGGGCACTTATATTATTTTATTATTTATCACGTGCCCCTCGTGGTTAGATATTAAAATGTTTTCATCGTGTATCTGGTGTCCTTCGTGGCAAAGAAATAATAAGTTAAGGTAAAAGTTATGGAATGGGAAACAGTTATTGGTTTAGAAATTCACACGCAGCTTGCGACGAAAAGTAAAATTTTCTCTGGCGCAGCGACGGCTTATGGTGCTGAACCCAATACACAAGCCTGTGCGGTTGATTTGGGTTTGCCGGGTGTGCTGCCGGTTTTAAATAAAGAAGTCATGAGCATGGCCGTGAAATTTGGTTTAGCTCTGGATGCAGAAATCGGCATGACTTCTGTGTTTGATCGTAAAAATTATTTCTATCCCGACTTACCCAAAGGCTATCAAACTACACAAATGGATTACCCTATTGTCGGTAAAGGTTCCTTAACGATTGAACTGGAAGATGGCACATCAAAAGTGATTGGTGTAACACGCGCTCATCTGGAAGAAGATGCTGGTAAATCATTACATGAAGATTTTCAGGGAATGACAGGTATCGATCTTAATCGTGCAGGTACACCGCTTTTAGAAATAGTTTCTGAACCTGACATGTCCTCTGCAAAAGAAGCGGTTGCGTACATGCGCAAGATGCATTCATTAGTCCGTTACATTGGTATTAGTGATGGCAATATGCAGGAAGGTTCATTTCGTTGTGATGCAAATGTCTCGGTTCGTCCCAAAGGGCAAAAAGAATTTGGTACCCGTGCCGAATTAAAAAACATCAACTCTTTCCGTTTTGTAGAACGTGCAATTAATATTGAAGTAGAAAGACAGATAGATTTACTCGAAGCCGGTGGTGAGGTTGTACAGGAAACACGTCTTTACGATTCGGATAAAAATGAAACGCGCTCAATGCGTTCAAAAGAAGAAGCAAATGATTACCGTTACTTTCCTGATCCGGATTTATTACCCATTAAACTGACTCAGAAATTTGTTGACGATATTCGCGCAACATTACCTGAATTGCCGGATGCTAAAAAAGCCCGTTTTATTGAAACCTTTGGCATAAAAGAAGAAGATGCCAATACCCTTGTTACTAATCGTGAAACAGCAGAATACTTTGAAGTGGTTGTTGAAAAATGTGGTGATAGCAAGTTAGCAACGAACTGGGTCATTGGTGAGTTGTCGGGTTATCTTAATAAAGAAGATATGGATATTAGCGTAAGTCCGGTTACTGCAGAAATGTTAGCGTTATTAATTACACGTATTAAAGACAACACCATTTCAGGAAAAATTGCCAAGCAAGTGTTTGAAGCATTATGGAAAGGTGAAGGTAAAGATGCTGATGCGGTTATTGAAAGCAAAGGCTTAAAACAAATTACCGATAGTGGCGCAATTGAAGCAATTGTTGATGAAATTATTGCGGCAAATCCGGAACAGGTTGAACAATTTAAGGCGGGAAAAGAAAAAGTCCTCGGTTTCTTTGTGGGGCAGTGTATGAAAGCCTCTAAAGGTAAAGCTAATCCAGGTCAGTTAAACCAGCTTATTCGAGATAAATTAAAATAATATTTATTCGTTAAATTCAGCGGATAAATTCTATTCTGCTATAGTTAAACTGTATTTTATTTCATCAGGATGTTTCTTTGCAGTATAAAGTTAATAATCAAGATTTATATGATGAAAGTGTTCAGGTTGATAAGCTGCAGCTATTATACCAGCAGTCTTATCCGGCTGTAATATTCAGTATTGCTGCCGCTTTTCTTTACACTAAAATTTTATGGCAACAGGTTAACATAAAAATATTAATTATCTGGTTAGCTCTGATTGTTACTTCATCATTGTTGCGATTATTTCTTTTTATCGCCTATCACAAGAAAAGCCCCCGGAATAAAGATATCTTAAAGTGGGAGCGGCCATATTTTATTTCTCTCGTTTTTTCCTCCCTTATCTGGGGGGGCGGAACTGTATATCTAAGTTATCATTTATCTTTTCTTTATCAGAGTATTACTTACTTTTTACTCATAGGTCTGGCCGGTTCAGCGCTTACGGTTTATTCTGCATTGCGTTACTTTTCGATTACAACTGTTACCTTAATTCTGTTACCTGTGATGATTCGTTTTTTATTTTTAGGTGAAGATGCAGCATTAATGATGTCTTTAGCCGGGGTTATATTTATGATCTCTGCTTTTCGTGCAACTCGGGTGCTTGCAGATAACTTGCATTATAGTTATATGCTAACGCATGCCTTGAGTCGAGCGAATGAAGAGGCTGAAAAGCTAGCCAGTACAGATATGCTGACGGGAATAAATAACCGGCGTGCTTTTACAGAATTATCAAATGTGCAAGTTGAATATTGTAAACGCCATGAAAATCCGGTTACGGCCATTGTTCTGGATGTTGATCACTTTAAGACAATCAATGACAAATACGGACATGCTGCCGGTGATACCGCGTTGCAACACTTGGCAGAGATATTGCAAAATATTACTCGTTCGTCAGATATCATTGGTCGAATTGGCGGGGAGGAGTTTGCGGTATTGTTGGTGAATACGAATATTACGGAAGCCCTTCTGGTAGCTGAAAAAATTAGAAACTGGATTGCCGATCATCCGGTGCACATCGGGGAAGATTATTTTTCCATGACGGTGAGCATTGGTGTGGCTTCGGATGATAAATATAATCTTGAACTGCTGTTAAATCTTGCTGATAAAGCAATGTATAAAGCCAAACAAACGGGTCGTAACAGAGTTGTTTGTAACGAATAAAAAAATTAAAAATTATGAAAGATACATTACAACGATTTCTATTTGAAAATATTGCTGTACGTGGAGAGATTGTTCATCTTGATGCTACCTGGCAAGCGGTACTTGAACGGCATAAGTATCCGTTAGCGGTGCAAAAAGTATTAGGCGAATTAATGTCTGCGGTAAGTTTGTTGATCGCCACGCTTAAATTCAAAGGTCAGCTTATTGCACAAATTCAGGGTAATGGCCCGGTAAGTTTGCTTGTTGTCGAAGGAACAAGCGATAAAACACTACGGGCAACCGCAACGATGAAAGAAGGGAAAAATGAGTTAGCCGATGAAAGTTTACAGGGACTTTTTGGTGAAGCGCGTTTTGTTATCACACTGGAGCCGGAAAAAGGTGAGCGCTATCAGGGCATAGTTGCTTTAACCGGAAACAATATTGCTGATGCATTAACCGATTATCTGTTGCGCTCGGAACAATTGGATACGGGGATCTGGCTGGTGGCAGATGCGAAAAGTTCAGCCGGTTTACTGGTGCAGAAATTACCGGAAACAGAAAAGACAAAATCAAATGTTATTGAGTTTGCAGATATTGATGGCTGGAATCGTATTCAACAACTTTCATCAACCATTAAAGATGAAGAGTTGTTAGAGCTCAATGCCGAAGAAATTATTCATCGCTTATATCATGAAGAAGATGTGCGCATGTTTGATGCCGAGCAAATATCATTTCGCTGTCACTGCACCCGCGAGCGAGTTGCAAAAATGCTCGTTTCTTTAGGTGAAGAAGAAGTGAAAAGCATGATAGAAGAATTAAAGTCAATTGAAGTGGCTTGTGAGTTTTGTAATCACAATTACAGTTTTGACGCGGTTGATGCCGAACAATTATTTGCTTCGGCTGTTACACATCAGCCACCAAAAACTGAACAGTAATGTTATTAAATCGTTTGAACTCAATATAAATAATACCGTCATTCCGGCATGCTTTTAGCCGGAATCTAAAGTGCGAGTCACTGGATGGCCCAGGCCAGCTTCTCGACTACCTTCTTCCGGCTAAAAGTATGCGGGAATGACGAGCGTCTCTTACCCTAAGCTCAGGTTATCTTAAGAGCAGATTAACCACAAACCGGACAAACCGGATCTTTCTTCAACTTCAATGTTCGCCATTCCATGTGCAGGGCATCAAATATTAATAACTTTCCATCAAGTGTTTCACCCATGTCGAGTAAAACTTTAATGGCTTCATTGGCCTGAATCGAACCAATAATCCCCACTACCGGTGCTAACACACCATTGTTGCTACAGCTTGCATCCAGCTCACCTTCATCTTTGTATAAACATCGGTAACATGGGCTTGATGGTGTTTTATTGAAAACACTTACTTGCCCTTCCAAACGAATAGCAGCACCGGAAATTAGTGGGGTTTTATTTTTTACGCAACTTTCATTTAACGCAAAGCGGGTTGTAAAGTTATCGGTACCATCAATCACAATATCCGCTGCAGTAACTTCATCAGATAGTTCTTTTTCATTTAATCTTTTGTCGTAGCAGGTAACCGTTATATCGGCGTTTAGATTTTGAATCGTCTGTTTTGCTGATTCTACTTTTTTCAGGCCAATATCATTTGTGTTGTGGGCAATTTGGCGTTGCAGGTTAGATAGCTCAACCACATCATCATCAGCCAAAACAAGGTGGCCAACACCGGCTGCAGCAAGATACATGGCAACGGGAGAACCAAGGCCGCCGAGCCCAATAATTAAAACTCGCGAGGCAAGTAATTTTTCCTGACCTGTGACATCAACCTGCGGCAACATAATTTGCCGGCTATAGCGTAAAAGTTGTTCATCATTCATAAGGTGAAGGGTAAAGAGAAATGAGAAAATATGAAAGCATATTTAAAAAGATTTCACCACGGAGGACACAAAGGTACACAGAGGAAGAAAAATCTAAAATCTTAACTTGAAGATCCCCTCTCCCTTAACGGGAGAAAGCTAGAAACCCCACACAAACATTCCCCCTCCCTTCACGGAGGGGGTTAGGGGGAGGGTAAAAATAAAAAAGAAAGATTTAAAATCTTAGCTTGAAGATCCCCCTTCCCTTAACGGGAGGAAGCTAGAAACCCCACACAAACATTCCCCCTCCCTTCATGGGAGGGGGTTAGGGGGAGGGTGAGGTTTAAGATCTTACCGTACCTCAGTCAAATAAAAATATTAACCGCAGAGAACGCAAAGGTTCGCAGAGAAAGAAATTAATTAAAATCCTTACATAACTCTGCGGTTTAATAAATCTTATTATGGATAATGATGCTTGTGCTCGGCACCTTAGCATGTAGGTCGGTCTTCAGGCCGACGCACTGATTATCTTGTCAGTGTGGCATTTGATTTACTACCTGGTTTTATCTTGTGCAGCGTCGGGCTGAAGCCCGACCTACTTTGCGTTTATTTTCAGTTCAACAGGGTACCTGAGTCACTCTTTATCTTGGAACTATCCTTTCGTACAAGTATGTATCTGGACTAAGAGTACATTTGTACCGTTGTAGAGTGACTCAGGTACCTTAAGAAAAATATTTCACCACGGAGGACACAAAGGAAGAAAAATTTAAAATCTTAACTTGAAGATCCTCTCTCCCTTAACGGGAGAAAGCTAGAAACCCCACACAAACATTCCCCCTCCCTTAACGGGAGGGGGTTAGGGGGAGGGTGTGGTATTACAAATAATCTCGCCAGTGATCAGGACGTTTATCACGACAACCATGAGGGAGTTGTTGATAACGATTAATATAGGCTTCTCGAGTACAGTTTGATTGTCCTTCGATGCAACCTAAATTGGCGCGTTCGGTTTCTTCGGTGTAACGATATAATGCACGTTTAAGTTTAATCAGGAGATTGTTATCAAGATGAAAACCAACAGTGGTGAGCAATTCTTCAATATCGTCCAGGGTAAAAAAGCGTAAGTCATAACGAACAATTAAGTGAGTTTCAGAGATAGCATCGGCTAACAAAACACCCTCAAGATCCCGCAACATCTGGCATGCTGTAAGGGCCTGATTATCATCGTCATGCAGTGAATTAAACATGACATCACGTTGTTTAGTGAATTCGCTCATATTGTTTCCTCTTACTTTAATCCTAACCTTAATTAGCGCAGGGTCAATAGTTGAGGTTAATAAATGTGATTTAAATCTTTTATATAAGAGTATTAGTAACTACTTAATATCTTGGTTCAACTAAAATGGCGTAGACTAAAAAATGTTATTTATCTATTTTGAAATAGACCCAATATTTATATACCATTATTATTCACATGAAACTTAAGCTGAAAGGGGAGCAAGTTGGGTAATAATCATTTTCGGAAAATTAAAATTTCTTTCTCTTTATATCAGCTTGAGCGGGAAGGCCATTTATCAAGCATGTTCCTTATGAAAATCGTAGCACCGATGATTATCTCGAAAAATATCATCAACAAAATCAAAAAATTAAAATTCACAAGTCAGTTATTGATCGACTTGCATGTATAGAGCCTAAAAATATGAATCAAAATGGTTTGAACAATTTTCATCATGTTTTGAGAAACCTGGAAATCTAAGAATTTTCAAAGAAAATAAATTATGTTCAGAATTTATAGAAGTTGTTGGTAAAGAATATACAAAAATTAAATGTCATATGGAGTCAAACAATGGTTACTAAAATGAGAAAAATAATTTTATGGTTTATATTATCATTAATGCTTTCATCGTGCGGGGTAAATGCTGTTAAGCCAAGACCATATGTACTTAATAAAGGCTATGTATATAATAGTGAAAAAAGCTATGAATCACCACGATTTTGTAACTCTGACACAATAAATGATATCGCAGCATATTCTGGTAAAAGTGGTTCTAACATACTTGTGTATAACTCACCTTATAGAGTTTCATCCGATAGATATATAAAGGGTAGATATAAACCTAATATTGCAAAACAAATTCTTAAAGAATGTATAAATAGACCAGCAGGAGATCGTGCCAGGGTCGCTTTAATTCCTATAGTTGATTGTGCGTTAGGTAAAAAAAATACAGTAATTCAAAACAAAACTGTATATCATAAACGATCATGTTCTGACCTTGGATTAAATTCTAAAAAAGAAGCATTTACAATGCTTGATAATGTAGTAGCAAAGATTAATCAAAATGAAAAAATCAGAGACAAAGGTTTTTTAATTTCTCAAGTCGTACCAAAATTTTACGATCACAGCAACAGGTATTATCCATACTCAGGTGCAAAAAATTTCAATAAAAAAGTGATGGAGCTTTACATAAAAAATGATATTAACTCTAAAAACCATATGTATCTGTTTTTTAACGCAGTAAGAAAATATGGTTTAAACAGTGTACTAAATGACTACAGACAAATTATGAAGAGACTAAATATACCATTTAGTAAACTAGAAGATGCTATACGAAAACATATAGTTAAACCAAAAAACAAATATGATGAACCAATATTTGGCATAAAATTATCTAAACTAAGCCCAGCAGAGTTTAGATATTATGAGACTAACTTAGTTACAGTAACAGAAGAGGAGAAAGAGAAGCGTAGAAAAGATAACTTTTACTTCTGCCACTCCAACCCTTTCCCTGTTTCGTCTTTACAAAGCTATATTAATAAACTGAAAAAACTTCCCTGCACTGACAAAATGAAGGTGTTTTATCGTCGCGCAAAGACTTTTCCTGCTACAGAGGCACATCCAAGAGGATTAGGATACCTTAAGAGTATAAATAAATGTACCAAGGACTTAAAAGGTGATTTTTCTTATTTTCAAAAACAGCGTGATAAAATTCTTTATAGAGCCAATAATATAGCCTCATGTAAACCAACTGATGCAATATATCATAATGCAAAAAGTTTTAGAGAGGATATGGCAACCGCTAAAAGTGCATATAGACATATACAAGGTTTAGCTGATGATGTTAACGATGTGCACCAACAATTAGTCAATACATATAATAGGGCAAAATCTAATCGAAGAAGTGCGCAACGAACTCAAAATTTTCATAACTTAATACAAGGTATAAACTCATTAGCTAACAGTAGCCAATGGAGAAACTTATCTAATAAGAATTATAATTTTAAAACATACACTAATACGCAAATAACGAACAATCAGGGAGCTCGTTATATTGATAATAGACAAAAATACACATATATACCTCAAAATAAAACGACAACAACTAAGACCCCACCTACATCTTCGGCCGTAAAAAATAATTATCAGCAACAAAAACATACTTCATCTACAACATCACAATATAACCGAAAAAAAGTAAAACAAGCTTCACAAAAGAAAACCATTTATAAAAAACTTCCCGTGAGTGGAAAAAAATCACAATGGTTTGCTAAACGATCTCTTTCCGAAGACCTTGCTAATACCAGTGTTAAAAATGCTGCTGATAATGCATGTGCTGGATTAGGAAATGCCTGGTTTGATAGATGGGCATTTAAAGGCTATTTAAGTTGTCAGCCAAGAGTAAAGTTCGGAAAAAAACAGTGGCAATGCCAAGTGACACAAGCATCAGCAATGTGTAGAAAGACAGTTCGGCAATAAGTTATGAATTTTGTCTTTTTAAAAATCGAGGCTTACTTCGTGGCAGTATTGTTTATATTAACAATACTGCCTTTTGCTGCTGTTTCAGCAACATTTGAGGCGGTAGAAGGCAATGCAAGTAGTAAAGGTTATTTCCTCAAATATTCTGATGAGATAGCTCAGTACAATGCGAAAAATGTTTTAAAAAAACAATGTAAAGCCAAAGGACTGACACTCTATGGACAACAGGTTGGTAGTAAACACTCTAAAGATCCTCATGAGGTAACTTATAGTCATCTTCAATGTAAAGAGAAAAAAGGATCGGGTAATAAAAGATGTACCATTCATGCTAAAGGCTATTGTATTTCACCCCTTAGCACATCATTTGTTTTTTCGTGCAGTAAAGGACACAAAGAAAAAGGACAACTGGTTTCTTTACCTCATGGAGGCAAGCAGATTATCATGAGAAATGGGGATGTCATTAACCTGTCACCACAAACTGTCAAGGAAGGTGCGGGAAGCATGTTTGCCATGATCTGCGGCAAGCAGCCCGAAGTAAATTCAAAGCTAGTGAAAAAATTACGCTTTTATTTTCGCCAAAAAGTTAATGCATTAATATACAGATGTAAGGGAAAATCGTTTAAAAAGAAACATACGGATTCCTGTCAATCATTACTTGATAATTCAGTCGCTATAGGTGTTAGAGGGTAAAGCCTAACAATTGCGAGAACTCGGATAGTTAAGCAAAAACGAAAAATAACTTAGTAAAGCATTTGATTACCCAATCATCTGGTCTCGGTATAGTTAAAGGGAATGAAGAAAAATGAAAAATACGATTTTAATATGTACTCTAGCGCTATTAATGCAGGCTTGTGCTGTTAATCCTACGAAACGTTGGGTTACTGATTCTGATTACGACAATGTTTTTAGTTATATTAAAAATAATAAAAATTTAACTGACAGGCAGATGGGGCTTATTTTAAGAAACGCCATTCAAGGTGGTGGTATAAAAACCGTTAGTAGATTAATAAAGTTATATCCAAATATTATTAATTTAAAAATCTACAATGCTAAACCCGTTGAACTAGCTGCTGAAGCGTATCGTAAAGGGTCTACAGACAATGGAATTAGAATAATTAAAATTTTGGTTAATGCGGGAGCAGATATTCATAATTCAGAAGCTCTTCATCATGCTGCTGGTTCTTTTAGAAAAGATTTAAAGATGATTGCTTTTTTAGTAAATACATATGGGCTTGATGTAAATAAAAAAAATTACTTAGATAAAACTCCTTTACACGAAGTTGCAGCTATAGCCACTTATGGTGGAAATGAAGCTGATCGAGATCGACGTAATATTGTCGAGGCAAAAAAAATAATTCGTTTTTTAGTTGAGCATGGTGGTGATTTATCTCTTAAAGACACATATGGTAAAACACCAATTATGCTTTACAATGAATCGCTCAAAAAATATGCAAAAATAAACTCTAGTAGTGGTTTTCAATGGGGTAAACTCGCTGCTATGGCAACAGGTGCTGCGCTTGGTGGTGCAGGAGGGCTAGACACGGCATCACAAATCGCTGTTGCTGGCGCTATGGTTCAAGATAGTCAGGCAGGTGTAGAAGGTGTTAATAATTCGCGTCACATTACTAACCAGTTAACAGCTCAATCACTTCAAGCAGGAAACAACACCACCAGAAAAAATACAGTTGCCGCAGCAGGAGCACCCAAAGAGCAAAAAACTACCTATCACTTACAGTGTGCCTCAGGTGTAAGCAAAGATATTCCAATTTGGTATAAAAGCCAGGCATGCCTATCTGCTAAGCAAAATTTAGCTAGAGTCTATGGATGCAACCTTGCAAATGAAATGGATGCAGCACGCAGTCAATGCCAAAGCGCTTGTGGTGGCCCTACCTGTGAAGAAAAATAAACGGGTATAGGCTTACCATTATATCGCTCTTTTGTTCGATATTGAGGTTGGAGATAGTCTTTATGTCTTCAACCTTTTTTTAGTTAGCTCTCCCCAGCGTAACACGCGGATTATCATTATCGTCTTTAAAGTTACCTACATCAGAAAAGCCTGCCTTGTTGAGTAAATCACAAACCGAATCAGCCTGATCGTAGCCGTGCTCTAGTAACAAACCGCCTTCTTTAGTCAGATACTTTTGGCTTTCTTTTATTATTATTCGGATATCATCCAACCCTTCTTCACCAGACGTTAAAGCTGATAAAGGTTCAAAGCGCACATCACCTTGCGTGAGGTGAGGATCATCCTCTTTTATATAAGGTGGGTTACTCACAATCATATTAAATTGTTGTGGGGCTAATTTTTCAAACCAGTTGCTTTGAATAAATTCAATATTCGAAATATGATTTTTTTCTGCGTTTTCTTTTGCGATATTTAATGCGGCTTCTGATTGATCGGTTGCCGTAACAAAAATACCGGGTCTTTCTTTAGCAAGACTTAATGCAATGGCACCGCTACCGGTGCCTAAATCTAAAATTTTCCAGTCGGCATTTTCAGGAATACGTTCCAGCGCTAACTCGACTAAACGTTCTGTGTCTGGGCGTGGGATTAAAGTATCTTTTGTTACCTTTAAATTAAGTGACCAAAATCCACGTTCACCTAATATGTGTGCAACAGGTTGACCTTGAAGTCGACGTTCGAATTTTTTTTCAAAGGAATTGAACTGTTGTTGTTCGAGTTCCTGCTCCGGCCAGGCGTGAAGAAAGCTGCGATCTTTTTTTAAAACAGAGCAGAGCAGTAGCTCAACATCTAAGCGTGCAGAATCTGAAAACGGGGTGAGTTGTTTTGTTGCGTTTTGAATGAGTTGAGAGATAGATGCCATATAGGACGATTTATTCTTCACCCATCGCCGCGAGCAAGTCAGCCTGGTGTTCGCTGATTAAAGGTTCAATCACATCATCGAGTTTTCCCTGCATCACTTCATCGAGTTTATATAACGTTAAATTAATACGATGCTCGGTTAAGCGACCTTGCGGATAATTATAAGTACGAATACGTTCAGAACGATCACCACTACTGACTAAAGACTTACGCGTTGCCGAGACTTCATTCGCGGCCTTGTCTTCTTCGGCCTGTTGTAGCTTGGCTTGCAGTACGCTCATTGCCTGAGCACGGTTTTTATGTTGCGAGCGTTGATCCTGACATTCAACAACAATGCCCGAAGGAATATGGGTAATACGAATCGCCGAATCTGTTTTATTGACGTGCTGACCACCGGCACCCGAGGCACGGAAGGTATCCACTTTTAAATCTGCCGGATTGATTTCAATGGTGTCCACTTCATCAGCTTCGGGCATAACCACAACCGTGCAAGCCGAAGTATGAACGCGACCTTGTGATTCCGTTTCGGGGACACGTTGTACACGATGACCACCGGATTCAAATTTTAAACGTGAATAAGCGCCCTGACCTATGATACGAATAACCACCTCTTTATAACCACCGTGATCGCCTAAACTTTCATTAATCAGTTCTACAGTCCAGCGTTTTGACTCGGCATAACGGGTATACATTTTATATAAATCGCCGGCAAAAATAGCAGCTTCATCACCGCCTGTTCCGGCACGTATTTCCAAAAAGATATTTTTATCATCATTCGGATCTTTCGGCAGCATAAGAATTTGTAGTTCGTCTTCTAATTTTTCTAAATGCTCTTTGGCTTCTTTAAATTCTTCTTTCGCCATTTCCTGCATGTCTTTATCATCATCTTCGAGCATGCGTTTTGCTTCATTAAAATTAGCCATGGTAGATTCATAATCATTAAAGCAATTTACAACCGGTGTAAGTTGAGCATGTTCTTGTGATAAAGCACGAAATTTATTTTGATCATTGATCACATCAGGACTGGAAAGCAGATGATTAATTTCTTCCAGCCGTTCGGCTAAACTTTCTAACTTGTTATGGATGGAGTCTTTCATTTTTATTGTTATTCTTCAGGTTCAAGATTAAAAAGTTCACGAGCAGTATCGAGTATTTCTTTACGCCCGGAGTATGCCGCTTGATTAAGTTGTGCGCTGGGCTCATGAATCAGTTTATTGGTTAGGCAACGTGCTAATTCACTCATAACCTGTTCAGGATCTTTACCTGCAGCAAGCTGTTTCTGTGCCACGGCAAGTTGTTCATCTCTTTTTTGTTCAGCCTGTTCACGAAAAGCACGAATAGTATCAACACCTTTTAAAGAACGTAGCCAACCCATAAAATGTTCTACCTGGTTAACAATAATTTCTTCGGCTTGCACTGCGGCTTCTTCACGTGACTGACGACCTTCTTCAATGACTTCATGCAGGTCATCAACGGTGTAAAGGTAAACATCATCAAGTTCACTTACTTCAGGTTCAATATCGCGAGGTACGGCGATATCCACCATAAACATTGGGCGGTGTTTGCGTTGTTTTAAGGCGCGTTCTACCGCGCCTTTGCCCAAAATAGGTAGCTGGCTGGCAGTAGAGGCAATGATAATATCAGCTTCAACTAACCGTTCTGGCATGTCAGATAAAGCAATGGCTTCGCCATTAAAACTATTTGCCAGAGCTTGTGCGCGTTCAACGGTTCTATTGGCAACGATCACCTTTTTCACACCCTGGTTGGCAAGATGTTGCGCTACTAGCTCGGTCGTTTCACCTGCACCAATTAATAAAGCGGTATGTTCAGACAAGTCTGCAAAAATTCGCTTCGATAAACTCACAGCAGCAAAGGCCACCGAGACCGGATTCGCGCCAATGGCCGTATCGGTACGCACCTGTTTAGCGACTGAGAAAGTATGTTGAAATAAGCGATTAAGCTGACGACCTATCGTACCAGCGTGATTCGCCGTGCTGTAAGCGTCTTTAATCTGGCCCAGAATTTGTGGTTCGCCTAAAACGAGCGAATCCAGACCACTGGCCACACGCAGGATATGTTGTACAGCATTGTTGTTACTGTGAAGATAAATATAGGGTTCGACGTCTTCTTTTTTTAAATGATGGTAATGACAAAACCAGTCCAGTAAAGTGGAAAAGTTATTTTCACCGCTCTCATCGTCATTAATATTGGTATATAGCTCGGTGCGATTACAGGTCGAAACAATGGCCGCTTCGCTGACTGTGCCGTTGCCAATACACTCGTGTAGCGCCTGTTCCATTTTTTCAGGCGCAAACGCAACCTTCTCGCGAATGTCCACGGGCGCTGTTTTATGGTTAATTCCGAAGGCTAATAAGGTCACAGTCGATCAAATCACATCAAAGTTGGTAAAAAACTTGCAGAATCTCATTTTAAACCATATATAAGGTTAATAGAGAGCGAACTGAAATATTCTGATAAATACCCCAGATCGAATATGCTGCATTCAGCGACGCATTATAAAGGTAAATCACCAAAAAGTCGGTTATAGTTGAGTACAAGATGACAAAGAAAACACAAAATATTGCACTGTGGCTCGTTTTGACGGGTATTTTTAGCCTGCAACCGGGTTGCAGCACAATTCCATCGGCAAAAATGAGCCAAAATCCGGCAAAATCAAGTTCGCAGGCGGCAGAAAAAGCGCAAAAGTCAGAGACTGCGAATCAGCGGCGTGCCACACCCACCAGAAAATCCTCGCTAGTTGCCAGCAAGACAAAAGCGAAATCTCAAAGCAAATTAACAAGCGAAGTTTTGTATTACCTTTTTTCTGCAGAAATTGCCGGACAACGAGGTGAAATAGGGCTTTCGGCAGCACTTTATACCAAAGCGGCCGAAGTGACACGTGATCCTGCTATTGCACAGCGTGCCACCAGAGCTGCTTATTATGCGCGGGATGATAAGCGAGCGATTTTATCTGCAAAATTATGGAATGAACTGCAACCAAAAAATATTGAGGCGCATCAGGTTCTGGCAGCTTTGCTGGTGAGAACGGGGAACACAGATGCAGCTGTAGAGCATTTTGAATATGTATTAACCCATGGTAAACAAAGTGAACGCCAGCGCTTTTTACTGATCACTTCATTGTTAAGTAAAGAAAAGGATAAGCAGACCGCCCTTGCGGTAATGAAAAAGCTAATTGCAAAACGTAAAGAAAATCCAAACGCACTTTATGCATACAGCCAGCTTGCCTTTTTAGTGGGTGATTTAAAAAGTGCAGAGAGCACTATCAAACAGGTTATTGATCTTCGACCGGAATGGACTGAAGCCCATATTTTACAATCCAATATTTTTGTACGTCAGGGCTATAAAGCGCATGCGATAGAAGTTTTACGACAAACATTAGAAGAGCAGCCGGACAATACAACATTAAGAATGTACTACGCCCGCAATCTGGTAGATGCAAAACAGTTCACCGAAGCGGTAAATCAATTTTCACTTTTGACTGATGATGAAAAGCTGCAACATGAAGCACGTTATGCGTTAGGTTTATTAACCTTGCAAATGAATAAGCCACAACAGGCTGCTGAATATTTTACACGTTTACTACAGGATAATAAGCGGGTTGTTGAATCACAGTATTATCTGGCGCAGTCATACGAATTACAAAATCAACTTGATAAAGCGATTACGGAATATAAAAAAATCCGTAACAATCAGTACAGTTTTGAAGCAAGTTTACGCATTGCTCTTATTTTAGCTAAACAAGGTGATATAGAAGAAGCGCGTTTACGTTTGCAAAATATGAGTCCGGATTCACTGGATAAAGAACTTCGGGTTTATTTAACCGAAGGCGAAATATTAAATTCTGCTAAACAATATCAGGAGGCTTTTGATTTATATAGTCAGGCCTTGCAACAGCTAACAGACAATAATCGTCTACTTTATGCGCGTGCCTTAACCGCAGAGAAAATCGGTAAGGTTGACTTAGCTGTTAAAGATTTAGAAAGTATTGTTAAACGTGAACCGGATAATGCTCAGGCATTAAATGCACTCGGTTATACTTTAATTGATAAAACTACACAGCTGGAACGCGGCCTTGCTTTTATTAAAAAGGCCAACAAACTTGAACCGGATGATCCCGCTATTCATGACAGTATGGGCTGGGCTTATTATCGTCTGGGACAGTATAACGAAGCGTTAAAATATTTGCGACGTGCTTTTGAAAAATTAAAAGATGCTGAAGTAGCCGCTCATCTAGGTGAAGTATTATGGGTTGCCGGTGATCGTGAAGCTGCTCAAGAGATTTGGAATACCGCATTACAGCAAGCGCCAGATGATGATTTGCTGTTAAATGTGATGCATAAATTTACTGAATGAAATATCTGATTTTCTTACTGGCGGTTATATCTTTAACCGCCTGTACTACTGTTGTTCCTCCCCACAAACCGGTTGCTGATCCTGATAAACGATGGCAACAGCGAAAAACCGAGTTATCTGAAATTAATGACTGGGTATTAAATGGTCGTGTCGCTATTATAAATGGTGATGAATCCTGGCATTTAGATATGGCATGGCAACGTCATGACGATAAATATATTCTGGATTTATCGGGGCCCTTTGGTGCCGGACATGCGCAACTTACTGGTACAAAAGAGGGTGTCATTCTGGTCGATTCGGATAAAAATTATTTTTTTGCAGATAGCCCGGATCTTTTATTACAGGAAGTAACGGGTATACAAATGCCGGTGAAAAGTTTGTTGTACTGGATGCGTGGCCTACCAAACTGGAATATTAAAAAGCAGCAACAAGAACTGGATAACTTCGGGCGTTTACAACAATTGCAACAGGATGGCTGGCGCGTTCGTTTTAAACGATACAGTAATGTTGATAAGCATGAGTTACCGCAAAAAATATTTATCGATGGTTATAATTTAAAAGTTAAAATTTTTGTGGATAAGTGGGATTTGAAAAGTCAAAAATTTAAGTCCGGGAAGAAAGACGAGACTTAAAAATGTCAGCCTCAATTCAACGTCGACAATTTTTAGCGGGTTTAATGAAATTACTGGTTTTCATCGGTTTTGTTTTTCTTTCGGTTCCCTTTATTTCCAGCTTTTCAACCAATGAAGATAATGAAAAGCAAAAAGCGACATCACACTGGGTAGTTACTGTTCCTGTAACAGAATTAGAAAACGGTAAAATTAAACCTTTACCTTGGGCAGGTGGTCTGGTTTGGGTTTACTCACGTACCGAAAAAGATTTTCAATCTTTGTTAAACCACAATGCTGTTTTACTGGATGCAAATTCTGATAATAGCTCGCAACCTGAGAAGATGAAAAATAATTATCGTTCAGCCGATAAAAAATATTTTGTGTTTATTCCGCATGAAAATAAAAAAGGCTGTCAGGTTCGTTTGAACCACGATAGTGAAAATAATCGTTTTACTGAACCGTGTTTTAATGCCAAATATGATGCTGCCGGTCGAATTATTAAAAATAGTGGCCATCAGGATCAACAAAATCTTGCTGTACCGGAGCATATTATCGAAAATGGGATATTAAAAGTTGGTATCTGGCAACCACAAAGATAAAAATTAAACCACGGAGAACACGAAGGACACAAAGAAAAACAAAATAATGAATTAAACTTCAGGAAACCTTGGGGGAGTGGGGAGAAATAAAGCTAAAACTCTCTGAATACTCAGGAGGTTTAAGTTTCTCTTTTTTTGGTGTTCTTCGTGTCCTTGGTGGCCAATAAATATGAATAAATCAATGACAGTTTCAGCACCGGCAAAACTTAACCTGTTTTTGCATATTACCGGTCGGCGTGAGGATGGTTATCATCTGTTGCAGACAGTATTCCAGTTTCTGGATCATGCCGATACGATTGAGCTGGTTTGTCGTGAAGATGCCTCTATTCATCGGCTCTCAAATCTTGAAGGCGTACCGGCAGATGATGATTTAGTTGTAAAAGCGGCCAAATTATTACAAAAAAAATGCAACTGCCTGTTAGGGGCAGATATTCGTGTAAAAAAGGTGCTCCCCATGGGGGGAGGATTAGGTGGCGGAAGCTCAAATGCAGCATCTGTTCTGGTCGCGTTGAACCATTTATGGGATTGTGGTCTGAGCCAGCAGGAATTAATGACGTTGGGAGTTCAGTTAGGGGCAGATGTTCCTGTCTTTATTTTTGCTCAATCTGCATGGGCAGAAGGGGTGGGAGAGCATTTAAAAGCCATAGATTTACCTGAAAAGTGGTTTTTAGTGCTAAAACCGCAAATAAATGTTTCAACAGCGAAAGTTTTTTCCAATTCGCAATTGCGGCGAGATTGCGCAACCATTACAATACGCGACTTTCTGACAGGGCAAACCCAGAGTATCGGGAATGTTTGTGAAAAGCCGGTCAGAGAAATGTATCCTGAAGTTGATGAAGCATTGCGTGATTTAGGCAACTATGCTGAGTCAAAGCTCACAGGAACCGGCGCTTGTGTATTTGCAGCGTTTGATAATGAAGAACAGGCTCAAAAGGCGCTGTCTGAGTTATCCAATAAATGGGATGGTTTTGTTGCCAAAAGCATGAACCAGACACCATTAAAAGAATATTTTCCGAACTGAGTCGTAACTCGTCGGAGACAACAGTCAATTGGGGTATCGCCAAGCGGTAAGGCACTGGATTTTGATTCCAGCATTCCCAGGTTCGAATCCTGGTACCCCAGCCATATTCAAAGTAGTTTGCCCGCTATGCACAGGCGAATTCCTTTAAAGAGATAAAATCTGGAACAACCAGGATGAGAACCGAAAAGGTTCGATAAGCTTGTAGAACAAGCTTGAACGGCGCAGCGCGACATAATCTTGGTATCCCAGCCATATAAATAGAATTACCGCAAAAAGTGGTAATTTTTCAGCTGAATTAATACTTAAATCCCCAGGGGGATAATGTGGCATACGGCAACATGATGGTATTTGCGGGAAACTCTAACCCGCAATTGGCAAATGAAATAGTAAAGCGCCTTAATTTACCGTTAGGTAATGCGATTGTAGGTCAGTTCAGCGATGGCGAAGTCATGGTTGAAGTTATGGAAAATGTTCGGGGTAAGGATGTTTTCATTGTTCAACCTACCTGCGCACCTACCAATAAAAATTTAATGGAATTACTGGTCATGGTGGATGCCATGCGCCGTTCTTCTGCCGCTCGCGTGACGGCTGTTGTCCCTTATTTTGGTTATGCGCGACAAGATAGACGTCCACGTTCAGCTCGTGTGCCAATAACTGCTAAAGTGGTTGCTGAAATGATTGGTACTGTAGGTACCGACCGTGTTTTGACTGTAGATTTACATGCTGATCAAATTCAGGGTTTTTTCAGTATTCCGGTTGATAATGTGTATGCCTCGCCTATTTTGTTAGGTGATATCTGGCGTCAGAAGTACGACAACCTGATGGTGGTTTCACCTGATGTAGGTGGTGTGGTTCGTGCTCGCGCATTGGCAAAACGATTAGATGATGCTGACTTAGCGATTATCGATAAACGTCGTCCTCGCGCTAACGAAGCAAAAGTGATGAATATTATTGGTGATGTACAGGATCGCACCTGTATTTTGATTGATGACTTAGTCGATACCGCCGGCACTTTGTGTGCAGCTGCTGCAGCATTAAAAGACCATGGTGCAGCTAAAGTTGTTGCCTATATTACTCATCCGGTTTTATCTGGTCCGGCGATTGATAATATAAGCAACTCCGTACTCGATGAACTCGTGGTAACAGATACCATCCCACTGCAGCCTGCGGCAGCAGCAACAGGAAAAATTCGTCAGTTAAGTATTGCTGAGTTACTGGCAGAAACGATGCGCCGTATCAGTAATGAAGAATCGGTTAGTACGTTATATGTAGATTAGTAACGGACTAAACAGATAATACCTTTGATTTTCCCCCTCCCTTAGGGAGGGGACTAGCCCATGGATGGGCGTAGCTAGAACAATGCAGGAGCAATTGTCGAGGGAATTAAATGAAGGTATTTCAAAGGTTTCTTTTGGTCGCAAAAAGAAACCAAAACAGCAGATTGATTTCAATCTGTTTTTTATAATTATTTTTACGAATCGCTTTATTGCTTTCGTAAAGTGGAGAAAGAAAATGAGTATTAGCTTTAATTTAGAAGCAGAAACACGTACTGACCTGGGGAAAGGTGCGAGCCGCCGCCTGCGTCATGCGGAAAAATTTCCTGCAGTCGTATACGGTGCAGGTAAAGATCCTGTTTCATTAACTTTGGATCATAAAAAATTCATGCACAACCTGGAGAATGAAGCTTTTTATTCTCACATCTTAAACTTAAGTATTGATGGTAAAGATGAGCAGGTTATCTTAAAAGACTTGCAACGCCACCCGGCAAAAGTTGCTGTTTTGCATGCTGATTTCTTGCGTGTAGATGCAAAAGAAAAATTACATTTACGCGTGCCTTTACACTTTATTAATGGTGATGATTGTCTTGGTGCTAAAGAAGGTGGCCTGGTAACTCACAGCATGACTGAAGTTGAAGTTGCATGTTTACCGAAGAATTTACCTGAGTATCTGGAAGTTGATCTGACTTCATTAGAACTTGATCATAGTTTACATATGTCAGATATCATTTTGCCTGAAGGTGTTGAAATTCTTGAACTGTCTCATGGTGAAGGCCATGATCAACCTATCGCTGCATGTCATATGACACGTGGTTCTAAGGATGATGAAGCTGAAGATGCAGCAGCAGAAGCAGCTTCTGAAGCAGCAGCAGAAGGCGGTGAAGAACCTGCTGCTGAATAAGCTCGCAGTCTGAACCTCACTGGAAGCCGGCGTTGTCTCGCGTATCTCTAATAGTTGGACTGGGAAATCCCGGGTCTGAATATGAAAAAACGCGGCACAACGCCGGCTTTTGGTTTTTAGATGAGCTGGCGCGCCAGCAAAATCTCAGTTTTAAAGCAGAAAAAAAGTTTCATGGCGAGGTCGCACGTTTTAAACATGCGGGTGAAGACGTCTGGTTACTTAAACCGAATACCTTTATGAACCTTAGCGGTCAGGCTGTTCAGGCATTGGCGCATTTTTATAAAATTAAGCTTGATGAAATTTTAGTGGTGCACGATGAACTTGATTTATTGGTCGACACAGCAAGACTAAAAAAAGGCGGAGGTCATGGTGGCCATAATGGTTTGCGTGACATAGCCAGTAAAATGGGTGGAAATAATTTTTTACGCCTGCGTTTGGGTATCGGTCATCCCGGTGACAAAAGTAAAGTCACTAATCATGTATTAAAAAAAGCCTCCACTGATGATCAAATCAGTATCGAAAGAAATATAGAACGAGCTTTAAAAGTATTGCCTCTTGTTATTGAAGGTGAGCTACAAAAAGCCATGAATGAATTACATACGGACAAATAACTATGGGCGTAAAATGCGGCATCGTCGGCTTACCTAACGTAGGCAAATCAACTTTATTTAATGCGTTAACTAAAGCAGGTATTCAGGCAGAGAATTATCCTTTTTGTACTATCGAACCCAATGTCGGTATTGTACCTATTCCTGATCCTCGTCAGGATAAATTAGCTGAAATCGTTAAACCGGAAAGAGTGTTACCAACAACCATGGAGTTTGTTGATATTGCCGGTCTGGTTGCCGGGGCATCAAAAGGTGAGGGCTTGGGGAATAAATTTCTCGCCAACATTCGTGAAACAGATGCCATTTGTCATGTAGTGCGTTGTTTTGAAAATGATGATGTTGTACACGTTGCCGGTAAAATAAATCCTTTAGATGATATTGAAGTCATTGATACAGAACTTGCCCTTGCCGATATGGATTCGATTGAAAAAGCGATTCTTCGTTATACTAAAGTGGCCAAGTCCGGCGATAAAGAAGCTAAAGCCAAGCTGGTTGTTTTAGATAAAGTAAAAGCACAACTCGATGAAGGCAAAGCAGTACGCGCACTGGATCTCGATGAAGATGAAGAAGCAATGCTGCAAGAGTTCTTCCTGCTGACCAGTAAGCCGACCATGTACATTGCTAATGTCGCAGAAGATGGTTTTGAAAATAACCCGATGCTCGATAAAGTGATTGCTCATGCAGAAGCCGAAGGTTCAGCAGTCGTGCCTGTTTGTGCAGCGATGGAAGCAGAAATGGTTGAGCTGGATGATGATGATTTGAAAGAATTTTTATCAGAGCTTGGTTTAGAAGAGCCGGGTTTAAACCGTGTAATTCGGGCAGGTTATGCGTTATTAGATTTACAAACTTATTTTACCGCTGGTGTAAAAGAAGTGCGTGCCTGGACTGTTAAAGTCGGAGCCACTGCCCCGGAAGCGGCGGGTGTCATCCACACAGACTTCCAAAAAGGCTTTATCCGTGCAGAAGTCATGGCCTATGAGGATTTTGTCGCCAATAATGGTGAACAGGGCTGTAAAGAAGCCGGTAAATTACGTTTGGAAGGAAAAGAATATATCGTCCAGGATGGCGACGTTATGCATTTCCGCTTTAACGTCTAAAATTATTCCATTTATGCGGCGCTAGCTGCGCTATAAAGAAACTCAAAATGCTCATGTGCTAAGTGCACATTTCGCTTTCTCCTTTCTTTATGTCTTGCTGGTATCCACCTAAATGAAATAATTAATACTCGCTAGAATTCCTTTTTATAAATATAACCCATTGATTTTATTGGCTTATATTAAGCTTTGAAGTGTACCAAGCACGCTTTTTAGCTTGACAAAAAGAGGGTGAACATAGACAATGCGCGCTCTTTCGCCAAAGCAGTTTCCTTAAGGCAAAAAGACACGGCTACATAGCTCAGCTGGTTAGAGCACAACACTCATAATGTTGGGGTCCCTAGTTCGAATCTAGGTGTAGCCACCATATTCCAAGGCCTAGCAGCTCATGCTAGGCCTTTTTTATTTCCCTGTTATAAATCCCGACATTCCTGATCTTTTTGCATAAAACTGTAAGGTTTGCTTTGTTGTTGCGACCAATAGGTATACGAGATAAAAAAAATAAAATTTACCCTTAGGAATTTGCGATGAGTATTTTAAATATTAATAACCCTGCACCGGATTTTACCATGCCGGATGTGTACGGAAACGAGATTCATCTGTATGTATATAAAGGCAAGAAAGTGGTGCTTTGTTTTTTCCGTTATGCAACCTGCCCATTTTGTACGGTGCGCTTTGTACGATTAAGTCAGGAAGTAGAGCGATATCAGCAACAGGGTGTTCAGGTCATTGGTGTGTTTGAGTCGGGGGCGGATTATATTAAAAAATATCTTGGCAGTCGCGGTTTAACTTTTCCTGTTATTCCCGATCCTGGTGGTGAGCTTTACCGTATTTACGGTGTAAAAAAATCGGTTGCCGGTCTTATGTTTGGTATGTTTCGTATCCCCACTTTGTTACGCGCGATATTTGATCCCGAGTATCGTATGGAAAAAGCAGATGGCAGCATAAGCCGAATTCCTGCAGATTTTTTAATTAATACTGATATGAGTATTGCAGATATTTATTTTGGTAGTGACATCGGCGATCACATTCCTTTTAAACGCATTGATAAATTTGCTCAGTAGGAGAAGTTGTATGGAATTTAAAACAAATATAAATGATAAACCGTTATTAATTGAATTAACAAAAGCGGCAAGTAAAGCAATAAAAGAACGGACAACACCACTTTTTGCCGAGATGGAACTTTACTTTAGTTGTCTGGTTAGAAAAAAAGTCCGTTTCTATGAAGAAAATAATAATGATGATAAAAGTGTAACGGTCAATGAGACGCTGGAAGTTCGTTTTCGTCCGGTCATGACGCAGTCATGCAGTATTAGTGATGTGGAAGGTGATGCACCTGCAGTGACAGATTTCCCGATTAAAAATCCAGCCGCTTATGTTCCTCACTGGTTACGTATTGATTATAAAAAAGGAGAATGGTGTGGTGAATTCGGTTATAGCAAATAAATAAAAATAAGCTGTAAGGAATGTTATTTAAATGCGACTAATTAATATAACGAATCAAAATAGAGTTTATACACATAATTATCTGGAGAATGAAAATGAATAAATTACTTAAAGGTATTATTGCAGGTTTGGTGGCGACGGTTGTGCTGTCGGTGTTAATGATAATGAAAGGCAAGATGGGCTTAATGCCCGATGTTAATGTCATTGCCATGTTAGCAAGTAAAATGGGTGGAAGTTCTATTATGGCCTGGCTCGCTCACTTTATGATCGGAATGGTTGGCTATGGCCTGGCTTATGTTTATATTTTTAGCAAACTTCCATTTAACAGTGCTTTGCTTCGCGGTATTTTGCTTGGTGTAGCCGGTTGGGTTGCAATGATGATTGCCATTATGCCAATGATGGGAGCAGGTTTATTTGGACTGAATCTGGCTAGTGGAATAATGGTGCCGGTGGCTACATTAATGTTACATATTATTTTTGGTGGTGTGTTGAGTTACGTTAATAGCAAACTATAAGTCATTATTTCAGTACCTTCTTTATCCTGAGTGCGGTAAAGTAGCTCTCATACCCTTAACGGGATGGGAGCGTCTTGGATAAAAACACAGATATATTTGCAGAGACTGATATTGCTATCTTGCGTGCAGATATGCTGCGTTTTGCGACATTGCAACTTCGTGATGCTTCGCTAGCCGAAGATGCCGTACAGGAAGCGCTTGTCGCCGCCCATTCCGGTGGAAAAAAATTTCAGGCTCGATCACAATTAAAGACCTGGGTGTTTTCTATTTTGCGTAATAAAATTATTGATATAATTCGTGAAAGAGTTCGACGACCAACCCAAAGTTTAACTCAGGAAGATGGTAGTGTTGACGAGTTAGATGAACTGTTTGATGAAAATGGACGCTGGCGTAAAGAAACGCAACCTTCAGACTGGGGGCAACCGGAAAAGGCATTTAACAATAACCAGTTCTGGAAGATTTTTGAACTCTGTATTGAATCAATGAAAGAAAATGTCGCGCGTGTTTTTATGATGCGTGAATTTCTTGGTTTTGATACTACCGAGATCTGTAAAGAGCTGGATATAACAGAAAGTAACTGCTGGGTTATTCTGTATCGGGCACGCGCATCTTTACGCCTCTGTCTGGAAAATAAATGGGCTTAATATGATTATAAGGGGAGCATCACTATGCTGACTTGTAAAAATGCGACAAAGTTAATCTCAAAGTCGCAAGAAAGGCCACTTGCATTAAAAGAACGTATTAGTTTGCGCTTTCACCTTTTGATCTGCTCGGGATGTAAAAATTATAATAAACAAATGAGTTTTATTCGTCGGGCGTGTGAACGTATTAATGGTAATGAAAAGTAATCTTTTATAATTCAACATAAATTATGTTGGTTAGGAACAAACATTGTCATTAATTTATTCGCAAATAAGAAAAACTTTATTGTCTGAAGCTGATGCTAACTGTTATAGACAGGTTATTGTTTTATCGGGCACACAGGGTTGGCAGCATCAATTTCTCGGCGAAATATTAAAGGGTAATGAAAACGCTGTATTATGGCTAGGAGATGATGCGCCCCTTTTATTTAATAATATCCCGCTTAAAAAAGCTAAAAGCTGGTTAGGTAAAGAAAAAAAGTTAGTTGTTTTTGATGCAAATACTGATTTTTCCCCGGACAGCTTTGCGGCGATTAGTGGTATTGTTCTGGGCGGTGGTTTTTTCATTTTATTGATGCCGCAAGAAAGCAACTGGAATAATATTTATGGTTCAAACTTTGGACAACGCCTGATTAAAAGTATTAAGAATAATTCTGTAATCACTCGCATCTCTCAAAATGATAATGAAGTTAGTCTGGCCGAAGCTGAAATAGCACCCACAGAAACACACCTTGGTGAAAAACCTTACTTAACAGCAGAGCAACAACATGCTGTAGAGAAAATTAATGATGAGGTTTTACGCAATACAAATAATCCGCTTGTTTTAATTTCAGATCGTGGTCGAGGTAAATCTGCAACCCTTGGTATTGTTGCCGCTAAACTGGTGGCTAAGGGAATAAAAAACATTGTCATTACCGCGCCGCGTTTATCTTCTACGGATATTATTTTTAAACATATTGTTGTAATGTTGCCAGCTGCTGTGACTGAACGGGGAAAAGTGATTGGTTCTGATTATATTATTCAGTTTGTTGCGCCGGATCAGCTTTCTCAACAAGATGTAAAAGCAGATGTCTTAATGCTTGATGAGGCTGCCGGAATTCCCGTTCCTTTACTTACTTCATTATTAACCAAGTATGCTCAATGTGTTTTTGCAACTACAGTACATGGTTATGAAGGGACTAGCCGTGGTTTCTCATTACGTTTTAATAAAGTTTTAAACAAACATACCCCTGACTGGATTAAATTACATTTACACACTCCGGTTCGCTGGCCAGAAAATGATCCGCTGGAAAAATGGACGTTTGACTTATTATGCCTGGATGCCGAGGTGGTTGATGTCAAACTGCTCGATGAAATACAGCCCGGTGATGTAGAACATTGTTTATATACTAAAGAACAATTAGTGAAAGATGATGTTTTATTAAGAGAAGTGTTTGCACTTCTGGTTTTGGCTCATTATCGAACCCGACCTAATGATTTAAAAAACCTGCTTGATGAAGAAAACATATCTTTATATGTCTCACTTTACCAGCAACATGTTGTTGCTGTTGCAATGGTTATTTATGAAGGCGGTTTTACTAAAGCATTATCAACGCAGGTTTATCGGGGAGAACGGCGACCACAAGGACACCTGCTTGCGCAATCATTAACTTACCACTGTGGTGTTGAACATGCGGCTAGTTTTAACTACGCACGTGTAAGCCGGATTGCCGTTCATCCTGAGTTACAACATCAGGGGATTGGAACTGCGCTACTTGAATATATTATCAATAAAGAAAAATTAAATGGCAGAGATGCCGTTGGCACAAGTTTTGGAATGACCCAAGAGTTACTTGGTTTTTGGGAAAAACTAAACTTTAATCTCGCCAGAGTTGGTTTTAAACGGGAGCAAACGAGCGGAGAACACGCTGCTATTATGTTGTTACCCTTAACGGCAGAAGCAGAAAAGATTAATGAAGAAGTGCGTGAGCGTTTTTTAGTGAATATATCGTTTTGGCTAGAGGATGTGTTGAAAGATATTCCATTAGAATTTAAAAATAAGTTTTCTTCCGGGAAAAACAGCCTGAATGAATTTTCTATATTTGAAAAGAAAGACCTCCAGTCGTTTTGTAATTATTCGCGTAATTATGAATTAAATATCTCATCGATAAATAAATTTGTTTTAAATAATATGGACAGAATACACAAAAACTCGTTCCCGGTTGATTACCGGAAGGTGCTCGAGAGTAAAGTTATTGAAAAAGAAAACTGGAAAGATATCGGAAAAAAATTAAATCTTAGCGGGCAAGCAGAAGCAAGAAAATTGTTTCAGCAGGCTATTATTTATTTAATGTGATTTTACAGTTTTAATTTCAGTTCATTATTTGAGCCAAATAATTGTCGAATGTTTTTCATCTTTTCTATAAAGGGGTTTATTTCTTTTGCTTTATAACGTGTCGATTTGTAATAACACACAAAGGTATCAGCCCTGTTTTCAATATATAATTCAGGCTCTTTTTCCAGTAATTCAATAAGTTCCTGATTGAATATTTGCTGAATAGCGGCTTCATCTTTTCCTGTGAGCTGATGGTTATTTGTTAAGCCTGAATTTGGCTTTAATATGATTTTTTTATAATCGGCCGTTTTTTCTGATTTATTGCCGAGAAAGTCTTCAATTGCATCCCCAATGAATCCCCCAACTTGCCCGGCCAAATTTTGTGAACTTGATTTTGGGGTTAATGAAAAGGAAGGAAGAGAGTTATCCTGGTTTGTAAATGAAATAACACTATGTTTTGTTGTGCTGGAGTCTTCGCCGGAAGAGGTTGTATATTTATGCTCGAATACGGAGATGGTATAGCTATCCTGTTCTCGCCACATTCTATTTATTATTCCTTCATCTGTTCCTATTGAGGATAAATAAAATGAGCGGTATTTGTTTTTGAAATCATCGCTCACTTTTTTTTCAAATTTATATCCAAGTTTAGTTGCTTCTGCTTGTAATGCTTTAGAGCGGTTTTTTTCGTAGCGATATACGAGGTAAAAGAACAAAGCATAGATACCAATAATAAAACTAATTCCAATGACGATATTATTGTCAAACATGACTTAACCTCTGTGCGAAATATTAAAACCACTACTATGTTCCATGATATTATCAGAATAATATTAATAAATATCGTAGCAGTATGTTAAAATGAACTTTATCGTTGTTATATCAATAGTTTAGGTGTGTTTCATATGAGTGAGAAGAACAGATAAAATGGATAGTGCTGACATCAATTCACTAATCTCATCTAAACTGCGGGACGAATTAAATTCATGTACGAATTTACCCAGTTTGCCCGCCGTTGCACTAAAAATAATTAATGCCAGCAAAGATCCTGATATTAGTTTGCATGAGGTTGCATCAATTATATCCAGTGATCCGGCTATTTCCGCCAAGCTTTTAAAAATTGCAAACTCGCCACTTTATTCTCAACGTCGTTCTTTAAATAATTTGCGAGAAGCTTTAACTTTATTGGGTTTTAATGCTTCTTTGACTATTGCGCTCAGCTTTTCACTGCTTCAGTCCTTAGGCACCCATAACAAAAATCATGAAAATTACTGGAAGCGTTCTATTGTTTCAGCTTCTATTGCCCGAATGTTAGGTGCACGACTAAAAGTGGCAAAACTGGATGATTTATTTTTAGCCAGTTTATTACAGGACATCGGTATACTGGTTATTCAATGCCTTGCTGATTCACCTTATTCAACAGATGAAACAAAAGGCTTGTCTCACATTGAACGTATTCAATTTGAAATGGAACAATTTGGTACTGATCATGCGATTATTGGTGCATGGTTGTTAAATTCGTGGAATCTACCTGAATATCTTGTACAGTCGGTCTTATATAGTCACTCACTAAACCGGACGGGTTCGGATAAAAATGACTCCGATACCCGCTTTCATTATTGTTTAAATATTTCCGGAACACTGGCAGATATTTGGTTAGAAGAAAATCCGGGTGAATTATTATTATCAATTTTACCTGTGGTTAAATCAGTGCTCGACATAACTGATGATGAGTTTAATCAACTGATAGTCGCTATTGATGAATCACTTCCGGAAATTTCAAATATGTTTGAAATTTTTATCGCTTCAGATACTGAGCGGGAAAATGTGTTGTATCAGGCTAAAGAATTATTGCTTGAGAGAAGCATTTACACGATTAAACAATCAGAAGACGATCGCCACTATATAGAGAGCATTACCAATAGAGTTGAAAAGATTGAAAAAGAAAGTCGTATTGATCATTTGACAAAAGTCTATAATCGTCAATATATTGATCAACTTCTTGAAACTGAATTTGAAGAGGCAAATATCAATCGTTGGCCTTTATCACTGGCTTTTATTGATATTGATGATTTTAAACCCATTAATGATACCTTTGGCCATCTGGTTGGTGATGAAATTCTTAAGTTAATATCCGATTTTTTCTCAATCAATATTCGTGAAACAGATGTGCTTGCGCGGTATGGTGGTGATGAATTTTTATTAATGTTACCTGGTGCAACAGGTGAGATAGCTGCTGCAGTTATCAACCGGCTTTTGGAGTTATCTAAAGATAAACTTTCTTTCGATGTCAAGAATGTAACAATAACTGCAAGTGTATCAATTGGTTTAGCAACTCATTTGGATAAGCATGATTTTAATAGTTTAAAAGAATTTATCGCTGCTGCAGACGAAGCTCTATACAAAGCTAAACATCAGGGAAAAAATTGTTTGGCAGTTTATTGATTATAACTTGTAATAATTATTTTGGGAAAATAAGTTTGGCAATTTCTTTGGCTGGCAGTGGCTTGCTAAAATAAAATCCCTGTAATATTTCACAGTCATGTGAAATCAGAAAATCTTTCTGTGCTTTTGTTTCAACACCTTCTGCAACAACACTTAATCCCAGGTTATGAGCAAGAGCAAGAGCTGCAGCACTAATTTTTGCATCATCTTTATCAAATTCAATGTCTCTGACAAATGTACGGTCGAGTTTTAATTTTTGAATAGGCAGTAACTTTAGATAAGCGAGTGATGAATACCCTGTTCCAAAATCATCTATTGCAAGTTCAACACCAAGGCTGCGTATTTTACGTAATAGCAGTATTGCCTCATTTGGATCCTGCATAGCTGTTGATTCCGTTATTTCCAGTTCAAGATCGCTGCTATTTATATTATATTTTTTTATAAAATATTCTATTTTCCCAACAAGGTTGGGGTCACGTAATTGCTGTGCAGAAATATTAACGGCCATTTTCAAAGGTGTTTTATATTTTTTGTTCCACTTGCTGAGTTGCCGACAGGCTTCTTCAATAACCCATGTTCCAATAGGTATAATAAGTTTTGTCTCTTCTGCAATAGGTATAAATTTACCGGGGGGGATAAGTCCATGTTTAGGATGATGCCATCGAATCAAGGCTTCAACGCCGCAAATTTTATTGTTTTCAGTGCATATTTGAGGTTGGTAGAACAGCTCAAATTGTTTGTCTTCTATTGCGAAACGTAAATCTTTTTCAAGTCTTAAACGTTCATCAGCATCTCTATTTAAAGATTCAGTGAAAAACTGATAATTATTTCGACCTCGTTCTTTTGCATGATACATTGCGCTATCAGCATTTTTCATTAGTTGGTTACCATCTTCACCATCGGAAGGATATATACTGATACCAATACTACTGCTGGAATATACTTTTTGATTATTAATTATGTAGGGTTCTCCAAGTGTATGTACTATAAAACGGGAAATAGGAGCTACAGACAAGCTGTTTTCAACTTCACTCAGAACAATAATAAATTCATCACCACCAATACGTGCAACAATATCATTTTCACGCACACATGATTTCAACCTGTTAGCAACTTCAACTAATAATGCATCACCTGCTGGATGTCCTAATGTATCATTAATAATTTTAAACCGATCCATGTCAACAAAAATCACAGCTAACTTGCTATTGTTGCGATGTGCCGAATTTAATGCCTGAGAAAGTCGTTCTTCCAGGCTGAAACGATTAATTAGACCGGTTAGCCCGTCATGATGAGCCAGGTAATGAATACGTTCCTGTGCAGCAATACGTTCTGAAATATCCGAAAATCTTGCAATGTAATTCTGAACTTCACCTTGATCATTGTAACTGACAGAAATAGACATCCACTTTGGATATGTTTCGCCATTTTTTTTGCGGTCAGATAATTCACCTTGCCAGTAGCCATTATTCTTTAATGCAGACCACATATCCTTATAAATATGTGTAGGTGTATTACCTGCTGAAAGAATTTTAGGGTTTTTGCCTTTTATATCACTGAGTTTATAACCTGTTGTGCTAGTGAAGGCTTCATTGATGGCGATGATTTTATTGTGTTTATCAGTAATAAGGATAGATTCACCACTGTTATGAAATACATTTGCATACAGGTGTAATTCTTCTTCTGCTTTTTTTTGTAAAGTAATATCCTGAATAGTCCCCTGGATTGCAATAGCTTCATGGTTATGGTTATACAGAATTTCACGATGGTCATGAACATATTTTATTCTATTTGAGTCAAGAACAAGACGATAGTTTGCATCAAAGACACCATTTTTCTTTGTTAGCTCCAGATTTGGATCGCTTATATTTATGTCGTCAGGATGAATAAGGTTTGTATAGAGTTCTTCAGTGGGAATTATTTCTTTTGGTTGTAATTCAATAAGACGAAATAATTCATCTGACCACTCCAAATTATATTTTTTAAGATCGAGTAACCAGCTTCCTGTTCTTGAAAGTCGTTGAGCTTCAGAAAGAGAAAATAGAACTTTAGTCATAGCCCTGTTTTTCTCATTCAGTTCTTTTGAATTAACTTCTATTATGTGATCATAATGTTTTCTTTCTTTATCATTATCTTCGTATGTTAACGATACATATTCGATAAGTTGTTTTTCATAATCGGATAGCTGGTCAAAATCAAACGATTTACCATATATCTGCTTTAATTGACGTTTAAGCAAACGATGCATGGTTATTTCTCATAAATGACAGTTAGGGTCATTGTCTGATTGTGAAGTTGACATTGGAAAAGGTTGTTCTGAAATGGTGCAATTTCACCATAGGAGTAAAACCCGGCTAATTGTACATTGTCGCCTAATATATCCTGAATAACTTCAAGTTCTTCTTCCACTACTTGCTTCAGGACAACACGTCGTCCTACGCAACTCACGACAAGACCCAATGCCGTTTCTGAATTTATATTTTTTATATCATATGCAGAATCTTTGGCACCATTGATTAATACATCGGTGTTATATTTCATAAGACGTGCAATGAAACCTTCAGGTATATCGCCGGCAAAAGTAATGCTTTTGGTTTCTTCATCAATTGCAAGTAATGTACGGATAACTTCTTCTGAATCTTCATGCTCCTTTATGTTTAGTGGAAATCGCATACCACTGTGGGGTAAATCTTTTGCAAACTCACCTAGGTATTCTTTATAGAGATCCAGTGCAGGTTGGTTATCCAGCTCATAAAGGATATTGCCAGATGACCTGGTCACAATTCGGCTAGCACCAAAAGAATCCCAGCCCGCATTACAGCCTGTTGTAATAACAAAATCATCACCATAAAATCCGATGGCAACAAGTTGATTTTGTTGTGCGGGGCCATCAGCAACAATCCAGGTTTCCTGAAAGCGATCCCCATCTCCTGCCATACCACCAGAAACCGATAGACTGTATCCAACTTTATTTATACCTCGAACAAGCTCTGAGCCATTTATATTTAAACCATCTGAGAGTACAAAAATATGTTTCAGGTTTACAGGGGGTAATTCTTCAATTAATTTTTCTGATAATTCTTCTAAATTATCACCTTCAGTGAAATCAATTTTACTTAATTTTATGGATCCTTTTTCAAATTGCACAGCGGTAGCAATAACCGGGTTATTTGATATCTCATTTCCTAAAATATTTCCGGAAGAAGATGCGCCTACGATATAAGTGGAAGGATATTTTTCCTTAATGGCATTGAAATTTTGTTCATGTTTTAAAACATCGCTGTCCCCAAACAGAAAAACAATTGAAGTTTTGGATTTATTTTCAATATTGCTGGAAATTAGCTCCCACTGTTCATTGTGATATTGCAATGTATCGATTTTCATAAAAAGTACTCCAGGCAGCTATTTAGCCGGGGGATGTGTAAACAGTAAAATGTGCATATCTTATCGGCAAAATAGCGATTAACTTAATAAAAATATGATGAGAGTAGTGCTTGAGTCTGCTACATGTAAAAGCGAATAGATTTAATCAGTTGGTGTAAATTCTTAACGACTACCTAATAATTTCGCAACGGCTTTATCACTGCCTAAAAATCCTACAATTAGTCCAGTAAAACCGAGTGCACCAAATACGAGCATGACAAACCAGTAGCCCATTTCAACAAGCTTTGGCATATAGGCGGGAAGAGCCAAGCCTAACAATAAAAATACGCTGCTGATAAATAAAACGATTTTTCTGTTTAGTGAGCGATATACAAATTCATCATTATTTTTTTCAAAAATGTTAAGGATAGGGGAAAAAATATTTTTAAGTGTCTTTTTCATAGTCTGGTTAATCTATTTTAATGTGAACCTTCAACCGGGTGTCCGGCAACCCGCCATTCGGGATAACCATTTTCCAGCCGACGTGCCTGAAACCCTTTTTCCCGTAATTGCGCCACTGCATCAAATGCAAGGATACAGTGCGGGCCACGGCAATAAGCCACGATTTCCTGCTCGGGATCGAATTCTGCCAAATGTTGCTCAAGTTCTTCAATAGGAATATTAATAGCGCCCTGTACGTGGCCGGCGGCAAATTCTTCTTTGGGGCGAACATCCAGAACGGTGATCAAATCATCTTTGACCTTTTCCAGCAATTCTCCTGCGGGAATAGGTTCCAGAGAGTCTTTTGAGGTGAGGTAAGTATCAACTAACTGATTTACATCGGACAAATGGCGCTCTGCAACTTCGCGTAGTGAATCAAGCAGGGCAATGACATCGTCACCACTAAGACTATAATAAACTTTCAAACCATCTTTTTGACTTGTGACCAGTCCGGATTGCCGAAGTTGTTGTAAGTGTTGAGAGGTATTTGCAATACTGAGTTTGGCAATATTGGCTAAAGATTCAACACTTCGGGAGCCTTGAGCTAAAAACTCCAGTAATTCCAATCGGTTAGCATTACTTAAGGCCTTACCCACTCGGGCAAATTGAGTAAAAAGGTCGCTTTTAAAGGTATTTGGTTTCATATTTTATCGTAATTACACTATTCAAGTGATTAATTGAATGCTAGACTTCTGTTTAGTGATTATATCCTGAATCCGGTTGAGCGCAAATCCGTATAATTTTGAGAGGTTTATTATGAGTGGTTTTGAAGATTTTATACTCGCAAATGAAAAGACAATTCGAGCCAGCTTTTTTGCCGGTATGCTGATTTTTATCGCATTGTGGGAGTTAGCTGCACCAAAACGGGCATTAACTATTTCTAAAACAGTACGCTGGATTAATAATCTTGGTCTGGTCTTTTTTAATACTTATATTTTAAGAGTTTTGTTTCCTGCCGCAGCGATAGGCGTTGCCAGTTTTGCCAGTGAGCAGGGCTGGGGCTTATTTAATTATTATCATGATGTGCCATTTTGGTTTGCTGTTGTCGCTTCCATCATCATTATGGATTTTGTTATCTATGTTCAGCACGTCATGGTACATGCCATTCCTATTCTTTGGCGGTTACATCGTCTTCATCATGCCGATCTGGATTATGACGTGACAACGGGATCACGTTTTCACACGCTGGAAATTATTTTATCCATGCTAATTAAATTTGCCACAATTCTATTACTTGGACCATCAATTGTTGCAGTTATTATTTTTGAAATTATGCTGAATGCCACTGCCATGTTTAATCACGGCAATATTTCATTACCAAAAAAACTCGACAAGTATTTACGTTTAATTCTTGTTACACCTGATATGCATCGGGTACATCATTCTGTAGAAGATGATGAAGCAAACAGTAATTTTGGTTTCAGCCTACCATGGTGGGATCGTTTGTTTGGTACTTATCGGGATCAACCACGAGCTGGTCATCAGGGTATGACTATTGGAATAAATAAGTATCGTGATCCAAAACAGGTCTCCTGGTTACCTGGAATGCTGCTGTTTCCTTTTGTTGGCAAGATGTCGGGTTATGTTATTAACCGCAGACAATGGACTGATAAAGAAGAGTAAATACATTGTGCTGTGAAGTTATTCTAATGTTGTATTAGAGATAAGATTAAAGGCCCGGTTATTCCGGCGAAAGACATGTGTGAATGACGAAGGTTATTTAAGTTTTTAAGAGACAAAGACATGAAAAAATTATTAAGAATGACAATTTTTATTTTGTTAGTTGCCGGTATTGCAGCTGCAGTGATCTATCGAGACCAATTTGATGCAGCAGCACTGGAGAGTTGGGTGAAAAACGCGGGTAGTGCTGGCCCTCTTGTGTTTATGTTGATCTATATTGTTGGTACGGTGTTTTTCTTACCCGGTGCGGTTTTAACTTTAGCAGGTGGTGCATTGTTCGGTCCGGTTCTGGGTACCGTCTATAATCTTACTGCCGCAACTATTGGTGCAATGATTTCATTTATTGCAGCACGTTATCTTGCTCACGACTGGGTTGAGAAGAAAACCGGTGGTCGTATCAAACAACTAAAACAAGGCGTTGAAGGTGAAGGATGGAAGTTTGTTGCTTTTGTCCGTTTAGTTCCCCTGTTTCCGTTTAATGTTTTGAATTACGCTTTAGGCTTGACCAAGATAAAGTTTACTCACTATTCCATTGCGACATATATTTTTATGTTGCCCGGTGCAATTGCTTATACCTATTTAGGTTATGTAGGTCGTGAAGCTGTTGCAGGTGGTGATGGCTTAATACAGAAAATTATGCTGGCTTTTGCTTTGCTGGCTATTGTTGGTTTTTTACCAAGTCTGGTTGGTCGTCTGCGTCGCGGACCTATGATGGAAGTTGAAAATGTAAAACAGAAACTGCATGCGAAAGAAGATGTTTTATTACTTGATGTCCGCAGTGCAGAAGATTATGTGGGTGAGCAGGGCCATATAAAAAGTTCAGTTTTAATTCCGCTTGAAGAGTTACAGGATCGAATTTCAGAGATTGAAGATTTTATGGAAAAAACGGTCATGATCATTTGTCGAACAGACAGGCGTTCTGCAAAAGCTGCGCAGGCGTTAACCAAATATGGTTTTGCCGATGTGCATATTGTTCGCAATGGAATGACTGCATGGCATGAAGCAGCATACCCCGTTGATTCAAATAAATAGGCGCTAAACATGTCAATTGCTATTTTAATATCAGGTCTGGTTACCGGTTTATTGCTTGGCATATTTGGTAGCGGTGGATCTATTATTACGACACCGGCCTTGCTTTATTTATTGAATGTTGAACCTAAGTCAGCTATAGCAATGAGTCTTGGTATTGTTGCTGTGACGGCAAGCATTACAGCATTTCAGCACTGGCGCTGGGGAAATGTTAATTTAAAAATCACCGCAGTATTTGGTGCCTTTGGAGTTATTGGTACTTATGGCGGTGCTCTACTGGGTATTATTACGCCTGTTATTATTCAACTAAGCATTTTTGCGTTAGTGATGTATGCAGCTGCGTATAAAATGTTAAGGCCAAAACTTAAGTCAGTTGGTGCTGCGGCTGTAGAAGAATGTCTGGATGGTAATTATAACGAGTTGCAATACACGCATATTGCAGTTCACGGCATTACAGTAGGAGTTTTAACTGGTGTCGTGGGCGTAGGGGGTGGCTTTCTTATTGTCCCTGCTTTAGTTTTGTTGTCTGGTTTACCTATGAAACAGGCTGTGGGTACTTCACTTAGCATTGTTGCTCTTAAATCATTTGCAGGCTTTGCCGGTTATGCCGGTGCCGTTGAGATTAACTATGTATTAATGATTTACTTTACCGCTATTGCAATTATAGGTAGTGTGATTGGGAGTTTCATTAGTCAACGTTTAGCCGGAAAATTATTACAAAGAGGCTTTGGTATATTTTTAGTTTTTGTTGCCAGTTATATTATGATTAAGAGTGTTTTTCAGATGTAAGTTTTAATCATTTCATCATATTTACTGCAGTTCTTTAACTTGTGAGTAATTCATGAATAGAAAAATTGTCTTTAAAATTGTATTCATTCTTTTAGTTGTGTTTTTTGCATGGCGATTTTTACGTCCAATGAATATATTTGTTGTTAATGACCGTTTTGCCTGGCCGGTTGCTACCACTCAAACTCCAGCTGTTTTAGGAAATCTAAAAGTAAAAGAATGCGCTGTTTGCCATCAGGATTTTTACGCAGAATGGAAAACTGCAATGCATAGTCAGGCATGGGTTGAACCTTATTTTCAAACTGACTGGAAATTTGATCGTCGTCAGCATTCCTGTCGTTTATGTCATACACCATTAGATCGTCAGCAACCACATATTGTTTTAGGATATCGTGATACGGATAAGTGGGATCCTGTTCTTGAAAATAACCCTGAGTTTTCACCTGAACTACAACATGAAGGCGTGACCTGTGCTGCCTGTCATTATCGAAATGGAAAAATTGTTGGTGTTCTTGGTGATACAGATGCACCGCATCCGGTGCAGAAAATTGATGACCCAAATCAAATTTGTGTTCGTTGTCATATTGTTGATGGAGAGCGATGGGATACATTCTTTCGATTCCCCCCTTGCGGCACAGTAGCGGAGATTAAAAAATCAGAACCATTAATACCTCTCATAAACAATTCTGTTTTGTTGAATACATTAGTACCGCTAAAAGAAGATGCTGATATTGCCACTCAAATGCAAAAAATTAAAACAGTAACAATCAAAGGAAGAACCGGTGAGAATATAGCTGGCAGCATAGCATCACTAGGTTGCGTTCAGTGCCACATGCCTGTTGTAAAACGTGCCTTAGTGAGTGGTGGCAAGGTTAGACAAACGCGACATCATTACTGGCGTGGAGGACATGATCCGGACATGGTAAAAAAAGCCTTGTCAGTAAAATTTATAGAGATAAAAGCAGACAAAAAAGATCAACGACGTTTTGAATTAACGATTGCCAATACCGGAGCAGCACATTATGTGCCTACGGGAACGCCTGATCGCTATTTGAGCATAGAATTACGCAGTCTGGATAAAGACAACAATATATTAAAAGAAAGAATAGACACAATTAAGCGCACAGTGATGTGGCGTCCCTTCATAGTGGATCTATGGGATACACGGTTACCACGCTGGCAGCCACAAAAATATATGATTAATGTGCCTAAGCAGAATCAGATAGCAAGCGTAGAAGCTGTCGTTCGCTATCATCTGCTGGATGAAAAAAGACGCAAGAGGATTAATTATAAAAATAAAACACCAATTGAATACGAGTTATTTAAACAAAAAATAGTTCTGGGTATAAACTGATTTTCCCTGCGAATTACAATGTCTGTTACCACGCCGCACGAGATGTTGTATTGCTGTGCAGGAAATTCGAGTTTTATTGAAACTTTTTACACCTGCTCCGTGTCAGACTTGCTTGTATGAAAAGAAAAAAAAGGTATCCGGGGCCTAGCCGGTTATTATTAGAAATGTGAGATAATGGGTAAAGAAATTAAGGTCTACTGTAAAACAGACTATCTTGGCGGGTTTTTAGCCATTGTAATAGAAAAATATCAGGAATATTATGCACGCAACATTACCAAGACTAGAACAAACAGATTTTCCGGCAATTAACCGAGGTCAACTTGAAACCTTGCAAGTCAATTTGGGGTACTTGTGCAACCAGTCCTGTCTGCATTGTCATGTTAATGCAGGTCCAACGCGCAAAGAAAATATGCAGCAAGAAACAACCGAAGATATCATTCGTTTCTTGCATGATAATAAGGTTAAAAAATTAGATTTAACCGGGGGCGCGCCTGAATTAAATCCTCATTTTCGTGATTTGGTTTCACAAGCTCATGCAATGGGCGTGCACATTATTGATCGTTGTAATCTCACCGTATTGCATGAAAAAGGTCAGGAAGATACAGCAGATTTTTTAGCGCAACATAAAGTAGAAGTCGTTGCTTCTTTACCGTGTTATTTAGAAGAAAATGTCGATGGCCAGCGTGGTAGTGGTGTATTTCAAACAAGTATTGCTGCGATTAAATTATTAAATCTTTCCGGTTATGGAATTGAAGGTAGCGGTTTAGAGTTAAATTTGATGTATAACCCAACAGGTGCACACTTACCACCAGCACAATGCCAATTAGAACAAGACTATAAACGTGAGTTGAATAATCGTTATGGCATTGTTTTTAACAACCTTTACACTTTAACCAATATGCCAATCAAACGTTTTGGTAGTACCTTAATTTCAAAAGGTGAGTTTGATGGCTATATGAATATTTTAAAAGAAGCCTATCAGGAAGCGAACTTAGAAACGGTAATGTGTCGCAGTTTAATCAGTGTAGATTGGCAAGGGTATATTTATGATTGTGATTTTAACCAAATGCTAGATCTGCCTTTAATAGAAAAAGGTAAAAAAATGCATTTGAATGATATTACAAATGAAAAGCTAACTAACCGTGGAATAATTATTGCGGATCACTGTTATGGCTGTACCGCAGGTCAAGGTTCAAGCTGTGGTGGCGCTCTTCACGAATAGTGAGAAGTCAGATAATCGCGTTGAAATTTTTCTAACTTCTCACTATCCGTAAAAAGGAGTTGTAAATTATTTATACTCATCATTCCGGCTAAGATTATGCCGGAATGACGGTAAAAAAAATTATGTCTATATCCATCATCATTCCAGCATTAAATGAAGAAGCATCAATAAAAAAGCTTCTTCAGCATTTACAAACATGCCGAGAACAAGGGCATGAGATCATTATCATTGACGGTGGCAGTAGTGATAAAACCCTTTCTATCGCAGAACCACTTGCAGATAATGTTATTTGTTCTACAGCCGGGCGAGCAGAGCAAATGAATAAGGGTGCCTTTAATGCCAAACATGATATTTTATGGTTTTTGCATGCCGATACAATTACCCCTGCTGATGCGATTGAAAATATTCAGAAAGCGTTAAATAAAAATGATTGGGGGCGATTTAATGTACGTCTCTCAGGTTCGAGCTTTTTATTTCGTATTATAGAAAAAATGATGAATCTACGTTCGTGTTTAACAGGGATTGCAACGGGTGATCAGGGGATCTTTATTAAACGAGATATTTTTAATTTGGTTAATGGCTATTCAGATATTGCATTAATGGAAGATATTGATATTAGTAAAAAACTTAAAAAAATATCTAAGCCTGCTTGCCTAAAAGAAAAACTGATTACATCGAGCCGACGATGGGAACAAAGAGGTATTATATCCACGGTAATATTAATGTGGCGCTTACGCTTTTTGTATTGGTTAGGGGTGAGTGCTGATAAATTAGCGACACAATATAAATAATGCCTAAAAGACAAAATAAATTATTAATTTTTACTAAGTCACCGGTTTTAGGCGAAGTGAAAACACGCTTGCAACCCGAGTATTCTCCTCAACAGTCTTTGGAAATTCACAAAAAATTATTATTAAATACGCTGGCATTAACGCCGGAGCTTAAGAATATCGATATTGAATTATGTTGTGCACCAGACAGGAATACATTGTTTTTTTTAGAATGTGAAAATAATTTCCCTATTAGCCTGAATAATCAGTTAGGTGATAACCTTGGGGAACGTATGGCTTATTCGCTTTCGGTTGCACTACAAACTCATGATAAGGTTGTCATCATCGGAACAGATTGTCCCGAGCTTGATAAGGACTATATTACACAAGCATTTAACAGTTTAAATGATGTGGATGCTGTTATTGGACCCGCTGAAGATGGTGGTTATGTTTTACTGGGGTTGCAAAAATTCTCAATTGAATTATTTAGTAATATTAATTGGGGGACAGATTCTGTTCTGGATCAAACACGATTGGTACTAAATGACTTGTCATACTCTTATCAGGAATTAGGTATAATGCATGACCTTGATCGACCGCAAGATGTGGCTCGATATCACTATTTATTAAATGACGTTACTTAAAGGATACAAAAATGCAGTGGTTAGATAAAATTCCGTTTTCAACATTAATTATCATTTCTTTGACATTAGGCCTAGCGCCCTTTATGCCGGAACCTCATGTTGTTGAAAAGTTAAAAATGCTGGTTGATGGGAGTCTTGCTAAACCTATTGATATAATTGATTTGTTCTTACACGGAACGCCCTGGGTTTTCTTAGGTCTTAAAAGCATTCGTCACTTTAGCAAATAGACGTTCTCATTTTAGAGGTGAATAATATGGCAAAGCAATTAGTTTTTGTATATAACGCGGATAGCGGTATGTTTAATACCTTAACCGATATTGCACATAAGGTATTTTCACCTCAGACATATGAATGTAATCTTTGCGCTATTTCACATTCATATTTGAGCGAGCGTAGTGAGTGGAAAGAATTCATTGAAGATCTTGGCGTAGAGTGCGAGTTTTTACACAGGGATGAATTTTTTAAAAAGTATCATTCAGATGAGAAAAATTTCCCTGTTATTTTTGAGCTGGTCGATGGTGAATTAAAAACTGCCTTATCTATGGAAGAAATTAATGCCTGTAAATCAATGGATGATTTAAAAGAAGCGATTCATTCTTTTTTATAGATTGAGCTTTTCATATTAAATAAAAGGGATACAAACATTGTATCCCTTTCATTTTAACGATAACTAATAATCAGATTTTAATCATCATTTTCGCGAGTGATGGCCCAGGTGGCATCACCGTCTTCTGCAGCAGAATGCTGTACATTGACATACAATGTATTTGGATCAGCAGGGCTAAAGTAGATTCCTGTTCCTTCTGCACCCGGATCAGTTAATGATGCGAATAATTTAACTTCTTTTGATGCACCTAATTTATTTACCTTTTTTGAAGCAAACCAGATATCCGAAGGTTTGTTATCTTCAATCATAACCAGATCACCATTAGGTGCTTCTGCGAGATTATCAACGCCGTCAAAACCTGTTTGAAAACCGGCTTCTCCCGGCTTACCAATTTCAACAGGAACATTCATACCCGGTTTAACAAAGTTTTTGGCAGTCATTTCTTTAAGATCAATTGCAATGACACGGCCCTGATAAAGTTCTTTTTGGAATGACAATGAGCCATCTTTAGTAGCTATATCACGCGGGCCTTCAGTAATTGCCACATAGAGTGTGTCACCTATAACTTCAATATCTTCCGGACGCTGGTAACTTTGACCACCGGCATAAGTACCTGATTCACGTGCGTTTAAAGGATCTATCGGGCCAACCCATTCTGCTTTACCAAGACCATCTGCTCCTGCAACTTTCAAGACATAAAGTGAGCCACGGGATAAATCACCATAGATTTCAGGAACAAATTTGTAAATGCCACCACCACACGGTACTACACCGTTGCAACCGGAAGAACGGCCGCGATGTTCATCAACAATATAAAGATTACCATCTTTATCAAAGTCGATACCTTCGTGAGATAAACGACCTGCATCAGGACGATCAATTACTTCTGCAACAGACATCATATCTTCATTTAATATTATTTCAAAAAGACGTCCGCCAGAAGTTTCTTCAGCAAAGATCAAAGTTCCCCAAGGTGACCAGCGTATACCATCAAGGGCTGTAAAGCCTTCATCCAGTCCGCCACGTTGCAATAGAACTTTAGTTTCTCCGGTTTTCAGGTCGACAACAGAGATTGAGCCACCCAGCTCATTAATGACAGGATCATAGTATTTACTACCCGGCTCATTCATGCGAACTTCATGCGTGGTATACAGAAAACGTCCGGCCATTGGGCCTGTTTCATTGCTGGCGTTCATGTCATGCCAGTCATCACGGCCTTGCGGGTAGATATTTAAATTTTTTTCATTTGAAACAACAGTTTGTGTGAACCCTTTTGCGAGTTTCCAGGGTTTGTCTGAATTCCATTGAGTAGAATCAGCTGAAGTTGTAAGGCTTTTAAATTTGAATGTTTTATTTCCATCTGCACTCGCTGCTGTAGAGAAAAGTAATGCAGACGCAACAGCACATGCCACCAGTTTTTTATTAAACATAGTCTTCGTCCTTTTAGTTAATTGTGATTTTCCAGGTTCGGGATAGACTATGAAATATGTGTATTAAGTTATGTTGACAGTAATATGTCAGGAAGATGAATTTATTTAAGGGAAATCTTTTAAGCAGCAACGACCGGAAGGATTACGAATATCACAGGCACACATTTTATCTTTTGTTTGCCGGGTGACAAAGCTTTTAAGCTCGGAATTTTGTTTCGCTTGTGCTTTGGTTACACCAAAACAGTAACATATGGGCGTGTTTTCATTATTCTCTTTTATACCAATTTGGGTTCTTAGTTCTGATTTATTAATAATCGTACCATTTAAACCAAAATAAACAACTTTACAATTGGGATCATCGCAGAAATAATAATTTTCTTCATTCAGTATTTGTTGCCAGGGCGACTTTATATGCTGAAGAATAGTTTGTAATGGTACTTCAATATATTCCTTTGCATTAACAGGACAAGCATGTTTACGAGGGGGTTTAGTCTTTTCTGTTGGATTATTGTTGCAACATGAACTCATGTGCCTCTCCTGTATAAATTATATTTTGCAATTAACACCATTTGTTACTTTTTTTGCATTTTGATATAAGGCATAAATAAGTAATAAACTTGCTGTGCTGAATAATTCTATTTGGTGTGTGGCAATAAATCCCTGTATTTGTATGCCAAATGTACCACCTAATGCGGGTAACAAACTGGCAATGAAACCAATGGTAATAGGTAATATGGGCGAGCAACATAACATAGGGGCAAGAATGCCAATGAGTAGACCGCCTGTTGCAGAAGACTTACTAGCTTTCTGTCCCTGCCGAATTAAATAAATAATAAGTGGCATCAGTAACGCGACTAGTGTGGCCATAAGTACAGAGAAACTAATCAGGGGCGGGTTTAAATATTCTAATGCTTCAATACTGCTATAGCCGCCAGTATACGAAGCGGGTAATGTCATTAAATATAAAATTAAAAACAGAATAAAACTGATTAAAGTAATCCAGAGATATGATTTAATCTTTAAAACTATTTTTAATGCTTCAAAAATTACTTTCATTTTGATTTTTTATCGATAAATTTTAATATTTTATTCATAGTGGTATTGGGGGCGGTATTAACCGTTTGGACAATGCCTTTTTCATCGATAAGAAAATAAATGTCAGGAAATATTTTAGCATTGAGTATGTTATACATTTGTTCGGATGACTCGCCTGCAACCCAGTTTTTATATTCTTTAACTTGTGGAGAAAAATTTTTTATGAAAGCGGGCATTATTACCCCGGGGTAGCCACCATTATTGTAATTGCGTAGGGTAAGAATAATGAGTCCCTTATCATTCCATACGGCCTGATTTTTCGCCATGGCTTTTACACCTGCAACACAGGTATGACACCAAGTTGAAAAAAGCCAAAGCATGACTTTTTTACCTTTATATCTTTCCAGAGGAAACGTTTTTCCTTCGCTGCTAAAGTTTACATGTGGAATTGCAAAGGGGACAGGCTGCGGGGCAAGGTTAAAAGACCATGCTGCAACTGATAGAAGGAAAAACATTAAGCCAATAATAAATTGTCTGGTTTTCAATTCAGTATCTTTCGTTCTATTTCTTTAATGTTGATTTATAACCAGCATTTGCAGTTGCCTTTATGAGAGTTTCAATATTTGTTTTAGCAGGGTTAAATATTACAGTTGCGGTTTTTGTTTTAAATTTTGCTGTCGCTTTGATTACACCGGGTACTTTATTTAATGCCTTACGGATAGTAATAGGGCAAAATTTACAAGTCATGCCCGGTACATCAAGCACTACAGTTTTAGTTTCGGCAGCAGCAACATTTTGTGACAAGCTTGCTAAACTAAGCATGAGGGTTATAAATATTGTACGTAAAACAGATGACATATTAATACTCCTGAAATATATTATTAATATAGGTTATTTAAATTTTTTTATGCAAAAACTGCTTATTCAAAAAACATTAAGCCGTAATAAGGAAAAGTCAGTAGAGCCACCAGTAAAACGGTTACGATCCAAAAAATAATTCTCTGATTCCGTAATACGGTTGGTATGGCACAGGCATCTTCCGGTGCACATTTGCGTGGAAGGATATAAAGTTTTCGAAAAGCCAGAAATAAAAATACTAGTGTTATCGCGACAAATATTGGGCGATATGGCTCCAGCGCAGTGAGGTAACTGATCCAGGTTCCTCCGATACCAAGAGCAATTAATACCAGGGGGCCAATGCAACATAGAGATGCTCCAATAGCAGCGAGTCCCGCTGCGACGGTTGATGAAATCAGGGAACGATCTTTATTGCTTGATAAATCTGACATTTGTAGCTCCAATAATTCTTATTTGTGACTGATTATAACATCTGTACCAAGGTACAGAGTCAAGGTTTTACCCCGCACAGCAGGACAGTTGTTTAACATCTTTATTAAAGGTTTGTGCTGTCAGTTTTAATCCTTCTACCATGGTCAAATAGGGAAAAAGTTGATCGGCTAAGTCAGTAATCGTCATAAGATTACGTATTGCCAATGTTGCGGTTTGTATAATTTCACCACCTTCACTGGCAAGAACCTGACAACCGACAATACGACCACTTTCTGTTTCGGCAACCAGTTTAATAAAACCGCGGGTATCCATGTTGGCAAGGGCACGAGGTACATTTTCCAGATCAAGTGTGCGGCTATCTACATCCAGTCCTTGTTCTGCTGCCTGTTTTTCAGTTAACCCCACTGTTGCAACTTGTGGATTGGTAAAGACAACCGAAGGCATTACTGATAAATCGATAGCAACATCTTCATCATTATTTTTGTTAGTCATATTAACAGCTGCTCGAGTTCCGGCAGCGGCAGCAACATAAACAAATTGCGGTTGATTCGTACAGTCACCGGCAGCATAGATATTTACTACATTGGTTCTCATGTAAGCATCAACAACAATACTTCCACGTTTATCAGTTTTTACACCTACCTTATTTAAATTTAATGCAGCAGTATTGGGTGCTCGACCGGTTGCAACTAATAGTTTGTCACCTTTAACTTCGCCACGATTAGTTTTAAGGGTAAAGTTTTTTCCATTATACTCAACAGAATCAGGTGATGTATTTAACATCACATTAATACCTTCATCTTTAAATACGTTAGTTAAAGCTTCACCAATTTCAGCATCTTCTTTTGATAATAAGGTGGAGCGGGCGATTACCGTTACTTCTGTACCAATATGCCGAAATGCCTGGGCGAGTTCCAACGCAATAACCGAAGCACCTAAAACAACAAGATGTTCAGGTATGCTATCGGAAACCAATGCTTCGGTGGAAGTCCAGTAAGGTGTGTCTTTTAAACCTTTAATGTTTGGTACAGAAGCACTTGCACCAACGGCCAATAAAATACGATCCGCCTTAATCTCTTTTTCACTACCATCTTTTTTAGTCACGATAAGTGTACCGGCATCTTTAAAATGCGCCATACCGCGAATTAAATTAATATCAGGATTGCTTTCTAAAATACTTTCATATTTTGCGTAACGTAATTTCTCAACCCATTGCTGTTGTTGTTGCATCATTGCCTTGCGATCAATCACCGGCGTATTGAGTGGCAGACCTTCTATATGATGATGTCCCTGAATATGTGTGATATGGGCTCCACGGATAAATATTTTTGAAGGTACACAACCAATATTGACACAAGTACCACCAATATCATCTGCACCTTCAATAAGTGTTACTGTGGCACCTTGCTCAACCGCTTTAATGGCTGCGGCAAATGCGCCTGAGCCAGTACCAACTATAGCGATATGCAAACCACTACCATCACTACTTGGCATAGTTGAGTCATCTGAGCTTTGTATTGTTCCGGTATATCCTTTTTCTTCAATCGCTTTAAGTAATTGTGCGTGATCAACCGCTCCTGTTGTTTCAACAGTAGCTAATGCTTTTTCATAAGAAACTGAGGCCTTAACGCCGGTCAGCGCATTTAAGGCTTCTTCTGCTGTTTGTGCACAGTGATCACAAGTCATGCCACTAATATTTATGTTAACTGAATTCATAATATGTCTACCTTAAAATAATCTATATTCTGTTTAGTTAGTCACTGCGTCATCAGGTATTTCACAACTACTACACACCTTATGTGCGGGAGAAAAAATATCCCAAAGAGAAACAGTAAGCATTAATGCAATACCGGCATATAATAAATAGGTACTCCAGTCATAAGTCCATAAGGGATACATGGTGAGTAACACCATAATTGGGCCAGTAATCCCCGCGAGCGTGCGATACCAAATTTTGTGATTAAAATAAGCATAAATATTTGCGGCTAAAGCAAACAGGGCAAAAAGGGGTAACAGCGTGTTTAAAAATATGCCTTCATATTGATGCAAAAAACCTAAACCGATAGCAGCACCAAATGAACCGAGAGCGGGGAAACATGAGGCACAGCCTAAAGTCGCGGTGAGCACACCTAAAGAACCGGTTTTATCAAATAAACTTGTAATCCAACGCATGGTAAAACTCCTGAAAATCGAGTTATCTCTAATTAACAAGAAGTTTAGACCCTGTACTTAAGTACAGAGTCAAGGTGGGTTTGAGAAAATAGTGAAAGAGGGTCTTATAAATTATACTTAGTCCATGTCTAATATAATTCAAAATGTGCCGACGAATATTATCTCCGGTTTTCTTGGCGTAGGTAAAACAACGGCTATTTTGAGTTTGTTTGCCAACAAGCCGACCAATGAAAAATGGGCGGTACTCGTTAATGAGTATGGCAAGGTGGGTATTGATGGCAAAATTTATAAAGCGCATGGCATCGAGGTAAAAGAAATTCCCGGTGGCTGTGTCTGTTGCGCGCAAGGTTTACCACTGCAAGTTGCGGTTAATCGAATTTTACGAGAAACCAAACCCGATAGACTCATTCTTGAGTCCAGTGGCATTGGCCATTCAGGCGGGGTGATAAAAACACTCAGCGGTGATAACTTTAATAAAGTACTCACAATGAAAGCAGGAATTTGTTTGCTTGATCCACGTCATTTAAAACAACATGAATATTCAAGCAATAATTTATTTAAAGAACAACTGCAATTCTCAGATGTGCTGGTTGCCAATAAAATAGACCTGGCAGATAAAGAAGCTATGGCATTATTTGATAAGTTATCCAGTTCTTTTACTCTAAAAAAAGAATTAGTTACCACAACAAAAAAAGGCGTACTCAATGTTGACTGGTTAGATTACCCGCATACACCAAGGTTTCAGCAGAGTAAATTTTTCTCATCAACTAAGCCACAATCAGAAAACTGGCAGACACATAGTTTTTGTTATTCAAATGATACCTTGTTCGATCTTGATGTATTAAAGATATGGCTTGAAACACAGCAATTTATTCGCTTAAAGGGGTTAGTCCAAACAAAATCAGGCTGTTTTTTATTAAATTGTTCACATGGTCAGGTTAATGTGACTCGACAAGAAAACACAGAGGATAATTATATTGAGGTGATCAATGAGTCCCTCAATATCACTGAATTAGAAAAGTCGATAAAACAATGTCTATTATAAATCTATAGAGATGTTGTTTAGTTTTGTACCAGCGTATCAACAATCGGGCAGTGTGTAGTATCGTTATCGGATTGGCATGATGTGATCAGCGTATCGAGTGTCTTTTTTAATTTTTTTAAATCTTTAATTTGTTTTTCAACATGAGCGCGTTTTGTTTCGGCGCGAACACGAATGTCTGCACAGTGACCATCCCCTAGTTCGAGGAGTTCGGCAATTTCTTTGAGGCTAAAGCCCAGCTGCTTGGCGCGTTTGATAAAGCGAAGCCGATCAATGGTTTCTGGTGGATAGACGCGGTATCCCTCAAAAGGTTTGGGTGGCTCGTCAATGATGCCAAAACGCTGATAATAGCGAATGGTTTCAATATTCACATCTGCCGCTTTTGCCAAAAAACCAATAGTAAGAGGTTTACTCATTTGATAAATCCTTAGTGCTTTCTCTGGTGTTAGGTACAGACTTTATCATAAATTAAAAGTTCATTTTTACTTGATCTGGAGTTGACTCCAGAGGGTAGGATATGACTTTATTTCAAATTAGTTGGAAAAAATCATGATCTTAGCCGTCAAACCGAGAAAGCCATTATTCATACTGATACTGGCTCTGATTAGCCTGAATGCCTGGGCAGAGACCTACCATTACCGCTCTGATGTGAATGGAATGGTGTGCGCTTTTTGTGTTTATAGCGTCAGCAAAAAGATTCGCACTTTACCCGGTGTTGATGCCGATTCCGTGAATGTGAGTCTGAAAAAGAAGTTAGCTGAATTCACCTCGTCAATTCCTGTTTCAGCGCAAAAGCTGACATCCCTGTTCAGCCAGTCTGGTTTTACATTATCAAATCTCAGAATTACCCAATCAGCATCGAAAATGACGAGATTGGCAAAAATTGCCCGTCTGGACATGAAAATCGATGTTTTTGAGACAGATCAATTTACCTCAGTGCTACAGGCTATTGGTGATATTGCAGTTAAAACCCCATCACACCTGATGGTTGAAGCGCCGGCAGAACAAGAGGAAACCGTATTAAAAGCATTGTTAATGGGACGCAAAGAAGTGATCCAGGTGCGCTACAAGGCCAATGATGAGACGGATTTGCTGCATTTGCAGCTTTTTTCGCTATTAAATTAAATTTTTACTTGATCTGGAGCCAGCTCCAGGATGTAAGCTTTTACCCAGTTGCAATTAATTTTAAATATTTTATTAATTTACGGAACTTGGTGTTAACTCCAGGTTGTCATAATGAACACGAACAAACTGAAATGGAGAAAAAAATGTTTTTAAAGAATTTTAAACCGGTCAGCGTTGCTCTGGTTTTTGGTTTGATGAGCGGTGCGGCATCTGCCCATGACCCGATTTTTGGACAGGGTCCACATGTACTTTTTAAAGATGGTTATGAAGTTGCCACCGAGTTTCATTCATCTAAAAAAGGGAATGAACTGGAAAATGAATTTGGGCTTGAACTGAAGTATGGAATTACCGGTGACTGGGCGATGGGGGTTGAAGTACCTTACGCAATTAAAGCCGGTGATGGCAGTTCCTCTATGGGAGCGGGTGATACAGCCATTTTTACCAAATATCGTTTCTGGCGCCGTGACACATTGGGCTTACAGGAAAGCGCTGCAATTTCTTTAAAGATTATTGGTAAAACCGGTAATGAAAATGTTTCACCTAAATTAGGTACGGGTACCACCGATAATATTGTTGGTCTATCGTATGGTTATGAAGGTCGTACCTGGTATCGCTGGGCAAGTATGCGTCATCGTCAAAATGGTACTACGAGCGCAGGGCTTAAACGAGGAAGTAAAACACTGGTTGATTTTGTTGTTGGCATACGACCTAATCTGACCAGCTATACCGAACCCGATATGGTTTATTTGTTCGAGCTTAATGGTGAGTTAGGTGAAAGTGCAAAGAAGAATGGTAACACGGTTGCCAATACCGGGGGGGATGAATGGTTTATTTCGCCTGGGTTTATGTGGACAGTTAAAAACTTTGCTGTAAGAGGTGGTATCCAATTACCGATAGCAAGTAATTTAAATGGTGTTCAAGATAAGTCTGATTATAGGATGAAGTTGAGTTTTGAGTGGCATTTATAATTTAGTAAACAAGAATAATACATATATTTAAACAGGAGCAATAAAATGAAAAAGATTATATTAATGAGTGTTTTAATGGTGGCGACAATGTTCGGTTCAATCCAGACAAGTTTTGCAGCAGGAACAAATTATAATATTCGAGTTGATGGTTTGGCTTGCCCATTCTGTGCCTACGGTATCGAAAAGAAGTTTAAAGCAATGAAAGGTGTTAGCAATATTAAAGTTGATCTTGATAAAGGCCTTGTCAGTGTGGATGTAAAAGATGGCGTAGAACTTAAAGAAGATAATATGAAAAAACTATTTAATGATTCTGGTTTTACTTACCGCAGCATGAAAAAAACAGCGCAGTAATTTAAATGTGGTATAAGAAAATGACGATATTAAAAAATATCATACTGTTATTTACTATCCTGATATCTGTTTCTGTATGGGCGGAGGGTAGGTTGTATACCATTCGTACCAATTCTTTTGACTGTGAATATTGTGTTTATGATCTTGAGCAAAAATTCCTGAAAATGAAAGGTGTTAAAGAATTTGATACAGATGTAGACGGAGTGCTTTTTGTGAAAACAGATAAAACACTTAAATTAAATAAAGTTGAAATAAAAAATATGTTGCTGGATAACGGTTTTGATTTTAACGGCATGACGGAGAAGAAATTATGAATGACGTGGTAACAAATAATCGTTCAGATTTAAAAGAGAAAAGTGTCACTGTTTTTACCTTATTTACAACAACAGGCACATTACTATGCTGTGCCTTACCCATTATTTTTGTAACTTTAGGCATGGGGGCGACGGTTGTTGCGATGACCAGTGCTTTTCCTTTCTTGATTACCTTAACAAAATACAAAATATGGGTGTTTGCGTTTTCAGGTTTGATGTTAGCCGTTTCAGGTTGGTTAATGTTTCGCCCCGGCCGTTCTTGTCCAACAGACAAAGCATTAGGCGAAGCCTGTAGTTCAGCACATAAATGGAATAAACGTATTTACTGGACATCGGTGGCAATCTGGAGCATTGGATTTACAGCAGCCTATGTTTTATTACCTGTTCGCATTTGGTTAGATATTTAAAAGTATTAAGAGGATATGATGAAAAAATTATTAATTACAGTTGTAAGCGTATTTATTTTTCCCTTAGCGCTTATGGCGGCTGAAGTTCAAGTTATTGATATTGACATAGAAGGCATGAGTTGTCAGTTTTGTGCTCACAGCGTGCAAAAGAAAATGACCAGGTTACCGTATGTGGAAAAAGCCGAAGTTAATATTGATACTAAAAAAGCACATATTGTTGTAGCTAAAGGACAGCAAGCGAATATTGATGAATTAAAACAGAAAATACTGGATTCTGGTTTTAAGCCGATAAAAGTTACGGTTAGTCCTGATTATTAATTTTAAAGAAGGTGGTATATGAGTATTAGTGTAGAAATTTTTTCTTCACCGGGTTGTGGTAAATGTGGTCACGCCAAAGATGTTTTGCGTTCTTTAGTTGAAGAAATTGGTGGCGATAAAATTAACTGGAAAGAAGTGAATATTCTTGACGATCTTGATCGCGCAGTTGAGCTAGGTGTGATGTCTACTCCTTCCATTGCAATTGATGGTGAATTGATATTTTCAAGCTTGCCTTCGGCAAAAAAACTGCGTGCCGAACTGGAAAACAGATTAGGGTTGGATTAACAGGTTAGAAATTATGATGACATTATTATTAGTAACAGCAACCTTATTAGGTTTGTTAGCTTTTTTTGAGCCGTGCACCATTGCAACACATACTTTATTTTCAGTACGGGCAAATAGAGCTAAAGATAACAAGACATGCTGTCAAAGCTTATTAACTGTGTGGCTAAGTCGTTCTGTCTTATTGGTTGGTATCTTTACACTCGCAACATTTTTAATAGATAGTCCACAATGGGGCCCATATACCCCAAGTGTAATTTTATCAATAATAGCGTTAGTTTATCTGGTTTCTCGATTTGTATACATTCCTATTCCTCATTTAGAATTTTTTAAGTTAATTCCTGCAAATAAAAAATTACCTTTTTCTATTAAGTTGGGGATGACACTTCCTGCTTGTACATTACCTTTAGTCGCTGTTACAGCAGGCATGGCAGTAACGCTAGGGTCTATTAAATTTGCAATTATCGCAGGACTATTATTTTCTACCTTTTTTAGTTTGCCGATGGTGTTGGCCTCGTTTAAAGGTATTGATGAGTCAGCAAGAGAGTTATTAAACAAAACAGCAAAAGGCAGCCCTTATTTAACCGCAATTTTATTATTGGGTACGGCATTATTTTTATTAGTGCCCTCAATGGAAATAAACATCGAAACCTTCAAACAAACCCTACAAACTGCAAGCTGGGCAGGTATTGGGCTTTCATTTTTGGCAGGCTTTGTTTTTAGTTTTAATCCTGTTTCCTTTGCCTCAGTGCCGGTGATGCTGGCTTATGTCACAAAAGCACACGAAGAACGCCGTGCTGTTTTAATGGGCGGATCTTTTGTCTTTGGTATGTTGGTAACTCATGTGGTGTTAGGTGTGACGGCGGCATTAGGTGGTGAGTGGGTTAAAAATGTTATGGGCAGAGAATGGGGATTGTTTCTTGGCCCCTTATTAATTGTTATGGGCTTAATGTGGTCGGGTGTGTTGAATATCCGGTTACCCTGGTTTGGTGTTAAAGGTAAAAAAGTGACGGGCATGTGGGGCGCATTTTTATTGGCGATTCCTTTTTCAGTTGCAGTATGTCCATTTTGTACACCGGCGTTACTTGTTACCTTAACCGCTAGTGCTGCTATTGGTTCGGTTAGTTTTGGTTTTGCTTTATTGCTTGCTTTTGCTCTGGGTCGAAGCATTCCGGTTATTTTAGGTGCGTGGAGTATGGGCTGGTTAGAGTCTCTTAAAGTACTTTCTCGTTACCAGAAAATATTCGAAACAGTTGCAGGTATTGTGCTGGTATTAACTGGTTTATATTTATTAAACGAATACTTTTTTATTATTGAATATTAATTTTACGGAAATTAGTTATGCGAAATATTTTATTGTTATTTTTGCTAGGTTTTTCAGCATTGGCGATGAGTGAGCCGGCTAGTCGTCTTGAAATTCAAAAAGTCACAGATAACGTTTATGCTTTAGTTGGTCAACGCGGCCCAATGTCTAAATGGAACTTCGGCACTAATGCAACTTTTGGTGTTGTAGTAACGAATGAAGGCGTGGTGCTCATAGATCCCGGTGCTAGTGATCATGCTGCAAGATATATCTATAAAACGATTCAAACAATTACAGAAAAACCTGTTGTCCTGGTTATTGATACAGGTAGCGAAGATTTACGCTGGTTGGGGAATGCCTATTTTAAATCATTGGGTGCAAAAATCATTACAAGCAAAGTTGCGCTAAAAGAGCAGAAAATACGCGCCAATGATCAGATATCACGTTTAGATGAATACATTTTTCCCAAGTTTTCAGCCGGAACGACAGATGTTTATGCGGATGAAGTTTTTAATACAGATAAAACGATTACCGTTGGAAATACTCATTTTGTTTTAAAGTATAGTGGTCATGGTTATATGCCTGGCGATTTTTATGTTTGGTTACCAGAGCAAAGCGTTGTTTTTAGTGGTGACTTTATATCAACCCAACGTATGCTAGCCGTTTCGCAGGACTCAAATACAAAAAAATGGATTGAGGTGTTTGAAGAAATTGAAGCACTCAAACCTAAACATATTGTGCCCGGACATGGTCATGCAACCGATATTAAAAAAGCCCGTGCGGATACTTATATTTTCCTGAAAACATTACGTAAATCAGTAAAAACTTTTATGAAACAGGGCGGTCAAATAGAAGATGTAAGCAGTTTAAAAGAGTATCCTCTATCACCTTATGAAAGATTAATTGGTTTTGAAATGTTGCTTGGACGGAATGCCTTACATGTTTATATGGAAATGGAATGGGAATAATTTCCCAAACGAGAGATAAGTTATGAGTTTATATCGAATTGGTGATGTTACTAAAAAGCTTGGTATGAGTGCCGATACGTTGCGTTATTATGAAAAAATAAAACTATTAAATAAAGTCTCACGCACAGCATCGGGTATCCGTGAATATGACGATAAAGATATTTCTCGATTAAAGTTTATTCAGCGTGCACAGAAAATGAATTTTAGTTTGGCTGAAATCAGTGATTTGTTAAAAATGCGGGAAGACCCGCAAAAAGTTCGTGATGATGTAAGGCAATTAACCGCAGACAAACTTACCGAAGTTGATGAACATTTACAATCACTGACTACCTTGCGCAATGAGTTGCAGTTGTTATTAAATCTTTGTCGAGGATCAGAAGACGGCTGCCCGATTATCGAAGGGCTGGATGAAACAAGCTAAACAAAGGTGGTGTCAGGAAAATATTGATATATTAAGTTTTATTTAATCGGCAAATAAACCTCGGTGATCATTTCGTGTTCCGCTATATCGGGGCCAACATTTACATAGTGAAAAAACATTGGGAAATCTCCTGGTTGCTCTCCACTTTCAGGTAGCCAGACGTCATAAAGGTAATTAGCGGCTGTGACATTTTGGCGTGAGCCAATATGGCGAGCAACTGCACAGCGTCCAGCAGGAATAAATTTATTTTTAATAGATTGCGGGTTGTTTGATATTTTTTTATTTATCGAAACACAAAAATCAACACGATATTCATTTTCCGGTGTCGTTACCGGGTTAGTGTAATGTATACCATAACTTTGATGTTTATCCGGGGATAATTTGTTTTCAATACGCCATTGAATCAGTTTTTTAACGGATTCGTGTTCTCGCGCAGGAGAGCCTTTATGTTCTAACGCTGCAACCATGGTTTCCGGGAAGTGAACGATCTTTATATCCATATTTTATTCTGCCTGTACTATCGTTTTTTAATTACAGCATTATAAACAACAGCAATGATAAAACCGACGATTGCTCCATCCAGAAACCCCCATAGTGCACCAATAATGCCGCCTATCAATGTGGGTTCATAACCGATATAAACCGAGTTCATCAGTTCAACAAATTTTGTCGCCCAGCCAAATATGGCTGCCCAGCCTGCAAATAACATACAAAATGCCCATGCCGCACCACCCGCAATGGTCATTGCTTTTACATTTAATTTTTCCATTTTTCTCTCCTGTTAGGCTTTGTGTTTTTACTATATTAGTTTGGTGTATTTACGAGAAAAATAAAAAATTATAAATATTCGTCATTTAAGTATTTACCTAAACTACTATAAAGTAAACCAGGATTACGAAATACTTATTCTGTAAAAGTAATTATTAAACTTGATGACTGATTTATTTTTAAAGTTTAGCCCAGAAATATCAGGTTTTCCGGCTTTTGCGAGAGTTTGATTTTTCCTTCGCTGTTTACTGAAATGAGATTATCAAAGTGGGTGAAGTGTAATATGCTCATAATTAATACCTTTTCACGTTTTGATTCCAGCTCCGTAATAAAGTCTTCTGCATTGAAGCTGGGGTTCTTTTTTAAATAAGCGGTAATACGTCTAAATAATTTTGGCATAAGAACGTGTACATCAGTGATGTCAGCAAGCTCATTAATTTTAGTATAGGTGTTGGTTCTGTCTTTAGACCAAATACCTCGCTTCTCTTTACGTGCTTTGATTGTGGCTTTTTCAAAGAGTTCTCGTAAGTCGTAAAACATACCATCGTAAAATGTCGGGTAGGCTAATCCTTTTGTCAGCATTTTATAATTTATTGATTTACGGGCAATGGTATTTGTTAAATATAAATCTTCACCATCCTCAAGATTTAATATGTCACTAAATACAAATGAAACCGGTCGGCCATATCTTTCTGCCATACGTGTCACAATATAACCGGGTACACCATCATCTGCTGAGATGACTTTAGAGCCGTTTTTATTCCAAACGACATTTTTAATACCAAGAAGCCGAAATAATTTTTTTGTTGCCAGATCAGCAAATTCTTTTGGCTGGTGTTTTTTTTTGTAATGAGTTTCAAGGGTGTCGATGGCTTCAATGCGAAGTTGTGCGTGATTTTTTTTATTAAGTTTTACCCTGCCACCTTTTAATGATTTCCACTGACTTGGTTTATTTGCTTTAAATCTAATGGAATCCCCGTCTGGTGAGTAACCGGTGATGTGAAAAGTTCCTTTGATAACTTTAAATGACATGATGTTCTCCTTTTATTGTCGATTAAATCCCTGTATCTACCTTGCGGTTTAATGATTTTTCAGCTCGCTTTTTGCATCCTGAATAATCATTTTGGCACCACGAAGAATAACATAGGCAATGATAATACCGATAACAATATCTGGCCAGCGAGTATCTAACCACCAAACCAGTACACCACCAATAATAACACCTAAGTTTGCGATGACATCATTCGCTGAAAAGATCCAGCTGGCACGCATATGAACTTCACCATCTTTGTGTTTGTGAATAAGCACTAAACAAATCAGGTTTGCAACAAGCGCGATGCAGCCCATGATAATAATAAGTTCTGAAATGGGTTCACTGCCTAGAATAACGCGGCGAATAATATCAATTAAAATTAATATACCAAGAATAGCTTGAAAATAACCGCTGACTAAAGCCGCTTTTGCTTTTTGACTTGCTGCCTTACCGACAACATACAAACCAATGCCATAGACAACAGCATCGGCAAACATATCAAAAGAGTCAGCAATAAGTGCGGTTGATTCTGCAATCCAACCAATACCAATCTCAATAACAAACATAGAAGCATTAATGGTTAATAACCAATACAACACACTTTTTTGAGACTGATCTTTTATTTCTACGTTACAACCGCAATCACTCATAATTTAATGTCTCTTCAATGTTTAATAAAAACATCTATTTTACCGTTTTCATCAAAGCTCATAACATTATATTTTTCTTTTTTGCTGCCGCTTTCCATTCCCGGTGTGCCAACTGGCATATCGGGAACTGCAATACCTTTAATATCGGGTCGCAGTAATAATAAGCGTTTAATATCACGATGTGTGGCATGGCCTTCTACAACGTAGCCATCGATAACGGCTGTGTGGCAAGAAGATATTTTTTCCGGAACGCCTAGACGTTTTTTCTCGGCAAAAACATTACGTGTGTTTTTTTCAGTTACATTGTAATTGTTTTTTTTTAGATATTTAATCCAGCGCTTGCAGCACTGGCATTCCGGATTTTTATAGACCGTAATGTTTTTGTTTTGATTATCTTTAGAAAAACCACTTGAAACTAATGAAAAATTTAGTATTAATATTGTTAATAAGTATTTCATTCGCATTCTGAAAGTTAATATTACATATTATTTACTGGATGATTTTTTGTTCCACAGATAAATTGCCAGAATTATTAGTACCAGCTGAACAAGTAATCCTTGCAGGTTAGGATAAATACCGAGTAAATCAATACGAACAAAATTTACCGGGCTGTAAATGATTAAACCTGCTTCTTGTAAAGCGGCAATACCTTTACCTGAAAAAATAATAGCGAGGATAAACATTAGACCACCGGTAACACTAAAGAACTGTCGTAACGGCAGACGTACGCTATATCGCATAATTAACCAACCTACCACTACGAGTGTTGCGACAGCAGTGATAAAACCGCTAAATGCCATGCTTTGACTCGTCTCATTGGTTTGTGCCCATAGCGCCTGATAAAACAAGATAGTTTCAAAGGCTTCGCGGTATACGGCTATAAACGATAAACCGGATAACGTCCACAATGTTCCGGAAGTTAATGCTTTATGCATACTGTCATCAATGAACTTTTTCCATTTCGCAGCGCTACTTTTATCGTGCATCCAGAAACCAACATAAAGTAATACTAGTGCAGCAACGAGAGCGCCTATTCCTTCTGTGATTTCCCTTGAAGCACCGGATATATCAATGAGTGAAATAGAAACCCACCATGTTGCGATACCAAGTATTAAGGCAGCGATCCAGCCAAAATGAATAAATCGTAAAGCATCTTGTCGTTTTGTGCGAACCAGAAAAGCCGCCAAAGCTGCAATGATTAATAATGCTTCCAGACCTTCACGTAAAAGAATAAAGAAGGCGCTGGCAAAAGCTGTTTCTCCGGATAAACTTGAGCTGGTTAAAATATTTTCTGCCATATCGAGTTTTTTGTTGATTTGATTTATATTCGTTTCAATTATTTCAACGCTATAACCTTTTCTTATTTTATTACGCAGTCCGGTCATAAGTGATTCAATTTCGAGGCGTAAGGGTTTATCAAAGGCGTTAATATTTTGCTCTTCTAATTCATAGCCTTCTAAATAAGCCTCTACTGCATATTCATAAGCTTTTTCGCGCTGGTTATTTTTATATGCAGTTAATGCATCCGCTAACCGCATTTTTGAAAAAATGATGTTTGATTCTTTTTTGAATGCTAACTCGGGATAATGCCGAAGAGTGGCAATAATATCAGCACCTGTTTCGCCGTATAAATCCTGAGCCTGCTTTGGCGTGGTAAGAGTGAGCTCTTTAATATTCATTAAAGGACTATTTTCATCGTGGACTGTTTTACTCACATCCGGTGTTGCTAATCCGCCAACATAAAAGGCCAGAGACCAGATATCTTCATCACTTAACTCATCAAAGGCTTTCATGGCAGTGTTTGCTACACCATGTTTGATGGTACTTTGCAGCCCATATAATGAACGGTTTTGATAGCGTTCCATGTCATGAAAATTAATAGGTGGAGGTTCGATGCCTTTTGCTGCGGGGCCATCGCCATAACCTGTTGCGCCATGGCATGCTGCACACTGCTCGGCATAAATTTGTTCTGCTTTTTTCAAGTCGGGTTGTTTACGGGGGACAACCATTATCTTGTAAGCATTAATGATATTGCGGTGCATTTGGTCGGTAAGCTGCTTAACTTTAACTGCAGATTGCTTTTCCTCAATCCATTGGTTTAGGGTTTTAGACTGTTCACTCAACTTAAGCTTAATTTTGTGTTCAGGCAGATCGGAGAGTTGCTGTGAGATACCCGCTGCAAAATCCTGCATTTCTGAATATTCACCGGGATTAACGATTTTGCCCTTTTTTACCGCTGCACCATAGTCAACACCAACATAGTCAATAAGCTGCAGTAATTGCTGTGTATCAGCCAGAATTGGCTTGCTAATAAGGAATAATAGAGTAAACAAGGAGAGTATGGTTTTCATTGTGTTCTCGGGAAATGAATTAATTGCTAAGGTTTTTCGGTTGTTTGACAGCGGTTTTGAAAGTTAAGTGACAATATCGTTGTCAGGTAAATATAACTCTACTATATTGCAAATGAGAATGATTTTCAATAGCATATAGAGATTCTCTAATGAAATGAAAGTAAATAACCAGTAGCAGCATCGATATTTAGCCTGAACCACCACGAATAGGCTTCGTAATGTTTACTTCTCGCAGTCGCTAATTTCAAATTCAAGCGTAGAGTGTTGAATGGAGTATGTTTGCTGGAGTAGAGATTTAATCTTAATTTTAATTTCATCTAATTGACTGTAATTTGTTATAACAATGTGGGCTTCGAGAGCATTTTTATGTTCATCAAGCTGCCAGATATGTACATGGTGGATACTAATTACGTCGCTGATGTTTTCCATTTCAGTGATGACATTATTGATGGAGATATTTTCGGGTGTGCCTTCCATCAGGATATGGATAGTTTTCGGTAATAGAGTAAATGCCTGATAAAGCACATAAGCCGCAATAATTAACGTGAGTAAGGTATCACTCCAGTACCATTGATAAAGTAAAATTAACGTACCGGCAATAATAACGCCGACAGAGGCAAGTGCATCTGAAACATTGTGTAAAAATGCAGCTCTAATATTGATACTGTTTTTTGACATGCTAAAGGTCAATATCGCTGTTGCAACATCAATAATTAACGCAACACCGGCAACCATAACAACCATCCAGCCTTCTATAATTTGTGGTTCAAAAAATCGCCATATTGCTTCATAGATAAGGTAAATGCCGATAATGACCAATGAAACGAGATTAATGAGTGTAGCAATCACTTCTGCACGTTTGTAGCCAAAGGTTTTAAAAAGATCGGGAGGTTGCCTGCCAATCTTGCGTGCTACCCAGGCAATAAGAAGTGAAGCCGCATCACTAAAGTTATGCAGTGCATCCGCAATCAACGACAGGCTACCGGAGATAATACCGCCGATAACCTGTGCCAGAGTAAGAAGCATATTGATAACAATCGCAATAATTAGCCGACGGTCACCCATCTCTTCAGCATGTTGATGGTTGTGATGTTCCACTCTTTAGTCTTTATTCCTCGTTTGAATATTTCCGTTTTGAAAATGTTTCATACAAAACAGGTATGACAAACAAGGTTAGCAGAGTTGATGAAAATAATCCCCCTACAACAACCGTTGCCAGTGGCCGTTGTACTTCAGAGCCTACACCGGTTGCCAGTAGCATCGGTATTAAACCCAGCGCTGCAATAAATGCTGTCATTAATACCGGGCGTAAGCGTGAAAGTGCACCTTCAAAGATGGCATCTTTGATCGAAGTTCCACCTTCAAAGCGGTTATTAATGGCATTCACCATGACAACACCGTTGAGCACGGCAACACCAAACAGGGCGATAAAGCCAATTGAACCGGGTACTGAAAGATATTGGCCGGAGAAGAACAGGGCAGCAATACCACCAATTAATGCTAATGGAACATTCAGCATAATTAACATCGCTTGACCAACAGAGTTAAAGGCAAAATAAAGTAATAAAAAGATTAAGCCTAATGACAGTGGCACAACAACCATTAATTTAGCTTGTGCGCGTTGCTGATTTTCAAACTGACCACCATAAACAACAGAATAGCCCGGCGGTAAATCAATATCACTGTTGATGCGTTGACTGATTTCTGCAACCAGACCACCCATATCACGACCTTCGACATTCACCTGAATTACAACACGACGTTGTACATCATCACGACGAATTTGTGGTGGCCCTGATTCAATCGCAACCGTGGCTATATCACCGAGTTTTATCCAGGCTCCACTTGCAGATTGAATAATCAGATTATCAATCGCTTCAACACTATTACGATATTGTTTATCGAGTCGAACATAAATGTTGTAACGTTCATTACCGCTGATTACTTGCCCAGCTTCCTGTCCACCAATGGCATCACTGACTAAACTCATGATTTGATCCATCGGAATGCCATAACGTGCCAGTTTGTCACGGTCTGGACGAACAACGAGTTGCGCTTCACCTTCAATTTGTTCCATGGCAACACCAACGGTACCATTTATAGACTTAACCAGCTTTTCAATTTCACTGCCTTTTGCTGCCAAGGTATCCAGATCGGGCCCAAACAGTTTAATGGCAAGCTGTGCTTTAATACCGGAAAGTAATTCATCCACCCGGGTCGCGATAGGTTGAGAAAAAGAAAACAGCAAGCCAGGCATCACAGACATTTTTTCTTCCATTAACAGCTGTATTTCTTTTCGATTACTGGCGCTGGTCCATTCATTCACTGGTTTCAAACCAACATAAATTTCTACGTTAGAAACCGGCTCTGGATCACCGCCTATTTCTGCCCGGCCGATACGACTGGTTGCATAGAGTACTTCAGGAAACTGCAGCAATACTTTTTCCATTTCATCGGCGACTTTAAGCGCAGTATCCATACTTGATGATGGCGCTAATGTCACACGAAGGTTGATCGTACCTTCTTCGAGTTCAGGAACAAATTCAGTACCAAGAAAGGGAACAAGAATGAGAGAAGCGATAAATAAACCAATGGCTGTTTTAACAATCAGCGATTTTTTTTGTAATGCTTGAGTTAAGCGTACACGGTATTGTTTATCTATTGGTTTTAATACCGGGCTTTCTTTTTCAACCACACCTGTTTTAAACACATAAGAAGCTAAAGCAGGGATCACCATTAAGGCAACAAATAGCGATGCAAACATGGCTAATACAATTGAAATCGCCATAGGTTGAAATAATTTACCCTCAACACCTTCTAAGCTAAACAATGGTGCGAAAACAATACTGATAATCAACACGGCAAAGAACACAGGCCGTCCAACTTCTTTGGCCGCTTCCTGTATGCGTAGTGCCATACCGCCACTATCGTGCGCAGAATCATAAGGATGTTCATCATTTTCAGCTTGCTTTTGATGTGCTTTATGCTGGGCATCGGCATGGGTTAAATGGCTGAATATATGTTCCATCATGACAACAGAACCATCTACCATCATACCAATGGCAATCGCAAGACCACCTAATGACATTAAGTTAGCAGACACACCCCAATAAGCCATTGCCATTAATGCCAGTCCAATCGAAATTGGAATCGACAATAAAACTAACAAGGTGGCACGAATGTTCATTAAGAACACCATGAGAATAACCACGATCAAAACAAAGGCTTCAAGCAGTGCTTTTGTTACTGTACCAACGGCTTTACCAATAAGATCAGATTGATCATAAACCGCTTCAATCACCACCCCATCCGGTAATGCCTGTTGCACTAGAGGGAGTCGCTTTTTAATGCTGTCGATAGTTTCTTTTGTGTTAGCACCCATACGTTTTAAAACGATACCGGTCATCACTTCGCCTAACGATTGTGCTTTACCATTTTCATCGCGGCGAGAAAGGGTCACAGCACCTTGACGAATTTCTGCACCAAACTCAACTTTTGCAACATCACTCACACGAACCACAATACCATCAACTTGTTTTAATGGAATGTTTCCTATATCGCGCAGGCCATCCTGGTTTGCACGTAACCAACCAACACCACGTATAACAAGTTGTTCCTGGCCTCTATCCATATACCAGCCACCTGCATTGCGGTTACCGGTTTCGATCGCTTCAGAAATATCACTAATGCTAAGGTGATAAGAAAGTAATTTCTTCGGATCAACCTGCACCTGGTATTGGCGCACTTCACCACCAAAAGAAAGAATTTCAGTCACCCCTTCAACCGGCATTAATAAAAGTTTAACCACCCAGTCATTAAAACTACGCAGAGCCATAATGTCATATTTTTTTGGATCTTCTGAGCGCAATATATATTGGTATACCATGCTTAAGCCGGATGTATTCGGCCCCATTTCAGGTGTACCAATGCCATTGGGAACTTGTTCTTTAGCAGCCTGCAGTCGTTCAAAAACAAGTTGCCGGGCAAAGTAAATATCGGTGCCTTCTTTGAACACCACCGTTACCATAGACAAACCTGTTTTAGATATTGAACGAACTTCTTCTACATCCGGCAAGCTGTACATTACCGCTTCAACCGGATAAGTAATCAACTGTTCAACTTCTTCCGAAGCCAGACCTTCTGCAACGGTATTAATGGTTACTTGTATATTTGAAACGTCAGGAAAAGCATCCAGATTAAGTTTTGGGATGATCATTGCTGCACCAATCATCGTTGCAATTAAAACCAAAACAATCAGTAAGCGGCTACCGACGGATATTTCTATTAATTTATTTAACATATTGCCTCCGTCTTAATGGTTATGGATTTCGAAGCCGCCTTTAGCCAGCTCAGACTGAACAAAAAAAGCACCATCGGTGACAACGCGTGTACCCGGTTTAACACCTTCAATAATGGCGATACCATTACTGAATTGTTTTACCTCAACTTCAACACCTTTAAATTCACCAGCTTCATCTTGTTCAACAAAAATCTGCCAGTCACCATCACTGCTGCGTAATACCGCGGCTTCAGGGAGTTGTAAGGCTTTTGTTTTATTATTGGTTGCGATTAATGTTGAAACAAACATACCAGCATGTAATTGATCATCTTTATTATCGACTTCAAGACGCACAGCCGAGGTGCGGGTTGTTTCATCTAAGGTATGATGTAACTGAATCACTTTTGCCGATAAACGTAAGTTATCTGTCATAATTTCAGCACTGCTACCAATTTCAATTTTTCGAGCTGTTTCTGGTGTGACACGTGCTTCCACCCACATGGTTGATTCATCTGCGATCAACATAAGTTCATAACCGGCTTCAATGTACTGACCGACAATAAATTTATCATGCAAGATTCGGCCACCTTGTTTAGCAACAAGGTTGAATGAACCATCTGCACTGCGTTTTTGTGCCAGCAGTGCATTGATTTCTTTTTTATTCATACCATAGGCTTTTGCACTGGCGTAAGATTTTTCATACTCAATTTTTGCAGTAAGAAAACGGCGTGCAGAAACAACTTTGCGACCGAGTTTTTTAACACGTTTCCATTCTTTGTCTGCTAACAGGAGCTTGCCTTGAGCTTCAGCCATATCAACACTCGACAAAGTCACCAATGGTTGTCCCTCAACGACTTCGTCACCTAACTTAGCATGGCGTTTTATAACCTGAGCATTGATACGTGGTGAAACTTTAATGGTGCGGTAGGCATTTAATTTAACTTCGCCCGGCGCACGTATAGTGACTGCGGCATCGCTAAGTTGTAATACTTTAACAACAATATTTGCCGCTTTTATTTGCTCTGGTTTTAAATGAATAACACCTGCTTCTTCATCGTGCTCACCTTCTTCGGCATGTTTATCGCCATCATTATGATTTTTATTTTCAGAATGACTTTCTGTCTTCTGTGATGCGGTTTCATTATCATCGCTACAAGCGGTTAAAGAAAATAAAGAAACGGATATTAGAGAAATTAATATTAAACGGATCATTTTATTGATTCCTTGTAGAGTTAAGTTGTAGCCATGATTCAATTTGAGCAGTAGAGTTCAGCCAGGTTAACCAGCTCGACCACAGGGTCGTTTGTAGTTCAATGCCCGCTGATTGCGTATCCAGATTTTGTTTAATCTGTACCAGGTAATCAGTCGTACTAAGATCACCTGAACGCCAAAGTTGTTTAAGTAACTTTAGCTGGCGTTGAATACTGATTTGGCCACCTGTTTTCCACTGTTGCCATGCTTGCTGCGTTAACTGGTACTGACGTGTTTGGGTAATGATATCTTTACGAATATTACGCCATGCTTGTTGTGATAGTTGTTCAGCTCTTAAATAGTTTTTTCGTGCCATTTCTACTTCAGCACCGTAGCTATTTCGGATATTAAGAGGAATAGTTAATGTTATACCCACTAATTTTTCTTTATCTTCTTTGCCACCTCGAATAGCGATAGTCGGGTCAGCACTTGCTTCACCTTCTCGTAACATAATAGTTTTCTTGCTCGCAGCAACATTGGCACGAACAATTTGCATTTGCGGCAAACTCATTACAAATTGATCTACTTCAGAAGGTAAAGATATTTTCTGAAAATTAATTGCGGTCTCAGGTAAGCCTTTTTTTGTTGAAGTATTTTGATGGTATAAAGCATTAAAGGCTTGTTCGGCTCCAACTTGCTCGGTGAGTATTCTGGCATTATTGAAAATTGATTCACTGTATGCCAGTTGCGCAAGATCCAACTCGACCTGACTTAAATCACCCGCAGCATGTTTTTGCTTTGCCACATCAGCAAAGTTTTTCATTAATGCTAAGCGTTGTTGCGATAACTCTGCAAGATGAGTTTTATTTTTGTAGTCGGCTAAAACCATTAGCAAATCTCTGAGAAGTTGTTGCTTTTCCTGTTTCAGAACGGCTTGCGCGGCATTGAGTTTGTATCGGGCAATTTGAGTTTTCGCACCTTGTTGATCTCCCCAGTCAATGGTCTGACTTAAAGAAATAGATGAAGTGGTGACAGCCGTTTTTTCACTATCAAGCTCCAGCTCAGGATTGTAAATAGCCTTATCTGCTGCTTCATACTCTGATTTGGCAGCATCATATTCTGCTTCGGCCGCAACGAGTCGGGGGTGAGTGGAAAAAGCCTGCTGGATAAACTGCTGTAATGCATTCGGAGCGGCTTGAATATTGAGTTTCGCCACATCTTTGGCATAACTGTTTGGCAGCCAGGCAAAGGTGAAAATAAATAATGCAGTCGTCAGACGGCACTTAGAGATGTTTCTAATTAATAACATAGTTGTTAAACCTTAAATAAAAGTAGTGTTTTGTTTGCAAAATCCAGAGGGATCAATGCTAAACAGGTATAAATTACTTAATAAAGTTTATGCGGTTGGGGGAGGAACAGGAGGTTGGTAACTGATTGATAATACGGTGTTTTTTACTGAGATTACATTACTGTTTGGTGCAACAAAAGTATCGAAGGTGTTGTTTGAGAGCAAGCCAACAATATGCGCACTTGTATGGCCACAATGATCATAGTCACCTATTACATCGTTTTGATCGCTTGATTGAGAATAGACCTGTTCTTCTAATTGATTTACCTCAATATCATGAAATGCCCACGCTGATTGTGTGAACAATATGCTGAGAATCAGGTATGTGTACAGGTGTTTCATGGCATACATGGTAGCCGAAGCACCCACTTTAAGCAAAAAATTACAGTGAAATTGGCATAAAATGGTGGAGTTTCATATATGGTTGATCATATATATGAAATATCGTATATTTTGCCCATGAAACTTGATACTAATACCTTTTTTAACGCCCTTGCCAATGACATACGTCTTCGTTGTTTGATGTTAATGCAGTTGGAGGGTGAACTGTGTGTGTGTGAGTTAATCCATGCGCTTAATCTTTCACAACCAATGATTTCACGGCATTTAGCCTTATTACGGGACAGTGGTTTAGTGACCGATCGGCGTACAGGAAAATGGGTTTATTACTCGATTAATGCTGATCTGGCGGAATGGGCTAAAAGTGTACTGCAGACAATGGCGCAGGCAAATTACGAACAAACGCCTTATTCAGATGATCTTCATGCCTTGCATGAGATGCCTAATCGCCCGGGAGCAGCCTGCTGCGCTTAATTTCATTTTCAATTTAATCTTATTTTTTAATTTTTAAGGAGTTAATTATGCCAGTACGTGTCGGCATTAATGGTTTCGGCCGCATGGGTCGTCTTGGTTTTAGAGCTGGGTGGGATAAAGAAGAATTTGCCCTTGTTCAGGTCAACGAGATTGCAACGGATGCAGTGGGTTCTGCCCATTTACTCAAATTCGATTCTGTTCATGGCGTCTGGAATAAAGAAACATCAGCAGATGAAAGCTCAATAAATGTTGATGGTAAGTCAATTGCCTATTCATCGAATAAAGAAATCGCCGATACAGATTGGTCAGGCTGCGATATTGTGATTGAAGCAACCGGCAAGCATCATAAAAAGCCAGAGAGCTTAAATCATTATTTTAAACAAGGTGTTAAAAAAGTTATTGTTGCTGCACCGACTGAAGGCGCGCTAAATATTGTTTATGGTATTAACGATGATCAATATGAAGCGGATAAACATCATTTAGTCACCGCCGCTTCATGCACCACAAATTGTTTAGCACCTGTTGTAAAAGTAATGAATGAAAGCCTAGGTATTAAACACGGCTGCATGACCACCATTCATGACATTACTAATACCCAAACTATTGTTGATAAAGGCCATAAAGATTTACGTCGTGCGCGTGCCTGTGGTCAGTCTTTAATTCCTACGTCAACGGGTTCAGCCAAAGCGATTACAAAAATTTTCCCGGAACTTGAAGGCAAGTTAAATGGCCATGCGGTACGCGTACCTTTATTAAACGCATCATTAACCGACTTTGTATTTGAATCTGAAAGACCAACAACAATCGAAGAAGTTAATGAATTATTTAAGCACGCTTCTGAAGGCTATCTAAAAGGCATTTTAGGCTATGAAGAACGTCCGTTAGTTTCTGTTGATTATGTTAACGACCCGCGTTCATCTATTATCGATGCGTTATCGACCATGGTGATCAATGGCACGCAGGTAAAAATATATGCCTGGTATGACAATGAATGGGGTTACGTGAATCGTATGATGGATATCGCTGCCAAGGTTGCCGGGAGTCTTTAAAGATGGAGCGGGGGCTGCGTAACTATTTAACTGTTACCGCTGGTTACTGGGCCTTTACCATTACCGATGGTGCGATACGCATGTTGGTGGTGTTGTATTTTCACCTGCTAGGTTACTCACCACTAGAAGTTGCCATGCTGTTTTTGTTTTATGAGTTTTTTGGCATTGTGACTAACTTAGTGGGTGGCTGGTTAGGTGCACGCATTGGTTTAAATCTTACCATGCACATTGGCATGGCTATGCAGGTTATTGCTTTAGTCTTGTTAATGGTACCGGAGTCATGGTTGTCGGTGGTTTATGTTATGGCGGCACAGGCAATATCTGGCATAGCAAAAGATTTAAATAAAATGTCGGCCAAGGCCAGTGTAAAAACATTATTGCCAGAGCAGGAAAGTGAAACAACATTGTTTAAGTGGATTGCGATTCTTACCGGTTCAAAAAACGCATTAAAAGGTTTAGGTTTTTTTATTGGTGCGTTGTTATTGCAATTACTTGAGTTTAGAGGTGCGCTCGCGGTTTTATCGGCTGGTTTGTTACTTGTTCTTATTATCACCGTCACTTTATTACCAACAGGATTAGGTAAGTCTAAAAGCAAAGCAAAATTCACTCAGGTTTTTTCTAAAACAGCGACCATAAACTGGTTATCTGCGGCGCGCTTCTTTTTATTTGCTTCGCGTGATGTCTGGTTTGTGGTGGCTTTACCGCTTTATCTTTATGAGATCTTTAACTGGACATTTACCGAGGTGGGTAGCTTTCTTGCCTTATGGGTTATTGGTTACGGTATTGTACAAGCAAGTGTGCCTGCGCTTCTGCGTAAAAGTCATCATGGTAAAGGGCCGGATGGCGTAACCGCAAAGTCATGGGGATTCATTCTTGCTTTTATTCCCGCTTTAATCGCAGCCGCATTTTATTTTAATTATTATCCTAAAGTGATATTGATAGCGGGTCTGATTATTTTCGGTATTGTCTTTGCGATAAATTCAGCCGTGCATTCTTATTTGATTGTTGCCTGGTCAGATAAAGATAAAGTTGCTATGAACGTAGGCTTTTATTATATGGCCAACGCCGGTGGTCGGTTAATGGGAACAGTATTGTCTGGTCTGGTTTATCAAACACAAGGGTTAATGGGCTGTTTAATCTGGTCGAGTCTGTTTGTTTTTATTGCCGGATTTTTATCGCTACCTTTGTCTAAGAAAAATACCGCAAGATAATGCTTTAGTCATAATAGCTAAAGTATAAATTTTAGTTTTATCAATAGATTTTTATTATATGGAGAAGTTAAGATGCGCAAATTACTTCCAGATTATTTCCCTGAACAGATTGAAAGCAAGTTAGATATAATAAATCTTAAAAAAAATGATTGTTTATTTCACGTAGATGATTCAGTCGAGTCATTATTTTATATTCTAAAAGGTGGGGTTAAGGCTGTTCGATATCATTTTGATGGTACTGAATCTATTATGCTTAGCGCCGGGCAGAAAGAATTTTTTGCTGAATCTGGTATTGCGACACAGAAGTATGTCTGTGATGCTGTTGCCTCACAAGATAGCGAAATTGTAAAAATACCTATCGATGAGATTAGAGAACTATTAGCTTCAGATAATAATTTCACATTAGCTTTTACTATGAGCTTGGCTAAAATGCTTCGCAAACAGTGCTCTAAATATGAGCGTTTACGTTTGAATAAAGCGAAAGATCGTGTTTATCACTATTTAACGTGTGAATCTGATGAAAATAAGCGAGTAAATATTTCTTCGACTATAGGTGATTGGGCTGGTGAAATGGGGCTGGAGCCGGAAACACTTTATCGCACATTAAAAGAACTCGAGAGTGATAATGTCATTACTCGAAACAAGAAAAACATATCGTTAAATTTATGACGATATAAAAAGGTATCGATATAAATAAAATAGTTTCAAAACCTAATTACGATCATATTTTATATACAAAGAACGTTAAATAATCGCTGTGTTAAATAAATAGGATAACCACCAATTAATTTTGGTTATCGATTGCAACACAGAGGTGAAAAATGTATATAAAAAATAAATTACTCTTGTCTGGGGGATGTTTAGCTCTTGGCTTATCTTTAAATACCGCCGTATTTGCTGAACCAATGGATGTTAATTCAAATGCATTAAGTGTGTATGGACAGCTACGTGTATCTGTTGATAGTCATTCTGGTGACTGGGCTACAGGGCAAAATGGAACAGGAGTTGCGAGTAATGCATCGAGAGTAGGTTTCAAAGGTGGTTATGATAGTGGCTTAGCCGGTACAAAAATTATTTATCAGGCTGAATTACGCTATGAAGCAACAGATGATGTATCTGGCACAGCGGGTAAATCTGTTGAGTTTCGAGAAGGTTATGCCGGCCTTAAAGGAAAGAGCTGGGGAAAACTTCGATTAGGTCGTTTAAGTACTGCATATAAAACAACCTTAACAAAAATTGATCCGTGGAATGATAATGCACCACAATCTCGTTCTGGTGGTCGCCAGGGTTCATCAGAATTTCATTCCAGCTATTTCAATAATGCTGTTGATTACTTGTCACCAAAATTTGCAGGTGGTTTAACTGCCTCGGTTTGGATGGCAACAGAATATGACGGCTCGACTAAGCCATTACATAATACTGGTACACTTAAAAATTACAAAGGTGGTTCAGTTTCGGGTGCTGGTATAAAGTATGATTCAGGATCATTATTTATTGGTGTTGATTATTTAAAAATGAATGCAACTACAATTAGTGATGCAAGTTTATCTAATGATACAGGCATGCAAATTGGTGCACGATATAAGTTTGGTAAGACCTCTGTTGCTGCATTATATGAAGATGTTGAAAAATTAGGTTTAGGTAAGAACTCTTATATCAATGTTATTCATTCTATCGGTAAAATGCGTCTTATAGCTGCTTATGGTACGAATACTAATGGTGTGAAATATGGAAATAAAAAATGGAATAATATTTCTCTTGGCGCCAAATATAAACTTAAAAATAAATCAGAATTATTTGCAGCATATAACTCACGTAAAGATGATACTTCGAGCAAGAGTTACAATAGCTTCACAGTTGGAATAAATGCGAAATTTGGATATTAAGTATTAAGTGTAGTTAGGTAAAAGCTAATGCCCTGATTAAATATAATTAGGGCATTTTTATTTTTTGATTTATTTTAAGTTATTGAATTTTTACGCTAATTTTAATACGTGAAAATATCAAAGTTATTTATTGAAGTTTAATATGGTTGAGGAGTGTTTTTAAATGTTTTTCCGCAAATTAATACTTGGTTTGTTTTTTTTAAGTTTTTTTCAGATGGTTTATGCTGATCGTGGTTTTCTTGTTAATGCCGAATGGATGGAAGGACATATTGAAGATAAAAATTTAGTTGTTTTAGAAGTTCGTTATCATCCACATAGATATTTTACTGTCGGTCATATCCCTGGTGCTGTGCAGGTTCAACGTTTTAAAGACCTCGGCGATAATACTGCCAACCCTGTGATGAAGCTGCCGTCAAAAAAAGCATTTCAAGCAACTTTAAGAAAATGGGGTGTTAATAATAATTCAACTATTGTTATATATGATGATTCAAGTACTGCACTAGCATCACGCGTTTATTTTCTTCTTGATATATTTGGCTTCAATATGAAGCGGGTTAAAATTCTAGAGGGAGGTACTATTGAGTGGACTGCATTTAATGATTTAACAAAAGTAAAAACAAGAGTTAAAACAGGAAACGTTACTTTAAAATCAAGAAATAACCGTAAAGTTATTCAGTGGACTGATGTTTATGATGATGTTGTTTCTCGACGCGATCCATCAGTTGTTTTATTAGATGCAAGGCCTCATCCAATGTATACAGGGAAGGTCATTAAACATTCTATTTTAGGTGGGCATATTCCAGGAGCTATCAATATCGTCAGTCTTGATGGAACAGCCGCTCAAAAATGGGTGAGTGAAAAAAAATTAAGCAATATGTACCAATCAATTAGTAAAGACAAAACAGTATACGTCTATTGTCATGATGGTTTTCGTATGAGTCTTGCTTACGTTCAGTTAAAAAGTCTAGGTTATAAGGATGTTCGGTTATATGATGGTGGCTGGTCTCATTGGGGAAATCGTTTGAGTTTACCAACAGTTGAAGGTGAGATGCCATATTCTGGTGATTATGAACTATAATATGCTAAGTTAATAATCATAAAGGTACTCTATATGAAATGCATAACCGAGGCATGGGATTTACATGAGAGTGAGCTTAGACATTTTCTTTACAAGCAAGTAAAAGATACTTCGCTTGCCGATGATTTATTGCAGGATGTTTTTGTTAAAGCACTGGCTGAAAATAGTCAGTTTTGTACTCTTGAGAATGCCCGTGCATGGTTATTTCGGGTAACTAAAAATCGTCTGATTGATTATCATCGTACCAATAAAATTCATAGCGAAGTTCCTGATGACTTGCCTGAAGTAAAAATTAAAACGGAACCCGTCGTTAAACTTTCTAAATGCTTACCCTCAGCCTTAGAAAAATTATCGGAAGATGATAGAGAAATTATTGAACAGTGTGATCTGGATGGTATGAATCAGGCGGACTATGCAAAGTTGAAAGAGCTCTCAACCGCTGGCGCAAAGTCTCGTATTCAACGTGCACGCAAACGATTAAAAGAAGAGCTTAATATTGCCTGTAAAATAGTGTTTGATGAGCAGGGTAATGTTTGTTGTTTTGACCCTTCCTGTCAGTAAGTATACTAATTTATACTAACGATTATGAAAGCCATTCGACATCGCTATTGCCTCCGGTAATAAAGTTACTGCTCCTTTCAAACGGGATAATATTTTTTCTTGAACTTTCTTATGCTGATTCTCTGTTTAGTTATTTTTCCTTGTGGCCGCTGGCACCAGATTACGTACAGTTAGTCAACGCACAACTCCAGCCTTTTATGTTTTGGCAGTTAATTAGTTATTTTTTCTTGCATGGCAGTGTGATGCATCTTTTATTCAATATGTATGCCTTATGGTTATTTGGTGTGGGACTGGAAAACCTGTGGGGCTCAAAAAAATTTGCCATATATTATTTTGTTTGTGTCGTTGGCGCCGCGATAACACAGTTGCTTGTGCAAGAGATGATCGGGCAATTTTCGCCTACGATCGGTGCCAGTGGTGGCGTATTTGGTATATTACTGGCTTTTGGTCTGTTTTTTTCAAATGAAGTCTTGTTTCTTATTATCCCTCCGATGCCGATTAAAGCTAAATGGTTCGTTGTTCTCTATGGTGGAATCGAACTTTTGTTTGGCATAACGGGTACAGCAGCCGGAGTTGCACATTTTGCCCATCTTGGTGGCATGTTGTTTGGCTTTTTATTACTGGAAAACCCAAAAATAACTGCATCCTTTTGAGGTCTCATTCGTCTCCTTAATAGTTAAATAATTTGAGGATATTTTATGTTTGAAGCCTTTGCCAGTCTTGTTGTTTATCAATGGTTCGGGATTGAGCCTGCCAGTCACACAGGTGCGGCTGTGCATTTTTTTGTCATGGACACGACAAAAATATTTTTCTTATTGTTTATTGTTATTTACGTTATGGGATTGCTGCGCGCCATGCTCAGCCCGGAGCGTGTACGTGAATATGTGCGTGGCAAGCCAAAATGGCTGGCACGTACATTGGCGATTATTCTGGGAGCGATTACCCCTTTTTGTTCCTGTTCTTCTGTCCCTTTATTTATTGGGTTTGTTGAAGCGGGTATTCCTCTTGGTGTGACTTTTTCATTTTTAATTGCCAGCCCGATGATCAATGAAGTTGCAGTGGTGATATTGATTGGGGTGCTTGGCTGGAAGCTGGCCGCTTTGTATGTTGCTGCTGGACTCGTGGTGGCTTATGTCGGTGGTGCCGTGATGGAGCGTTTTAAACCTGAAAAGTGGGTTGAAGATTATGTCTGGAAAATTCAAATGGGCGAAACACAAATAGCCGAGCCGGATACTTCACTGGCAGGGCGTCATCGTTTTGCGATGGGTGAGGTAAAAGAAATTATTGGTCGTATCTGGAAGTGGGTTTTTGCCGGTGTAGCTTTAGGCGCACTCTTTCATGGTTATGTGCCAGAAAGCTGGGTGATTGAAAATCTTGGTGGTAAAGATAACTGGTTTGCTGTTCCCGGTGCAGTTGTTTTAGGTGTGCCTTTATATTCAAACGCAACAGGTGTAATTCCTCTGGCCGAAGCTATGTTGGGCAAAGGAGTGGCTATTGGCACCACGCTAGCTTTAATGATGAGTATCGCCGCATTGTCGTTGCCTGAAATGTTAATACTGCGCAAAGTTATTCGCTGGCCAGCATTAGCCATTTACGCTTCTGTGCTTGCTGTTGCATTTACTCTGGTCGGCTGGATTTTTAATATTATTACTTAACTGTTTAAGGAGTTTACAATGACAGATAAACCACAATTACATTCTTCAATCGTTGCCATGATTTCACTGGCATCGGGTATTGCATCAAGGCACCCTGATATGGGGCTTTGTCAACTGGATCGGTTACGTAGCGCAGGAATACCAGAACACCAAATTGAAACGGTAATAGAAATTGCCCGACATATCAGAGAAGAAGCCTCTGAAAAAGTGGATGCTGCGTTTGATGAAAAAGCAGGTTTAAAAGAAGAGGCAACACAAACAGAGGCCACAAGTTGTGGTTGTACACCCACTCCGAGTGGTCAGAGTTGTTGCTAGAATCTGTTAGCACATGAAAATTTATATATTTAGTGGAGAAGGTTATGAAAAATATTAAAGTATTGGGTTCAGGCTGCGCAAACTGTAAAGCGACATTGAAATTAATTGATGAAGCAGCAAAAAGTGCAGGTGCTGATATTGAGTTAGAAAAAGTTGAAGATATTGCTGATATTATGTCTTATGGGGTAATGAGTACACCGGGCGTAGTCATTGACGGAAAAGTCGTTCATGCTGGTGGAGTACCTGATCGAAAAACGGTTGAGAGCTGGTTACAGTAATGACTCAATCTATATTGAGGTAATGGAGGGCAAAACAATGAAAAGTTTATTCATTATATTATTGTTACCGCATGTCCACATAAAAAGACCGCGCAACGAGCCGAGATACACTTTGTGTTCTGTGGTACAGAGTAAGGTAGAAAAATTAGCTATTGTAAACAATAGCTTGCGATAGAATCGGTTTCATTTATTGTTAAGAAGCAGTATATGATATGTAGTAATTCAGTATATGCTGAATTACATGTGTTACAGATGTTTACATAAATCGGGAACTAAACCGAATATTTACTGCCATACTGAGTATGAGTACAAACATGACGGACATATTCCCCGTTTGTTATGTTCTCCCTCCTCAATAGTTAGGTTTATTTAGGGCTACCATTTGGTAGCCCATTTTTTTATCTAATTACAGATCAAGTTCGTTTTCCATTTGCTCAATGGTGATGTGGCGAACATCTTTACCTTTCACAAGATAAATAACATATTCACAAATATTCTTGGCATGATCACCAATACGTTCAAGTGCGCGTGCTGCCCACATAATATCCAGCATTTGAGAAATCTTACGGGGATCTTCCATCATAAAGGTTAAACACTGGCGCATTAAACCGTCATATTCCTGATCGACATGATCATCTTCCTTGCTAACTTTAATCGCGGCTTCAACATCACTACGGGCAAAAGCATCCAATGCACCATGTACCATATTGGCAACATGTTCTCCCATGTTTTGTAAATCATGATAATTATTTTTCGGACGTTCAACATCTGCCAGACGAGTGCCCATACGAGCAACCCGCTCTGCCTGATCACCAATACGTTCAAGATCAGTGATGGTTTTAATCACCGCAATAACTAAACGCAAGTCGGTTGCTGCCGGCTGGCGTCGGGCAATAATATGAGTACATTCTTCATCAATATTAACTTCTGCCTTATTGACTTCAACATCTCTGTTGATCACATTTTCTGCCAGTTGGATGTCACCATCTACAAGCGCAAGAATTGCATTATGAATTTGTTCCTCCACCAAACCACCCATAGCTAATACATGGCTACGAATTTCTTCCAGCTCGGAATTAAACTGTTGTGATATGTGGAGTCCAGTGTTTGTGTTATCCATCGTATTTTCCTTTTATCCGCTGTACACGGAAATGTAACCTTAAGCTTGTTTATGAACACGGTTAATAAAAACTTTATGGTTTCTATTTATGAACTCTATTCGTTTGCATCTGCAGGTAAATAGAGTATCGTCATAAATTCGTATTATTTATTATAGATTAGGTGTAACAATAACAAAAGTATAGCTGTTTTTCAGGCTGTTAATGGGCATTTAAATTTTATGTGAACAAATTGTAACTTGTCACATTACTGTCATATTTGATCGTTAGAGTGTCAGCAGATTTAATGAATTCCAAACAACAAGTTTAAAACTACAGAATCTCTAATGAGGAGAAATACATGAAAGCACTAATTATTGCTAGCGTAATGACAGCTGTTGTCTCTACATCTGCAATGGCGGCAACAACCATCATCGAAGGTACTGGTTCGAGCTTCCAGTACCCTGCCAACAAAGCATGGGCAAAACTTTATTATGATAAAACAGGTAATAAAGTTAATTATTCACCAACCGGTTCAGGCGCGGGTATTAAAGAAGTCTCTGCCCGTCATGTTGATTTTGGTGGCAGTGATAAGCCTCTTAAACCAGCTGAATTAAAGAAGAAAAATTTAAGTCAATTTCCGATTGCAATTGGTGCTATTACACTTGCATACAATATTCCTGGCGTTTCGAAGCTAAATTTATCTGAAAGTGCTATTTCAGGTATTTTACTTGGCAATATCGAATACTGGGATGCTCACACTATTAAGAAAGACAATCCAGGTGTAAGTCTGCCACACAAGAAAGTTTTATTTGTGCACCGTTCAGATAAATCAGGAACGACTTTTGGTTTCACTTACTATCTGTCAAAAATGAGCTCAGTTTGGCGTTCACATTTTGGCGCTAAAAAAATTGTTAACTGGCCTATGAAGAATTTAATCGCGGGTAAAGGCAACTTTGGTGTTTCTACCGGGATTAAAACGAATGATTATTCAATAGGATATGTTGACTATGCTGATGCCGTTTCTAACAAGTTAATGATGGCGAATATTGAAAATAAAGCGCAAAAATTTGTTAAGCCGAACCCTGCTTCTTTCGCAACAGGTGCAAAATACGCTAATCTGAACCCAAAAATTGATTTTTATGCCAATATTCAGTATCCGGCATCAGGTTATCCTATTATGACAGCGACTTTCGTGCTGGTACCAAATGACAGCAAAAAGAAGAAACAGGTTGCAGAATTTTACCGTTTTGCATTATCACATCCTGAAGCTGCTTCGAAGCAGGGTTATGTTCCTCTTCCACCAAGTGTTGTTACAAAAGTCAAAAATTATATGGCAAAAAAAGGCATGAAGTAGGCTTTAAAAATTAGCCTTTGATATAACAATTTGTTATATAATCTGCTCCCTTTCCTAATTATTCTATGCTTTGTTTTTATGCAAAAACAGGTAGAATAAAAGGCGAGGGAGCTTTCATTTAGGAACATCAAAAATATATAAACAATTTGCTTTTAAATTTATGCGGCAGAGACGAAGTAATGAGCACAGTAACAAGTCTATACAAGTATTTAATAACATCGTTATTTCTGGCCGTATATGTAACCTTTGATTATCCTTTTAATTTCCAGCCAGATTTTTATCTCAATCACTAGAAGTTGTTACACTTGTGGAAAAATTATTTAAAATACTCAGCCGCATAAGCGCTAGTTTTGTTTTTGTTATTCTGGTTGCGACTGTCGTTGTTCTGTATCTCACAGCAAAACCGGCAATTGAGGAATTTGGTTTGCACTTTATTGTTGATTCCCGCTGGGGAGTCGTTGAGACAATCGAAAAAAGTGAGCAAGAAAACACAAGTGCCGATATCAGCAATGCAAAAAATAATGCGGCTGACTCTTTGGTTGGTAATAATTCCACTGCGTCAACTGATAATCCTTCTGCGGATGACTTGTTAATTGAAGATATAAATATTGCTGACGAATTTAGTTCTATGGATGATGATATTGATGTCTCATCTGAAGATTCTGTTTCCGGGGATGCTAATACAAGAACAGTTTATGGTGGCGCAGTGCCAATTATTGGTACTATTTTTTCTACTATTATTGCAATGCTGTTTTCAATTCCCATTGCCATGGGGATTGCCGTCTTTTTATCCGAAATTGCCAATGATTTTATTGCTTCGATTATTGGTACCGCTATCGAACTGCTTGCTGCCATTCCCAGTATTATTTACGGCATGTGGGCACTGTTCTATTTTGGCCCGTTTATCGCCTCAATTTTGGGTGGTCACAGTGTGTCACTACTCGTAGCCGGGCTGGTTCTGGGGATTATGGTTCTGCCATTTATGGCTGCTCTAAGTCGTGATGCCATTAATACTACTCCTCATGTATTAAAGGAATCAGCTTATGCAATGGGAGCCACTAAATTTGAAGTCATTAAAGATATTATTTTCCCTTATGCCAAGTCGGGTATTATTGGCTCTATTATTATTTCGCTTGGCAGGGCAATGGGTGAAACCATGGCCGTTGCATTTATTATTGGCGGTATTTTCAAATTTTCTTCCCATGTTACTGATCCCACGATTTCGGTGCCGGTGGTGCTGGCAAATAATTTTGCCGAGTCCAGCGGTATGAGTATGAATGCCCTGTTTTATTTATCTCTGATTCTGTTTATGGTGAGTGTTATTACCATTTTCTCTGCGAAATATTTCTTTTTAAGGAAGCAAAAGTAGTCATGCGATTGTTAATAAATAAAATTGCTATTTTACTCTCGACAGCTATGGCTATTTTAGGTCTGCTGTTTCTTGGCTGGATTTTATCTACCTTACTCCTTAAAGGTTCTGCTGCCCTTAGCCCTTATATTTTTACTCATGATCTGGTTAATGATGGAATTCGTAACCTGCTATGGGGGCAGTTTGTGCTAGCCAGTCTTGCCTCTGTTTTAGGCATTCCGGTTGGTATCATGGCCGGTATCTATTTGCAGGAGTATGGAAATCATACTCGTTACGCCAGTTTTATTCGTGATCTCAGTGATGTCATGATGTCTGCACCCTCTATTGTTATTGGTACTTTTATTTATGCCATTATTGTTGTCCCTGTCGGTCACACCAGTGGTTGGGCAGGTGTTGCAGCGCTGTTTGTTATGATGCTACCGATTGTGGTTCGTACCACTGATGATATGTTAAGTCTGGTTCCTATCGAGCTGAGAGAAGCCGGTATTGCGATTGGTGCGCCGAAGTATCATGTGGTGTTCCACATAATTTTGAAAGCCGCTAAAGTGGGTATTATGACCGGCCTGATTCTCGCTTTTGCCCGCATTATGGGTGAAACCGCACCATTACTTTACACCAGCGGCTCATCAATCTATATGGGAACAAGTTTAAGCGAGACGTATCCGTCTATGACCGTTTCTATTTATAATCTGGCTACCTTACCGGATGAGAAGCTGGTTGGATTAGCTTGGGCGGCTGCATTAATCCTTACCCTGGCTGTATTAGCACTGAATATGCTTGGCCGATTCCTGATTAAAGAAAAAAGGTTATAAATAAATGTCGAACAAGATGGAAATAAACAACTTTAGTTTTACATATAAGAATGCTAAAGCACCATCACTCAATCAGGTTACTTTGCCGATCAAAGCCAATCATGTCACCGCCATTATTGGTCCAAGTGGTTGCGGAAAATCCACTTTATTGAGAAGTATGAATCGTATTCACGACCTCTATCCTGGTAATCAGTATGAAGGGGAGATTTTGTTACACCATGATGATGGTAGTCAGCAGAATATTCTTGAGATACAAAAGGAAAACGAATTTATTGAGTTACGGCAGAAGGTGGGAATGGTGTTTCAAAAACCGACGCCTTTCCCGATGTCTATTTTTGACAATATTGCTTATGGACTTAAACTGACCGGTTTAAAAAACAGATATAAATTGCATGAGCAAGTTGAAAAATCATTACGTGATGTTGCACTGTGGGAAGAAGTAAAAGACCGCCTGCATGATGATGCCCGTGGTTTATCCGGTGGCCAGCAACAACGTTTATGTATTGCCCGGGTCATAGCACTTAAGCCGGAAGTTCTTTTATTTGATGAGCCGACTTCAGCGCTGGATCCTCTTTCTACACTCGCAATCGAAGAAATGATTTTCGAGCTGAAAGAAAAATATACGATCACCATTGTGACTCATAATATGCAGCAGGCATCACGCGTTTCTGAATACACGGCTTTTATGTATTTGGGTAATCTGATTGAATTTGATGCTACCGAAACTATTTTTATTCGTCCGAATAAAAAGCAGACTGAAGATTATATTACTGGAAAATTTGGCTAATCTTTTTTACTTACGGTCATGTTCTTCCGGCCTTTTCGCCTTTTCACAAAGGCCATTGTAGCAATCATTCTTACTGTTTTTTCCCTCTCAATACAATCACATTGTCGCGCGCAATTTATATCGCGATGACTATCGAGAAAAATAAATTATGTTCGTTGAACTTTTTGTAAGAGAGTTTAACTATACGATGGTGCGGGTTAAAGCCGGGAGAGGAATAAATCTAAACTTATGTTGAAATATGTTGCTTCGGGAAATAGCAGCTAAAGGTTGAGCCTTTTCCTAATTCACTGCTTATTGCTAAATTACCATCATGACGTTCAACTGCATATTTTGCGATAGCCAGGCCGAGTCCGGTTCCCCCTGACTCCCGGGAACGATCAACATCCGCACGATAAAAACGTTCGGTAAGATGGGGAATATGCTGACTTGCGATTCCTGGGCCATTATCGGTCACAGAAAAAACAGCTTCACCGTGAGACTTCTTCCATGTGATTGTGATCTGTCCATTTTCCGGGGTATAACGAACAGCATTATTAATCAGGTTTGCAAACAGGCTATGTAGCTCATCAATGTTGCCGCGTAGATTCAGGGATTCATCGGCCTGTAAAGTAATTTTATGATGCTTATCCTGACCGAGTAATTCTGCATTTTCTTTTAAGCTAACAAGCAACGTTGAAACATCAACCTGTTTGCTATGTTCAACGGGCGCGGTTTCCATTTTTGACAAGGCCAAAAGGTCGGTGACAAGCCGCTGCATTCGCATTGCTTGCTGGTACATATTTTCAATACCGAGTTTAAAACTTTTGTCATCTTTAGGCGGTTTATCTAAAAACATTTCCAGATAACCACTTAATACCGTAAGTGGTGAACGCATTTCATGAGAAACATTAGAGACAAAAATAGTTCGCATTTCCTCGAGCTTGCTAATGTGGGTAATGTCATGACAAAAAATCATTTTTTGTTTATAACCAAAAGGAATGATTTGCATGGTTAATGTTTTGTCATTATTTTTAGGTGCAGGCAGCGTGATGTTTTTACTGAAATTATGTTTAAGAAGATAACGTTGAAAATCAGGATGACGAATGAGATTGTTAATTTTTTGTCCGATATCCTGTGGATAACTGATTCCTAATAATGTATGAGCAACCGGGTTGAGCCATTCAATTTCATTTTCATGGCTTAATATAACGACGCCATCAGGTAATGCTTCTGCTGCTTTTTTAAAGCGGGATAATGCTGTTGAAAGTAATTTTTGTTGCTTTTTCTTCTGTTTCTCCAGCAGGTAAAGCTCGTTGAATATTTCTCCCCAGTAGCCCTGTGCATCAGGTAATTCTTTTTTTCTGTCTGATATCCAGTTATGCAGCTTAAAGAGGTTTTTAAGCATGAAAAAAATGTATGCTAATAAAGTCAGTGTGACAAAAAGCAGAGTTTGATTAAATACATAACCAACAAAAATGCTGGTGATGATGATCATACTGAGATAGGTTATTTCGTTTTTTTGTTGCGGTAACATATTAGTTGTGCGTTATTTGTTGGATAAGCGATATCCTGCCCCTCGAACGGTTTGTACCAGCTCTTGATGTCCTGTTTTTTCAAGTGCTTTACGCAGGCGGCGAATGTGAACATCAACCGTACGTTCTTCAACATAGATATTATCACCCCAGACATTATTTAACACCTGTTCACGGCTAAACACCCGATCGGGATTTTCCATAAAAAAACGTAATAATTTAAACTCGGTCGGCCCGAGATCAATTGTTTGCCCATTACCTTCTACACGGTAAGAGCTTGTATCGAGTACCAAATTGTTGATTTTGATAATATCTTGAGTGTTTATTGGCTGGCTACGACGTAATAATGATTTAATACGAGCAATAAGTTCACGTGGAGAGAAGGGTTTGGTGAGGTAATCATCTGCTCCGCTTTCCAGACCACGAATGACATTATCTTCCTCGGTTTTTGCTGTAAGCATAATAATAGGAATGTTTATGGTTTCCGGACTACGACGTAATTTACGTGCAAAGTCGATACCACTGATACCGGGCATCATCCAGTCAAGTAATATTAATTGTGGGGGGTGTTGTTTAATAATTGCTTCAGCCTTGTGTGCATCACTGGCTTCTTTCCATTGAAAAAGTTCTTGTGCCAGAGCCATACAGACCATATCGCGAATAGCACGTTCGTCATCAACAACCAGAATATAATCTGTATTATTTGTCATCTTTCTTTCACAAAGTTCAATATGTTTGTCATAAATGATATTAAAGCAGAGTTATATTACATATATATTACAGGGCTTATTAATAATAGTGAAATAATGACAGCTTAACAAACAATAACTTAAGTTATTTTAATATAAGCGCTAAACCGCTGAATATAAGAAAAATGCCGATGGCTTTCTGAAATGTACGTTGGCTAATGTTGGTGTGCAGATGATTACCGATATACATTGCCAGAAACATAACAGGTAATGCATAGAGAATACTGAGCAGTACCGGTGAGGTATAAAAGCCTGAAAGTGTAAAACCAACTGCACGAATCAGTCCGTCAATAAGAAAGACTGCTGCGCATGTTGCCCGAAAAACAGATTTATCAAGTTGTTGTAATTGAAAGTAAAAGACATAAAAGGGGCCGCCCGTGCCAAACATGGCGCCAATCAAACTGCCAAAAAAACCACCAAATGCGGGCCAGATTAGCGAGTTACTTTTTTTAAGTTTAGGTGATACAAGACTATAAATCGCAAATAGAATAATAAATAATCCCAGAAATTTTACCAGCAGCAAGGTATCAACAGTGCGTAAAAAAAATAAACCGATAGGAACACCGATAAAAGCAAAAGGAATTGCTCTTAATATTACTTTCCATGAAATATGCTGACGGGTGTGCATGATATGAGTGAGTGATGCCGTCATATCTAAAAGACTGATAAATGGAATCACGAAAGTTAAAGGAAAAGATAATGCGAGCAGCGGTGTTGCAATTAATCCTGAACCAAAACCGGTTACGCCACGAAAAGTGTAGGCAACAATAAGAATTAACAGTGCTAAACTGTATTGAGTGTAGGAAAGAGAATCAATCATTGATATTAAGTATGACCCTAAATAAGATAAAAATTGCAGTGAGTAGTTGCTTGTTAGGTGAAGCGGTTCGCTATGATGGAACGGATAAACATATTGAATATATCACACAGCAACTGGCAACGAAATATAAGCTGGTCTCGATATGTCCTGAAATGGCAGTAGGGATGGGAGTTCCGCGTCCACCAATTCATCTGGTTGATAATGGAGAGGGTATTCAGGTTTTGGCTATTGATAATGCCGATAAGAATATGACAAAACCCTTGTTTGATTTTGCGGTAATGATGATTAAACAGCATCCGGATATTTGTGGTTATATTTTTAAAAAGAACTCGCCAAGTTGCGGGACAAAAAATGTTAAGGTTATGACTAAACTCGGTGAATATGAACGGCGAGGGCAGGGCATCTATGCCGAAGCTATTATGTCATCTTTACCATTACTGCCCGTTATAGATGAAGACGCCTGTTTTAGTCAGAGCAAGATGACATCATTTTTTCAGGCTGTTGCATTATATTCAAAAAATAATTAACGTTGTTTTTATTCCGGTTTTTTACTGGTGAAATATAACCAGATAAAACCGGAAAGCCCCGCTGTTAAGGAAGCAAATAATATTCCGGTTTTTGCCATGAGCAAATCGGTGGCTGAATGAGCAAAACCTAATTCAGCAATAAATATCGACATGGTAAAGCCAATTCCACCCATTAATGCAACACCAATGATGTGTTTAAAATTTAATCCTTTTGGTAAAGAAGTGAAACCAAGTTTAACCACCAGCCATGAAAAACCGGCAATACCCACCAGCTTTCCAATAACCAGTCCCCCCGTAATACCAATTGCAACAGGGTGATTAATGATACTACTAATGGAATTCAGATCGATAGGTATGCCTGCATTTGCTAATGAGAATATTGGGATGATGATATATGCAGAAGGTAAATGCATTGTGCGCTCCATTACTTGGGCGGGAGCTTGCACAAGATGTACCCTCTCTTCCAAAGCACGAACTCGTGAACGCAGCTCATCATTTTTAATAATGTTTTCTTCACGTTGATAAGCCTGTTTGATTTTTTCAATCATGGCATGAATATGTTTAAGGAAGAGAGCCGGATCATATTTTGGTCGCATAGGAATAGTGAAGGCAAGAAAAATTCCAGCAAGAGTGGCATGTATGCCACTTTTCAGCATGGCAATCCAAAGTATTATTCCCAATAAAATATATGGAAAGGGACGACGAATTCCGCCAAGGTTGAGAGAAACCAGAAACACCAGCATCACTGCGGCAAGAGTTAATGCCGGTATGCTAATTGTTTCGGTATAAAATAATGCTATAACCATGACAGCACCTAAGTCATCTACAATTGCCAATGCAACAAGAAAAGTTAACAGGCTTTTAGGTATTCGGTTCCCGAGTAAGGCAAGTGCACCTAAAGCAAATGCAATATCGGTTGCCATCGGTATGCCCCAGCCATCAAATGTTTTTCCCTCGGGATTGATGGCAATATAAATTAGAACAGGAACCAGCATACCCCCAATGGCTGCAATAATAGGAAGGATGGCTTGCTTTGGATCGGCGAGTTCCCCGACTAAAATTTCTCGTTTAAGTTCCAGTCCGATAACGAAAAAGAAAATAGCCATTAACCCATCATTGATCCAGTGGTGTATGGATTTAGATAATTCAAAACCGGGTACACCAATAGTAAAGGGCAGTTGTAGTATATTAGTGTATACAGAAGCCCATTGGCTGTTTGCTATATAGAGCGCGGCAACAGCACAGAGCATGAGTAAAATGCCACTGGTGGTTTGACGATGAATGAAATATTCAAGCGGGCTTAATACTTTGTCAAAAGCTTTTTCCCATGGGGCGTTATATTCTTTTTTTATCTTGCGACTCATTTAATCATCTCTAATTATATTTTGGTATTCATCTCTACGTGATTTGCAAACCCTGCGCCTGCTTCGGTATAGATATTAAAAACGGCAGTAGCACCCGCTTTTTTCAAGATACTGACGTCATCTGGAAACCGTGCGATTGCCGCTATACGACCTGTAAAAGATATTCTTTGTAATTGTTCCAGCGCATCAAGGTTAGCTTGAAGACTGGGTAAGGCTAACATAACAAGTTGAATAGTATGTGCCCGTTCCATTTTTTCCCAAAAATCCGCATCACTGGGATCGCCATGCAAAACTTTTCTCCCTTTTTGCTGATGACTCTTGACTCGGTAACTGTCAGAGTCGATACCAACAACAGTTTTACCATGGTATTCACGCATTTTATCATAGGCTCCGCTGCCTACACGTCCCATACCAAAAATAGCAATAGTCGAGCCTTGAGTGTCGAGTAGTGTGTCATCTTCTAATCTCTGTTGACGTTGGAATTTCATCCAGAAATTTCTAAACTGACTGTAAATTATATCGTCTTTCTTATTAAGCGAAGACGATATAATAAATGAAAGCGAGAGAGCTATTGCAATTGCCACTAACCATTCAGCATCTATCCATGCCTTTGATACACTGATTGCCGCAACAATTAAGCCAAACTCGCTATAGTTAGATAAATTTAATGTTGCAAGCAATGATGTTCGTGATCTTAACTTAAAGTGCGTCATTAAAATAAAAAACAGTGTTGATTTAATAAACATAAAGGGCACGAGTAACAGACCAACAAGCAATGCTTGTAAAGAAAAATGCCCGGCCATACCAATTGAAAGAAAGAAGCCAACCAGAAACAGATCTTTAAGGCCGAGCATGGCTTTTGCCATTTCGGATGATCTTGAATGAGTCGAGATCAACAAGCCCATTATAAGTGCACCAAGATCACCTTTTACCCCGGCTAGCTCGAACAGTTCTGCGCCTCCCAAAGCCAGAACCAATCCATATAAAATTAATAATTCTCCATGGCCTGTTTTTTGTAAAAAATGGTGAAACACAGGGCGTAAAGGAATTAATAAAAATAACAGTGCCGCCCATAATGACGGTACTTTACCGGCAGATGCTGCGAGAAAAATAACGGCAGCAAGATCCTGCATAACCAAAATACCAATTGCAATACGCCCATGCAGTGATTTCATTTCTCCTTTTTCTTCGAGTGACTTCACTACAAATACTGTACTGGAAAAACTCAGAGCAAAGGCAAGTATGAGTGACGTTTTAAAATCCAGACCGCTAAATAGCGATACACCCACAGATGCAAAAGAAAAAATAATAAGACTAAATAAAGCAATTACAATGGAGGTATGTAATACAGTAACCGACCAAACTTGTGGCCGCAGTAATACATTTAACTTTAGTTTCAGACCAACAGTGAACAGAAGTAAAGTGATACCTATATCAGCAAGTTTTTCTAGCGTTTCTCCGCTGGCAATATCCAGGTAGTTAAGTAAAAAACCGGTTGCCAAAAAACCGACTAATGGTGGCAGGTTAATCATCCTCACCAGAAAGCCAAGAAGAAAGGCTAATGCGATCCAGCTTACATCACCTAATGCTATAGCAACCCATTCAAAATCCACAGAAGATAATCCTCACCAAGCTTGCAAAGTATATGATTAATGTACACTTGCTTTCGATATGATTCTAGTTACTGTTAGCTATATTTATTCTCCTGTTACATTTATTTCAGCTAGTCTCACAAGATACAAGGTGGTTATGTTTTGTATCCTGTGATTTATAGCTTTATAGCAATAACTTAAAAACTTTTTATGCGCGACTAGCGGCTCTTTTTTCTAAAGCAGTAATTCGGTCTTCAATCGGGGGGTGTGATGAAAACAATGCCATAATACCGCCTTTATCATTGATACCAAATGCTGCCATTTGTTCCGGTAGCGCTTCTGGCTCGACTTGTCCAAGACGTTTAAGGGCGCTGATCATATTCTGATGACCGGCTAAATCCGCCCCACCTGTGTCTGCAATAAATTCACGTTTTCTTGAAAAATACATCACGATGATTGATGCAAGAATCGATAAAACGACCTGAGCAACAATGACGCTGATAAAATAGCCTATGCCATAGCCCTGATTATTTTTTAAAATAACCCGGTCAACAATATGACCAATCACCCGGGATAAAAAGACAACAAAGGTATTCACTACGCCCTGAATTAATGCCAGGGTCACCATGTCGCCGTTTGCGATATGACTCATTTCATGACCAACAACCGCTTCAATTTCTCCCTGACTCATATTATCAAGCAGCCCTTGTGATACCGCCATGAGTGCTTTATTTTTACTTGCGCCAGTGGCAAAGGCATTCATTGCCGGTGAAGGAAAGATTGCGACTTCAGGCATTTTTATACCAACAATTTTTGCCTGTTTTTCAACGGTGTTGATTAACCACTTTTCAATATTTGATCTCGGGTTGGTAATAACGACTGCTCCGGTCATTCGTTTTGCCATCCATTTCGATATCAGTAGTGAAATAAATGAACCACCAAAACCGATGACACCCGAGAGTATGATTAATGCCTGTAAATTTAAATCAGAACCGTTTTCGGCGAGTACGCTATCAACACCTAATAGTCTTAACGTGATACTTAATACCACCATAATGGCAATATTGGTTAATAAAAATAACATTATTCGTTTCATTGCTTTACCTGTTTTATTTAACTGTATTTTTTTACGATCTTTATTAGATAATAGAGTACGTTAATTAACTGTTTTATCTGTTTCTATTTCAGTCATTGCCGGAGTGTCAAATTTAACGGATGAGTGGCGATTATTTTGCTGACGAGCAATACGTCGTGAGACGGTTCGACCGGCACGATCAGCGGCACGATCAATAGCAAAATAAAGGTCACTTTCTGTATCTTCAATGACAACATCCCGTAAGCCGGGAAGTACCACCTGAATATGACAACACTTGTCTGAGCCACCACGGGGCCCGTTAATGTCGGATAATCGCACGATGATATGTTGAATATGATCGTCTCTATTGCTTAAAGCAAATCCTAACCGTCTATCAATATGGCTACGCAAAGCCTCTGTTAGGCTGAAATCACGGGCTTGAACATCAATTTGCATATTTCCTCCAAACTTCATTTATTTGACTAACTGAAACAGGGTAGTGCAAATTTAAGATCTATAAAAGTCGAATTATTACTGTATAATCATCGTATTATTCGAACTATTGGTTTGCCGTAAAATCAGCAAAAATTGGTATGAACTATAAGCACCTTCATTATTTTTGGGTTGTGGCCAAATCGGGCAGTATTGCGCGTGCCAGTGAAAAACTTCATCTCACCCCGCAAACGATAAGTGGACAAATTAGTCTACTTGAAGAGAAGTTAGGTGAATCCTTATTTACGCGAGTTGGGCGTAATCTGGAACTAACTGATAGTGGGCGGCTTGTATTAAGTTATGCGGAGGAAATATTTTCGTTAGGCGGTGAACTTGAAGAAATGTTACGAAACCTGCCAGAAGATAGACCGCTTGTCTTCAAGGTTGGTGTTGCAGATGTGGTTGCAAAATCAATTGCTTACCGTTTATTAGCACCGGCCTTACAATTACCCGAGCCTGTTCGTATTATTTGTCGCGAAGGTTCTGCAGAATCATTATTAGCAGAACTCGCGCTACATAAAATTGATTTGGTGATTGCTGACAGTCCAATTTCATCTGCTATACATGTTCGAGGATTTAACCATCCACTTGGTGATTGCGGTATTACTTTTTTTGCAACACCGCAACTAGCCAGTAAGCTGGATAAAAAATTTCCGCAAAATCTCAATGGCATGCCTTTACTGGTGCCGAGCGAATTAACGGCGACTCGAAATCATTTGACCAAGTGGCTTGATGGGCAGCATATTTATCCTCATATCGTTGGCGAGTTTGATGATAGTGCATTAATGAAGGCATTTGGCCGTACAGGAACTGGCATTTTTATTGCTCCCACCCCTATTGCCGAAGAGGTGATACAACAATATGGCGTGATTAAGATTGGAGAGACGTATGAAATACGCGAGCGTTATTATGCTATTTCAGTTGAGAGAAAAATTTCACACCCTGCTGTTGCTGCTATTACTGAAACAGCAAGAGAGTGGCTGTTTAGTAATAAATAATCCTGATTAACCTGCGATAATTAATCGTAATGCATCAAGTCTTAATTGCGGGTGTTGGATGTATTCGAGTAACTGTTCTTTTTCATCTTCGAGTTGTTTAATCTCATCATCACGTACATTGGGATTCGTTTTTTGCAATGAGTGCAGGCGTGAAATTTGTTCACCCAGTTGTTCTTCAATTTGTTTATTCGCTATATCAATAAGAACCGGAATATTTTGTGATAACTGGGATTCGGCCTGGACAATGGTCTTTCTTAAATTTTCTCTGTGACCAGCAACAATTTTCTGGCAGGTGTGTATATCAATATTTGGAACAAGACTTTTACATTGGGAAAAAGAAAGTTTATCGCTATGGTCTACACTATCTTTATCCATAACAAGACGAATTAATTGTGCCGGCATAAAGCGATCAATTTGTAAGTGCGGTGGAGCAATACATTGCACAACAAACAGCATTTCCAGCAGCACAGTGCCTGTTTTAAAGTTTTTATTTTTAATAATACTAAAAGCAACATTGCCATGTTCTCCTTCAAACACCATATCCATGACACCGTTCACCATAGGGTGTTCCCAACTCATGAAAAGCCGGTCTTCATGTACTAATGCGGTTTCACGATCAAAGGTAATGGTCACGCCGTCATCGGGTAATTCAGGAAAGTGCGGAGTCAGCATATGGTTACCGGGATGTAACACATAACTATGCGAGCTATGATCAGTATGTTCAACGCCATAAGCATCACAAACTCTTAGCATATAATTTTCAAGTTCATCGTTATCTTCTATTTGATGAATTGTGTTAATGAGTTTATCGGCAACAGGTTTTCTGAACGAATTCATTTCCAGTAATCGATCGCGGCCTTTTTGTAGTTCGGCATTTAACTCGCTGTAAAGTGGTTTGGCTTTGTCGAGTAACGATATAACATTATCGACATCATAGTGAACCTGTTCTAACTGTTCATAGAGTTCTTTGCCAAGTTGTGCCATCATGCCCTGGCCGGCAGGACAGGTTTGGGCAAATGCATTCAGACCTTCTTTATACCAGTGAAACAAAATTTCCTGTGCAGATTCTTTTATATAAGGTATATGAATCTGAATAATTTCTTTTTGCCCGATACGGTCAAGTCGACCAATACGCTGTTCGAGTAAATCAGGATTTAACGGTAAATCAAACAAGATCAAGTTATGCGAGAACTGGAAGTTACGACCTTCACTGCCTATTTCGGAACAAATTAATACTTGTGCGCCATCTTCTTCGTCTGCGAAGTAAGCAGCGGCGCGATCACGTTCGATGATGCTTAAATTTTCATGGAATACAGAAGCTCGTATGGCATATTTATTTTTAAGTAAATCTTCCAGTTCCAGTGCTGTTTCAGCATGAGCACAAATAACAAGAACTTTTTTATTTTTTAATTCTTTCAGTAAGTCAATAATCCATGGGAAACGTGGATCAAAACTTGTCCAGTGCGGCGCATCTTTAAGTATTGAGATACCAAGATCTTTTAGGCTTTGATATGTGATTTCCGGTGTTAGCATAAGTTCGGCATAACGTCGGTGAAAGTCGAGTGAGAATTGTTCTTTTTTCTCTTCACTATTAAATATCTTACTGAATAAAGAGGAGTAAGTTTCGCAACTCTCCAGCGCATAGCCATTTACTTTTCTTTCCGGAAATCCTTTAATGGCATGGCGGGTGTTTCTGAATAACACTCGGCCTGTTCCATGCTGGTCGATTAAAAGGTCAATAGTTTTTTGTTTGGCATTTGCTAGTACATTTTCATCGTTTGATGAAAGTTGTTTTAATAAATTTTTACTATCATGAGGAATGAACTCTTCTAAAACATCAATATCATGTTGTCCTAAGGATTTATCATCAATGAGTAACTCTGCGGTTTCTGCCAGCCGGGTATAGTGTGATTCTTCCGCTAAAAAAGTTTCAAGATTATGGAAGCGATGCGGATCAAGTAAGCGTAAACGCGCAAAATGACTGGAAGGTCCAAGTTGTTCGGGGGTTGCTGTTAATAACAATACACTTGGTGTATTTTGTGCTAATTGATCAATAAGTTGATACTCGGGACTGATATTATCCTCTTCCCATTTTAAATGATGAGCTTCATCAATAATTAGGGTATCCCATTCTCCATCTATGACTTGCTGATGCCGGTGAGGGTTTTGCATAAGAAAATCAAGGCTGCACAAAACCAGTTGTTCGCTGTGAAAAGGATTTAATGTTTGATCGATTAAATCTACTTCTTCATCAGAATTCAAACCATTTTCTTCATCCAGAGATAAACAACGCTCTTCATTAAACAAACTGAATTTCAGGTTGAAGCGACGTAACATTTCAACCAGCCATTGATGTAACAAGGGATCGGGTACAACAATTAATATACGTTGTGCCCGGCCGGAAATTAGCTGGTGATGTAATATTAGACCGGCTTCAATTGTTTTACCGAGCCCGACTTCATCAGCTAATAAAATGCGAGGTGATGGTCGCAAAGCGACTTCATGTGCAATATAAAGTTGATGCGGAATTAAACTCATACGTACACCGTACAAACCGGTAACCGATGAGGTTGATAACTGGTGTTTTTTATTTAAGGTGTCGTGGCGTAACAGATAGGTTTTTTCCGGATCAAATTGTGCGGTAAATAAACGATCTTGCGGTCGGTTTAGTTTTATGGCAGCACTTAATTCTGTTTCACATAACTGAGTTGCATTACCGTCAGCACTTACGACATCGTAGGTAATAATTCCGTCATTTTCCTGTAATGCAGTGATAGTGAATTTTTCATTGTTCTGATTTTTAATTGAGTCGCCTGCCACAAAGCTGACTCGACTTAGTGGCGCCTGTTCTATCGCATAGGTTCGAATTTCATCGCTGGCAGGGAAGTTAATGGTGATAGTTCGATGATCAAGTGATTCAATAAGGCCTAAACCCAACTCACTTTCACTGTTACTAATCCAGCGCTGGCCGGGTATAAAATCAAATGATGACACGCAGAATACCTATTTTAAACAAATCAGAATTAAATTATAGACCTTATGCACAGAACAGCCTCTGTGAAAAAAGGGGGGAGAGGATTATATCGGATTATTAGCTGAATGGCTCAGAGATTTTGCCTGAGCCACTCAATATAATTTTAAGATTTTACTGCTTCGATATGTGCTGACAAAACGTAATCTGTGACATTTGTATCCGGTGCCCAGTCTTTAATGAAGTCTTTAGAATCATCTTTTGGAGTGATTTTAATTTCAGTAAAGCCCGCATCCTGCATGTATTTTTCCAGGTCATCAATGAGTGAGGCACCAGCCATACAGCCTGCATAAAGTGCCGGGTCATTTTTCATTTCTTCTGGCATCTCACAACTTGCAACAACATCCGATATGGCCAGGCGACCACCCGGTTTTAATATTCGGTAAGCATCGCTAAAGACTTGTGCTTTATTGGGAGACAAATTGATAACACAGTTAGAAATTATGACATCAACCTCATTGTCTGCGACCGGAAGATATTCAATCTCGCCCAAACGAAATTCAACATTTTCAAAGTTAGCTTTATCGGCATTGCTACGGGCTTTGCTGATCATCGTCGGGGTCATATCAATACCAATGACTTTTCCGTTTTCGCCGACTTCTCTGGCGGCTAAAAATGCGTCAAAACCGCCGCCACTCCCCAGATCGACAACGACTTCTCCGGCAGATAATCCGGCAATGGCTCGCGGATTACCACAACCGAGCCCCATGTCTGCCCCTCCCGGAACATTATCAAGGTCATCATTGGAATAACCCAGACGTAACGAATTCAGGGTATTTATATCAATATCATCGGAAACACCACAACAGCTGGATTCAATACCATGTGCCTCGTTGTTATTGTTTGCCTCAGCAACTTTTGCGTAACTTTCTCTTACCTGATGACGAATATCATCGGATGTTTTATTTTGTTGTGAAACGCTATCATCACTACAGCAGCTTGAACTGGCTTGACAGCATGAGTCTTCAGACATAGAAATACCTCTATTTATTTTTTAGTTTCAGAGTCGTGCATGAAACTGGAAAAAAAATGATTTAATATTTTAACTTTATCGGGCTCAACAAAGCACTCGATATTTTTCCCTTTACGCCGGGTTTTGATTAGCCCTGCGTGCTGAAGTTCCTTAATATGATGTGATAATGTTGAAGGAGTAACGGCCAGATTTTCACCCAGCTCTCCAACGCAAAAACCGCTGATTTCTTCAGCAGCACAGATATCTTCTGGAACACAACAACAGAGCAAACGTTGAAAAATTTGTAAACGATTAGGGTTGGATAATGCCTTAAAGACAATAGCAAGCTCATTTAAATTGAATTGTTGATTATTCGACATGTTTCGAAGTATAGGTGTGTTGCTCAATAAAATAAAGAAATATTGATAAATGCCGATCTAAGCAGGTATAAAAGAGAATTATTGTGACACCACAAATTATATGACCGTTTCCAGACACACTTTAATCATTGCTTCCAGTTTTATCATAATACTGGGTTTATTGCTTATTATGATAATTTTTGGTTTAAAGCAAATGCATATCATGGAATCTAAGCTGGACATTATAACGAAAGAGCACGCTGTTAAATCAGATTTAATGAGAGTAATGCGTCATGGTATTTATGAACGTCAAGTGAGTTTGCGTAACATTATGTTAATGGATGATCCTTTTGAGCGGGATGAAGGTAAAACTCTTTTTAATAGCTATGCGCTTGAGATTATTAATGCGCGAAACAAATTTGCAAAAATGCCTCTTAATGCAAAAGAAAAAAAAATACTTTCTGAAATTAATGCTGCTATGGTAAAAGCCTATGACGCACAGATAAGTATTATAGATACCAGTATTTATCAGGAAGAGAAGGAAATTACAAAAGAGGATTTGGAAAGTGCATTCGAGACTCAGAAGGTTTTTATGGGTAAGGTAATGCAAATGATCCGGTTACAAAAAGAAGCGACAAAAAAATCGGTAATGGATGCCGAACAGTCCTACAGAGCAGCCAAGACATCTGTTTATATTTTGGGTAGCAGCGCTTTGTTTATCGGGATTTTTATTGCACTTTTTGTCATAAGGCTGACCGAATCACAGGCGAGAGATGTTAAGGAAGCTATAACCGAGATAGAAAGCTCACATCGTTTACTTGAAGAACGGGTAGAAAAGAGAACACACCAACTTGCGTTGGCAAGAGATGAAGCCCTGGCATCTAATAAGGCAAAAGATGTTTTTCTTGCAAATATGAGTCATGAATTACGTACGCCCCTAAATATAATTTTAGGTTATAGCGAGTTACTGGCAGAAGTTGCAGAAGAAAATGGTAGTAAACAAATTATTCCCGATCTGAATAAAATTAAAAAAGCAGCACACCACCAATTAGAATTAGTCAATAGCATTCTTGATATTTCAAAAATTGAAGAAGGAAAGCTAGACATTCATGCACTTGATTTTGATGTTGAAGCTCTGATATCTGAAGTTGAGATAGCGACAAAACCATTGATGTCAAAAAACGATAATATTTTTAAAATTAGCTGTACCCATGGTATAGGTATGATGTATTCGGATAACTTACGTATCCGACAAATTTTATTAAATTTACTAAGTAATGCCGCAAAGTTTACAAAAAACGGGCAAGTTGATTTAATGATAAGTAAAGATAATAATGGAGATGTGATCGAATTTAAAGTTAAGGATAATGGTATCGGCATCTCGGAAAAATATATGAAACATATATTTGATAAATTTACTCAGGCAGACACCTCAACCACTCGAGATTATGGTGGTTCAGGATTAGGTTTATCCATATCAAAGCAATTGAGCTTGCTATTGAAAGGGGAACTTACTGTCATCAGTGAAGCAGGAAAAGGCGCTTGTTTTACCTTGAAGCTGCCGATTATTTACGTATCATGATTACTTTTCTCGCCATGATTATTTCTTCTTTAGCTGTACATTTTGTCGATAGCTGGGTTGGCTCCTATTTGGATATTAGTATCAGAATGATGCTGGATCTGATAATTTTTATTGCGGTCTATATGGTAAGTGGTCGATATTTGAAAAACCTGCGTGATTAAGAAATTCAGTTTTACTTTTGAATAAAGTATAGCTTCACACTTCGATTAATCTAAATTAAATCTGTACTGCTTAAAAAGTTGAAAATTATTAATGAATATTAATGATGCATTAAATAAATTAAATACTTTGTTACCTTTGTTTGAACGACAAAAACTTCTTCAGAATGGAGAAGTTGGCTGGCATAAAAAAATTTTACATGAATTATCTTCTGTTGGAAAAGTACCTGATAATGTTCCTGTAACAATATTAAAAAAGTTACAAGAAAATGATCTTGTCGTTCTTGAAAATAATGTTGTCGTTGGTGCATATCCCTTCAGTTTGAGAGAGACTGCTCATCATATTTTTAATGAAAATATTGATTTATATGCTATGTGTGCATTTGATGCTATTGCTATCTCTCCATTATTTTCAATTAACCTGAATATTCAATCTCATTGTTATTTAACAAATGAGCCAATAGAAATTTATCAGGAAAGTGAAAAGCTTGTACGAATTAAACCTTCAGCTGATATTCATATAGGGATACGCTGGCAGTCAACGGGTTCCTGCTCGGCAGATAGTTTATGTATGGAGATGATATTTTTAAAAGATCAAGAGACTGCACATGCCTGGCAAGGTAGCAATAATGATATTAGTGTATTTTCTCTCGATGATGCGATTGATTTTTCAGTAAGATTCTTTAAACCGTTACTGTAAGAATATTTAATTCAATGGATTTAATCATTATAATTTTACTGATCACTTCTTTGCTTTACTGGTTAGATAGTATTCGGGCAAAAGAGAATGCAACCAGATATGCAAAATCAGCCTGTAAAAAAGTTATGCTTGAGTTTCTTGATGATACGGTTTTAATCAAAAAAGTACGCTTACGCAGAAACTCACAGGGACAATTATCTATCTATCGGGAATACGAGTTTGAGTTTTGCAGTACCGGTGAGTTCCGTTATAAAGGTCGGGTTCGGCTTTTGGGGAAATATCTTATTGATGTAGAAATGGAACCTTACCAGTTTAATGATATTGATGTTGATCTGGAATAATTAGAAAATTTTAACCACAGAGAGCTTGGAGGTACACAGTGGTCTTTAATTTCTTTCTTCTGCAGTGAACCTTATTTTACCAGCTAATTAGATGTGTTTATTTTATACTCAAATTTCCTACTGGCTATGTGGTATGAAAAGCCATATGAATGAGTACTAAAAGTGACTCCGATATCTAATAATTTTACAGAGATTTTTAATCTTTTGTTCCTCTGTGTATCTCCGTGTCCTTCGTGGTAAACCTTATTTTTTTAAAGCTAACGGTGGGCTATCAAAGTGCACACCTTCCCAGCCAAATTTCATAAAGTTTCTTATATTGGCATGATCTGTTCCAGCTAAATTAAGTAAAACATCCTGACGATAATATTTTCCGAAGCAGCTGAGAGTTTGGGATTCATTGAGATCATTTATATCGGCAAAAGCAAATATTTTGCATGAGCCTTCATTGGTTCCTGCTTCATTGACAATTTCTTTATCGCCAATACCATTATAAAATTGAGTTGGGGTATAGTCATAATCACTTTCAATAACTGCGATAACCTGATCAAATTCAACTTCAGCAGGTGTGGTTTGTATGATGTTAATTAATTCTTTTGTGTTCATCGAGGTGTTTCCTAATGCTGTTTCCTAATGGATTGTTGCAAATAATTATGATGAACAGCTTACTGAAATTTTCTCTGCCCAGTCCGGCGGAAATGCAGCGTATGATTCATTGTCGGGTTGTTCATCAAATGGATTTTGCAGCAAGTTAAATAAACGTTCAATTTCCGAGTAATCATTTTTTTCTGCTTTTTTAATTGCAACTTCAGCAAGATAGTTACGCAAAATGTATTTTGGATTAACCTGTTTCATTTTAACTGCGCGTTGTTTGTCGTTATCCTGTTCCTGATTTAAGCGTTGTTGATATTTCTCAGACCAAAGGTCAAATAAATCACGTTGCATAAATATATCACGAATAGCCTGATTATTGCCGCAATCAGTTGAGTCAAAGTCAGATAAACGGCGAAAAAAGATGGTGTAATCCACCTTATCATCAGCCATTAAATTCAATAAGCTTTCGAGTAACTGTTGATCACCGTTATCAACTGTTTCCAGTCCAAGTTTTTTACGCATCAAGCTTGAATATTCGGTTATATAAATACTTTGATATTTCTCCAGTTCTTCTTTTGCCATCTCGGCAGCTTTATCCGGACTTTTATTAATTAAAGGTAGTAATGCCTGGGCAAGACAACTTAAATTAAACAAGCCTATACTGGGTTGTTGATTAAAAGCATAACGTCCCTGGTGATCGGAGTGGTTACATATATAACCGGGATCATAGCTATCTAAAAATCCATATGGGCCATAATCCAAAGTTAGCCCAAGAATCGACATATTGTCGGTATTCATGACGCCATGAGCAAAGCCAACGGCTTGCCATGCTGCTATTAATTTTGCCGTTCGCTTAATGATTTCATTCAGCAAAGCAAGGTAAGGATTTTTTTCGCTTAATAGAGCAGGGTAATAATGTTTTAATACATAATCTGCTAATGTACGAATATGGTCATATTGCTGGCGATAATAAAACACCTCAAAGGAACCAAAGCGAATGTGGCTGGGAGCAAGTCGGGTCAGGACAGCTGCAGTTTCAATATCTTCACGATAAACTTCATCATCACACCCGGTGATGCATAAAGCGCGTGTTGTTGGTATACCTAAACCGTGTATGGCTTCACTACATAAATATTCACGAATGGTTGAACGTAATACTGCTCGCCCGTCTGCGCCTCGTGAATAAGGTGTTGGTCCGCTGCCTTTAAGTTGCAGTTCCCACTTTTCATTTTGATGATTGAGTACCTCAGCAATAATGATGGCACGCCCGTCGCCAAGCTGTGGGTTTAAATGCCCAAACTGGTGTCCGGCGTAAAGCATGGCAAAGGGAGTGGCAGTCTGTAAGGGAGATTTTCCGCTTAAGATATCAACAAATAGTGATTCCTCTTTAATCCCTGTTTTTAAATCCAATAACTTGGCTGCATTTTTGTTAAAATGAATCAGTCTCGAGTTTGAATTAAAGGCAGTTGGCTTAACTTCAGATAGAAACTCCTTTCCAAGCGACAAAAAAGAGTGATGTAAAGGAATAGATTTGAGGGTAAATGACATAGATAGAACCTTTTAGTAGCAGGCTATTATATTCTATACCCTAGTGTTTTACTAGGTTTTAGTGGTTAAGTGTAAACGAAATTCGTACAATGATTTTTTAAAACAGGAAATGACAGTGCCTAGAGCAAATGAATTAAAGAGTGGAATGGTGGTTGAAATTAATGGTCAGCCACATGCGGTAAAGAATGTGGATGCAAAAAGTCCATCATCACGCGGAGCATCGACATTATATAAAGTTCGTTTTAATAATTTGAAAACAGGCCAAAAGCTCGATGAGTCTTATAAGGGTGAGGATATGCTCAAAGAGGCTGATTGTGCGCGAGTACAGGTTCAGTTTTCATACGTTGATGGTGACGCCTATACTTTCATGAATATGGAAGATTATAGTCAATACACATTAAATCGTGACGAGATTGAAGAGTCGGTGAATTATTTAACCGAAGGGTTAGATGGTATTTTTGCCCTGATTATGGATGACATTATTCTTGGAATAGAATTACCGCATTCAGTTGTTTTAACCGTGACAGAAACCGCACCGGCAATTAAAGGCGCAACGGCTGCGGGTAGAACAAAACCGGCGACACTTTCAACCGGTCTGGAAATTCAGGTGCCGGAATACTTAGAAGCGGGACAAGAAGTTAAAGTGAATACAACGAACGCTAAATTTATGTCCCGGGTTTAAAAATTAATTAGAGAATGCTTGTCGCGATTTTAAATTTTAGCGTAATGGATCAAATAAATATTCCAAACCGTTGACTTTTATCTCATGCACAATCGCCAGCATTTTTCCTAACTCACCGTTAGGAAAACCTTTGTTGGCAAACCAGACCACATAGGGTTCGGGAAGATCAATTAACAAGCGGTTGGCATATTTACCAAAGGGCATGCGATATTTGGCAAGTTTAAGAAGTTGTGTCGGATCGGATTGTAACTCGGAAAAAACATTACCTTCATGTTTCATATCAAACCTCGAGTCTCGTTAATGATAGCGCAATGTTTTTATGAGATAAAATATTTATGCTGCAAAACGATCGCGTAAATATTCCATAATATCATCAGATTCATACATCCAGCGATCATTACCATTGTCATCAACAATTTTCAGGCAGGGTACCTTAACCTGACCACCACCTTTTAACAGCTCTTCTCTATAAACAGGATTATGCTGCGCGTCACGCGTTTCGATATTTAAAGACAAACGTTTGTTATTACGTTTTACTTTAATGCAAAAAGGGCAGGTCTTAAATTGATAAAGCACCATTTTTTTTGCTTCCTGATCAATTTTTTCCTGTTCTTCGAGCGGGCGCTTAATGCCACGAGGAGTTGTAATTTTATCAACAAATAAAATAATAGGACCGACAATTAAACGAATTGTTTTGAAGAAAATTTTAAAAAACCATTTCATAGAAAAATAACCATATTGTATTAAGGACTAAATTAATCGACTATTATACCGTATTTCGACTATCTGGAATCAGAAAAATCAGACATATTGTCCGGCACACCAGCCGGATGCCCAGGACCACTGAAAATTATAGCCACCCAGCCAGCCGCTAATATCCATTACTTCACCAATAAAATAGAGGCCCTTTACCGTTTTACTTTCCATTGTTTTAGAAGATAATGCATTACAGTCGATGCCACCAATCGTAACTTCAGCCGTTCGGTAGCCTTCGGTTCCATTGGGTTTAATTGACCAGTTTTGAAAAATCCCGGTAATTTCCTGATATTGCTTTTGTGACAATTCCTGCATGGTTTTGTTCAAGAACTCATTGCTAATAAAAATATTAACCAGACGTTTAGGTAATAATTTATAAAGAAAATTTTTAAGTTTTATTTGAGGCTGGTTTTTACTTGTTGTTATAAGCTCATCAAGTAAATTAGTGTCAGGTAATAAATTTATTTCTACCTCATTACCCGCTGACCAGTAAGAGGATATTTGTAAAATCGCAGGCCCACTTAAACCGCGATGAGTGAATAAAATATTTTCTCTAAAGCTGATGCTCTCTGTCTTTACCGTACTGTTAATTGCAATGCCGGATAAATCTGAAAGTGTATCTTTGTCTTGGGTATGCAAGGTAAAAGGAACTAGCCCGGCAGATGTCGGCCAGACTTTTATATTAAACTGTTCGGCAATTTTATAACCAAAGGGGCTTGCCCCCATTTTAGGAATGGATAGTCCACCACTGGCGATGACGACGGACTCACAATGATAATTACCCTGATCCGTTTCTATAATAAAACCAAGTTCTTCTTTTTGTTTAATGTTGAGTATGCTGGTGTTGAGCTGAATGGTTGCATTCGCTTTTTTACATTCATTTAATAATAAATTAAGAATATCTTTTGAGCTGTTATCACAAAATAACTGGCCATGATCACGTTCGTGATAAGGTATTTTATACTGATCAACCATGGCAATAAAATCCCATTGGGTAAATCGACTTAATGCAGACTTAACAAAGTGCGGGTTATGCGATATATAGTTTTCACTGCTGACATCATAATTAGTAAAATTACAGCGTCCGCCACCGGACATCAGAATTTTCTTTCCTGCTTTATTGGCATGGTCAAGCACTAGTACATTGCGGCCACGCTTAGCCGCTTCTATTGCACACATTAATCCGGATGCACTAGCACCAATAATAATGACATCGACTTTATTCATTTAAATCTTGGGATAATATTCATGGGATACAGCTATTTTTACCGCACAGTCTATTCAGACTGAAGAACAGTTGATTTTTACCGATATATGGTAACAGATTGTACAATCATGAGCGGTGATAAATGGTGGACTAGGCTATACTATGGCTAAATCCATAGTGATAAAATAAAAAAATGAGTTATCTCAAGTAGTTATGGGACATAAATAGTATGGCTGAAGCCTTCTCTAATGTTGGTTTATTGAAGTTTTTGTTGGGATTGCCTGACCTTGATGGTTTGGGCAGTGTTGCGCTGCTTGATTTAGCAAAAGATGCGCGCGCCGAATTTCTTAAGAAAGGCGAAGTTCTGCATGCGGATGAACATCTGGACCGACACCTTTATCTAGTCGAAGGTGAGATAGAACTGGCTGCGGGTGATCAAATTCTTCAGGTTATTAAAGGGGGAACTGAACGGGCCAAACAGTCGCTGTTTAGAGTTCATACCCATGGTCTTGAAGCTCGTTGCCTTAAAGATGCCAGTATGCTCTCATTAAATGAATCAACCTTTGAAAAATATATTTCAAGCATTAAGCCCAAGGAAAATATCAGCGGTATCAGTTTTGGTAGCTTTCAGGATGAAGATAGTGATGCGGGGGTTATTCATGAAATACATCAGGAGTTTAATCATAATGAAGTAGACTTGCCGAGTATGCCTGAAATTGCTTTAAAAATTAATCAGGCCGTGCAGGATGAGTCACTGGATATTCAGAAAATTGCAGACATTATTCAAATTGAACCGATGATTTCTGCCCGGGCAGTGCAAGTTGCCAACAGTGCAATGTATGCCGGTAGTCAGCCGGTGCAAACTATTAAGCGCGCGGTACAGCGAATTGGTTTGCGAGCGATGCGAGCTATTGTGATGAGTGTTGTAATTAGAAATTTATATTCACCAACATCACCTCTTATTAAAAAAAGAATGAAGTCTTATTACCACCACAGTATTCGGGTTGGTGTTATTAGTCATGTACTCGCTAAAAAGATGAAGGGGTTTGATTCGGACCAGGCTTTTCTTGCCGGCCTTATGCATGATATAGGTATTGTACCAATATTAATTCGTGCAGATAATCACGACGATATTAAAGATAATGCTGAGTTATTAGATAAGTTGATTAATAGTTTAAAAACTAAAGTCGGAGCTATGTTATTAAGGCAATGGTCATTTGAAGAAGAACTGATCACTGTCGCGCAAGATGCAGAAAACTGGCAACGTGATGTCATTAGGGCTGATTATTGTGACGTTGTGCAGGTTGCACAGCTACACTGTGAAATGATTGGTGGAACGAAACTGAATGCACCACCTCTAGCAGAATTACCTGCATTCGAACGTTTGGATCTTGACGATATAAACCCGATGTTAATTATTGCACAAGCCAAACAGGAAATGAGCGAAGTTATCCATCTGCTGGATTAATTAAAATTTTTATGCCTAATCAAATACAAGATGATCAGCGCATTATTGCGCAAACTAAACAATGGCTGAATACCGTTATTATTGCCCATAACTACTGTCCCTTTGCTAAACGTGAAGTTGATAAAGGCAGTGTCCGTTATCAGGTTATTCATGAAACCGAATTTAATAGTCTACTTAAATCTGTTATTCAGGAATGTGTCTGGCTTGATCAAAATGAAGAGACTGAAACCACATTGATTATTTTTCCATCTAACCTGGAAAATTTTAATGCTTTTTTAGATTGTCTGGGGCTGGCTGAAGAACTTTTAGTTTCGCAAGGTTATGAGGGGATATATCAAATCGCAAGCTTTCATCCTGAGTATTGTTTTCAGGGAGCAGAAGAAAACGATGCGGCAAATTATACCAATCGTTCACCTTACCCAATGTTTCATCTTATTCGTGAGACGAGCGTGCAGCGTGCAATAGAAAATCATCCGGACGCAGAATCTATCCCGGAACGTAATGTTGAATATGCGCGTAAACAGGGCTTGGACAAAATGAAAAAATTATTACAACACTGTATTAAACTGGAACCTTCCGATGACTAATATTGTTGTTAGCGCGTTATTTGTTTATCCGGTTAAATCATGTCGTGGAGTTAGCCTTGATTCAGCACAACTTGAAAGTTTTGGATTAAAACATGATCGTCGCTGGATGGTTGTAGATGAAAAGGGTGTGATGATTACGCAGCGTAAAATTGCAAAAATGTGCCTGATTCAACCTGAATTAACAGCCGGGGGGATAACGTTAAAAACCGAAGCCATGGCTGACCTCTATATTGAAACACCAGGGCAAGCAAAAAAAGTCAGCGTGAAAGTTTGGGATGATCAATGTCAGGCTTATGATGCAGGAGAGGACGCGGCTAACTGGTTAAGTCAGGTGTTATTAACGCCTTGTCGTCTGGTATATTTTCCGGACAATGAAATAAGACAAGTCGATTTAAACTATGCCAACGAAGGCGATAAAACCGCTTTCAGTGATGGCTTTCCTTTATTGCTTATTTCACAGGCTTCGCTTGATGATTTAAATCAACGTTTAACCACGCCTGTTCCCATGAATCGCTTTAGACCTAATATTGTTGTGGCAGGTTGTGACGCTTTTGCAGAAGATACATGGAAAGAAATACGCATTGCCAATATCTCTTTTCGTATTGTGAAACCCTGCAGCCGCTGTGTTATTCCCAGTATTAATATTGATACGGCTCAAAGAGAGGAAGAACCTCTCAGAACGTTAGTTAGTTATCGTAAACGTGATAAGAAAATATTTTTTGGGCAAAATGTTATTGCAAATATGGATGGAAAAATTGATGTTGGTATGGCTGTAGATATTATTAAATAATTAAGCTGTTCCTCTTTTAACTTGCCATTTATCACCTTTTAACCAGTTATAAAAATCAGCCGCACTTAAAGGCTGACTAATGTAATGCCCCTGGGCTATATCACAACCTAATTCTTTAAGCCGCTCCCAGGTCTCTTTGTCATGCACCCCTTCCGCAACAATTTTTAAACCAATGTTATGTGCGAGTTCTATTGTGGCTTTTACGATAACGTCATCATTTTCATCCTTGTTCATTTCCATAACAAAGGAACGATCCATTTTGATTTCATCGATGGGTAATTTATTTAAATAATTTAAAGAAGAGTAGCCTGTACCAAAGTCATCAATGGATAAATTAATACCTGATTTTTTTATTTTTTCCAGAGTGTGTCTTGCTCTAATGGGCTCACTCATAATGTCACCCTCTGAGATCTCCAGTGTTAAATAATCCGGTGACAGGTTATGTTTAAGCAGCATGTCCCTGATGTGGTGAATTAATGTTGAATCATGCAGATTATGTCCGGAAATATTCACCGAGATACCAAGGTTTATATTTTCACTTTTCCACTTTGCACATTGTATTATTGATTTTTCGATAACCCATTTCGTTAGCGGTTTTATTAAACCGGTTTGTTCCGCTAGCGGAATAAATTCACTGGGTTTAATAAATCCGCGTTTTGGATGATTCCAGCGAAGTAAGGCTTCTACACTGGTAATTTGATTTGTTGAAATATCAATTTTAGGATGAAAAAATAATTGAAGTCGTTCTCTTTCAATAGCTTCACGTAGCTCGCTCATTAAAGCCAGTCTGCCTATACTGTGCGTGTCTTTATTTGGATCATAGATGGAATAACCGATGCCATTTTGTTTGGCGATATACATAGCAACATCTGCACGCTGAGTTAAAATATTGACATCATTACCGTGTGTTGGGAATTCGGCTAAACCCAGACTTATGCCAATATTCAAATTATGATCATCAATAACAAAGGGTAGATTAAAATCATCCAGTACCTTGTGAGTAAGAATTTTTGCTTGTTCTAAATTTGTCTCCGGAAGCAACACAGCAAATTCATCACCACCAAGACGAGCAACGGTATCTGTTTTACGAAAAATATTAAATAGACGATCTGCTGCCTGCTGTAAAACCAGATCACCAATGTGATGTCCGAGTGTATCGTTAATTTCTTTAAAGCGATTAAGATCACTCATAATAATAACAAGCTGCTTTGAGGCTCGCTCACCACGTAATATTTCTTGTTGCAAGCGATTATGCAAGAGCTTGCGATTAGGCAAGTCGGTCAGTGGATCATGTAATGCCTGGTGTTCAAGATTTTGTGTTTCATTTTTTACTGCCTCTGCAAGGCGATTAAAGTTTTCTTCCAGAATGGTGATTTCATCGCCTGAATTTCCTGAAACAATTTCCTTTAAATTCATTCTCTCGGAAAACTCAACAACATAATTAGTAAAATTATGCAGTCGTCGGGTAATAATATAAATTATGATAAAAAAAGCTAAAATATAAGTCACAGCAGTTAAAGCCCGAAGCGGTCGTTCTTCAGTTAAAACATCATGCGTGAGTTGGTGAGCTTCTGCTGTAGAAATAAAAGAAACTAATTCGATAATAATATCGGTGGCTCCATAATCAAAGAAGCCCTGTCCAATTTTTAGATAGTGGTTGTTTAATGATTCTACGTTTGTACCGGCAGGAATTAAAGCAGAGTTACTGCTAACCAAGATAGTTGGTTGGTCTTCTGATAATAATGCGATGATATTTGAATCGGGCAGCGAGGATGCCTGTGATGCAATTAAAAATTCTTCGTCAAGTGGTGAGGCCAGCATGAGAGTTGCTTGAGTCATCCCCTTTCCATCTGTTATTTTTTCTGATGCCAGTAAAAAAGGTTTGTTATTTAAACGCGTTAAATAACCCTGGCCGTGACTTAATGTCAACAAGGTCTTTTTCGGATGTCTTAGTGCTGTCGGTGCCGGTGCTGAACTGGATTTGTATAGTTCTCGACAGTGGCCTTTTGCATCAAGTAACAGAACATAGCGAGGCTGCAATATATTACGTACTACTGAAATATCGGGTAACCAAGGTGGAGGACTGGTATATGTTTTTGTTTCATCATTTCCCTGCCATGCAGGTGATTCAATGTATTCTTTTAATTTTTGCGTACCAATAAAAAGTTTAACCGCATGATGATGATTTTTAACATAACGATCAAACATGATGCGCTGGCTTTCTGCCTGTAAACTAAATCGTTCAGCCAGTTTATTATTAAAAATCTGTTCCAGCGAGTAATTTTGAATAGCATCTGTTATCGCCCATACTGCAATACCAATTAATGCTGTCGAGAACAACATTTTACGCATTAATGATTGTTTATGAAATTTCATTTTTAAAATTATTTATCTGATACATGTTTTGTATCAGGCTCTCCAATCAATTCATCACCCTTAAATTTCCAGCCTGCATGACGGAGTTGCGAAGGAGCTATAAAGCTCACTTCTGCATGTGTTTTTTCAATATGTTGCTGTAAATAGTGGACGAGTTTTTTAGCCTGATGTTTCATTTTGTTATTTTTATTACCGGAATCAATGTCCCATGTGGTCAGGCTGTAACTTCTATATAGAGGGTATTTACCGGTTAAAACATAGTTTAAATCTGTTGCAGTATGACCATCTATTTTGAGCATTTTGACACGGCCTTTTTTCTTATGAAAAGAAACCATCATAGGCACTTCCCAGCCGATTGCGCCTTTATTCTTTGAAACCTGGGAGATCATGTCTGGAATAACTCCGACCTCAAACAAACGAGGTGTAAAATGGTTTTCATTATCGAGTAAACCGCGCCAGTGGCCGGGGCGAATTTTGCAATGCAGGCGTGCAACCGGTTTAATTAATGGGTGAAAATTACTCGATTGCTGCTTATTAATTTGTGTCCACTGAGTTGTTGCTCCCTGAAAAATAGCTCTTGCTTGATGAGAGCTTAAGTTTGTTATCGGGTTATCCGGATGAACAATGAGCGCAATAGGAGAAATTCCTAAAGAGTGAAACGTCAATCCCGGCAGGCGATCAGAGGTTGCCGGAGGACAGCAGTAAGCGCCAATTTCCACCGATTTTTTACGTAAACGGCTTGCAGTGATCCCGCAGGTGCCAGGTGTGACGACAATGTTTAACTGTTTCTTTTTCGCGTATTCAAGAATGAGGTTATGAAAAATGGGATAACTTTGCTGACTCAAAGCAACAACTAAATCAGCATCTTTATGTATTTTATTATGTTTAAAGGGTTTTGCTTTCCAGTCATTATCGACAGCGGCATATGTCTCCGGGTCACTAAATGTCGGGGCTGTAGTGTGTGGTGGAAAGTGATCCGCCCATGAGCTGGTTGTGCCGATAGAAAAAAGGAGTGCTAAAAAAAAACGCATGAATAATCCCCGTCTAGTGAATGACAAAATATTGCATATGCCAAAAACACTTCAGCTTCTTGTCATGCCTCAAGTGTGGTCATGATAGTGGGGGGGATGAAGCTATTGATTTTTATTGTATTTATGTTTTTTTATAGAATAATTAAACTAACGAAAAAACAGTGTTTAAGCGGATTAAATATAGTCGATATTTAATTAAAAAGCATTAAATCTGCAGAAATTCTACAATATTTTTGTGTCTTTGGATTTAATTGACTGATAAATGGCAGGAACTTAAATCAGCTAGATTTTAATCTTTAACTTGCTTAACCAGCGTTTATCAAATAACTGGATGATTTTTCCCTGACTGCTGCCCAGATAATAGTCCGCAGCGGTTTTGCCAAGTCGTTTTGGCGGCAGAGGTTTTGCATGACCAAGGTGGTTTAATCGTTTAGGTAATGAAGGTTCCGGTGCCGGATGTTCTATTTCTACTTTAAGTGCTGCCTGAATAGTTTCTGATATTTCAGTATCCGTAATACCGGCTTTAATGACTTTTGTCATTTGTGAGTAAGGCATAAATTCCGGTGTTTTAGAGCGTTTTGCCAGATGATAAATCTTTGGCCAGAATTTCTTTTTAAGAAATTGACTCACCACCTCTTCATAAACAATACACTCGACCATATCCCTGTCATTAATTAAATCCATGCCGTAACTATCCGCTTCAAGTTCTTCATCTTGTAACAAAGGCATGGTAACTGTTTGATAAAGAGGGCTGTAAATTTGAAAGTAAAAACGAAGTACTTTGGTAAAGCCGTTTTTTGAGTGCTTGCAACTACTACTAAACTGCGCCCAGATATCATTTAAAAAATAAAGTCGGGTTGTCACCGGCGTATGTTGAGTTGAAAGCTGGCCAATGCGACGCGCCAGTAAGGCTCTAAAGTAAAGCGGCGACATGGTTAATAAAACAGGTAAGCCAATAATAAGAGTGCTCGTATTCAAAAAAGGCATATGGGTACGGGGAGTCTTGATCACTTTAATCTCATATTTATCCCGCAGTATGATGCGGTCAATTTTGGGTTTGCCAAAATCATTACGTAACTCTTCTATTAATTTAAACAGGTGGGGGAATTTTTCTTCAGTAATATCAATGCCAGTGGGGATAGAAAATTTTAATTTATAAATTGACCAGCTAAATGCACCGCTCAGGCCAATCATAACAAGCAGAATGACAGCATCAATCCAGTCTTTAAGCTCTTTTGCCTTTATGACGGTTTCATAAAGCTCGGAAGGCAAAGTTAAAAATAAATAGGGAAACATGAGTAAAACGAAAATGCCGAAAAGGGCGATAACAATATTTAAGGCAAAACTGACGCGTGGCCATTTTTCATTGAGCTGGAAGAAAAAAGCATTTTGTAATGGGTTTATAAATTTATCTACAAAAGGTAAGTATCGAGATAGTTCCATTTTGAGGTCACTTTAAAGGTAAATAAATAAAATTCTTAAAAGTGTGTTATCCACACAATATTTTTGTAACTATCCTAGACTAATTATTGTGCTAAAACTGGGTATAGAGCACATTTTCTTTAAAGGAAAAATTTTCCTGAAAACCTATATAAGACAATCATTAAATATTGATGTTCAAATAGATCATTAATTGCTGTAAAAAAGTAGTATTTTGATAGATTATCAGGTTAAAATTAAATCGTTATATTGCATATTCTTAGATTAATTCAGAAGTCCCACTTGGTTATCTCCTGTAATTTACTAACGAAAGATTGCAATTAAATCTTTTAACACAAAAAACAAAAAGGTAATTTACATGGCAACTGGTACAGTAAAATGGTTTAACGATTCTAAAGGCTTTGGTTTTATTTCTCCTTCAGACGGTAGCGCAGATGTATTCGTACATTTCTCTGCAGTACAAGGTGATGGTTTCCGTTCTTTAGCTGAAGGTCAAACGGTAAGCTATGAAGTAGAAAATGGTCCAAAAGGCCCACAAGCTTCAGCGGTTACTCCGCAATAAATCAGATTTTTATGAAATCTCATTTATAACAAAACCCGCTTTATGCGGGTTTTGTTTTTTATGCCTTTACACTTTTTATATCTTTTAAATTTACTATCTTGAGTTATTAATAAGAGGGTTGCAGATGGAAGAAAATACACAAGCTACCCTCTGGTATTTTGCCGACCCAATGTGTTCATGGTGCTGGGGATTTTCCCCTGTTATTGCTGAAGTTAAAGAAAATTATAAAGGGCGAATTAAAATAGCGCTTGTGATGGGCGGTTTGCAGCCGAATGAGTCCAATATCTTATCGGATGAATCCCGTGAAGAAATTTTTCACCACTGGCAGCAGGTAGAAAAAGCAAGCGGGCAAAACTTTCAGTATGAAAATGCGCTGCCGGAAGGATTTATTTATAATACCGAGCCTGCCTGTCGTGCGGTTATCACCATGGGGTTAATTGATCCCTCTAAAAAATTCACCTACCTTAACTCGATTCAAGCGGCCTTTTATTCTAATAACCGGGATATTACCCGGGCAGATTGTTTACAGCAGCTTGCGACAGAGTGCGGGGTTGATGGCGAGACATTCAATGGTCTTTTTAATGATGAGAAACAGCGTGAAACAACAGAAAAAAATTTCCAGTTCACTAAAAAGGCCGGTGTGCAGGGATTTCCTACCTTGATTCTTAATATCGGGGAGCAATTACACGATATCACTCGTGGATATCAAAATTACGAAAAAATCGCCGCTTTGCTGGAAAAACATCTCTCTGTATAGACGTTTTCTTGGCTGCCCTCAAGGTTATTAATTTGTGTGTTACGCTGTGAAAAGGCAAAATACCGCTAAAATTATTGAAATATATTTAAACAAGGAACAACTTATGAAACTTATTCTTTTAGGCGCACCGGGTGCAGGTAAAGGTACTGTTGCAAAATTATTAACGAAAATGGACGGTTCTGTTCAAATTTCTACCGGTGATATTTTACGTGCCGCAGTGGCAGCAGGTACGGAACTGGGCAAAAAGGCACAAGCGGCAATGAAAGCGGGTGATTTGGTGTCTGATGACTTAATTATGGGCATCATGGGCGAACGTTTAAAAGAAGACGATTGTAAAGCCGGTTATTTGTTAGACGGTTTCCCTCGCACCATTCCTCAGGCTGAAGCATTAAAAGTATTATTAGCCGATATGGGCGAAGAGCTTGATATGGTTGTTGATATTCAGGTTCCTAAAGAGGTGATTTTAGACCGCTTAACAACCCGTCGTACTTGTGAAGATTGTGGTGAAATTTATAATGTAAAATCAAACCCGCCTAAAGAAGAAGGCAAGTGTGACAAATGTGGTGGCAACGTGGTTCAGCGTGAAGATGAAACTGAAGAAGCAATCAGTAATCGTTTAGATGTATACAATGAAATGACAGCACCTTTAGCCAGCTTCTATGAAAAAGAAGGTAACCTGGTTTCTGTTAATGCAACATCAAGTGAAGCAGTCATTGATGCCATTAAAGCAAAACTTGCTTCTTAATTCAGAAGAAAGTTTGTAAATAAAAAGGGAAGCCGGTAAAACGGCTTCCCTTTTTTTTAAGATTTTTTAAACCTCCGTGACCTCTGTGGTGAATTTTTGTTATTCCATTTCCAAATCTTCACTAACTGCAGCTAACCCTGCTTTTGCACATTTCTCATCGGTCTTACCAGACGGTGCGCCACTTACTCCAATACCACCTAAAATAGCACCGCCAATATTAATCGGGATACCACCAGCCGCAACAATTAAGCCATCAAGTTTTCCTACCTGAAAAGGTTTAGTAAACCGATCTTCCATTTTGGATAACTCGGTATTAAATGCCATTGCGGTGTGGGCCTTTTGTTTACTAATCGGTAACGTAATATCCATTGCCAGCACATCACGCAAAACAACCTGAGCATGACCACTGCGATCGACCACTGTTACCGCAATTTGAACGCCTTCTTTGCGACACTGTTTAATTGCTGCTTGTGCAATACGTAAAGCGGTTTCCATTTTTAAGCGTTTAACAGAAAGCGTTAAAGACTCTTCTGCGTAAGAAGGTGCCGTTAAAGAAAAGATCAAAGAGAAAATCGATAAAATTTTTATATGTTGCATATAGTACTCCATATGTTATGAGTAAGAATTAATGGCTACCTAGTTTGCCGAGTTCTTCAAGCAGCTGCATAACCAATTGCTTGCCATTTGCTGTCATTTTTTTTGTTAGTACATCAGGATCACGCTCACCATCAATGAGTTTTTTCATTATGCCACCAAGTTGGCGCATATCACCTTGTGTATTTGTCATTTGATCTGCCATAAAAGATGCCGCTTGTAATGCTTGTACATCACCGTGACAGGCAGCATTGATCATACTGGCTAAACCGGGCGCAGCCATGGTGGGATCAGCCTGTTGATTAACATCGGGTAAGCTGGCCGGGTTTTGTAAGCCCATTAAAATACTTTTGATAATAATTTTATCTTCATCATCCAGACCATTCAGTAACGTTTCGTCACGCTGGCCGGCAACAATCTTGTTAATGGCTGCAACTAGTTCATGCCAGCTTTGCTGACTAGCCATATCGAGCATGGGTTTAAGTTGTTGTTTTGCTGTTTCATTTTGACAGGCATGAACTACCTGATGAATAAGCACGGCATGCGAGAGTCTGATTTGTTCTTCTTGTTCTGGAATGGTCGCCATAATAATTTCTCTTGATGGGTGTGTTTTCAGTATAAAACAAAATCAGTTAAAGAAAACAGCAGACATAAAAAAAGGAACGATAAACGTTCCTTTTTTAAAAAGCGTGCTGCAAAAAAGTTGCTTAACTACAACCTTTAGGACGAGGCAAACCAGCCACTTTATTTGCACACTTAATTAAACCCGTTGGGAATAAAGAATAAATGTACTTTTGGCTTGAATGATCTTTATCGTATTTCTTCTGCATGAGTTTAGAGAACTTGCGAGGTTCGCAAACTGTGCCGTTATCAAGGAAGTATTCACGAGCCAGATTAATAATATTCCAGTGCTCTTCAGTCAACTCACCGATATTTTCATTAACAGCAATTTGCTTGGCTAACTCTTCGCTCCACTCATCCAAATTTAATAACCAACCTGCTTCAGATAGCTCGATTGTTTTACCGTCTACTACTGCTTCCATTGTGAATCACCTAATATTTTAAAATTTGTCTGTAAAAGTAGAGTAATTTTATCAGGTATTATTTAAAAAGGCCATATCAGAATGCACTTATGCACTGGTATTTTTAATGTTATATCTTAAGTTGTTGATAATTAAGTGCAAAATTGAAACAATGGTGCTTTATATCTGTATAACGAGTAGTAGTATATGGCCATTCTATGGCAAAAAACCATCAAAAATACCCTTTATGAGGTGCGAAGTGCAGGAAAGACGGTGCGAATGTACACGGACGGTGTTTTTCATAGTCAATATAACCCTGAACATGAAGTGATTGGCGGGGTGTGGGATGTTTTAATGTTGCCTGCATTTTTTACCCCGGTTGAATCCATTCAGCGAGTTCTTGTATTGGGAGTGGGAGGAGGTGCAGTGATTCATCAATTGCATCGTTATATTAAACCGGCAGAAATTATTGGTATTGAATTAAATCCGGTACATATTATGCTGGCAAAGCGTTATTTTGGTATTAGCAATAAGCTTGCTCAATTAATTCAGGCTGATGCAATAAAATGGCTGAATGAATATTCCGGGCCACCTTTTGACCTGATTATTGAAGATTTATTTACTGAGCATGAAGGTGAACCGGTACGTGTTGCTAAAGCCAATAAAGCATGGTTTGAAAAATTAAATTCTCACTTAAGTCCACAAGGTATTTTGGTGATGAATTTTATCAGCACGAAAGAATTAAAAAATAGTGCCGGGGTATCGTATAAAAAAATATCGGCTTTATTCGAATCATCTTTCCAGTTTACGGTAGCGCATTATGAGAATGCGATTGGGGCGTTTTTAAAGGTGCCTGCGACGAGTCAAATGCTACGACAGCGTATTAAGGAAATAGATATTTTACGTAAAAGTAAAAAACTTGATTTTCATATTCGAAAAATGAAATAAAACAAGGTGGCAGCTATGCGTTATCGTGATACCGGAAATTATCAAAATTTAGGTGTGCCTGTGGATGATAGTTTAGTTTTCTTTTCTATTATTCTTGGGTTTGTAATGGGCGTTGCCTTTATCAGTTTTGGCTGGAAGGTAAAACGCTACTGGATGGTTATATGGGGGATGGGTTTAATTTTTGCCAGCCTGTCCTTTTTTATTATGCGTTCACTGGGGTATTTTTGAAATGGATTTATATACTCGGGTTTTCAGCCAACCCTGTTTTGATGTGAATAATAAAATTTTAGAAAAATTTGAATGTTTAAATGATGCGGACTTTAAAGAAAAGACCCATTTGTTTAATGGCCGATATGAAAATATATATCTGGATGAGAACAAAATTCCTGAATTAAGTCTTATTATTAATACCGCAACAGAAAATGCAGCAAATATTTTAAATGTTGATAAAGAAAAATTAGTCTATGGTTTTTGGTTGAATTTAATGAATGCCGGTGATACCACAACGGCACATACACATGATGATGACGATGAACTGTTATCGTGTGTGTATTATATTCGGGTGCCCGAGAACTCCGGTGATTTGATTATTACGGAAAACAAGAATAAAACAGAAATAAAAGCCGAAGAAGGCGTCTTTGTTTTTTTCTCACCGAGTACATTGCATGAAGTATCAGAAAATAAAAGTAAAGAGGTGCGTTTATCGGTTGCCTTTAATTTTGGATTAATGCGAACATAAATTTTTAAGATTAAATTCTTGCGAAACTTCTTCATTACATTGTTCACAAATACCATGAGAAAAATCAGCGCCGGTGTGTTTATGCAGGTAAGCTTCGAATGTGATCCATTGTCCGTCTTCATCCCGAATTTTACGACAGTAGGAGCATATTCCTATTATGCCTTTGTTTAAACCTAGTAGTTTGCTGATGTCTCGAAACTCTTCAACAACGTAAATAACATCCCCTTTATCATTAAAAATGGGCGTTGTTGTGAGCTCTTCAACAACGGCATCATCTTCAATCCAGTAATGATGAATGGTTCGTTCTAGTTTTTTAGATAGAAAACTTTTTCTGGCCGGGCATGCGCCGGACTTTTTGCTGCCACAACTTTCATGGAAGTGGTATGCCGCATCAAAACATTTTATTGCCACAACATTTTTATTAAAATTAGCCTCCCGTTGTTGAAAGGCATGATTAGCTTCAACGATATTAAAGTCTTTATCGATGACCACAACAGCGGTTTGTATGTGGTCAATGATGCGAACGTTTTTCATAAAAAACATCCTTGGGTATAGGAATATTCGTGGCTACTATATAAGGGAAATCTTGTTTTTATAGTACGCCTTTAATAATACTTTGAACTTTATTAGTGAAAATTGCACGTCATTTAGACTGAAAATAACTGTTTTTATGCAATATGAGATGTTTAATTGATCCAGATCAAATTATTTAGGGGGAGGGGCTTCGCCATAGTAAACATGGCTAATGAAATAGTTTTGGGTACCGTTGGGAGTTTCAACTTTAACTTCATCATCAATTTGTTTTTTCATTAATGCCTTTGCCACAGGAGAGTCCATACTGATCCAGCCTTTTTTAGCATCGAACTCATCGGGGCCAACAATGCGATATGTTTTTTCTTCACCATTATCGTCTTCTAAAGTCACCCAGGCAGCAAAGAAAACCTGCCGGGGATTGCTGGGTGCATTATTTACAATTTTTAAATCGGGTAACCGTTTTTGTAAGTAGCGAATGCGATAGTCAATTTCACGTAGTTCCTTTTTGCGGTAAATGTACTCTGCATTTTCAGAGCGATCCCCCTCTGCTGCTGCGGCGGCCAATATTTTTACCACATAGGCACGACGTTTCCACAGAGCTTTGAGTTCGGCATCAAGTCTTGCGTAACCGTCAGCGGTAATATAAGGCGAGGCTTTAGGCTGAGGTGGTCGGTAACGTCCCATTTAAGTCTCTTTACTCATTTTCTTCTAACGTCTGCTGTTGCTGGCTTAGACTTTTTTGCATTTTTCTGCTCATTTCTTTTGCACTTTTTAATGCATCGGTCTGATTTTTCCAGACATGATCTCTTTCTGCCTTTTTATTGTCATTTTCCTGTTCGTCACTACAACCGGCTATAAAAGTGATCAGAAGGAAGAAAAATGAAAATAAAATAAATTTTTTGAAATGAGCCATGGGCTACTCCTTGTGGATAATTTTGTAAAGTATAAACGAATTTGGTAACGAGAATAAAAGTCAATTACGATAAAAAATGAAGGCCATTATTAAGCTAAATATAGTAGACTAGCGGCTCATTAAATTCTCGGTAAAACCTCAAACATGGCGTTAATTAAACTCGAATCTGCTTGTCTCGCATACGGACACGTTCCTTTACTCGATAAGGTTGATTTACAAATCGATCCCGGAGAACGGGTTTGTTTAGTCGGTCGAAATGGTGCGGGTAAATCCACCCTCATGCGGGTAATGGAAGGTGTGGCAGAACTGGATGAAGGAGGCTTGTGGAAAAAGCCGGATTTAAAAGTTGGCATTCTGGCTCAGGAAGTGCCGCAAATGGATGAACTGTCCGTTTATGATGTGGTTGCCGGTGGTTTAGATCATATTGGTGAAGTGATTGCACAGTACCACCATGTTTTACATGAAATGGAAACCGATTTTTCAGATGCCAATAATAACAAACTGGCTCGTTTACAAGATGAAATAGATTCAAATGACGGCTGGAACGTCGAGCAACGTATTACCACGGTTATTACCAGGCTTGAGTTACCGGAAGACGCCTTAATGGGCTCACTGTCCGGCGGTTATAAACGTCGCGTCATGCTGGCACGGGCACTGGTGATTGACCCGGAATTAATATTGCTTGATGAACCAACAAACCATCTGGATGTTGAAGCAATTCAGTGGATGGAAGAATTTTTATTAGATTTTAATGGTGCAGTATTATTTATTACTCATGACAGAACTTTTCTTCGCCATTTAGCGACTCGTATAGTTGAACTCGATCGTGGAAAAATAACCTCATGGCCGGGTAATTATGACAACTATATAAAAACCAAAGAAGAGCGCGCCATTATTGAAGAACAACAAAATACCTTGTTTGATAAAAAGCTGGCGCAGGAAGAAGTCTGGATTCGACAGGGGATTAAAGCTCGTCGTACCCGTAATGAAGGACGGGTAAGAGCGCTGGAACAGTTACGTCGTGAACGTTCTGCACGCTTAAATAAAGTTGGTAATGTGAAGTTACAGGTTGAAAGCGGTGAGTCTTCCGGCAAGATTGTTATTGAAGCGGAAGGTATTTCTAAATCATTTGGCGATAGAACAATAGTGCAGCCTTTAACCACCAAAGTGATGCGTGGTGATCGTATTGGTATTCTTGGCCCTAATGGCGTAGGGAAAAGTACCCTGTTAAAAATGTTACTCGGTGAGCTAGAGCCTGATACAGGAACCGTTCATTTAGGAACCAAACTTTCTGTTGCCTATTTTGATCAACAGCGTGCGGTACTCGATCCTGAAAAAACAGTGGCAGATAATCTTAATTTTGGTAGTGATACTATTACTATCAATGGAAAGTCACGCCATGTAATGAGTTATTTGCAGGATTTCCTTTTTCCTCCTGCGCGCGTTCGTTCACCGGTAAAATCTTTGTCCGGTGGTGAGCGTAACCGTTTATTACTTGCCCGTTTATTTATTCAACCTGCCAACTTGTTAGTGCTGGATGAACCTACTAATGATCTTGATGTAGAAACGCTTGAGCTGCTTGAAGAGTTACTTTGTAGCTATGATGGCACGCTTATTTTAGTCAGCCATGATCGTACCTTTCTGGATAATGTTGTTACCAGTACTCTGGCCTTTGAAGGTGAAGGTGTGATTAATGAGTACGTTGGTGGTTATGAAGACTGGTTAAGACAATCAAGAAAAACCGGGGTTGTCGATAACGTTAAAGTTAAAAAAACACAAACAAAAGAAGCAAAGCCGGAAAAGAAGAAAGCCAAGTTAAGCTATAAAGATCAGTATGAACTGGATACCTTGCCGCAAAAAATAGAAAAACTGGAAAGTGAACAGGAAGAGATTCAAAAACAAATTTCGGAACCCGATTTTTATCAGCAGGAACAAACTGTGATAGATAAAGAATTAAAGCGGCTGGCTGAGATTGAAAAGGAACTTGAATCAACTTACCAGCGTTGGGAAGAGTTAAGTGATTAATAATTTAATATAGGGGTACGGAGTTTCGCAGAGCTTTTAAAATAAAAGAATATTTTTCTGTCTGCCTCCGTGACCTCTGTGGTTACATAAATATAAATTTAAGAAGAAGTTTAAAATGAATATCGAACAAACTATTGCCAATGAGCTCGGCGTAAAACTTGCTCAGGTTGAAGCAACAATTACATTATTAGATGAAGGTTCAACGGTTCCTTTTATTTCCCGTTATCGAAAAGAAGTCACCGGCAGTTTAGATGATAGCCAGTTAAGAACTCTGGAAGAACGTTTAAACTATTTACGCGAACTGGAAGAACGTCGAACAACTGTTTTAAAAACAATTGATGAGCAAGGCAAACTATCTCAAGAGCTGGAAAAATCTATTTTATCCGCTGATACAAAAACTCGCCTGGAAGATCTTTATGCGCCTTATAAACCTAAACGCCGTACGAAAGCTCAAATAGCACGTGAAGCGGGTATTGAGCCGTTACTTGATGCTTTGCTGGATGATTTTTCACTTTCACCCGAGGTTGAGGCAGAAAAATATATTAATGAAGAGTCTGCTTTTACAGACAGTGCTGCAGTATTAGAAGGTGCGCGGCATATCTTCATGGAACGTGCTGCTGAAAATGCAGATTTAGTCGGAGAGTTACGTGACACCAGTTGGGAAAAAGGTGAACTTGTTGCAACAGTGATTGCAGGTAAAGAAAAAGAAGGGGCAAAGTTTAAAGATTATTTTGAGTTCTCGGAAAAAATAAATAAAATTCCATCGCATCGTGCCTTAGCCTTATTTCGTGGACGCAATGAAGGCATATTACGTATTAAATTAAGTATTCCGATGCAAGATGATATTGCTTCTCCTCTAGACATGGGATTATGTGACAGTATTGTTGCTTCACATTTTGGCCTTACTCAAAAACAGCGCGCAGCGGATAATTGGTTATTAGAAAGTGCACGCTGGGCATGGCGAGTAAAAATTTCAATGCAACTCGAGTCTGAATTAAATTTACGGTTACGAGAATCCGCTGAAGAAGAAGCAATACGTGTTTTTGGTGAAAATATGCGGGACTTATTATTAGCGGCACCTGCCGGCGCACGTTCAACATTAGGTTTAGATCCCGGTTTACGCACCGGAGTAAAAGTTGTTGTGGTTGATGCCATTGGTAAGCTGGTTGATACCGCGGTTATTTATCCTCACGCACCTAAAAACAAATGGGATGAGTCGATTGCCGTATTAGCGGCTTTGGCGAAAAAGCATCAGGTTGAACTGGTTGCCATTGGAAACGGTACTGCTTCTCGTGAAACCGATAAATTAACTAATGAGTTAATGAAAAAGCATCCTGAATTAAAACTTACCAGTTTGGTGGTAAGTGAAGCGGGCGCATCGGTTTATTCTGCTTCTGAATTAGCAGCAAAAGAATTTCCTGATCTTGATGTAACTTTCCGTGGTTCTGTTTCCATTGCTCGCCGTTTGCAAGATCCTCTGGCCGAGTTGGTGAAAATTGATCCAAAGGCCATTGGCGTAGGACAATACCAGCATGATGTTAATCAACATTATTTGGCTCGCAAGTTAGAGGCAGTCGTTGAAGATTGTGTTAACGCAGTAGGGGTTGAAGTGAATATGGCCTCTGTTCCTTTATTGAAACGTGTTGCCGGCTTAAGCGATAGCATAGCGGAAAACATTGTTAATTACCGGGAACAACATGGTGCCTTTAAGAATCGTCAGGAAATTTTAAAGGTTCCACGTTTGGGGCCTAAAGTTTTTGAACAGGCAGCAGGTTTTTTAAAAATTTCTGATGGTGATAATCCGCTGGATGCTTCGTCGGTTCACCCGGAAGCTTATCCTGTAGTAGAAAATATTTTAGAAAAAAATAAGCGCAGCATGAATCAGCTTATTGGCGATCACTCTTTTTTATCTTCTCTTGCTGCAAATGATTATGCAATGGATGGTTTTGGTGAACCAACGGTACGTGACATTATTAAAGAGCTTGAAAAACCGGGACGCGATCCCCGACCTGAATTTAAAACAGCCAGTTTTAAAGATGGGGTTGAAAAAGTCTCTGATCTAAAAGACGGTATGATTCTTGAGGGGGTTGTTACAAACGTCACAAACTTTGGTGCCTTTGTTGATATTGGGGTACATCAGGATGGGCTGGTTCATATTTCAGTGATTGCTGATAAGTTTGTAAAAGATCCGCATGAAGTTGTTAAAACGGGTGAAGTGGTAAAAGTTAAAGTGATGGATGTCGATATTAAGCGTAATCGTATTGCCTTATCGATGCGATTAACCGAAGCCGTAGAGAGAAAATTACCGCAAGATAAAGCTAAAAGTCAGCATAGAGTTCCTCGTAAGCAGTCAAAAAATTCTGCGAGTACAGGAAATAGCAGTAAAAATAATGCAATGGCACAGGCTTTCGCTAATCTGAAAAAATAAAGTTTTAAAGCGTCGTCCTTTTCCTTGTATTCAATATGCAATTCTATTATAAAGTATGTGGTTTCTTGTTGTTTTGATTATTTAGAATCGCTCTAAATATATCCACGTTGTTGAGGACTACTATGGCTTTCCCCCCTCCCGCCATTAGCTCTTTAGCTGAGCTACTTTTTGAGAATAATCACACTTTAGTTGCTTTTCTTGATCTCGAATATAATTTTATTCGTGTCAGTGAGTCTTATGCTGTTACTGACAAGAAAGAACCGGCATTTTTTACCGGCAAAAATTATTTTTCTCTTTATCCAAATGAAGAAAATCTGCAAATATTTAATGACGTTGTTACTACAGGTAAACCCTATACAACTAAAACCAGATTTTTTGAATATACCGACACGCTGGAAAAAGAGGGAACGTGTTGGGACTGGAGTTTAACCCGGGTTAATGATGATCAAGGTCAGGCTATTGGGGTTTTATTACAGCTGATCGATATTACCCGACATATAACCGTAGAAAAAAAGTTATACGATAAAGTAAAAAAAGAACTGGGGCATTACGATAAAGAACTCGAAACCATTATTGAAGCAAGAACTAAATCATTACAAGAAGCAGTTAAATCTCTTGAACACGAAAATAATGAGCGTATAAAAACAGAAGCACTATTATTAAAGGCAAAACAGGAAGCTGAAATTGCTAATGTGAGCAAATCACAATTCTTGAGTCGCATGAGCCATGAGCTACGTACGCCGATGAATGCTATTTTAGGTTTTTCTCAGCTATTAACTTTAAACGGTCTGGATGATAAACAACTTTTATATAATGAAGAAATTTTATTGGCGGGAAAACATTTATTATCGATGATTTCAGATATTCTGGATTTATCTCGTATAGAAGAAGGTGACTTTTCTATATTAACAACAAATGTATTACTCTATCAATTGGTCGATGAAAGTATTTCTCTGGTAAAACATAAGTTAAATTTTAGAAACATTACTATTCACAACTTAATAGATGAAAATGATCCGCTAACTTTGCAAGCAGATGAAACACGTTTAAAAGAAGTGTTAGTCAATTTGCTAACAAACGCAGTTAAGTATAATAATGATAATGGCCTTGTTTCAATAGGTTATAAGATATTAAATGATAAATATGCACGTCTTTATATCTCTGATACAGGAAAGGGGCTGTCAAAAGAGGAACAGCAGCATATCTTTGAACCTTTTAATCGTCTGGGTGCAGAGTATACCGACATAGAAGGTGTTGGCATTGGTTTAACCATAGCAAAAAAACTCATAGAACTAATGAACGGCTCTATTAGTATTGAAAGTGATAAAGGCAAAGGCTCTACTTTTTATCTTGATTGTTGTATTGGTGACAAGTTATCAAGTTATGTTACAGAAAAAAGCAGTGTAAATTTAATTGCAAAAGATAGAGTACATAATATTTTATATGTCGAAGATAATATTTCTAATCAGAAAATTATTGAAAATCTGTTTCGAGAATACCCTGAATATAATCTAACGGTCGCAGCGAGTGCTGAAGAAGGCCTAATGGAAGCTGAAATAAATTTATTTGACCTTATTATTCTGGATATTAATTTACCTGGTATGGATGGATATGATGCTCTTGATGAATTGAATTTAAATGCCAGAACAAAAAATATTCCCGTGATTGCGTTAAGTGCGTCTGCAAGCACGGATCATATAAAAAAAGGGCTGGAAGCGGGGTTTAAACAATACATAACGAAACCTTTCTTGTTGCCAGACTTTATTTCAATAATAAATAGTGAATTAAACGTTAGTGCAAAGCATTAATTATATTATTTAGCGTTATACTTGTGTCATGAATATTGTCGACACACACTGCCATCTCGATGTTGCTGATTTTGACTCTGATCGTGATCAGATTTTAAAACATTGCCGTGATAAAGGTATATCAAAAATCATCGTTCCTGCCATTGAGTCTAAAGGCTGGGGTAATGTTTTAGATTTATGTCATGCGGAAGCAGGATTATATCCAGCATTAGGTTTACACCCTGTTTTTATTCGGCAGCATCATGCAAATGATTTAAAGAAGCTTGAATTATTATTAGAAACAACTTCTCCTATTGCAATAGGAGAAATTGGGCTGGATTTTTATCTTAAAGAGCTGGATCGGCAACAGCAACTCCAGCTATTTGAAGCACAATTACGTATCGCAAAAAAACAAAACTTACCGGTTATTTTGCATGTCAGAAAAGCGCATGATCAGGTTTTAAAATTATTAAAAAAGATAAAAGTTAAAGGCGGTTTTTGTCATGCCTTTAATGGCAGTTATCAACAGGCAGAGCAGTATATTGAGTTGGGCTTTAAATTGGGTTTCGGCGGGACATTAACCTATGAAAACTCAACAAAAATTCACCGCTTAGCGACAACATTACCGCTAGAAGCTATTGTATTAGAAACAGATGCACCTGATATGGTGGTAGAATCACACCGCGGACAACGAAATAGTCCGGAATATATTCTGGAATGTTTAACTGCTCTGGCAACCCTTCGAAATGAAGATATTAATTTTGTTGCCAATCAAACAACAAAAAATGCTAATACTGTAATTAACTTTTCTCATTATGACTGAACAAAATTTTGAAGAAGCCTTTGCCGGAATAGAACGTCTTTACGGTAAAGAAGCCTATACACTTATTAAAAATATGCATGTCTGCGTAGTCGGGATTGGCGGGGTTGGTTCCTGGGTTGTTGAAGCTCTGGCACGTACAGCAGTTGGAAAAATAACCCTGATTGATTTTGATACGATTGCGATATCAAACATGAATCGGCAAATACACACCCTGACAAAAACAATTGATAAGAAAAAATGTACTGCGATGCAGGAGCGGATACAACAAATTAACCCACTTTGTGTACTTTCTATTATTGATGATTTTATTACGCTGGAAAATATGTCAGATTATTTATTGCGTGATTATGATTATGTGGTTGATGCAATTGATAGTATTAAATTTAAAGCGGGTCTTATTTATTTTTGTAAACGAAACAAGCTCCCGGTTATTACGGTGGGTGGAGCCGGTGGCTTGACTGATCCATCGGTTATTAAAGTTGCCGATTTATCTAAAACGTATAATGATGCGCTTGCTGCTAAAGTACGCTCAACTTTGCGAGATCAATACAATTTTACCCGTAACCCGAAAAGAAGCTTTAGAGTAGATTGCGTTTTTTCGGGCCAACAACAGCTTTATCCAAAAGAAGACGGTACGGTGAGCTATGAAAAGCCCGGTATTCACGGTGTTTCTCTGGATTGCCGTTTTGGTTACGGTGCCGCCTCATTTGTAACAGGAACCTTTGGTTTTATTGCGGTTTCACACCTCATCCAGAAATTTTTAAACCGACATCTGGCATAAGAAAACAATAATTCTCTATTTATACGCTTGTATAAACGTCTATTCATAGGTATTTTAACTTGTGAGCAGCATACTTAATAATAAAAATAGTTCAATAGTGTAATGTCAGCTAGTTAAGGTATTGTATGTGCAAATTTATTTGTACGCGGAAGTTAAAAATAACGATAGCTCTTGGTATTTACACCATATTTAAATAAATTCGAACCTGTAAAAAATCTTAACCGAATTGATATTAATCAATAGGGGCGGGTCGATTTGAAAACTATAGGGGGATGTTTATGTTTCCGGTTGATAAAAATTCACATGTGAATGAACTTCCCTTTGTTGCTCCCTGCCGAAGGCTGGATAAAAAAGCCCCTCTTCGCTGGTTAAAACTCGGCTGGCAGGATATTAAAACGGCACCTAAGCAGAGCTTAATTTATGGTTCAATTATTGTCTTATTGAGTTATATAGTGAGCTTAATGGTTTGGTTGTATGGTGGTTTGGGCTTGTTGGCAAGTTTATTATCAGGCTTTGTTTTTCTTGGGCCTGTGCTGGCGATTGGATTATATTCTATTAGTTGCCAGATACAGGCAGGCTTAAAGCCTCAACTGGGATATTGTTTGCGGGAGGGTAAACGCCACTTAAGCAATGAGCTTGTCTTTGCTGTCATTTTATCTGTTGTCTTTTTAGTCTGGGCGCGCGCAGCTTCAATGATTCATATTTTTTACCCTTCCACTTCAAATGCAGACTGGACGCAATTTGTCATTTTTCTTACTGTCGGTACTCTGGTTGGATCGATATTTTCTGCCATTATATTTTGTTTTAGCGCCTTTTCTTTACCGATGATTATGGATAGAAAAGTCGATGTCATAACGGCAGTGGTGACGAGTATTAATGCCGTTCTCAGAAACAGAATGGTACTTTATATTTGGGCGTGTATTATCGTTTTGATTGTCGCCATTGGTTTTGCAACCGCATTTATCGGTTTTGTTGTTTTAATGCCGCTGGTGGGGCATGCTACATGGCATGCCTATCAGGAAACCATTGATTCAAGTGCCTGGCCAAAACATGCAAATATTAACGAAACTTGATAGCTTAGTGTTAAACTAAGCATCATGTTAGAACAGACTATTGACATTCCCCCTATCTCATCTGCTTTACAGCAACGAGTCATAAAGAAAACGCATTCTTTATTTATTACTGCCTCCGAGTATTTTCAGCATTCTTTTCCGGCCATTCCGGTTTTATTTGATTTAAGCGGCAAAGCTGCCGGTATGTACCGTGTAAAAGCCGGGCAGCGGGTCATTCGCTATAATCCTTATGTGTTTTCAAAATATTTTGATGATAATTTTAAAGAAACAATTCCTCATGAAGTTGCTCATTATATTACCGATGAAATGTTTGGCTTAAGAAATATTAGACCACATGGTGACGAGTGGAAATCTGTTATGAGCATTTTTGGCGTTGTTGCCAATCGTACTGCCGATTATGATTTAACGGGGCTGCCGGTACGGAATTTTAAAAAATTTATATATTCTTGCGGCTGTCAGAATTTTGAATTAACCAGCAGGCGACATAATAAAATTTTACGCGGAGCAGGGAGTTATATGTGTCAGGATTGTGGCAGTAAATTAGTGTTTGTAAAAAAACAAAAGAGTACAGGTTAAGTTTATGCGCGGTTTTGTACCTCCTGATCCCTATACCAAAGTGTCTGAAGAGCATTTTGCTATTGTCTATGTGCCAAAACGAAGTCGAAACCGTTTCCCTAAAGGCTGTGTCGAAGTGGTGAACTCAAAAGAACAGGCACTTACACAAGCGAATGCAGATAAAAAGTTATTTGCTGCCCGCGTGCTTGGGCCGTCAAAATCATCTGAAGGGCAGTATATTTATTATTTAGTAGAATGGCTGGACTAATGCAGGATAAATTCTGGGAAACAAAAAAACTGTTTGAAATGACAGCAAAAGAATGGGAGTCATTGTGTGATGGTTGTGGCCGCTGTTGTTTAAATAAACTTGAAGACGAAGATACCGGCGAAATTTATTTTACTAATGTTACCTGCAAGCTACTCGATAGTGAAAAATGCTGTTGTACTGATTATGAAAATCGTGAAGTAAGTATGCCGGATTGTATGATTTTAAGTGTTGATAATAAAGCTGCTCTGGAAGTCATGCCTTCAACATGCGCTTACCGCTTATTACAATTAGGCAAGCCTTTACCAAAGTGGCACCCTTTAATCACAGGCAATAAAGAAAGTGTTATTGAAGCCGGTATATCTGTTTCCGGAAAAGTTGTTTCCGAAGAACATATTCATTACACACAACTGCCCGAACATTTAATAAACTGGATAACAACAAAATAGTTTAACAGGAATAAAGTTATGAATGATGCATCACTTCAAACTGATGAAGAATTACGCGCTCACTTGCATGGTGAGACCAGTAAACTCCCCTGGCAAGAATTGGAAAAACATTTTGCTCGAGGCGTTTTATTTAAAGTGGAAAAAGGTTTGGATATTCTGGATGTTGCTATCGTAATGGCTCGTGATGATAAAGATAGTTTGAAACAATGGATTGATAAAGGTAGCGTTGTAGCTGTAGAAACAGCAGATGCAAAACTGTGGCATGAAACTTCGGCCAGCTTATGGACTGTAGTTGTTGCCCCCTTCATACTGGTACAAGAAACAGCTCGGAAACTGGACTCCTGAAATGACTAAACTGGATTCTCGCCTGTTAAATGATTGTGAAGTGATTGGCAGGTTTAAATTATGTCATGTTTTGTTAATGGGTGATGCCAATTATCCCTGGTGTATTCTTGTACCGGATCGCGAAGGTGTGACTGAAGTTTTTGAACTTTCCGCCGAGGATCAAATACAGCTGAACAAAGAATCGAATGCATTATTAGAATATCTTAAAGAGCACTTTAGCGCAGATAAAATGAACGTAGCAGCATTGGGGAATGTTGTGTCACAGTTACATGTTCATCATATTGTGCGTTATACCAATGATATTTCATGGCCAAAGCCGATATGGGGAGCTTTTCCTGTCAGACAATATAACGAGGCGGAGTTAAAGCGGTTGTCGACAGAATTAAGCCAGGGTTTTAGTCTGCTGGGTTTAGGTTTTCAACCTAAGTGACAACAAAAAAACAACAAGCTGGCTGGTTGGTTTATATTTTAGAGTGCAGTGACAATACGCTCTATACCGGTATTACAACAAATCTTGAAAAACGGATTGAGCAACACAATGTTGGAGCAGACGGGGCGAAATATACACGGGTACGTCGACCGGTAAAATGTGTTTATCAGGAACCGCAAAAAAACAGAAGTGAAGCAACAAAACGCGAAATGGCAATTAAGAAATTAAGCAGAGTTAAGAAATTACAGTTGATCAATAAAGTGTGATTTTTTATGCTTTTTTATTCAGATTAAACAATTAATCAGAAAGAGTGGAACTTACTATGGTTGAAGCTGCTATACAAAAAATTAAAACGGATAAGTTTATCGTTTTATTATCGTTATTTTCTATTTTGGCATTATCTTTATTTTTACAAAATGAATTTAATCTTAAACAGGCTTTACTTTTTCTGACCGGAATTGGCTTTGGTTTATCTCTTATGTATGCCATGTTTGGTTTTACTGGTGGTTGGCGTGCTTTTATTCGTTCGCGGCGAAGTGTGGGGGTACGGGCACAAATCTTGTTACTCGCGTTATCTTCTTTGCTATTTTTTCCTATTGTAGGCAAAGCTTTTCCTGAATTAACAGCACATGCGGCTCTAGGTCAGGTTGGTGTCTCGGTTATTGTCGGTGCTTTTTTATTTGGCATTGGCATGCAGCTTGGTGGTGGTTGTGGTTCCGGTACTTTGTACACCGTCGGGCAAGGGCAGACTGATATGCTGATCACAATCAGTTTTTTTGTTGTTGGTGCTTTACTTGGGTCTTATCATTTACCGTGGTGGCTAAGTCTGCCAAATATTGGCAAGGTTTCTTTGATTTCTGAAATGGGCGGATGGATACCCGCACTGTTATTACAGCTTGCCGTACTATTATTGTTATATCGTTTTGTTGCATCTCGCGAGAAAAAACGCCATGGTCGCTTACAGAATTTTTCGGCGAAAATAAAGCATGAAAATTTTCTTAACCAATTAATTTATGGCCCCTGGCCGATATGGTGGGGAGTTATTGGTTTAAGTGTCTTTGGTTTAGCGACCTTACTTTTGGCAGGTTATCCCTGGTCTATTACCTTTGCTTATGGATTATGGGGGGCAAAAATCTGGTCTGCCCTCGGTGGTGATGTTGCCAGTTGGGCATACTGGTCAGGGGGTTATCCCGCCAAGGCGCTTAATCAAAGTGTTTTGGCAGATATCACCTCGATTATGGATTTTGGAATTATCTTTGGTGCCATGCTGGCAGCTGCCTTAGCCGGTAAGTATGCACCGGAAGGTAAAGTAATACCTAAACGGGTTTTAACCGCAGTCATTGGTGGCTTGTTACTGGGGTATGGCTCACGATTAGCTTTTGGATGTAATATTGGTGCCATGCTGGGTGGTATTGCATCAGGTAGTTTGCATGGCTGGCTGTGGCTGGTGGCAGCGTTCAGTGGCGGTATAGTGGGTGTCAAGATTCGCGTCTGGATGAAGTTTGATAAACCTTATGGTAAAGCATCATGAAAAAAACTAATCGTTTCATTGTTGGTTCTGCATTTTCTCTCGCCGCCATTGCGGTAGCAATAGACCATACGCAACATCGTTTACCGGAACCGGTTGCCACAACTCAAGAACAAATTCTTAGTGATGATGTTGATGAAAGCCCGTGTGGCTTAACTTCCGAATCTCCCTGTTCTTTGGATGATGAAAGTAGCTCACCCTGTTCACTGGATTCTGGCGATGATGACTCGGAAAGCTCGCCTTGTGGTTTAGGTGGCTAATCCTGTTAAGCAACAGGTTAGCGCAAGAGATGCTCTGGCGACATGTTTGCTGGAAATGGCAGCAGCGGAAACCAATCCGGTTTTACAGGTTATTAATCTGGATCAGCCATTACAGGAAAATAAAAAATATCCGGCGGATTTATTGCGCTTTAATCAGTCTGGTTGGCGGGCTTATTACCACTGTCATCCTGCAAACCGGGCAGGTAATCATCGTTTTAAAGGTGAGCATGGACATTTCCATCTCTTTGTACAAACAAATAGTAAGCCGAAAAAATGGAGTCATGTTGCTGCAATAGCAATGGACTCTATGGGGCAGCCACTGGGCTGGTTTACCGTAAACCATTGGGTGACCGGTGAAGTATGGGAAAGAGCAGATACTTTAATTCGCTTATTAAAATCAATACCCTATACTCAACCTGTTAGTCTGGTTGAAAGATGGTTGTTATCAATCCTTGCTCTAAGCCATAACAAGCTGAAAGCACTTCTGCTTGAGCGAGATGAAATTTTGAAACAGCATGAGTTAAAAAATGATGATGCTAAACAGGATAGAGAAATTTATTTATTATCCGAAATACCTGTTAATTTAATGAGTTTATTAAATGTAGGTCAGAATAAAAACTGATTTATATCAAGGTTGAAAAAAAGGTAAAGGACTATACTTTAATTATTATATTCATTCTCACCATTGATAAAAGGGACGTGAAAAATGAAAACACTAAAAATATTATTAATTTCTGTTATCGGCTTAATTGGAACAAATATAGCCTTTGCTGCCAGTGTCCCCGGGCCACTGGTTGAAACTGGCTGGTTAGCAAAAAATAAAAACAATGTTGTGATTCTGGAAATACGTAAAGATGTAAAAAGTTTTACAAAAAAACCGGTATTTAAAAAAAATAAAAAGTCCGGAAAATTAAAACTGAAAAAAGTTGCCGGACATATTCCGGGTTCTATTTTAGTAAACTATAAAAAATTACGCGGTTCAAAGAACATCAATGGACGTAAAGTGCTTAAAATGCTGGTTGGTAAAACCGCCTTTGAAAAAGTCATGCAGTCAGCCGGAGTCAATAAAGACAGTGCTGTAGTTATTGTGTCAAAAGGACAGAGCAATGGTGATGTTACTATGGCGACTCGTTTTTACTGGCAAATGAAATATTATGGTTTTGATAATATGGCAATTTTAAATGGTGGCTTGGCGCAATGGATTATTGACAAGCGAGCTGTCAGCACTAAAGCAACTAAAGCTAAAAAAGGAAACTGGGTTGCGACTGCAGAACGGAAGAAAATTCTGGCAAGCAGTAAAGATATTGAAGCCGCAATTAAAACAAACACACAATTAGTGGATACTCGTGCGATTAGTTTATATTTAGGTACATGGCGTAAAAAATCCTATGTCTTCGCAAATGGACATATTCCGGGTGCCAAGCCTTATCCAAACGAATTACTAACCACAAAAATGCCAGCTAAATTTTTAAAAGCATCGGATTCAAAATCATTATTTAAACAGCTGGGTATTAATCCAGACAAAGAAGCTGTCACTTATTGTAATAGCGGCCATCTGGCAAGCGGTAGCTGGTTTGTATTGAGTGAGTTGCTGGGAAATAAAAAAGTGAAGTTGTATGATGGTTCAATGCATCAATGGACATTAGAAAAACATCCGGTAACAAAGTTAAAAATGGAATAAGTTTATTACTGTTTTAATTAAAGCAGGACTTAATATTTTTATTGAGTTCTGCTTGATTTTTTGCGGTAGATTAATATGAAACAAATATTGGTTTTTGGTAATTCTGGCGCAGGAAAATCCACGTTAGCAAAAAAGTTAACAGAAAAATTTAATTTAAAACATCTGGACCTTGATACACTCGCCTGGCAGGATACTCAGCCGCCATCTCGAAAACCTTTGCGTGAAAGTTTTAAACTGCTTGATTCCTTCCTGTCTGCCAATAGTGGCTGGGTAATAGAAGGTGGTTATGCAGATTTATTACAATATGTCAGTACGAAAGCGAACGAGATTTTTTTCCTTAATCCCGACACAGAAATTTGCATTGAACATTGTAAACAAAGACCCTGGGAAGCACATAAATATTCATCAAAAGAAGCGCAGGATAAAAATCTGGAAATGTTAATTGACTGGGTGAAAAATTATGAAACACGTGACAATGAGTTTTCCTTAAAATCTCATCGTGCTTTATTTGAGTTATTTGCGGGCAAAAAAACAGAAATCCTGCAAGAAGATTATAGTCTTTAATTTATCCTGTTAGTTTTTTCCATGCTGGGTGTTTTTGAATTAATTTTAAGGCATCCTGTAATAATGTTTTTCCCGGCTCTGTAATATGCCAGGTAGAGGCGCCGGATGGATGTGGTAAAGGTATTAAATCAACTGTTTTGTTATTTAGTGTTACTTGGTGAACTTGCCCAATCACTTCGGTAAGTCGTTTAACTTCCAGAAACTGACTGATCGCCAGTTTTCCAACCGGGATAATAACTTCCGGTTGTAATAATTTATATTCCGTTTCGAGCCAATGTGAACAGGTTTTAATTTCGGTTAAATTAGGCACCCGGTCACCTCCACGGGGCTTTTTTCCGGGAAAACAACGGCATACAGCAGCCATATAAATTAAATTACGGAACTGTTCTTCATCAACCCCCAGTTGATTAAACCATTTAAATAATGTTTTACCCGCCGTCCAGGCAAAAGGTTTGGGAATAAGAATTTCTTTATCACCGGGAGCCTGTCCAATAAGCATAATGGATGAAGAAACAGGATTACCGGCAACAGGCGGGCCAAACATATCAGGGCATTGAGTACATCTTTTGAGTTTGCTTTGGTGTTGTTTGATTTTTGTTATTAGCGACATCGTTTTATTATATCTAAAAAGATATTCTCGTATACTATAGAAATATAAAATAATAACGATACTGGAATAGTATGAGCATTCAATACGATCAAAACTTTGATAATTTGTCTTCCCGATTTAGAAAAAACATTTATAACACCGCAAAAGGTCAGATAAGACTGAAAATTTTGTGGCGTGATTTAGTTGAGCAAATTCCGAATATTGAATCAGGCGGGTTATCTATTCTGGATGCGGGTGCAGGACAAGGGCATTTCTCTCTACAATTGGCGCAAAATGGCCATAAGCTGACACTTTGTGATTTGTCTGTGAAGATGTTGCAAGATGCGCAAGACATGTTTGCAGAGTATAAAGTTGAAAAAAATGTGCATTTCATTCATAGCCCGGTGCAGGAATTATCACAATATGTTGATATTCAATATGATCTGGTTATATTTCATGCGGTACTTGAATGGTTAGCAGAGCCGGAGGATACTCTAAAACAATTATTATCCTTTATTAAACCCGGCGGGTATTTGTCATTAATGTTTTACAGCCGTACCGGATTAATTTATCAAAACCTGACTCATGGTAATTTTTCTCATGTTTTGAATAATTCTTTATCCGGAGAAGGTAAAACTCTAACACCGACAAATCCACAAAATCCGGATGATGTTTATTTGTGGTTGGATAAAATGGGTTTAATTACAAAAGTTAAAAGTGGTGTCCGCGTCTTTTACGATGGTATAAATAGGGAAAGACGCAAAGAAATCAATCAAGAAGAACTGTTTGAACTGGAGAAACAGTTTTCGCGCAAGGAACCTTATTGTTCTCTAGCAAGGTATGTTCATGTCGTCTGCCAAAAATAAACTAATCTGTTTATTAGATGATTACAAAGTTGATTTTAAGATAAAAATAGCGCACTTTATACCATGTATATAGAGGTGATTTAGTACCATTTAGTTGCCGAGAACAGCATAAATAATGACTGGAAAGTCAGGATAAAAAAGCAAAAAACTGTTGCAATACAAAAGGTCAATATTACGTTCATCATTGCGTGTAATAACTTTTTATAAATAACAGAAATTTATTGAGTCATCTTTACCTAAAGAAGAACTTATATTTTTTACGGAAATGAAACTAATATTATAATAAAAAAGGAAAAAAACCATGAAAGACATATTATCATTTAATACGATGTTAACACCAAAAATCATCACTTTTGTATATTGGATATTACTACTTGGTGCCGCAGTTGGTGGACTAAGTGCTATGTTTAGCGGTTATGGCGGGGTTACATTTGGAAAATTTATTACAGGTCTGTTTTATGCTGTTGCCGGAGCAGTGGGAGCACGAATATGGTGTGAACTTCTCATTGTATTATTTAAAATAAATGAAGCCCTTCAGGATATAAGAAACAAATAGTTTAAAATTTTTATTGAATAGAGTTTGCTAATCAAATGGACGTTATTATGCCTAATAATGAACTTAAATATTATACCGCGTGGGATCGCACTACACGCTTATTTCACTGGATTAATGTACTTTGTATTATTGGATTGATTGCTGCTGGTACCGTTATTCTTAACAATAAAGCACTTGGGGTAAGTGGCGATGGTAAAATATTGCTGAAAACAGTTCATGTTTATATTGGTTACGTTTTTTTTCTGAATCTTTTGTGGAGATTAATCTGGGGTTTTATTGGCGGAAAGTATTCTCGCTGGCAAGAAATACTACCTATTGGTAAAGGATTTTGGCACTCTGTAAGAGAATATATTGCTGGTACTAAATCTGGGGAACCGCCCCAGTATCTGGGACATAATCCGCTTGCGAAAATTATGGTGAGTTTCCTGTTTTTATTGCTTACAACACAAGCAACCACGGGACTGGTTTTAGCAGGGACTGATTTATATTTTCCGCCGTTCGGGCATGAAATTGCAGAATGGGTTACCAGAGCAGGTGAAGAGCACGACAAAATTAAAAACCTGAAACCGGGCTCGAAAGATGATGTGGATTCGGAAGCGTATGCAGAAATGCGTAAATTTAGAAAACCTTTTATTTCAACACATGTATATGCCTTTTATCTTCTTCTTATTTCAATTATCTTGCATATTGCTGCTGTCGTGATAACAGAAGTAAGAGAAAAAAATGGGCTTGTTTCTGCTATGTTTACAGGAAAGAAAGTGATGACTAAAAAGCCGCTTGATTTCCAGGATTAAAAATTATATGCGCTATATAATGTAAATGTTTATATTAAGTAAGGTCATTACATGGGTCAACAATATTCTGAAATATCTTCTAAGTTACAACAATTCATCGAGACTCAGAAAATATTTTTTGTTGGCACGGCAACGGAGGACAGCCGGATTAATATTTCACCTAAAGGAATGGATTCCTTACGTGTGCTGGATAAGAATCGTGTGATATGGCTAAACGTAACCGGAAGCGGAAATGAAACTGCAGCTCATATTCAAAACAATAGTCGTATGACAATTATGTTTGCGTCTTTTGAAGGAAACCCGATGATTCTCCGTTTATATGGGCAAGCAAAAGTGATTCATAAAAATGATTCCTCCTGGAATGATGCATACACTTTGTTTAAACCTCTTCCCGGTGCCAGACAAATATTCGATTTAACCGTTGAGCTGGTTCAAACTTCTTGTGGTATGTCAGTGCCATTTTTTGATTATGTTGAAGAAAGAGAACAGTTGATTAACTGGGCGATTAAAAAAGGTGAGTCTGGAATTACGGATTATTGGGTAGAGAAAAATCAAACAAGTATCGATGGTATCGCTACGAATATTGTAGAGAATAACTGTTCTTAATTCGTTTTTTTTTACGAATAAATTTAGTATTAGAAAATATTGTGAAGATATTATGAATGAGAAAGGAACATTGTTATTTTTTTGCGGAAAAATGGGAGCGGGAAAATCAACGCTAGCCAAAGAAATCGTCGCTAAAGAAAATACAATATTACTATCAGAAGATGAGTGGCTTAGTGAGCTTTATCCTGACGAGATTGAAAATTTCGAAGATTACCTCCATTATTCGTTACGCATAAAGCCGTTAGTAAAAAAACATGTTCGAGATATTTTAATGTCAGGTGTTACAGTGGTGATGGATTTTCCGGGAAACACTGAAAAACAAAGATTGTGGTTTAAAGATATTTACGAAAAACACCAGTTCTCACATAAATTAATTTATATAAATGCAAGTAATGAGCTTTGCATAAAACAAATTAAAGCACGCGCCAGGGTGAGCCCTGAACGTGAAAAATTTGATACTGAAGAAATGTTTTATCAGGTAACAGAATATTTTCAACCACCTGCACAACATGAAAATTTTAATATTAAGTTAATAAATAAATGAAAGAGTTTAAATGAGATGATTACGGTGTTTTTTCTGAATAGCCTTATCGTTTTTCTAGTTGTTATGATTCATTACGAATTTTTATATCGTGCTTCTGTATACATACCAAGAATGAAAATAAAGCACCGTTTTAGAATTGTTTTTGGGGTTTTTACTGCCTTATCTGCTCATGCTATTGAAATATGGATATTTGCTATTGCATATTATTTTATGAATAAAATAGATGGCTGGGGGCAGTTAGCTGGTAACTTTGACGGGAGCTTGATGGATTGCAGTTATTTTTCATTTACAACCTTCACAACATTAGGTTTTGGCGATATTGAACCAACAGGACATTTGCGTTATTTAACAGGAATCGAAGCCTTAACAGGTTTGGTATTAATAACATGGACGGCATCTTTTTTATATTTTGAGATGCAACGATACTGGGATACTAAATAAGATTATTGTAATCCGTATAAAGCCGGAAACAGTAATATTGAAATAACAACAATAACCTGAATAATAATAAAAGGGACAACACCTTTATATATATCGATGGTTTGCACTTCGGGTGGTGCAACCCCTTTTAGATAAAATAAACTAAAGCCAAAAGGCGGGGTAAGGAATGAAGTTTGCAAATTCATTGCAATAAGAATCGCAAACCATACAGGAGCGATGCCTAAAGTGTCTGCGATGGGGGCAAGGATTGGAATAATAATAAACGAGATTTCAACAAAGTCGATAAAAAATCCCAGAACCATGATCACCAGCATTGAAAAAATCAGGAAGCCCATTTTCTCACCGGGTAATGCCGCAAGTGCATCCTCGACAATAATATCACCTCCGGTATAAGTGAAAGCCATAGAGAAGGCTGTAGCACCTAATAGAATTGCAAAAACCATGGCGGTGACTTTTACCGTTTCGAGTGATGAATCAAATAACATTTTCCAGCTAAACTGACGGTATACAAGCGCAAGTATTAGAGCGCCTATTCCGCCGAGTGCAGATGACTCAGTGGGTGTAGCAATACCTGTAAATATTGAGCCTAGTACAACAAGCATTAAGGCCAATGGTGGAATTATTGCAAACATCGCTTGTTTAATTTGTTTTGTTTTGCTGCCTGCATTAGCTTCAACCGGAATGGCGGGTGCAGCTTGTTTATTTTTATGAGTGTAGATAAAAATATAAAGAATATAAGCAGAAATAAGTACAATGCCGGGAGCGACGGCGGCTTTGAATAAATCACCAACCGGAATTCCCATCACATCACCGAGAATAATAAGAATGATCGACGGCGGAATAATCTGACCTAAAGTGCCTGACGCGCAAATTACGCCACTGGCGAGTTTTTTGTCATAGTTAAATTTGAGCATAACCGGTAGCGCAATTAAACCCATAGCAACTACAGATGCTCCTACTACTCCGGTAGAAGCTGCTAACAAGCCACCAACAAGAATGGTAGATATTGCCAGACCACCATTAATACCGCCAAATAATTTTCCCATGGCATGGAGCAGTTGTTCAGCAAGTTTTGTTTTTTGTAATACGATACCCATAAATACAAAAAGGGGGACGGCCATTAACACCGTGTTTTCCATAATATTTTGTATGCGGTGAGGCATGAAAGCAAACAGCTCGGCACCTTCAGCAAACACACCAAAATATAGAGCGACACCACCAAAGACAAAGGCAACAGGAAAGCCAGTCAATAACATGGCTAAAGCAACAAAAAACATCACGATTCCAATCATAAAGTATCGCTTCCCTGATGCTGCTGCTGATTTGATGCTGCATTATTATTACGAAGTGTAATAATAGATTTTAGTACCAGACCTACACCACTAATACTGATAGCCATGAAAGAAAAAGGAATAACCGCTTTAATGATCCAGCGATAAAGAAGCCCTCCCGGATCACCTGAGCGTTCGCCTAATTCATAGGACTCTAAAGTGAAATCAATACCATATTTAGCAACCAATACGGTGAAAGGAATGAGTAAAAACAAAGTGCCGAATAAGTCGAACCAGGCTTGTTTTCGTTGCGGTAAATTATCATAAATAATATCTACGCGAACATGGCCATTTTTATATAAGGTGTAGGGTATTGCGAGCATGAAGATGGCTGAATATAAATGCCATTCAAGTTCCTGCATGCCGATGGAAACATCATTAAACAGATAACGCATAATTACGTCATAAAACACATTGAATAAAAGCAGAATAAATAAAAATGCAGAAAATTTTCCAAGGTATTCGGAAAATTGATTTATTACATTTTCTATTTTTTCTAATGACATCGTATTTTATCCAAAAAAAAGCCGGTATGGGTAAGTAACCGGCTTTGCTAAGGATACTACAATTAGTGTTAATTATCTAAATAGGCTTTGTCTGAAATATTCGTCCAGACACGAATCATTTTCAGATAAGCGGCCTGAGAGGCCTGTATTTCTTTTGCGAGAGGGCTTTTTGCTGCTGCTTCGGCTAATAATTCTTTATTCGCTTTTTTTAGTGCCGTCATCACGCTTTTTGGAAAGGTTTTAACTTTGATATTGGGGAAATCCTTTTTCATTTTCGCCCAGTTAATGCCACTTTCATGGTATGAACGAATGTACATATCATAGGCTGCAGTTCGCATTGCAACCCGTAGAATTTCCTGTAAATCAGCAGGTAATCGATCCCATGAGCGTTTATTAATGAGGTACTGCAATTCACCTGCGGGCTCGTGCCAACCGGTGTAGTAATAAGGAGCAATTTTATGGAAGCCCATGCGTAAATCTAATGAAGGGCCAACCCATTCAAGAGCATCAATCGTGCCGCGCTCAAGTGAGGTATACAGTTCACCTGCTGGAATATTCGTTGGTTTAGCGCCTACCTTAGCCAGAATCTCACCGGCAAAACCGGGGATTCGCATTTTAAGTCCCTTTAGATCGGCAATCGATTTAATTTCTTTTTTAAACCAGCCACCCATTTGATTACCTGTATTACCACCCGGAAAAGAAAGCAGGCCATATTTGCTATAGAGCTTATCCATTAACTGCATACCACCACCATAGTAAAACCATCCATATTGTTCCGGTGCAATCATGCCAAATGGCATAGTGGTAAAATAAAGTGTTTCAGCGACTTTGCCCTTCCAGTAATAGGAAGCGGAGTGTCCCATGTCATACTGACCCGAGCGCACCATATCAAAAATACCTAGTGCTGCTTTATGTTTGTTTTTTGAATCAATACGAATTTTTAAACGGCCCTTTGACATTTTCTCTGCCATCTTTGCCATGCTCTTGGTTGCATCACCAAAAATAGGAAAATTAGTCGGCCATGATTCTGCCAGTTTGAGTCGGTAAACTTTTTGTCCTGCTTGAGCGGATGTGATTAGTACAAATGTGCACAAAAATACAACGGTAATTTTTTTTATATAAGATATCATTTTCTTTTCCTGTATCTATAGACGGATTTTATTAAATCTCTAATGTAGGGCGAATGGTATTATAAACCTCTTTGACATCAATAACCTGTAAGCAAACATTATCACTACAGGGCGTTTTACGATGATTGCTGGCGCTAACACAAGGCGAACAGGCAAGTCCGGCATAAATAGCGGTACTATTGCCGAGTGAACCATAGAGCTTTGGCGTTTCCGGTCCAAAAATGACATAGGTTCGTAAGTCAGTAATAGCAGAAAAGTGACCGGGGCCGGAATCATTGGTCAGCATCATAAGTGAAATACTATAAAGTGCAGGGAGTTCAGACAGCTTAACCTGTCCGGCAAAATTAATGCAGCGTTCATGATTTACTTTTTCCTTTAAGCCGGCAGCCTCTTCCTTTTCGTTGGGCGCACCGGTAATCAAAACAAGCACATCATCAAAATCTTTAAGGATAGATTGCATTAATTCGATATATTTTTCAGGCATCCAGCGTCTTTGAATAAGTAGTTCGCTTGCATTGGGGTTAATTAAAACAATGCGTTGTTTTTCTCTTGAGTAGCCGGGGTAAATATCCTTAATACGCTGATACATGTTTTCTTTATCTGCGTTGCTTATATCGGCTTTTGCCAGAATAATTTCATCATCACTAATGACCGTTTTAGAGTAAGGGACCTCATGTTTCACTGCATAAGCTGCATTGACTAAAGCGATAAAATTTTTGCTGATATGTATGTGGGAGTTATAAGCTACTTCGTGAGTGAGTAATGCGCCACGATAAAGCCCTTCATTATGAAAAGCATGGTAACCAATACGGCGTGAGGCACCGCTAAGCCCGGTAAGTAATGCGGTAAAACGGGAAAACAGTTCCAGATCAATGACTGTGTCAATTTCGTTTCTGCGTGTCCAGATAAAAAACTTTAAGGTATCAATAATTAATGTCGCAAGACCATCTTCACGAATCGTAAAAATATTTTCTTTCGGTACTGTGCCAAGTAAATAAAGGCTGGGGGCATTTTTTTTAAAGATGACAAAGTAAAGCGATGCACCTTTGCTCTTGAGTTTTCGCATTGCCGGGTCAACTAAAATTGCGCTGCCCATTTCCGAAAGCTCGATCAATAAAACATTTTTTACTTTAGGAGTTTTTTTAAAATTAAAAAGGGAAAGAAATTTAGTTAGCAGTGTAACTAAAAAACACAGGGGAACACCGGCAAGGTGATCGATGCGACGCATAGTGTCTACTTTCATATGAACTCTACTTTAATTTTTAAATTTTTATTGTTGTTTATGTAAAAAAACATATAAGCCGGGCAGGCTTGCTATGATTAATATAATGCCATACAGAATAGACATAGATAATACAGTAGCAGTGGCTGCACCAATTAAACCAAATAAACCAATCATGGCGCCTTCTCTTATTCCCCAGCCAGCAAGTGATACCGGAACCAATGTTAGTAAAATAACAGGGGGAACAATAACAGCCATAGTGAGCAGATTAAATTCCAAACCAACACTTTTACCAACAAAATAAATATTAATAATCGAAAATAAATGAATCAGGACACCAATAATAAGGTGAAAAGAAATTGAATGGAGGTCATGTAAAATTTTATTCAGCTGATGCGATACCCGAAGAATATAATTTAGTAAACGGCCCTGATATAAAAACTTTATTTTGTGGATGTAAATAAAGCCAATAAAGCCAAGTAATCCGGACAATACAATAATATTAATCATGTAAAACAGGTTGTCAGGAAGTAAACGTGGCAGGAAATAATTAGCAACAAGATTTAGAACAAGTAACCCGGATAACCCTAAAATACGATCGATAAACACACCGATAAAGGCATCTCTTTTTCTGTGACCGTTACCGGCAACATCAAGCACACGAATAGCATCACCACCAATACTGGTTGGCAAGCCCTGATTGAAAAAAGAACCTTTGAAATAACTTCGCATGTAAAAATCTGAGCGTTGTCCAAAGTTTAATATTTTCATTACTTGCCCCCAGCGATAACCGGCAAGCAAGGTGCTGAGCAGTTGAAATAAAATAGCAAGCAGGAGTAATTTAACATCAGCCTGAAGAATAATGCTTTTTACACTTTGAAATTCAATATTGCGAAAAATAAGAGCAAGAATAATGATTGTGATAACGACACGGATCAGCCAGCCCCATTTAAAACTTAATTTTTCTTCGCTTGTGTGATTGCTCATTATTTAAATTTTGCCATTAAAGGGTCTAGAAACAGAGATTTTAAACCCTTAAGGCTTAAGATAAAACAGATTATTGGGGTTAAGACTTCAAGAAAACGTGCTTCTACGTCTCCCCTGTCATGTAAAAATACCAAATGAAATGCAGCAAGCAATAACACCAGCGCAATTAGCCTTTGTGCGAGTAAATTTTCTCCGGTAACAGGGAAAAATCGCATGCTTAAATAGGCAGAAAACCAGCCAAAAAACATCCCGCCTAAAATATCCATGGGCCAATGTACACCTGTTGCTACACGTGATATTGCGATGATAGCGGCATAGGTAACAACAAATGCACGTATCTTATTATTATCAACTAAAAATATAATCATTGAGGCAAGAGTAAAAGGGGCGGCTGAGTGACCGGAAGGAAAAGATGAGCGTGAAAACTGGTTGCCGAGTTGATGCATCATATCGGGGCTATAGATTGATGGTGGACGTAACACTGGCATAAATTCTTTAAATCCATGAAGAAATAATGAAGCAATAATTGCAGCAATAAAACTTTTAACAATAATATCCGGACGTTTTGCTATTAGCGGTAACATCATGATCATTACCATGGCGGCATCACCATATAATGTGATATTGATCCAGATTGCTTCGGGTTTAAAATATAAAGCATCATTAAGAAATAAAAATAACGGTCGGTTACTGCCAGTTACCCCAATAATAAACATGGCGCTCAAGGCAAAAACAGGAATTGCCCAGAACCAGGGCGACGAGTAAGAGACTTTTGATAATGGGAGCTGATTATTTTCCATTGTTATCCTTTAAAACCATAACACTTAAAAAGTTGGTAGGTTGCTGCTGCTTTATTATTTAATTTTTGTATAACCTCATTTTGAAATTCACAACGTTTAAATTTATTAATGCCGCTTGCAGTTGTGTTTTTATATTTTGGTGGTACAACCAATATGCCGTTACTGTTTACTTTCACAGAGCCATACCAAATATCAGACTGGCCAAAACGATTATCAGTGACTTGTACTGCATAAGGTTTTGCATACCAGGCTAGGCGGGCAAACTGCGACCAGTTACCAATAAAAATGGTTGCTTCAGGATCTCTTTGCTGCATTTCTTTTTGTAATTCAACAGCTTTAAGAGCGACTTTTTTCCAGCCATAAAGGTCTTCAAGCGGATGCCGGTTATTTTCAAAAGGTAATATGGGGGTTGCCAGCAATAAATGAAAAGCCATTATCAACACAAAAGAATAAACAAGATTAACGTATGACAAAATTCGAACTGCTCTAGCAGACCAATGATGCAATATCCATTTTGCCGTGAGTGGTGCTAAGGCTATCCAGCCGATAGCAGTCCAGTGAGGAAGTGTTTGTTGATAACCGCTCATCCAGAAAAATAAAAGTAAAACAGGCAAGGTAAATGCAAGAATATATTTTTCATTTTTAAACGAATGTTTAAATGCTGAATAGATTGCGGCTAATCCAAATAAGTAAACCGCGGGAGAGTAGGTAATAAATTGAGATGCCTGTGAGATAAATGCATTTTTAAAACTCCATGCAACAGCGGGAGCACCATGATTCAGTTGATAGCGAATAGAAATCCAGTCGTGTTGCATATTCCAGTAAATAATCGGGCTTATTATGATTGCTGCAAGTACAATAGCTATCCATGGCCATTTAGTGGTTAATACTTTTTGATCTTTAAAAATAATTAAAGCAATAATGGCAGTAACAACTAATGTTACTGCAGTGTATTTTGCTAACCCGGCAAGGCCAAATAAAATACCGACATAAAGCCAAAGTACAGGCTGGTTAAATTTGAGGGCTCGATATAAAAGCCAGATAGCTGAAATGGCAACCGGAATTAAAGGGGTATCCGGCAGCATGGCGAGGCCAAATACTTGTGAAATAAGGCTGGCTTGATAAAGTAATATTGTAATAACACCTAGCCATTGAGATTCATCAGGAAATAAATCACGACTAAACCCGTAAAGAAGAAAACTGGTGAGTGCAGCGAGTAATAAAGGCCAGATTCTTAAGGCAAATTCACTATCAGAGAATTGTAAAATAAAGGCATTTAACCAGCCAACCAAAGGCGGGTGATCAAAGTAACTCCAGTCGAGGTAATAACCGTACAGGGCATATTGCGCTTCATCGTTCGTGAGTTCAGCTTGTCCCATGGTAAAAAGGTGTAAGATGCTAAAAAATACCACCATAAAAATGGCAGTGTTTCTGGGCGACGAAAATAAGGGGGATGATGCTAAATAAGAAAACACGCTTAGTTTACTCTTTATTATATGGCTGTACTTTACCAGATTCGCTGTTTTGATGCATCTTATGGGTAATTAACCATGCAAGTAATTTAACGCAAAGGGCGCGAAGTCGCAGAGGACGCAAAGAAAAAACTATTGAACTTTGTCTCCATCGCGTCTTTGTGTTCTCTGCGTTAAAATTTGTGGTTTGTTAAATCCGGGTTAATTTCTTTACTTCCTGCCATTGTTTTTCCAATCGTTTTTCTGAAACGGGCATACTGGTTTTTAAGCCTTGAGCAAAGAGCGAGACCCGAAATTCTTCCAGCATCCAGCGGTAAAGCGAAAATACGGGGTGCGCATAATATTCATCATTAAGTTCGATAAAATGAGACCAGTAAGGACTGATTTGATTTGTGTATTGCCTGTCACGTTCAGCGGCTTGCTGCAATTTTTCCAGACGTAGCTCAATACCCTGAAGATAGCGTGGAAAATGGGACAGAGATTCAAGCGGAGTAAAATAAATAAAATCTTCATAAATTAAATGATCAAGCTGCGACTGAATGTCGGCAATACTGAGCAACCAGTTTGGTTTAGTGTTCTTTTTTATCTGCTTGCGTATTTTGTTATAGCGTTCAAATATTTGAGATAGTAATTGACAGATTTCATTAGCCTGCTTTACAAGTTCTTTTGTTCCCTGCTGCAAGTTTTCTTCAAAACTATCGTGGTTTCTAATAACGTTATTATTCTGGAAAAAACTTTTTTCGATGCTGGCATCGATAATGGCCTGTTTTAAATCGTTACAACCTCCTATGCTTGTGTAACTCATACATATTCTCTGAATGTCGGGCAGATTTTTATTTAAATACTTAACTTGCTGTTTGCTATTTAAAAGATATAAACGCTTTAAACCATCGTGATGAATTTCATCAGCCTGTTCCTGAGAGTCAACCACAACAATAGAAACACTGTCATCATCGTCTTGCAGAGCAGGATATCCCTTTATTGTCAGCTTATTAACCGTTTTATTTATGCTGACGGGTAACTCATTAAAACTCCATTGAGTGAGACCGGTCTGTTCAATATTCCAGTCAATTGTTTTACTAAACTGTTCGGAAACTTCATGGCTTAATGATGCTTGTAATGCAGGCAAATCACGCCCTTTGGTTATGGACTTGTTATGCTGGTCCCGTATATCAAAGCGCATAAAAAAATGCGGCTCCAGATTTTCCATTTGCCAGGCATCATCAGGGATTTTAATACCGGACATTTTAGTTAATTGCTGGCTAACAGAATAAAGTAAAGGTGTATTTTTATCATTAATGGCTTCAATACAGGCATCGGCAAACTGTGGTGCAGGTACAAAGTTTTTACGCAGACTTTTTGGTAAGGTTTTTATTAGCTGGGTGATTTTTTCCCGAAGTAATGCAGGGATTAACCATTCAAACTGCACCGGGTTGAGTGTGTTTAATAAGGCAAGAGGGACAGTGAGTGTTACGCCATCATCTTCACTTGTCGGATCAAAATGATAGGATAATGGCAGCGTTGTATTATTGACTATCAGCTGTTTCGGGTATTGCTCTTCGGTAATATTACCTGCACTGTGTTGCATAAGATAATCACGACTAAGAAATAATAGTTCGGGATTCTTTTTTTCAGCTTCTTTTCGCCAGGTATCAAATTTTTTACTGTTATAAATACCGGTCGGGATACGTTCATCATAAAACTGGTATACAACTTCATCATCGACCAATACATCTTGACGACGTGACTGGTGTTCGAGTTTTTCAATATCGGTAAACAATTTTTCATTGTGTTTAAAAAAGGCAGCATGACCCGAGTATTCTCTATTTACAAAAGCTCCACGGATATAAAGTTCTCTTGAAAATTCAGGATCGATGGGGCCATAGTTGATTTTTTTTCGTGGATTAATCACCAGACCATATAAGGTTGATTTTTCATAAGCTGCGATTTGCGCGGGACGCTTTTCCCAGTGTGCTTCAAAGTATGACTTTTTAATTAAGTGCGCGGCTTGTTTTTCCAGCCATAACGGGTCAATTTGGGCAACCGTTAAACCATAATGGCGTTGAGTTTCCAGCATCTCTGCTGCCATAATCCATAACGGACGTTTTTTACGCAAGCTAGAACCGGGAAAGATGGCAAAAATATTATTACGCGCTCCCTGATAATCACCATCTTCATTTTTTAATCCGCTGTGACTGAGTAAGCCACTCAGTAATGCCTGATGAATGGCATCATAACCGGCAACGGTGGTATTGATCTTATATTTAACATCGTTACAGTGATTGAGTAACTGACTATGAATATCACGCCATTCCAGCATACGGTTATAGGAGAGAAAACTTTTTTTACATAACTTGCGTAATTTATTCTGGCTGAGATGTTGTTTTTGTTCCTGAAAATAATTCCATAAATTTAAGTAAGCAATAAAATCTGATTTTTCATCTTTAAATTGAGAGTGAGCTTGATCTGCCTGTTGCTGTTTATCCATTGGGCGTTCACGTGGATCAGCAATACTCAGGGCGCTCACAATGATTAATACTTCATTTAAACTGGAAAACTCGTTAGCCGCAATGAGCATACGCGCATACCGGGGATCAACCGGAAAGCGAGATAATATTCTGCCAATCGCGGTGATTTTTTGCTGTTTCATTGCCTGTAATTCTTCAAGCAACTGGTAACCATCTTTAATCAAACGTGAATCGGGTTTATCAATAAAAGGAAATTTCTCTATATTGCCAAGACGGATATTGTGCATTTGTAAAATAACGCTGGCTAAATTGGTCCGCAAGATTTCAGCATCAGTAAAAACAGGGCGATTATTAAAATCATCTTCTTCATACAGACGAATACAAATACCATCACTGGTTCGACCACAGCGGCCTTTACGCTGGTTAGCGCTTGCCTGAGAAACTTTTTCTATCGGCAGTCTTTGTACTTTTGTTCGATAACTATAACGACTAATACGTGCGTAGCCGGTATCGATTACATACTGAATTCCGGGAATAGTTAAAGACGTTTCAGCTACATTGGTGGCTAAAATAATTCGTCGGTAACTGTGTGACTTAAAGACTTTTTGTTGCTCGGCATTGCTTAGTCTGGAGTACAGGGGAATGATTTCTGTTTTATCAAGGTGGTGTTTACCCAAGGCTTCTGCTGTTTCTCGAATCTGTCGTTCGCCACTTAAAAAAACCAATATATCCCCGCTTGATTTATTATTACCGGCTTCATGACTTAGCTCATCAACTGCATTGATAATGGCCTGTTGCTGATCTTTTTTTGTTTCGTTCTCTTTATTATTGTTTAACGGGCGATAACGCACTTCAACCGGGTAAGTACGTCCCGAGACTTCGATGACGGGAGCATTTTCAAAGTGTTTGGCAAAGCGTTCGGGATCTATAGTTGCTGAAGTAATAATGATTTTTAAATCAGGACGTTTGGGCAGAAGTTGTTTTAAATAACCTAAAATAAAATCAATATTAAGACTGCGTTCATGAGCTTCATCAATAATTAATGTGTCGTAGTTTTGTAAAAAAGGATCGTTTTGTATTTCCGCTAATAAAATACCATCAGTCATTACTTTTATATGACTGTTTTTATTTAACTTATCGGCAAAGCGAATTTTATAACCAACGCTATTACCCAGTTCGGTATTTAATTCTTCGGCAATACGTGCGGCAACACTACGAGCAGCAATACGGCGAGGTTGCGTATGACCAATCATGCCATAAGTGCCTCGTCCTAATTTTAAGCAAAGTTTTGGTAGCTGTGTTGTTTTACCGGAACCGGTTTCACCACATAAAATAATTACCTGATTGTCTTCGATGGCTTTGCAAATATCATCCTGTCTTTCATTAACCGGCAGATTTGCAGGAAAATCAGGAACAGGTTTTGTTGTATGACGAGATTGCGCAAGTAATACGGAGTTTTGAATTCGCTTTTTTAGTTGTGCTACTTTAGCTTTATCCGGATTGCTTGATAGCGAATTAAGATTTTTAGTTAAACGAAAACGATCAAACAACATACATTGTTTAATTAATGGTTTTAGTTCTTTTTTCAGGTCGGTCATGCAATAGGAAAAGTGGGTATCAACTTGGTAGTTTAAGGTTCTTCACCATAGTCGATAGTTATTTCCTGATGGATTTTTATTTCTTTCACGGCATATAACTCATAACCATCAAATTCAGCACATGGATTTGTATTGTGATTTAAATAACGTAAAGCATTTTTTCCGTCACGCCCAATCCATTCACCATTTTCATCTTCTGTCCATAAAACATGCATCCCGTTCTCGGTTGTTTCGGGGCCTTCATAGTCTCCCAAATAGGTGCCGGCTTTAATCGTGGTGTTTGCAAAAAGTCCTTTACCGTGAATTTTTGAGTCTTCAACATAAAAATAGATGGCTTCTTCTTTACTGAGTTTAATTGTCATAATGTTGTATTGTTTAATCGTATAAAATTAATGATGGACTGCTGTCTGATTATACCGAAATATTAAGGGTTTTTATCATTTTTACAGGGAGTATTTAGTCTTAAACTTGATATATGCTCCGGAACTCTCTGAATCTATTCATAATTTTAACGAATATTCAGAGATTTTATTTTTATAATAAAGGTTTAAGTTTCTGTAGCGGCTTGCCGATAAAAATTAAATCTATTAAATTAAAAAACAAGTTAATTCATGAATGTTAAAACGGCCATAACTCAGGAAAATATCGAAAAAGTTCTAAAAGGCATCACTATTCCTTCTCCGCCGCAAATAATTGCAGATTTACAGATGGAAATGGCCATGCCAGAGCCTGATCTCAATGAAATGGCCGATATGATCAGTAAAGATCCCGGACTGGCTGGAGGAGTCTTAAAAACGCTGGCTTCCCCTTTTTACGGCAACCGTGATATTGCTTCAATTTCTCAGGCTGTCATGATGCTCGGAATGACCACCATCGCAAATATCGTGAATACTCTATATTTAAGAGATACCTTGTCTCAAAGAGAAGGTATTTCAGATGAAATGCACAAAGCAATGGCACATTTTTGGGATTCGGCAACAGATGTTGCTCGCGCCTGTCGAATGGTGGCAAAGCGTTTGCGTATCAATGATCCTGATATGGCATATATGTTAGGTTTATTTCATAACGCAGGTATACCGCTACTGATGCTGCGTTACCCTGATTATCCTCAGGTACTGGTGCAATCTTATTTACTTGAAGAACCCCGGGTTATTGACCTTGAAAATAATCACTATAAAACGAATCATGCCGTGGTGAGTTTTTATGCTGCTCGCTCATGGAAGCTACCGGATCTTTTATGCAAGGTCATTGCTGAACATCATAGTGTTGTTGAAGTGTTCTCGGAGAGAGACAATTCTGATCCTGAAGAAAAATCGTATCTGGCTATATTGAAAATAGCAGAACATTTAGCCGGTTTGTCTCGTTCTATTGGAGATAACGGGGTTGATCTGGAGTGGGAACAAACAGGGGAAAATATTCTGGAGTATGTCGGAATGAGCCAGTTTGATTACGAAGATTTAGCGGCCTATGCCATTGATAGCGGCATAGGCGGCCAAACTTATTTTATGTGAGGGACGTTGTTACCCCTTATTTAATGGTGATGATGTCCATCGGGGCCATGCACATGCCCATGTTCAATTTCTTCCGCTGATGCTTCACGTACATCTGCAATTTTAATATCAAAATTTAATGCAATACCGGCAAGCGGGTGATTGCCATCAACCGTAATTTGATCACCTTCAATTTTTGTTACGGTTACTGTAAGCATGTCACCTTCGGGACTTTCGGCATGAAACTGGATACCTTCTTCAATAGGGTGACCTTCATCAAACATATCACGCGGGACAACCTGCACCATGGATTCGTCACGCACACCATAACCGTCTGCGGCTTCAATATGGGTGCTAAAAGAGTCACCGGCAGATTTACCTTCAAGCTGCCCTTCTAAGCCGGGAATAATGCCTCCGGCGCCATGCAAATAGAGAAAACTATTATCCTGAGATTCATCAAGCGTTTCGCCTTGATCATTTTTGAGTGTGTAATTAAGCGTAACAACGCTGTTTTTGCTGATTTGCATGTGAGTGCCTTTGATAAATGAGTAGAAATACAAGCTGTTTGAAAGGATGACTATATCAGATTATAGGGATGTGAAAAATAGTCAGATACGAATTGTAAACTGTCTGGTTTTAACCGTGAGACTAGGGCCTGTTGATCTTTCATCTATTGCCTGATTTTGGCTAATTTAATCCCTGTCTGCGTTATTTTCTACTATCAATGGAGTGCATTGATATGTAAAAAATGCCTTGTCAGGACTTAAATTATCTCAAAATCAGCCTAACATCTGAAAGATCAACAGCCCCTAGAATAAACATCAGTGATGATAAAAGTTGGCTTATGCGCGAGCTCATTTCTGCTAATATAGGCGACAGACCAAGGAATTTCATTGCATGAAAAATAAAACGCCCCAAGACAATATTTTTGCCTCACCTCTTACAGAAGTTGTTGATTTTGTTTTTGACCAAACAGTGGTGGATGTCTTTCCCGATATGATAAATCGCTCCGTACCCGGTTACAGTACGGTGATTAATTTAATCGGTATTATTGCAGCTCAATATGCAAAACCAAACACACGACTATATGATTTAGGTTGTTCTTTAGGTGCGGCCAGTTTGTCTATGAGACACCGTTTAACTGCAGAAGATTGTGAAATTATAGCTGTCGATAATGCTGAAGCCATGATTGAGCGTTTAGATAAAATTTTACTGCGGGATAATAGTAAAGTAGCGGTTAAAACGCTTTGTTCTGATATTCAGAATGTCGAACTTGGTAATGCTTCTGTTGTGGTGATGAATTTTACTTTGCAGTTTATTCGTTTAGCTGAACGCAAACAAATATTAACGAAAATTTATGACGGCTTAAATACTGGCGGTTGTTTAATTTTATCTGAAAAACTTTCATTTGCAGAAGAAGAAAATAAAATTCAAACCGAACTTCATCATGCCTTTAAAAAATCTAATGGCTATAGTGATCTTGAAATAGCGCAAAAACGCAGTGCATTAGAAAATGTTTTACTTCCGGAAATAAAAGAAACTCACTTGCAACGTCTACAGGAAACGGGTTTTACACATGTCTTGCCTGTTTTTCAATGTTTTAATTTTGCTACCTTTCTTGCTATAAAATAAATATGATTGATTATAAACCGCTTTACCATGCTCTTGAAAAAAGTGATGCTTATAAATGGCTGGATACTTTAGCTGATAGTATTGATCGCGCATTTAATTGTCCTCGTCATGGTGAATTGGATAAGTGGCTGATGATGCTTGATAACCTGCCGGATATTAAACCTTCATCTATTGAACTCAATACAGAAGTTCGTATCGGTGATGTTGATGATTGCGTACAAAGTATTCGGGATCAGCTTGAACAACATTTACGTTTGTTAATGCCGTGGCGAAAAGGGCCTTTTTCGCTGTTTGGTTTGGACATTAATACCGAATGGCATTCAGACTGGAAATGGGAGCGAGTTCAGCCTCATATTGCTTCATTAAAAAATAAACAGGTACTGGATATAGGTTGTGGTAATGGTTATTACGCATTAAGAAGTTATGCACAGGGTGCTGATTTAGTGATTGGTATTGATCCCGGGCAGAAATATATTATGCAGTTTTATGCCTTAAAAAAATATCTGGGTGAGATACCGGTTCATCTTTTACCTTTAGGTATAGAAGATATTCCTCCTGCATTACAAGCCTTTGATACGGTTTTTTCTATGGGGGTGTTATATCATCGCCGATCACCGCTGGATCATTTATATGAATTACGTGACTGTTTAAAACCCGGTGGAGAGCTGGTGTTGGAAACTCTGGTTGTTGAAGGAGATAAAAATACTGTTTTATTGCCTTCGGGACGCTATCAACAAATGCGTAATGTCTGGTTCTTGCCAAGTTGCGATGCTCTTGTCTTATGGATGCAACGCTGCGGTTTTAAAAATGTTCGTGTTGTTGATGTCTCTAAAACCAGCATAGAAGAACAACGTGCAACAGACTGGATGGTTTTTGATTCACTGGAAAAATTTCTTGATCCTGATGACCCGACTAAAACAATCGAAGGTTATCCGGGGCCAATGCGAGCCGTTGTTTTAGCAAATGCGCCAAAGTAAACTGATATTATTAAATAATAAACCACTGGGGACACCGGGAAGTCAATTTTACTGTTTGTGGTTATAGATCTTCCCTGTGGTTAATGGAATTTACTTTTTCGCAATAATATAGAGAAAAATAGCAATGCCCGAAATGGTAACTAAAGAACATGCTTTATCTGGCAGAGAGCAAGCGATCGCGCTGCCTGAAAAACATTTTGTTAATCAAAATTTATTAGCTCAACCTTATCCTGCAAACATGCAACAAGCGATGTTTGGTTTAGGTTGTTTTTGGGGAGCAGAAAGAAAGTTTTGGCAAACAGAAGGCGTGTATATTACATTAGTCGGCTATGCCGCCGGTTATACTCCTAACCCGACTTATCACGAAGTTTGTTCAGGAATGACAGGGCATAATGAAGTAGTTTATGTTGTTTATGATCCGGCTAAAGTCAGTTATGAATCATTACTAAAAGTCTTCTGGGAATCGCATGATCCAACTCAAGGTATGCGGCAGGGAAATGATCGTGGTACTCAATATCGTTCAGGAATCTATACCTACTCTAAAGAACAACATGAAGCGGCATTAAAAACCAAAGCCCTGTACCAAAGCCAATTATCTGCCGCAGGGCTTAATACTATTACAACAGAAATTCTGGAAGCGCCAGTTTTTTATCCGGCAGAAGAATATCATCAGCAATATTTAGCGAAAGAGCCGAATGGATATTGCGGTTTGGGTGGATTAGATATTCCGCTAGCAGAGTAAGTTAAACTTAATCATTTAGTGTAATAATCAACTTGCGTACATGTCCGCGGCTGCGATGCTCCCATAAATAAACTCCTTGCCATGTCCCTAATGCACACCGTCCATTAAAGACCGGAAGTGTCAGGCTGTTTTGCGTCAAAATAGTGCGAATATGAGCAGGCATGTCATCCGGCCCTTCCATGTCATGCAGGTAAACAGGATCACCATCGGGTGCGAGGCGCGCCATAAAATTTTCCAAATCAATTCTTACCGTACTATCTGCATTTTCGCAAAGGATAAGAGAAGCGCTCGTGTGTTGTAAAAATAAATGGCACAGTCCGGTGTTTATCCCGCTTTGTTTTATCGCAGATTGAATCTCTTCCGAAATATCATAAGTGCCGCGACCATTTGTTTCTATATTTAACATTTGTTGTTTCATAGACTGCATTTTACAGTAAAAAACCGGCAGTAACATTTGTTAACAAATAAAATGTCGTTTACAGATTAAATTATTTTATTCTTTTTCTATTTATGTGCTCAAGCTAACATTTATTCATATAAAACAAGCTACATTAAGTTAAGTAGTCAAATAGAGAGTAAATAACCTGTAACAATATTTTGCAAACGTGAGTTATGAATACAGATACACTCATAACGGTATAATGGAATAAAACTTATAAAAAATGAAAAGCCAGCTGCTCAAAACAATTTTTCAGAAAAATAATATTGAGTTTCGTAGTCTTGATATTGCTGCTTTAGAAAAAAAACCGGTTTTAGAATTATTCAAGCAATCACAAATTAATTGCTCTGTATTGTCATGTGATAATGATTATTTTATTGCACTAAATCCGGCGACACATGAGTTTGATCTCGCTAGACTTAATAAGGCAACAGGAAAAAAATTATTAAAGATAAAGACAGAAGAAGAAAATAATTTAAACACCAATTTACTGGTTAATCAAACAAATTCAACCAGTGATATTCATGTCTTTATTGATGAGGCATTAGAATATCATGATGAATTGTATTTGGTTGATCAATCAGACAAGCATATTTATGCTATTGATATAAAACAATTACATAAACTTTCCAGTGATAAACTTATTGGAATCTCTTTCTCGGAAAAAATAAATAATAATATGGATATCAAAGAAAAATTAAGTTTTAAAGAACGTGTTAAAGCACTACATTCTCTGCCCCCGATGCCTGAAACGGCGACTCATATTTTAAATTTACGAGCGATACCGGATGTTAAAGTAGAACAGATTGTCGAAGTGATTGAAAAAGATCCGGTACTGGTTGCGCAGATCGTCAGTTATGCTAATTCTGCTTTTTTTGGTCAGGCCGGTTCTGTAAAGTCATTAAAAGATGCCATATTCCGGGTTTTAGGGGTTGATGCAGTCATGAACATGGCGCTGGCTTTATCGGTCGGCTCTACCTTTAAAATTCCTCAGATGGGCCCTGTCGGTGCAAAATCAATTTGGAAGTCATCAATTTATGCTGCCTCTTTAATGCAACGTTTAAGCATGCTAATGCCATGGGGGGAACGTCCTAATCCGGGCACCGCATATCTGGTTGGTTTATTACATGATATTGGCCTGCTTGTTCTCGGTCATCTCTTTACCGATGAATATATTGAACTCAACAACTATTTAGAGAGCAATAGTGATGTAAATATTTTTACCGCAGAACAGCAGCTTTTGGGCATTAGCCATATTGAAGTGGGTAAAATGGTGATGCGTATGTGGAATATGCCTGAAGAACTTATCACTGTTGCAACATATTTCAACGACAAAAGTTATGCCGATGAGTATGATAAATATATTCATTTATTAATCGTGGTAAAAACGTTACTTGTGCCTCATGGATTAGCATTTGGTGATAGTTTGGAAGAGCTGCCACAAGATTTACTTGAAAAACTTAGTCTGGATGAAGAGGAGGTTATTATTGCCGCAGATGAGGTGATTTCAGAAGGTGATATTATTAAAAATTTAGTTAAACAAATGTGCGCATAACCTTTTATTCCGTTAAATATTTGCCTATAGTTTAAGTTATGTCGCATGATCAAGTTGAAAATTTAATCGTACACGGCTCGGAATCATTTTCACAAAATACAGAGCAACGATTCCCAAAAGCTGAAGCGTCTTCCTCAGTGCAACCTTCAATGGTTCAGTCTTCAGAACCTTTATGGAAGAGAGCACCAACCCGCAGTCTTTCTGGAAAGCCTTATGCCGACTTTATGATGCTGATTCCCGGTTTGCGGGATTTTGATACTTCTCGAATAAAAGAAATTGTAAGTAAAATGGAATCTGTTTTAAAGCATTATGAGAAAGACATTATTCTTGCAGATTTAAATCTTAAAATAAATGTTTTATGGGTCACTCTAGAACCGCATTTGGGCTTAACTACCGAGATTGCAGCATTAATTCATCATGTTATTCCAGAAGCCAAACTGGTTTCACAGCATACAGCGTCATAAATTAATCTCTTAAAAAATATTGTATATTTTCCTTTTCTTTTAAGGTGTCCTCATAGCCGAGTTTAATGAGCGCGTTACAATAACCTTTCTCAAATAAAAGATAACTCATAAAACTGCTATCTGTTTTAGAATATGCACCAATACTTCTTAACAGCATTTTGATTGAGCCGGGCAGTTCATGTGCATGTTCGGCTGCCATTTTGCCTATATCATCACTGGGAGATATAACCTGAACTTCAACCTGACGAAGTGCAATGCCATGTTTTTCCCGTTTTGAGTCACCAATCAAATTAATGGTTTTATTGATTCGTTGTAAGCGTTCAATATCTGCATCAAGACTGTCTAGAAAAACACTATTTAATGTGTGCCCGGCTATTTCACCTAAAGTGGGGGGCTTTTGGCTAGAGACACGCTCCAGTTTAGGCTCTGTTTGATGGTTACCAATAACGAGTACACGATCTGCTCCCAAATGTAAGGCTGGGCTAATCGGCGCTGTTTGGCGTATGGAGCCATCACTAAAATATTCCCTATTGAGTTTCACCGGTGAAAATAAAAAGGGAATAGCAGATGAAGCCATTAAATGATCAATGGTAATACGTGCTGAAATACCAAGACGTTGCGCACGTCTCCAGTTTTTAATTGAAGAGTGGCCATGATAAAAAGCAACAGATTGATGGCTGGAATAGCCTGTGGCATTGATGCTTAGAGCATGCAGTATATTTTTGTCGATGGCATTTTGAAACATGCTGCTATCAATATATTTTTCCAGTAATTTTCTTAATGGCGTTCTGTCGAGTAAATAGATTGGACTGTGTTTACCTAGTCCGCCAAGCATCATGGAAAGTAACCAGTGAGCACCGGTTTTAATAATCCCCAGTGTATCGGTTCTAAAAATCTGGTCAGAGGTAAAATTGGACCAGACAAAATGCATTCTGCGTACGGAATTTCTAAAATGATTGCTTTTAGCCGCAAGAGAAGCGGCATTGATGGCACCGGCAGAAGTACCACAGATTATGGTAAATGGGCTGGGGGCGCCTGCAGGCAAAAGTTCGGCAATCGCTTTTAATACACCTATTTGATAGGCTGCACGAGCTCCACCACCGGTCATAACAATGGCCAGTTTTGGCTTCTTTTTATCTTTACTCAAAAAGTACATCCTTATATTTGGTAAATATTCATTGTTACTTTGTTTTTCAGTATAGTGTACTGTCTATGATAGTTTAAGTATAAATCAGATATTAATTTAATAAGGGGCTTTTCTCTTGTCAAATACAGATAAAGTAAAAAGTGACAAACCGGTTTATTCGGGTAACTCCATTATGGTGCGTCCGGATGGACCATTAATATGTAAAAGCGATACTGATATTTTACTACTGGATGCAGACGGCGAGGTGATTTTAGAAGAGAAGGAATTTGCTTTATGTCGATGCGGTTTATCGGCCAATAAACCTTTCTGTGATGGTACTCATAAAAAAGAGGCCGTTCAGTCAACGCAAAGCTTTAATGATGAGCGCACGGAAGATATTACGGGACTGGAGGACAAATTCAGTATTACCGTTAAAACTGATGCGATGTACAGTGTTAAAGGTGCCATGACTATCTTTAGTCGTGACGGATTATCTAAAACGACCCGAACTAAGGCGGCATTGTGTCGCTGTGGCCAGTCTTTAAACAAACCATTTTGTGATATGAGTCACAAGAAATGTGGTTTTACTGCCAAGTAAATAATGATGACACCATTACAACGCTATCAGTTAGATATTCAAACAAGAAAAATAAAAACAGATGAGCAACAGTGGCAGGCTGTTCAGCTTACCCAGCGTTTGTACTCGGAATTAAATATAACTGAACATGAGCAGGATAATTTTATTTTTTCCTTATTTAGGAAAAAAACTTTTGTTCGCGGAATCTATCTTTGGGGAGGCACAGGCAGGGGGAAAACATATTTAGTCGATAGTTTTTATGAATGCATCCCCGGCAATAAAAAACACCGTGTTCACTTTCATCGATTTATGCTTGATGTTCATCAACAGTTAGCAGATTTACCCAAGTCACCAAACCCGCTTAAAATTATTGTAAGCCAGTTAGCAAAAAAAATAAAAGTTTTATGTTTAGACGAGTTTCATGTCCATGATATTGCCGATGCCATGCTGTTGTCCGGTTTGCTAGATGCTATGTTTGAAGAAGGGATTATACTGGTCGCCACTTCAAATATTGCGATACATGACTTATATAGAAATGGTTTGCAGAGAGAACGTTTTTTACATGCAATAGACTTGTTGGCCAAATACACCGAGGAATTTAATTTAGGTGATGGTACAGATTATCGTTTTGATATATTAGATGAGAGTGAGCATTTATATATAATAGATAAAAATAAAACAAAGGGAGAAGATTTTCTCAGTTATAAATTTACAGAGCTGGCACCATGTCAACCAAAAACAAATCGAAGCATTGTTATCAATCATCGTGAAATAACATATATTTCCTGTGCCGATGATGTTATCTGGTTTGACTTTAGCAAGCTATGTCAAACAAACCGTTCTGCTCTTGACTACATTGAAATTGCAGAACATTTTCACACCGTGTTATTAAGTAATATTCCTGTTATGAATGAACAGGATGATGCCGCAGTAAAGCGTTTCGTTCATTTGATTGATGCTATCTATGATCATAATGTAAAATTTTTAGCCACGGCGACAGCTGAACCGGAAAAACTTTATCGTGGTAAGCGAATGAAGTTTGCTTTCGACAGAACGATTAGTCGATTAACGGAAATGGGGACAGAGCAATATCTCAGGTTATCGCATAACCCGACCGGCACAGTAAGAACAGCATCTTCTACAGATTAATTTTCTACATCCTCTTTTATTCTTAATTTATATGAATCAATTTAAATTCAACTCCATTGGCATTATTCATTCCTGTTATAAGGAAAAGTTTGGAATCCCGCGTCAACCTGCACTTGTTGATTGTCCTGCCAGTATAGAAATAAATGAGGCGTATTCAGTTGAGGATGCTTTTCGTGAACTTGAAACTTTTTCTCATATCTGGGTTGTTTTTGTTTTTCATGCTATTGAAAATAAAAACTGGAAAGCAACGGTTAGACCACCCCGATTAGGCGGCAACCAGCGCCTGGGGGTCTTTGCCAGTCGTTCCATGTTTCGTCCTAACCCTGTCGGTTTATCTGTTGTGGAATTAAAAAGCATTGAGAAAAAAGCGAATAAAATGATATTAAATATAAGCGGAGGAGATTTTCTGGATAAAACACCTGTGCTGGATATTAAACCGTACATTCCCTATGCTGACTCGATTACTTCTGCAACGGGGGGCTATGCCGCACAAGTGCCGGAGAAAAAATTAACGGTTATTTTTATGGCTGATGCGGAAAAAGTTATTTCTGAAAATGAAATAAAGTATCCTCAGTTAAAAGAAATTATTATTGCTATGTTGCAACTTGATCCCCGTCCGGCTTACAAGAAAAAAAATGAAGACAGAAATGATTTTGCCATTAAACTTTATGACTTTGATGTGAAATGGAGTGTGGAAAATAATCAGGTGATTGTTACACAGCTGGATTTACTGTAACCGTAGGCAAGGCATCAGGCAGTTAACTTGTTTAGCCTGGTTTTATCTGTCATTCAGACCGATAAAAGGAAAATGAGATTAGCGGTTTAGCATTCTAGACCTTATAATCAATATATCGAATAAATGGGAAAGAGCAGTTTGTATCAATTAGCAGAACAATATCTTAAAGCATTTTCAGATATTGAAGATAAATCAATATTCTCGCAAAGCCTGATCGGTCTTGAAAAAGAAACCCTGCGAGTTAATCACGAAGGTGGTCTGGCTCAAACAGAACACCCGCCAGCGCTGGGCTCAGCTTTAACTCATCCTTATATCACAACGGATTACTCCGAAGCTTTGCTGGAAATTGTTACGCCTCCTTCTCATGATATTCCTTCGGTTTTACATTTTTTAAGTGATACGCAAAACTTTATTTATAACAAGCTGGACGATGAAATACTTTGGGCAACCAGTATGCCTTGTGTTGTTGCGGGAGAAACCAGTATCCCTATTGCCAAATATGGCTCTTCCAATTCAGGTTTAATGAAAACAGTATACCGCCGTGGTTTAGGCCATCGTTATGGCCGGGTGATGCAAGTCATTGCCGGAGTACATTTTAATTTTTCATTTGCTGAAAAATTCTGGCCGGTATTTTTTGAAATCAGCAAGCAAAATAATCAGGCTGCGCAGCAGGATTTGATTTCAGAAAATTATTTTTCTCTGTTGCGTAATTTACAACGTTTTGGCTGGTTAATACCTTATTTGTTTGGTGCCTCCCCCGCTGTTTGTAAATCTTTTTTACATGGTAAGGAAACAACATTAATTCCGTTTAATAAAACAACATTTTATGAACCTTTTGCAACCTCATTAAGAATGGGGGACATTGGTTATCAAAATAATAAAGAAAGTGAAGTAGGGGTTGTTGCTGATTACAATTCTTTAACAAAATATATTAGCAGTCTGCAAAAAGCGGTTGAAACGCCATGTCCAGAATATGAAAAATTTGGTCTCGAAGTCAATGGTCAGTATCAGCAGCTGAGTACGAATATATTACAAATTGAAAATGAATATTATAGTACGGTCAGGCCAAAGCAAATAACAAGTAAATTTGAAATGCCGATGGAGGCATTAAGAGCTCGCGGTGTTCAGTATGTTGAGCTGCGATCTCTTGATGTAAATGCATCACACCCATTAGGTATTAATGAAGAGCAATTATATTTTCTGGAAACCTTTATGTTATTTTGTCTCTCGCACGAAAGTCCCCCGATTGATGCGAATGAACAAAAAGAAATTGATAGAAATGAAATGTTAACCGCTCATCAGGGGCGAGATCCTGAATTACGTTTAACTCGTAATAATAAAAATATCTCAATTAAAGAATGGGGCGGGGAGCTGCTCAATGAAATGCAGGGCTATGCTGCTCTTCTTGATGAGGTGAATCACTCCAGCGGACATACGGATAGCCTGAAGAAGCAAAAACAGGCGATTGATGATCCGGAGTGTACTCCCTCGGCAAAAATGCTGAGAGAAATGAAGGACAATAATGAAGGCTTTTATCAGTACGCAATGCGTATGTCACAAAAGCACCATGAAAGTTTTATTAAAGAAAAACTTGCCGTCGAGCAAATACAGTTTTTCGAGAACCTTTCGCACACTTCAATAGAGCAGCAAAAACAGATGGAAAAGGACAATTCATTGCCTTTTGCAGCCTTTCTACAGCAGTATTTTGCAAAAACACTCCAGGGATAATTAGTTTGAACTCCTTTTCACCGCTCTTGTCATAGAGCTAACGGAAAAAACTGACTTAAATATAGCAGGGTATATTATGACTAACATACGGTTTTTAAACACTTTATTCTCAAAAAAACTCGCTCTGGTGAGTTTTCTGGTATTAACTTTAGTCTTGCAGTTTTTGCTGGTACAGCCCGTATCAGCAGAAATAAAAGGCTTTGAAGACTTTAATGGTAAGCCACAAATATTTGATAGTTATCTTGGCAAAGGAAAATGGTTAGTCGTTATGTTATGGCGTTCGGATTGTCATATTTGTAACCGTGAAGCCCATGAGTATGTCGATTTTCATATGATTCATTCTGATACAGATGCTACCGTTCTGGGTATTTCAAATGACGGTGAAAGCCGTATCAAGGAAGCAAAAGCATTTATTAAACGACATAATATTGATTTTCCTAACCTGATTGCAGAGCCTGAATTTGTTTCGAATTTCTTTTTGAAATTAAGTGGACAATATTTTTCAGGTACACCGAGCTTCCTTATTTTTTCACCGCAGGGTGAACTAAAAGCGGCTCAGGTGGGGGCAGTGCCAACGCCGCTAATAGAAGAATTTATTCAAAAGAACTCGATTAAAAAAGTGGTAGGGGAATAGCTTAAAAGGTAGAATCCGGCTTTTAGGTTATAGATGTTGCTGGAGAATAGTATGTCGGAGAGTATGGTTGTTTTGCTTAATGGTGAAGCTTTAATTGAATATAATCGGACTAAACCGCTTGTTGAAAAGCAACGACAATATCTGGATCGAATGGATTCTCAAATGGATGAGGGAATAACTTTGGGCAATGAAGCCATTACGAATCCCGATAAACAGCAACGTGCTCAATTTGTTGCTTTCACTTTAGTGACAGCACTACAGAATGATAATGAAGCTGTGATTGCTGCAATGAGTTCATATCTTGCTCAACGTTATCCTGACTTAAAACAGGTTAAAGCCGACACAGATCAAAATAGTAAAAAAGTCATGTTTGATTTAATTTTTGATCAGGAACATAAAAATCAGGTAAAAGTTTCATTTAACGCCTGATGGAATTCCAAGCATTGCTCGAGCATTATTAATATCAGATTCAAGCTCATCTAATTTATTCAGATCTTCTGCTGATTTAATGCCTATTTTCTGAAAAGCAGGATACTGTGACCAGTCTGGTAAGGTGCAGGGATGATCCGTTCCCCGAAAAGTATTCAGTCCTGCAATAATGACAATATCGGTAAGATCTACCTGTTCTGCTCCTTTTCTAAACTGATCAACATAGTTTACTGAAGCATCAATAATATGCTGGGGGAATGACCATGACTTTAAAATCATTTCACCGACTTGAGTATGTACTTTTCCCATGACTTCAATTAATAAGCCTGGTTCGTTTTCTACCTCAGGAAATGTTTCGATACACTTTGCCATTGGCAAGTAACCTATATTATGTACCAGACCTGCGAGCAATGCTTCGTCGGGATTGAGTTTGGTGTAGCGGACGGCTATTGCATAAGCGTGAGCAGAAACTTCGGTACTGTGTTTATTGAGCTCATTAAAAAAGGGTTTTAGTAAACCTTTTGGCTGATTAAACATTTGAGTAATGGCATGACTGGTGACTAATGTTTTTACCAACTGTAATCCCATTCGAGAGACTGCAAGTTGCAGACTGCTAATTTCCTGATTACCTCTGTAAAGCGCATTGTTGGCAACTTTTAATACGCGCGCTGCGAGAGAAGGATCTCGTGTCATCACTTTAGCGATGTTACTTATATTTGAGTCAGGATCATCAACAACCTTTTTTACCTGTAAAAATACATCAGGCATTGATGGTAAAACCAGTTGGTTGGTTTTTATTTTTGTTTCAAGCATTCCAAGAATTTTTTGCTCTAATTCCATACAACCCTATGATATTTGTATACAAATAATCGTGAGATAACTATACCTCTATATCTGTATTTGTACCATAATATAGGGGGTATTGAATAATCTATGGGAGTTCGAATGAAGTCATTTTTACATGATTTGAGGCCAATGCGCATTTTATTATTAATTGCGGTTTTGATTTCAATGATATTTAAACCGGCACCGGGTACAGAACTGGTCTATGAAGGTTGGGGCGTTTTTTCAACATTATTATTACCGGTTTTTTCACCAATATTACTGATGCTTTTGTGGCTCGATAGTTTGATAGCGAAGTTGTGGTCAACACAAACCGAGGGAGAAGAACAAAAACGTTACAAAATGATTTTGCGCATTAATTTAAGTTTAAGCATTATCTTTATTTTAGTTTGGTATTCGTATTTTCAGGCTTTGGCAGGATAAAATGGCTTTACTGATACAATTTACAGAAAATGGTGCGGGAATAAAATTATCTCTGGAAAAGCAACGCACAACAATAGGTCGTGATGCCATTAATGATATAAGTTTGGATGATGAACTTGCCAGTAAAAATCATGCTGTGCTGGAAATAATTCAAACTGAAGAGAAAATAGAATTTTTTATTCAGGACTTAAATAGTACCAATCATACTTTTGTGAATGATGAGCCGGTTGATCTGCATAAACTGAAAGACGGTGATTTAATCCGTATTGGAATGAGTGATTTCCGGTTTATTTCGCAAGATCCGGGCTCGCTGGACGAGACAGCAGAATTATATAAAACATGGATTCCGGGGGTATTTTATACCGGTAAGAAAAAGAAAAAATAAAAAGAGTTATTTTTTCTACTCGCAATGCTGATCAATAAAATTTTCAATAAATGAAGCTGATTGCGCACCGCTAAAACGCGCTTTTTCTTCACCATTTTGAATCAGTAAAATCGTAGGGAAGCCGCGAACCTGATACTGACCGGCAATTTTCATATTCTTACCTTCATCAACCTCCAGCTTTGCCAGTGCAATGTCAAAATCAAGGTTTTCAACAACCTGCTTAAGAATGGGGGCAATGACAACGCAGGGCGGACACCAGTCAGCCCATAAATCTACCAGTACGGGTTTATGCATCGATGCGTTTATGACATCTTCTTCAAAAGATTCAACCGAGGTATCAAAAATGGCGTTCATCGTTACTTTTCTTCTTTCAATTAAATAATTCAGGTTCAAAATAAGAACATTTTTTATTTGCTCTCTTGAGCAAAAACAAAACCGTCATTCCAGCAAGCTTTAAGCCGGAAGAAGGTGAGACTAGCACAGTCGAGAAGCTGGCCTGGGCCATCTGGCGCTTAAGCAACTTTAGATTAATCAGATATAGCGTTGCAAAACTCAATACTTGCAGCAACTTTGCCCTGGCCGTCTAAAATTTAGCGCAGCTATGATACTCTTTTCTTTGTTATTTCTACATACTCTTTAAGACTGAAAAGTGGTTGGTTTTTATGAAAACTCGTTATGGCATTATTTTTATTTTAAGTTTCTTTGTTTTTCAAGCTCAGGCAACCGTTGGATACAAGGTTGGTAACACCGCACCGGAATTTAAATTAAAGTCTCTTGATGGAAATAGGCATTCATTAACCTCATTACGTGATAAAGGTGATGTTTTGCTGGTTTTCTGGGCGGTTGACTGCGTGTATTGCTATGCACATATTAAACACTTTAATCGGGCGTATGAGCAGTTTAAAGACAAACTAACGATAGCAGCAATTAATGTTGGTGGTGAATATAAAAAAGAAGTTGAGGAATATGTAAAAGACAATAAACTGAAGTATTTGATATTGAGTGAGCGATTAAATAATTTAGATGTCGCTCAAAGCTACCATGTTTTAGGTACTCCAACGGTTGTGCTTGTTTCTAAAAAAGGCAAGGTACTTTTTTATGGACATAGCGTGCCTGATTTAAAACGCTGGATTAAGTAACTAGCTTTCTAAATTTTTAGTGCTCGGTGTTATATAGTTCAGCACGGCTTTTGAAAGTTCAACCGGATCAAATTTTGGTAAGTAATGATCTGCCCCGACCTGTTTACCCAGTGCCATATTGGTGTCAGCGGATAAAGACGAGTGCATCAAAACCGGAATACCTTTAAAACGAGAATCAGATTTGATTTTTTTCGTTAAAACATAACCATCCATCCCCGGCATTTCGACATCGGTCAGAATGAGTTTTAAATAATCTTTAACCGGGACCCCCATTGATTCGGCGCGGGTGGCTAACTCCTGTAGTTTTTCCCAGGCATCGTCCCCATTTTTTGCACTGACATAATTGATGTCCATTTTCTGTAAGGTTTTTTCTATTTGTTTACGAGCCACTACAGAGTCATCTGCAAACAGCATAAACGATTCAAAATCTGTTTTTTCGATGGTTTCAAATGCACTTTCATCTTCATCAATGCCGGCAGTTTCACTGAGTACTTTCTCGACATCAATAATCATGGCTATTCGATCATCTTTAAGTTCGGTCACCGCAGTGACTAGTCCGCCCATTTTATTTGCCATCATCGCGGGGGGCACTCGAATATCATTCCATTCCATACGAATAATCTGTTCGACTGATTTGACCAGCATGCCCTGAGTGGTTTTATTAAATTCGGTAATAATTAACTTATCTGCGGGCTCTTCAACATCCATTCCGCAAAATTGAGCGAGATTAATAACCGGTAGCATCGTTCCGCGCAGGCTTACCATTCCCATAACGCCTGGTGGCATGTCCGGTGCGTGGGTAATCTCAGGAACCTGAATGACTTCACGAATTTTAAATACATTTAGCCCAAAAACCTCTTCCCGCCCGGTATTTCTGTCTAATCCAAGGCTGAACAGGAGAATTTCTAAACGGTTAGCGCCTGCGAGTTGAGTGCGCTCATCGACGGATTGTATAAAATTGCTCATAATATTTTCTACTAAGGTTAGTTGCCGTTCAATTATTAAATTTATCTAAAGATATATGCTAATTAGCGACATAAGAGGAAAAAACTTTAGTAAAATTGTTTTTTACCGTTTTATTGACCTATGAATAATAGGGGAACCTGGTTGCCCGCTTGTCATATGTTCAAAAACGACTTTAGTTATCACGATAAGCGTGAATCAGGAGAAATTATGTCGAACGAATTTGAAAAGATTGACCATGTAGAAGGTCAGGGAAAAGAAGCAACAGCAGGCAGTCCCATTGTTGTACATTACACCGGCTGGTTATTTGATGCCGATAAAGACGATAACAAAGGGGATAAGTTTGATAGCTCTTTAGATAGAAATGATCCTTTTTCTTTTAATCTCGGTGCAGGTCAGGTTATTAAAGGTTGGGATCAGGGCTTTGAGGGAATGAAAGAAGGTGGCAAACGCACTTTAATCATTCCGGCGGATATGGGCTATGGTGCAGCGGGTGCCGGGGGCGTTATTCCACCAAATGCAACGTTAGTTTTTGATATTGAGTTAATCGAAGTTCAGGGTTAAAACGAGATATAAAAAAAGGGCTGAATAATCAGCCCTTTTTATTTTAAGCGAGTAAATCTTACGCGGTACGCTTACGGCGAGTTGCATAGTTAACTTTAATGTCACGGCCAAAGAATTCTGAGCCGTCTAAATCCGCAATGGCTGCTTTCGCTGCTTTTTTGTCCATTTCAACAAAAGCAAAGCCTTTAGGACGACGTGTTGCACGATCTGTCATGACGCGTACTCCCAGGACTTCACCATATTCTTCAAAAAGTTCGCGTAAATCACCGGCACTTGCTTTAAAAGCAAGGTTACCAATAAAAATAGAAACCTGCTTTGAACCGACTAAGTTAAACTCCATTGGCATAACCGCAAGAATACCGGCAATAAAAGCACCGGCTAATACAGCATAAGCAACTAAACGAGCAGACTCGGGATTAATATTAATAAACGGGACAAGAAAATAACTGATAACAGATAGAATAAGCGCAATAATGAGAGAACGAATAATATTTTTAAAAGTAGGTAAGGAAATTTTCATTTTAAATTCACTTGATTTGGTAAGGTTAAAAAATGTACATCAGGAGCAATTCTCCTTGCATGTACGATAAGGGGGGTATTATACCAGACTCATTTAGTTGATGGCGAATTATGCTAATACAAATAATACTGCCGAGTTCCGGTTAAAAATAATACCGCTTTAACAAAAAATAAAATGGTATGAGAAAAGGTAATGACAGAATATGATTTTATATTGCATTTATCTGCAGATGAATATTTACATTATTATAAAGGTGTTGCCAAAGCTATTCAGGTAGAAAGTACTACGGGAAAAAGTATCCGCTTCCCTGCTCATAAAATGCGCGAGTTTGTTTTGGCTGAGGGTATTCACGGTTTATTTCGAATGACGATAGGTAATAATAAAATTATCTCGATTAGACGATTGAGATAATGTTTTTTTAAGTAAATTAAGCTACGCTTTTAATAGTGGACAAATGAAAGGGAGGTGATATTTTGCAACCGGTTTTTATTGCACACAGAGGCTACGCCTCGGCGTATCCTGAAAATACTCTAATCGCACTCGATGCTGCATTTCAGGCTGGTGCAGAGTATGTTGAAGTTGATATTCAATTTACTTCAGATCATATTCCCGTTTTATTTCATGACCGTGATTTACAACGACTTTGTCAGCAAAGCGGTGCCATACATGATTATACCTTTTCCGAGCTGGAGCAGTTTAATGTTAGCGACAGTGAAAAGTTTTCCACAAAATACAGTGATAATAAAATAACATCACTACAGGTTTTTATAGATTATTTAAAACAACATCCGCAACTAAGAGCATTTATTGAATTAAAGCGTTTGATGATCGATACCTTTGCTGAGGAGCAAGTTTTAAAAATCCTTCTGCCCATGTTTGAAGGTATGAATGAGCAGATAAGTTTTATTTCCTATAACCAGTTTATCCTGAAAAAAATTCATGACAGTACAGATTTTGCAACAGGGATTGTCGTCGATAAGTGGGGCGATATTAATACTAAAGCCAACTGGCAATCTCAATGGCTATTTTGTTCTGCTGAAGGTTTACCGGAAAATAATGAAGCCTTAAATATAAAGTCTAAAATTGCTGTTTTTGAAGTAGGTAATGTGGGGCTAGCTAAACATTTATTGGCAAAAGGGATTACCTATTTAGAAACCTTTCGAATAAAAGAGATGCTTACCGCCTTTGCAAAAGAGGGTAGTTCGTGAGCGACTTTGATGTCGTTGTCATTGGCGCGGGTATTCATGGAGCCGGTGTCGCTCAAGCTGCGGCGGCAGCAGGTTACCGGGTATTAGTTTTAGAAAAAGAAGACATTGCTTCGGGAACATCAAGTAAATCCAGCAAACTCATTCATGGCGGTTTGCGCTATATTGAAAGTTATCAATTTTCTCTGGTCAGAAAATCGCTTAAAGAACGCGCCATTTTATGCCGCTTAGCACCGGATTTAGTCAAGTTACAACCTTTCTATATTCCTGTTTATAAAAGCACTATCCGTCGTCCGTGGATGATTAGAATTGGCTTAAGTTTATATGCTGTTCTGGGAGGCTTGAAAAAAGAAAATTTATTTAAATCTATATCGCGTAGAAATATTAAACAGCTTGATCAGTTAGAGCAAAAAGATTTGCAAAAAGTATATCGCTATTATGATGGACAAACTAACGATATCGAGCTGACAAAAGCGGTAATGGCCAGTGCAAAGCAACTGGGCGCAGAGCTGTTTCTACGAGTGAATATTATTTCTATACATAAAAACAGCTGTGGTTTTAATATAAGAATAACTAAGGACAAGATAGAACAAAACATTCAGGCAAAAGTCATTGTTAATGCTGCTGGCCCGTGGGTTAATGAATTACATAAGTTAATCCGGCCTGTAGTGAAATCTCTGAATATTGATTTAGTACAGGGGACACATATTATTCTTGATGCTCCTGCTCCTTCCGGCATTTATTATCTCGAAGCTGCTGACAAGCGAGCCGTCTTTGTTATGCCCTATAAGCACAACGGCGAATTGAAAACGATGGTCGGAACAACAGAAAAACTTTTTCAAGGTAAAGCTGATGAGGTTAAACCAACCACAGAAGAAATAGATTACTTGTTTAATATCTATAAAACTTATTTTCCTCAACAAAATAATATTCAGGTGCTCCATCAGTTTGCAGGGTTACGAGTTTTACCAAAAGATGATGGTAGTATGTTCTCCCGCCCCAGAGATACCATTTTACACTGGGCAACCCCCGGATTATTAACATTGTATGGCGGTAAGCTCACAGCTTACCGTTCAACCTCTGAATTAGTAATCAAAAAAATACAGCCTTTGTTAAAAAAGCATAAAAGAGTCGCGTATACAAAGCAATTATGTTTATTATTGACGCGCTAATTAATAAGAAGAATTATAGTTTTATTTTTAATAACAGAGAATTGCAAGGATATGCTAACACTCATATATCGCCAATTAGTTCACGAGCCTTATCGTACGTTACTTACCAGTATTGCGATAGGGAGTGCCTTAGCGGTTATCCTGTTATTAGAGGGGTTTCAAACCGGTTTATTAGTTCAACTTAAGAATGTTGCTTTATCTCGTGGAGCTGATCTTATCGTTACTCAAAGTGGTGTGACGAATTTTATTGCCAGTCGCTCCTTGCTCCCGCAAATCAGTCGAGAAGTTGTTGAGTCGGTTAAAGGGGTTAAGGAGGCTAATCCTATTACGAGTTTACCGATTATTTATGACAAACCGGGGTACCGCAAGAGCCCGGTATTCTTTATGGTTTATGATACCGCGGGTGGTCCTGCCGTTATTAAAGAAGGTCATAAAGCCTCCAAACCAAGAGATATCGTAATCGATGAATCTCTTGCTGTACTCTATGATTTAAAAATTAATGATCCTTTTATTGTTGCAGATTTTAAGTTTAATGTTTCAGGTATAACCGAGAAATCATCTGCATTATTTACTGCTTTTGCATACATTAGTTATGATGACATGATTGATTTCTTTTTTGACTCTGATCTTGTTGGCGATATTAGTAACCTGCCATTACTCAGTTTTCTTTTAGTCGATCTTGAACCCAATGCAGATAAAAAAACGGTTGCCGCCGCAATAGAGGCAGCAGAGAAAGATGCTGATGTTTATTTGCCGGAAGAGCTTTCAATAAATGATGTTGCTCTAGGTAAAACATTGTTCGGTCCGGTGATGGGCGTGTTAATAGCAGCCGGGTATATTATTGCATTATTAGTTGTGGGGATGATTATGTTTGCTGCTGTTCATGCTCGCTTGCGAAATTATGGGGTAATGAAAGCGCTTGGTTTCTCTGATCCTTTACTGGTTAAAGGTATGGTTTTTGAATCGCTGCTGATGATTATCTTGTCATTTCCTGTTGGCATGTTACTGGCGGAGTTAGCTTCTTTATTTATTGAACATACAGTTCCTCTTTATCTGGTGCCTGTTCTGGAACCGGTGGTGCTGGTACGCACATTTTTTGCTGCATTAATATTAGGCGTGATTGGTGCTTATCTTCCTTACCGTTCCATTGCAAAGCTTGATGCTGCAATCGTGTTCAGGAGTTAGAAAAATGATTTGCTGGAGTATTAAAACATTATTTGCTGAGCCGATGCGTTTAATGGTTAGCGCGCTGGCGGTTGCGGTGTCTTTTATTCTGGTGATATTTTTTAGTGCCGTATTTGAAGGTGAGTCTGATCAAATTGTTGCTTACCTGAAAAAAATGAATACGGATGTATGGGTTATGCAAAAAGGCGTATCTAATATGCATATGTCCAGCTCCATGTTGTGGGACTGGAAGGTCGATAAGATTGCAAAACTCCCTGAAGTTGATGAGGTGTCGGCAATTTTATTTTTAAATGGTCCGGTAAAAATTGGTGGTAAGGACTGGTTTGCTTATCTTATTGGCTTATCACCAAAATACCCGCGTGGTGGACCATGGGATATGGTTAAAGGAAAAGCCATTCCGGATAAAGGAGAAGCGGTAATACCGGAAGTGATTAGCCGGCTTACAGGAATTACCATTGATGATGATATTGTGATGGTTGATCGAAGTTTAAAAGTTGTTGGTTTAACTCGCGGCACCTTTTCAATGGCAAGTTCAGTTGTTTTTGTATCGTACGATGATTTATCCGGTTTGGTTGATGCTCAAAATCAGTTTAGTTACATCATGGTTAATGCAAAGCCGGGAGTTAAAACGCAAAGCTTAATTAAAAGTATTAAAAATGAAATAGATAAAGTAAATGTATTAAGTAATAAAGATTTTATTGATAGTGACTGGACACTGGCAGTTCAAATGGGAGCAGAGATTCTTCGAATGATGACAGCCATCGGTACCTTGCTGGCAACACTTATTGTTGCCTTTACTGCTTACTCACTTATTGCTCGAAAAAAACAGGAGCTTGCCGTTGCTAAAGCATTAGGTTTTAGTAACGGGAGTATTTATTTGGCCGCACTGTGTCAGAGTGTTGTTATAACCGGGCTTGGGTTACTTGTGACCTTGTTGCTTTCATATACTTTACTTATCTGGTTGCCTGTCTTTATTCCGCAACTGAATTTAACGATACATTTAAATCAGTTTGTTCCTCTTGCCATCATCGCAATACCGGTTGCCGTTGTGGCTTCACTAATAGCCGCACATATAGTAGCCAAGGTTGATCCTATGACTGTCTTTAAAGGATAAGGTTTAGTTCATGACAGCAAAAACAATTTTAGAAGCAAATAATTTAAGTAAAATATTCGGGCACGATACATCTGAAGTACGGGCAGTTGATAATGTTAGTTTAAATATTAAACGTGGCGAGTTAGTACTTATTATGGGGCCATCGGGCTCAGGTAAAACAACATTGCTGTCAATGCTTGGTGCATTGTTAGGTCCAACATCAGGTAAAGTGATTATTGATGGTATGGACATTAGTGTTATGACGAATACAGAACTTGCTGCCTTGAGAGCAAGGAAAATTGGTTTTGTTTTTCAGGCATTTAATTTGCTGGAAGCCTTAACGGTCGAAGAAAATATTCTTTTCCCTGCACAATTAAATACAGGCGGTATAGCTGCGGCAAAGTTACGTCTTGATAAATTGCTAGACAGGCTGGATTTGACTAAACGCCGATATGCTTTACCAAATACATTATCCGGTGGAGAAAAACAACGTGTTGCAATTGCCCGCGCTTTAATAAATCAACCGCCTATTATTCTGGCAGATGAACCGACAGGTAACCTTGATTCACACAAAGGTCAGGAAGTCATGATGATTCTGCATGATATTGCGCGTGATGATGGTTGTGCTGTACTTATGGTGACGCATGACCCTCGGGTTGAAGAGATTGCTGATCGTGTTTTGTGGCTGGAAGATGGTGCTATTCGGGACAGAAAATCAGAAAAACATTTCTGGGTTCATGATCCTGTTTGTGGCATGAGAGTCGATGAATGGACAGCAACCATTACTACTGAATTTAACAATAAAAAATATATTTTCTGTTCACAACGCTGTCTTGAAAGGTTTGATGCTGATACAGAAAAATATATCGGTATAGCTAAATAGCTCTCATATTATCTAGCATCAGTTTCATCCATTCCTGATAGCGCTGTTGTAAGGCATCGTTATTTTCTGGTTTAAACCATTTTCCTGCATCATCTTCCGGCCAGTGAGAAGGTTGGCCGGCTAATAAATAAGCTGTGCCCCTTGCCGTTGCTTCACACTCGGTTGGACAGTAAACCGGTAAGCCGGATAAATCTGCAAGTCGCTGATTCATTCCATCTAATGATGCCAGTCCACCTGTAATTTGAATTTGTTCGGGGGGAGACGAGAGTTTACTCATTTCATCCAGACAGGCTTGCAGTAAAAATATAATACTTTCTATTACCGCCACTGCCTTTTCATTCAGATCCGCCTGACGGTTAAATTTGCTAACAAAGTCAGGTCGCCAGAAAGGAGAGGCTAAACCGGAAACGCCATTTAAAAACAGAGGCGGTTTTTCTATTTCGTCTAACCATTGTGATAAACTGGTAAAAATAGAGCTATCCGGATATTGTTTTCCCAGCCATTCTAATGCGCTACCTGCTCCGTTTACGGTGCCCTCAAGTACAAAGTGATTTTGACTATCGGCATGAAGCTCGCTGTCGCGAAAGATAAGACTGGTGAGTAAGCGTCGACTATATAAAGCTAAAGGCCCGGATGAGCGTGAAAGAAAAGCACCTGTGCCGGTATTAATATATGCAGTATCGGCTTGCAGATGTCCATAAGCATACATGGCTGCGGATTGATCGCCGGTTACAAGCCGTAACGGAATATTAAAACCATCCAGTTCAATTGTTCCGTAATGATGTATTGAAGGAACACAATAGGGTAGGGCGGACATAGGGATATCAAATAGTTTGAGTAACTCCTTATCCCATGTATGATTTTTCAAATTCCATAATTGGGTGCGAGAAGCGTTAACCGGATCAACCAGAAGAAACTTTTCTTTTACCAGACGAAAAGAGATAAAACTTGCCATCGGTCCAAAAGCAAGTTTATTGTCATCGAGTGCTGCTTTTATTTCAGGAATATTCTCAAGACACCAGCGAAGTTTACTGGCTCCATAATGAGGTGATAAAAATAAACCGGTGATCTTGTGAATGGCTTCATTTTTATCATTAAATTGTTCAAGCCAGTCAGTGTTGCGTCGGTCTTGCCAGCTGATGACAGGTGATAAAGCTTCACCTGTTACTTTATTCCAGCAGACAATGTTTGAGCGTTGGGTTGCAAGTCCGGCAGAAATAATAAGACTTTTTTTCTCACCGATATTTTCTAAAACTTGCTGAATTGATGACTTTATTGATTCAATCACCTCTTCGGCATCCATTTCTACATAATGCTTGGCGGGGTGTTCGGTTTTAATATCATGGTAGGCACTGGCAACCATTTCACCTTGTTGATTAAAAATAATAGCACGGCTGGCGTGACCACCTTGATCAATACAAAGATAAAGCGAGTTGGGAGTAATAAAGTTCATATTACATAGTATAGCGGCAAACCAGAGAAATTCTTTACTTGTTATCTCATGGTCATTTATTACTTAAGAAAATTAGAGAATAATAAAATATGTTTATGTTTATGTTTATGTTTATGTTTATGGTATGACGGTATTCCATAAAATATAGGCTTAATAATATTCATGTGAAAGCACTATGAATTACAAACTTATAGATTAACTGCGATTAATGCCTGCTCATAATTTGCTTGCGGGAGAGGAATACGAATTTCATAACCACCTCCGGGAGCTTCTTGCATCTCGACGCCTTTTAAATTTTCCATATGACTTAGCGTGATTGTCTGGTTTCCACTTGGAGAAATGACTTCAATAGAATCACCGACAGCAAACTTGTTTTTCACCAATACTTCGGCCAAGCCTTTTTCTGCATCATAACTCTTAATTTCACCAACAAATTTTTGCTGGTTACTGTTTGAGTGACCGGTTAAATAATTCTGGTAATCCTGTTTTGGATGGCGATCATAAAAACCTTCGGTATAGCCGCGGTTGGCAAGTCCTTCTAGTTTCCCAAAAAGGTTGGCATCAAATTCTTTACCGGCAATTGCATCTTCTATAGCCTGACGATAGAGTTGTGCAGTACGCGCAACGTAATAATACGATTTTGTACGACCTTCAATTTTAAAAGAGTCCACACCAATTTTCGTTAAGCGATCTATGTATTGAATTGCCCGTAAATCTTTTGAGTTCATGATATAGGTACCATGCTCATCTTCCATAATCGGCATATGCTGACCGGGTCGGTTAGTTTCTTCGATTAAATATGTTTTATCCGCTAAAGGATGACGCTGAACTTTAACTTCCGGAAATGCTTCAGGTGTATTGATGGCTGCCATGGCATCAAATTCTATTTTTTGTGCATCACCCATTTCGTTTTCATCGGCTTCATGTACTTTGTATTCCCATCTGCAGGCATTGGTACAGGTACCCTGATTAGGATCTCGATGATTAAAATAGCCGGATAATAAACAACGACCCGAGTAGGCAATACATAAAGCACCGTGGACGAAGACTTCAATCTCCATGTCCGGGCACTGTTGGCGGATTTCTTCAATTTCTTCTAAAGACAATTCACGAGACAAGATAATTCGACTAACCCCCATGGATTGCCAAAATTTTACTGCCGCATAGTTAACCGTGTTTGCCTGAACTGAAAGATGAACCGGTACCTCTGGCCATTTTTCTCTGACCATCATAATTAAACCGGGGTCAGCCATAATTAAAGCATCGGGTTTCATTGCAATAACCGGTGCCATATCTGCCATGTAGGTTTTAATTTTACTGTTATGCGGCATTAAGTTACTGGCAACAAAAAACTTTTTACCTTGCTGGTGTGCTTCGTTAATTCCGGTCTCTAGATTTTCCAAGGTAAAGTCATTATTTCTTACGCGCAAGCTGTAACGTGGCTGGCCGGCATAAACAGCATCAGCTCCATAGGCAAAGGCATAGCGCATATTTCTAATGGTGCCGGCAGGCAAAAGTAATTCGGGAGTGTGGGGCTTATTAACCATGCTTTGAAACCTGCTTGAGCATTAAAATAGGATAAATTTGAACGCTACGTTGATATTATAAAATAGAGTTCACTATTATAGCGTAGTTAAGCTCGACGGCGAAAATTTGATGTTGAATTTTAACCATACAGTTTATAGGAAATAAGGCGGCCCAAATCTTGCAATACTTTGTTACATTTTAACTATTGCAATAATGTGGCTGTCGTAAGATAGTTGACCCACTATAAGAACATTGCAAAACTAACGAATAAAAGCAAAGCAAGAATCGGAGAATAATATGAGTACGACAAATAAAGTCCGTGCTGAGTCACGTCAAAAAATGGATTCATTATTAGGTGCACGTAAAGAGACATTATCACTCTATAGTGAACTTGCAGGATTACGACCATTCAAAGAAGAAGATGTAACTGTAGTTTTACAAGAGTTCTGTGAAACATTAATGGACTACACTGCAAGTGCACACTTCCAGTTATATCGTTTTATTGAAGATGGTAGCGAGCGCAGAACAAGTGTTCGCGAAGTGGCTGAAAAAATCTACCCAAATATTTCTGTTACGACAGAACAATTTCTTGATTTTAATGACAAATATGAAGCAGAGCAAAAAGGTAAGAACCTGTCATCATTAGATCAGGATTTATCGAGTCTGGGTGAAATTCTTGCAGATCGTATTTTATACGAAGATCAGGTTATTTCAGCGTTTAGTTAAGAATGCCATGTAAAGAGTAAATTTTAGTTTGCTCTTTTAAATTTACCGGAGAAAAAATTAAGGGTGGCTGATCCAGATGCCGTCGCACCTAGGATCAGCCGGGGGTGAACTTGATTTAAAATTGTCCGTTACGCACAAAGCTGGAGCATTCGCTCCGCTGATTCCTTATAAATTGTTTGTTCTTTTTCCTGCTCAGAGGCGATGAGTAAAATTGCCTGCTCTAGGCTAACTTCTTTTACTTCGTAAACCGGAATATTGAGTTGTTCTGTCATTGCTATATCCTCCTCATTTCTGAAGCTAATATAACCAAGTTAAAGTGATTTGTAAAGTATGTATTGTAAGCTGTTGATTTATATGGTGCATGGTGACGTCTAAATTGTGTATTTAATGTATTTTTGTTTAAAATTTTGCCAGTTATTTCGTAAAACTTACGTATTTATACAATACTTCTAGAATGTTAATCAAGTGTTATCTTTAACATGCTGATTATTATATAAATATTGACGATTAAATGTGGTTTTTGGCTTCAGTACAGCAGAAAGCTTTGCTAAAAAAATTAATCGTATTGATAGGATATTTAGATTGCAAAGTTATTAAACTGGCAATTATTCCCTATTGCATGGACGGGGATATAATAAGGTAACTAAATAAAGCATTTAATCTTTATTTCAGAAAAGAGTGAAAAAATGGAAATTACACTTTATCAAGTCGATGCATTTGCCAATAAAGCTTTTGAAGGAAACCCCGCTGCAATCTGCCCATTAAAAAAATGGTTACCTGATGAGCTAATGCAAAAAATAGCAGCGGAAAATAATTTGTCTGAAACAGCCTACTTTGTTCCCGCTGAAACGGGTTATGAAATAAGGTGGTTCACACCAGTTCATGAAGTAAATTTGTGTGGTCATGCCACATTAGCAGCAGCTTATATCTTATTTAATTTCTTAAACTATAAAGAAAATAAAATTTTATTTTTATCAAAAAGTGGAATTTTAACGGTTGAAAGAAATGACTCCTGGTTGGAAATGAATTTTCCATCTCAAGAACCTGTTATATGTTCAGTACCGGAGAAAATATTAAAGGCCTTTGAAATAGCACCTGTTGAGTGCCTGAAGTCAGAAGATTATATTATTGTTTTTAAAAATGAAGAAGAAGTATTAAAAGCAAAACCTAATCTATTGATGCTTTCTGAATTAGATTTGAGAGGTGTGATAATTACAGCTGAAGGAAGTCGGTATGATTTTGTGACAAGGTTTTTTGCTCCTAAATATGGAATTAATGAAGACCCTGTAACCGGTTCTGCATTCACACAACTTATACCCTACTGGTCTAAAAAACTGGGTAAAAAAGGGATGTTTGCAAAGCAGGTATCTACTCGAGGCGGAGAAGTGAGTTGTTTTGATTTAAATGATAGAGTTTGCATATCGGGTAAAGCCATTATGTATATGATTGGGAAAATAGAAATATCATGTTAGGGAAAATAGCGATAGGTCTTGCGATATTTACGGTGCTTGTATTTCCTGTTGTTTTTATTGGGGGCTCATTACTGGATCGACTTATACACTTACCAGGAATGTTGTCACGATTTTTAGAATTACTGGTTTATTTTATTCCCTTATATTCACTTATTATTGTGATTCTTGGGCATAAATCTAAAAACGCTAATGAAGGTTATGGTTTGTGGCTCAATATTAGCATGGGGATAGGGTATTTAGTTATTAGTTGCGTTGTCCTTTTTGCGACTTTTATTCTTTATAAATTATTGACCGAAGGTTTGAATCTGGGAGGGATTCGATAGAAGAAAACCGGACAAGCCCCATAAATTTAATTTAAAGGATGGTTTCTTCTCCTTCGGTTTTCGGTAAATAAATATGAAAACAGGTACCTACGCCAACTTCCGAGTCATATTTTATGTAACCTTTGGAGCGATGAACAAAGGCGTAAACCATGGCAAGTCCAAGTCCGGTTCCTTTACCGAGATCTTTTGTTGTAAAGAAGGGCTCAAAGATGCGGTCTTTAATTTTGTCCGGTATTCCTTGCCCTGTGTCGCATATCGTTAAGTGGATATATTCTCCTGGCACCAATCCGGGGGTTTGTTTAGAAAATTCTTCATCAACCTCAATGTTCTCTGTTTTAATCGTTAGAGCGCCATGACTTGCCATGCTGTCTCGCGCGTTATTGCAGAGATTGAGCAGAGCATCGCTAAAGTCGCCTTTATCAATTTCACTTAACCATAAATCCTGTGACAGATTATAATTAACTTCAATTTCAGGAGTGACAGAACGTTTAATGATTTCAGTCATCTCACTAATTGATTGATTAATATTATGTATTGTAATTTGCGTTGCTTCGCCACGAGAAAAATTCAGTAATTGTCGTGTGAGTGTTGAGGCTCGTAACCCTGCTTTTTCAATATCATTAATATGTTGCAGCGCATCCTGATTATTACCGACAATATCTTGAAGTAATTCTGTATTTCCGAGAATAATGGTAAGAAGATTATTAAAATCGTGAGAAATACCGCCGGTTAGCTTACCAACAGCATCCATTTTTTGAGAGCGGCGTTGAGCCTCTTCCGCTTTCTCGCGCCTTGCCATTTCATCGGCTATGGCAGAAGACATTTCATTGAAAGCATCTGCCAGCTGGCCTATTTCATCTTTAGACGATATGTCTATTTTTGCTTCATACTTGCCATTACTAATATCAAGGGCATGTTCTTTTAGTTTACCTAAAGGAGAAGAAATAGAACGGGCAATGAATGCACCAATAATAATTCCCAAGCTGATAGTAAATACGCTAATTAAAAGTAATGTTAGAGCAATATTATTACTCTTATCTGCCATTTGTTTAACAGACTGATTAGCTGAATGGATGGCATTTGAAATAACCGTCTTTCCCAGCTCTTTCATTTTAGGTAAAATGTCGTTGACTAATTGCCTATTCAGCTCAACCCACCTTAACATCGCTGTTTTATATTTTTGCGAGGCAATATTAAATTCCTTGAGCTTTTCAAACTCAAATTTTTGATCTGACATTTTTTTGAGGCGATGCCATTCGCTAGTCATAAAGGCATAGTCATGTTTAAAAGCTTTCAATACCGAATCATCCGGGCTTAGGCGATACTTTTTTTCATGTAACCGGGTGACATAAGTGTATTGCCAGATATTTGAACCGTTATTGATTTTTTCTATTGTTTTTTGTGATAGTTTTTTCTTAACTTCTACACGTTTTGCTTCAACATACGCCTGAATATTTAATGTAATGACTTCACCTTCTCTTTCCAGAATGGTGGCCTGATTGTTCAGTTCCGTTAAAATAGAAACTGCTTCTAAATATAATTTTTTATAACGGTCCGTGGCTACGCGAGTGTTTTTTGCATGTTCAACAACAAGGCTTTTATCATTTAAAGAATTTGCTTTATCCAGTGTTTTATATATTTTATCAACATAATTAAGTGCATTTTCATAAGCCTGATTTGCGGCAGTTAAGTTGTAGACTGAACCGTTTGTGTTTAGGCGATATTGTTGCTCTTCATGAATTAAATTGTTTGTATAGCGTTCAATATTGGATAAAAAGTCTAAATGCGTTTGTTCTGAACGAATTGCGTTAAGCCCGTTATTGGATACAAAGAGTAAAATGAGGGCGACAGCCGCACTTAATAAAACCAATAAATAGGTTTTATTTTTTATGGATAATTTATTAATGATATTTATTTTAGACATTTGACTTCATTTGTGATTATTCAGGTTTTCAGTTGCTGTAATAGACTGCCTGTCTAAAACTAACATATCAAAAAATTGTTTTCTAACTTCTTTATTTCGACAGGAGCTTTGTATGAAGACTATAAAGTAAAAGGTCTATTAGACTGAAAAGCCGTTAGTGCTGTTTATTTGACCTTACTTTTTCGAGTTGTTTACGAATATGTCGAGTGCTACCAACTTGATTACCTAAATAGAAACCCATTGTAAAAAGAACTAAGCCTGAAAGTGTGGTGAGGAAAATAGTCAGCATTTTTTACTCCGGATTTTAAGTGGTAACAGTAGTTATATCGGCAAGAAAAAACTCTCTTTAAAAATATTGATGGATTGTCAGAGTTTCTTGCCGCTACTGGAAATAGGCAGCATACGCTCTAATAATGGCTTACCTTCTAACCCTAACCTTTGCTCATAGATGATGGTGTAAGTGAGTACTCGCTTAAGGTACTTACGGGTTTCAGTAAAGGGTACGTTTTCAATCCATAAGTCGGCACTCTGGGCTTCTTCTTTGGGCAACCAGCCTTTTACACGCCATCCGCCAGCATTGTAGGCCGCGGTTGCGAGCACAGAACTTCCGTTAAACCGTTCCTTAAGTTTGCGAAGATAACGAACCCCAAGTTTGATATTGATATTACTTTTTAATAAATCACGTCGCTTGGGGCGTTTGATTCGGAGGGAGCGGGCAACCTGACGAGCGGTACGTGGCATGAGCTGCATCAGTCCCAGTGCGCCGGCGGAAGAGCGTGCGTCAGTCGTAAAGGCGCTTTCCTGCCGGATAACGGCAAAAGCCCAGGCAGGGTTAATGTTTTCTCGTTTGGCCTGTTTTTCAATATAATTTTTATGCGCCAGCGGGAAGCGGAGTTCAAGATCATCCCAGTGCTGGGCAAGAGCGAGTGTGATAATACTGCGATCATGCCAACCCCATTTATTGGCGAGTTGAGCCGCCATAAGTAACTGTTTTTTATCCATTTGCTGGATGGCAAAATGCCATTCCCGGCGTGCATCAACAATTCGTTTTAAATGATATAGCTCACCGGCGCGAGCAACGGCTGGAATGTGTTGAAGTTTGGTGAGCTCGGCTGCGGGGCTATTGAGCGGCCGGTGGGTGAGCTGATACCGATCACCAATTCGGTCAGCGGCTAAAAAACTGTAATAAGAGCGGTTATCGGTAATTTGTAAATACAGTGAACGAGCTTCTTCCAGACGCCCCATTTCTTCAAGTGCGCGTGCACGCCAGTAGAGCCAGCGTTCACTGTTACGTTCTTTGGATTTTAAATTATTTAGCCAGGCTAAAGCACCTTCCCAGTCTTTATCACCAATGGCTGAAAGAATATGCGGCGTAATGACCTGAACATCATGGCTCTCAAGTTTGAGTTCCTTGAGTGTTTCCCGACTTAATGGTGTAGCGGCCCGGGCTAATGAAAGAGACAGACGGCGCTTAATTCTTTCTTTTTCTTCTTCGTTAAAGTTATATTTTTCACGAATATCCTGCCAGTATTTAGCTGCCATTAATGGCTTTTTGCGGGCTAAACGAGTCATGCCATCAACGAGTATCCAGTGCATGATAGGAGAGTGCCGGTCGTTAAAGTGTTGATCGGCTTTGAGCACATATTCCGGTTGCCGTTGTACTTTTTTCCACAATGACAGCCAGAAACGTTCCTTTTTCGGCAAAGATTTACCAATGTAACTAGCAAGACGGCGTTTACCTTTGTTCATTACCAGATGGATACGTCGCCATAATCTTGAGCTTGTCATATATCCGGCTTTTTTCCATTTTTTTAATATTGGATCACAGCTTTTGGGGAGAGAACTTCCTGTTTGCCATAATTCGCCCATTAGAGAAAAGGCACTGCCTTTATTGCCTGTTTTATGTAATGCATTGGCATAGTGACAGAGCAGTCGGGTGTTCTGTGTCGGGCGGAAATATTGTACCAGTGCTTGTGAGCGTCCCTGACGAGCTAAAGAATTTATCCAGCGAAAATAGAGCTTATTGGCTAAAGGGGTGTTGTGATAGATTTGTAAAAACTGCTGAATTTTTTGGGTTGAGGTTTTTTTAATGTTTCGTTGCAGTTCGATAAAACGTAAATAAGGATAAAGAGGATAATTATTTAAGCGATGCTCAATTTTTCGATACTTGTTGTAACGGCCAAGTTTGAGAGCGGTTTCTGCCTGAAGAAAAAGTTTGCGCTGAACTTCTAAAGGAACTGTATTTGTTGTTACTGTTGCTGCAGGATTAGATGCAGGCAATTTGGATAAAGTAAATGAAGCAGACACAGATGCGCTACAGAGTGATAAAATACAACTCGTAATAAAATAATTTTTTCTGTATTTAGCGAATAAAAGCAAAAATGCACCTAATGCCACAAAACTTAATATAATTATCGGTCAATATGTCGAAAATTTAATGTTTGATTCAGTTATTTGCCAACTTTGTCTTATAATACCTGACTTTATTTTTTAGAGCTTATATTTTCAGAAATTAATGTATTGCCAGAACGAGTAACGGAGAGTTTCACATGAGCAGCAAGAAGGGTGAGTTAAATAAATTCAGTAAACGTATTACTGAGCCTAAATCGCAAGGTGCATCACAAGCGATGCTTTTTGGCACAGGTATGACCGATGCTGATATGAAGAAACCTGAAGTGGGTATTTCCAGTGTCTGGTGGGAAGGGAACACCTGCAATATGCATTTGAATGATTTAGCTGCCAAAGTCAAAGAAGGTGTGGAAGCCGCCGGTATGGTAGGCATGCGTTTTAATACAATTGGTGTGAGTGATGGTATTTCGATGGGCACCGATGGTATGAGCTACTCGTTACAGTCCCGTGAAATTATTGCCGATTCGGTTGAAACCGTTATGGGGGCTCAGTGGTATGACGCCAATATTTCGATTCCCGGTTGTGATAAAAATATGCCCGGTGTGATGATAGCAATGGGACGTTTAAACCGACCTTCGTTAATGGTTTATGGCGGTACGATTCGTGCTGGTCATTCACATGGCAAAAGTTTAGATATTGTTTCGGCCTTCCAGAGTTATGGTGAGTTTATTGCCGGAAAAATTGATGAAGAAGAGCGTAGTGATATTGTAAAACACTCATGTCCGGGAGCAGGTGCATGTGGCGGTATGTACACAGCAAATACCATGGCATCTGCCATTGAAGCCATGGGTATGACGCTGCCATACAGTTCTTGTACACCGGCAGTTGATCCTGAAAAAATGGATGAATGTGTTCGTGCCGGTGCTGCGGTAATGAACTTACTTGAAAAAGATATTAAGCCTCGTGACATTATGACGCGTGAAGCCTTTGAAAACGCCATGGTGATGGTGATGGCATTAGGTGGTTCAACCAATGCTGTATTACATTTATTAGCGATGGCGCGCGCAGTGGATGTTGATTTAAAAATAGAAGATTTCCAGAGTGTGAGTGATCGTATTCCGTTTATTGCGGATCTCAAACCCAGTGGTAAATATGTGATGGAAGACCTGCATGATGTAGGGGGTATTCCCGCGGTAATGAAGTATCTGCTTGAAGCCGGTTTAATCAATGGCGACTGCATGACCGTAACCGGTAAAACCATTGCAGAAAATTTAGCAGACTTGCCGGGTTTAAAAGAAGGGCAGGACATTATTACGCCGCTGGATAAACCGATTAAAGACTCCGGACATATTCGTATCTTAAAAGGTAACTTTGCTCCTGGCGGTTCAGTTGCAAAAATAACCGGTAAAGAAGGTTTAACCTTTACCGGCCCCGCACGTGTTTATGATTGCGAAGAAGATATGATGAAAGGGCTGGAAAACAATGAAATCCAGAAAGGCGATGTCATTGTTATTCGTTATGAAGGCCCCAAAGGCGGCCCCGGCATGCCTGAAATGCTAACACCTACCTCGGCTATTATGGGGGCAGGTTTAGGTTCTGATGTGGCAATGATTACCGATGGCCGTTTCTCAGGTGGCTCTCACGGTTTTATCATTGGGCATGTTGTGCCGGAAGCGCAAGAAGGTGGGCCAATCGGCCTGGTGAAAAACGGGGATGTCATTACCGTTGATGCAAACACCAATAGTTTAACAGTAGATTTAACGGATGATGAGCTAGCAAAGCGTAAGGAAGCGTGGGTGATGCCACCTTATAAGGCGACCAGAGGGACGCTTTATAAGTTCATTAAGTCAGTGAAAGATGCTTCTCACGGTTGCGTCACCGACGAATAGCTTGAACAACGAGAAGCTAGATTACGGCGTTAAAAATCAGCTCAAAATGCTCATGTATTTGAACATGGATGTTCTTATGCTATGAAGCACACGAATGCTCATGTACTCATCGTACACTCCGCTTTTTCATTAGCTTTTGCCTTGTTCTCTAGTCCCTCCGTGCCCGTGGAAAGATTTTCGAGGCTTTGAACAACGAGAGGCTAGAGCAGCTGTTCTACTATCCCTGTGAATTTCAACACTTTCACGGCTTCTATATCAATTTTAATGTCAAGACACATTTTGTGACATTTTGCGCTTATTTACATAGTAAATTTGCTAGAATTATGGAAAGAGAATGAAATTTTAAGGAATAAAATGATGTTTCATGTTCAAGATCCAACCGTCGGGTCATGGTTTGTTAATCTGACCGGGCAGCTTATTAAAGTTAAGCTAGTTATGTTTGATGAGGAAAAATTACATCGGGTTTTAATTCAATACCTTGATGGAACGACAAAACTCATCAACAAGGACGACTGGTATTGTTTGAAACTTAATAAACATATTCATGAAGCGGGTATGACCATGCGGTTACATTGAGCTTATATCCTTTAAAATAAAAACCCGGGTTTGCCCGGGTTTTTTTATGCCTAACATTTATTGTAGATATGCCTTTATACCGATAACATGTGATAACTTTTACTAATTTAGTCGAATAACTTATTTAAAGGGGGGGGCTCATGTCGAATGAATACTTTGAAACGTTATCAAAAAGACTGGCTAAATTTGCTATGGATAGGGACTGGGATCAATTTCACGCACCAAAAAATCTGGTGATGGCATTAAGTGTTGAAGCGGCCGAGTTAACAGAACATTTCCAGTGGTTAACAGAAGAGCAAAGCCATCATTTAAGTAAAGAAAAACTTGATGAGGTCGCTTTTGAAATGGCAGACATCTATATCTATTTAACCCGGCTGGCAACGAAACTTGATGTTGACCTGCCAAAGTATGTTGAAGATAAAATTGCTATTAATGAAAAACGCTATCCGGCAGATAAAGTACAAGGCAGTGCTAAAAAATATAATGAATATTAAACCCTGTTCTTAATAAAATAATTTATGTTGAAAATTAAAAATAATAATACAAAATCTATACTTTACTTTGGTTTTGCTGTTGTTGTTATCTTAATGGTTATTTTAGTCAGTATTAGTCTCGCCATCCATAAAATAAATCTTCAGCGTTTTGATAACATTGTTCATACTAATAATTTAAAACATGATCTGATATTACAAATGCGTACTGCGGCAAGAGAGCGCACAGGTCATTTAACAAAAATGAGTATAATTGATGACGTTCTTAAGCTGGATGAAGAATGGATGTTGTTCAATGATAATGGCTCTAAATTCATGGCGGGTTATGAAGCATTAAAACAAATGTCATTTGATAAAGAAGAGCGGGTTCTTTTCAATAAAGAAGAGAAAGCCATGCGACTGATCGGCCCGCTTCAGCGTCGTGTAGCAGAATTGATTTTTAATGATAAGTTAAAAGATGCGCAGAACTTATTGTTGACGACTGCAATTCCTGAACAGTACAGAGCTTATAACGGTTTGACTAAGATGATGTTGCTACAGCAAAAAAATGCCAGGAAATCCGTTGAAAAGGCAAGGCAGGATTTTTATAAAACAGAAATTATTATTGTTGTTTTAGCCGTTTGTATTATTGTTATAAGTTTATTAATTGCATATTTTATTACTCGTCGGGTGACAAGCTCCGAAGAAAAGCTTAAGCAGGCACGTGATGAACTCGAACTACGAGTGCTTGAACGTACAGAACAACTCTTGCAGGCAACTGAAAATGCGAATAATGCAAATAAAGCCAAGTCCGACTTCCTTTCACGTATGAGTCATGAATTACGTACACCACTAAATGCTATCCTTGGATTCTCAGAATTAATGACTCATGATAAAGATGAGCCGGTAACGGATAATCAGAATGACATGCTAGGAGAGATTAACGTAGCAGGAAAACATTTACTTCGATTAGTAAATGAAGTTCTTGATCTTGCATCTATTGAAGCGGGAAAACTTCAGCTTGATTTACAGGATGTTTTACTTGCCGATGTTTTTTCTTCATGCATAACCTTAATTCAACCTCTGGCAAACGAGAAAAATATAACAATAATCGATAAGGTTGGGGCTAATAATAAGTATATTGTTTCAGCCGATAATACTCGTATAAATCAGGTGATGATTAATTTGGTATCTAATGCAATAAAATACAATGTTGAGGGAGGAACAGTTACATTACAGGCTGAAAAAAAGAATGGCAAAGTACTTTGCATCAAGGTTATCGATACCGGCTTGGGTATTAGCGATGATAAAATAGCGCTTTTATTCAATCCTTATGAGAGAATTATAGATACTGATTCTAATAGTGAGGGAACAGGGCTGGGCCTGAATATTACAAAACAGTTAATCGAGTTAATGGGGGGTGAAATTGGCGTTGAAAGCTCTGCAAAACTGGGCACAACATTCTGGTTTACCATTAAGTTGGCAAATGATACTTGATTAACTTCTCGCTAATTAAACTTTTTAATTCTCTGGTAGTAAATAGTTAATGTTTTCGGAATAATAAATAATAGAATGATCGTAAATGGCACTGGTACTTCCATCATGATCTCTTATGCTTATCTTATCTCCATGATGTTGATAATAAGAAAAGAACTTTGGCGGTAATTTTGTTACAGGGTCATTTCCATTTACATAACGAACATGATTTTTTGCCTGAAAAGCCAGGTTGATTTTTCGTCCGACACGGGGCTCACCAAAGGTTGTGACTGCTTCAAACTTATATTTCATACCGGCCAGAGTTGCCATAGCTCCGCCAAGACTGTGACCTGTTACCCAGACAGGAATAGTTGAAGCATACTGTTTAATATCTGCTGAAATACTATTCCATAGTTTATTTATTTCTTCTAAAAAGCCGCTGTGTACGCTGACGTTTGTTTTTTTATCAAAAGAGCTGTGAAAAAATTTTAAATCGGCAATCACATCGTTACTAAGAAAGAGTAAAGAAAAAGGATTAATCGGAAGTTTGATAAATAACTTGATCAGTATTTTTCGATATAAACTTAATTTTTTATGTTTCTTTTTTTTATATTCAGCAGATTGCGTTCCACGAAAAGATAATACCGCTTTATCCTTCCATAAGGAAAGAAAAGCCTGAGCACCTTTGATGTCATAACAAATAGTTTTTGTTGCCCCCAGTTTATCCATGTAAGTTTGAATCTGAGCATGTTGAAAGTAGGCAATATGAGACAAGTTGGAAAATACCCATGACTTATTGTTTTGCCAAACTCCTTCAAAATCAATTTCTTCTTCAATGATTTTTGGGGTGAATTTTTGAGGCGAGATAACTTTTTCAAATTGCTTGTTCATATAATATCCATATTTATATTAGTTTTGACAATTTTTTTGATCAGTAGGTATTTTCACTAAAAAAGAAGAACCTTTATCGAGTTCGCTCTCGACTTTTATTGTTCCCTGCATAAGTGTGATGAAATGTTTCGTGATGGTTAAGCCCAGACCTGTCCCGCCATACAGACGTGTTGTAGAAATTTCAGCCTGCATAAAGGGCTGAAATAGAACATCAATTTTATCTTCTGGAATGCCTATTCCTGTGTCGACTATTCTAAAACAGAACCATTCCTTATTATTGGTTTTTTCTTTATATACATTGAGATTAATTTCACCATTTTTTGTAAATTTACAGGCATTGCTTAACAGGTTAAAAAATATTTGTTTAACTTTGATGGAATCGATACAGGCATATCCATAATCATCATCACAATTTATAATAAGAGTGTTGTTTTCTTTTTCTACCATTGGTCTTATAGTCGAGATAACTTCATTAATTAATGGTGATATATCAACAGGCTGATATTCAATAGGCATTTTCCCCGACTCGATTTTGGTTAAATCAAGTACACTGTCTATTAATGATACCAAGTGGTTACCTGCGCGGGTTATTTTGGCTAAATCTTTTGAGTTTTGTTCAAGCCCTTGTTCGTCTGCATCATCTTTTAGCATTTCACTGTAGCCGATGATAGCATTTAAAGGTGTGCGTAATTCATGACTCATGTTTGCGAGAAAGATACTTTTTGCCTCGTTTTCAGTATTGGCTTTTTGTCTTTCTTTACCTATTTTATCTTCTGTTATTTTTGAACCAAGTCCCGAGTAGTGTACTAATGCAGCAATACTGATAATCATGAAAAAGCTATTTGCGTAATATATTGTATGTAATAAATTTTCATCTAGTTGGACTAGCGGGATGTGAGTGTTTGAAAAATATTTTAGAGAAACAAAGAAAACTGAAACAAGTAACGTCAATATGATTTTTTGCACGTTAGAAATAGTTGGTACTGAAAAAACCATAGGGATAATGGCTAAGGTATAATAAAAGAAACCACTTTCCCAACCGATAAAATAAACGGTGAGAATAGCATGAGTCATAACTTCGATAGTTGCGGGCAGGGTACTAAGGGCATGATATCCTTTGCGATTAAGAACAAAGGATAAGGTAAAGGCAAGCACACTAAAAAAATTGTATACCATTAAAACCATAAGGTTTAACTGGTAAAAAATGGGTATAAACAGAAGGTGTGCGATACCTCCTATTAAGTAGGCATATTTGTTAGCAAAATAATAACGATAGTTTGCTTCGTCAATATCTTCATTTTGAAATATGTCGGTCAATGTGTCCATGCAATAGATATGCTAGCTGATAGTCAGCTAAATATAGCATGTTTTACCTAAGATAATAGATTAACTAAATCTTATTAGACTTTAACACCATCATTTTTTTGATTTGCATATCATGATATGTATGCGGAATACCACCAACTCCCAAACCTGAGCGTCGTAAACCAGCAAATGGCATCCAATCAACCCGAAATGCAGTATGATCATTGATCATCACCGCACTGGCATTAAGTTGCTTGTAAGCATGCAGGGCATTATCAATATTTTTAGTAAAAATACTAGCCTGAAAAGCAAAAGGAAGTGAATTGGCTTTATTTATAGCATCATCTATATTGTCATAAGTATAGATGCAGATAACGGGACCAAAAATTTCTTTAGTTGATACCGTTGATGTTTCGGATGGATTTAATAAAACGGTTGGCAGGTAGCAATTTCCTTCTATCTTTCCGCCCGCCAATAATTCTGCACCTTCTTTAACCGCATCGTTAACCCATTTACTAATGCGTTCAATTTCTGCTTTGCGTATTAAGGGGCCAACTTCGGTTTTTTCTTCTGTTGGATCACCCACAATTAATTTATTTGCCATCTTGGCGAGGTTTGATGCAACAACTTTCACCACACTTTTTTGACAATAAACACGTTGTACAGATACACAAACCTGGCCCGCATGGTAAAAACCGCCTTTTGCAATCAAAGGTAATGTTTCTACCAGATCAGCATCCGCTTCTATAATTGCAGGTGCCACTCCACCATGTTCCAGTGCACATCTTGCTCCCGGTGCAAGTTTGCTGCGTAACATCCAGCCTACATTTGCACTACCAATAAAACTAAAGAAGCCGACGCGAGAGTCTGTAACAAGTTGTGTAGCAACATCCAGATCAGATACAACCAGCGCCTGACACCATTCATCTGGCAGGCCTGCCTGACGAAGAATAGAAATAAACTGATAGCAGGACAATGGCGTATCTTCAGCCGGCTTAATAATAACCGGGGAGCCTGTTGCAATAGCAGGGCCAACCTGATGAATAATTAAATTTAATGGATGATTGAAGGCGCTAATCGCAACAACGACTCCAATGGGTTCACTGCGGGTAAAAGCCATTCGTTTTTCAGATGCAGGATTAATTCCCATTGGAATTTCGCTACCGTGATCGGTGCGAATACATTCAATACAGTTGAGTACGCCATCAATCGCGCGTTCAACTTCTACGCGTGTATCCATTAATGGTTTGCCGCCTTCACCTGCAGCAACAATAACAAGCTCATCAAATTGTTCTCGCATTAATACGGCTGTTTTATTGAGTATTTCGATACGCCGAGAAGCGGATAACCACTTTGATTTATCATTAAATAGTGCATGCGCGGTACTTAAGGCTTTTTCTGCGTCGGTAGAGTTTGCAGCATCAAGTGTGGCTATTTCAGAATCATCAAAGGGCGCTGTAACAGTAATTTTATCTCGTTCTGTTTTTTCAATATCAGCAATGAGTAGCGGGTGGTGGTTGCTCAATGTTTTTTCCTCAGGTTGTACCAAGTCGTTCTATAGCCGGTGGTGATCGTAATAATTATAAAGCTAAATCGGGCAGGCAATATCACCGAGCCGTTTAGTTAGCATCATATTTTCACGATAATCGATAGGTACAATAACCAGACTGGGTCCATCTTCATTGAAGGCTTCAGTTAGTTCAGAAACTAAATCACGACTATTATTGACTTTATGTCCATGCCAGCCAAATGCGCTGGCAAGTTCCAGCCAGTTAGGATTTCCAAATGATAAATCAGTGTGGTGGCCGAATTCATTTTCCTGTTTCCATGCAATGAGACCATATTGATGATCTTCCCAAATCATTACGACAATATTTGAGTTTAAGCGTTTTGCTGTTTCCATTTCCTGTACATTCATTAAAAAACCGGCATCACCGCAAATAGAAAGTATGTTGCGATCAGGGTGAACAATACTGGCAGCTATTGCACCGGGCAAGGCAAAGCCCATTGAACAAAAACCATTTGGAATTAAACAGGTATTCGGTTCATGGCATTGATAATGACGCGCAATCCACATCTTGTGGGCACCAACATCAGATAACAAAATATCTTTAGCCCCCATAACCTGGCGAACATCCCATAAAACTTTCTGCGGGCGAATAAGATCTTCGGTATCGTCATCAGCATGCGTACCGAGATCTTTTTGCATTGTTTCACGAGTGGCAAGTTGTTGAGAAAAATCAAAAGTAAATTCTTTGACTTCATTGAAACGCTCATTCATCATCCACAGTGTGTGGGCAAGATCACCAATGACTTCAGTTTCAGGATGATAGTGTTCATCAATTTCAGTAGGTAAAAAATCGATATGGATTATATTTTTATCTTTATTCTGATTCCATAAAGTTGGGTGGTACTCAACCATATCGTAACCGAGAGTAATAATTAAATCAGCATGATCAAGTGCGCAGGCAATCACATCTTTTGCTTGTAAACCGATAGTATAAAGACAATAGTCTTCATCCATATCAACACAGCCTTTCGCCATGAAGGTACTAATTACACCAATACCTGTTTTCTCACATAAAAGACGCAGCTGTTTGCTGGCTCGTTTACGAATACAGCCATTACCGGCAATAATAATAGGACGTTTTGCAGCTAAAATTTGTTCTATTGCCTGATTTAAAATTTTGTCATCAGCAACAGGTCGACGGAAGCGTAAAGGGTTAAGTGGTTTTGAATCCGTTTCAATTTTTGCAATGTCTTCGGGGAGTTCAATATGACAGGCACCGGGTTTTTCTGTGCGCGCCAGTCGCACCGCTTTACGAATAATTTCCGGAATACTATTAGGGTGAAGGATAGTTTGTGCCCATTTGGTAACCGGCTCAAACATCTTAACCACATCCATAATTTGATGTGATTCTTTATGTAAACGGGTTGATGCGCCCTGACCTGTTAGAACCAGCATGGGGGAGCGATCCATATTTGAATCTGCAACACCGGTAATTAAGTTTGTTGCACCGGGTCCTAGTGTTCCTAAACAACCGGCTGGATTACCTGTTAAGCGACCATAAACTTCAGCCATAAAAGCTGCACCTTGTTCATGTCGTGTTAAAATAAATTTAATTTTTTTTGATTTCTCGAGTGAGATCATGAAGTCGGCATTTTCTTCGCCCGGGATGCCAAATATATATTCAATTCCTTCTTCTTCCAGACACTTAACAAATAAATCTGATGCTTTCATTGATTACGCACTCCCTTTTCTTCAGGTGGTATTTTACGGGCGAGGAATTATTCTCTGTTTATATTTATAGTTACAGGTTTGAGAGCGAGATAATCCTTTTAAGTTCCATTTATAACCTTTATTTATTAAGTATGTCCTGTTTTTATAGCCATCTCCGGACTTTTTTACAATAATTTACATAGTCATCACCATGTGATTCCAGTAAATGCTGTTCCTCAAGTGCGACCTGAAGCTCTACGACAATATAGGTTAATAGCATAATAGCTAAAGTGGCTGCGTTAGGAATGACAAGTAAGAAACCAATAACATTGACTTTCATCCCGAGAAAGATGGGGTTTCGGGAAATTCGAAACAAGCCATCTGCAACTAAGTGTGTTTTGTTTTCATTATCGATTCCTATACGCCAGGCATTGCCCATCTGGGTTTGTGACAGCCATATCCAGATGAGAGAAATCATGAGTAAAAATATACCGGTTAGTTTTACGAATAGTAGATTATCTAGCCATTGTATTGGTGACAGGTAAGGATAAATATCAGGGAAGCCCGAGGCAATAACAACAACGAATATACTGGCTAAGGGAATAATCTTGAAATATCTGCTGATGATACCTTCAGCACCTTCTTTTTTTAATACGACATAGGCATTAACGCCTGTTTTTTTCCAAACAATAAATGTTCGTAATAGAAATATTGCAAAGAAAAATACAGCAAGGTAAGTAGGTAAAAATATCCTTATAAATTCATTCATAGCTTTTCTCTAATATCCTTATTGATCGAAAGTCAGCTTATTGATATTAGTAGAGTATATAGTGCAAGTTAATGAAGGTCTAAAACTTTTTACCGATTAATTCTATCTGGTAGCCATCTGGATCTTCGATAAAGGCAATAATAGTTGTGCCTGCATTCATAGGTCCCGCATCACGTATTATTTTACCACCGCTTTTTTTCATTGCTTCGCAGGCTTTGTAAACATCATCAACTTCAATGGCGATATGACCAAAGGCATCGCCCAAAGAATAAGATTTCGTTTCCCAGTTATGTGTCAGTTCAATGACAGCTTGGTCAGACTCTTGGCCATAACCAACAAAGGCTAATGTGAATTTTCCTTCCGGATATTCTTTTTGCCGCAATAACTTCATGCCGAGAACAGTCGTGTAAAATTGTATTGATTTTTCAAGATCAATAACTCGAATCATAGTGTGTAAAATACGCATGAATAAATCCTTATGTGAAAGTCTGTTTTCCGGTATAATTGTAATGAGTAAATAATATTAAACAAATAGTTCAGGAGCAATTTTTATGTCATCCGAGATTGATGAGCTTACAGTAAATTATGAAGATGGTGGTGAGTTAGTATCTAAAGAGTTGGATAAAGTCATTTTAACTCGCGGTGCCTGGTCTACCATTATATTCAAATATCAGGATTTAAACAGAACAAAAGGTGAGTTTGGTCCGGATAAATATAGTATTCGTCGTTATCAAAAACGTAATGGACAGTATCAGTTTAAATCCAAATTTAATATTTCAAGCAAAGATCAGGCTAGAAAAATTATGGCTGCTCTCGAAGGCTGGATAGACGAAGACGAAGAGTAATCGCTGTTAAAATGTCTGCGTTTTAATTTGTTCCTCAATAGCATGATGGTCAAGTAAAACCTGTTGTGTTTGCCTGACCATTTTTTCTTCACCGCAGATATATATGTTTTTATTAGATAAATCATCGTATTGGTTTATTAAAGTATCCAGTTCTTTGTTTTCTAATCCTTTTTCCGAGAAATTAACTTGTTGATGCTGATAACTGAAGTTATCTAATGCGTCTTCCCATGCACGACATTGATTATGCATATAGGGTTGTTCTGCGGTATGGAACCAATGAAGATAAATATATTCTGCATGTTCCAGTGTAACGGCATGTTCAATTAAACTTTTAATGGGGGCAAAGCCGGTATCATAGGCAATAAAAATAACTGTATTATTTGAGTCTTCATCGAGTATAAAAGAACCATTTGGACCTTGCACGACAATGGAATCGGAAGTGCTTAATTCATTTGAAATATACTGAGTCAGTTTTTCGGGTGAGCTTTTTGATATATGAAATTGAATATTCATATCATCACAAGGGCAACTTGCGATAGCCAGTTCAAGAGGAGGTAGATCTGGATGAGTTAAAGTGACATTTTGTCCTGCAAGAAAACGTAAACGCTTTGTTCTTGGTGTTTTTAAATTTAATGCCAGTACATCAGCAGATAGCTGACTGATTTTTTTTACTTTAGCCGTGATTTTTTGTTGTGGTATATCTTTTTCATTTCCTGCTTCATCGGCTTCTATTTCTATTTCAGTAATAGCCGTGTTTGAGCAACATAAAAAATAATTTTGATTTTTTTCACTTTCAGTAAAAGTATAATCATGAGGTTTTATTTTTTTAATTTCTCCGGAAAGTAGTTTTGCCTTGCATTTTCCACAGTTACCATTACTGCAACCATAATTTAAGGCTAAACCGGCACTTAAGCCACCTTCAAGAATCGAGTTGTTGCCTTCAATAAAAAATTCATGACCGGTATTTTTAACATGAACCTGTGCGGCTATAACACGAAGCACGGTATCTTTTTCTAATATTGGGGCTTCTACTGGAGCAGGAGATTTTATTTTTTCAACAGACTCTTTAAGCCAGTCAGTTAAAGTGTGAATTTGTTGCGCTTGTTCGGATGTTTGCGCCAAATCATTCATTTTGTTTTCAAGTTGAGAGTAAAGCTGAATGAGATCATTTGCGATTTTCTTGGAGCGGGCATGTTCTTTGGTAATATTTTGTAATCTGGCTGCAAGAGTTTGCGTGTCAGGAGCTAGCAGTTTCGCTAATTTCTCTCCTCTGGCTCTTTGCATTGCCTGTTCAATAATTTTTTCTAAATCTTCAATAATATGGTTGTCTTCAATATCCACATCTGGAAACAGTTTTTCAATATCATCTAAACTCACTTGCCCTTCAAAACTTTTTAACTCTCTGTCATGTATTCGTTTTTGTAATGCGCCTCGAGAGAGACCAACTAATTTTGCTGCACGGGAAAGAGAAACAAGTCTGGGCATAATTCTTAATCCTTATATTAGTTAGTGAATATCAACCATATTCGTGACGACCAATAGAGAGATTTTTATATTGTTGTATCATGATCATCATTTTTTGAATATTGGGTCTGCTGATTTCCGGAATATTTAATACCACGGTTAAATCTAATATATTATTCTGTGTTGGCTTAATCTCGATAAATTGGCTTGTCACAGACTCAGCTTTATTACGGTGTGAACGATATCCGTCAAACGTAAAAAAATGGGTATTCCAGGTGACAGTGTCGCCCTGAAATGGGCCGTCAAAGTGTAGGTGTGCATGTTGGGAGTTAAATTGTTGAATAATTGAATATGACATTTTTCGATATCTGGTTTACTGGCCTTATCTGTGAGATAGTTATTAAAAGTATAATTTAAGTGTAATACGTATATAAGTAAATGCACCTGTTTACTGGAATATATTTTAATAAGGTTTAATATTACCCTTTAACTTGTGCGGGTTTTGTCGGAAATATCTTATGAGTATGAATAAGAATCGTAGAAAAATTTTGCAGGCAGGTACAGCCTTTATCATGACTGGCTCGCTTACTGCAATGCTATTGAATAAAGATGAAAGTAAAAGTAACACTGAACACAAATTAGTTCCAATTCAATCTGAACAAGCTGTTGTAACTAAACTGGATATAACGAATCATCAGTTAGAGCATGAAACGGCAGTAAAAGACAATTTGGACAAGGTTAAAAATTTCAACAAAGTTTTTGATAAGGATACTTATTTATCTACAGAAAAACTGATTGTTTTTCATAACACACTAAAACGAATCCTTCGGGTAAAAAAGGTTATTGGTTATGCAAATTTTAACCTGATTAGTTTTGATGATATGCTGGTTTATGCTCATCGCTTTCCTGTAATAGGACGTTTTACAAAAGCTGAGTTAGCCTTGATTGATGAAATATTCTTTTATGATGCGAATAAATACGGTTTTCATGGTAATAAAGTCATAAAAGAGTTAACCGCAAAAATAAATAAAAAAGAGACGATAAAAATCGCCGGTAGCGGGCATTATTTATTTCAGGGTGATGCGCTGAAAAAGTTCGAGCAGTTGAAAAAAGATGTTGGTCCTGAACTAATATTAACTTCAGGTGTACGAAGTATTGTTAAACAATTACAGCTGTTTTTATCGAAAGTCTCCAGTAGCAATGGTAATTTATCTCTGGCATCACGTTCATTAGCGCCTCCAGGGCATTCGTATCATGGGATAGGTGATTTTGATGTTGGAAAAAAAGGTTTTGGAAAACTGAATTTTACTTCAGAATTTTCCAGCACGAAAGAATATAAAAAATTAATAGAACTTAAATATGTTGATTTACGCTATACCAAAGATAATCAGGTGGGTGTTCGATATGAACCCTGGCATATAAAGGTTGTATAAAATGACGCTTTATTTTTATCCATTTCGTTTGTTTCTTCTTGTCTTGTTATTTATGTTTAGCCAATTAGTTATATCTGAACCACTACGTTTTTCACTACACAAAATGGACTCCGGTGTTGCCGGTCCTACACTTTTGGTCATTGGCGGTATTCAGGGAGATGAACCCGGTGGATTTACAGCGGCTTCGATGCTGGTAACTAATTACAGGGTTCATAAAGGCCGGATTTGGGTGGTACCAAACCTTAATTTTGAAAGTATTATTAAACGTAGCCGGGGGATACATGGAGACATGAACCGCAAATTTAATGTTCTTTCTGAAAAAGACCCTGAGTTTGCTGAAGTACAAAAAATTAAAAAAATTATATTAAATAAGAATGTTGATGTGGTTTTAAATTTGCACGACGGAAGCGGCTTTTACAAAAAAAAATATATCAATAAAATGCACAACCCTGGTCGTTGGGGGCAAAGTATTATTATTGATCAGGATAACCTGAACGCAGAAAAGTTTGGTGAATTAGCTACGATAGCGAAAGGTGTTAAGGATTACATCAATAATAAGTTAAAAGACAAGCATAAATTCTTCTATGTAAAAAATACAGAAACTAAAAAAGGTGACGTAGAGATGGAAAAATCTCTGACTTATTTTTCCATTAAAAATAAACGTCCTGCATTTGCAGTTGAAGCGAGTAAAAGCTTTTTGACACACGAACGAACTTTTTATCATTTGTTGGCGGTAGAAGGGTTTATGAAAGAGCTGGGTATAGAATATGAACGTAACTTTAATTTAACCAGGCAAAGTATTGCAAAAGAAATCGGCTCAAATTTAAAGATATCTTTATATGATAATCGGATAAATCTGGATATAGAAAAAGCACGGCATTTTTTAAATTATATGCCGCTTCAAAAAGGGGCTTCACTATCATATAAAAAGAATAATCCGTTAATTGCAGTCATAAAAAATAAAAAAACATTGCGTGTGCGTTATGGTAATCGTTATGTAACTTCGCTCAAACCACAATATTTTGATTTTGATTATGAGCTGAGTGCCATTAATATGCAGGTTGACGGTGAACATAGAAAAATTAATATTGGCGAAAATGTAAGAGTAAAAAATAATTTTCGCGTTTTATGTGATAAAGGTTATCGTGTTAATATTATCGGTTACACCAAGCGAGGTGTTGCCAATGAAAATGGATTGCTGGTCAAACGAAAGCACATAAAATCACGTTTTTCTATTGATAAAAATGAAAATATCTTTCGCGTTGAGATTTATAAGGGCAAAAAATTTAGTGGTATGATATTGGTAAATTTTAGCGGTACCGATAATAAACAGCCTGTCAGTATGAATAACAGTTCTTTTAATAAATTCAGGTCTTCACGACTATAATGTCGATAACATATAAAACACCATCTGCTTTTTCTGATTTTTCCTGCCTTGGTGCAGATTGTGAAGACACCTGCTGTCGTAACTGGGATATAAAACTGGATCGTCAGCATTTTGATTTGTTAAAAGATGTTATGTCAAAAGACCCGGTAGAGAAAAGTTTATTTGAACAATATATCCGTTTAAATGAAAACCCTATAACAAGTGATCATGATTTTGCCCATATTCGCATGGGGGTAAATGGTTACTGCGCTATGCTGGATGATAAAGGATTATGCTCTATTCATGCTCGTCACGGTGTTTCGATATTAGGTAATGTTTGCACCATGTTTCCCCGTGTTATTTCCCGTTGTGGAGACACTGTAGAATTAAGTGGTGCGTTATCTTGCCCCGAGGTTGTTAGGAAGACGATTGATGATAAAACGCCATTAAAATTAAAACGCTTTAAAACCTCAGAACTTCCAAGAAGTAAAAACTATCCGATTCAGCGTGAGTTATCGGATTTAGATGATGATTTTTATTCCTCCAACTTTAATCTTGTTCGTGACTATATGCTGAAAGTAACAGCAAATGAAGATAAGCCGCTTAACACAAGATTATATGTGCTGGCTAATATGACAGATAAGATATCCGGTTTTTATCATCGTGGATGCAAAGATCCAGTTACGGATAAACTTAAAAGCATTCTAACTGGACTGACTGATGATGAGTTAATTTTAAAAATGGACGCTTTTATTGCTGATTATGATGTTGAGTCTCCAATTAGTATGATCGTTGCGCATTCAATATTATTAATTAAATTACAGCAGGCAGCCTCAGAAAATATTAGCCAGTTGTATAGTGAAATTTTAAACCAGCATCAGGCAACAAACGACAATGCAGCTGAAATTCTCAGCGGGCAATTAAGCCGGACTTTTTCTAATCTGGATGATGAGAGTCTGGATTATATTGATAAATCGATTACGCGTTATGTTATTAATTGTTTGTATCGCGAGTGGTTTATCAGTATGCCGGATCCTTTTACTTATATTCAGATGCTACTTGTTAGAATCTCTATTTTACGAATATTAATTTATTTATCCGTTGGAGATAAAAAACTTGAACATCATCAGTTAAAGCAAAAAATTGTCTATGTTATGTATAATTTCGCACGTAATATTGATCAAAATCTTGAGTTCTTAAAAGTGGTTTACAATGCATTGTCGGAACAAACAATGCTCAACTTTGATTTTTCACCTGCTTTTATCAAACTCTATTCCCGTTAACCCTCATTTATTTAACGAATGCCTGCTTTTACGGCCAAAATATCAACTATTAATGTATAATAACGGTTTTATTAATTTAGGCCGAACCGATTAAATAGTGAAATAATATTCGGGTAGTTTGTAGGTTTATTTAAAATTGGTTTGAGGCCTGATATGAAAGATCTGACATCGGATGAACAAATTGTTTTAACTGTTCGAATTATGCAAATTCTGGATGGTTGGGGTATGTCTGCCGAAGAAATTATTTCTTCGCTTGCTTTGCCGGAAAAAACCCCGACTCGTGCTTTACGTCGTTACCGTGAAAATACGGCTTTTCCTGTCTCTCCCGAGTTAGCAGAAAGAGTCGGGCATATTATAGGTATTACCGATGCATTAAGAACATCTTTTCCACATAACCCAAATATGGATAAAATGTGGATTAGACAACGCAGCAAAAAATTAAATAATCAAATTCCATTACAAATCATTATTGAAAACGGCCTGGAAGGAATTATTGAAATAAGAAAGCATCTGGACTGCTCCTACGACTGGCAAAAAAATCCTTGATCAGACTTCTTGTGAAGTCTGAGCAGAAATTTTAGTTTTGAAATAAATTTTACTTTACTTTTTTTTATCTTTTCTTGTTGCTCTTGCTTTGAAATGTACAATCGATGGCATTAGCTGATCGAGCGGTAAATTTTCAAACTTTTGATATTCTGTTAATGCTCGCTCTAATAAAAGATAAATATCAGGCCGTGTTGATTCATCGTGATTAAATAATTTATGCAGTCCAATGATACTTCCATTTTGAACCTTTATTTCTTTGCCATGCGGAAGAGGGCCTTCAATCTCTGTGAGCTTCAGTGCAAATAATGCATTTTTTCTGAGAAGCTCAAGAAAGTCACGACAATTTTGCCATGCCTGTTTATCGATACAGCCGACACATTCCCTATCAGCCAGATGAATTTTTTCCATTTTTAAACACTGGCAACGGCGGGAATTTAGTGTTTTTTCGAAAGGGCATTGCAAGGGGTTAACTGAGCGATAGGTTTCTCTGTATTTATCTTCATCCATAGTATTTACTGAAAATAATTATTTTTCCCATTCGCGAACAATTGTTTCTTCACGCTGTTCCTGAAGCTTTTCTTCTGCTTCTATATTATTTTCGGCAAATATGACTTTATAGATATTTCCGGATTCTGCTGTTTCTTGCTGACGTTTTTCTTTAGCAAAGTTTTTAGCATCTTTAAATTTTTCAAAATCTTCAAGTTGTTCAATATTTTTGACGATTTTACTAATACCCGGGGCTATTTTGTAAACGAAATAAGGCATATTGGGCTCCTGTAAGGAAATAAACATGTAGTGAGGCTTTCTGTAAGGCCGCTAGGATATATAGTCTGGTGGCGTGTTACAATATTTTCAAGTGCTATTTTCCTGATTACTTTTAACTCGAAATATGAGGTGCTTGCCATTCCCGCATACATTAGGTAGAAATCCTGTTATTTGTACTAGATTCCGGCTAATCGTATGCAATAGAAATGGTGCAGGGAGGTAATATTTATATATCAGTATGGTTATTTTCTTAGATTAATAAAATAGAGTGAAAAAGATGTCATCTTTGTTAGCGATTACCGAACTGGGTGGTTACCCGGATTTTACAGCACTGTATAGCGAGAGTGGTTTTCAGGTTGATGCTGCGAACAGTATGCGTAAAGCATTACGAAGCCTTAAACAAAAAAATTATAAAGTGATTGTTGCAGAATTTAACTTTCAGTCAGATTTTCGTGATAGAACCAGTAGTCTGGAAACATTAATGGCTGTCGTTCAGCAAAAGGGTGATGTGAAGGTTATTATCTTCTACGAAAAAGAATATGAGCATCAGTTTGAAAAGTTAAGAGCGCGTTTTTCTTTTTTTGCCGAATTTTCATACCCGATTGAATCTGAACAATTGAAAACTGCATTGAATAAAATTTAACTAATCAGATCATCCAGTGTTTCCAATGCTTCAATCGCTGCTTCGCTAATCTGCGGGTTCTTATCTTTTGTTTTTTCGAGCAGGAATTCTTTATTTTCAGTGTCAGCAGTTAAGGCAAGGTAATGTAAGGCATCAATTTGCAAGCGCACATTATCATTCGATGCTATTTTCTTAAAATCATCAGCAAAGCGTTGCAAAATCTGCGTTGCAGATAAGCTTTCTGTTAATGCATCCAAACCAATACGAATATCCATACTTGTTTCTTCATCTTCAAGCATGTTTATGACGTGAGAATAGATTTCCGGTTTGATTTGTATTGCATTTGCTACCGTTAATAGCTGACCGCTACTAAGTAATTCTTCTATATAGGTTTGCATGCCGGTATCAGTTTGTATGTGGCTAATCCATTGTTTTATTTCTTTGGGTGAATGTTCACCTGAAAATATCATAAATGAATTATCTCTTGATAATGAAAACCAGGGAACACTACGAATGTTTAGCTCATCAGCTTTTTTATTATCTACAGCAATATTAGTGACATTAAGGCTGGATATTTCACCTTTTTTAATGTTTTCACTTAATTCATTTAAAACAACAGGGCAATGGACGCATCCTGTCGCTATATAAAGTTCAACAGAAGGTTTAGTGTTATTATTCATTTAAATCGTCTTTATAGTAAAAATTGTAGGCCAATGCCTTCTTTGGTAATGCGAGCTACTTCCGATTTTACAGGAGGAGGATCACCATCGCCAAGTTGAGAGCAAACCTGTAAAACCACTTGTGAACCAATAGATAAGTCGAGTGGTTTATCATCGTACTCAAGAAAGACACCGGTATCGCTAATGTTCTGGGATTTAAGAATGAATTCAGAACCATCATCGCAGATGAGTTTTATATCTATAACTATTCCAACACGACTTGAATCTCTTTTATTTGTACTCATAATGCTGTCTCAATGGTTAGGCTTCGATATCTGGTATTAATTTACTTTCTAATAATAAAATTTCATCTTTTAGTTGTAGTTTTCGTTTTTTAATACGACGTATTTGTAATTCATCAACAAAGGGTTGCTCTTTCATCAGTTCCAGAGCATCACTTAAATCTTTATGCTCCAGAGTTAGTGTAGTGATGATACTTTTTATTTGGTAATTATCCATAATTTAAGCTGTACTTTTTTGTTGAATAATCCATTGTTCAAAATTAGATGTGGATATTGGGCGGCTGATATAATAGCCCTGCCCAAAATCACAACGTAAAATACCGAGTAAGTTGAGCGCCTCTTCCTCTTCTATGCCTTCAGCCACAACCTGCATTCCCAGATTATGAGCAAGATCAATAGTTGAGCGTACGATCATAGCATCACTATCATCTGTAATCATATCCATTATAAAAGATTTATCAATCTTTAGTTTAGAGAGAGGCAATTTTTTCAGATAAGCTAATGAGGAATAACCTGTTCCAAAATCATCAACTGCAATTTCAATATCTAAATCATCGAGTTGCTTTAATACATTAATGGATTTTTTAGGGTTAGTCATCATGACACTTTCTGTAATCTCCATGATGAATTTTGATGGTGAAACCTGATTTTTATTAAATATTTCAATAATGTTTTCAACAAAATTATCATCCTGTAAGTTATAAACAGACAGGTTTATAGCGATTTTAATATTTATGCCCATACCTAGCAGCTTCTTATTATATTTAGCTGTCGTATCTATTATCCAATATGTAATCGGGTTTATTAATCCTGTTTGTTCTGCTGCTGGAATAATATCATCAGGAAAGACTTTTCCTCGTTCAGGGTGGTTCCACCTTAGTAATGCTTCAGCACTAATCACATCCCCTGTTTTTATATTAATAACCGGCTGGTATTCCATCACTAACTGGTCATTATCCAGTGCTTTTCGAAGATCAGAAATAAGCGATAACTTGCCTATACTGTATTCATCATATTTTTGATTATAAACTTCAAATCCTGTTTTATTTCTTTTTGCAACATACATTGCAACGTCGGCTCTTTGTTGCAGAACTTGAGAGGTTGTACCATGCTGTGGAAATACTGAAACACCTATACTAACCCCAATATAGAGTGGGGTCTGATTAACCGTAAAAACTTTGTTAAATTCATTGATGATTTTTTTTGCAATAAGAGAGGCTTGTTTTTCATTGGCTGTCGTTAATAAAACAGCAAATTCATCACCACCTAAACGAACAATGACATCAACCTCTCGTAGTAAATATATAAGACGATTTGCAACTTGTTGTAGCAGTTTGTCACCAAAGCTATGGCCTAACGTATCATTAACATCTTTAAACTGGTCAAGATCCATAATTAAAATAGAAAAGGAACTTTGTTCCTGAAAGGCATTATGTAATGTTTGTTCCAGACGTTCGTTGAGTAATTCTCTATTTGCAAGACCGGTCAGGCTATCATGCAAGGCATGATATTCAAGTTCCTGCTGACGGGATAGGATTTGATGTCGCATTTCTTTAAATGCTGATATTAAATTTTTGGTTTCTAAAATTGAGATGTCGGAACTAATATTGGCACTAATGCCTTTTGACTCATCTCTAAGTGCTTTAGTCACAATTGTTATCGGGTTAAGAATAAGTTTTACCAGAAAAATGAAGCCCAGCAACAGAACCAGTAAACTAACTGCTGAAGCTGCCCAGATAGAATTAACCTGTAATTGAGATACTTTTGTTAGCGTGATTAAATCTTTCTTGCTGAATTTTTCTATACTGGTATCGAGTGAGCGTAAGCGTTTATTAATTTCATTTAGCTTAGGCTCTAGTTCAGATTGATAAATGATTGTATCGGCGCGCCAGTTTTTATTGTTGTTTGATTTTGATACAGTCTCAAATGCTTTTAGCCATTTTAGCGAGGCAGAATTGATTTTCTTTAAAATGGCAGATGTGGTAAAACTTAATATTCCCTTTTTGTCCGCAATATTAATTTTTTTAAGATCATTTTTAATAACTTGCTGTAATTCAATCATGGAGTTTAATTGATTAACACTTGACTCCTCTCTAAAAGCATTTAGTTTGTTTAATAAATACATTCTGAAACTAGAGGCCATGGTTACCCAGTAAAACCGTAATTTAACAAGTTGCTTGTATTCTTTAATGGTTTCTATTGTAAAGTCATCTTCAATTTCTGTTATTGCCAGTTGGAGATTTTCAATAATTTTCTTATGTAAAGGTAACATGACAAGATTTGCAACTCTAAAAACCGGGAACAGACGTTGCGGGTTTAGTCGTATTGCAATAATTTTTTTAGACGTTTTATCAAGTTCTTTAAGGGTAGTAATTAACCCTGAAACGGTATCTTTATAATTTTTATTTATCCATGGATGTAAAGAAAGTTCCGTAGCATGCTTAATGGCTTTTGCTATGGAGTTGGATATTAATTTTTCGTGAACTTTACTTTTGGGATCAATCAGAAATTTGAAAAGATGATCGCGTGTTTCTAAAACAACATTTTGTGTTTCACGATTTAACCGTAGTAATTCATTTCGAGACTTAATGTTATTTTGTATTTCTTTTTTGACTAAGCTGATTTCTTTCTGTTCATAGCTACTGAATGTAAGCATGATGAGGCTAAGCAATATGGTCAATACTGCATAACGTTTTCGCAGACTGTCAAACCTTAACCATTTCATTAATGCGTTAAATCCTTACTTACATATTGGATCAGAAGGGAGAAAGCTATCCTTATGTATATCTATAATTTATCGGCACTTTTAGTTGTTTCTTTACGAAATAGCTGGATTTTTTGGGTGAATATTGGACTTTTCAATAAAAATACTGAACAGAAGGTAAAATAATGGGCTTTTGTAAAAATAGCGGACAATGTCCGCTATTGCAGGGGGAGATTAGTCTTTTTTAGGTGTGAAGTTATTAGGATCAAGCTTCACAACAACAGAACTTGATGGCTCATCGACGTAACGCGGACGCATTTTACTTTCTCTTCCTGCCTCTTTGGCAAGTTCGGCTTCACGGCTGGAAATTAAGGCCAGACAATCACGAATACTGTGAATGGTGTTTTCCGATAAAGGATGCTTTAACTCTGCCGGTGTATAAGTGTCTTTTGCGACATCTGTAAGAACTTTACGCATAACCTGTAAAATTTCTTCTTCTTTTGAAAATGGAATTTTGCTCATTTGAATTGCCTGTCTAACGATAAAAAATAATAGTTGTATTCTACCAGTTAATTTACCAAATGTTATGGATTATAATAGCCGGCCAATCTGACTGGATGATAATTTTATGCCTAAACTTGTGTTTCATGCCGTAAATCCAGAATACATACCGGATGATATTCCTAATATAGTCAATAAGTTACAAGAGTCCGGCTTTTTAGGTGAAAAATGGCAGAGTCCGGAAACGGTTTCTGGAGAAAGATATTTGATTGGTGACGCCTTTTTAAGCTTGGTGACGTTTATGGGCTGTGCGCCGGCCATTGAGCTTGAACCCATTGCCGAACAACCAGGGTCAACCGAATTTTGTCATATCGAAATCGAATCTCTTAAACCTGTGGCGGAATTTATTCGCGGCAGTGATCATCTTATTTCTCGATGTCCACATTGCCGGCATCGGCATGTTGGCTGGGAAAAGTTGCCTGATAATTTATTGTATTCATGTGATAAATGTCAGGTTGAAACGCATCTTTCTGAATATGACTGGAAAAATACAGCCGGGTGCGGGCGGTTTTTTATTTCGTTACACGGTATTTATCCGCAAGAAGCTATTCCTACTTCAACTTTATTGCAAACATTCAAAAATATGAGTGACACTGAATGGGATTATTTTTATATTCAATAAATTTTTATTCAATAGTGTTGACTCTTTTTAGAACTAGGCGCAGACTCGCGCTCATGATAATTTCAATGCACAAACCAGTAATTCGTGTGGCACGTAAACTCGCGTGGCATTGTGACTGTGTGCTTATGGAAAAAATTATCAACTAAATTTAATCGGTAAACGTTTTTCTAAAGGCCACAGTTTTAAAAGAACTGTGGCCTTTTTTGTTTAGGGCGATTAAATATTTAAATATAAGTCATCATGGAGAGAAAGATGTCAGTTCCACTCGCATATATCGGCGTTATTATAATTTGGTCTACTACACCGCTTGCCATTAAATGGAGCGGTGGTGATTCCGGATTTTTATTTGGCGTAACAGCCAGAATGTTGATCGGTTTATTATTTAGCAGTGTATTAATTATGCTGTTATCACGTCGTCGTATACCGTGGGATGCGCATGCGCGAAAGATATACTTTGTTGCCGGCATTGCCATTTATGGTGCGATGTTAAGTGTTTACTGGGGCTCACAATATATCTCATCGGGTTTTATTTCTGTTATCTTTGGTTTAAACCCGATTGTCACCGGTATTATGGCAGCATTGTGGCTTAATGAACGTAGTTTAACTGTTGCCAAAATGGTCGGTATCGTTTTCGGTGTTTGTGGTTTAGCGGTGATTTTTAGTCAGGCTATCCAGCTTGGCAGCCATGCTGTTATTGGGATAGCAGCGGTATGTCTATCAGTTTTTCTCCATTCGCTGAGTAGTGTCTGGTTTAAAAAATTCGACATTAAATTAACTGCTCTGGAAATTACTCATGGAGGCCTGATGGTTAGCGTTCCCTTATACTTGTTAACCTGGTTTATTTTACAGGGAACATGGCCGGAAAACTTTAGTCAGCGTGGACTCGGGTCGATAGTTTATTTAGGACTTTTTGGCTCTGTATTGGGCTTTGTCATGTTTTATTATGTTTTAAAGCATGTGGATGTCAGCCGGGTTTCATTAATAACCTTGATAACACCTGTTGTTGCTTTGTTTTTAGGTTATGCTTTAAATAATGAAGTTTTAAATATTCGCGTTTGGTTAGGCACAGGGCTGATTTTATTAGGAATGAGTTTTTATCAATGGAGTGATAAGTTCCTGCGCCGTATAAATGTATAGTTAATAATGAGGAGTTTGCATGTCACGTTTTCTTGTCCTTATCAGTACTGTTTTAATACTAACGTCGTGTTCAAGTGAAAGTGATCGTTTAGATAAAATTAAAGCTAAAGGAAAGTTAATTGTGGTAACCCGCAATGCGGCAACCACTTATTATGAATCGCGTGAAGGTTTTATGGGCATTGAATATGAGCTTGCTAAAGCCTTCGCAGATTCTTTGGGGGTTGAAGTACAATTTATTCTTAAAGAAGATGTTTCCGATATCTTGAGCGCTGTTGAAAAGGGGGATGTAGATTTTGCAGCGGCAGGCTTAACTCATACAGATTTACGTGAAGAAAAATTTATATTCGGCCCAACTTATCAAATGGTAACACAACAGGTAGTATGCCGACGCGGTGGCACGCGGGCAAAAACCTTTAAAGATTTAGTCGGTATCAATATTAAAGTGCCTCTTCATAGTAGTTATGTCGAGCAGCTACATAAAATAAAAAAAATTCATCCTGAATTAAACTGGCAAGAGATTGATGGTACGGACACTGAATCTTTGTTAGAAGATGTCTGGCGAAAAAAAATAGATTGCACGATTGCTGATTCAAATATTGTTGCGGTTAACCGCCGCTATTTTCCTGAATTATCCGTTCGTTTTGATATTAATGATCCTGAACCGCTTGCATGGGTGCTACCCAAAGGTGCTGCTGATTTACAATCAGAATTAGAATCATGGTTTGAGCAGCAAATGGATACCGGTAAACTCGGTGAGGTGATGCATCACTACTATGGTTATATTGAGAGTTTTGATTATGTTGATACCCGAGCTTACCAACGAAAAATAAAATCACTCTTACCAAAATATCAAACGGCTTTTAAACGTGCGGCACAAAAATATAAAGTTAGCTGGACATTGTTAGCCGCACAAGCTTATCAGGAATCACATTGGCGAGCTTACGCAAAGAGCCCAACCGGTGTACGCGGTATGATGATGCTGACACGTACCACAGCAAAAGAATTAGGCATTAAAAACCGTTTGGATCCGCAAGCAAGTATTATGGGCGGCGCTTATTACTTAAATAAGCTACGTAAACGGTTGCCGGAAACAGTCACAGAACCCGATCGCACATGGACAGCGTTAGCCGCATATAATGTTGGTATGGGACATATTTGGGATGCGCGTAAATTAGCAAAACAGCTTGGAAAAGATCCTGACCATTGGCAGGATTTGTCAAACGTGTTACCGCTCCTCACCAAGAAAAAATATTATAAAAAATTAAAACATGGTTATGCGCGCGGTTTTGAGCCGGTAAGTTACGTAAAAAATATTCGTAACTATCAGGACATTCTGGAAAAGCTTATGAAAGAAAATTCACTCTGGCAATAATATTTCGTTAACTTTTATAATTTTCATCAACATAGTCAGCAACAATTTTCTGAAATTCTTCAGCAATATTGTCACCTTTTAATGTTACAGTTTTTACGCCATCAACATATACCGGTGCAACGGGTTTTTCACCTGTACCAGGTAAGCTGATACCGATATTGGCATGTTTACTTTCACCGGGGCCGTTTACAACACAACCCATTACTGCAACATTCATATCTTCAACACCCGGATGGGTTTCGTGCCATTTTGGCATTTCATTGCGCAGGTAGCTTTGAATATCCTGAGCCAGAGTCTGGAAATAAGTACTTGAGGTACGACCACAACCGGGACAGGCAACTACTTGTGGCGTGAATGAACGTAGCCCCATGGTTTGCAATATTTCCTGAGCCACAATCACTTCCTTACATCGGTCACCGTGTGGTTCAGGTGTCAATGAAATTCGAATTGTGTCTCCGATACCTTCTTGTAATAAAATAGCCAGTGCTGCGGTTGAGGCAACAATCCCCTTTGAACCCATTCCGGCTTCAGTGAGTCCCAAATGTAATGCATAATCACAGGCTTTTGACAGGTCACGATACACGCTAATGAGATCCTGAACGCTGCTCATTTTTACTGAAAGAATAATTTTATTTTTTGCTAATCCAAGTGCCTCGGCTTGTTGTGCACTTTCCAAAGCAGAGGTGACCATGGCCTTGTGCATAATTTCATTGGGCTCTAGTGGCTGCGCAAGTTGACTATTTTCATCCATAATACGGGCGAGTAATGCCTGATCCAGACTACCCCAATTCACGCCAATCCTTACCGGTTTGTCATTTTTAATTGCCACCTCAATCATGCTGGCATACTGATCATCGCGTTTTTTACCCTTGCCAACATTGCCCGGATTAATTCGGTATTTTGCCAGTGCCTGACCACATTCGGGATAATCATTGAGTAATTTATGGCCATTAAAATGAAAGTCACCAACCAGCGGTACAAAACACCCTTGGCGGTCTAAATCGGAACGGATTTTAGGCACCGCTTCGGCAGCATCGGCTGAATTAACCGTAATTCGTACCAGTTCTGAGCCTGCATTTGCTAATTCCATCACTTGTTTAACCGTGCTGTAAACATCGGCTGTGTCAGTGTTGGTCATAGATTGCACAACAATGGGGGCATCGCCACCAACAATAACAGTGTGTTCAGTCGTGCCAATGTGGACAGGTATTGTCTTGCGAGAATTAATAGTCATCTTAAAACCGTGAAATTAACAAATTTAAGCTCGAATCATAGCATTTTTATTTGAGACAGGATTGTTTGAAGATCGAAAAATAGAAGAACTTGTAGAAATAAAATATAATGGCCGGATTCAAAATATATTTAATACATTCAACAGGACGTCATCATTCGTCCATTTAGGGGAAGGCAAGATGAGTAAGCAGTCAGGACAAAATAAACCAACCATGGCCGAACAGGCTGATCGCCATGCGTTATACCAAGAGTCCGTTCAATTCCCCGAAGCCGAAGTTGATTTCATGAGCAAAACGTTCCAGAAATTACGTGGCCGTAAAGCCATCAGCATGAAAGAAGACTTTTGTGGCACCGCATACCTTGCGACAGAATGGTGTAAAAGTGACCCGGAACGTACTGCAATCGGGGTTGATTTTGATGGCCCAACGCTAGAGTGGGGCAAAAAGCACAACCTCGAAGCAGCCGGTGAAGATGTTGCCAAGCGTATTCAATTAATCGAAGATGATGTTCGCATTAAAACAGATAAAGTGGATATAACTTGTGCCTTTAACTTTAGTTACTGCCTGTTTGAAAAACGCGATGAACTCATTAACTACTTTAAAATTGCCCGTGAAAGTTTAAATGACGACGGTATACTCGTTTTAGATTTATTCGGCGGAACAGAATGTGCCGACGTACTCGAAGAAGAAACCGAACTCGAAGATCAAAACGCAACCTACATCTGGGAACATGTTTCGTTCAACCCGATAGATAATCACATGGAATGCGCCATTCATTTTGAATTTGATGATGGCTCACGCATGGACGAAGCCTTTACTTATTGCTGGCGTTTATGGGCAATCCCCGAGATTTTAGAATTACTTGAAGAAGCAGGTTACAGTAAAAGCCGCGTATTCTGGGAAGAGTATGTTGAGTCAGACGACGAAGACGATGATGAACTAGAAGGCACTGGTGAATACTACGAAACCACAGAAGTTGAAAATCAGGAATCGTGGATGATCTATATCGTCGCAGAAAAATAGGCTTGTTTGTAGGTCGGCATGAATGCCGGCGCAGTATCAATATTTTATATGGACTTAAAATGAAAATACTTTTTGCAGTTATTACCTTACTCACCATAACCGCCTGTAGCCAACAGGCGGTTTATAATATGCTACATGAAAGAGAAAGGCAGTTATGTATTGAACAAGGGCGTACAGATTGCCCGCGTGCAGAAAGTTACGAAAAATATAAACAACAAAGAGATGAAATGTAGCCTGATTATCTTTTTTTTTTGCATCATCAAAGTTAGGTTTCAATGAAATAAGGAGCAATGTTGAATTTGTTTAGATTTTCCGGCTACTGGCTTTAAAAAATAAAACATTACCAACTTGTTTAATAGACACTTCATTAAACCCGCTATGTAACAGTTCTTCTAATTCATCTTTTTTATCTTGAATATTATTAAAAATCCCCGACCTGTTATAGGCATCCATAACAACTTTTGCCATAAAATTCTGTTTTGTATCATAAATGGCCGTAGAACCAAAAATAGAACCATCATCAGTTAGATGATTGCCCAAATTTAATAAAGCCAGTCCTTTTGATTTAAAATCACCAGGTACACAGTGCAGTACGAAATTAAGCCCTATACTTTTAAATTTTCTGTTTTGTAAAGGCAAGGGTTCTAATATATTCGCCTTATAGATAGTTGCTTCTATTGGCTTAATATTTTTCTGAGTAGATTCCAGACAGTTTTCACTTAGATCAAGCAGAGATAAATCTTGAATCTTTCCAGCATCGCTACACTTTTTAAGCAAAAATCCGGTGCCAGCACCTACTTCTAAATGATTTTTAGATAGATTGTCTAAGTAAAAATCAATGATTAATTTTGATGGGCATCTGAAAAATAGGGGTGAAACACATTTGAATACATATAAATCATAAACCGATAATAAAATCTTGCTGTAAACTTTTACTGCCTTATGTGCTTTAGCATGAGTATCGTTAATCGTTTCCATGTAACTGAGTCCTTGTTTTGTTATGAGTTAAGAATTAATCGGGGTCAGAACACAATTATTGCTAATATTAGGAACAATTGTGATCTGACCCTGATTTTCAGCATGTTAATTCTTAACTTTTTTTGCGGCCAGATAGAATATATACGAAAGTATAATAGATGATATTATATATGCAGGCAAAGTTGTCGTTAGCATTAGAAGACTGCTATCAACTCGATGCTCTTCAGACATAAAAGGGGTAGCTTGAGTAATAAAGGAATAATTATAAATCCCAAAATTGATTATAAAGCACAGAATTGAAAGAGCAGAATATGTAAATACTGTTTTCATGATTTATTTAACCTCCCAGAACCATATTTCTTTTGATTTATTTAAGTCACTTACACGACCTAAAAACTCTAATATACTTCGAGTAAACATAGATGAGCTTGTTATTTCGTCTTTGTTCCAAAGATCGATATGATCACCGCTACGATTTTGGAATGTTTCCTTGTCTCGTTGCCAGTAATCTTTAAAATAGATGACGCCAGTTTTATCTTTTAGTAAAGTTTGAAATGATCCTGAATTTACCTTTACTGCTTTTGTAAAACCATTTGGTGTATTTAATTTTAGAGCCTTTGCCATTTCTTCTGCTCTAATAATATGTTTCTTACCACTGTGTGACCAGCATTTATCTGCTTTTAAATGGCTTATATCTATTCCTGACCTGATAAAGCATTCACTTAGTAGAATTGCACAGTAATTTTCAAAAGATGTATCAGATGTTTTCTGTCTGTTTCTGCATTTTTTTTGGACAGGATCTTTTTGTGGGAAGTTTTTCCATAATGTATTAAAAGTTATCATAACTATTCCTTTGTTTAATAAATGATTTCCATATTGTGTTGAGATTATTTTTAAATGCTAACGCCTTGCTAACAGGCAATTTAAAGGGTGGCGTTTTTGCGAAAGCAAAACAAGTGCGCTTTGAATTGTCCGCTGGAGCTACTTGTTAGCCCTTTTATCAGGTATCTTTGAACCTATTCCTTTCTGAAAGTCCTCAATGACACCTCTTTCAAATGCTCCATCAGCAAAAACATTTAATTCACGATTTCGTAAAGAATTAACCACTGATTCTAATTCATCATCTTTATTAAACAATTTATTATTTAACAGCTTTTCAGAAATCTCAGTTGGCAAACCATATTCCTCCAAAGAAGAAAATGAAGTTGGCTGAAATAAATGTTCAATAGATACGGCAAATTGAGAATAGTTGCATCCTTTTAATCCTCTCTTGGTCAAAATGTAATTCGCAACATCACTAAGTGCCATCAGGTATTTAGGGTAGTTAAATGAAGCCCACCCCCTAAGAAAAGCAAGAACATCTTCCACTGCCTCATCAGGTTTATTATTACGCCCAATTTGACTTTGAATCATCTCTTTTCTAAACAAAGAAACATTTCTTGAACCATATAACTTCCAAATCCAAAGCGTCATCATGCTCGCACTATGCATAGATCCTTGGCGTGCTGAAGGCGCCCCACCAAGATAGTCCCAAATAATATTTGAAGAAAATAGAACATCATCATATGTAGGTCTTGATGACCATGAGCATTTAGAAAGCTCACGTACATTCATGTTTAATAAATTCTTTGCCGTATCAAGTAAAAATTCGGGCTCAATGGAAGATATATTCCTTAATAACTCAACAGGTAGTATGTCTTGGTTTAAGAGTTTATCTAGCTTTTCTTGGAGCTGGTCTGGAACATCATTATCTGAAAGTTGAATCAATATACTACTAGGTGTTGTTTCTGTTGGATTTATTGCAGGCATATCTACAAACGGTAGTTCTTCCTGTGGCGGCTCATCAAATACAAAAACATGACCAATAAAATGCCTGAACATCCGCCCCGATCGTCCTCTGATGTTATTAAAAGTAAAAAATTCCAGTTTTTTTCTATTCAGGATATTGTCATAAACAATAACATTTTTAGCCGCAGTATTTACACCTTCTATAAGTGTTGATGTACATAGAAGAACATTTAACTTACCTTCTTCAAATGCCCTTATCATGAACCGTCCTAATGACCTAGGAAGTCTACCATGATGTATTCCAATTCCATGTTGTAGCGCAATAGATACTAACCATTGATCATGGTAATTCTCTGCTGTCCACTTTGCTGCCTCTATCAATTCCTCATCTGTAGTTTTTTCTACTTCTCTTAGCTCTAAATATGACTTTAACAATTTTCTTGTACTAGCCGGTGACTGGCAATAAATCATTGTCTGCCCATCTATTGTGTCTAATAAATTAGCTAGGGCTTCATTCTTATTTGGTTTTTTAGAGATGACATGAAGTTCTATAGCAACTGTTTGAAAGTCCTCAATCAGAAAGTTGCAATTAAGCTTTTCTGTAACCATACTTGGAATTGCTCTAATTGATGGGCCAAGCATATAAAACTGAGCGCCTGTGTTAGCTAATTTAAGAAAGGCTTGATTAAGTTGTGTGGCGCGGCCTCCTTCTTCTGTTATAGACAATTTATAAAATTCATCAATTGCAAAGAAGTCAACTTTTGGTATTTCATCCTCCATAGCAAGGAAACGTTCTTGAGTAAAAACAAAGATATTTTTATTACTTAATTTTTGGTTGCTTGATGTAATTATTGAATATCTACTCACGAAGCGAGCCATACGCCGCCTTGTTTCTTCCACTAAAGCTAACGTTGGAACTATTAAAACAATATTATCAAAGTTTTTTGCGGATATTGTTATATCGATTAGTAAACTTTTCCCAAAAGACGTGGGAGCACTGAGAATGATCGACTCGCCAGCTATAAGCCTGCGCAATACTCGCGCCTGTGAGCTATGTAGTACAAAATCTGCCATTTCTCCATCGGCTTGATGAGCCGCATGCAGGATCGCATTTCGTAAAGATAGCTCTTTTAGCCTTAAGTCAAAAACATATGGGTACAAACCTACCTGCATTGCAAGGTCATCAACTATATCTTGATAATCACTTTCAAGTTCATCACGCACCTCCAACGCACGGATGACAAACTCTCTCCCTAAATCCGCATTTGATATGCATATATTTGAAATGATGGACAGCAAACCAAAGGGATTGGAAGTCCATTCATTTGATTTCAGTTGATTCCTTATTTGATATGCACTTGTCATATTTGCAATGCCTTAAGCCGAGTATCTAAAGCCTCTATTAGAGCTTTTTTTTCTTTTAAAGGAATTAGTATGATGTGAACAGTAAGTGGGAAATCAGTACCAAAACGCTCTTTATATTGCACTGATAATTTCCCTCTTAGATTGGCGTATGCCTTGGTTACTTCATTCAGAATATTATCTTTATATTTTCGATCTGATATTTTAGTATTTTGTACAACTGTACTGTCATAGGTAAGCAAAATAGGAATGCAAACTTGCTTAAATACTTTATCTAAGGAAGTGTTTTCATGTAATAACTGTTTTAATGAATCAGCCTCAGGCCATTCTGGATCAATTTTGTTCTTAATTAAAATAAATTCAGACTTCAAATAATCAGTTTCTAAGTGGTCTATTATTTCTTTAGAAACATCATAAATTGCCTTAGTAACATCATTGTAAAATTTGGTCTCTCCAATCCACAGCTCAAGTCCTTTATCTTTTCTTACCACATGAACCGAATCAAAGCCTTTGACCGTTTCATTTACTGTGCTTTTATAATAAATCTTGCTGACAGCGGGAAGTGTTGAATAAACTTGCCGAATGGCAATATGGAGCAATATTTCCCCAAATTCACCACGCAGACCATATTTTTCTGTTTGATAGACAATCTTCGCTGCCTTTTTTGTCATCTGCAAAGCATTATGATGACCAATCTCATTCAGTTCGGAATAATTCAAGGCAAATTCAGGTAACCATTCCATAACATGGTCAGCTAATTGATTATTCCTCCATTCTCCGCGCTCAAAACCGGCACAAAGAATTAGATCATCACCAGGAATTTGAATTTCATGGAAAATTAGATTAAGAAAATTGTCAGGATGATCCATAAATTTTTGGTTTTCCTATTTTGGGCTAACAGTTAATTAAACAGAATTCTGTATTTGACCTTATTAGCTAATAATCCTATCTAATCCATCTTTTAAATATTATTTAAGTGCATAAATCCTAACAGCTTAAGTTTATATTAACGAATTATTTTATTGGTCGATGCTCTGCATGGTATGGCGATTCGCGTGTTTTATCATGAGTATGCATTCTATATTCAACAAAGTCTTCAGGCTTATCAAAAAACATGAAGGGATTACCTTCACATTGTTCGTGCATGGTTGATGTAGTTTTTTCTGCGTAGTTATGGCCGGGTAAAATAAGTGTGTCGCCGGGCATTTTTCCTAATTTATTTAATGTGTCATACATAACATTGGGATCGCCACCGGCTAAGTCGCAACGGCCACAACCAAAGACAAACATCGTATCTCCGGCAATTAAATTGTCATCAATGTGGTAACACGCTGAACCGGGAGTGTGACCGGGTGTGTGTAAAATTTTAATTTCACTTTCGCCAATCTTAATATGATCACCACCATGATGCAGTGAAGGGTGGGCGAGTGTTTCTCCCCAGAACTTTGCTTCGTCTTTTAATAAATGTAATTGGGCATCGTGGTGTTTTAAAATATCTTCTACGCCATTGATGTGATCAAAGTGACTGTGGGTGAGTAAGATATCGGTAATGGTCACGCCTTTTTCTTTTGCCAGCTTTATAATTTCTTCTGCTTCCCATGCAGGATCAACAACCGCTGCCTGATTTGTTTTTTTATCGCTAATGAGATAAATAAAATTTTCCATAGGGCCAAGTTCAAGTGCATCTATGCTGTAGCGATTATTGTCAATTATCTGGCTCATTTGAAATCTCTTTTCGGCTAAAGGGGACATCTAATACTATCATTTTTACCGATTATTAAACGAATAAGGTACAATTTGCGTCCGTTTTATATAGTGCTTAATTAGATCGATACTTTAGAGGTTTTAAACGTGGAAGCAGACTTTTGGCATAACCGCTGGGAAAATAATTTAACCGGATTCCATTTACATGAAGTGAACCCGTATTTAAAAGCGTACTGGTCAAGTTTGAATATACCGGCAGGCGGGCGCGTTTTTGTACCGCTTTGCGGTAAAACGCTGGATTTGCTCTGGTTGGCCGATCAGGGTTATCAGGTGGTGGGTATTGAACTGAGTCCGCTTGCGGCAGAAGCGTTTTTTTCTGAAAATTCGATAGAAGTTGAGCGTAGCCAGGTTGCCGGGTTGGAATTATGGCAATCCGACAAAATTAGCCTATTTTGCGGTGATTTTTTTGATCTCAACACCGAAATTTTAGGCAAGATTGATGCTGTGTATGACCGAGGCTCACTTATCGCTTTGCCACCGGCGATGCGAGAAGATTACGCCGCTAAATTGAAGGAACTGGCTCAATCTGCCCCAAAATTGCTGGTCACACTGGAATATGATCAGTCGAAAATGCCGGGGCCTCCATTTTCAGTCTCAGAAGATGAGGTCAGGGCTTTATATGAAGCTAATTACCAGGTCGAACAATTATCGGCACAGGATGTGCTTGGTGATAATGCGAAGTTTCGAGAGAAAGGTCTCGAGTATATGAATGAGTGTATTTATCAATTAACGGCAAAAGCGTAATATTTACACAATAAAAGTGACTGTTTATTTAAGAAATACGATAAAGACCCGATAAACCTACTATGAGCAAGAAATTGAATAAATTTTCATCAATTCCATATATAGGGTTAATCAGCTCTGTGGTTATGTTGTTGGCTGCGTTGTCGACTTCTGCTCATGCTCGCGGTTTTCTTTATCAAATGCCGGACGGTAGTCGAATAGTGAGTGATCACCCACTTATTAATACCAAAGCAAAGCTGGTACGACGTAGCCGTGAACTGACCAATATGGGGCATTATGTGGCTCGCCGTTCATTACGAGCAAAACACCAGATGCGCGTGTTATCAAGTCTGATTTATCATCAATCTAAAAAACATGGCATTGATGAATCACTGGTGAAGGCCGTGATTTATACTGAGTCTTATTTTAATCCTCATGCAACTTCACATAAGGGGGCGTCAGGTTTAATGCAGTTGATGCCTGCGACAGGTGAAAAATATGGGGTAAGTGATTTATATAACCCGAAGCAGAATATTATTGCCGGGATAAAACATTTACATTATTTGATGACGCTGTTCCCTCATGATATTAAATTGGTCATTGCTGCCTATAACGCAGGCGAGAATGCTGTAACTAAATATAAAGGGATTCCCCCGTTTCGTGAAACACGGGGTTATGTAAAGAAAGTCATGAAGCATTTCAAACGCTATCAACTTGCCGCTCGATAAGCCTTAATTTTTTCTTATATCTAAACTTTATTCCGCTATCCTTGTCTGTATTGTTGTATTTATATATTACAAAATATTCAACTGATGAGGAGTACTGTTAGATGCCACAAAATAACCAACCTGACTGGAACAAGATGGCTGAGAAGTTTGATCTTTGGGTTCCTTTTATTGAGCCGGTTGCTGATAAGATGTTGGCAATTGCAGATGTCTCAACAGGCAGTAGAGTATTAGATGTTGCTTCGGGGACAGGTGAGCCAGCAATAACGCTCGCTAAAAAGATGCAAGGTTCGGCAGAGATAACGGGTACTGATGCGATGGAAGGTATGGTCAAAGTTGCCCAAAATAAAGTCGCAAGGGAAGGTCTTAGTGGCATTGAATTTAAAACAATGCCGGCAGAAAAACTGGAATTTGAAGATAATACCTTTGATCAAATTATTTGTCGCTTTGGTGTAATGCTGTTTCAGGATTCACAGCAAGGGCTTAATGAAATGTTTCGGGTTTTAAAACCGGGGGGTAAATTTGTTCTTGCGGTATGGAGTACTCCGGAAACAATGCCAATAATGAACTGGGGTTATCTTGCTTTCAAAGACAAGATTGAAAAAGAAAAATTACCGGCAATAGAAAAACTCACTTCATTAGGTGGTGCAGGTGTTTTGGATAGCATGCTGGAGAAAGCGGGCTTTAGTCAGTTTCAGATATCAACAGAAGATCTGGAGTATCAATTTGAATCATTCGATCAATATTGGGAATTAGTTGAGGCATCAGATGTACTGAAGATGCAATTTGATGCGCTGCAAGACGGACAAAAAACATTAATTAAAAATGAAATGGCCCGGTTTGCGAAAGATTGTGAAACAACGGGCGGTCAGTTGTCAGTTCCACATCAATACCTTTTAGTTTCCGGTCATAAATAAGAATCAAGATTTCTTTATTAGCATGCAGGTAAGAGCAGGCTTAATTTATTGGCGGTAAAATATTTTGTATTTTTAGAGGTAGCCGGCATACCAATATTTTCCGTATTGGATGCCAAAAAGCTGAAAGTAAAAGTATAGATGCACCAATATATATTCCGGTCATTGCGAAACTATTGCCGACACCCCCATAAGTTTTTAGTAAATGTGAGATGGCATACAGTACATAAATTAATGAAGAAACCATAAATGCGCGTCGATCTATACTGATTGATATTGCAGACATAAATATATATAGCAAGACAACAACAATCATATTGCTTGTATTATCAACACCTTCAAATATGCCGAGAGACATAAAAACCGGATGAACAATTAATGGTGCAGATGAAAGATGAAGCCAGAAGGCAACATCTGAATTATTTGTGACGCGTTTTCTATCTCGGGCATCCCAGTACATAGCAAAGATAAATAATATAATGCCCGAGATAAAGACAATGAGCATCAGCCAGTCGCTTAATGCGGGAAAATTTAATAATAAAATGCTAACAATAAAACCGGCGACAGCAGCAGTACCGGCAGCAATAGTAATGGGGACATGGAAGCGTTGGTAATGCAGGTATGCAGCAATAGCGGCTAAGGCAAACGAAACGAGAGGCGATGATTCCGTCAGGTACATTGTGGTTGCAAATACTCCACCAACAAAAGCTAACAATAAGGCAATGGCCGGGAGTGCCATTTTTCTTTTGCGGACAAAAAATTCAGCAAGCCCCCATGAAATTGCAGGAAATGCCATCATAGCCAGAGGAAGACTTATAATACGAAGGGCAACAGACGATGAAAATAATAATAAGGCACAGGCAATAACAATAAAAATATCATTAAATCCGCCAATCAGACGAAAATTTTCTTCATCAATGGCGTGCGTATTATTTTCCTTTTCAATACTTTGACGAAAATGTGCAACAGCCTCCTGAGTAAAAATCCCTTTTTTGACTGCAGAATTGAGATCTTCGTCGGTGTACATTTTGTATCCTTTGAATAAAGTTATTGTTATATTTAGTGAACGTAAGATGCACGTTATTGTCATTAATATCAAGTTGTTAATATAGAGTGTATTTAAAAGAAGATTATAACTTTGGCTATGAATAATAAACACATCATTAAATTACAATCTGTTGCGAGATATTATTGTGGCTAAGATATACCAGCAGGTGAATGTTTTTTATAACAAAAATGATGCTGCGGGTAATGATGCCGTCATCATTATGCAAAAAGAGAGCGGTGTTACGTTATCAGAACAATCACAAATAAGCCTGAATATCTGCCGGAAAAATATAACTAAAACAGTTTGCTTTATTGCTTCAGTAACAACGGATAATTATCAGGTTAATTGTTTTAACGGAGACAAGCTTATTCAATGTTGTGGGCACGGATATATCGCAGCAGCAAAAGTGATATTTAATGATAGCGATGTTTGTTCTATCAATATAAATAATAATGTTAAAGCAAACAGGCAAGAATCATCTAAAGCTAGCATAATATTAGAATTACCGCGTATGTTTTCGCAGCATGTTGATATTCCTGATTGGGTTAAAAAAACCATATTTTTTGACAGTGAAATATATGAGCCGAAGGCAGCAGCAGTATCTCGGCAGAAAGATGGCTACTTATTACTGGAGTATGATTCACAGTTGCCATTGAGCCAGTTTAAATCTATGAAATTAGATTTAAAAAAGGTTTGTGAATCGACGAAACGTGCTATTGTCATATTGCTGTTTGATCAAGAAAACAACCATGTGTATTTGCGTTATTTTGCGCCACAGTACGGCGTAACAGAAGATACTGCAACGGGTTCAGTTATGCGTTTTGTTGGTGATTATATTGAAAACAAATATCAATGTTCACATTTTGATGTTTCCCAGTGTTCTGTATTGGGCGGATTTATGATGGTCGAGTGTAAAGATAAACATATATTGATTACAGCAAATGTCCGGCTGGAGTCTGATTAATGAATCGTCCAGCTCACGAACAAAATATAACTTCTCATCTTCATTCGATTATTAATCGATTCCAGAAAGTTCGTGCTGTTAGTGAATGGCAATGCGAGCCATTAATAATAGAAGATTATGGTTTGCAGGCAATGGCTGAAACCAGCCCGGCAAAATGGCATCTGGCTCACACAAGCTGGTTCTTTGAAACTTTTTTATTAAAACCCCATTTAAAAAATTATAAACCTCTAAATACGCAATACGAATATTTATTTAATTCTTATTATCATGGTGTTGGTGCACAATATCCACGACCACAACGCGGTTTGTTATCCCGTCCAAGTGTAGAAGAAGTTTATGCTTACCGGCATTATATCAATAACGCTATGTTAGATTTGTTATCGGATGAAAAACTTTGCACGGATGAACTCGTTAATAAAGTTATTCTAGGCTGTCATCATGAACAGCAACATCAGGAACTTTTTTTTACTGACTTAAAGTACTGTTGGTTTAAAAACCCCTTATACCCTGTTTATAAAAATCCAGCCGAAACAAAAATCAAACAAGAAAAAGTCATTAACAATACTGTCTGGATAGATATCGAACCGGATTTATATAAAATTGGTTTTAATTCATCATCAGACTCATCATTATTAGAGCAATTTTGTTTTGATAATGAGTTACCTCAGCATCAATATTATGTGAATAAGGTTTCTATCTCAAAATATCTGGTGACGAATGCCGAGTATCTGATGTTTATGGAAGATGGTGGCTATAAACGAAGCGAGTTTTGGCTGTCGGATGGCTGGGCAGATTTGCAAAGTTTGAAAAAACAGCATGCTCCTTTATATTGGTTAGAACAAGATGGCCAATGGTTTGAATACAGTTTACAAGGCTTGCAACCACTAAATCCGCAACAACCGGTTAGTCATGTATCCGCTTATGAAGCAGATGCTTATGCCCGTTGGAAGAATTGCCGTTTACCTTCTGAGTTTGAATGGGAAGTATTTGCAAAGTTAACTGGAAACAATCAAACCGGACAATTTTTAGAAAGTGAATCCTTTCATCCCGATGCAGAAGACGATAATTCCCCAGTGATGGTGGGAAAACTATGGCAATGGACAAATAGTGCTTATTCTCCTTATCCGGGGTTTAAATCTGCGGCAGGAGCGATTGGTGAATATAACGGTAAATTTATGTGTAACCAGCTGGTGTTGAGAGGTGGTAGCTGTGTTACAAGTCAAAAACATTACAGAAACTCTTATCGTAATTTCTTTTATCCTGTAGATCAGTGGCAGTTTTCGGGAATAAGATTAGCAAAAGATTTTAATGACAAAAGTTAACGGAAAATAATATGAGTCAGGTAATAGAATCAAATATTATTAATACTGCATTCGACCAAAGTCGGATTCTAAAACAGGAATTAGTTGAAGGGTTATGTGCAGAAAAAAAATATATTAATCCAAAGTTTTTTTATGATGAACAGGGTTCACAACTGTTTGAACGAATTATGCAGTTACCGGAGTATTATCCTAGCAGAACGGAAATATCTCTATTAACCGAACATAGTGAAGATATTGCAACTATTATCGGTAAAGATAAGGTATTAATAGAACCCGGTGCCGGAAACTGTGAAAAGGTACAGCATATTTTATCTGCACTTAAACCTAAATGTTATATTCCTATTGATATTTCAGCAGATTTTTTGTTTGAATGTGCAAATAAATTACAAAAAGAATTTCCTTACATAAAAATTCATGCGATCGCCGATGATATGAAGGCAAAAGTTAAAGTACCCGCTACATTTGAATCTTCTGACAGAGTAGTTTTTTACCCGGGCTCTACCATTGGCAATTATAATCCTGATGAAGCTTTAGATTTTTTACATCATGCAAAAGAAATAGTTGGAGAACACGGTGGTTTATTAATTGGTGTTGATTTACAAAAAGATAAGGATATTTTGAACGCGGCCTATAATGATGAGCAAGGAGTTACCGCATTATTTAATTTAAATATTTTAAACCATGTTAATAAATTATTAGATAGTTCGATTGATATTGAGCTTTTTGATCATGTCGCCTTTTATAATGAAGAGCTGTGTCGCATTGAAATGCATTTAGAAAGTAAAGCAGATCATGATGTTAAATTAGATAATATTGGTTCGGTAAATTTCTCGGAGCAGGAAAGAATTCATACTGAATATTCCTACAAATATACCGTAGAGAGTTTTTCTCAGTTAGCAGCTCAAGCTGGACTTAAACTTGAACATGTTTGGCTGGACAATAATGAATTGTTTAGTTTGCAATACTTTGTTGCAGAATAATTTACTCAATAACTTCAACCCCTTTCCAGAAAGCAACGTGGTCTAAAATTTCTTTTGCTGCTTCCTTTGGTGCAGGATAGTACCAGGCAGCATCAATATTTTTATTTTCATCAACTACTATGGTGTAATAATGCGCTGTTCCTTTCCATGGACAAATGCTGGTTGTTTCACTTTTTGAAAAAAATGACTTGTTTAATGATGTCGCCGGGAAATAGTGGTTGTTTTCAATGACAACTGTTTCATTGCTTTCTGCCAGTATCTTACCATTCCATATTGCTTTCATTTTATCTCCTTTAAATTGTCATTATTTTTTATCTGTAGGGAGGACGACTGTCAGCCATCATTTTATCCAGCTGTTTTTGTGCTTGTTTCGGCTTTAGTAGGTCCCGCTTTTCCAGCATTTCACATTCATCGTGGATCATTTGTTCAATTGAAACAGGATAATAGCGACAGTCATCAGGTCGATCAAAATAGATGGCGCAGGTAAAAATCGGTTTGTCCGGGTGTTGCTGAAGCCAGGGGCAACGTTCAAGCTGCACTTCTGAGTCGGGATCTAACCATATCTTTCCTTGATGAACATAGTTGTAAATATCGGGATTAAAGCTATCCCAAAGTTGAATTTCTTCCTCTGTTGCGGATAAGCCGCCATGACTATATTTAATGCAGCATTTTCCGCATTGATTGCATTGTTTCACGCTGTATCCTATATATCCGGTTTTGCTTTATCCACATTTGATTATAGTGTAATTAGCAGCCATGTAATTGTATATGCGCTGTAATGTGAATGACAGTGCAATATTATTTTGCATAACACCCTTTTTCTCACAAATAAATTATAATGGGATAATGATTATTCACCTTGATATGGATGCATTTTATGCCTCGGTAGAAATGCGAGAAAACCCGGAACTAGTGGGGTTACCAGTTGTTGTCGGCGGGCCGTCAAAAAGCAGAGGTGTGGTGGCTGCTGCAAATTATGAAGCACGTAAGTATGGTGTTTATAGCGCTATGCCCATGTTGCAAGCGACGAAATTGTGTCCTGATTTACGAATTTTACCGGTAAATATGCCGCTCTACGTTTCGGTTTCTAAACAGATCCATGAAATATTTCATCGCTATACACCTGATATTGAACCTCTTTCGTTAGATGAAGCGTTTCTTGATGTTAGCAGTAGTGTAAAACTTTTTGGTTCTGCTGCCGAAATTGCAAGAAAAATTAAAAACGAAATTAAACAGGAATTAAATTTAATTGTCTCTGCCGGTGTTGCTCCTAATAAGTTTGTCGCCAAGATAGCGTCTGATATCGAAAAGCCTGATGGCTTTGTTGTCGTTGATGAAAGTAGTATGCAGGACTTTCTTGATCCTCTACCGATTAAGCGTGTTTGGGGGGTGGGCAAAAAAACAGAAATACAGTTGAATAATTACGGTATTACCACCATTAAAGATATTCGGCAGCAATCATTAAACTGGCTGGTTGATCGCTTCGGAAAGCAGGGTGATCATATTTATCGTCTGGCAAATGGACAAGACAAGCGAAATGTTATTTCAGATGCCCGAGCGAAATCAATTTCATCTGAAAATACATTTATTGAAGATATTAGTAATAAAGAGACATTACTTGCCTATCTTTCACATTTAACGGAACAGGTAACAGTACGTTTACGAGAGAAAAACCGTCAGGGAAAAACAGTTAATATTAAAATTCGTTTTCATGATTTCACCACGATAACACGTTCAAAAACATTACCGCAGGCCAGTTGTCAAACGGAGCAAATATGGCAAGTTGTGCAGTACTTGTTTAATGAGGCACTAGCTGATAGACAAATAGCAGTACGTTTATTAGGGGTTGGCGTTTCAGGTTTTTCCAGTGAGACGATAAGTCAGGGTGATTTATTTGCCGTGGATGATAAATATAACGAATTAGATGAAGTAAGTGATGAAATTAATCAGCGTTTTGGAAAATTAAAAATTCATCGTGGTCGAAATACATATTAAGTATTATAAAAATTATTTAAGGATTATTTTATGACAGACATTAAAAATGCTGCTACAGCACCCAGTACCGTTTTTCTTAAAGATTATCAGCCTCCGGCCTATCTGATTGAACAGGTGAATTTACATTTTGATTTGCATGAGACAAAAACGGTTGTTACTTCAAGACTAAAGGTAAAGCGTAATAAAAATAATAACTCGGCGGATAAATCTTTTGTTCTGGATGGTCAGAATCTGGAACTTATTTCAGTGAAAATTAATGATACTCAATTATCAGCATCTGATTATAGCTGTAATACAGAAGCACTTATTTTAAATCCCGATGCAGATAATTTTACTGTCGAGATTAAGACTCAAATTAATCCGCAAGATAATAAAGCGCTGGAAGGTTTATATTTGTCCAGTGGTATGTTTTGTACTCAATGTGAAGCTCAAGGCTTTCGTTGTATCACTTATTTCCCCGATCGCCCTGATGTGATGTCGAAATATGAAGTGACATTAGTTGGCGATAAAAAGAAATATCCGGTTTTATTATCTAATGGCAATTTAGTTGAGCAGGGGGATGCTGAAAATGGAAAACATTGGGCTACCTGGTCAGATCCAAGTTTAAAACCAAGTTATTTATTTGCCGTTGTTGCGGGAGACTTGTTCGTTAAAGAAGACAGCTATACAACAATGTCAGGCAAGGAAGTGGCTTTGCAAATTTTTGTTGAGCATGAAAACAGTCACAAATGTGAACATGCTTTAAGGTCGTTAAAGCAGGCTATGAAATGGGACGAAGATACCTATGGTCGTGAATATGATTTAGATATTTACATGATCGTTGCGGTGAATGACTTTAATATGGGGGCAATGGAAAATAAAGGGCTTAATGTTTTTAATGCATCTTGTGTATTGGCCAGTCCGGAAACGGCAACCGATGCTGATTATTACAATATACAGAGTATTATTGCACACGAGTATTTTCATAACTGGTCGGGTAACCGGGTAACGTGCCGGGACTGGTTCCAGTTAAGTTTAAAAGAAGGTTTCACGGTTTTTCGTGATCAGGAATTTTCTGCCGATTTAAACTCGCGAGCTACCAAACGAATTGATGATGTTAATGTCTTGCGCACTTTTCAGTTTGCACAGGATGCCGGGCCAATGGCTCATCCTATTCGGCCTGATCATTACATTGAAATCAGTAATTTCTATACGGTGACAGTCTATAACAAGGGGGCTGAAGTTGTTCGCATGATTCGTAACTTAGTCGGGACAGAGGGTTTCCGTAAAGGTACAGATTTGTATTTTGAACGTCATGATGGCCAGGCTGTGACAACAGAAGATTTTGTTAAAGCGATGGAAGATGCAAATAATATTGATTTATCTCTGTTTAAAAACTGGTATTCTCAGGCCGGAACACCGGTGCTTGATGTGAAAACAACCTTCAATGAAGCAGAAAAAACATTTAAATTAGACGTTAAACAGTCATGCCCGGATACAATAGGACAAAATAACAAACAACCATTCCATATTCCTTTGCAAGTGGGCTTAATAGACCATAATGGAAAGGATATTGTTTTAAATTTAGACGGAGACACTTCTTCAGATTCGTTAACAGTTAAGACTTTAGAGATAAAAAAAGAAACGGAAAGTTTTACATTTTTAAATGTAGAGTCTAAACCGTTACTGTCTCTAAATCGTGGTTTTACTTCGCCGGTTAAAATAAATATGGAGCAATCAAACGAGGATTTAGCTTTTCTTTTTGCTCATGATAGTGATGAATTTAACCGCTGGGAAGCAGGACAAATACTTGCAATGAATACATTGCTGAATTTGATTGACGATGTAAAAAATAATAAAGAACTTGTATTGGATAAAAGCCTCATTGTTCCTTTCAAAAACACTTTAGCAAATCCGAATTTGGATAAAGCATTAATTGCTCAGGCTATCACGTTACCGTCAGAAAGCTATCTGGCAGATCAATGTGATGTGGTTGATGTTGATGCAATTCATAAAGCAAGAAAATTTATGCGTTTTGAATTAGCAAAAACATTGAAAACCGAGTTCAAGACCACTTATCAGGCGGGGCAGAGTAATGCTGTTTATTTGTTTAATGCAGATGAAATGGCGAGACGTGATTTAAATCATGTTTGCTTGTCTTATTTGATGTGTTTGCAGGAAGATGAAGATATTCAGAATTGCATAGAACAAATTAATCATTCTAATAATATGACGGATGTTTTATCGGCTTTAACGGTTCTTTCAAACAGTTCTCATCCCTCTCGCCAAAGTGAATTAGACAAGTTCTATGACAAATGGAAGCATGATGCACAAGTTGTAGAGAAATGGTTTGCTATTCAGGCGGTGGCAGATCTACCGGATGTTTTAGATAACATTAAAGCTTTAATGAAACATGAAGCTTTTAGCATAACCAATCCCAACAAGGTTAGATCTTTGATTGGCCGGTTCTGTGCTGCAAATATTGCTCATTTCCATAATAGTGATGGCTCGGGTTACGAGTTTCTGGCTGATCAAGTACTGGTGTTAGACTCAATAAATCCTCAGATTGCAGCACGTTTGATTCAAAGTATGAGTCGTTGGCGTCGTTATGATGAAAAGCGTCAGAATTTAATGAAAAGTCAATTCCAGCGAATTCTCGATAAAGAAGATTTATCAAAGGATGTATATGAAATCGCAAGCCGTAGTTTAAATGATTAAGTTAACTGGCAACCTGATTTCGACCATTATTTTTTGCTGTGTAAAGTAATTTATCGGCTTGCTTTATAACATCATTTGTCGTTGCGAGCTCTTGTGAAGACTCGGCAACACCGATACTAATGGTAATTTTTAATGGTGTTAACTTCACTCGTTTTACTGCGTGATTTTTATTTTTTGTTTTAGGCCGTTTTTTATCTCTAAGTATAAAAGGACTATCCGCAACATTTTTACACAGCTGCTGACAATATAAGCTGGCTTCATATAAATTTTTGTTTGCAAAAACTAAAACAAATTCTTCTCCGCCATAGCGAAAAGCTTTGCCGCCGCGAACTTGTCGTAACTGGCTTGCGAGTTTTTTTAATACCTGATCACCGATATCGTGACCATATTTGTCATTGAACTTTTTAAAATGGTCAACATCTACCATGGCGATACAATATCGTTTCCCCAGTGTTGGCATAGTCTGAACTAAAGCCCGCCGTGAGGGCAGGTTGGTCAGTTCATCGAGATATGCCAGAGAATAAGCATTGATAATAATACTTGCTAATATTAGAAAGCCGGATAATAAAATAAATATAATACTTAGTTGCGGTTGTTGATAAAAATGTAATGCTGTGATGATGGCAACAAAAGATGACATGGTTCCGGCAATTAGTATCGATTGTGTTTTCAGTAACAGAAATAAAATAAAAGTTCCTGTAACAAGTATGGCGAAAATTAATGGTTGCGAGAAACCGGTTAACTTTAGGAAGCTATATTTGAAATAACCAAGCGTAAGGGCTTCTTTAACTGGTGCATAAGGATGTTCTAAAATCCATGCAACACAATAAAGTTGTATTGCCAGGAGAACAAAGCGTCTTATGCCGTATTGATTTAATATCCCCCTTTCCCTTAATAGCAGGTTGAGTAAATAATTAATAGGAACCAGAGATACCAGAAGTAGGTAGGCAAGTTGTGAATCAACTTTTAGATCTGCATCCCAAATATATTTGCTTAGTGAAATATAAATAATAGCTAGCAAGAGGAATAAATTAAATTCACGACCATGGTGAAATATCCAGCTTAATACCATCCCGGTGAAAAAGATAGTAAAAGGAAGGTAAGGTAATGTTATTTGCAGAACCTGCGGTAGAGGTTTGGAAAGTTGTGGAAGAAAAAAGTAACTCAATGACAGTAATACTGCCGGCAGTAAAATAGCGCTAATGAGTTTTCTTAAGTCTAAATTCAATTCTTTGCAAAATCCATCATGCGTGAAACTGATTTAAGTGCTTGTTGACGAATCGTTTCGTCTACAAATATCTCATTTCTGCCATGCTCAAGTGAACTAGCAAGATTTTCCAGCCCATTCATTGCCATCCAGGTACAATGGGCACAACTCATACAGGTTGCACCAACACCACCGGTAGGAGCTTCAATAAACTTTTTCTCCGGTGCAGATTGTTTCATCTTATAAAAAATACCATTATCGGTTGCCACGATAAAAGTTTTGTTACTCATTTTTGTTGAAGCGGTAATCAGCTGTGTGGTTGAACCAACGACATCCGCCTGCTCAATAATATCTTCCGGTGATTCGGGATGAACCAGTACCGCCGCTTCTGGATGTTGCTGTCGCAGTTTATTGAGTTCTACGGCTTTAAATTCATCATGAACAATACATGAGCCCTGCCAAAGCAGCATATCTGCTCCGGTTTCTTTTTGTATATAGCTACCTAGAAAACGATCCGGCCCCCAAATGATTTTTTCACCTTTTTCCGTTAAATGCTGAATGACTTTAGTTGCAATACTGGAGGTTACAACCCAATCAGCGCGAGCTTTTACTGCGGCACTGGTATTCGCATAGACCACCACTGTTCTGTCAGGGTGGGCATCACAAAATGCACTGAACTGTTCGACAGGACAACTTAAATCAAGTGAACATTCGGCTTCTAGTGTTGGCATGAGTATGCGTTTTTCTGGTGTGAGAATCTTAGCGGTTTCCCCCATAAAACGAACGCCGGCAACCATGAGAGTCGAGGCTGTGTGTTCTTTGCCAAAGCGTGCCATATCAAGCGAATCTGAGATAAAACCGCCGGTTTCTTCAGCCAGTTGCTGAAGATCCGCATGAGTGTAGTAATGAGCAACCAAGACAGCATCTTTTTCTATCAATAAGTCTTTGATTTTCTGGACCAATTCAGTCTTTTTTTGTCCTGTTACCTGCAGGGCGGCTTTGGCCTCATGCCCTAAGGTACGGATTTTATGATCATCAATCGTGGGTGCGCTGGCTATATTCATCGTTTTTTACAATTTTTTAAGGTTAATATCGTCATTTTTACTAAAATTACTCATGGAATCTAAGTTTTCTATAAGTTGTGCTTATTATCTGTGATCTATGGCCACTTTTGTATGTATCCAATTGGATAAGATACAGTATATTTTTAGTTTAATTTTTACCTTTATTCAAGTGTTTTGGAAAGAATATGTTGTAACTATTTGAATTTGTAGTAATATCTTTAGACCGTTATGTGATATTGGATACTCCATTGAAGTGGCGAATATGAAAAATAATAAAAAAATTATTGATAAAATCTACAAATGTCTACGTTTATCGGAGTCTGGTAACCCAAATGAGGCTGCTTTGGCCCTACGTCAGGCTACTCGCATGATGAAAAAATATGGTGTGAGTGATGCGCAGATTATGGCTGCAGAAGTTTCTGAAGGTGTCACCTATGCGGGTGAAAGATATAACCCGCCTTTTTGGGCGCTTGCGCTTGCTAATTTAGTTGCAGAGGCTTTTGAGTGCCGGAATTTAATTTCTCGCCAGTATGGACGTAAACCTGAGTTTCGTTTTATTGGATTAGGCTATAAACCTGAAGTGGCCACTTACTCTTATACCGTCCTTTATCGGCATTTACTTCGTGCTATTGAAGAATTTGAGGCGTCGGTCAAAGATGCAAAAGCAGAGGATGGCAATGTTAAACAACATCGAATTGATGTTTTCACTCAGGCCTGGCTTTTTCGTGTCGGACGTACGGTTTCAGAATTTATTGGTGTAAATGCTGACAACAAAATCATAGACGACTATATTCAAGAGAAGTATGGCGATACGGTTGAATTATCTGGTGAATCTGCCCAGACTGAAACAGCAGATTATGATGATATATTAAGTGGTATGCGGGCAGCGAACGAGATTGAATTATTCCGTTCAGTCGGCCGGTTTGCAGAACCCGTATTTTTACAGCATAAGCAGGCCTCATAGTTATATCCGCATACCGCAAAATCATCTTTTATTTTTAATGAATTCTGAAAAGGGAATATAATCAGAAAATGTCGGCGCAGATCTGTTATCACAATAAAGGTATCGAAAAGAAAATCCCGTGCAAAGCGGTATTGACACTTGGGCGAGATAAAAACAGTGATATTGTTATTATCGATTTACTGGCTTCACGTAATCACGCCATGATACGTCGTTTAGGCCATAGTGATTATTATTTAATTGATAGTGGAAGCTCTAATGGAAGTTTTGTTAACTCTTACCGTGTTGCCATTCCGCGTTTGTTAAAAACTGGCGACCGTATTCAAATTGGTGGCAGTGAACTTGTTTTTGAACAGGAACACAAAGAAGAAGATGTCATGGATACGCTTTCAATGGAAGAAACGATCATTTCTGATCGCCCGGTAATTCGACAAATTACCGTTTTAGTTGCAGATATTCGGGGGTTTACTTCACTGTCAGAAAGTGTCGATATTCGAACATTAACCCGTATGATGACTAAGTGGTTCCACAATGTCACAGATGTAATTACTCAACATGGCGGCATTGTTGACAAGTTTATTGGTGATTGCGTATTTGCGCGTTGGGAATTTGATACAGAAGAAGAACACTCAGTTATTAAGGTTTTGCAAGCCGCCGTTCTCATTAATGATGTGACAGAAGAGTTAAACAGCAATTCGGATGTTGTGCGTGAAAACCTTCGGGTCGGTGTTGGTATTAATTCTGGCATAGCCTCAATGGGCATAGGGCAGGATGCAACAGCATTAGGTGATGCAGTAAATATTGCTTTTCGACTAGAAAGTGCCACGAAGGTACTGGGTACTGATATTGTTATGAGTGAATCAGCATATAGTACATTACCTGAAAATTGTCTGGTTGGAGAGAAACAGCATATTCGGGTTAAAGGAAAACGTGATGCATTAAGGATATGTAGCTTACATTTTGATGATGTAAAAAATATGCTGAAAAAATCAGCTAAAGAATCAAGCAAAGTTTAGAACTCATTATGAAATGATGAGTCGTATTTCATTCATTAATACTTCCATGTCAGTTTTAATACCATTGATAGTTTGTACCGCTTTATTCGCTAACTCCAGATCATCGGTATCTTGCTGAAGATTATTTCCTTCACTTTGTTTTAACGCTTCTTCTTCAAGTATCAGTCTGCCTTTCTCCGCTAATTCGGCTTTTTCATCTGAAATAAATTGTGCCAAATAAACATAGGCCTGAATCAAACCATCCTGTATTTTCTCATCTTTATTTTCGACAGTCAAAAGAAGAGTTTGTATTGCAATTTTAATGTGTTCTTTTTCGTAAGGAAGTAAAGATGCCGGGGAGCCATATATTGTAGGCGGTGTTGTTGACAGCAGTTTTCCGTATTCACTGACAATAATTTCTGCTTGTTCTATGCTAACGGTTAATGTCATTTTTTGATAAACTCGGTACGATACGTTGTAAAAGCGTTTCGCTTTCTATGATAACAGAATTGAGTAATTATAATGTCAGAACTTCTTTCAATAATTCAAGAATTTAATACAAATAACCCGGATTTAGTCACATGGGGAGTAGCAATCATTATTGTTATTCTTGGAATGTTATCGCAAGCTTTTTGGATTAAAGAATGTTTTTGTGAATATAAGTTAAATCGCTGTTTAAAAAATGTCGGCTCTGTCTCACTGCATAATATTACAATTGCAGACAGTATTGATGGAAAAATCTTTATCGAAAACCTGATTCTTTTGCCGGATAAAATTTTGCTGTTAGGCGTGAAAAAATTTCGGGGTTTAATTTTTGCAGCAGAAAAGATCGATCTGTGGACACAGGTCGTTGGCAATAAGAGCTACAAATTTGAAAACCCGTTACGTCAGCTGGAAAGCGTCGTTTTAGTATTAAATTCAAAAATTAAAAATACAAAAATTGAAGAGAAAGTTTTGTTTATCAATGGTAGCGAGTTTCCTAAAGGCAAGCCTGAAAAGATTATTTCACTCGATGAGTTGGCAAAAATAGAATGTCGCTATGCTTATGAAAATATTTCTTCAGCTTTACGAGAAGATTGGGAGAGATTAAACGGTATGATTATTGAGCGTGATTACAATAAAAATAAAGCGGTATTTGTTGATGAGGAAAACGTATCGGGGTTAAACGTATTTTCGCTGCTTGTTTTCATAACGATACTGGCGACCTGGCTGGTCTGGCGGTTAGTATAAGCGTATTAGCTTCGCTTTATTGACGCTTTTTAGGATTTTTTGCTTCAGACAAGACTTCTTTCCAGCCTTGCATAATATCGTCCATTTTGTTGGTTACTTTCTTTTTCACATTAACCTTTGAATCGGCACGCAATACTTTTCTGTGAATATTTTTCGTTTTCGCGATAGCTGTTGTTGTTTGAACCGTATCATTACCACTGTTAAACATTGCAGCAATAGATTGGACTTTTAGTGTATTGGTTGCATGCAAAGTAAATACTGCACCGGCTAAAATCAAAAGGAAAGAAGCTGCAATCGCAAAAGTATTGGACTTTGCACTTTGATGTTTTTTGTTATGCGCATGTATATCAAAGTGTGGTGTTGCTGTTGATGATACCGGTTGTGCTTCTTCCTGATTTAAAAACTGATTATTTCTGTATGCCGTTTCTGTTTCTTGCTGAGGATAAATAACAACAGACTTTTGTGGTTCAATTGAAATCTGAGTCATTTCAGATTCTGCACGAGTCCGGTGTGAAACAGCCAGATCAGGGCGTTTAACTTCTTCGCTAACCGCTGGTTTTGCAGAGACCTCTCCAGGTTGCTGGAAGATAAACAGATCTTCTTCGCCTTCTAAAATTGTACGTTCATTCTTTTTATGAACTTTAATTTTCGATGTATTTTGCGTTGAGGTTAATTTTTCTTTTATTGCTTGGGCTTTACGTTTAGCAAGCTCATCATTAATTGGTTCTACAGTAGACATGCCCGGGATACTAACTGATTTATAATCAACATCTGTACGAGGAGCTGGAGCACTTTCTGTTACTAATTCAACAACAACTTCTTCTTCGATAACGGTGACATCATCTTCTTTAATGGTTGTTTGAGAGCGTTCTTTTAATTCGCTAATCACCTGCGCTGCTTCAGCTTCAATTTGTTGGCGAGTAGATTCTAATTCGTTGTGTAAACGTAGAGCATCTTCTTTTGCTTTTTGGCGAATAGCTTCTGCCTCGGCAATAGCTTGCTCTGTTTTAGATGCTGCAATTTTATCTGCTTGCTTTTTAGCTTCAGCAAGTATTGCATCATGCTGACGTTTTTCTTCTATTTCTGTTTGCTTTAATTTTTGTTCTAACAGGGCTCGTGTCGATTCAATTTCTGCTCGAACCTGTTGAGCTTCATTCATTGCCTCACGACGAATTTTATCGGCTTCGTTGCGCATATTAAGGGCAGATTTCTTGATGATTTTCTCTTCTTCTTTAATGCGTGCAGCATCCTGCTCCATTTTTTGTCGGGCAGCTTCAACTTCGGCGCGCAGATGTTCAGCTTCTTCTATGGCGCGTTGTTTAATGAGTTCCGCTTCCGCTTCCGCCTGTTTACGTGCTTTTTCAGCGAGTAACATTGCTTCGTTGGTTTCTTTTTGCTGTAGTGCGATGGCTTCTTTTTCTGCCTGAGCTTTGGCTAATGCCTGAGCAGCTTTTTCTGCACGTAAGGCTTCAGCTTCTTCTAAAGCACGTTGCTTAATAAGGGCTGCTTCTTGTTCAGCTTGTTGTTTCAGTTCAAGCGCTTTGGCTTCAGCTTTAGCTTTGGCCAATTCCTGAGCGGCTTTTTCTGCACGTAAGGCTTCAGCTTCTTCGATGGCACGTTGTTTAATAAGAGCAGCTTCTTCTTGTGCTTGCTGGCGTGTTTTTTCCGCTGCGGCTGCAGACTGCTTCATCATTTCTTCAGCGCGTTGAATATTTTTTGTTGTTTCTTGCCGGCGTAATTTAATGGCCTCACTTTCTGCCTGAGCTTTGGCTAATTCCTGAGCCGCTTTTTCTTTTAGTTTAGCTGCTTCGAGTTGAGCAGAGGATGGTGAAACTTGTTTTTTCTTTGCAATACGGGCGCGGGAGTCAGCTAATTCTTTTTTGTGTTTAAGGATATCTTGCTCTGCTTTTTCACGTGCCGCTTTGATTTGTTGTTGCTGGGCTGCGATTTGTTCTGTTTGCTTTTTAGCCACTAACTCTTCATTTTTTAATTTATTGCCCGCTGTTTTAGTGCTGGTTGAATTGTTCAGGCCATTTTTAAGTACACTACACTTCATGCCGTGTTGAATCATTAAAAATGCCGCAGCAGCACTTTGTGAGCCGTCATCACAAACCAGTAAATATTCACGTTCATTGTTTAAGCTATCAAACTTTAAACGCAGCATGCTCAAAGGAATATTTACGGCACCTTCAAGCGGTTTTTGCTGGCTTTCTTTTTCACTTCGTACGTCAATTACAACACAGCCCTGATTTAATTTTTGCTGGGTTTCGCTATGTTCAAAATAAGAAATTAGCGGGTTAATAAGTAAATTTAGAAAATCTTTTTTCTTTAATCTCATTAATAAGCCGTTTTCACGCATTGTTATTGTCGCATTACGTGTTCCATTGCTAATTAATGCTTCTTCACCAAAGCCGCTGCCGCTAGGTAACACAGCTAACAAGACGCTGGCAGAGTTTTTATAAGGCTGGCGATGAACGTTACAGCTGCCCGATTTTATAATGTAATAATTATCATCGGTTGCACCCTGTTCAATAATGATCTGATCTTTTTTAGCTGGAATTTCTTCCATGTGGGTTAATAACTTCTGAATATTTTCCGTTGGTAGCTGTAAAAATGCAGGTGACTGCAAGAAACTCAGCATCCAGTCATCACTATCATCTTCAGTAATTTCAGTCACTTCATAGGTGGCATTTAATTCGGGCTCATCACTCATGAGTAGCTCGAGTAAATCAGCGTCTATATATAATAGTGTGGAATTTGTTTTTGCTTTTAATGTAATAGTACGTGGAGAACCTTCGGCCAATGGGGTTTTAAGTGCAGATTTGCTTTTAATGACCTTGGTTTTACTTTCTCCGGCTTTTACCGCTTCAATCTGTCCTGATAATAGGTAAATTTGTCGAGAATCTTTCTCGCCATGGCGGCAAATAATTTTTCCAGCGGGAACTTCGTCAATAATCGACTTTGCAGCCAGTTCATCCAGTAAAATCGGGTTAAGGCGATTAAGTGGCTCAAGCGTCTTAAGAATTTTACGATCAATTTGTTTGGATGTGTTTTTCATAGTTTCACTAGTTATACTGGTTGCATTTAACTTCTGGGTATTAATTTTATCGTCAGTTCTGCGACTATCCTTAAACGCGATCAAACTTTAGCTTAAATTTTGCGTCTAGATTGTGAAATGCCTCACAAAGAATGAGATATATGCATAAAATATGATCATTTTTGTGAGATTTAGCTTACATTTTAAGCTATAGGCTTTATTTTTGAGTGGGTTTATTTTGTTATTTTTATCTCAAAACAGTCGGATAAAGTGAATTCTGACACCATCCGCAAAGCCGGTTGAATATTCTAATCTAATTTCACCATTAGGGTTAACCATTATTTTTGTGCCCAAGCGCATATTTTGAGATTTACCACCCTTGAAAGAGCTTGTCTGGTTAAGCATTCCGGTGTTTTTTAGAGTTCCATCTAAAAGCTGATAGTCAATTGCCAGAAACAGGTCTAATGAGTGGGTGATATGAAAATCCACCTGATTTGAAAAGCTTAATTCGCTCCAGATAAACTGACTTTCCTGACTCGTCGTCATTCCTCGGGTTAAATTATAGCGATAATTTAAAAATAGTCTCAATGATAACAATGAATGTTTTAACGGGATAAATCGAAAACGCAGCCCGGCATATTGCCCTGTCGTGAATTGTGCCGAAGCGAGACTATTTTCTATCTGGCTCATTTCAAGATAGCCAAACTCAAGTCCCCCGGAGAAATAAGCGTTAAATGATTCATACCAGGCGATACCGATTTGATTAATCTTACTTTGGTAAGTCGTTCCGGATTGAAAAGTAAAGTCGCTAGTTTTGCTGCCTACAGAAAGAGAATATTCAATGAGCTGTCCGGTGGTGATACCACCATTTGCTTTTGCCTGATGAGCGAATGCCAGGATGAATAAAATTAAAATAAGGTAAAGAAATTTAGTATTTTGTTTCACTTCGGTCCTCAAGTTTTTGAAGTGAGTGCAAAACTTAGGATATGGAATTGAATAAAGTAAATCAAGAGATGCACGGTTTCATTTTCAGGTATCAGCTTCTGCGTTACGTTCATGGAATGAAATTGATTGCTTCAATAAAATAGGTTTTTAAATAGTGAACTAGTGCACAAATATACTACTGGTTTGTGAAATTAACATATATACCACTTTAGCAACAATAAATAGTGCCGATAGGTTCTAAGTATTCAATAAATAATGATGCTAGTCTCGATCAGACAAATAGATTTTACTGTTTAAGGATTTTCTTAATCGCAAAGAAACAGGACATAATTATTGATGCAAAAATCATCTACTCTGGAAGCCGAAGTTTAACATGAACAAAATTCAAACTACTGTAAGCGGATTAATTTTAACTATGTTGCCTTTAACTTGCTGGTCGGCAGGTTTGACGCGCGAGCAAATTAAGGGGCTTGATGAACAGGTTCAGGACATAAAGAAAGATGTATTGGCTATTTCAGCTGAGCTTCAGTTATTAGAGGAAAAATTGTTATATCCCTCGAGCAGTCAGGTATCGCTTTTTATATCAACCGGTAAAGAAAAAAATTACAGTCCTGATGCGGTGCAAATAAAGATTGATGGCAAAAAAGTTGTCCACCATATATACAGCTTTAAAGAAGTTGATGCCCTGCGCCGGGGAGGGGTACAAAGAATTTACACCGGGAATATTCGAGGTGGAAATCACCGTCTCGATATTAGTGTGATTGGACGCAAATCAGGGGGGGAGACTAAACGTAAATTGACTTACTCCCTTAAAAAAGGAATTGGACCGAAGTTGGTGGAAATCAAACTGGGCTCGGGATCATCAGCAATTGATGTTGTTGATCAATAGTCATAGTGCTGTTATTGAAGAATTAACGTGTATCAAAGTATAAAATTTTTAACTCTGCTTTTTCTTTTTGTTGTCTCGTCTTCTACAAGCGCTGTACCTGCAAGCAAGGATCTCTATTTCAGTGAAGGCTTGTATTATGCCTATCAGGAAAAATATTTTGATGCGATCAGCAGAATAGATGCAGAACTTGGGCAATATTACGGGCTGGATGAGCCTGAACTTAATTCACTTCATTTTTATCTGAACAATGCCGAGTTCTCTATTGGTGATTTTGAATTGTACTACCGTATGCACAATCGTGCAGGGCGGGCAATTAAATCTGTTCTTGAAGGTAATGTGGCTGATATTATTAAAAATGATGCAGCATATCGTTTAGCAAAAATTTATCACCAAAAACAACAGCCCATTAATGCTCTGCACACAATACAGCGTATTAAAGGCGAAGTGCCGGATAAGATAAAATATGATCTTGAGTTGCTTAAAGCTCAAATATATATATCAAATGCTAAATTTAATGATGCAATTGAATTATTGAGTGATATAGAAAATGATTCTGCTGTTGAAGGTTATGCCAGTTATAACCTGGCTATTGCATACATTGGAAATAATGAAGTTGCAAAAGGGATTATTCAGCTTGATAAAACAGGACAGCTAAACTCAACAGATAAGTCTGTATTGGCAATACGCGATAAGGCAAACCTTGTTCTCGGTTATAAATTAATGGAGAACAATCAACCGGAGCGAGCCAAAAAATATTTTGAACGCATTCGATTAAACGGTCCTTTTTCTAACAGGGCATTATTAGGTTCAGGCTGGGCAGCCGTTGCTGCTAAAAAATATAAACAGGCAATTATTCCATGGCGAATTCTAGCTAAACGAAATGTAACCAACCAATCCGTACAGGAAGTGCTATTAGGACTTCCTTTTGCCTATGGGAAGCTTGAGGCATATGGCAGAGCTGCAATTTTATATGGCAATGCATTAGCCGCTTATAGTAAAGAGCTTAAGAAACTCGATGACTCAATTAAAAACATTCGTGAAGGAAAATTTTTAGAAGCGGTTGTTAGAGAAGAATACCGAAAAGATAAAAACTGGTTAATTGATTTACGTAACCTTCCTGATGCGCCGGAAACACATTACTTAATGCAATTGTTAGCATCAAATGATTTTCAGGAATCACTTAAGAATTATTTTGATTTAGATGAATTAGGTAAAAAGGTTGATTCATGGGATGGATATCTGGATTCATACTCGGAAATCATTAATTACCGTAAAAATTATTACACGCCGTTATTTCCCCCTATGCAGGAAAAATTTCGTTTACTGGATTCAAGAATGAAATTAAGACTGGCACAACGACAAAAGATCGCAGATCGGTTAAAGAAAATGTTGATTGCGCCAAGACCGGATTATCTGGCAAAAGTAAATGAAAGGCTTGCTTTAAACAGGATATATAAACTTGAGAAAAAATATAAAAAAGGTCAGGGTGAAGAATACGATGAAATTAATGCTCGTTTAAAACGCTTAAAAGGGGTTATTAAGTGGGATATTGAAACAGAGTATCAGGATAGGTTTACCGAGGCGGATAAGGATCTCCGTTTGTTAAATGCAGATATTGATGTGCTGGATAACAGGTACCGCTCTTTTGTCAGAACCCGTCAGGCAGCAACTCAAAGCTTTATTGGTTATGACGATCAAATCATCCAATTAAAAAATCGTATTCGTTTTGCCGATGAAAAAATAAAATTATTATTGGCAAGGCAGGGGCATATGCTGGAGATGATGTCGATTAATGAACTGGAACGCAGACGCAAACATATTGAAGAGTTACAAATAAAAGCAAGATTCTCTCTTGCAGAAAGTTATGATCGTGCCGTAAAAAAACAACAAAACATAGAATTAAAAAAAGGGATAAAAGAACAGGAGAATAAAAAACTGCCAGGGAATCTGCCGGCCAGCAAAGGAAACCTGAAAAATGAGACAGGTGAAAAGAAATGAGTATAAAAAAATTATTACTTATTTCTACGCTGCTTTTTCTCAATGCCTGCGCAATTAATCAGCAGGGAACAATAGCTGATCTAAGAGATGTCGATATTGAGATTGTTGATTCTCATATTGATGGTGGGCTTGAAAAAGCGATGAAAAGTTATCAGCAATTTCTGGAAAAAGCACCGGAATCAGCAAGAACCCCGGATGCTATTCGTCGGCTTGCAGATTTAAATATTGAAAAGGAATATGGTGTTATTAGCGAAGAGGAAGAGAAAAATTTAAAGGAACAAAATAAAATTGTGGTCGCAAAGCCTGTTCCTTCTGTTGTAAATAATCATAAGTTAGAAACTGCGGATAAAAAACGCAAGATTGCAGATGTAAAGTCGGAATCTATCAGCAAGTTTGAGAAGCGAGCCGCATCCCGACAAAAGATAAAATCAGCAAAAAATATTGCGCTGTCTGCACTACCGAAAGGCGCTAATGTAGAAGACTTACAGACGGCGGGAGCAAAAAAAGCAATAAAACTGTACAAGAAATTGCTTATAAAATTTCCTTTGTACGAACATAAAGATCAGGTTTTGTATCAACTTTCACGTGCTTATGAAGAATTAGGTCAGGTTGAAATGGCCATGAAAGTGATGAATCAATTAGTACAAAAATATCCAGATTCGCGGCATTTCCCTGAAGTGCAATTCAGGCGGGCAGAATATTATTTTACACGCAAGAAATTTCTGGATGCAGAAGATGCATATAAATCCATTATTAAAATTGGAAAGGGCACAGAATTTTATGAGCTTGCTTTGTACAAGCAAGGCTGGACTTTTTATAAGCAGGATTTATATGAAGAAGCTCTGGATCACTTTATTGCTTTACTCGATTTAAAAGTCAGTATTGGTTACGACTTTTCGCAAACAGACAATCCCTCAGAAAAAAAACGACTCGATGATACCTTTCGGGTTATTAGTTTAAGTTTCTCAAATCTTGGTGGTGCAGATACTGTTATTTCTTATTTTAAAAAGGTTGGCTCTAAATCATATGAAAGCGATGTTTATAGCTTTTTAGCAGAATTTTATCTGCTGAAGCGCCGTTATAGTGATGCCGCTTTAACCTATAAGGCTTTTATTGATAACAATCAATATCACAAGCTAGCACCGCACTTCAGCATGCGAATGATAGAGATTTATCAGAAAGGACGTTTTCCTAAATTAGTCATAGAAGCTAAAAAACATTATGCCTCAGCGTATGGCATAAATAAGAGCTACTGGAAATATTATAATATTAAAGATCATCCGCAAGTGGTTAAGTTTTTAAAAACAAATATTATGGATTTAGCCAATCATTATCATGCACTGTATCAGGATGTTCGTTATCGCAGAATAAAAAAACAAAACTTTAAAGATGCTGTGCAGTGGTATCACGAATTTCTGCGTTCTTTCCCCAGAGATACATTATCCCCCGGGATTAATTATTTATTGGCCGATTTATATTTAGAAAATAAGGATTTTCTTGCTGCAGCGACAGAATATGAAAAAACGGCATATAAGTATCCGATGAATGAGAAATCATCAAAAGCGGGTTATGCCGCAGTATACTCTTATCGGGAATATATGAAGCATGCTCCCCAATACCAAAAGTTAAAAGCCAAGCGTGAAGTCATTCGCGTGTCATTAACCTTTGTTGATGTCTTCCCAAAACATAAAAAAGCCGCTGTTATTTTAACCTCGGCTGCAGATAATCTATATGAACTTAAAGATTTTCAGTTGGCAATTAATACGGCTAATCAGCTTATAAAGAAATATCCGAAATCAAAACAGTCGCTGCGACGCTCGGCCTGGTTAGTTATTGCTTATTCGTCTTTTGATCTTCTTAAATATAAAGATGCTGAGTTGGCATATATTAATGTCATTAAGATGCCCGGTAAAAATAAAAAATTACGTAAGAAGTTAATTGAAAATCTGGCTGCTGCTGTCTACAAGCAAGGTGAGGCGGCAAACAAATTTTCAGATTATAAACTTGCGGCTGAACATTTTTTACGTATTAGAAAACTTGCACCCTATTCAAAAATTCGCTCTACGGCTGAATATGATGCTGCCACGGCTCTGATTAAATTGAAAGACTGGAAAAGGGCTGCTTCGGTATTACTCTTATTCAGGAAAATGTTTCCAAAACATAAATATCAGGCTGAGGTAACTAAAAAAATTGCTTATGTTTATAGGGAAGATAAAAAATATTTTCAGGCAGCAAAGGAATTTGAGCGAATTTTTACCCAGGCTAAAACGCGGACTATTCAAAGAGAGTCTTTACAGATTGCGGCTGAACTGTATAAAAAGATACCGGATCAAAAAAACACATTACGTATCTACAAGCGTTATGTGAAATATTTCCCTAAACCTCTGGAAGAGGCTCTGGAAATAAGAACAAACATTGCAGGAATATATAAAGAAAATAATGAGCGAAAAAAATATATAAAAACACTTAAATATATTATTAAAGCTGATGCCCGAGCCGGCTCGTCAAGAACTGAACGCACCCGATATCTGGCAGGAATGGCATCTTTAAAAATTATAGAACCTATTTATAAACAATTTGTTGCAATTAAACTTAAACGTCCTTTTAAGCGTAATTTGGCAAAGAAGAAGAAAAAATTAAAACGTAATATCAGAAGATACAATAAATTGGTCGACTATCATGTTGGCGATGTCACAGCAGCAGCAACCTATTATATAGCTGAAACTTATTATCATTTTAGTCGGGCATTGCTTGAATCCGAGCGACCTAAAAACCTGAATGAGCTAGAGCTGGAACAATATAATTTGATTATTGAAGACAAGGCCTACCCTTTTGAGGAGAAGGGTATAAAAATTCATAAGAAAAATCTGGAATTACTTTCGGTTGGTGTATACAGCAAATGGATTGAAAAAAGCTTAGCCAGACTGGCGGTTTTGGTTCCGGGACGTTATGCCAAATATGAACTTAGTAGCGGTGTTATCGATACGATTATGCAGTATGAATATGAAGTGGGTGATGTTGTCGCTGAAGACGAGAAATCCATAGCCAAAAGTGAACAATAATAGATGTTGATTGTTTAGTTAAAATTTATTAAGAATTATCTTTATTCAAGAAATATTTAGAAAATTTTTTGAAAGTGATGCTTATGTCACATAAGTAAAACTATTTATTAAAGCAGTGGTGGATTTGACCGAGAAATAGCGTACTGCATAAAGATTTAGTGCTTACATTTAGTGATGTGTTTCTCACAACAACAATAAAATCATACAGTTAGATTTTATTATATCTAAATAAGATAGACTTTAATTATATGCGAGAACGAGAGATTTATCTTAAAGAATGAGTTTTATTATATTTGTGATGGCAAGGAAACGTTTTAAATTAATTTGATTTTGTCAAAATTATTATGGGTTTATTTATCTTCAAATATTACAAAGTGAGCTTTATTTTACTCGTTATGCTGCTGCTAACGGCATGTAGCACTACAAACACAAACAAGCAGGTTGTGACTCCTGTTAGTAATGATATTGTTATTTCAGAAGAATACGGTATTGATACTGCGCTGAATGATAAGTTTAATACGGCGGTTGGATTAATAAAGGAAGAAAAATATCAGCAAGCAATTGATTTGCTCGTTGAAGTAACTGATAAAACAAATAAACATAGTGCTCCCTATATTAATCTTGCGATCGCCTATTCTGAATTGGGTAAGGTTAAAGATGCCGAGAGAATTTTACTTCGTGCACTTAAAATAAACCCGCAACATCCGGTAACGAACAATGAGCTTGGCTTGCTTTATCGAAAGACCGGGCAGTTTTCAAAGGCAAAGAAAATCTATGAAAATATCATTAATGTTTATCCTCAGTTTTTACCGGCAAGAAAAAACCTGGGGATTTTATGCGATATTTTTATGGCTAATCTGGAATGTGCAATTTCACAGTATGAAGCCTTTTTAAAATATCAGCCTGATAATAAAAAAATGAAAATCTGGTTGGTTGATTTAAAACGAAGAGCAGGTCGGTAATTATGTTTTCAAGTAAAAAAATATTTATTATTTTGTTGTCACTTGCTTTGAGTCAGGCAAGTTTCGCAGAAAAGGAAAAAAAGAAAGTGGATACGGCTAAAACTTTATCCGGTATCTCAATTATTGGTAATAAAGATACACCAAAGTCATTGTATATCGTGCCGTGGCGCAGTTCAGATTTAGGGTTGGAAACAGATTTAAGTTCGAGTCTTTTGAATGAGGGACTTCATCCTGTTGACAAGGATGTGTTCATAAGAGAATTAAATTTTTACGAAATTAGTACAACGAAATAGTTGTGAATATGACAAGTAAGGTATGAGGGTTTAGGTTATGGATTTTATATATACGATTATCGCATTTATTCAGGAAGGCGGGACATTTATGTATCCCATACTTATTGTTTTTGCCTTTGGCGGAGCTATTGCGGTAGAGCGAATGGTTGTGCTCGCTTCAGTTCGCGGAAAAAACAGAAAGATGTGGGATAAATTACACCCTGTTATGGTTGAAGGTGATTTTGATCAAGCGCGTGAAATGACCACAGAAGATAATTCTTACATCAGTCAGCTTTTGGGGATGGGGCTGGCTCGGGAAGGTACGGTGCGTCGACGTGATGATATTGAAATCGCGATGGAAGAAAGCATGATGGAAATTATTCCTCAACTTGAAAAACGTACACCTTATGTTGCTTTATTTGCCAATATCTCGACGTTACTTGGATTACTGGGAACTATTATGGGCTTGATTCAGGCTTTTACTGCGGTTGCAAATGCTAACCCGGCCGAGAAAGCAGATTTACTTTCTGCAAGTATTTCAGTTGCCATGAATACTACCGCTTTTGGCTTGATGGCGGCCATTCCTTTATTGATTATTCATACTTACCTGACATCAAAAACCGGTGAGATTATTGATAGCCTGGAAATGGCATCGGTGAAAACATTAAATATCATTTCTGAATCTGCTAAACGTCAGGGATAAATTTTACTATGTCCAGACGACACCACTATAGAAGAAAAGATAAAGAAGCCCCCGAGCTTGATATAACCACGTTTCTCAATTTAATGGTTGTACTCATTCCCTTTCTTCTGATCTCGGCAGTATTTTCCCGCATTACGGTTCTTGAACTGGATGTTCCAACGGGAGGGGGCGGTAAAGTCGATAAGCCTAAACTGGTACTTGAAGTGATTGTGAGGAAAAAAGGTATTGAAATAGGCAATGGTAAAGGTGTTGTTGCCAGTATGGCAAAGGTCGATGGTAAATATGATATTCCAACTCTATCCAGATATTTGCAGAAAATTAAAAAGAATTATCCGGATAAAACGGATGCAGTCGTTTTAATGGAACCTGATCTTGAATACGAATATCTGGTTCAGGTGATGGATACGGTGCGTAGCGCAGAAAGAATCCCCGAAAGAAATGAAACCCTGCTGGATATGGAGATTAGGCCTGCAGCTAAACCTGAAAAAATTGTTTTGTTTACTAATATTTCGGTCGGTGATGCACCATGATTAAGGGTTCAAGACGAATGAGGCGCATGGGGCGCAGTAAAAAGAAAATTGCAGGTTTAAGTCTGGTTTCATTAATGGATGTATTTACGATATTGGTATTTTTTCTTTTAACCAATTCTTCTTCTAATGAAGTTTTATCAAACCCGAAAGAAATTACATTACCGGATTCGGTTGTTGAATCAAAACCCAGAGAAACGATTGTTATCTTTGTTTCTCCAGAGGCTATTTTGCTTCAGGGCCAGGAAATCATGAAAACAAAAGATCTGCTTGGTGCCAAAGGAGATATTATTGTTGCTTTAAGAGACAAGCTGATTGAGCAAAGAAAAAATGTTATTGGAGTAAATACTAAAACAGTCGCAGAAAGTAAGGAAGTGACATTATTAGCGGATAAAAAAATCCCGTTCAAATATTTGAAAAAAATCATGTCGACATCAACAAGCGCTGGCTATGGAAAAATTTCTTTAGCTGTTATTCAAAAAGCGTCCCAGAACTAGAGTTATTACTGTGAATTCTGTTGTTTCATCCGAACAGATTAAAATCACTAATGAAATTAGTGAAGCCGAGTCAAGGCGCGAGATATTAAAAGATGAGCTTTCTCATGTTGAGAAGGAACTGGAAAATAAATCTGCACAAATTTCTATCTATCAACGTCTGGCTGATATTAGTGAACAGCTGGAACAGCTGCACGAAATGGGAGCGGGTGAACTTTTTTGGCAGGATAAATATACCTCTGAAGAAGAACTTATAGAGCATGTAAAAAAATTATATACAAAAGCGAAATTATTTAATAATGAAATAGACGTTGTTCGTGATAAAAAGAAAAAACTGGAGAAGCAGGTTGAAGATGCCGGTTATAAGGTTGCTTATCTAAAAGAAGAGCTGGAAATTGAAAAACATAATCAGGCTGAAAGTAAGAATGACTTTGTTGTCAATCGAGATTACCAGCCAATATCGTATCATGCGCCTGTTATGCCATGGGACAATAAAGGTGAAGATGAAAAGCGGTTTAAAAAATATCTTTTAGTTGCTCTGTTATACAGTATTTTATTTGCCTTAATTATTCCCGGCTGGCAGTTACCTGTTCCTGATAAAGCAGAAGAGATAAAAGTACCTGAACGTATTGCAAAATTTATTAAAAAGAAACAACCCAAACCAAAACCTAAGAAAGAAACAAGAATTGCGGACAAGAAGAAGCCATCTAAAGAAGAAACTAAAAAAGCACGCAAGAAGGCAGAGAAATCCGGTTTACTGGCCTTTAAAAATAATTTTGCTGACTTAATGGATGATGCAAATGAAGCAAAATTAGGCGCAAATGCAAAACTTTCTAAACAGGGCTCACAGGCAAAATCTACAGCAAGGTCTCTAGTGCTGGCTCAGGCGCAATCAGGTAGTGGTGGTATTAATTCATCATCACTTAGTCGTGATGTGGGAGGAGCTGGTGGAAAAATTGGTTCTGTTAAATTCTCTCGTGTAACCAGTGCGATTGGAACTGCAGCAGCCGATGATCGTCCGTTAAGTTCCGGGCCGGGGCCATCACGTACCGATGAAGAAATTCAGATTGTATTCGATAGATATAAAGCAACACTGTACAGAATCTACAATCGAGAGCTTCGCAAGAATCCAACTTTACAAGGTAAAATGGTGCTCCGCATCACAATTTTACCAAACGGTAAAGTTTCCAAGTGCAAAGTTGAATCTTCTGATCTTGATTCAGCCTTGTTGTCGAAGAAAATTGTTGAGCGTGTTTTACGTTTCAATTTTGGTGCGAAAAAAGATGTGCCAACCGTCACAATTTTGTACCCAATCGACTTTTTACCTGCCTCATAGTGTGATCAATATCAGAGTTAAATTACTGATTTCATTCTAAAATATCTATATTAATCAATCACTAAAGTGTTCTATGAATGAGCTAGTAAAGCAACCCTTGCGCCTGATAAAAATGATTTGTATCGTTGTGGGCCTTGCAATGCCGATCGAAACGTTATTCGCTAATACTGTCAACTGTAATACCAATCCCGCTACTTTTTCAGGCATAATTTCTTACGAGACAAGTGGAACAACAAATACTTATTGTGAATTATGCGGGCTTGGACAGGTTCGTATTGTTGTTACAAACACTACACATGAAGACATGGCTAATTTTTCAGTTAAACATGTTTTTCAATCAAATGAGCTGGAGTATGTTCCGGGTTCAACAACATATTCTGTTAATGGTGGTGCTTCTCAAGCAGGTGGAAATCCCGTTATTGCAGCTACACAATTAACCTGGACTTCGGCACAAATTCCCGCATTAAATCAAATCAATGGTATTCCGGGGCATAGCGGCTATAATAATGTTGTTATTACCTTTCAGGTTAGAAGTCGATCAGGTTCTGAAGAAAATCTGGTTAATATAAATCGACAAGTAGATGCAACAGCAGATTATACTTATTGCCCACTGACAACTAATGTTGCTGCAACTGCAACATCCGGTACATTAACGTTACCCATTCATGAGCCTGTTCCAGCAGTTGTAAAACTTGGTCGTAATGTAGATGCCAGCCAGGGTTCAGGATCATACACATCGACAGTCTATGGAAATATTAATGATGATGTTATCTGGCGGATACAAATTGCTAATAGTGGTTTAGCTGATCTTCAGGATCTTAAATTTAATGATTTGATGACCAATGGTAATTTTCAAATTAATTATGCCTGCCCTACCGAAGCTGGTGCAAGTAGTGTTGCCGCTGCTAATGGTGTTGATCCGGGGGGGAACAATTGTATTGCTTCCGCTAACACGATAAATAACTTTGCTGTTGACGACCCATTTGGTAATCCATCTAATGATGAAACGACAAGTTATATTGATGTGCCTGCCGGTGACAGCACTTATGTCTATTTAGTAGGAAAAATTACCAGTTCATGTAACCCCAGCACAACAAATACTGTGAGTAATGTTGAGTGGGGTTGTGAAGTGATTCCTGCCGATGGTGGTATCACGCAAACATCTACTGGTGCTTCTGCAGGTACATCAACGACAACATTAAGTTCATTGGTTAACAATAATGGTTTACAAATTCAACGCGCGTTAACAGGTTTAAACACTAATCAACCGGTTGGTAGTCGCGGTTTAATGACATTAACAATTACAAATAATACCGGCGGTAGTATTAAAAATCTTGTTTTAACAAATACATTACCGGCTGAATATGTTGTCGACTCTACATTCAGTCCTACTTTAACCATGAATTATGCTTATGGAAATTACAATGGCAGAATAGATACTCTAACGGTTAGTGCCACACCAGCGGATCCTTTAACTTTTACAACTCCAGTTTTTACATTAACCAGTTCAACGGTTCATCCTGATTATCCGGATCAGCTTAATATGTTGCGTCAGGGTGATGTAGCAATTATTAGATTCAGAGTCGTTATGATAAAGTCAGATCATTTTGACATCCTTGCTAATTTAGATACCACCCCTGAAATTATTGGCTCCTATGATCCGGACAATGTGCATAACACTAATCCGACAGATCAATTGAGTAATACTTTAGATGTTACCTACAATAATTTCTGTAACGGCACACTACAATCTGTTACCTATAATGATCTCTTTGATGCTTTTCCTGAAGATTTAGATATTTCAATCCCCGGTGGTGCTGTATTTATTCTTACCAATGATCAAAATCAACGTTTACCTTTACAGGTTGATTTAACCAATAACGGGGGCGCAAATGCGGATGATTATCAGGTATTTGTCACGTTTGGGGCCACCATGAATGTTGTTACGGTACCTTCCGGGTGCAGTATCACTACCAACCCGCCTCCTCTTGAAGTGTGGGATGATCCCGTTGATATTCCGGCAACAGCAAGTGTTTATTATTGTAATAGGGGAACGATAGCCCCGGGAGCTACTGAGTCATTTAATTTTGAAGTTTTGAAAACGACTGATGCAGCCAGACTCCTTGAAGATGATCTTTCCTTCCGTGCCGATGTCATTGGTGAAGTAGTACTTAGTGATAATACGTTGACCGGTAGTGGTGCATTAACGCCTTTTTCTTCCGGTGGAGCATTGTTAGATTTTCCTGCTGTATCGACAACGGGGAATGGAGGTCAAATAGACAATCGTGCAAACAATTACTCATTAGATGGTGTACGAGCAAAAGTTATTGGTTTTAATTTAACAAAAACACAAGTAGGTAATTGCTCTGAAAATAACCCACCACCTGCTAGCCCTGATGTGTTGGTACAAATAGCTGAAGAATGTAAAGTTCATATTGAAACGGGCGGCTGGTTTGGTTTTCAAACACCGGGTTTTACCTATATTGCAGTACAAAAAATTCAGGTTAACGATCAACTGCCAAATGGCCAGGCTTTTATTTCAACTTCGGTTCCGGTGCCTGCTAGTGATACCACCGTTAAAAACATAACATTAAATCCGCCACCTTCACCATTAGACACGGGAACATTTGACTGGACCTTTAATCAGGCTGTTCCGGCAGAACGTATCACGGTAAAAGATCAATGGTTCAGGATGGATGCAACCACACGAATATTAAATGATCCGGTTGATACACGTGCCGCACCTAATGTTCATGCTGCAATAAGTAGTAATGTTTTAGTCTCAACATTTGAAGCTGTTTTCAATGATGTGATTAATGGCGATGTTACTTATACACTTGGTCCAAGTACGATAGGTTATCCAAGTGTTGCAGCCCGTACTGTTAATTTAACGGTAACAGAACCTAACATAGTGGTAACAAAAGAGGTTTGTAATGAAACCCTGTATGGGGTGGGAACCGGATGTACAAATTTTGTAACAACAGCAAATGATGGTGATACACAAGACTCATATATTTATCGAATTACTTTAACCAATGAAGCAAGTAATTCCGGTGTTGCCCGGGCACCGGCATATGATGTAACAGCAACCGATACGCTAGATTCCAGCGACTTAATGTTAATTAAGCCGTTTGCAACAGACGGTTTGGATAATGATGGTGATGGTTTAATTGATGGGGCGGATGCAAGTGAAAGTACCATTAGTGATAACATCATTAATAATTCAACACCTGCAGTAATCACCAGTTCTTATACGCACAGTTCTGCATTATTAAAAATTGATCCCGGTAGCAGTAATAGTGTGGTTTTCTATTATCGCGTTGATCCTGACGATGCGGTCGCACCACAACAACAACTGTTTAATACAATATCAACAACTTATGACAGTATGGCGGGTACGTCAGGAAATCAGACTGTTGTGTTAAGTAATAACAGTGAAGCAGGGGGCGCAAGAGTTTATAGCAGCTCTTCGGCAACCGCTACGGTAGAGATTTTACCCTTACAGGCTCAGCCAAAAGAAATAACACGTCTATCAAATACCACGCTAGCAGGATCGCCTCAAGCTGTTTCAATCGGTGAAGAGATTGAATATCAATTAAGAACGTTGATTCCTGTCGCAAATCTGCGGAGCTTTAAAATACGTGATGAGCTGCCTGCAGGAATCAGTTGTTCAGAAGCTCCCGTGGTGGACCTTGATGCTGCTCCCTATAGTGATGCAGGTTTTTCACCCGGTGGACAAATTACTCCGGTTTGTACAGATAGTCTGGTTGAGTGGGATTTTGGCGATCAGGAGTTAACTACTGCAACCGGTAATATGTTGTTTGATTTTGCCATTCAATTTATTGCTCGTGTTGATAATAGTGCAGGGGTGAATAATACAAATGTAATTAGTAATGGTGCTCCTGCGACAAATGTTGTCATGAGTTATATTAATGAAACAAGCACATTAATTACTCAGAACTACAATCAGATTGATGTGGTTATTCGTGAACCCAACATTGCATTGACAAAATCTTATGAAACGGCGAGTAATGATGCCGGCGATGTGATTACTGTAACGGTAACCGCAACAAATACAGGAACGGCTTCGGCTTATAACCTTAAAGTTTTTGATGATCTAAATGCTGTTGCTAATTTAACTTTTTTAAATAATGTCGGTGGAACAGACCCTCCGGATAATGTCGATATTGTTACCTTGGGGGCTAATCGTCCTATATTTAGCTGGAATAGTACTAATCCGGATTACGTTATTGCTCCGGGTGAAACAAAAACGTTTACTTTTGATATTCGGGTTGATCTGGCTGCTCAACCACGAGAAGTTTTAGATAATACAATTCAGGCCAGTTGGCAGTCGCTACCTTCTCAAGCCACCGCACTTAATACCACTGCTCTAATCGGTGCAAATGGCAGTGTGAGCGGGATGAGAAATGGTGCTATTCCTAATGCTGCAAATGCCATTAATGATTACGAAACAACAGCATCCACAAGCAGTACTGTTCCTGCTGTTACAGTCACTAAAACAGATCTGGATGCTACGCAGTTACCCGAGGTTGGTGTACATAAGAATTATCAAATCGTTATTAATCTGCCGGAAGGAACGACAGATAATTTAATTGTAAAAGATAATCTAAATTATGCTGATATTAGCTATGTTCTGGAAAATAACGCTACTTATGATATCACTTATACTTTTTCCGGTATTGCAACAATAAACAATGGTTTAGCGCCAAGCGAAGCTAACTTAATAAGTGCTGCACCTGTTGATGGTGCTAAAGATATTATTACATGGGATTTCGGTAAAGTTGTTACGACAACAGAAGACGATACAACCGGAACTCCATCGATTACCCCAAGTATTACAATTAATTATTACGCACGTATTGATAATAGCATTACCACAAACAGAGGGGATGATTTACAAAATCAGGTAACAACTAATTATACGCATGGTGAAACAGCTGGCACAGAAGTTTTACTTAATACAACGCCGGTTCAAACAGTAACAGAATCTGTTTTAACTCTAACAAAATCATCAACACTTATTACTGCAGCCCCGATTACCAGTGGAGACATTGCAGAGTATGTTGTTACGATTTCAAATGCCGGCGGCAATGCTACTGCCTATGATCTTAATATTGTTGATACCTTACCTGCCAATCTAGGTTTATATACAAGCTTTACCCCTACCGCAACAATCGGCGGTGTACCAGTTGCCGGTTTTATCGCGACACCAGCTAATTCTGCAAATGGCCCCTTAATCTGGGGGCGTGCTAATAATGATAATAGTATTGATATTCCTGCCGGCGATACTCTGGTTTTAACATACCGGGTTATTCTACAAGCGGGGGCTGAAGCCGGAATTGATTATACAAGTAGCACTCTGGTTGACTGGACATCACTCAATGGTGCAAGCAGTTATGAACGTACCGGCGCAGGCTGTCCAACGATTACCGCTCCTAATGATTATTGTGTTGGCCCTGCTACCGTAACAATTACGACGGTTGATACGAATGCATTCATGAAGGATGTTATTTATGACAGCTTTGCTCCGACTAATGATGCAACACTAAGGGTTGGGGATACGGTTAACTATCGGCTTTCACTTATTTTGCAGGAAGGAACAACACGTAATGTTAATGTACAGGATGTATTACCCGCGGGTTTATCCTTTGTAAAAATAATTAGTATTAATGGCGATGTTGTTGCTGATTATGATGCCCCGGCTAGTGGTGCAGGATCTAACTTTAACTATTCTACGATCACAGCTGCTTCTCTTCCTGCTGCCGGTGCAACGGGTACACTTAACTTTACGATTGGGAATGTTGTCAATGATCCCGCCGGTGATGCAACAACAGACACAGTAGTCATTGAATATCAGGCTATTGTGTTAAATGACACCTTGGCCCAGATAGCAAGTACAACATTAACCAATACAGCAACACTGCAGTTTATTGATGGGAATGGTGCTGCAGTAATAGATCCTCCTCGCTTGCAAAAAACGAGCGATATCACCGTACTCCAACCAGTATTAACAATGACTAAAACAACGCCTTCAGCCATTGTGAATATTGGTAATGCCATACCTTATACCCTTAGAGTACAAAATACCGGAAGTTCGCCAGCTTATGATGTAACCATTGTTGACAGACTGCCAACGTTTGATCCTGCTGCAGGTGGTATGTGTAATACCATGCCTGCAAATGTTACTGCACGTATGTATCTTGCTGATGGTGTGACCCCGGCAACAGGTGCAGCATTGATTCAGGGTACAGATTACAGTATGACCTATAGTGGTTGTACTTTAACGCTTACAATGCAAACAACGAATGCTGCAATAGCGGCAAACTATAATTTAATTATTACTTATGATGCTCAACTGGATTCCGATACACCACATAACACCGCTTTAGTAAATTTAACAGCTGCAACACAATGGTTTAGTCAGGATACTTCCGGTGCAGGTGAAACGGATGAAATTCAGACTTATACCCGAGCCATAACGAATGGGACGGTAGGAACCTTAGACCATGAAGATGCTTATACCGTAACAAGTGATGCACCAACAATCACGATTGAAAAACGTGTTATTAATATTACAACAGGACAGGACCCGGGGACTAATGCCAGTCCGGGTGATACTTTACGCTATGGTATATATATAACGAATACCAGCAATGTTGAATTATTTAATTTTAGTTTTACCGATGATCTGGATGCGTTAAATACAAAAGCATCTTTTGCCGCAAACACTTTAAATCTGATTACAGTACCTGCCGGTGCCGATAGCAGTAATACAAATGTTAGCGGTGGTACAAAAGGCACAGGGCTGGTTGATATTCGTAACTTAAGTCTGGGTGTGGTGGGGTCTGCTAACGAAACGGTATTAATTGTCTTTGAGGTGAAACTGGCAACATCCATAGCCGATGCTACCGTTGTTTATAATCAGGGACATATGATTACTAATGGTTTGGATTTTGCAACAGATGATCCCAATGTTGCAGGCGCAGCTAATCCAACAGAAACGTTAATCAATTCAGCACCTTCGTTTAAAGTCTTAAAAACTTCAACAGATTTGAGTGGTGATCCTGCAATTTTAGAATCGGGTGACATCTTACGTTATACGATAACAGTAAAAAACATTGGTAATGAAGACACGATTAATACTATTTTGCGAGATCAATTACCTGCCAACACAACTTATGTTGCAAACAGTACGACATTAAATGGCAATGCAGTCAATGAACCTAGTCCCGGTGTTTTTCCTTTACAAACAGGTATCTCTATTAATGCACCGGAAAATTTCACAGCAGGAGTTATGCAGGCAAATCCATCAGCAACAACTTTAAATGTTGCCACCATTACTTTTGATATCACGATTAATGCTAATGTTGTTAATGGCACTATTATATCTAATCAGGCTTATTTATCTGCTGATGGCGTGGGTAGTGGTGCCATAGCCGATCAGCCTTCTGATGACCCTGATACCGTAACACCCAATGATCCTACTCTTGATGTGGTTGGTAATCAGCCTTTAATTGATGCATTAAAAACAGTCAGTATTGTTGTAGATAATGGAACAACGGGTATTTTAGATCCTGATGATGTTATTCGTTACACGATAACATTGACTAATATAGGTGCTGCAGATGCTACTTTTGTCACCTTCAAAGATGCCGTACCCGCTAACACAACCTACGTTGCAGATAGTGTTACCTTAAATGGTGTGCCGGTAGGACAACCTGATGCCGGTGTTTCTCCTTTAATCGCAGGAATTAATGTCAGCTCTTCAAATTTAACGCCACCACTACCGGGAGCGGGTGCCGGTGTTATCTCTCGTGGTGAAAATGCAGTTATTACTTTTGATGTTAAGGTAAATGCCTTGACTGCAGTTGGTACCATAATTAGCAATCAGGGTTTTGTTGATAGTTATGAACTTCCTGTTGAACCAACAGATGCAGATGGCATAGATAATAACGGTGATCAGCCCACTTTAATTGTTGTGGGTAACGCACAGTTACTTTCTATTGTTAAAAGTGTCGCTGTTGTTGGTGGAGGACCTGCCGTAGCGGGAGGACAGCTTGAGTATCGTATTCGAGTTACCAATATTAGTACAGTTCCTGCTAACACAGTATATATCAATGATGATCTGGATGTGCCGGTTGCAGGACAAATCACATATGTACCCGGTTCGGCATTGTTAGATGGTTTATCTGCCGGAGTGAGTTTTGTCGATCCTGTTATAACAGCTAATTATTCTGCTGTGTATGGAGATCTCGCACCTGGTGGAACGACTGAACTGGTGTTCCGTGTACAAATTAATAATATGCTGGCGATTGGAACGACCATAACCAATACCGCAACGGTTTACTGGAATACGACTCAAAATGCAAGTGCAACAATTTCCATTGATATTGGTGCAACTCCCGGTGTTGCAAATGTAAATGGTACGCTCTGGCATGATGCGAACTTTAATAATACGTTAGATAGCGGAGAACAAACATTAAGCGGCTGGTTTGTTGATATTTACCGAAACAGTCTTCTTTTGGGAACAGTCACTACTGATTCAAATGGTGTATATAGCATTAATGGATTATTACCTAATTACATAGGAACAGAAAAATATGAATTAAAATTCCGCTCACCAGATTCTGTTAGTACAACAGCATTATTAGGCTATGCTGACTCGCCTGCCGGGTTAAATTTTAACAATGGTTTGCAGCGTATTTACGATATTGTTTTATATCCGGCTACCAATGTACTAAATTTAAATTTACCGATTGATCCTAATGGCGTGGTATATAATTCAATTGAACGTACTGCGATTAGCGGGGCGAAGATATCGTTATTAAATGCCAGCTCAGGTTTGGAATTATCATCATCTTGTTTTGATGATGTAAATCAACAAAATCAAATTACCACGTCAAATGGCTATTATAAATTTAATATAAACTTTAGTCAGGCAGACTGTGCTCCCGGTGCGAACTATTTAATTCGTATTACACCACCCGCGAGCGGTTATAGTTTAGACCCGTCCGTGGTTATTCTGCCACAAACAACGGCAACAACAGCAGCATTAGATATTCCTAATTGCCCGGGCAGTGGAGCAGATGCTATTGCTGCAACAGCAAATATTTGTGAAGCACAATCCTCTGAATTTGCTCCCGTGCCTGCGGTATCTGTCGGAACCGGCACTTATTATTATTTACACCTAACTCTTGATAATGGTGCTAGTCCTGATGATAGTCAGTTGTTTAATAATCATTTGCCAATCGATCCGGTATTAAATACAGCAGTATCAATATCTAAAACTTCACCAATGGTCAATGTTAAACGCAGTCAGTTGGTGCCATATACTATTACTGTTAAGAATAAATTGACGGTTGCTCTGCCTAATACCAATGTTATTGATAGCTATCCGGCAGGATTTAAATATGTCAAAGGTTCGGCCAGACTGAACGGAGTGGCACGTGAACCGGTAAAAAATGGGTTGCAACTTGTCTGGAGTAATGTTGATTTAAATCCTGAGGAGACCTTAACCTTTAAGTTTTTATTGATAGTAGGTGCAGCAGTTAGTGAGGCTGAATATATTAATAGAGCGCACGTTGTTGATACGTTAACAAATACGTCTGCTTCAGGAGTAGCAACTGCAACAGTAAGAGTCATACCTGATCCTTCTTTTGACTGTACAGATATTATAGGAAAAGTTTTCGATGATAAAAATCTCAATGGTTATCAGGATGAAAACGAAAAAGGCATTGCCGGAGCTCGAATAGTTACAGTTAAAGGTTTGAATGTAACAAGTGATAAATATGGCCGTTTCCACTTAACTTGTGCTGTTGTTGCCGATCAGGCACACGGTAGTAATTTTATTATTAAGCTTGATGATAGAAGTCTACCTAGTGGTTATCGGATCACAACCGAAAATCCTCGGGTACAACGTGCTACTCGAGGAAAAATGCTGAAATTTAATTTCGGTGCAACAATACACCGTGTTGTTAGTATGGATATGGCAGATGGTGTTTTTGAGAAAGGCAGTGATGAAGTTAAATCCCAATGGATTTCAAGAATAGATTTACTCATTAAACAGCTTAAAGATAAGCCTTCGGTATTACGTTTGTCATATCTGGCTGATATTGAGGATGTTTCTCTAGTTAATGATCGTCTTGAAAAAGTCCAGCAGGAAATTTTAGAAAGATGGAAAGGAGTCAATAAATATAAGTTAAATATTGAAACGGAAATATTCTGGCGCCGGGGCGGGCCACCTGATTATGGAGATATGAATTGATGAACAAGCATATCTTTATATCAGCTAAAATCGGCATGCGTATTAATATATTAATTGCAGCTATAACTATGGGGGCTGTTTTTGCACCGGTTAGTTTTGCTGAAACTTTTGTTCCACCATTAGAGGACAGTGAAAAACATCTTGATTTTGATAAGAATTATCATTTGTGGACGCAAGAAGAACAAACAAGAGAGAGCAGACAGAAAATTCTGGATAAGCAGCAAGAAAATGATGAAGAAGTTGAACAGGATGAAAGTGAAGCTGATATTGTTAAAAAGAAAATAGTAAAAATAAAAAAAGTTTTACAAAAAAACGCGACAACACTAAAGCTTGATGATGTTGTGCCAGCAATACAATTTAGTTCCGGTAAGGCCGATATTCCAGAGAACTATGTTGAGTTATTGCGTAAAGTCTTGGCTGGTATGAAAAACAGAGTGAATGTCCGGCTTCATTTTATTGGTTATACGGATAATGTAAAACTTTCAGGGGCATTAAAAGAAAAATATAGAGATAACATAGGATTATCTCGAGAAAGAGCCGGAACAACAGCAGAGTACTTTCAGCGCGCATTGAATTTACCTCCTGAAGCGATTTCTTTTGATGGCCTTGGTGAGTTTAAGCCGGTTGCAACGAATAAAACAAAAGCAGGGAGAGAAAAAAATCGTCGAGTTGAAGTTGAGGTCTGGTATGACAAGATTGATGAAAAATTAATTGAAGAAGTTGTAGAAGTTAAAAGTCGCGTAAAGCGGATAAAAGTTTGCCGCATTGAACAGCTTTGTAAGATACGTTTCAAAAAAGGACATTCACGTCGGGCTAAATTAAAAAATCTTGTGCCTCCTTTAAGGTATGAAGAGGGGATGGCTGAAATTCCAGCAAGGTTTATTAAGCAATTAAAAGAAGCATTATTTAATTTGAGAAATAAATCTAATGTACAAATTAAATTTATTGGACATACCGATAACACGCCTTTAACCGGTCGGCTTGCCCGTATATATGGTGAGCATGTTGCTTTGTCCAAGGCACATGCAAGACGGGTTGCATTAGCTGTTCAGTCAGCTATGAATTTGCCAAATCGTGCTATTGACAGTGATGGTCGTGGTGCATCCCGGCCTATTGCTTCAAATGATGTTTCTACAGGTCGAGCAGCGAATAACCGGATTGAAGTAGAGTTTTGGCATGATGACCCGCTGGAAGAAATTTCATCTGAGCCACAAATGTGTCCGGAAACAGCAGCGGCTGAAACAGTGACTCGAGTTTACGATCCACCTGCAGGTAATGTTGCTGCGGTTTACTTTGAGAAAGGTAAACCGGTAATACCTTTTGGTTATGTTAAACGCCTAAAACGTATTATGGACGAGGTGGCTGACAAGGCAAATGTTCGTATTCGTTTTACAGGTTATACCAGTAACTCCCGTCTGGATCGTCGTACAGCCATGGTTTATGGTGATGATATTGGTTTATCAACTTCACGAGCACGACGAGTTAAGGATGCAGTAAAAGAACTTGGTAAGCTGCAAGAATCACAACTTGAATTTGAAGGTAAAGGATTTGTGCATTCAGATGATGTTGTTAATGCCGGTTTTCTGGAGTTCGATAAATCAAGAGTTGAAGCGCGTATTGTTTATGATGATCTGGCTATCTTCGACAATCAGACCGGACTTGAGATTGAGCGGATACAACGCGAAGTAGAAATACAAAACCCTTATTCATTGAATCTCATGCGGATATCTATTGATGGTAATCCGATTGATGATCCTGGTAAAAGTAGTGCAGATATACAACGATGCACGGATGTCTCGTTTGATAAAACTAATATTCAATTTAAATTTGATAATCTTGATTTTAAACCAAAATTAAATATTACTGCATGGCCAAATGTTGTTCGCTATCGGGATAAACTGACAACGAGTTTCCCTGAAAATCTAATGAGCTTTAAACGTTATAGCAATTATGACAGCATGATTGTTAAGTCTGAAGTGAGAATATTTAAATCAGAACAGTCTACCCGAGACACTCCCGTTAAAGTTATTCCGCTTGACAGTAAAGGAGAAGCAGAATGGTTAGTTAAGTTTGAAGAGTTTACTGCACCAAATATAGAGTTAAAATATGTGTTACGTGTTTATGATGGTTATAACAGGTTTGATGAAACGAGTGCTCAATCAATTTGGTTGGTTGATGAGATAGATAATAGTAAACAAGATAAAGACTCAGGCCTACTTGCCGGATATGGCAAAAATCGTTTGACGATACAAAATATCAATTTAAAAGGTGGCTCGGTAAAAGTTTACGGAAAAGGTGTTCCTAAAGACCATCATGTCTGGTTTGCCGGCCATTCTATTCCTGTAAGCAAAGAAGGAGAGTTTGTTAGTGAAGAAATCTTACCCTCGGGTTTACATACTCTTGAAGTTTCTGTACTTGATGAATCCGGAAATGGTGAGATGTATCTTCGTGATCTTGAACTTAAGAATAATGACTGGTTCTTTGTCGGCCTTGCGGATATCACTGCAAGTACAGATGCAACTAATGGACCAGCATCATTAATTAGCCCGAATGATGTTCATTATGATAACGACTTAAACACTGAAGGGCGGTTGGCTTTTTATACAAAAGGAAAATTTGCAAATAACTGGAGTTTAATTGCAAGTGCAGATACACGTGAAGGTCCACTTAACAATATATTCAGTAATTTTATGGATAAGTCTCCCGATGCGGTTTTCAGGCGTATTGATCCGGATTATTACTATCCTGCTTTTGGTGATGACAGCACAGTTGAAGAAATGGCACCCACCATGGGCAAGTTTTTCATTAAATTAAAGAAAGATAAAAATTATGGTTTGTGGGGTAATTTTAACATTAATTATTCCGCTAATAATTTAGCGCTGATTGATCGTAATTTATATGGTGCAAATCTCTATTATGAAAATAATTCAATCACTGATTTTGGTGAAAAAACATTCAAGCTTGATGTGTTTGCAGCAGAATCAGGAACAACCGCAGGGCGAGACGAGTTCCGTGGTACTGGCGGTTCTTTATATTATTTAAAATATCAGGATATTCTGGCAGGTTCTGAACGTGTACGGGTTGAAGTCCGGGATAAAGTTTCGGGGCTGGTTTTGTCTGTTAAAAATCTTGTTCCTGTCATTGATTATGATATTGATTATATTCAAGGCAGAATACTGCTTAGCGAACCTTTGGCAGCATCAAGTGGTGATGAGCTGATTGTTGATAATGGCAACGGTGGAAGTCATGATTTTTATCTCGTTTCCCGCTATGAATATACTCCGGGTTTTGATAACAGTAGAGATTTGTCAACGGGCGGGCAAGCTTCAGTCTGGTTAACAAATTATCTCAAAGTCGGTGCTACGGTAAGTTCATTTGGCAGTGGAACTGCCAGAAATACTTTGAATGCTAGTGACATAACTTTACGTAAAAACACAGGAACCTGGTTGAAAGTGGAACAATCATCTAGTTCCGGTTTAAATAGTGCAACATCAATTTCAAACAATGGTGGGTTTAACTTTTCTCAGGCAACGTCATCATTAAATAACAGCAAAAAAGTTGCAGCCAATCGTATTGATGCCAGTTTACGTTTTGAAGATGTTATTGCTGGTGTTAAAGGTAAAGCAACATTTTATACTCAAACTCTGGATTCCGGTTACTCTGCCCCGGGATTACTTGCCTTGACTGAAACACGTCAAACAGGAGGAACGGTAGAATACCCTGTACTAGACTCTTTAAAACTTAAATTAAAATCAGATGAGAAAAAACAAGTAGCAGGACTTAATACTTCTGCTTTGGAGCTTGATGCAGAATACACTATTAATAATAAATGGAAGTTGTCTGCCGGATTACGTGGTGATAAACGTAAAGACAATTCACCATCTGTTCCGTTAACACAAAAACAAGGAGAGCGTACTGATATTGCTTTAAAGGCATCTTATGACTCTAAACAAGACTGGAATGGTTACGCCTTTGTTCAGGAATCTTTAAAAGTCACCCGTAACCGTAAAACAAATGCACGTGCAGGGATTGGTGCAGATTACCGCGTAACAGAAAAATTAAAAATTAATGGTGAATTGTCTTCCGGAGATTTTGGTCCTGCTGCAAAAATTGGTACAAACTATTTATATTCGGACAAGACAAGTATTTATTTAAACTATGCGCTTGAAAATGAAAGGACAAATTATGGTACGCGAGTGCGTAAAGGAAATTTAACATCAGGCTTCAAAACTAAATATTCCGATAGTGCCAGTATTTATCTTGAGGAACGCTATAGTTATGGCGATGTTCCAACGGGTTTAACCAATTCAGCGGGAGTGGATTTAACTCCGACAGATAACATCAATGTCGGCATCACCGTTGATGTGGGTCGTCTTCAGAATAATCTCACAGCTGCGGTTATTGAACGACAGGCTTATGGTTTCAAATTTGGCTATAACTCGGATTTATTTAAATATACCGGGGCAATTGAACAAAGTACGGATGACTCAGAAAATCCTGATTTAAGCAGGACATTACGTGTCACAACTTTATATAAGAATAATTTGAAATATCAAATGAATCCTAACTGGCGTTTGATTGCTAAACTAAATCATTCAACAAGCAAAAGTAGTTTAGGTGATTTCTATAATGGTAATTTCACTGAAGCCGTAATGGGGTATGCCTATCGCCCTATTGAAAACGATCATTTAAATATGTTGTTTAAATATACCTATTTCTCAAATTTACCTTCTAAAGATCAGGTGACATTAAACAATACTGCCGCCGAATATATGCAAATAAGTCAGATTTTATCTTTTGATTTTATATATGATGTAAACAGAAACTGGAGTATTGGTGGCAAGTACGCACACCGCAATGGAAAAATAAGCCTGGATCGTGTTAATCCTGTATTTTTTGAAAGTAATGCTGATTTATATATCGCAAGAGCTGACTGGCATGTCACTTCACGCTGGGATGCCACGATGGAAGCGCGAGTATTAAGTTTACCGGAAGCAGGTGATACACGTAATGGAAGCTTGTTTGCTTTATACCGACATTTTGGCAAGAGTATGAAGTTAGGGGTAGGCTACAATTTTACAGACTTTTCAGATGATTTAACGGACCTTAGTTATGATAGTAAGGGCTTCTTTATTAACTTTATTGCAAAAATGTAATATTCATTATCGCTGTTGCGATGCCAACATAATAAAAACCTGGCGTAAAATCATATACTGCATATATGTTATAACTTACTGGCCTTCGGATCTAAAACAGTAATAGTGTTTATTATCCCTGTTTTATGAAGGTAAGAAATCAATGGGCATGGTCACTGTTACTTTTGCGACGTTTTTAGAAGAAAAACGGAATGATCTCACTTTCGAAATCAATCTTCGCTCTAATGCTTTTGAACCAAGTTCACTGGAAATTATTCTAACTTTTGTTACTTTACCTGCGGCATTAATGGTCAACTCAAAGACAACTTTTCCCTGTAGCGAAGGATCTTTTCTTAAGGCTCGCTGGTAGATGTTTTGTAGAGCACCTTTGTATTTATCAAATACGTAATTTAGTTCTTCAATTGCACGAGCATTTTGACCACCGCGGCTACGACGTGGTGAATTTGTTTTTGTATTTCCAACTAATGAACTACTCACTTTTGAACTCTTTCTTCCTGCTAGGCCGGTGTTGCCGGTAGAACGACTAAGTTTGGAAGTATCAATGCCACCACTACTGAGTTTGGCGCGGTTTGATAAGACTGAGCTGTTTTTAGTTTTTTTGCTGCTTGCGCGACTGGTTTTTAATGGTTTTCTTGAGCTTAATGTAGAAAGATCAAACATGCTCTGTAAATCTTGAATATCATTAGTCATTGCCATTAAGCCAGATTGTTGTGCTTTTTTTCTGGCTTTGACTTGTTGCTTTTTCTTTATTTTCTTTTTGGCTTTCTTTTTCTTAACTTTCTTTTTAGTGGCCTTCTTTTTAATGCTTTTTGCTTTTACAACCTTAGGCTTATGCAAGCGTTTCTTGGTGATGAGTTTTGCCAGTCGCGGTGATACTTGTTTAAGCTGCTTTTTCTCGACTTCAGGTGAAGGCAACCATGGCACAATTAATCCAAATATAATAAAAATGATCAGTATTCGTTTAACAATCTTTTTAAACGTTGCATCATTCTCCGTAGTACTCCACGGAAATATTGGTTCGTGATAATAGTTAAATGCTGCCGACATACTAAATTTTATCCGCTTGTTTACGTACTACAGCAAGGGAAATATTGGCAAACTTTGTTCCCGCGGAGGTGAGCATGATTTTTTTAAGCAACTTATACGGGATTTCTTTATCGCCCATAACGGTTATGTTGTAACGCTTTTTCTTCTTTGGTTGTTTTTTGGCGTGTTTAATCAGTGCGAGTGCAAGCTCGGGAATAATCTGTTTATTATTATTTGTTGCCGCTTTTGTACTAATAACATAATGGCCGTTAATCTGAATGTCCTTTTCACTTACCATAATAATAAGCGTTTTCTTTGGCTGTTTTTCAGTTGTTGATGTCGGTAAATGAATCGCTTTTACAGGTGGCAGTGCTTCTGACTCGGACGAGGTGACGAGCAAAAAGAAAACAAGGATAGTAAATATATCCATCAAAGAGACCATGTTTAATGATGCACCTTTATCCCGGCGGTTTTTATTTAACGCTATCATTCTTTTTGTACGGCTGGATTTACTCATACTTTAAACCTATTTGAATTTTGGCGCATCGCCAATTGAAATATCAGGGAAAAGTTCAGCCTCTATGACTTCACCATCTTGCACTGCATTAAATACACGCACTGCATCCATAGTATTCACCAGTGAATCATATTTAGAGTCTTGTTGAGCCAGAATAGTAATGTTTGTTTTATCGGGATATTTTATTTTTACCTGTTTTAAAACTTTATTCAGAATAATGAAATGTCCACCTGTTTTAAATGTTGGTATTTTTTTAATAATGTGATTGTTATTGTCCATTACAACAAAATATTTCTTGCCCATAACAACATTTATTTCAAATGTTTTTTTCTTTTTTGCTGCTACCGTTTTGCCTGCTTGGGTATTTGTCGGTAAATTAATGTCGAGCACAGTCAAATGTGTAAAAACGCTGGTTATCAGCAAAAAAGGCACAAGAATAACCATCAAGTTCATGAACGCGGTGATATCAAGCTCAACCGTCTCGGTTATTCGAATATGTCGACCAGAACGTTTACTCATTTTTATTTACGTTTACTTAATAACTTAAGAAATTTAACGGTAGCCATTTCAAAACTAACAATAATTTCAGTCGTCTTTGCTTGTAAGATGGTATATATAAGTATGAGCGGGATTGCCGTGATTAATCCGAAGGCTGTTGTATTCATCGCAACGGAAATACTGGTTGATAATATCTCACCTTTTAAAGCGGGATCCACTGCCGCAACAGCACTAAATGCCTTGATCAAACCTATGATGGTTCCTAAAAGACCGAGTAAGGTAGCGATATTGGCAAACATGGACAGGTAATGCGTACGCTTTTCTATTTGCGGGATGGTTTCCATCATGCTGTCTTCAATTGCGGTTTCTATTTCATCGCGATTTGTGGTCGTTTTCATGCACTGCAGACCTTCACTCAACATTCGGCTAATTGCATGATTCGACTTCGAAGTGACGGAATAAGCTCCCTGAAAGTCACCACTTTGCAGTAGCGGGATGAGTTTTTTTAAGAGCGATTTATTTTTTTGTTTAACAACAGTTAAATAAAGGTAGCGTTCGAGTGCGACAGCTAAGCCAAGCGCAAGAACAATCATAATGGGGTACATAAATACACCACCATCCTGAAAAAAATCAACAATTACTTTGTACATACCACACTCCTGAATAGTGGTCGTGTTAAAAAATTATTTAGTGAATTAAATAGCAGAGTTGACTTCGAAACATGTTCTGTGGATGAATTGTTTCGTTTGACAATTATTTTGCCCTCAAATATTAAATTGAGACCTCGGCACTTTAATTCGGCTAAATGTAGTTTACTGTAAAGTTTAAATCAAATTACTAGTTCTCATTCTTATTACTTTTTTTTACGGAATATATCTGGTAATAGCGAATTTTCCGCTTAAATTTGTCCCTGTCAACCGGTGCTAAGGCTTCATCAATCAAACTTTCTATAGGGGGTGTATTCATATCGGGTAATTCTGCATTTTTCCACGGTACGATATACAACATTTTAGGTAACTCTTTGTTGCCGATGATTGATGTGCTTTTTAGCTCAATTCGGTCTTCTGCTTGCAGAACAGGTGCAAAAAACAGGCAAAGAAGTAAATTTGAAAAAACAAGTTTGCTAAAGGTCTTCATGTTTGTCCTCATTTGTTTTTCGCCCTGGATTTTTTAAGTCGCCTTTCTAAATCAATGATCCACTTGTTAACCTGTTTATCATCTTTTTCTAATATATCCTGATATTTTTTGTATTGCTCAATTGCGTTAGTAAAATCATACAAATAGAGATCAAAAAGTATCCCCAAATTTAAGCGGGCATAGGCATAGTTAGAGTCAATATCGATGGCTTTCTCATATGCAGTTTTTGCAGCAGAAAACTTTCCTTGCTGACGATAAAGAATACCCAGATGATTAAGTGCATAAATGTTTTCCGGATTGATTTTTAAAGCATACTGGAAAGAATTTTCAGCCTCATTTAAAGAATGATTTCTTAAATAAATAATTCCCATATTAACATGTGCGTTAGAAAGTTTTGGTTGATGTTTAATCACCTTTCGTAATAACCGCTGGGCTTCTTTTAGTTCGCCATTTTTCATCGCAGAGAGTGCCTGTGAATAGTCTGCGCTATATTCTGTTTGCTTACCTGTCGAGTCTGATTCTTGTGTTGTAGAGCAGGCCGTGAGTAGTAAAACAGCTAAAACAGGTAACAATGAAAGATACTTATTTAACATAGCTTTCTGCCTTTTCTGTTTTTGCATAACGAACCGGATTTAATTTACTTAATTTAGTGATACTTAATTTCACCCACTTATCATAAATATTATCTTTTACCCGTTCAGCATTGGCTTTGTGGATGTCTATGGCTTTCTCTTCAAAAGGGAAAGCCTGTTCTTCGAGTAAATAACCGTATTCTTCGAGTTCAGCTGCATTTAATTTTTTAGGCCGTTGGGATTTGAGTAAGGCCGTTGCAAAATCATTGTATATTTCAGCAATATAATAGGTTGCTGCAGTTGTTATTTCTGCAACCCGGTACTTCATGGCATTATCATAAGATTTAACCACTTTTTTCATTAAATTCTTTTTCTTCTTTAAACTGCGTTTTAACGGTATGGTCAGGCGCGCTCTTGTATAAGCTTTAAATAAAGGTAATGTTAATTTCATGTAAGCGGTGGCAGCCAGGAAATGTGTACGCGCTGTGCGATCTTTTCCGCCGCGGTTATCTGCTTTGATAATTTCGCGTAACCAGTAGTAATGCCGCTTGTAATTTGATTTTTTATTAAAGTCTGCCAGCAGCTGACGTGCCTCAATCGCTTGTTCAAGCGGTTTAGGATAGTTTTTTATGTAGGCGGTGAGAATATTTTTTGCAGTTTTTCTGCGTTTATTGTCATTATATATTTTTGCAGCATCCCAAAGTAATTCGCGTCGTTGATCCCGGCTATAATGTTTTGCATTGTTTGCAAGATAAACCATCTCATTAGCTGCTTTTACAGCTCGTCCGGATTTTGTATAGACTAATGCCAGTTTCTCCGTTACGCCAAATTGTAACTTATGATTTTTAGGATAATTTTTTCTGAATCCTTCAAGTACTTTCTCAGCTTTTTTCCAGCTTTCGAGCTCAATATAAATGGTTGCAGCATCATAGTCTGCTGTTGCTCTTAATTTGGATGTGGGAACATCTCTGCCAACGCGAAGGAAAAATTCGGCAGCGATAGCGAGTTTATGTGAGCTTTTCGCTTGTTCACCCTGTTTATAAATGCTTGCTGCTAAACGTTCGCGGATATTTTTAAATTCTTTATGTTTTTTAGGCAGTTTTTTCATTAAAGAACGATATGCTTCTTCTGCTTCACTGTAATTACGCATTTCAAATTCAGCATGTCCCATTACCAGTAATGCACTGATGTAGAGTTTTCTATTTACTTTTGCATCTGTAATGAGTATTGATGCAGTACCAATTGCCCGTGGGTAATCACCAATTTTAAAGAGCTCTTCTGCCGTATTAGTGAGTATTGCCGGAGTATATTTATTCTTTGGAAATTGATTGGTGTACTTTAAAGCACTGCTGATCTTTTTCTGTTGCCATTGTTTTTGTGGTTCACCCTTAAGGCTTTTCTGAATAGCAGGATAGAGTAATAGAGCGGCATAGGCTGCTTGTGGTTTTTTCTTATAATCAGGATATTGATAAGCGGTTTTCTCAAACTGGTAAATTGCATTACGATACTGGCCGGCATCCTGATGGGCTTCGGCAAGTAAAAAATTAATTTTTGCCGTGCCGCTGTCTTCAGGAAATGACTTTATATACAATTTATACCAGCTGGTTGCCTGAGTAATATTGCTCGCAAAAAGAGTGCTGTTCTTTCGAGTTTTCTTTTTCTTGTTTGCCCGCTTATAACTTCTGGCTTTAGCATGGAAGTGATTTGCCAGCTCTGTAATATGACGTTTTAATAGAGGCGTAATTAATTTTTGCGCTTCTTTGTTTTGTGCTTTCCAGTAAGCAGTATTTACCCCATATTGCTTAACAAAAGAGATTTTTGTTGGTAAAACGAGACTGGTAAAACCACCTTTTTTATATGCTGCGATTGCTTTCGAATGATATTTGGGCGCAAGGGCAGATGTTGTATAGGTTTTACTATATGCAAGATAGGTTTCAGCCGCATCACGAATTCTGTCTTTATCCAGATAGAGTTTAGCCAGATTACTATAAATTAAAGATTCATATTTTTTTTGTCCATTTTTTTGAAAATAAGCAAAGATACTTCTATGACCATTCTGGTAAGAAAAAGAAAGACTTGTGGCGCGTAAAATATCACTCAATAACTCCCGGTTTGAACGGGATATTTCGGGTGAAGGACCGTCATTTAATAATTGACCTTGTTGATATTTGCGATCAAGAAAACGAATGAACGCTTGGGTTGCTGATGGGTAGTCGGCTTGTTTAAAACGAGCCCAGCCATACTTGTATAATGATTTTTCAAAATAAGAGGAATCAGGGTGATTATTTAAAATTTCAGCATAAGAAAGCTCGGCCTGTTTATAATTGTTGCGTATAAAATATGCTTCTCCACGGCGAAATTGTATTTCTTCTATGTAGCGTGTATTCGGGAATTTTCTCGCAATTGTATTTAGAGTAAGAAGTAATTTATCTTGCTGCAAATCAAGTTCATAAGCTTTTGCGAGTTGATATAAAATTAAATCATTATTCTTTTTATTCGGGTAGCTTTCCAGAAATGCCTCATAAATACGTATTGCGGTTTTAATTTTTTTCTTTGACGATAGAATTTGCTTCCTGCTGTCAGATGCACTTTGGTCCTGTCCTGATTGAAGTTCAAGATCTGCAAGACGACGCATTGCATTACCATACATACCACCTGTCGGGGCAGATTTAAGAAATTGACGATAAAGTTCAACAGTATTTTCACGTTTTAAAGGTTTTGTCTTTTCCTCTTTGAGATCGAGTGTTTTTTTAGATAAAACAGCAATAGTTTCATCCTTTGTATACTTACCGGAACATGCCGCCAATGAGGTTATTGTTGCTATTGTAAATATTAAAAATGAAGAATATTTCATTTTTTATCCCCCATCCTGGTATGAGGTGTTTTCTCGGTATGCTTAGTTTGTCCGGCGGGCAAGGTAAGACGATCATATAACCGGGCTAAAGAGTAACTTGCCCGGGTATGGTAATTTTGTATCTGGCGATAACGTTGTTGTAATGACTTGACAGCCTGTTTTTCAATAAGCTTTTCCTGTGAAGTCAGAATGCCTGTAATTTTATTTAATAAGCGATTTAACTTTTTCTTTTTAATGCTAATTCGGTTTTTATAGCCGGAAAAAGAGAGCGGGGCATTTTTGCTGGAGCGCCGTAAAGAGATAAGCTGTTTGCTGGATAAATCGAGAGCCTTATTAACCTGATTTAATTCATTTCTTACTTTCCAGTAACGAGGAGTATAATCTGTGCTAATTTGCCAAAGAATTAGCCCACGGTATAAATTGTATTTTTCATGTTCGTCTGAATATTCTTCTTTATTATTTAAGCGTTTCAAAGACTTCCTGGCTCTGTCTAATGCTTTTAAAATTTCTTTTTCGTCTTCAGTTGCTAAAGCATAAACGTTTTCTTGCTGCTTAATTTGTTGCAACACTTGTTCAAGTTTATCTCGTTGTCTTTTTAATTTATTGACAAGTTGTAAGCGAGCATCTTTTTTGGTGACTTGCTGCTGCTGTTTATAGTATGCAGCGCGTTCTTTTAACATTAAAGTATAAGCAGGAAATTGATGTTTCCATTCGTGGAGGTTCTTTTTCAGGTAAATTAAATCCAGATAATTTTTATGTATACGCTGGAAATCAACACTATCAAGCAGATGATGAATATAGGGCGCTGATATTGATTTAGGCAGCTGACTTTTGTGCTCTGTGGCTAATATGTTTTCTGTCACGATAGCTGGCCGAAGGGCAATAAGCAATTCACCTGCCTTAATTGCATTTAATGTAGATTTTAGTGTTGCCAGTTCTTTTTTATAATTATCGATGGCATAGTTATAATGTTTTAGCGCAAGCTGGTTTTTGCCCATTTTTTCTAAGGTGTAAGGTATGGCAAGTAATGATTCCTGTACCGCAGTATCAATAACCGGCCAGTCACGTAATTCCATCCACGAGATTAAAGCTTGTTGTAAATTATTTTGTTGCTGGTAAGCCCAGCCAATACCTAATAGGGCTTTGGCGGATAAAGGGCCTTTTAAACGAACTTTATTTAAAAAATGGATTGAGGCTTTTGGCTGCTTTTGCCGGATATAGGCATAACCTAACGCAGCATTGGTTTTATCTCTTAGTGCTTTTAATTCATTATCATTTGTTTTTAGGTGACTAATGTTATTAAGTAAATCAGTACCTTCCCGGTTTTTACCTGATTTGATTAATGAAACGCCCATATTATATTGGGCGTAAACCAGCCAGTCTTGATGTGCATCAAGCTGCTGAATAGCTTTATAGGCAGATGCAAAATCTTTTTGCTTAAGATAAGTATTGGCCAGCATATTTTGTCTTTCTGCTTCTCTTTCCGGAGAAAGAGTATCCTGGGCTTTTACCAGAGCCTGATTTGCTTCATTATATAAATGCCCCTGATAGCGCATTTTGCCTATATTAAACCATGCTCGATCCTGAACCTCTTTGGAGGTGTTGTCTTTAATTAAGTCTGAAAAAATCCTGCTGGCATCCTGATGTAAACCATAATATAAATATAAACCACCGAGCAGCAATTCTGGATCTGTTTTCTGAGTTGTAATGGGGTTACGTTCTTTGGCTACCATCAAGTCTGTAATGGAGGTGAAATATTGTTCCTGATAGAAATGAAAGAGCGCTTCACCATAACGTAAATCATTTACTTTATGAGGTTCACGCTCAACGGCAAAGCTACTTACTGCAAAGGATGCAATAAGTGTAAAAACGACACCTTGTTTTATTCTTTTAATCATATCAACAATATATAAGGAACTTATTCCCAAACTTTTGATTTGAATTCGGGTTGTTGCTTGGTTAAATTGTCGATAATTTTTAATTCAACAAATAAAGGCGAGCTTGTTTTTTCTATTTTTATTGTAGTGCCTCGTTTGTAGTATCTTTTTCTTGGCCCTTTACCGTTAAAGAAAGCAACTAACTCATGTTCACCTGAAGCAATGTTGCCAAGATAAATTCGTTGTACACCGCCTTTTTTAAGTGCATTAATTTCCCGTAAGGTATAAAGGTGGTTACTGATATTTTTACCATCAATATTAATTTGTACCGAATCCAAATCAAATAAATTACCAACATCCATTGATAAAAATATACTGAATTGAGTATTCGCAGGAAAAAGCAAGTCTTCTTCGAGAATAAACAGCTCTTTGTTTAACTCGAGTACTTCCTTTTTAAGATCCTGAACCTGCTTTTCTAAAGCTGGTGATTTTTCTTCAGCAAATGATGGAGTAGAGATAATCATTGTTAGAAGCAGGATGAATAAATATTTTATATTTTTATGTAACATAATCAAAATCCAAAATGTTAGAACCAGGCTGAAAGAAAAAACTGAATAACCGTTGCATTAAATTTATAGAGCGGCTCTGTTCCCGGGGTAAAACTGGTTTGAGTTGCATCCCGAAAATCTTTGTAATTAAATATAATGTAATCAAGCTTAAAATTAGCTGATGCCTTATCAATGAAGCCGCCTTCACCTTTTGCAAACTCGTAACTAAGACCAAAACCAAAAGTGGTATTATTAAATGTACTTAACTCTTTATCGCGCGCAAGAAAATTTTGTGCGTTGGAGTAAGGAAATAAATCTTTGTAAAAACTGGCTTTAGTTTGAGCATAAGTACGAAAATGCACTTCAGCTGTCCAGTCATCTGTAAAAGGGTGGGTGTAGCCGAGTTCAATATTGTTACTACTAATCCCCCAGGAATCTTTAAATAAACGATATTCAGCGTGCAAAGCAGCACGGTAGGGTAAAAAATAGCGGCTGCGAAATGCAATTGCAGTACTCGTTCGGGTTTTTGGATAAACTTCATTTTCCAGTAAAAATGTTGTGGCGGTGTCGATATAGCGTACTTTACGATAAGGGTTGTTTAAATAACCGGCATCAGTTGTTACATCAAGAGCCGCTGACATAATTAAATTTTTTGTGAGTATTTGCGAAAGGCTAAGATTGAAATTATCAGATTGAGATTCTTTCGCAAAGGTCGCATCCCCTGTTTTACCTACACTATTACTGCCATGTGCGTAGCCCATGGAAACAGTTGTCAAATCACCAAACATATCCTGACTGATCCCAAAGGAAAATGTATCTGCAAGAAAGTCATTTTCTTCACTGTTGGTATAACTTAGGCTCATTAATGTTTTTTCATTCAGGTAATCGAATGAAAAAGCGTTTTCGACACGTTCCTCTTCATAGGTACTTGCACCAAGAATAACTTCAACATCAATTGAAGCAGAGCTGATTGTGTCAATATAATGTTTTGCCGAGACAGATATGCTATCTCCAACAGATTTTCTCACCAGAACAGCGGGGCCACTAATATTTATTCCACCACCGGTATAAGAATGAAATAAAACATCTGCCCGCTCAAAAGGTAATACGGCCGCTGAGCTTGAGAAGCTACTTAATAAAATACCAACCGTAAAAAACAGACGTAAAAATTTAGTTACAACCACAGCCGCCCCCGGATCCGCCTTCTGCACCACGTGCACCTTCGCGAGCCTGATAGACATGGTGTATATATCCTTGAGAAAGGGGATCCTGACTAAAACTCATAATTGGATCTGCAAGGTTTGCCCGTTCATAAGGTTTCACCCACGGCTCTATACTGCATGCATTCAAGCTAAGCAGAACTAATAAACCGAGTGTGCTTCTACCTAACATGATTATTCTCGTAACAGTTTTTTAATTTGTTTTTTATAATCATTTTCATAACCAGCCTTGTAGCCTTTATGCAGAAAACGCTTATTACCATTTCTGTCAATAATAACAGTTGTCGGCATTGCACTTACGTTATACAACTTGCTGACTCTTTGTCTGTTATCAAATAAAATAGGGAATGTGACTTTTACATCTTTTAAATAATTTTTTGCATCACGTGAGTTTTCTTCAACATTAACACCAAGTAGAGTGAAGCCAAGGCGTTTATATTTTTTATGGATTTTCTCAAGAATAGGCATCTCTTTTCGACAGGGGCCGCACCATGATGCCCAAAAATTTAACATTACAACCTGACCACGCAGTTCTGAGAGTTTAATGTTTTTTCCCGAGCGGCTCTTAAGTGTAAAATTAGGCGCTTTACCGGACAGTTTTTCTGAAGCAGCATAAGATACAGATATTGAAAGGATGATTGTCAATCCTGTTATTAAAATTGATTTTAAAGTTTTGTTCTTCATCATAGACCTCATACTACTCAATAGTTAGAAAAATGCAGACACGCCAAAGCTGACTTCCAGATTATTAGCTAATTTATCTTCTGCTAAAATATCGATATTAAAAATATGATTGCGTACATCAACGTGTATAGCTAGCCAGTCTGTTGCCAGTAAACGAAAACCACCGCCTAGATTAAGTGTTAACCTGTCTGCGCCGGCAAAAGTGGTAGAACCTATGCCGCCTATAATATAAAGTGCACTGTTGAACGAAGTGTTACGTGTTAAAAATGATTCGCCGGGTAATAAGTTATAACCAAGAGAAACATTATAATAAAGTATGTCACGTTGCGATGATGTTAGTAATGGTGTGCCACCGCTTAAGCGTTCATAGCTTGTTTGTCCTGCAGTTGAACTGCCTATTGCTCCTTCGACAAACATATCTTCATTTATATGATAAGCGAATCGTGCTCCTAAAACCGGGTTTGCACCAAAATCTTCAACACTTAATAAACCCATAAATGCGGTTACTTCAAAATCTTCAGTGTCAATTTTATCAAGCTTAACCTCGCGACGGATTACCTCTGGTTGAATTAATTGTTCAGACTGAGTTCGTAAAGGTGATGTTTTTTCTTCCACGGCAAAGCTATTGACCGATGAAAAAAACACCAGAAATAAAATAGACATCTTTGTCATATTTAGAAGAAAAAGGCGAAGCCAACTTGCCATGATGTTACTTCCTCGTTTTTGTCTCTGCTTTGAAAAATAATATATTTTTTTAAATCTGTACGTAAAATAAAACGGCGGGTTAAATACATTTTAATCCCGACGCTGACATTTGCAGCAAAATCTGTTGCATCTTTAATTTGCGATAAAGTTGAGCGTACGGATGTTTTAATCATGCCCGTGCCAATAGAAAAGTAAGGAGATACTTTCCACTCGGGAAAGGGTTGTTGTACTAAACTGGCACCAAATAATATACGGCTGGAAAAATTGCCTAATATTTGCGAGACATACAATTCACTAGAAAGATTTTTATTGAAGGAGTAGCCTGAAGATAAGGTCATCATTGTTAAGCCTCCAAAGCTGCCTCCTGTCATACTCATTTCCCAATCATGTTCTAAATAATTATCACGAGTAAATTCTATTATTTCTATTTTTTCATCATTTAGAGTAAGCGTTTTGGCAAGTTGTGAACGATGTACCCAGCCTTCTTTATTTTTCTGATCTTTAATCAGGTACCAGGTCGTTCTGCGTTTAATGACCGTTATAGTTTCATCGCGAGCGATAACATTGAAGATGGGATAACCTGCACTTGGACCTGTGTGCACTTCCAGAAAGGGATCGGCAACTTTTACAATTTGTGCGTTTTCATTGGCAAAGGCCGTAGCCATGAGCACATTTTGTAAAAAAATGAGTAGCAGAGTAAAGCGTCGCATGGGTCTTATCATTGGTTTTTATATAAATGAAAACCAATACATCTTTCCTTAATTTTATTATTAAATCCGTGCTGTTATGAGTAGCATGCTACGGAGTATTGTATCTCTTTTAATTCGTTGGTACACCAGCATCAAACGGATTATTGAAGTATTGGCCACCAATATCTAGCCATTCTGAGATTAGTTTTAATTCTGACGCTGTGAGCATTGTATTATGAGCCTGAGTGTCTGTTGGTTGGCTACCGTTATTATTTAAGTCCAATCCTGTCATTAGTTCCATAAATACACTGTTGCGGGCACCTGTTATGGACATTGTCGGATTCACTACAGCATTAGGATCCGGAACAGTTTCCTGATCCGGTATGCCATCATTATTCAAGTCGATTGTTTGTCCATTAATAAGAATGTTGCGTGTGATCATAATGACGTTTCCAGCAGCATCTTGTCCTGCATCCTGACTAAAAAGCTCTTGATATGAAGTGATATGGTTAGGCTCCAAATCTGAGACAGTACTGGTTAAATCCAGTTGACCTGCATTAAATACATTGGCTGCAGTATGACATGCTATACAGGCTGTAGATGCCGGACGGTTTGCTGTTGTTTCCCAGATTGGCTGGATGTGTTGCTGATAATTAATCACAATACGACAGTATGTAAAACTGGTAATGGTTGTGTCATAGCCATTACCACAGGCAACAGATGTAGATGAAGCATCTGCGAAAGGTGAAACAGGAGCATTGCTGTAGTCAATAGTAAAGCTGGTATCGGCTGAACGATTTGCTGCCACATCATTTGTCCAAACATCTGAATAAACGATATTTGCACTGGGTTTCATGTCTGCACACGGCGTTGGGTTGGTTGGCAAGCAACTTTGTCTTGCCCGGGTTTCAGCCATTGTTTCGCCTATTTCAGCCCATAAAGAATCAACCGAGAAAGGGAATCCAATTCCCGTTGTTGGTGCTCCCTGATTAAATGTCGAAGCACTATTAGGCCGGCCATGGGGTTTGTTTGTTGATAGATTAGTGGTGTCATGAACATGGCAACCAATACATTCCATTGTTTCTCCAGGCTTAACTTGAAACCAGGATTGATGACGACTACTAATACGGCGACCGTCTTTATCAAGAATACCAAGGGTTAATGGGACGTTTGCCGGTACTTTGATTTTAACTGAACCGTCCGGCTCAATAGGAGCGTAGCCAACAATTTCACGCATACCTTGTTGTGTACTGCGTCCAAATGCCGCGTTATCAATACGTTTTACCGATCTATCTGGCAAGCTTACAGCTTTTGTAATGCGTATGAATCGAGCCGGGCGTTGATCCGCAGTGGTATTTTTAGGGTTTGCCATTTCTGCCGGAGTGTCTATTGTAATTGCGATGCCATCATTATCCGTTACCGGTAAGGTTGCACCATAGGCGGCAAAACTATTGTCAAAGTCGTATACGCTACGAATATGCAGAGTACCAACCCCATTATCGGCATCACCACTATTAATTTCTGGAGAAACGACTTTGAGCTTATCAAAAATAATGGGAGGAATTTTTTTTGCATAAGCCATAACGACTTCACTAAATACGGTATCGGCTTCAGGTTTGATCAGTGGTATTTGTGTATTACTTGAAGCATCTACCAGAAAAATACCATAGCTAGGTGGTGCTTCAACTAAATTGGGATCACTAAGCTGGGCGGCTGATGCCAGAGTACATGGAATAATCGTGGAGTTTGGATCGGTGGGTACCGATAAAATCTGGCACTGACTCCAGCTCATTAAGTAACGGTTTGAGCCATCAAGCATTGGGAAAATGGCATTGTAGCGGCCTTTAAGTGATAAACCGGTTCCGGAAGCAGAATTTTGTTTAAAAACAGTTTGTGCAGTACCGGAAATAAAGCCCTGTTGAGACCAGACAGGTTGAGTATTGTCTGCAAAATTTTTCGCATCAATAAAAATAACATCTCCACCGCCAAAACTGGTGACAAAGGGACGAAAAATCGTTATGAGTCGTCCATCAGGCATTTCTTGCGCTTTAGAAAAGTGAAAATCTGTGGATGTATCTTGACCGGTGCGGTTACTGTGTGCACCGTAATACTGCTGAATATCAGTACCATCTGGATTCATACTGTAGAGACTTACCGCATCGCGATTACCATTATTGTTCCAGCGACTAAAAACGATTCTGCCAGAATTTCTAAGGACAAGAGGATTGAGGTCATTACTTGGATTAAAAGTGACCTGTTTAATCGTACCGTCAGTATTTAAGATGTGCAGAGAGAAGGCCGAATTTCTGCGATCTTCATTAACAGAGGTAAAGGTGCTTCGTCCTTCGTTGACTCGAATTCCTTTTGCTTCAACCTGGCGGGTTGAGGCAAAAATAATACGTCCATCGGGTAAATAACGTGGTGAAATATCATCTCCGGCTTCTTGCATACCGGTAGAAATAGGCGTGGTTAAACTTCCTGTGGTGATGTCATATTCGTATAAATTCCAGCTGGGTGTGATGCCATTATTAGGTGTAAGGTCTTGTAATCGAAGGGAAAAAATGAGTTTTGTGCCATCGTATGAAACACTAACATCTTTAACATCACCCATGCCATTAGTGATTGCTCTTGTAATATTAATGGTTTTAGCGGCGGTACTTGCTCGAGCCTGTAAATATAAATCACCACCTTGCTCAAAAGTGACCGGAACACGTAAATCATTTGTTGTTATCGCCCCATTCATATCACGAGGCGTTGGACGTTTAATATAGGCAATGGCCACATCCTGAATGCCTATTGCGCCAGCTTCGGAATCACCTTCACCACCACCACAAGCAGTTTGTAATAAAACGAGAGCACCAAGACTGAGTAGTCTAATGGCGGGTGGTATCACTGAATTCTTGCTTGTTGTGTCCCGTAACATCAGAACATCCCCATTTTTATGGCTTCATTGGATATATATTATGGAGTTGAGAACGTAAACAATCCGAGAACAGTTTCACAAAATGTAACGAAATGTGTCTTAAATGAGAACAGGGTCATAAAAAGATTTATTGAAAGCGCCTAGTATTGATCTAGATCAATAGAAGTAGGATTTTGCTCTCTGAATTTGTATCAAGTTATCGTGTGGTAAAAATACAAATATGTGGAGCTTAGTAAGCAAAAGGCAATAAAAATGCAAAAAACTATTACGGTAAGGACTAGCCAGTTAAATATGATTATTCATCGTCAGCGCATTATTTTGGGCTTAATTTTACTGTTGGTGTTACTTGGCTTTGTGGATTCATCGTATGCGGATTCTCGTACACAGGCAAAACGTATTCATGATCGTATCGCCGGGGTAGCGCCTAGCATGGCTGTGTTAAACAGCATGGAAGCCAAGGTTTCAAGCGGTGATGCAGTTGGTGCAGCGTATATCGCAATGCAGAACAAGCATTTTTATAACGCAACACTGGTTAATTTTATCACTCCATGGACGAATGAAGCGCGTGCGATATTTCCTGAAGATATGGATACCGAAGGCACATTGAATGACTATACAGCGACAGTTATTGGTGTGATTCGGGATGACCTTGATTTTCGTCGTATTCTTTATGATGACATTCTTTATATAGGTGTAAATACTTCTCCTGCATATAGCTACTCAAGTAATGCTCATTATCAAGCATTGGAAAAATCGGGTGCAAATATGGGTGACCCTACTGTGCTTACAAGAGTTACACAATCTTCTCAAACAGGTGGTGTTCTAACTGCAGCTGATACGGCCGGAATTATTACATCAAGAGCAGGAGCAAAAGCTTTTTTTGTTGATGGTACCAATCGAGCCATGTTTCGTTTTACTGTCCTAAATCATCTTTGTCAGGATATGGATCAGTTAAAGGACGTTACTTTGCCTTCAGATCGTATTCGTCAGGATGTATCTCGTAGTCCGGGTGGTGATAGTCGAATATTCATGAATGCTTGTATAGGCTGTCATACAGGAATGGATCCATTAACCCAATCATTTGCTTATTATGATTTTGATGATACTAATAAAGTTTTAAATTTTACCAATGGAACTGTTCAGCCTAAAAACTTAATTAATTCCGACAATTTTAAACCTGGTTATATTGTGCCTGATAATAGTTGGGTCAATTATTGGCGTCAGGGGAAAAATTCTTTATTAGGCTGGAATAGCACTCCTCTTTCCGGAGCAACTGGTAAAGGTACAGGGGCAAAATCAATGGCACAGGAGTTGGCGTATAGTGATGCCTTTGCCCGTTGTCAGGTTGAAAAAGTGTTCAAGGCTGTTTGTTTGCGTCCGGCAGGTAATACTGCAGATCGTGCTGCAGTAACAAGTATCATAGGTAAATTTGTTACTGGCGGACATAAGTTAAAGCAGGTTTTTGCAGAAACCGCAGCTTATTGTTCTGGTCCATAGTTGTTTCAATATAAATATTAAATCGTTTAATCGATGGAGTAATAAACGATGAGAAAAACATCGGATATAGTTAAATTAATTTCTCTTGCATTGCTTTCAGTTATTGTACTGACAGCGTGCGGTGGCGGTGCAGAAACAACGGGTAATCAAAATACTGGTGCGAGTGTTTCCTCTTCATTGATTACAGCATCCACTTCACCCGATGTTATTGCCTTTGAAAAAACTGTCTGGCGTAATTTATCAAGTCAAAGTCGCTGTGGTCGTTGCCACTCAACCGGTGGTCAACAACCTCAATTTGTTCATGGAGCAAGTTTGGAAACGGCGCATGCTGCAGCATTAAGTTTTGTTAGTGGTGTACAAGTCGCTAATTTGGCTAACCCGGCAAGTTCTAGAATGGTAACCATTATTAGTAGCGGTCATAAGCAAGTAAATGGTAAATCTCAGGCATGTTGGTTAGCGACAGATGCTGATTGTGCAAGTGCGATACAACAATTTATTGTTGACTGGAACAATGAAACAAATGGTACTGCTGCAGTACCAAAAGGCGTTACGCTTAAAGCGCCAAGTCCTTTACGTAATGTTGGTGCAAGTAAAGCTTATCCTGCTGCTGCATCCGGTTTTGCATCAACGGTGTATCCTGTTTTAACAGCAAACTGTTCAGGTTGCCATACACCATCTCCGGCTAATCCGAAAACAGCCCCCCAGTCTCCTTATTTTGCTTCGGGTGATGTCAACGCTTCTTACTTGGCAGCTCAACAGAAAATGGATTTACTAAACCCTGCTAATTCACGTTTTGTTTTACGTTTACGAAATGAGTTTCATAATTGCTGGACAAACTCTTGCGCAAATGACGCTGCGGCAATGGAAGCTGCGATTACAAGCTTTTCAAATATGATTACACCAACTCAGGTTGATCCGAATTTAATTGTCAGTAAAGCGATGAAGTTATTACCTCCGGAAGCGATTATTGCTTCGGGTGGTGAGCGTCATGTTACGAACCAAATTGCACTATGGGAGTTTAAGTCTGGTGTGGGTGCGACACAGGCAGTTGATACAAGTGGAGTTGAACCCATTATTAATTTATCTTTGTCCGGTGATTATAGTTGGGTAGGGGGCTATGGTATTCAGTTTAACAATAGCTCGGCAACAACATTTAATGGTCGTGCTCAGGCAACCTATCAGGCAAGTCAAAAATTATTAAATAATATTCGGACGCGTGGTGAATACTCCATTGAAGCCTGGGTTATCCCTGCAAATGTTGTTCAACAAAATAGAAATATCATTTCATATTCTGGTAGCACAACTGCACGTAACTTTACTATCGCGCAGAATGAGTATAACTATCAGTTTTATAATCGTGCAGCCCCTCTCAATGTTGCGAGTGATAAAAATGGTGCCCCTGTTTTAGAAACTGCTGCAGGTGATCAGGACCTTCAGGCATCACAACAACATATCGTTATGAATTATGATCCTGTTAATGGTCGTCGTATGTATGTTAATGGTGTATTTACTGGTGACACAGATGCTAATGATGCGGGTGGTTTGCTGACTGACTGGGATAACACCTTTGCCTTTATTCTTGCTAATGAATTGGGACGAAATGATGGTTGGCAGGGTACGGTTCGAATGGTAGCCATTCATAATAGAATTTTGACAGATGCCCAGATTCAGCAAAATTTTAAAGCGGGTGTGGGTGAGAAATTTTTCCTCTTGTTTAGTATTGGTCATATTCCCGGTGTTCCTGCAGATAGCTATATAAAAGTTCAGGCTGAGCAATATGATACGTATAGTTACTTGTTTAATAATCCGGTTTATGTGAATTTGGGTAATCCGGTACCTGCTATTAACTTCCCGATTAAAGGAATGCGGATAGGGATTAATGGTAAAGAAGCGATTGTGGGACAATCCTTTATTAATTTAACGCCTGATGGTTCGAGTTTAAATATCACTGCAAATAATCAGGAAATTTCAAGGTTAGGTTCTGTTATTCAATTGCAACAAGGTGTTCAGATTGATGATTTCTTTCTAAGCTTTGAAGAATTGGGGACACAAAGTAATCCATTTATTGTTGCGGCACCTGCAGCGCCACCTGCCCCGGTCGATTTGCCAGACAGCTCAGATATTGGCAGCAGAACATTTTCAGAGATAAATGGAATGATGTCGGATGTCACCGGTGTACCGACAAATAATTCGGCTGTTTCGGCCACCTATATTAAATTAAAACAGCAGTTACCTTCTTCTGAAGACTTATCTGCTTTTGGTCCGGCAAATATCATTGCTATATCTCAACTTGCTTTTGAGTATTGTGACCGGTTAATTGAAGATACGAGTATTACGGGGTTATGTGAAAGAACCGGAACAACAATTCCTGCAAGAGCATGTATGTTTGATACCTTTAATTTCTCTCAGGCTTCAACGACCGCATTTAATGTTACTGATAAAACGGCAGTAGCTAATGCTTTATATGATCGAATGATTGGTATTCCGTCTACTGCATCAGGGGCTGAACTTATAAATGCACCTACCCGGGGTCAGGTATTAAATGAGTTAATTGATAGTACAAATAATATCGTTAATTCACCGGTGGGTAATGCAGGTAATTTGGTTGATCGCTTATTAACGGAAAGCTGCCCAACGGCGGAGCTGGACTGTAGTGCGACAGGTTCAGGAACGAAAGAAATTGTAAAAGCAATGTGCACCGCAGTGTTAGGCAATGCTGCCACATTGGTACAGTAAGATTAACGATGAATAGAATGTAAGGAAGTTTTATCATGGCAAAGAAGAAAAATAGAACGCTTCATCCGGATGAGCCATTGTTACATCCTGATCATCCTCGTCCTGTGACACGACGTGAATTTATCAGTCAGGGTTTTGCTACTGGGGCTGGTGCAGTACTTGCGCCATCCATGCTGGGTATGCTTGCCGGTACGCGAGAAGCTCATGGTTTATCTAATGATCTGGAAGCATTAAAAGCGATTAATCAATGTAATATCGTTCCCGGAGCCGATAAAATTCCTTTTATTTGTTTTGATCTTGCCGGTGGAGCAAATATTGCCGGTTCCAATGTGCTTGTAGGAGGACAGGGAGGCATTCAGGATGTATTAACTTCAGCAGGTTATAGTAAGTTAGGTATTCCCGGTGACAGATTACCAACGACTTTTTCTGCTACCGATCCTTTTGTTAATCTGGATCTTGGTATTCCTTTTCATGCTGAAAGCTCAATGCTTGCAGGCATCAAAATGCGTTTTACGAATACGACAAATGTTAATGGTGCGGTTATTCCTGCACGTTCTGATAATGATACCGGTAATAATCCTCATAACCCGATGTATGGAATTAATAAAGCCGGTGCACGAGGTGAGTTGCTTACTTTAATTGGCTCACGTAATTCAATTTCGGGCGGGAATTCATTAGCACCAGCTTCTATGATCGACTTATCGGTGCGCCCAACAAAAATTGATCGACCAACAGATACTCAAGGTTTAGTTGATACAGGTCAGCTTGCTACAAAAATGGGATTGAAAAATGCCACTCGTGTGATGGAATCAATTCAGCGAATAAGTGATAAGAAGCTTCAGAATGGGAATGTAAATACTGGTTTAACTAATGATGCTGCTATTAAAAAGCAAGTTAACTGTGCGTATGTTAAAAGTGCAGACATGGTTGAAAAATTTGGTATTCCAACTGCGCTGGATTCAACAGCATCTGATCCGGTGATCGGTCAGATTTTTTCAGCCGGTGATTTATCGGGTGATCGTGAGTTTGCCAAGACAGCAGCAGTTATGAAAATGGTTTTAAATGGTTATGCCGGTGCAGGTACTATTACAATGGGTGGTTATGACTATCATACCGGTAATCGTACAACGGGTGATGCACGTGATTTACGTGCTGGCCAGTGTATTGGGGCTTGCCTTCGTTATGCCGAGCTGTTGAATAAACCTTTAATGATATATGTATGTAGCGATGGTTCTCTTGCAAGTAATGGAACACCTGATGCAGGAGCAAATGGTAAGCTGGTGTGGACAGGAGATAATTCATCAACAGCATGTTCATTCTTCCTTGTTTTTAAACCTGGTGCTGCTGCTCCTGTATTATTAACGACAGGTGGTTATTCTGCTGCACAACATCAACAATTAGGTTGGTTCCGTCCAGGGGCTTCAGTAGAAACAAATGCAACACCTGCAGCGAATAACGTAAATTTGTTAGTTGAAACTGTTATTCTAAATTACATGGCACTTCATGGAGAGGTTGGTAATTTTAATACCGTATTTCCGGGACAAGGTCTTGGCGATAATGCAATGCTAGATAGAATGACCGCCTTTGAGCCAATCGTTGCTGGAACGGTATCTAATCCGGTATAAATTACCTGACAGGCATCAATCCCTTGCTGTAATACATTTGGCCATTATTATCGATAATAATGGCCTCTGTATTTGGCAGCTCTGAAATTAATTTCATCCCCTTTTTTAAACCCAATATAAATACGGTCGTGGAAAGTGCGTCGACAATGGTACTTTGCTCTCCCAGAATACTGACACTTATTAGCTCGCGTGCAGAGTCGCCGGTGCTGGGTTTTATAATGTGATGATGACGAATATTGTCTTTTATAAAGTAACGCTCATAATCACCGGATGTTGAAATGGCCGTTTGGCTTAAAGGTAATACCACGGCAGATTTATTTTTGTCTCTTGGATGACGTATTCCGACATACCAGGGACGTCCGCCTTTATCACCGATAATTCGGGTATCACCACCTGCTGAAACCATGGCCTGAGTAATTCCATGGTCCTGTAAAATTTTAATAGAACGATCAACGGCATGACCTTTAGCAATCCCGCCTAAATCAATTTTAGTACCGAGCTGAGTAAAAAATATAGTTTGATTTTTTTTATTCAGCTGAATGTGTTTATAATTTATTTTTTTTAAATGACTGGCAAGTTCATCTTTTGTGGGTTGTGATTTTTTACGGTAATCATAAAATTGACCAACACTGGCAAATGTAATATCAAAAGCACCCTTTGATAGCCTGGAAATTTCCAGAGATTGTTGAATTAAATTAAACAGTTCAGTGCTGATTTTAACAGGATGTTCGGCGGCCTGATGATTAATTAAACTTAATTCACTGTCCTTTTTAAACGGACTCATAAGTGAATCAATACGTTTCATTTCTGTAATGACTCGTTGAATATTTTGTTCAGCTAATTTTTTGTCTGTGTGCCACAACTCAACATGAATGGCTGTTCCCATAATGGCGCGATCTGCTTTAAACCATTCAGCTTGAATAGAACTGGAAAAGGATAGTAATAATAAAATTACTACAGATAGAATATTGTAGCGTTGCTTAATCAGAACTCTGGCCTAAACGGTTCCGTTTTGAGATAACGCCGGTATGGATTGAAAAATCATTTTGCTTTTTATCTTCAAAATAATGTTTGAGTGTATTAGCTATAGTTTGAAAGGCAAGTTGATCCCAGGGAATATCTTCTTCTTTAAAAAGTTGCACATCTAAACTTTCAGGGCCGGCATAAAAATCTAAATCTAAAAGTTTTGCGCGGTACAAAACATAAATCTGATTGATGTGAGGAAGACTAATAACAGAATAGATATTTTCAATTTCAAGGTTAGCATTAGCTTCTTCGTGTGATTCACGCAAAGCAGCTTCTTCAAGAGACTCCTGGTTTTCCATAAAGCCGGCAGGCAATGTCCAAAGTCCATGACTGGGTTCAATGGCGCGTTTGCAGAGTAAAACCTGATCTTGCCAAACCGGTAAGCAACCAACAACTAGTTTAGGGTTTTGGTAATGAATAATATTGCAGTGTTCACAAATGAAGCGGGGTAAGTTATCACCATCTGGAATACGATGAATAACCGATTTGCCACATTCACTGCAAAATTTCATTTAGATAACCAGATATCCCAAGCACCGTGATCTGAAACATCGACGTTGTCTTTAGTTGCGCTTGATTGCAGAAAGGTCTGTAAATCTTGCATTAAATTACTGTCCATCAAATCTGGTTTCTCAAGAATTTGAGAGTGTAAAATGGAGTAAATGAGTTTTAACTCAGATAAAGCATAAGTATCTAGACTATTCATGTGAGTAATGACTTACTTTTTGCCGCCTTGTGGAGAAAAACCATCGGGTAGTTTTCCTAAATCACCTTCATCAAAAAGAAAGCCCAGCATATGCTGTTCAATCACTTCAAGACTGGCAGGATCTGCTGTATTCAAACTGTTTTCATTAATTATTGAAGTTAAGCGCTCAAGCCACTGCTTCCAGCCCTCTGCAGAAACCTCGTTAAAAATACGCTCACCAATTTCTCCAGGGTAAGTCATTGTTTCTAAACCGGGTGCTTCTTTTTTTAAAACTTTACAAAAAACCATACGTGACATAGTGATATTTCCTCTATTTCTAACAAAACTTTAACGGGGGCTAAACAAAGCCGGAACCTGTGTTAGAATGTATACAATAAGACTCGGGTATTAACCGTATTATCCGATTTTACCCAGATTGATACAAGCCTTACGGGGCAGGAGAATGAACATGAGTGCAAATCCTACTTTTAATACTACGTTGACGGAAGACGAAGTACGTTTATCAGATAGTGCAGCAGCGCAAATGGCACAAATTGTCAGCTCGGCTGAAGATAATGTTGAAGGCATTCGCGTATTCGTATCGGGTGGTGGCTGTAGTGGTATGACTTACGGTATGACTTATGCTGAAGCAGCTTTACCAACAGATAAAGTTTATGAAGGTGAAGGTTTTAAAATGCTAGTGGATGCCGTTGCATTAGGTTATTTACAAGGCTGTGACATCGATTATGTTGAACAAGGTTTGAATGCCTCTTTTGTGTTTAACAATGTCTTCCAAAGCGTGGGTGGTTCAGGTGCTTGTGGTGGTTGTGGCAGCGGTGGCGGTGGTTGCGCTTAGTACGCAGCTATACATAAACATCCAAATATAAATATTCAGAATTTATATGTTATCCCGATCCTCTGCGGCTAAATCCAAGCCGCAAGATCGGGTGTTAGTTATTGCCCCGCACGGAAGTTATCGAACCTCTTCATTTATTAAAGCTGCAAACAAGCTAAATATTGATGTGTTAATTGCTTCGCAAGGTGAGCATTCTATTGTTTCAGATTATGTGCAGGGACTACATGTTGATTTTCAAAATGAAAAATCAGCAATTGATGTCATCTTAAATGAAGCAAAGAAGAGTATATTTAGTGGTGTTATCGGTACAGATGATGTCACGACCGAACTCGCAGCAAAAGTAGCAAAACAATTATCTTTACCTCATAACGATCCACAAGCTGTAAAAATTGCACAACGTAAAGATCTTGCTCGTTTATGTCTAAAGAAATCTAAAGTAAAAATTCCTCGGTTTGATGTATTAAATACCAGTGAGTGTTTATCAACGCAAAATGTTCAGGTTGATTTCCCTGCTGTTGTTAAACCCGTTGCATTATCAGCAAGTCGAGGAGTGATTCGTGTTAACAATAAAAACGAGCTAACACAGGCCGTTGAGCGAATAAAAGCAATGTTGCTTAAAGAAAAGCATATTGATAAAAGTATTCGGGAAGTTTTATTGCTTGAAGAATTTATTTCAGGCAAAGAAGTTGCTATTGAAGGTATGTTACATCATGGAAAATTAGATGTGCTTGCCATTTTTGATAAGCCTGATCCGTTAAACGGCCCTTTTTTTGAAGAAACCTATTACATTACGCCAACAGCCCTTTCTGTAAAAATACAAAAAGATATTAGAGATACTGTGTTACAGGCATGTTTGGCATACGGTTTGAGTGAAGGGCCTGTTCATGCAGAATGTCGTATTAATGATGACGGTGTCTGGATTATAGAAGTAGCTGCCCGAACCATTGGCGGACTGTGCGGTCGATTACTTAGTCTGGGAACAGGCTATTCATTAGAGGAACTGGTTTTGTTACATGCAATGGGGCAGAGTGTTGAAGTTAAAACAGTTGATTCTGCTGCCGGTGTTTTGATGATCCCTATTCCAAAAGCAGGCATATTAAAAAGAGTTGAAGGTTTATTAGAGGCACAACGTATTCCTTTTATTAATGACTTGAGTATTGAGGTGCGTGATGGCTACGAGCTGATTCCTTTGCCGGAAGGGAATAGTTACTTAGGTTTTATTTTTGCCGAAGCACCATCACAACGAGAAGCAGAACAGGCATTACGTGACGCACATAACTGTTTAAATATAGTTGTTGCGCCGTTATGGAAAATAGGCGGACAAGTTCCCGCAGTCAGTCAGGTAAAAAATATATGAACACTCCAATAGAAGAAATTAAAGTTGCTCCTGAAAAACCAAAACAGGAATATCAGCTTCAGGAAACACGGTTACAGGAAAAAATGGATGACGGTACGACCCGTTGTCATCTTTGTTTATGGCGTTGTAAATTAAAACATGGTCAGCGCGGTTTTTGTCAGGCGCATGTTAATCGTAATGGTACTTTATATAATTTATCCTATGGCATTATTTCTGCGATTGATGTCGGTGCAATAGAAGATAAACCGGTTAAACATTTCCAGCCGGGAACAAAAGTAATGTCTGTTGGTAGTTATGGTTGTAGTTTTCGTTGTGATGGCTGTCATAATCTGGATATTTCATGGGGCGTGACAGCGCTTGATGATTTAGCGAAGGGGCAATCAACTTCAGCTTATGCTACACCACAAGAGTTAGTTGATGCAGCTAAACGTTTAGGGACTCAAGGTATCGCGTTTACCTATTCCGAGCCTGCTGTCTGGTTAGAATATGTGATTGATGTTTCTATTTTAGCGAAGCAACAGGGGTTATACACTGTTTATGTTTCGAATAGCTTTGTGACAGATGAAGCTCTGGAACTAATGGCTGCGTATGTTGATGTTTTATGTTCTGATGTTAAAAGCATGGATGATGCGTTTTATTATGATATTTGTAAACTGGCAACGGTAGATAATGTTTTGTCATCTATTGAAAAAGCACATCAGCTCGGGATGCATGTAGAAACCCGGACTAATATAATTCCGGGTAAAAATGATGATGTTGAAGGCTATCGAAAAATAGCAACATGGATAAAAGAACATTTAGGTGATGATAGCCCGTGGCATATCACACGTTTTTTTCCCGCTTACAAATTAAGTCACATTCCTATGACTCCCTCGGAATCACTTTGGCAGGCTTATGAGATTGCAAAAGAAGTTGGGCTGAAAAATGCTTATGTTTATGATGATAAAGGCTGTGATTGCGCCGAAGAAAATATGCCGGTGAGTCAATACTTAAACGGAACCGAAGAAGAGATATATCAAATAAAAAAATGTGCTGCATCATGTTGTGGTGATGAGGGTGTTTTACTGAAAAAATACGAAGAATAAATATTCGCAGGTCTGCTTTCAGCTGATTACATAAAATTATACAAACGATATGAGTTTCATTGTGCCTCCGCAAACTTTTCGTTAAATTATGGAGTTAACTATTAATATTTTTTCATTATTAAAACGTCTCCCTTTTATTCCAGAGAAAAAATTTCTTGAATGGTATCCACCTTTTTGGTTAATGCGGGTTAAGGTACTGGAGATAAGGAATAATGGTCGTTTTGTTCGCTTGAAACTGCCGCTAACGATGTTTTCTAAAAACATGGGGAATAGTATGTTTGGTGGTTATCAGGCAGCAGTGGCTGATCCCATTGCTGCTATCGTTTGTGCTAAAATTTTTCCGGGTCATGAAGTCTGGACACGTTCCCAGTATATTGATTTTCAGCAGGAAGGTAATTCAGACCTTGAGTTGCGCTTTGAATTTAATGCCGAAATCGAGCAGCAGATTAAAGACGATTTAAGTAATAAAGGCAGAAGTACCCCGACCTTTGAGTACGGTTTTTATCGTAAAGATGGTGTACGCTGTAGCAAGATTGTGAATACTGTGGCGATTAGACCGAAGGGATATCAGCTTCGTCGTGAAAAGAAACAAATCGACCACAGCCAGAATATTAAAGGATAACGTCGTGAGTAATACCATTCATCCCACCGCTTTAATTTCCGATAAAGCACGGCTTGGTAAGGGCAATAATATTGGTGCATTTGTCGTTATTGAAGATGATGTCATTATTGGTGATGAGAATACTTTTTTAACCGGGGTGACTTTAAAATCGGGAACTTGCATCGAAAACAGTAATAAAATTCACGAATATGCTGTGATTGGTGGGTTGCCGCAAGATTTAGGTTTTGATGCCATCGTGCCTTCTTTTGTGAAAATAGGCAGTAGGAATGTATTGCGTGAATACGTCACTATTCATCGTGCCAGTCAGGAAAATAATGCGACGATTCTCGGAAATGAAAATTATCTGATGGCTCAGGTTCATATCGCTCATGATTGCCAGTTAGAAAATAATGTTGTGATAGCGCCCAGTACGGGGCTAGGAGGTTTTGTAACCGTTGAAGACAAGGCTTTTATTTCCGGTGGAGTGATGATTCACCAGTTTGTGCATATTGGCAGTTTGGCGATGCTCGGTGGAAATGCGAAAATCACACAGGACGTACTGCCATATATGATGGCTGATGGTAATCCAGCGCAAATTAGCGGATTGAATAAAGTGGGATTACGCCGGGCCGGTTTTAAAATTGATGAGATTAAAGCCATAAAAAAGGCCTATAAACTGATATTTACCGCAGATTCAAAATTTGAGCAACGTATGAAAGAACTGAGCCAACTTTCTGCTGGTGGACATGCTTCTGTACAACATCTGCTTTCCTTTATTCAGGCTTCTAAACGCGGATTTCACCGCGATAAGAGCTGATTCCTCAATTTCAACTTTGTTTTTATGGGACTTAAAAGGTAAAATACCGGTTTTATTGAGGTCGGATTGTGCTGATTTAACTTGGCTGGAACGACAAAGTATTTTAAATTTTTGAGATAAATTATGTTTGAAAAGAAAAGCAGTTACAGCCGAGAAGATATTCTGAAGTGCGGGCACGGTAAATTATTTGGTGAAGGTAATGCACAATTACCGTTACCACCGATGTTAATGATGGATCGTATCATGAGTATCACAGAAGATGGTGGTGAGTATGGTAAGGGACAAATCATTGCCGAACTCGATATTAATCCTGACTTATGGTTTTTTGAATGTCATTTTGAAGGTGATCCGGTTATGCCGGGTTGTTTAGGACTAGATGCAATGTGGCAACTGGTTGGGTTTTATCTCGGCTGGATGGGTGGCCCGGGAAAAGGGCGCGCATTAGGATCAGGTGACGTTAAATTTTCGGGGCAAGTTTTGCCAACTAATAAAAAGGTCACTTACTATATTGATCTTAAGCGCGTGATTATGCGCAAATTGTTTATGGGAATTGCTGATGCACGCATGGAAGTGGATGGACGCGTAATTTATGAAGCAAAAAATTTACGTGTAGGCTTATTTACATCGACTGAGGATTTTTAGAACATGGCCGAGCGGCGTGTAGTAGTCACTGGACTGGGAATCGTTTCCAGTATCGGTAATAACAAAGAAGAAGTTGCAGCGTCATTATTAGAAGGGCGCTCAGGTATTGTTGCAAGTGAAGTTTATGCCGAGATGGGTTTCCGTTCTCAGGTGCATGGTGCTTTAAATATTGATCTTAAAGAATTAATCGATCGTAAAGTAAAACGCTTTATGGGAGATGGAGCAGCCTATAATTATATTGCGATGCAGCAAGCGATTGAAGATGCAGGGCTTGATGAAAGTCAGGTGTCAAATGTTCGTACCGGTTTAATCGTTGGATCTGGCGGACCATCGACAGAAAATATTGTGCTTGCAGCCGATACCATGCGTGAGAAAGGTGTAAAACGTGTTGGTCCATATATGGTAACGCGAGGCATGTCGAGTACCAACTCTGCTTGTCTAGCAACACCGTTTAAAATTAAAGGCTGTAACTACTCAATTACCTCGGCTTGTTCAACCAGTGCGCATTGTATTGGTAATGCAGCAGAACAAATTCAACTGGGCAAACAGGATATTGTTTTTGCCGGTGGTGGTGAAGAACTGCATTGGACCCTTTCTGTTTTATTTGATGGCATGGGCGCTATGTCATCCAAGTATAATGCAACCCCTGAAAAAGCCTCCCGTGCTTTTGATGCAAACCGTGATGGTTTTGTCATCTCCGGTGGTGGTGGTGTTCTAGTCATGGAAGAATATGAACATGCTAAAGCGCGTGGTGCAAAAATTTATGCTGAACTGGTCGGTTATGGTGCAACATCTGATGGCTATGACATGGTGGCACCATCAGGTGAAGGTGCGCAGCGCTGTATGGAACAGGCGCTATCCACCGTTCCTGAAGGTTCGAAAGTGAATTACATTAATGCGCATGGTACAAGCACCCCGGTGGGTGATGTCCGTGAGCTTGAAGCGATTAAAGAAGTCTTTGGTGATGATATGCCATATATCGCGTCAACTAAATCTTTAACTGGCCATGCATTAGGTGCAGCCGGTGTGAATGAAGCGATTTATTCTTTGATTATGCAAGAAGCGGGTTTTATTGCCGCTTCAGCTAATATTGAAGAGCTTGATCCTGCTGCAGAAGGTTATCCAATTGTGCGTGAGCGCATCGATAACGCCGAGTTTGACTGTGTCATGTCAAACAGTTTTGGTTTTGGTGGTACGAACGCGAGTTTAATATTCAAAAAAATATAAGTATTATTTAATAATATACAGGCTATTTTTAATAGCCTGTATATTATTTTTTCTTGTTAATCCCTTTCTTTTTTCTTTTAATCTTTTGTGCATAAAAATAAGCAGAAGGCTCTATATCAATTGTATCGATTATTTTCATCTCATCTAAATCGAATACAACGGTGACCCATTTTTCACGCGAGTGTAAGGCCAAATACGAAATATTTGTTTTTGCAGTACCTGTCAGTAGTGCATGTTGATATATTTTTTTCAGCTTAGGCTTATTCTCAACATACTTCGCCAGATTCATCGAGTTTTCTTTGAGTATCGGAGCCTGTTTTTTACTGAATTTTGAGTAGTATTCGGTTAATAAATAAAGTGGTTTTCCTGCGCGCAGTGCTTTTGCAAGTGCTTCAGATTCCTTTTCTTTAGGAATATCACTATAAATAATGATGGGCCAGCTGTCTCCGTATTTTTCAAGCTCCTTTGTGGTAATGCCTTGTTCTGCAAGCTGATAGGCTGGAACTGGCGTGAAAAAATCAAGCGTATAGATGATGGCCGCAGGACGTTCATTGTATGTATTCCAGACTCCCCAGCTTAGGGCGATAATCTGAACTAATGCGATCATGGATAAATCAAACTTTAACCCCGGTTTGCCAGATTTAAATACAATGAGGGTTAGCAGAGGACCTAGAATCAAATCAACTCCCACAATGATTCGAATTACTCTCCAGCCACCATCATTTGAAAATAAAGGCTCCGGATACCACTGAATTAAAATAAAATAGAGCAAGAACAGAAAAATAATAAAGCTAATTGAAAAGTGGATAGCAAAGGCTTTGAAACGACTCATAGTTATTTCCTGTGGCGATAGAGTTATTGCAACTATATTTACTTGAAGAACAATGCTTTACAATAGAAAAAATCAATACTTTAATCAACCTGTATAGAGTAATTCAGTGGCATTTTATAAAAAGAAATATCGGTGGCTAGTCGAGATAACTTTAATAGTAATTGTGATTTTTGTTGCGCGCTTATGGATGCAGCGTGACATAGTGACCGGTATAGCCCCTGATATTAAGGCGATAACATTAAAGGGGCAGTCTTTTGGGCTTTATAAAAATAAACAAAGACCTGTTCTTGTTCATTTTTGGGCAACATGGTGTCCGGTGTGTAAATTAGAGCAGTCAAATATTAATAATATAGCGAAAGATAAATTTGTTATCACTATTGCCATGCAATCAGGCAATGATGCTGAATTAAAAAAATTCATGAATGAAGAAAATTTAACCTTTCATGTTATTAATGATGAAGCGGGTACTTTGAGTCGCTTATATAATATAAAAGGTGTACCGGTGTCTTTTATTATCAATAAAGATAATAAAATAGAATTTGTTGAGGTTGGTTACAGCACTGAAATAGGGTTAAGACTACGTTTATGGTGGGCTGGATTATAAATCTATTATTTATCATTCAGCTGTCGCAGAACAGCTTGAAATTTATTTCGGGCATTGCTGGCAAGGAATTTAAGTAAAGGCGTTATATGATGAAGAATAGAATCTATTTTAGGCAGTAGTTCTCCGGGTTTATTGTCTTTTAGTTTTTCCAGCAGTTCAAGAATATTAATATCTTCAATCACTTTTTTCGGTTCAGCTTTATTTGTTGTATGGCTGACAATCTGGTTGCCTCCCGCAGATGTTGCCTGTTTTAAATAGCTTTCCGTTTCTCTTATCAGCTCTTTAAACGTCAGTTTGGTATCAGGCTCTGGTTCATACAGTCCTGCGCTCATAGTGAGTTTGATTAATTCAGCAGAGTCCGGGAGTTTAAAAGCAAGCTTTTGGATTTCTTCGCGTATCCGTTCAGTCAGCAGGCGAGATTCATTCATATTGGTTTCTTTTAAGATTAATGAAAACTTTGAAACACCAATACGGGCAATGGTATCTTCCTGTCGTACAAGCTGTGAAAGTTTGTCACCAACAGTATGTAATACGGAGTCCATGATTTTTTTACCGTGCCTGATAAATAAGTTATCAAACTCGTCTATATCTATGCGGATAATAATAAACTGGGCAGAGTGACGTGTTGCATAGGATAGAATTTCATCGCCAACTTTACAAAAATAGCGTTGACCGCCTAAGCCGGTAGTTTCATCAATGGTCGCTTGACGTTCCAGTTTGTCAGAGGTTTCAGTTAGTTTATTCGTTGTTTGTTTAAAAGAGATATGTGTTTTAGCGCGAGCCTGTAACTGTATTGAGTCAAAAGGTTTGGTAATAAAATCATTAGCACCTTTATCTAAGGCTTCTTGTTTAGATTCTTCATCGTCTTCTTTACCGGTAATAATAATGACCGGTGTTTGATTTATACGCGGGTCATCCGAGGTGCGAATACGTTCAAGCAATCCATAACCATCAAGAAATGGCATAGAAAGATCACTAAATACAATCTGTATAGAGTCATCATTTAATAAAATGGTCCAGGCATCTTCACCATTTTCAACTTCGACAACATCATATTCTTTGCTTAGTACTTTTGACATTGCACGTCGCATTACACGTGAATCATCGACTGCTAAAATGCGAGGTTTTTGTAGTTCTACTGCCAATTTTTTGCATCCGTTCTATTAAAATAAATGTGATATATAAATCGAGTAAATGTAGTCTTTTTATTCATATCAGGATAACGGTTTATATTTAAATTGCCAAGTTTATAGTGTTAAAAAACAAGTATAAACAGATGGTTACAGGTTATAATTAATCATGGTTTTATGAGAGAGTTACTATGAATATGGTCAGGAATACCCGGTTAAGTGTCATGCTTGTTTTTTTGTTTTCGGTAATGAATGTTTGTGTGGCAAATGAGAGTGCAGACGAAGTAGAAGCGAATTATTATCGTCAGGCAGGTCATCCGGCTACTACGCCGGCAATGTTTGAAAAATTATCGCATCTTAAGGATGCAAGTATAAGAAAGCGAGTTGCCAGTAACCGTAAAACGCCTAAAACAATATTATTGAAGTTGGCAACGGATAGTGATCAATCCGTTAAAATTGCAGTTGCAACAAATTTATCTTCTCCAGAATCTGTTTATCCGATTTTAGCGAAAGATTCATTAAAGGCGGTGCGTAGTGTTGTGGCTCGTTTTGAATACGTTCCTGTGATTGCGCTTGAAATTCTAGCAAAAGATACTGATGTTGATATCCGCTTGGAAGTTGCAAAAAATTTAAATACAAGCAAAGCAATTCTTATTCAATTATCTCGGGATACAGACAATAGTATACGTACAATTGCAGAGCAGGCTTTACAACGTTTGCGAGATGAACCTTAAAACCGCTGCAATAACTCCATTTAAATTCAGTGAATTATAAGTAATAAAAATTTATGTGATGAAATAACAATAGCACGGATTTATTGCTAAAGTTTTTTTCATTTTGGTCGTGAATACTATTATGAACGAACAAAAGTCTAATATTAATACTAATAATTTAACCCCAAAAGAACTTGTTACCGGCTCTATTCGATTAGTGTCATTACCAGAAGTGTGTATACGGGTTAATGAGATGCTCGATGATGCGACAGTAACCGCCGTTGATTTAGGGCAAGTGATCAGTCAGGACACCAGCTTAACCGCTCGACTATTAAAAATTGTTAATAGTTCTTACTATGGTTTTCAGGCGAAAATTGAAACAGTTTCACGTGCCGTTACGGTTGTCGGTTTACGCGAACTTCGGGGCTTGGTGATAGCAGCTTCAGCCGTTGAAACTTTTTCTAATGTACCTGATACCATTTTAAATAAGGTGCGCTTCTGGCGCCATAGTTTGTATTGTGGTGTTATTGCCCGCTTGCTTGCGGAACAGTGTCATGTTTTACATAGTGAGCGTTTATTTGTTGCAGGACTTTTGCATGACATCGGTAAACTTATTATTGCTCAACGCTTACCAACAGAAACAAGAATGATTGCGCTTGAAGCCGATACCGGTAAACGATCAGAGTTTGAGGTTGAGCAGGATTTTCTCGGCTTCAATCATGCCGAAGTTGGCGGAGAACTCATGCAGGCATGGAATATGCCTGAAACATTATTTGAGTCTGTTGCTTATCATCATAACCCTCGTCATGCAGAGGTTGGGGTAATGGAAGCTTGTTTGGTACATCTGGCCAATATTTTTACCGATGAAGCAGAACAAGATCTTGATATGGCAAGTGAAATTCCGTTACAGGACATTGATGCTTATGCATGGGAAGTTACCGGGCTGGATGAAAGTGTGAAAGCGCATGTTTTCCGTGAGGCAGGTCCGTTATTTGCTGAGGCATTGGAAACGATTTTACCTCGCTCTTACCCTTCTTATTAAGTTATCAAAATACTTGCGGACTTATTGTAAGTTCTGCTTTATTTTCTGATGTTCTGCTCTTCGTGTATAGCTATTTCTCATTTTAACCATTCATGATTTAATATTGTCTGTTTCTTTTTTAGCAGGTTAAATGTTATGCAATCGATACAACATCTTGTAGAGATAATGAGGGCCTTACGCGATCCTGATTCAGGATGCCCGTGGGATCTTGAACAAGATTTTCAATCATTGATCCCCTATACCATTGAAGAAGCTTATGAAGTTGCCGATGCGATTGAGCGAAGTGATATTGATGACATAAAAAGTGAACTGGGAGATTTATTATTCCAAATCATTTTTTACAGTCAGCTTGCGCAAGAACAACAGAAGTTTGACTTTAATGATGTTGTAGAATCAATTAATGACAAACTCACACGGCGACATCCTCACGTTTTTGCTGATGCAAAAGTGAAAGATGCTGAAGAGCAGGCAGAAGAATGGGAAAAAATAAAACAACAGGAACGAAAAACGAAAGCAGCATCAAGCTCAGCAACATTAAGTCATCTTGATGATGTGAGTCGAACTTTGCCTTCATTAATGCGGGCAGAAAAATTACAAAAACGAGCAGCAAAAGAAGGTTTTGACTGGCCGAACATAAACGGCGTGATGGCAAAAGTGGTAGAAGAATTGGCTGAGGTACAACAGGAACTTGATGCAAAAGTGCAGGAGCACGAAAAATTAGAAGGTGAAATAGGTGATCTGTTTTTCAGTTGCATCAACTTATCTCGCCATGCCGGTGTGGATGCAGAACAAAGCTTACGTAAAGCAAACCTGAAATTTGAACGGCGGTTTCGTAGTGTAGAGAAATTGGCAGCAGCTAAAAATCAGCAAATTAATGAAATGAGCGTCGAAGAATTAGAGACTTTATGGCAGGAAGTTAAACAGCTCGAGTAATGCACCAAAATAAAAACACGGTAGAAATGATACAGCTAAACGTTCAAAAATAGTGCAATTCTATTATTTGGTGCAAAAACCATCAAATTTTTAACTGTATTTCTTTTCTTCTCCCCAACATGGTGCGAAAATCCAAACACAAGAATGAATAAAAAATTTTTCTGCTTTTAGGGGATTTCAATGGAAAATATTAAAACGGCAACAGATGTGTTGTTTATCTTACTGGGTGCCATCATGGTTCTCGCCATGCACGCGGGCTTTGCTTTTTTAGAAGTCGGTACAGTGCGGAAGAAAAATCAGGTTAATGCGCTGGTCAAAATTATCGTCGATTTTTCTGTTTCGACGATTGCTTATTTTTTTATTGGCTATGGTATCGCCTATGGAATTGATGGCATCAGTATTTTTGATAGTGTTGAAGCGCTCAGTAAATTAAATGGTTATGCTTTGGTTAAGTTCTTCTTTTTATTGACATTTGCTGCTGCAATACCAGCTATTATTTCCGGAGGTATTGCCGAGCGAGCGCGTTTTTATCCTCAGCTTGCTGCGACCTTTATTATTGTGGCATTTATTTATCCGTTTTTTGAAGGCATGGCCTGGCATGGCAACTTTGGCATGCAAGCATGGTTAAATGAGTCTTTTGGTGCTGAATTCCATGATTTTGCGGGTTCAGTTGTCGTACATGCCATGGGCGGCTGGATTGCATTAGGTGCGGTTATTTTATTAGGGCATCGCTATGGTCGTTATGGTAAAAATGGTGAAATCTTTGCGCATCCTCCTTCAAGCATTCCTTTTTTATCGCTAGGCGCATGGATTTTAACTGTCGGCTGGTTTGGATTTAATGTGATGTCTGCTCAAACGATTGATGCGATTGCCGGTTTAGTGGCAGTGAACTCATTAATGGCGATGGTGGGGGGGATTTTAGTGGCGACGGTAGTTGGTCGTAATGATCCGGGGTTTGTTCACAATGGGCCATTGGCGGGGTTGGTGGCAGTCTGTGCGGGTTCTGATTTAATGCATCCTCTTGGCGCATTAGTCACAGGTGGTATCGCAGGCGGTTTATTTGTTTGGACATTCACCTTGGCACAAAACAAATGGAAAATTGATGATGTCCTTGGTGTATGGCCATTACATGGTTTATGCGGTGCCTGGGGTGGTATTGCAGCGGGTATTTTTGGGCTGAAAGCATTTGGTGGATTAGGTGGGGTTACCTTTATGTCGCAGTTAGGTGGAACGTTAATTGGTCTGAGCATTGCACTTATTGGCGGTTTTGCTGTTTATGGTGTGATTAAAACACTTGTGGGGATTCGCCTAAGTCAGGAAGAAGAATACGAAGGTGCGGATTTAAGTATTCATAAAATTGCAGCAGAAGCTGATGCTTAACAGTTAAATAATTATCAGTTCTGTAAAAAGGCGCGTCAATTTGAAGCGCCTTTTTATTTTCTACTGTATCGGGTTAGTGGCTCATTGATTTTATAGGACGTTCTTCATCAGCGTTTTTGACAGGCAGATGAATTGTGGCTTTAACTTCACTGCCGTTGCCCAAATATTCAATACGATTAAAACTCATCATTTTTGCCATGGCTATGCCGCGTCCATGAGTATCGCCCGAGCGCTCGGGGCTAATCTCCAGATATTGCTGCCACTCAAAACCCGCTCCCTGATCTTTTATACTGATGATAATGTCATTTTGATTTCGCTCGAACTGCACTGATACCTTTCGCTCAGTAAATTTTGGCAGCTTAAGTCGATGTTCAACTTCTTTTTCCCATTTTTGTTCTGCCAGAAGTCGGGATTTATCAGCATAACTAATTTCAAGATTCCCGTGTTCAACAGCGTTAATTAAAAGCTCTGATAAACCTGTAGCAACCCTGTCAGGTTCAGGGCAGGCTGCGGCTATCAGCTTGGTGAGAACACGGCTTTCGTTTAAATCGCGGAAAGTAAAAGAACCGGAATCCAGCAGGGCTAAACTCTGGCTTTGTTTTTGCAACTCTTCCTGAAGTTGTCGATAGGCAAAATGATCTGCCACTGCTGTTTTTACAATAGACTCAAATAATGCGCGTCCAAAGGGCTTTGTTAGATAGTAATAACACCCGGCTTGTAGTCCTTCTAATATTTCGTCATCATTTTTAGAGCCGGTTTGCATAATGACTGGCAGCGTACTTAGCTCGGGATGGGACTTTATTTTTTTTAGTAGCTCTAATCCATCCATGTTTGGCATTTTTCGATCAAGGACTATTGCATCAAACTTATGTTTTTTTTCGTTCAGAATAGACCATGCTTCTACACCATCACCTGCTTCAACGGTGTTATAGCCCATCGGAATCACATATTCTTTGATGAGTTCTCGTAAAAAAGGTTCATCATCAACTATCAGTATACTTGTTGTCATCGTTTTAAATATTTCGTTCATTTTATTTCTATTTCGAGAAATATATACACCTATTGTAAATAAGGTATCGACCACAAAATTAGATACATGAGTATTTAAAAGCTAAATATGCATTTTTTATAGGCTGGTCAATAATTGCACCATGATTGCTGGATTAAAATCGGGCAAAATGATACCTTTCTCCGTCCTGAAATATGTGGTTAAAAAATGCGCAAATTACACATTAGAACTTTTGGTTGCCAGATGAATGAGTACGATACTCAAAAAATGGCAGACGTACTTAAAGCCTCCCATGGCCTTGAATTAACGGATATTGATGCAGAAGCGGATGTGCTGCTGTTGAATACCTGTTCAGTACGTGAACGTGCTCAGGAAAAGGTTTTTTCTCATCTGGGAATGTGGCGCAAACTCAAGGCTAAACGACCTGAGCTTGTGATTGGTGTCGGTGGCTGTGTCGCCAGTCAGGAAGGGGATGCCATCCTTAAACGAGCGCCGTATGTCGATTTAATTTTTGGCCCGCAAACATTACATCGTCTACCGCAAATGCTTAGTGATGCGACTGCCAAGCATAAGTCTATTGTTGATGTTTCTTTCCCCGAAATTGAAAAATTTGATTTTATGCCTGAGCCTAAAAGTGACGGTGCCAGTGCTTATGTTTCTATTATGGAAGGTTGCAGTAAATACTGTTCTTTTTGCGTGGTGCCGTATACTCGCGGTGAAGAATTTAGCCGACCATTCGACGATATTATTGCCGAAATAGCACAATTAGCCGAGCAAGGCGTTCGTGAAGTAAATTTGCTGGGACAAAATGTAAATGCGTATCGTGGTGTAATGTCAGACAATGAGCTGAATGATGACACGGTTGCCGATCTGGGGTTACTGATTCACTATGTAGCGGCGATTGATGGTATCGATCGCATTCGATACACCACCTCTCACCCCATTGAAATGAATGACAACTTGATTCAGGCTTATGCGGAAATTCCTGAATTAGTCAGTCATTTACATCTGCCGGTACAAAGCGGTTCGGATCGTATTTTGATGCAAATGAAACGTAAGCATACTGCGCTTGAATATAAAGCTATTATTCGAAAATTACGTGAAGTACGGCCGGATATGTGTTTCTCATCGGACTTTATTATTGGTTTCCCTGGTGAAACAGATAAAGATTTTGAAGACACCATGAATCTGATTGCCGATGTCGGGTTTGATCTCTCGTACAGCTTTATTTATAGCGCACGTCCGGGCACACCAGCAGCAAGTTTGCCGGATGATGTGCCGGAAGAAGTCAAAAAAGAGCGGCTAAAAATTCTGCAAACACGTATTAACCAGCAAACACTTAATATTAGTGAAAATATGATGGATACCGTACAGCGTGTGCTGGTTACAAGAGCATCAAGAAAAGATGAAAATGAAGTCAGTGGCCGCACGGAAAACAATCGTGTGGTAAACTTCAAGGCAGATAAATCATTAATTGGTCAATTTGCAAACGTGAAAATTACAGAAGTTCGTCCTAACTCATTACGTGGTGAATTAGTTGCTGATGCAGCTAATCAGGCAGCTGCCTCTGTCATAGCGTAGCGCATATACCTCTTCCTATTTTGAAATCTACAGCACATTCTCTCGACATCACTTTAGATCCCGCTGATAACCAGCGGCTGGCTAATTTGTGCGGTCAATTTGACGAGCATTTACGTTTAATCGAACGTCGAATGGGCGTTGAAATTAATAATCGTGGTAATACCTTTCGTATTATTGGCATAAAAAAATCAACGGAAGCCGTCGAAGAAATATTACGCGAGCTTTATGTTGAAACGGATAAGAACACCTTAGATCCTGAAGCCATCAATTTACATTTGCATGATGTTGGTTTAGAAAATGTGGTTGATATTAAAAAACGTTCAGGTGATGAAGTTATTATTCAAACCAAGCGTGGGCAGGTGCGTGGTCGTGGCCCCAGTCAGCAACATTATTTACGTTCAATTGCAGATTTTGATGTCAGTTTTGGTGTCGGTCCTGCCGGTACCGGTAAAACTTATCTTGCCGTTGCCTCTGCGGTTGAAGCATTAGAACGTGATGAAGTGCGCCGAATCATTCTAACCCGTCCGGCAGTTGAGTCCGGTGAACGGCTTGGTTTTTTACCGGGTGATTTGGCACAAAAAATCGATCCTTATTTGCGTCCACTTTATGATGCGCTTTATGAAATGCTGGGCTTTGAAAAAGTTGCACGCTTAATGGAACGCAATGTGATTGAAGTCGCGCCATTAGCTTATATGCGTGGTCGTTCATTGAATGAATCTTTTATTATTCTTGATGAAGCACAAAACACCACAGTCGAACAAATGAAAATGTTTTTAACCCGTATTGGTTTTGGTTCTAAAGTGGTCGTTACCGGAGACGTAACACAAATAGATTTACCTAAAGGACAACAGTCGGGCTTGCGTCAGGTGATTGATGTTTTATCCAAGGTTGATGGCCTGAGTTTTAGTTTTTTTACACCCAAAGATGTGGTGCGCCATCCATTAGTTCAACGTATTGTTGAGGCGTATGATTCACATGATGAAATTAAAAAGCACTAATGGAACTTAATTTAGATGTACAGCGAGCAGTTGAAGCTCTGCCGACGGATGAAGACTTGTTAAAGTGGGTAGAAGAAACGCTTGATTTTGAAAACCACGGTAATGCTGAATTAACGATACGTTTTGTTGATGAAAATGAAAGCGCTGAATTAAATCAACAGTATCGGCATAAAGCCGGTTCAACCAATGTATTATCTTTTCCCTTTGACGCGCCGGAAGAAATAGAATTAAATTTACTGGGTGACCTGATTATTTGTACTGATGTTGTAACAGAACAGGCTATTGAGCAGGGCAAACCGGAAATAGCTCACTGGGCACATATGGTCGTGCATGGCACATTACATTTATTAGGTTATGACCATTTAACTGACGCAGAAGCGAATGTGATGGAAGAAAAAGAAATTAAAATATTAGCACAACTAGGGTATACCGATCCGTATCGGGAAATAGAAGTATGAGTGAAGAAAAACCAGAACATTCTGTAAAAGATAGCAAACCACAGCGCTCCTGGATTGAGCGTTTAGGGCAGGCCTTACAGGGTGAACTAAAAGATCGTGAGCAACTCATGGTTGTGCTTAACGAAGCACATAAAAATAATATTATAGATCATGATGCGTTTAGTATGATTGATGGTGCCTTGCAGGTTGCTGAAATGCAGGTGCGGGATATTATGTTGCCGCGTTCGCAAATGGTTGTGCTGGAAATGGATTCTTCAGAAGAAGAACTGATGAATACCGTCATTGTTTCTGCACATTCACGTTTTCCGGTTGTTGCAGATAGTAAAGATGAAGTAGTTGGCATTTTATTGGCTAAAGATTTACTGCCGTATCTGGTAAATGATGATGATAAACTTAATGTGCGTGATGTTTTACGACCGGCGGTTTTTATTCCGGAAAGTAAGCGGCTAAATGTTTTGTTAAAGGAATTCAGAAGCACGCGAAATCATATTGCTATTGTCGTAGATGAATATGGTGGGGTTGCCGGAATGGTCACTATTGAGGATGTGCTGGAACAAATTGTTGGTGAAATTGAAGACGAACATGACTTTGATGAAGATACTTATATTTTCGAGCATGCTAAAAATCGCGCCACGGTAAAAGCAATTACGCCACTTGAAGATTTTAATGAACATTTTAAAACGGGGTTTAACGATGATGAGTTCGATACCATTGGCGGGATTGTTATGCATGCTTTAGGTCATGTGCCAAAACGGGGTGAATCAGTCAAAATTAATCATCTTGAATTTAAAATACTACGTTCGAGTAATCGTCGAATTGATTTATTAGAAGTATCTCCTGCCAGCAATAGCCCGGAAAAGATGGCAACGGAAACTGCCGATAATGAACGTCACTGAATCTAAATTCCGGTATTTATTTGAATCTTCTCGCCTTGGTTTTTTAATCGTTTTTATTGCCGGTGCAGTACTTCCTCTTGCTTTTTCTCCGGTCGATTTTTATTTAATTGCTATTATTAGTCCGGCAGTACTTTTTTATTTTTTTTTATATGCTACTCCACGTCGCGCAGCTTTTTTAGCATGGTGGTTTGGTTTAGGGTATTTTGGTGTTGGTGTTTCCTGGGTTTATGTTGCTGTTTATGTTTTTGGACTCAGCTCAATGTTTGTTTCGGTCATATTTACTTTTGTGTTTGTTAATCTGATTAGCGCTTTTCTGGTTTTACAGGGTTATTTAAGTGTTTTATTTATTAGAAAATTAAATATCAATCATCGAACTATTATCCTGCTTGTCATCTTTCCTTTATTCTGGGCGTTGCAAGAATGGTTTCGAGACTGGTTTTTAACCGGTTTTCCCTGGTTAAGTTTAGGTTATAGTCAAACGGATAGCGTTCTGGCAGGGTATGCTCCTGTACTCGGTGTGTTTGGTGTTTCATGGATAGTGACTCTATGTTCATCATTATTGCTAATGATATTTATCTATCAAACGGCTAAGAAAAAAATTATTGTTTTACTGGGTTTTTTTATAGTTTGGTTTTCGGGTTATATTTTTTCACAAGTTGAATGGACAGAAAAAACTGGAAAGCCACTTAAAGTGAGTTTGGTTCAGGGTAATGTTGAACAAAAAAACAAATGGGATCCTGACCATTTTGAAAAAAGAAAACATCGTTATTTATCCTTGACCCGAAAACATTGGGACAGTGATCTTGTTATCTGGCCAGAAAATTCGCTCACTATTTTTTATCATCAGCTAAAAAATAATTTTTTAGCTGAGTTGTCTGAACAGGCAAAGAAAAATAACACTGATATTATTTTAGGTTTACCGGTATTAGATCGTGAGAAAGATGAATACTTTAGTAGTTTGATGGTTGTTGATGGCTCATATAAATCGAATACTAAGCCACAGTTTTATCATAAAAATCACCTTGTTCCCTTTGGGGAATATGTGCCTTTAGCTTCGCTGCTCAGAGGGTTGATTGCATTTTTTGATGTTCCTATGTCAGCATTCACTCCCGGCCAATACAACCAATCTTTATTAACCGCAGCAGGCCAGAAAATTGCCCCTACTATTTGTTATGAAGATGCTTTTGGTGAAGATATGATCCGTTTTTTACCCGAGGCAACATTAGTTTTAAACGCAAGTAATAATGCCTGGTATGGTGATTCCTTTGCGCCACATCAGCATGTACAAATTTCTCAAATGCGCGCTCTTGAAACCGGACGTGATCTTATGCGTGTTACAACAAATGGGATTTCTGCTCTAATTAATTATAAGGGTGAAGTTCTATCGCGTTCACCACAATTTAAAGCTTATGTTGTTACTGGGTATGTTCAGCCAAGAAAGGGAGCGACACCTTATGTTTTATGGGGAAACACTCCTGTTTTATTTATTATTTTTACAACTCTGGCAGTATGTATCGTTTATGCAAGAAAACGTTCAGTTTCCTAGAGACTGTTAAAATTTAATAATGTTTTTATTTGTTCGGGTTTGCTGGTAATGTCGGCAAGACTGTATTTATTAAGAGTCGAAAAAAAAGCATGTTTGGCTTCATTTAAAACTTCTTTTAATTCACACTTGTGGAGCAGGGGGCAAGCCGGTTTCTCGCAGTCTACAATTTCGGTTTTGTTTTCCATTGCCTGTATGATGTCACCGAGTAACATCGATTGAGGATGGCGTAGCAGGCAAATGCCGCCATTTTTACCCCGTACTGTTTTAATAAAATCATGTTGTGCTAAATGGTGAACAACTTTACTAAGATGGTTTTTAAGAATATTAAAGTGACAGGCAATATCATCAATGGTGACTAATTTTTCCTTATCCTGTAAAGACAAGAAGATGAGAACTCTTAAGGAAAAATCAGTATGGTGAGTTAACTGCATCGACTTAGCCTGTGATTTAATTATCTATTTATAAATGAAGGGATCGGCATAAATATCATTCATGCTTCCACCGGCAAGAAAAACCTGACGTTGTAAATTTTTAACCAGCTTTTCATCACCGCATAAAAACGTTTTCCAGCCGACTGGTTGAGGAACATATTCTAAAGCAATTTTAGTAATGTCGCCCTGAGTTATTTTAGTCGATATATTTTCTTCTGTAACCATTACGCAGGGATAATATTTGAAATTACTATGTTCTTTTTCGAGTTGCAGCAGTTTTTCATACAAGTAGAGTCCAGCCGAGTTGACTGCACCATGAAATAAATATATCTCTCCGCGATGCCCCTGTTGAATTGCATCATTAATTATCCCGTAGAGCGGAGCAAGTCCTGTTCCGGTACCTATAAGCAGAAGATTTTGTTGCGGATTTCCGGGAGTATAGAAACAATCTCCTGCCGGTCCCTGAACAGAGATAGCGTCTGCAACACGTAAATCATGATGTACCCAATGACTAAATTTGCCATCAGGAATTAGTTTAATGTGAAAGCTTAAATCTTTATCCTGCGGTAAACTGGCTAATGAATAACTACGACCTAACTCTTCATCTCGCCATAATGTGACATATTGACCTGCATGGTAGTTAAAAATGTCAGTTGTTTTAATTTTTAACTCAATAACATCTTCTGAGAGTTTATTAATTTCTGTTACCGTGGCGGGAACTTTTAATTCATTTGCGTCGGGTAACTGAATTTCGAGATCTTCTTCAGGTTCACAACGACAGGCAAGGAAAAAATCTTTCGCCTTATAGCTATCTTTTAAGCCGTTTTGTGCCTGTGAAGGTACTTTGCCTTTTATTACCTGCATCAGACAGGACTGACAGGCACCGGCTCGACAATTGTTAGGAATGTCATGTCCATTTTCTAGCAATGTATCAAGCACAGAGTGACTTGTAGACACATTGAATACTTCATTTTTATATTTTAAATGTGTCATTTATCTTAGTCCTATCGATTTAATACGTCATCACGAACGCTGTTAGCAATATTAGCGACTTCCTGAATATCTTCATCGGCAACATTGAGTTCTTTTAATGTTGCACCTAACAGTTCAACAATGGCATCAACATGTTTGTCTGCGAGTCCCCTTGCAACGAGATGTTTATGTCCATCTCGCATGTCTTTACCTGAATAGTTGTTTGGGCCGCCAAATACCATGGTTAAAAAACCTTTTTGTTTGGCTATCTGTGCGTTCATATCGACGCCGTCAAAAAAATCATTGACTCGATCATCAGATAAAACTTTGCGATAAAAAATGTCTACCGCAGCATCAACAGCCGCTTCTCCGCCTAAACGCTCATATAAACTTGTCATTTTTGTTTCTCCTTAAAAAATGGGGGGTATTAGAATAAGTCTAAAATAGGATTATACATAACATGCATATTAAATGCATGTTATAGATCGCAAAATGACATTTATTTTTGTCAATAAAGAGATGTCAGCTAGTTACTGGAGGTTGGAAATAGTTCGCGGACGGCCCACTGTGCAAATTCTGAACGGGTACAGCTGTCTGCACTTTGTAAACCTTTGCCTTCAACTACACGATAAATAACCATGTCTTTTTTCGGGTCATCAGATTTTGCTTCATCAATAATCTGGCGCACTGACCACTCAGCACCATGTTTGCTGTTTGTGTAGTAGTGTCCGATAACAATTTGCTTGCTGGTAAATTGCGGGGTTTCTGCATGTTCAAGCGTTAATGCAATCAATTGTTGCAGGGTTTCGGCATCAAGATCGATGACCAGATCAATATCTTCAAGTGCTCTTTCGATATATTTCTTTTCAATATAGCGGGAAGGCTTTTTTTCTACGACCGTCGGGGTATCGGTGAAGCGCATCATACTAATGGGGTAGCGACGCCAGGGGAAAAAATTATTGAAAATAAATGCGGTGCCAAAAATAATAATGGTATTGATTAAAACAGGGGTCAGAACATATTCATAACCCAGTGCATGAATTTGTGCGCTGCCAACAACGGCCACTAATGCTGTCGCCCCCCCGGGTGGGTGGATACAACGTAAAACGTGCATGGTGCCAATGGCTAAACCAACTGCCAGACCGCCTGCCAGAAATAAATCCGGAACCAGCAGGTAACAGGTTACCCCGACAATAGCAGAGCTTAGTTGACCACCAAAGAGTGCCCATGGTTGCGAGAGCTTGCCATGCGGTACAGCAAAAACCAGCACGGCCGAGGCCCCCATTGAAGGAACAATAAGTGCAGCACCACTCGCGCCGGTGAAATGGTAGCTAATGAGGGTTATTAAATAAATACCAATAATTCCACCCAGAGTGGAAGCCAGTTTTTCGGCTGGACTGACTGAACTATCGATACCTAAAGCATTTTTTATTTTTTTTAAAAATTCACTCAATGTCAGTTACTTCTTTTAGTTAAATTTAAGATTTTTCTTTAAATACTTTTTTAAACTCTGTGCCATGGCATTTTGGGCAGGGTGGAATGTGTCCCGGCTTATTAAAATGCAAAGCTTCACCGCAATTTTGGCAATACAGAATCCCAATATTTGTAATCTCGCCAGTATGCCAAACACCAACTTGTCGCGCCTGTTCAGCTAATGCATCCAGTTCTAGTCGGGTTTTATCAGCCAGTGTCGCAAATATCTCGGCGAATTCATACTCTGCAAACTGTAACTCGTCTTTAATCCAGTTTTCCAGTTGCGGTCCATTGATTGCAATGTAATCGGTTAGATATTCCCCTGCATCTTCTAAATCATGCTTGATATATTCTCCCAGTTTTTCGGCTTCTTCTTTGGTTAATTCACCTAATTCCGAAGCTTTTTCGGCGGCTTTTTCAATATTTTCAGAGAGAGTCGGAATCGCTTTTTCTTCAGCACTGTGCCAAACATCTTTAATTTGTTCCATCATGGTGTGGTAGGCATTTAGAAGTTTTTCTTTAGTATCCATTGCTTTGCTCCTCAAAGAATTCACTATTTATCGGTTAGTATAACCATTAAATCCGGATTTGGAATTGATCTATATCAGAGTTTTATTGTGGAGTAATCCTTCTGTGCTGTATCCTTACAGACTTAACTTTTTATTTTTTCTGCCTTTCAGCCGGAAATCAATATTCACTTATAAATCAATTACATAGCAGAGTTTTATGGAATCAGAATATAAACCAGAACAGATAGAATTAGAAATCCAGAAATACTGGGATGACAATAAGGTATTTAAGGCGGTCGAAGACCCAAATAAAGAAAAATATTACTGTCTTTCGATGTTTCCATACCCAAGTGGTCGTTTGCACATGGGGCATGTACGAAATTACACTATTGGTGATGTGATAAGTCGTTATCAACGGATGCAGGGCAAAAATGTACTGCAACCCATGGGCTGGGATGCGTTTGGTTTGCCTGCAGAAAATGCCGCGATTAAAAATAATGTGCCGCCAGCAAAATGGACACGCGAAAATATTGATTACATGCGTGATCAACTTAAGCGTCTGGGTTTGGGCTATGACTGGGATCGTGAATTGGCGACCTGTGATCCTGATTATTACAAGTGGGAACAGTGGTTGTTCACCAAATTGTATGAAAAAGGTCTGGTTTATAAAAAAACTGCAGCAGTGAACTGGTGTCCAAATGATTTAACGGTACTGGCAAATGAGCAGGTGATCGACGGTTGTTGCTGGCGTTGTGATACGACAGTCGAGAAAAAAGACATTCCGCAGTGGTTTATGAAAATCACGGATTATGCCGATGAGTTACTCGATGAGTTAGATAATTTAGAAGGCTGGCCTGAACAAGTTCGCACAATGCAACGCAACTGGATTGGTCGCTCACAAGGTGTTGAAGTCAGTTTTGGTTTAAAAGGCCGGGATGAAAAGTTAGAAGTCTTTACTACACGGCCTGACACGTTAATGGGCGTGACTTATGTTGCGGTCGCCGCCGAACATCCATTAGCTACAGAAGCGGCAAAGAAATTTGAAAATGTTGCTGTATTTATAAAAGAATGCGCAATGACCGATACAGCAGAAGCCTCGATGGAAACCATGGAGAAAAAAGGTATCGATACCGGTTTAAAGGCCATTCATCCTGTTACCGGTGATCTTGTTCCTGTGTTTATCGCCAACTTTGTTTTAATGGGCTATGGCTCGGGTGCAGTAATGGCAGTTCCTGCGCATGATCAGCGTGATTATGAATTTGCGACGAAATATGGTTTATCCATAAATCAGGTTATCGCGCCGGTTAATAATGAAGAATGTAATCTCTCGAAAGAAGCCTTTACCTTAAAAGGTCAGTTAATTAACTCCGGTGAGTTTGATGGTTTAAGCTCAGAAGAGGCGTTTGAAAAAATTGCCGCATATTTAGAAGCTAAGAATAGTGGTGAGAAGCGCACAACCTATCGCTTGCGCGACTGGGGTGTTTCACGTCAACGTTATTGGGGCGCACCTATTCCCATTATTAATTGTGAGAAGTGTGGTGAAGTGGCAGTACCTGAAAAAGATTTACCGGTTGCTTTACCTGAGGACATTGAGTTTGAAGGTGTTGGTTCGCCAATTAAAAAGATGCCCGAGTTTTATGAAACCACATGCCCAGGCTGTGGCGGTAAAGCAGAAAGAGAAACCGATACCTTTGATACCTTTATGGAATCATCCTGGTATTACGCACGTTATGCCTCGGCAGGTAATGATGAAGCCATGTTAGATGAACGTGCAAATTACTGGCTACCGGTTGATCAGTACGTCGGTGGTATTGAACATGCGATTTTACATTTACTTTATGCACGTTTCTTTAATAAATTAATGAGAGACGTGGGTTTAACCACAAATGATGAACCGTTTGAAAACCTGTTAACGCAAGGAATGGTATTAAAAGACGGTTCTAAAATGTCTAAATCAAAAGGTAACACGGTAGACCCGCAAGGTTTAATTGAACAATACGGAGCAGATACCGCACGTTTATTTATGATGTTTGCTGCACCGCCTGAGCAATCATTAGAATGGAGCGATGCGGGTGTAGAAGGGGCATCACGTTTCTTAAAACGTTTATGGCGTTTAGCTTTTGAGCACATTGAAGTGGGTGACACCGTTGCTTTAGATGTAAAGAGTTTGAATGATGCTCAAAAAGCCATTCGTCGAGCAACACATGAAACGATAGCGAAAGTAGGTGATGATATTGGTCGTCGCTTTACCTTTAATACTGCGATTGCTTCCGTCATGGAATTGATGAATGCTTTAGCGAAATTTAAAGATAACAGCGAACAAGGTCGAGCAGTCATGCAAGAAAGTTTACAGGCGATTGTTTTACTATTATCGCCCATCGTGCCACATATCACGCATGAAATTTGGAAAGTGATTGGGCAAGATAGTTTATTAATCGATCAAGCCTGGCCTAAGGTCGATGAGTCTGCTTTAGTGAAAGACAGTTTGCAAATTATCGTACAAGTGAATGGGAAGTTACGTTCACGAATTGAAGTCGCAGCTAGTGCAAGTAAAGATGATATAGAAGCAGCAGCAATGGCCGATGAACATGTGAAGAAGTTTACTGACGGCAAGCAAGTCGTAAAAGTCATTGTTGTACCGGGAAAGCTGGTTAATATTGTCGTTAAGTAAAATATATTTATATGAGAAAAATAAAAGTCACAGCTATATTGTTATTTAGCAGCTTAATAGTCAGTTGTGGCTTTCACCTGCGTGGAAACCAGGATCTCTCAGCAGTGCTGCCGGAAGTAAAAATTCAAGGGACAAATATTCATAGTGAGCTTGGTCGGGTTTTAACACGAACATTAAGCAATGCAAAAGTTTCTTTGTTAGATGAGTCTGACGTGCAGTTAACTATCACAGAAGATAAGTTTTCAAAGCGTGTGTTGTCCTTAGATAGTGCCGGTCGTGCTAATCAATATGAACTAAGTTATCGACTTGGGTTTTCTTTGCTGAAGAATACACAAGAGCAAGGTAAAAATAAAACGGTAGATTTAATTCCTGCTCAGACGATTTCAGAGCGACGTGAATATTTGTTTGATGCAAACCTCGTGTTAGCAAAAGCAGATGAAGAAGCGCGTTTAAATAGTGATATGAGGAAAGCCGCTATGTTACAGCTGATTCGCCGTTTACAGTTTTTATTAAAATCACGAAATAAAGTATCTCATTAAAATGAAACTCTATTTTAATCAGCTTAAGTCTCATCTTGAAAAGCAGTTGCAACCTGTTTATTTCATTAGTGGTGACGAACCGTTTCAGCAAGATGAATCCGTTCGTTTAATTCGAGAGGCGGCAAAAGCACAAGGCTATACTGAGCGAGAAGTTTATCATGTTGATCGTAGTTTTGATTGGGATGAACTTGTTCGCTCCTCTGCCAGTATGTCTTTATTTGCTGAGCGAAAAGTCATCGAGCTTCGTATTCCAACTGGAAAGCCGGGCGATAAGGGCAGTAAAGCACTCGTTGCGTATACCAGTCAGTTGCCGGAAGATAATTTATTGCTGATTGTTTCTGGAAAGTTAGATAGCAGTCAAACTAAAAGTAAATGGTTTAAGGCATTAGATAAAGCCGGTGCAACTATGGCAGTCTGGCCGCTTGAGATCAATGAACTTCCGGCATGGTTAAAAACACGTATGCAATTACGCGGTTTGCAACCTACTGAAGATGCATTGACTATTTTAGCTGAACAAGTGGAAGGTAATTTATTAGCGGCAGATCAAGAGTTAGAAAAACTGCGTATGTTATACGGCGAAGGAAAAATAACAGCAGAACAAGTGGTTGATGCTGTTAGTGATAGTGCACGTTTTGATTCTTTTGCCTTAGTCGATGTTGCGCTGCAAGGTGATCCCGTCAGGGTATCGCGTATATTGCATGGTTTAAAAAGCGAAGGTGAGGACGTGTTACATATACTGGGCGCATTAATGTATCAACTTCGTACATTAGAAAAAATGGCAAATGCGGTTGCAAACGGACAAAATCTGGAACAAGTCTTTAAACAGCATCGTGTTTGGGATAAACGAAAAATTGTTTTAAATGCGGGCTTAAAACGTCATAGTTTAAAGCGTTGGCAAGCCTTTTTACTGGTTGCGGGACGAATTGAACGGATGTGTAAAGGTCTGGCAACAGGCAAACCCTGGGATGAGTTGCTACAATTAACATTACGGATTTCCGGCGTTTCGTTAGCACCACTAACAGCAGAACAAATAGCGACCAGGTAATAAGAATTATTCTCTCCCCTTCAAGGGGAGGGGTAGGGTGGGGTGGTTTAAAATTATCCTCTCCCTCTACTACCCCCTTAAAGGAGGGAAATAGATTATTTTAATGAGTTTCTTAACTCTAATGACATAAAGATAAAAGATGATGGATATAAAAAAATACATGAACGAGCTCGGCCAACAGGCAAGAGCAGCATCGCGTGAATTAAATCGCGCCAACACAGGGCAAAAAAATGATGCGTTGTTAGCCATTGCCGATGCAATTGAAACTCGCAGTGCTGAACTATTAACTGCGAATAAAAAAGACATGGATGCCGGTGCTAAAAATGGCTTAGATGAAGCCTTACTTGATCGGCTTGCATTAAATGATGACCGTATCAAAGGTATGGCAGAGGGTATTCGTCAGATTGTGGCGCTGCCTGATCCAGTTGGCGAGATTACTGATTTGAATTATCGTCCAAGTGGTATCCAGGTAGGTAAGATGCGTGTGCCTTTAGGCGTTATCGGTATTATTTATGAATCTCGTCCTAATGTAACAGCCGATGCTGCGGCATTGTGTTTAAAGTCGGGCAATGCAGCTATTTTGCGTGGCGGTTCAGAAGCGAAACATTCTAATCAGGCGATAGCAAAATGTATTCACGATGGTTTAGAAAAAGCGGGTTTAGATAAAGCGACAGTGCAAGTTGTCGAACCCACTGATCGTGCTGCTGTGGGTGAACTGATCACCATGAAAGATTATGTTGATGTTATCGTTCCTCGTGGTGGTAAAGGTTTAATTGAGCGTATTAGTGCTGATGCACGCATTCCTGTCATTAAACATTTGCATGGTGTTTGCCATGTCTATATTGATGATGATGCAAATCTACATCAGGCAATTAGTGTTGCTTTTAACTCAAAGACACAACGCTATGGTACCTGTAACACCATGGAAACATTGTTAGTAAGCCAAACTGTTGCAGAAGATATTTTGCCTGAGTTAGGTCAAAAATATATTGACGAAGGGGTTGAGTTACGCGGTTGTGCTATCACTCAGGAAATTTTGCCCGGAATCAAAGCCGCTACTGAAGAAGATTGGGATGAAGAGTATCTTGCACCTATTCTTTCTATTCGTGTCGTCGATGGTTTTGCTGAAGCCGTTGATCATATTCATCAACACAGTTCAGGTCATACCGAAACAATTATGACGGAAAACATTACCATTGCTCGGCAGTTTATGATGGAAGTGGATTCGAGTTCGGTGATGGTCAATGCGTCTACTCGTTTTGCCGATGGTTTTGAATATGGTTTAGGTGCTGAGATTGGTATTAGTACCGATAAAATTCATGTCCGTGGTCCGGTTGGTCTGGAAGGACTCACTTCGCAAAAATATATTGTGATTGGTGATGGTCATATTCGGACTTAATCTATTACTGCGATATATGATTATGGTTTCTCTAATCCGAGATTTTTTATGATTGGCATCTTAGGTGGAACATTTGACCCCATTCATTTTGGACATTTGCGCACAGCATTAGATGTACAACAACGTTTAGCATTAGATGAAGTTCGTTTTATTCCTTGCGGAGAACCTGCTCATAGAAACAAACCGATAGCCGAGCCTTTGCAAAGGCTTGCAATGGTGCGCGCGGCTATTGCAGGGCAAGAAAAGTTTACGGTTGATGATCGGGAAATTCGGCGTGATGGCCCCTCTTATATGGTGGACACATTAACGAGTTTAAAGCAGGATTTTAAAGATCAGTCCTTGTGTTTAATTTTAGGCACCGATGCGTTTAATGGTTTGGCGCAATGGTATCAGTGGGAATCAATCTTTGATCTTGCCAATATTGTTGTAATGCGCCGAGCTAATGTTGATGGTAAAGCAATTATTAATAAACAGTTATTTAAATTAATTAAACATCGTTTGCTTGATGTAGATGATTTAAAGAGAAAAGACAATGGCGGAATTAGTTTTGTTCCTGTCACGCAACTTGAAATATCAGCAACGGTAATTCGCCAGCAGTGGCAACAATGTAATGACATACAATTTTTTTTACCGGATTCAGTATTAACACTGATCCAACAGCAAAATATTTATTAAGGTTAAATTATGAATACAAAAGAACTTTGTGATCTGGCAGTGGATGCACTGGAAGATATTAAAGGTATCGATATTAAAGTTTTAGATGTTATCAACAAGAGTAGTGTCACAGATATTATGATTTTTGCCAGTGGTAATACCTCTCGTCAGGTTAAAGCATTAGCGAATAGTGTTGCAGATAAAGCTAAAAAAGCAGGTTCACCGGCATTAGGTCTGGAAGGTGATGACTCGAATGAATGGATACTGATTGATTTGGGTGATGTGGTTGTTCATGTTATGCAACCGGCAATCAGGGAGTTTTATAACTTAGAAAAACTCTGGGGCGAAGATAGTCCTGCTGAATCTAAATAAATTTTATGTTGATTCACCTTATCGCTGTTGGAACGCGTATGCCGTCGTGGGTTGAAGAAGGTTTTACCGAATACAGTAAGCGTATGCCGCCCGAGAGTAAATTAAAATTAGTTGAAATCGCCGCGGGTAAACGTGGCAAAAACAGTGATGTAAAACGGCTGACTCAGCAGGAAGGTGAAAAAATGCTGGCGGCCATTCCTAAAGGTGCAAAAATTGTTGCGCTTGATGTTCTTGGGAAAGCATGTTCAACACCAGAGCTGGCGCAAGAGCTGAAAACCTGGCAGGGCTCAGGTCAGGATATTGCAATATTGATTGGTGGGCCGGAAGGTTTAGCTGATGATTGTTTAAAGCAGGCACAACAAAAAATATCACTTTCTAAATTAACACTACCGCATCCTCTGGTGCGTGTTGTCCTTGCCGAACAGCTTTATCGTGCCTCGACTATTCTTAAAGGTCATCCTTATCACAAATAAATAATGACTTATGATCATTGTATGGCTCGTCATTCATAATAAGATAATCATAATATTCTAATTGTTTTTGTCTTTACTCCGCATCTATAAATCTAAGTTTTAACATGTTATATTTTTATATCATATTTATCTGTCTATTGACTTATTCCCCCTCTAGGTTGATTCAGGTTGAACTAAACATCATATAAATAACCGGTCGATAAGACTGGTGTTTAGTATTGTATCTAACCGGAATATTGTGTGCTTTCATTTTATCTATGAAAATTCAAACAGCAGCTGGCAGTATTAGTTTACGTATTAGTTTCGGATTTTTTATGGTCGTATTATTAATGCTGACGCTTACGTTTGTTGGATTAAAACATATGGCACAAATTAATTCTCAAATTAAGAATATTGTTGAAAATAATAACGTCAAAATCGAGTTAGGACAGGTTATGCAAGATGCTTTGTATAATCGTGCTTTAAGTATGCATTCAATAGCGGCATTTAAAGATGGATTTCTTCAGGATGATGAATTCATGCAGTTTAACAAGATGGGAGTCCGCTACTTAAATGCACGTAAAAGTCTTGAGAATTTAGTATTAACGAAGCAGGAACAAAATATATTATCAGAAATAAAAATTTTAACTCGAGACACTCAACCTATTGTAGAGAAAGTGATTAATCTGGGAATGGATTCTACAGACCGGATTGTTGTTGATAAATTAATTAAATTAGCAATACCAAAGCAGCGACTTATTGCAGAACAAGTTAAAAAACTGGTCTCCCTTCAGCGCAAACAGGCAACCATGGCATTAAATGAAGGACAGGCTGCCTATGAGAATGCTCGTAATCTCATGCTAATGTTGGGAGGAACAGCAATACTGTTAGGAATATTAATTGGTTATTTTGTGATACGGCATGTTACTAAACAGGCGGAGTTACTTGAGCATCAGGCATTGCATGATGAATTAACCGGTTTGGCTAACCGATTATTGTTTCAGGATCGTTTAAAAAAAGCGGTAATGCGTGGTCAGCGACAAGGTGTATCATTATCTATCATTCTTATGGATCTGGATGATTTTAAAGAGGTGAATGATACCTTTGGACATAGTGTTGGTGATGTATTATTAGCAGAAGTTGCACGACGTTTAAAATCCATGGTGAGAAAAGTAGATACCGTTGCCCGTTTAGGTGGAGATGAGTTTGTTATTATTCTTGAATCGCTGGAGCAATATCAAGTAATAAAGTTTGCAGAAAAACTGGAATACTTAATTAATGAACCATTTTTACTTGCAGGCAGAGAAATGAAAGTTGGTATTAGTATGGGGATTGCAAGTTATCCAGAACATGCACAAGATTGCACGACGCTTGTTAACAGAGCGGATTTTGCCATGTATGAAGCGAAAAGGAATAATCTCTCCTATGTTTGTTATTCTGACAAACTAAAGAAAAAGTATGCTTAAGTTTTTTTACACCAATGCAGCATAAAAAATTATACTCCCTGTTTTGTATCTTTTAAATTATTAAGAACGATTTCTAATTATGCTTTTTGAGTAATGATATACTTCAAATATGAAAATTGATTTATTTCTTGCCTCAAAATCACCCCGTCGGAGTGAACTATTAAGTCAGATAGATATCCCCTTTGCAGTGTTAGCGGTTGATATTGATGAAACACTATTGCCAGCTGAAAAAGCAGATGATTATGTTTTACGATTAGCAAAAGAAAAAGCATTAGCTGGTCTACATAAGGTCAAGCTAAAGACGAGCGCAATTATCGGTTCAGATACTGTTGTTGTGATTAATGACCAAATTTTAGGTAAACCGGATAATCACTCAGATGCAAAAAATATGCTGACATTATTATCCGGTAAAACACATCAAGTGATGACGGCTGTGGCTTTAGCTATCCCACCGACAAACGGTTTAGACGCTGAACTGACGAGTATTATTAGTGTCAGTAATGTGAAATTTAAGAATTTATCTGATTTAGAAATAGAGCAATATATAAACTCCGGTGAATGTGACGATAAGGCCGGTTCGTATGCCATTCAGGGCAAAGCGGCGGTTTTTATTACACATTTATCAGGGAGTTATTCCGGCGTGATGGGACTGCCTTTGTATGAAACCGTTGAACTTCTCAAAAATGCGGGTATCGGCATAGATTCCTTAGTAGTATCATAGGCTTAGGACAGATAAAGGATATATATGAGCGAAGAATTACTGATAAATGTAACCCCGCAAGAGACCCGGGTGGCCTATGTCGAAAATGGCTTATTACAAGAGGTTCACATCGAGCGGGAACGCAAACGTGGACTGGTCGGCAATATCTATAAAGGTAAAGTTGTTCGTGTTTTACCCGGAATGCAAGCCGCTTTTTTAGACGTTGGGCTGGATCGCACCGCATTCTTGCACGTCTCTGATATTGCGCAGCCGGACGGAAAAAATGGTGACGGCGGCAAACCCTCTGACGTTATTATGGAATTATTACGTGAAGGTCAGGAGGTCATGGTTCAGGTTGTTAAAGATCCCATGGGGACAAAAGGGGCACGCTTAACCACTCAAATTTCTTTTCCTTCCCGTTATCTGGTTTATATGCCAGGGATAACGCATGTGGGTATTTCACAACGAATTGAAGATGAAAATGAACGGCAACGTTTAAAAGATGTGCTTTCGAATTATGCTAGTGAATTTGACAAGGGCGGCTATATTGCGCGAACTGTCGCAGAAGGAATTAGCGATGATGCTATTTATAAAGATATGCAGTTTTTGCAGAAGATATGGACAACGATTCTGGAACGAAATCGTGATATGAAAGCGGGTACGTTAATTCATGAAGATATGTCGCTTGTCATGCGCACCATGCGAGATTTAAGTGGAATTGAAATTGAAAAAGTAAGAATTGATTCGCGCTCCACATTTGATAAAGTTCAGAAATTTGCCAGCAAGTTTATACCTGAGTTAGAAAATCGTATTGAACATTACCCCGGTGAACGGCCTATCTTTGATTTGTATGGCATAGAAGATGAAATGCAAAAAGCACTGGAGAGGAAAGTTCCCCTAAAATCGGGTGGTTATTTAATTATTGATCAAACTGAAGCAATGACAACCATTGATGTTAATACCGGTGCATTTGTTGGCCATAGAAATCTGGAAGAAACAATATTCAAAACGAATCTTGAATCTGCACAAACGATTGTAAGACAACTACGTTTGCGAAATCTTGGCGGCATTATTATTATTGATTTTATCGATATGTCCGATGCTGAACATAAAAGGCAAGTATTACGTGCATTAGAAAAGTGCCTTGATAAAGATCATGCAAAAACAAATGTGTGTGACGTTTCATCGCTGGGACTGGTTGAAATGACCCGTAAACGAACACGCGAAAGTCTTGAGCATATTCTTTGTGAAACTTGTCCGTGTTGTAACGGGCGAGCCTCCTTACGGACTCCGGAAACAGTATGTTATGAAATTTTCCGTGAAATCATACGTGAGGCACGCCAGTTTGATGCTCAGGAATTTCTGGTTTTGGCCGCTCATTCTGTTGTTGACTTAATGCTGGATGAAGAATCAACCAGCATTGCAGAGCTTGAAGATTTTATCGGTAAGCCTATCCGCTTTCAGGTTGAGACTGAATACAACCAGGAACATTTTGATGTTGTCCTAATGTAAAATGATAAATTTCCATTCATTATTTCATCGCTTCAAGTTTGTTGTTGGTTACACTATTGCTGCAATTGTCATTATTATCGCTTTAGGTGTTTCCGGCTTACGTTTACTTTTAACAACAGCGAATTTATATCAGGCTGAAGTTGAGCAACTTGCTGTAAGTTTATTAAAGCAACCGGTTAAAATCGGCAGAATGGATGCCAAGTTAAGCGGTTTGGTTCCAACATTAATATTTCATGATGTTCAATTAATATCCAAAAAAACAAATAAAAGTCTTCTTTCTCTTTCACGGATTGATGTTGGTTTATCCGTTGATGACTTGATATGGTCTCAAAAAATTACACCAGTTAAAATGACAGTCATTGGAATGAATGTTCATGTAACCAGAACAGTTGAAGGTAATATAAAAATAGAAGGTATTGATATTGCAAATTTAAGCAATATTGACAATAAAGGATCAAATGATTTTTTAGAACACTGGTTTTCTCAGCAGACTGAAATAGGTCTGGAGGACAGCTTTCTGGTTTGGAAAGATGAACAGAATGCTGGGCTAACCTGGGTTTTTGATAATATAAATTTATTATTAAAAAACACCAAAGATCGGCATCAAATTTTATTATCAAGTAATCTGCCTGCAATACTGGGAAAGAAAATCAATTTTGCTTTTGATCTTGAAGGAGAGATAATTAATTCATCATCCTGGGACGCTAAAGTTTTTGTTGAAAGTAAGAATTTAAAATTAGCGCCACTCCAGAAATATATCAAATTGCCTGATTATAATTTAATAGCGGGCTCTACCGATTTAAAATTATGGGCTGACTGGGAAGATAGCCAGGTAAAGCAGCTAAGTGGTAATATAGATTTAAGTGATGTTACCTATATAAAAGGAAAACGTAAAAAAGTATCAATTAAATTAATTTCAGGAATATTTGATACAAATAAAGATGAAAATAATAACTGGAATGTTAGCATTGATCGATTCAATTATTCAGGTAATAAAAACATTCTGACTAACTCATCTTTCTCGCTTGCTTTTAATTTTAAAAATAAAAAACTGAATGAGATATTTGTTAAATCAGATTTTGTAAAGCTGGAGTCGTTATCAGAAATTGTAACGGCCAATCATCTGCTTAAAATTGAAAGTGAAAAGAAGATAAAGTTATTAAATTTTCATGGTGTAATAAAAGATTTTTACATAGCAATTAAAAATAACGAATTAAAACAACTTCAGGCAAACTTTAGTGAAGCAGGTTTAAATTCATGGAAGGGTATTCCAAAATTGGATATGGTATCAGGAGATATTAATTACAGCGGTAAGAATGGTGTAATAAATTTATACTCGAAAAAATCAATTATTGGCTTCCCTAACCTTTTTAGAGACACCTTTAAACTAGATGAAATAGATGCAAAAGTCATCTTTTCAAATAATAAAGAAGGTTTGTTATTTAATATAATAAATTTAAGAACTATGAATTCTGAAGTTGATGCAGATTCAAAGGCGCTTTTGTGGATTCCAAATGATGAGAGTTCTCCGTACCTTGACTTGCAAACTTATATAGCAAAAGGGGATGTTTCTAAAATATCACATTTCCTGCCGGCATCAATTATGGATGATTCTCTGGTAAAGTGGCTTGATAACGGGATAATTAGCGGAACGGTACAGAACAGCACAATTATTTTTAATGGAAAATTAAGTGAATTTCCTTTTGACAATACTGAAGGAAAATTTTTAGTTGATGTTGATGCTTCAAATGTCGTTATTAATTATCAGGAACATTGGCCGGAAATCACTGAAGCAAAAATAAATGCAGATTTTAGTGGTCAGGGTATGTCCCTGTTTATCGCTTCAGGAAAGATTGCAGGTAATGTTTTATATAACTCTTCAGCTATAATAAAATCTTTTTCAAAGGCTGAGTTAGAGCTAAATATACATTCGCAGGGTAATACTCACAATACACTTCATTATTTAATAAATAGTCCAATTTTATCTTCTGCAAAAGAGACGATTAGTGCAATGCGGTGGAGCGGAGATATTGTTACTGCTGTAAAAGTAAATATTCCTCTGAATGATGCAATTAGTGCTAAAAAACAGACAACTTATACAGGTTCAGCGATACTGAAAGATACCTCCGTATTTATGTTGAAAGACAAGATTGATATTACAAATGCAGAAGGTGAAATTAATTTCACAGAAAAATCTTTTTCAAGCAAGAAGCTATCGGCTTATATTCTGGGCGAACAATCAACAGTGACTGTTAGCTCCAGAAATAATAACAATATTATCTACTTATCTGCAAAGCCCAGAGTTGATGCTAAAAAAATACTAAAAATATTTTCCATTCCCGGTGCAGACAAGGTGAGTGGATTAACTGATGTTAATATGAAAATGTCTTTTCCATCAAAGCATTTAAAAAGAAACTATCCTTCTTTAATTCTGACCAGTAATTTACTGGGAGTTAAAAGTAGATTGCCTGATCTGTTTTATAAACCAAAAAAGAAAAAACAGAAATTTAGATTTGAAACGGATTTTCTTGGTGATGATAAAATTATAATGGGAGTTGAGTTTGGTGATAAAGCTTCGGCTATTATTGAGTTGGACCAGTCAAAACTTGAGCCATCGATTGATAAAGGGATGATCTCTTTTTCAGATAAAAAAGCAACTTTACCTAGAAAGAATATCTTATATGTTGATGGTAGTATAAATAAAATCACTCCCTCAGAATGGGTCAAGGCACTTGATGATCCAAAAGAGAAAAGAACACAATCTTCGCTTAATATTCCTGTTATTTTTAATTTAAATAAATTAAAAATAATAACAAGAGGTAATGAGAAGAAAAAAAATAAAAAAACATATAAAAAATCGACATCTCCAAAAAAGCTTCCTGCTTTTGAAGGCATAATTAAGGGATTATATTTTAATAAAATAAATCTTGGTCGTATTGATTTTAAGTCATCTAAAACTAAAAAGGGGTTACGCTTAGATGAGTTAATCGTATCATCTAAAAATATGAAATTATTTGCTCATGGTGACTGGTCTGATACACGAGGTAAACAAGCTACAAATCTTAATATTACTTTAAGCAGTGATAATTTTGGAAGTATGTTGACAGATTTGGGATATTCATCTGTTATTGATAGAGGAACGGCTAAAACGGTAGGTACGATTAACTGGCAAGGATCTCCAATGCAATTTTCTCTTTATCGGTTAAATGGAAATATTCAGCTTGAAATTGAAAACGGTAGTATAAGAGGGGTTGATACTGGTGCCGGACGACTCTTAGGTTTATTTAGTTTATCTTCTTTACCTCGAAAATTGATTGGTGATTTTAAAGATGCTTCTGATAAAGCCTTTAATTTTGATTCTGCGAAGGGTGAAATAGTCATAGAAAATGGCGATGCCTATACTGATGACTTTGAAATTAATAGCGCTATTGCAACAATTAATATTAGTGGGCGCACGGGGCTGGTTGATCAGGATTATGAGAATACAGTAGAAGTTGTTCCTGATGTGGGTGGAGGTGTTGCCGGAATAACTGCGCTTTTAGTCAATTTACCCGCTGGTATAGGTGTTTGGCTGCTTGATAAACTTACCGGCGAGCAGTTTAATGATGCGTCAGCGAAGCATTATGAAATAAGCGGGACATGGGAAAAACCTGAAATTGAAGAGATTCTTGAAGAAGATTTGTAGTATGCTCCTTTATATGAAGAAACATATTAGCACCGTGCTGCTTTCATTTATTTTATTGTTAAACTGCAAGTATGTTGTTGCGGTGGAACTCTTGCACGCGAATGAATGGTCTGTTCCTAAGCAGGCATTGACCATACTCGCTATGCCTGCCATCAATGGCGTGATGAAGAAATTGCAAAATAATGTAAATAGTACTTTAATGATTAAATATCCCGGTGGTGATGAGGGTACACTTTGGGCTAATGAACTTAGAAGTTGGTTGGTTGCATTGGGACTTTCCTCTCGTCGTATTGAATTAATACCAGGTAGTGCTGTTTCAACCATTATTGAACTGGATGTATTGCCCCACTAGTTTTCAAGTATTATGAATTTCAAAAAGAAGTAAAATAGTCTCATGAGTAAAGTTGCTGCAATCCAAATGGCTTCAGGCACAAATGTCAGTGCAAATTTAAATGAAGTAAGTCGTCAAATATCAACTGCTGTTGAAGCAGGGGCCAAGTTAATCGTCTTACCAGAAAATTTTGCGATTATGGGACTATCTGATAGTGATCAGCTCAAAGTGGCTGAAGATGAAGGAACAGGACCGATACAGGATTTTATGGCTCGGCAGGCAAAGGAAAATAATATTTGGCTTATTGCCGGGACGATTCCTTTAAAACTAAACAGTGATAATCCTAATTATATGAACAAGGTTTATTCTGCCTGCCTTGTCTATAATGAAAAAGGTGAACGTGTTGCTAGATATGATAAAATTCATTTATTTGATGTGCACCTTGAGATTACCGGCGAGACATATAAAGAGTCTGAAACATTTGAAGCCGGTGATAAAGTCGCCGTTTTTGATACACCTTTTGGTAAAGTGGGGTTAGCAATCTGCTTTGACTTACGCTTTCCTGAATTATTTAGACAACTTACATTACAAGGTGCAGAGATTATTATTTTACCTGCCGCATTTACTGCTATTACCGGCAATGCGCACTGGGAAGTGTTGATCCGAGCCAGAGCTATTGAAAATTTAAGTTACGTTATTGCATCTGCTCAAGGTGGTTACCATGTAAATGGTAAAGAAACACACGGTGATAGTATGATTGTTGATCCATGGGGGACAGTGCTGGATCACTTACCTCAAGGCTCAGGTTATGTTATTGCCGATATAGATATAGAAAACATTAAAAATATTCGCCGTAATTTTCCTGTGCTGGAAAACCGAAGAATTTCATGTCCGCTACCTAAAGAGTAAATTATTTAATGAGTTATCTTGATACCGCAAATGATATTTTATTATCTCCAACCGGACTTGAAGTCAACGATTTGCAAAATGTTCTCGATCAGATGATGGGTAACAGCATTAACCGTGCTGATCTCTATTTCCAGACTTCACATCATGAGACATGGGTTCTGGAAGATGGCATTGTTAAAGAAGGCAACTATAATATTGAGCAGGGTGTTGGTGTACGTGCAGTCAGTGGTGAAAAAACCGGTTTTTCTTATTCAGACGAGATTGTTCTGCCTGCTCTGAATGAAGCGGCAGATGCTGCGAAAACGATTGCGCGTGCAGGTCAGCAAAATAAAGTGCAAGCATGGAAAAAACATTCAAGCCACCAGTTATACCTTCCTGTTGATCCATTAGATACTTTAACAACTGATGAAAAAATTGATCTGCTAAAACAGACTGATGCTGAAGCGCGTAAACAGGACCCCAGAATCAAACAGGTTATTGTCAGTTTAGTTGGAGTGCACGAAGTTGTTTTAGTGGCGTCCAGTGATGGAACATTAAATGCTGATGTTCGACCTTTGGTCAGAATGAACGTGACAGTTATTGCTGAAGATGGTGATGAACGCGAACAAGCTAGCTCTGGTGGTGGTGGTCGTGTTGGTTATGATTATTTTATTGAGCAAGATCGTGCATTAGGCTATGCACGGGAAGCGGTACGTCAGGCATTGGTTAATTTAAAAGCGGTTGAAGCACCAGCGGGGTCAATGCCTGTCGTATTAGGGCCGGGTTGGCCCGGAGTACTTTTGCACGAAGCAATTGGGCATGGGTTAGAAGGTGATTTTAACCGTAAAGGCAGTTCCGCTTTTAGTGGTCGTATTGGTGAACGTGTTGCATCACCTTTATGTACGATTGTTGATGATGGTACCCTGGATGCCCGTCGTGGTTCATTAAATATGGATGATGAAGGAACAACAACCCAACAAACCATGCTGATTGAGAAAGGTGTTCTAAAAGGCTATATGCAGGATAAAATGAACGCAGAGCTCATGGGTGGAGAATCCACCGGTAACGGTCGGCGTGAATCTTATGCTCACTTACCCATGCCTCGTATGACAAATACTTATATGTTAGCCGGTGAACATAATCCCCAAGAAATTATAGAGTCAGTTGAAAAAGGGATTTATGCAGTTAATTTTGGCGGAGGACAGGTTGATATTACATCAGGAAAATTTGTTTTTTCAGCCAGTGAAGCTTACTTAATCGAGAATGGAAAAGTGACACAACCAATTAAAGGTGCCACCTTAATTGGTAATGGTCCTGAAGTATTAAAACAGGTTTCAATGGTAGGTGATGATTTAAAATTAGATACCGGCGTCGGAGTCTGCGGCAAAGAAGGGCAAAGTGTTCCTGTTGGGGTTGGCCAGCCCACGCTTAAAATTGATAATTTAACCGTTGGTGGTACCGCTTAAAATTATCTGTCTTATGTTTTATCTAAAGTCATCAGCTAAACTCCTTGATTGTATTCTATGAAAATAAAAAACATCCTTAATGATATTGAGGAACATGGCTGGTCGGTTCAGGAAAATTTCTTTTCAATAGAATTAATTACTCAGTTAAAGGTAACGCTCAGCTCTTTACGTCAACAAGGTTTGCTTAAACAGGCCGGCATTGGTCGGGAAAAATATTTTCACATTGAGCAATCAATTCGTAGTGATGAAATCAGCTGGTTTGATGATAATAAGTTAAACGAAGCACAAGAACAATTTCTGACTATCACACAGCAATTACAACATGCAATTAACGAAAAATTTTACCTCGGACTTTTTGAATTAGAAATTCATTTTGCTTTATATTCTCCGAATACATTTTATAAACGTCATTTAGATCAACACAAAAATCAGGACACCCGTGTGCTTACGCTGGTGACTTATTTAAATGATCATTGGCAAAAGGAAGATGGTGGTGAACTACAGCTTTATCTTAAAAATGGAGACAAGGTTTCAATTTTGCCAAAAGCCGGAACCTTAGTTTGTTTTATGAGTGCAGAATTTGAACATGAAGTGTTACCGGCAAACCGAGAACGTGCAAGTATAACAGGATGGTTTAGAAATAGAGCTAATTAAATTTTCTATTCAAATAGTACTTTCAAATACTTAAATATTTCACGTGCCGATTTAGGCGGCTTTTTCAGTTTAGTTTCTTTTGCAGATTGACGAATTAATTGTCTTAAATGTTGCCGATCTGCATTTGGTGCATCATTAAGTAAATCTTCCAGAGCTTTATCGCCTTCTGAAAGTAAACGATCGCGCCAATTTTCAAGGTGATGGAGTGCTTTGATGTCGGTATTGTAATGATTAGTTAGCTTGAGGTATTGCTCTTGAATGGGCTCAAGATCAATATGCCGCATTAATTTCCCGATATATTGTAATTGACGTTTTAAGGCACTATTTTTTTTTATACGACGAGCTTCATTTAATGCTTGCTCCAGACTCTCCGGTAGCTCAATACTGTTTTGAGCATCCTGAGAAAGCGCTAAAATATTTTTGCCTAATAGCTGCGCAGCCTCAGCATCACGTTTACGTTGAGATTTACTGATTAATGACTCATCCTGGAATTCATCAGACTCATCATTTTCAGTACTGCCGGGAATGTAATAATTATTTGCCATGAGGCTATTATGCCATTTGTGAAGTGTGCTTCGTAGCCTTACAATAGGGTATATTCGAAAATAATTTAAATAAACTCAATCTTGAGGTGGTTATGACCCATTTGGTTTCAAGCTCAAAAAATTCCGATTTATCAGCTTCTCTTGATTCCGAGAATTTAAAAGGTGTTGTAAACGACTTATTAAATGAAGCGCGTACACAAGGTGCTTCTGCAGCAGAAGCAGGGTTGAATGTTGAGTCTGGATTGTCTGTTACCGTGAGAATGGGGGAAGTTGAAACCATTGAGCATAACCGTGATAAAGGGTTAGGGATTACGGTCTTTTTTGGTAATCGAAAAGGCTCTGCCAGTACCAGTGATTTTTCCCTCAAGGCGATAAAAGAAACCGTAAAAGCAGCCTCTGAGATTGCTCGATACACAGAAGAAGACCCTTATGCCGGATTACCTGACAAAAACCGAATGGCAACTGATATTCCTGATTTAGATTTGTATCATCCCTGGGATATTAATGCCGAAGAAGCCATAGCGCTGGCAAAAGAATGTGAAGATGTTGCCCGAGCAGAAGATGCCCGTATTGTAAATTCAGAGGGTGGTACCGTCAGCACTCATAGCGGAATTCGAATTTATGGAAATACGCATGGCTTTTTAAATAGTTACAACACATCCCGGCATAGTTTGTCATGTACCATGATTGCGGAACAGGAAAATGCCATGCAGCGTGATTACTGGTATAGCGTAAGTCGTGATGCCAGTCAGTTAGAATCTGCCAGTGATATTGGTAAACAGGCAGCACAGAGAACGGTTAGTCGTCTCGGGGCGAGAAGTATGCCCACTTGCCAGGTGCCGGTAATTTTTAAGGCTGAAGTAGCAAAAGGTTTGCTTTCACATTTTTTAGCCGGCATTCGCGGCGGTGCTCAATATCGTAAAGCCTCCTTTTTGCTGGATCATCTGGGTAAACAGATTTTTCCAGAGCGTATTCGTTTAGACGAACGCCCGCATATTAGAGGGGCATTAGGCAGTGCACCTTATGATAATGAAGGTGTTATTACTCAGGCGCATGATTTGGTCAGTGATGGTGTATTACGAAGTTATGTTTTAGATAGTTATGCCGCCCGGCGTTTAGAACTGTCGAGTACCGGTAATGCCGGTGGTGTACACAATATGTATATTAACCACGACGATATTTCACTCGATGCAATGATAAAAAACATGAATAAAGGTTTACTTATTACCGAAGTAATGGGGCAGGGCGTCAATACTGTTACCGGTGATTACTCGCGTGGTGCCAGTGGCTTCTGGGTTGAGAATGGTGAAATTCAATATCCGGTTGAAGAGTTTACTCTGGCGAGCCGTTTACAAGATATGTTTATGGGCTTGCAGCAAGTTGGTAATGATTTGGATAAGCGTGGCAGTGTGATTACCGGCTCATGGTTAATTGATAATATGACGGTGGCAGGTGGTTAGTATTGTGGTTTGCTTTTATACTGTTGGATAACCTCAACAATATCTACAGTATAATTTTTATACCATTTATCTTTCTCAAGTTGTTGTGCTATTAAATGCTCTTTATTTTGTTTCCATTGTTTTATTTGTTCTTTGCTGTGCCAGTATGAAATCGCGACTTCAATATTACCTTCTGTAATTGAACTAAAATTAATGCAGTCATAGTCTTTAACTGCAATCTCTCTCATTCTTTTTGCCATAACGGTATATGAATCGTCTACCTTGTTTATCTCTGCTTTAAATATAACAGCGTACATTGTACTAGTTTCTCTTTCTGGCTTCTTTGAGCGCATTATTTAACATGGTTTTTATTTTATTAATATCATTGTTTCCCTTTTTAATATATTGGTTAATACAGGTTTTGTAATTTTTAATTTTTTTATTGTACTTTGATACTTCAATATTGTAGTCAACGATAGCAGAATTATACTTTTCTACATCAATATTGCCTGATAGTAGTGCCGGCTTTTGAGGTTTTTTTATTTTTTCACCACAGTGATGTGCCGGGTAGCTGAAATTATCTAAATTAGATTGCACGGCCAGGCTTTGTGTAGAGATAACGGCAAATGACATACTGATTATTAGTTTGTATTTTGTCATTTGATTAAAGTAGATAGATGGTTGCCAGTCCCAAAAATGATACAAAGCCAACAATGTCTGTTACTGTCGTTAATACTACTGAGCCAGACAATGCAGGATCAGCGCCGAATCGTTTAAGCATTAAAGGAATCGTTGCGCCGGATATGGCCGCGATAACAAGATTTATAATGATTGCTGCTGCGATAACAAAGCCGAGCTGTATATTTTGAAACCATAATCCGGCAACACCGGCGATAACAGTTGCCCAGATAACACCGTTCCAGACACCGACCCACATTTCTTTTAACAGTAAACGGTGAGAGTTACTTTTTCCGATCTGGCCAAGTGCCATTCCGCGGATAACAAGGGTTAAAGTCTGGCTACCTGCAATGCCGCCCATACTGGCAACTATTGGCATAAGAATGGCAAGTGCAACCATTTTTTCAATGGTTGCACCAAATAATCCGATAACCCATGAAGCTAAAAAAGCAGTAAGGAGGTTAACGCCTAACCAGATTGAGCGGCGGCGGGCACTGGTGATAACCGGTGCAAACATATCTTCTTCTTCATTCAGACCGGCCATGCTCATTAGCGAGTGATCAGCTTCATCACGAATAACGTCAACAACATCATCAATGGTAATTCGACCCAAGAGATGATTTTCTTCATCAACAACGGGAGCGGTGATGAAATCGCGGTGTTCAAACAGGTTGGCAACATCACGGGCATGTTTTTCTGCAGGAATACCTTCGATATTGGTAAGCATTAATTCTTTTACGAATAGTTCAGGGTTGCTGGTGAGTATTAAAGTTAACGGCAATACTCCGAGATAATGATTTTCCCGATCAACGACAAATAAATTATCGGTACCTTTTGGTAAAGTACCCTTTCCCCTGAGATAACGTAATACAACATCAAGCGTTATGTCTTCGCGAATAACGATGGTGTCTAAATCCATCAGGCCGCCGGCAGAATCCTCGTCATAGGATAAAACAGACTTTAAGCGGTCACGTTCCTGTGTTTCGAGACTAAGGAGAATTTCCTGAATAACATCCTGCGGCATTTCAGGAAGAATGTCAGCGAGATCATCGGTATCGAGAGTTTCGGTTGCGGCAACCAGTTCATCTGATTCCATTTTATTGATGCGAGCGGCACGTGCTTCATCATTTAAATGGAGGAGAATTTCACCATCAGTATCTTCCGGTATATAGGGCCATATTTTTTCACGCTGATTTGCAGGAAGGGATTCCAGTACATGTGCAATTTCTGCCGGATGCATTTCACTGAGTAATTCAACAATTTTTTCTGGCTGATTGTCGCGCAAACTCTCACTGATTGATTCTATCAGCGTGTTATGTGTATCTAATTGTTGAGTTGAGTTGCCAGACATGATGAACCCTCAATAGTGACTAAAGAGTGTAATGCTTAAGCCAGATAAGGTCAAAGCCGGAAAAAGGAAAGAAAAGTTTTTAACTGCTGGAGTTACGGAGATTTAGTTTGCTGTTATTTACTCGGCTTCGCCAAAGCGGTTAGCAATAAGTTCGAGTAAAGATTGCATGGCCTTTTTTTCATCATCGCCGTCAATAATGAGTTCAACTTCTGAACCTTTAGCTGCGGCCAGCATCATGACACCCATAATACTTTTACCATTCACATTCTGGCCATTTTTTTTTAGATTTATGTCCGAGTTGAACATCGAAGCCTGAGTGACAAATTTTGCTGCTGCTCTTGCGTGTAAACCGAGCTTATTAACGATGATAGTTGATTGTTGAATCACGTGGATGTCTTTTTAATTTTAAAGGTTACAAATTTTCTACAATAATAACACCTGTTTGACCTGCACTAACGGCTTTATTAGCAAGTTTATCAAGTGACAGCTTGGGGTAGTTCATAACGCGTACTAACATGGGTAAATTAATACCGGTAATAATGGTGACATTATTTGCAGCAAGTCGGGTTGCAATATTACTGGGCGTTGAGCCATACATATCGGTAATGACCAGAACGCCGCCATCTGCCGGATTCAGCTTTTTTAAACAGGACTGCGCCTTTTCAAATCGTTCTTCCGGGTCACAGTTTTGAGAAACTGGCAAAATTTCATAAGGTAAGGGACAATTGCCTAATACTGAAGTGGCAGCATCAAAGAGTGCACCGCCAACATTATTGTGAGTAATGACAAGCAAGCCAACCATTACGAAATTTCCCTGTGTCTTGAAAGGACGTTATTGTGTTTATTTTTAGATAATTTGGCAAGTTTATTTACCAGATAAACAGAACGATGCTGACCACCGGTACAACCAATGGCAATGGTAATATAGCTACGGTTATCTGCTTCAAAACGGGGAATCCATTTATCAATGAAGCTAATAATATCATTTAACATCTCGTTCACTTCGTCATATTGATCAAGGTAGTCAATAACAGAGTTATCAAAGCCGGTTAAGGCTCTTAATTCGGGTACCCAATGAGGATTTGGGAGACAGCGCACATCAAAGACAAAATCTGCATTGACCGGTACACCATGTTTAAAGCCAAAGGATTCAAACATGATGGATATACTTTGATTATCGGCCTTTTGAACCCGCGCTTTAATAATATCGCGTAATTGATGAACATTTGTTGCGCTGGTATCGAGACGTAAGTCCGCTTTTGACAAAATGGGTTCGAGTAAGTGGCGTTCCTGAATAATGGCTTCTTTGAGAGGGGTTTCCTGATTACTAAGCGGGTGCTTGCGACGGGTTTCACTAAAGCGTTTAATTAACGCAGGATTACTGGCTTCGAGGAAAAATATCTCGCAATGGATGTTATTTTTTTCCAGTTGCTTAATTTGCTCGGGAAAGCGTTCAAGCTCTGTCGCAACATTGCGAGCATCAATACCGATGGCAACATACTCATGTTTGGCAGAAATGATTTCTTTTACCAAAGCTTCAATCATATTGATTGGTAAGTTATCAATACAGTAATACTCAAGGTCTTCGAGAACTTGTAATGCGATACTTTTACCTGAGCCAGATAGCCCGCTAACGATAATTAGTTTCATATTATATATGGGGGAACTTTTTATTATTTATTTACTACAGCATAGCACAAGAAATACCTAGTCACTGTCTATCAGCTTTTGCTGGCGGTTAATAAAGTCATCGGCAGCATTATAGCCATTTAAATAGAGGACATGGTTGCGAACTGCAGCCTCGATAATGACAGCGACGTTACGACCGGGAGCAACCGGAATTTTAACTTCTGGTATTTCAACTTCAAGAATAGATTTTTTACGTTGCGAACCACCAATTCGGTCTATTTCCCACAGGGTGTCATCAGAGATGGTATCGATATGGACGATGAGTCGCAGGCGTTTTGTCTCTACAATGGATGCATCACCAAACATGGCTCGCACATTCAAAATACCTAAACCGCGTACTTCTAAAAAATCTTTTAATAATGCGGGGCTACGGCCGCGAATAGTATTGGGTGCACTACGTCTGAATTCCGGGGCATCATCGGCAATGAGCCGGTGTCCGCGGCTGATGAGTTCGAGCGCGAGTTCACTTTTACCTATCCCGCTCGGGCCGGTAAGTAAAACACCAATCCCCATGACCTCCATAAAAACGCCATGCATAATTTTACTATCGCCTAGCAAACGGCCCAGATGATGTTGTAATAATTCAGTCAGCTCTTTGCTGCTAAGGTGAGTATAAAGAAGAGGAGTGTTCGTTTTATTTGCGGCTTCAATAAAATCATTTTTGATTTTATCGCTATTCGTAATACTGGCAAAAATAATCATGGCGGGTTCACAACTGAATAATCGCAACATGGCATCTTTGTGTGAGTTACTTTTAAGTTGTGAGAGGTATTCAACTTCTTCAGGGCCAAGAACCTGAACTTGATTTGGCTTAACTAAATTTAGATAGCCGGCAACAGGAATTCTGGCTTCTGAACGCTCGCTTTGAAGTAATCGGTTTGCACCTTTTTGACCGGCTTTCCATAATAATCCCAGTCTCTTGCCATGACTTTGAATAAAATCATGAATAGTGAGATCGTTATTCATTATCCGTTGGTTTTTGCCAGTTTGTTAAGAGTTGGTAGGTGTTTTCATTGCTATTACTTTTGCGTAATTCTTGTCGAAAATGTTGTTCGCTAAACATAGTCGCTAATTGTGCCAAAATTTGTAGATGTTCATCAGTGGATTCTTCCGGAACAACTAATGCAAACAAGATATCAACGGGGCGATTATCTGAGGTATTAAAATCAATCCCTTCTTTTAGCTGAATAAATGCTCCGGTTATTTTTTTACAGTTTTTAATTCGGCCATGAGGTATGGCTATACCATACCCCACACCCGTTGCACCTAAACGTTCACGAGAAATTAAGCTATCAAAAATTTCACTGGCATCAAGTTGAGTTTGATCCTGCGCAATCAAATTGCTTAATTCTTCAAGTGCTCGTTTTTTACTTTTAACATCAACATCGTTTCTTATACGATTAACATTAATAAGTTCTGATAATTGCATAAGTTGAGTTTTCCTTACTCTTCTTCCATGACAGGTTGTTGATGTTTGATTTCGTTACCTTCCTGACGATGGTGATCTTTCAACTTTTCTTTATGTTTTTTGATTTGACGATCCAGTTTATCTGCCATTGAATCAATCGCGGCATACATGTCGTCATTAGTGCACTCGGCAAATAAACTTGCACCATTAATATTGACGGTTGCTTCAGATTTTTGTCGCTGTTTCTCTACACTTAGAATTACATGGACGTTATTGACATGGTCAAAATGTTTTTCGAGGCGTTCAAGTTTTTCTGCTACATAAGCTTTTAAAGAATCAGTAACCTCAACATGGTGTCCTGTAATATTTAATTGCATAGTTTTCTCCTTTACTTACTGTTAAGCGAGTCGTTTACGTTCGTTCGATGGTGGAATCGCTAGCGACTCTCTATATTTAGCGACCGTTCGCCGCGCAACATTAATTCCCTGTTCTTCGAGGATAGTGGCTATCTTATTATCGCTCAAAGGTTTTTTTGGCATTTCAGCCGCAATCAGTTTTTTAATTAATGCGCGAATTGCAGTTGCCGAACATTCCCCTCCACTTGCTGTGCTAACGTGGCTGGAAAAGAAATACTTTAATTCAAAGATACCGCGTGGGGTATGCATATACTTTTTAGTTGTAACACGAGAAATTGTGGACTCGTGCATATCAACAGCTTCTGCAATATCATGCAGTACCAGTGCTTTCATGGCCTCTTCACCATGTTCAAGAAATTCTTTCTGACGCTCTACAATGCAGTGCGCAACTTTAAGTAATGTTTCGTTACGACTGATTAAACTTTTTATAAACCAGCGTGCTTCCTGTAAATGATTTTTCATTGATGAATTGTCATCGCTGTTTTTAACGTCTTTAATCATATTGGCATAAGTGGCATTAATACGTAACTTTGGTGCCGCATCTGAATTTAATTCAACTTTCCAGGTATTATTGACTTTTTTAACCGTGACATCGGGAATAATGTATTCCGCTTTATTCACATTTTCCTGTCCGCCGGGACGTGGGTTCATACTTTGAATGAGTTGAATAACATCTTTAAGATCCTCTTCAGAGATCTTTAACTTTCTCATGAGTTGTGGATATTCACGATTCGCCAGCATGTCAAAATAGTTATCAACAAGGGTTATGGCGTATTCGCGTAAGTCCACATCATTTGATTGACGGTGAAGCTGGATAGAAATACTTTCACGCAGGTCACGGGCGCCAACACCAGCGGGATCAAAATTTTGAATTTGTTTTAATACCGCTTCAACTTCATCGGCTTCAACTTCGGCATCATCATCGAGTTCAGATAGAGAAGCGGTAATATCCTCGATAGAAGATTGTAAAAATCCATCATCATTAATTTCATCAATAATGACTTCGGCAATCGCGGCATCGAGTTCAGAAAAAGGGGTCATTTTTAATTGCCAGCGTAGACGGTCATGCAGGCTTTCGGTGCTTGAGGTATAAACTTCGGGCTGTTCATCGGCTGTATATGAGCTTGATGCGGACGAGGTGGTACCGGGTAAGATTGAGTCGTAAATATCATCCCAGGAGGTATCAACCGGTAAGTCATCCGGCATCGTTTCAGATGCAGCAATATCAGAAGGTGTTTCTAATTTACTTTCGTTGCTGGATTCTGCTGCTTCAGCTTTGTCGATTTTTGTTTCATTACTGCTATCTTCCTGAGTTGCTGTACTTTCACCGTCTTCACCAATTTCCAGCATCATATTGGAATCAAGTGCATCCTGAATTTCTGTGTTTAATTCGAGCGTCGACAATTGTAACAAGCGTATAGCTTGTTGCAGCTGTGGGGTCATGGTCAAATTTTGACCTAATCGGAATTGGAGTGCTTGTTTCATATAGTAGTTATAAGTACCGGACCTTCAATATTCAATATTACCGGACTCAGTTTAATTTTAGCTTATTTTGGCAGAATGTGTAGTAGAGTTTTTGAGATAGATCAGTCTTTTATAATTTAAAGTTTTCACCAAGGTAGACTTCTCGTACTTTTTGATCTTCGAGTAAAACATCGGGTTTTCCGCTAGCAATAACTTCACCAGCATTCATAATATAGCCTCGTTCACAAATTCCCAGTGTTTCCCGAACATTATGATCTGTAATTAAGACGCCAATGTCACGTTCTTTGAGATGTTGAATAATCGATTGAATATCACGTACTGAAATAGGGTCAACACCGGCAAAGGGTTCATCTAATAAAATAAAGCGGGGATCGGTTGCCAATGCTCGGGCAATCTCGACCCGACGACGTTCTCCACCTGAAAGGCTCATACCCAGCCCATTGCGAATATGGCCAATATGAAGTTCTTCTAATAAGTCTTCTAATTTTTGTTCTTGTTCAAAACTACTGAGTTCTTTTCGAGTCTGTAATATTGCCATAATATTGTCAGTGACAGAAAGCTTGCGAAAAACGGAGGCTTCCTGTGGTAAATAACCGATTCCCAGCCGAGCGCGTTGATGCATCGGATAATGGGTAATATCAATATCTCCGAGAGTAATCGAGCCTTTATCTGCATCAACCAGACCTGCGACCATGTAAAAAGAGGTGGTTTTACCCGCACCATTCGGTCCGAGTAAACCAATGACTTCGCCGCTGCGAATTTCCATTGATACATCGTTTACAACCTGTCGCCCCTTGTAACTTTTACAAAGATTTTCGGCTTTTAAAATATTACTTGTTTCACTCATATGTTATTGTTTTCTTTTATTACATTTTTTATTGTCATTGCAATTTATAGTACTGTTATTTTGATTGTTAAGTCATTACTGAATATCGGGTTCTTCTTTTGTTTTTTCAGTCTCTTCAGCATTGTCATTAGGCCCAATGATGACATGGACACGTCCCGTTGGTGGAGTATTTTTTACTTTTTCTGATGTAGAGCTCTTTGCTTTGCCGGATGCAGTAATAATGCGCTGCCGAGTGTCATATTCAATGGATTCTCCACTAAAATGACGTTCCCCCTGATCAACAAAAGCCTGTCCACTTAAAAGTAGACGTTCTTCAGCAACTAAATATATGATTTTATTTGCCTGTGAATGCACTGCTGCTTCATTGTCCGGTCTGTGCCGGATATCTGCGGGTGAGCCGGTAATCAGTGCTTTAGTGAGTTCACTTCCATCATAATAAAGTGTGACAGTATCTGCTTTTATAATGAGCGTATCTTTTTTAAATAATACGTGGCCTTTATATTTGCTGATGCCTTTTTGCTCATCAAGTAATAAATAGTCTGCTTTTATATTTATTATTTGTGATTGATTTGCCGCATACACTGGAATGACAATTAAATTTAGGAATAATAAAACGAGCCATTTATTTTGCTGGAATAACATAATGGCTCCGTGTTTGAGACAGAAATTCAATACTCTTTTTACTCATATCTGCGCGCAGACCAATAGCTTGAATAGTGCTTTTACCTTTATAAAGTTTAATTTTTGATCGGGTATGAACAAGGTTCCGTTTTGCTTCAATGGTGAGTTGTTCTGCCGTTAAGCGAATAGGTTGCGGACTTTTAGCTGAACGAACCTGCTTGAGAATAACATTGCCGGTTAAATAAATTTGATCCTTTTTTTGTAAAACGAGCGCTTCATTCGCGTACACCGTCCATGCTTTTTTGTGTTGTTCATAAAAAGTAAAAAAAGGCTGTTGCATTTTTACACTGTCATCATCAGGGTAGTGATCGAGGTGAGTGGCCTTTACTTTATATGCCGGTTTACCAGAGGTATCCATTGTTGTTGCGGTAAAGTTTTTCAGAAAATAATCGGGATTATGGCGTATTTTCTTTTTACTCAGAATCGGGTTTTTATCAATAGACTCGAACACCCAGCCGCTCGCAATCGCCAGCAAGATAATCAGTAGAAGGGCGGTTAGATAATGCAGCTTTCCCATATTATTTTGTTAATAGCTCACAAACACGGTTTAAATCTTCAATTGTATCAACACCTGGTCCCGGTGCTGTTTCCGCGGTGATCACTTTAATGCGCTCACCATAATAAAGGACACGCAATTGCTCTAAAGATTCGGTTTTTTCAATATCACTGCTTTCCCATTCCAGATATTGCTTAATAAATCCGGCGCGATAACCATATAAGCCAATATGACGCTGGTATTGTTGTGAGGTTGGCATGGTGCGAGGTGATTCATTAAAGCAGTCACGAGACCAGGGGACAGCAGCACGGGTAAAATACAGGGCAAAATCATTAATATCACGCACAACCTTAACCGTATGAGGATCAAAAAGTTCTTCAATATCGGCAAGCGGAGTGCAAAGTGTTGCCATTTTCACTGCAAGGTCAGCTTCGAGAGCTTGTCCCACCTGATTTAAGCAAACCGGCGGCATCATCGGTTCATCACCCTGTAAATTAATGAGAATTTCGTCATCATCAAATCCAAGTTGTTCAATGACTTCAGATAAACGTTCGGTGCCGGATTGATGCCTGTCGTGTGTCATGCAAACACGGATATCGAGATGCTCAATGGCGGCGGCAATTTCGTGAGAATCGGTTGCAACAATGACTTCTTTTGCCTGACTTTGTTTTGCCTGATTAATGACATGTTCAATCATGGGTTTTCCGCAAATATCGCGTAAAGGTTTGCCGGGCAAACGGGTTGAGGCAAAACGGGAAGGAATGATAATTCGGAAGCTCATAGGGTATTTTTAGCCGTGTTATATTATTAATATTATTGGCTTATTCTAACGTAATGTCAGAGCAAGAGCATTACTCGTAAGGCATATTATATTCACCAAATATTGACCCTAAAGGGCGTTACGATTAGTATGATTACACACTTTAAGTTACTGAATTTATATAATAATCCATGAAAATCTCCGCTTCGGTTTATTCGAGTAAGAGCCAGTCTTTACCTGAAATCATCAAAGATCTTGATGTGTACGGGGCAGATCTTTTCCATATTGATTGCAATGATGATTTAAGTGTTTTTGCTGACATTGCGGAAATTAAGCGGTTAAGTAAAACCCCTGTTGATCTTCATATTATTAGTTCTGAACCAGAAAAATTTTTCGCTCAAATAGAGTCTAATCAGGTTGATTATGTCACTTTTCAGTATGAGAACCTGAAAAATGAATTAACTATCCCGAAAACAATTTCGGCTAAATTAGGTTTAGCGATCATGTCTGATACCGATATCTCGGTATTTGAAACTTATGCAGACAAGTTCGATTTTATTTTGTTTATGACCACTACGCCGGGTCAGAGTGGCGGTGTTTTTGATAAAATTAATTTTAAAAAAATTCGTCAATTCAGACAACAATATCCGGATAAGAGAATTCATGTCGATGGCGGGGTGAATGGTGAGGTTTCATTTATTTTACGAAACATGGGAGTTTATGCCTCGGTTTCAGGCTCATATTTAATGACCCATGAATCTATGGGCGCGGCTATGCTCAATTTAAAGACGCATGAAGTTGATTCACATTTTCAGGTGAAGGATTTTATGCGTACAGTCGATGAGCTGCCCTTGTTAAAGCTTAAAGATCGTAGCGTAACCGGCATTTTACAGTCGATAGAAGATTATGATGTTGGCTTTACTATTTTAATTGATGACAATGGAAAGCTCGATGGCATTGTCACTAATGCTGATGTACGAAAAGGTCTGCTAAAACATACCGATAATTTAAACGAGGTGAGTGTTGAAGATATAACCAATACTAACCCGGTAACAGCAAACGAAAATTTTAGTGTAATGGAATTATTACGATTTATTAAACAACAGAGTTTTGCAATATCCTATTTACCTGTTGTTGATGACAACAATAAAGTGACCGGTGCGGTGACTTTCTTCAACTTGATTAAAGGCGAGTTATGATTATTCATTTAAAAAGCAGCGTTAGCGATGCTGAAGTAGCAAAAATTGCGCAATCATTGGATGCGTTTCATATTAAAAAACCGGAGCAGCATGTTTTGGTAACACCTTCTGCATTAAAGGAGGTACCGGCAGAGTACGAAAGCATAACGGAAGAAAGTTTTGTCTTTCCAAATGATATGCAGCTTGCCAGTGCAGATTATTTTAGTGAAATCCGCGAGATTGATATTAATGGCGTTAAAATTGGCGGCAATAATAACAATACCATGGTCATTGCCGGCCCTTGTTCGGTTGAATCTGAAGAGCAAATTACCCAATCTGCTGAATTAATGGTGGAGCAGGGAATTAAAACTTTACGCGCAGGGTGTTATAAACCTCGTACTTCACCCTATTCATTTCAAGGGATGGGGCTCGAAGGTTTAAAGTTGCTGGATAAAATGCGTTCCAGGTTTGGTTTAAATATTATTACAGAAGTCCGGGATACCACACACATTGATGAAATTATTGAATATGCAGATATTATTCAGATTGGTGCGAAAGCAATGTATGACCAGGGTATTTTACGTCGTTGTGGTAAAACACAAAAACCAATTCTGTTAAAACGTGGCTTTGGTACAAACTTACAGGAATTTGTTCAGGCAGCAGAATTTATTTTGTCAGGTGGTAATGACAACGTTATTTTGTGTGAACGCGGTATTCGTACATTTGAAACTAAAACACGTTTTACTTTAGATCTATGTGGTGTCGCTTATTTAAAAGAATACACTAATTTACCTATTATTTTAGATCCAAGTCATGCGCTTGGTTATCGTTATGGTGTACCCGATTTAGCGCGTGCCTGTACTGCAATGGGGATTGAAGGTTTATTAATTGAAGTACATCCCGATCCTTCAGTTGCAAAGTCGGATGCGGCACAGCAATTAGACCACGATATGTTCCGTGATTTATTAACGACATTAAGACCTATCGCTAATGCAGTTGGACGGACAATTATTTAATGGCGATTAAAACTGAAATTAAATTTCTTGCTCTGGACGTCGATGGTGTTATGACCGATGGCGGTATGTATTACACTGAAAGTGGAGAAGAAATTAAGCGCTTTGACACTAAAGATGGTCGCGGCATTATTGAACTGCAAAAAAGTGGTGTACAGGTCGGATTAATCAGTTCAGGTTTTAAAAGTGAAATCATTAATGGCCGGGCTAAAACATTAGGCCTTATAAAAGTTTATGTTGGTATGGAACCAAAATTGGGTATTCTCGAAGCCTGGTGTAAAGAGCTTGAGATAAGTCTGAAAGAAGTTGCTTATATTGGTGATGATATAAATGATCGGGATATCATAAACGCTGTTGGTTTTAGTGGTTGTCCTGCAGACAGTATGAATACCATTAAAGAAATAGTCGATGTTGTTTTAAGCCGTAATGGTGGTCATGGCTGTATCCGTGAGTTTATTGAAGAGCATTTAGGCTATGTTTTATAGCATGTTTAAATACGCTCAATTATGAAAATTTTAATTGTTGATGATCATAAATTATTTCTGGACGGATTTTGTTTGCTCCTGAAAAAATTAAACCAGCATGTTTCTATTTCGCCCTTTGAATCTGCAGAAAATGCCTTGCAGGTTATTGATGAGTCATCTGACTGGGATCTGATTATATTAGATATTACATTGCCAGATCATAGCGGTATTGAAGTATTAAAAACGATCCGTAATAAGGGCTTGCTAACTCCGGTAGTTTTTGTCTCCGCAACTGAAAATACTTATAAAATAGCTTGTACCTATCATAGTGGTGCAAATGGTTTTATTCCAAAAAGCTGTGATACTCAAATTATGTTAGAAGCATTAAAGACTGTTATTGACGGTGAAATTTATTTTTATCCTGACATGAAGCCGGTTATTGAAAATCAGCTTAGTGAATTGTCTAATAATAATGAACTTAAGGAAAAACTAACAAGCAGACAATTAGAAGTGTTAACCATTATGGCGAAGGGAGCATCAAATAAAGAAATTGCCGAACAACTCTTTATTTCGGAGCCAACAGTAAAATCTCATATCAGTATAATCTATCAGTTATTTGAAGTTAAAAAACGTGTTGAATGTATACGTAAAGCAGAGTGGTTAGGTTTGGTTTAATTTTGTTTCTTTGCCGATTGCTGAATAGCCATTCGAAGCTCAGCCGGTTTTATCGGTTTATGCAAAACAATATGACCTGCCTTTAAAAAAGACTGTATTTGTTCTGTCCCGGTATCTCCGGTAATCATTATTCCTGTAATATCCGGATTGATAGAATGAACCTGTTCCAGTAAATCAATCCCGGTTTCATGTTCACGTAAACGGTAGTCTGTAATAATAAAATTAATATTTTGTTGATGGATGAATGCAAATGCCCCGGCAATATTATCAGTTTGCCATACAGTGCAACCCCATCGTTTTAGAATAACTGATAATGCTTCGCGCACATCAATTTCATCTTCAACAAGCAGTATTTCCATATCATTGAGTGAAGTTATATTCTGGCTTGGTATTACATGTTCTTTTGCAGAAATTTGTTCTGGAGTTGCTATTGGTAACTCAAATGAAAAATTACAACCTGAACCTTTAGAAGACTCCAGCTGTATTTGATGTCCAAGCAATATTGATAATCGTTTAACAATAGCTAAGCCCAGACCTAATCCTTTTTTACGATCTCTTTCCGGGTTTTTTAACTGATAAAACTCATTGAAAATGTTTTTTTGTTCTTTTTCTGGTATTCCGGGGCCATTATCTTTTACGTTAATAAGTAATGATTTATTTTTTGTTGCGGTTTCTATGATGATCATGGATTCTTCAGGGCAATGATGTATTGCATTAGCAATCAGGTTTTGTAATATTCTTTTAGTAATAATAGGATCTGAAAAAACCATATAGGATGATTTTGATATTGCCATTTGCTGGTTTTTTTGTGATGCCAGTGGTTGGAATTCCATATAAATTTCATTAGTGATAGTGGCTATATCAAAAGCAGTATTTTGTATCTCGATACCGCCAGCATCGAGTTTTGAAATATCAAGTAATGCATTGAGGAGCTCTCTTAATGCATCATGACTATTGGTTATGCGGTTTGCTAAAAGTAGATTATCTTCTTCTTTCAGATTTTCCTTTAATGCTTCTGTAAAGAGGGTCATAGATTGTAATGGTTGACGTAAGTCATGACTCGCTGCAGCCAGAAATTTGGATTTTGCGATATTAGCTGACTCCGCTTTTTCTTTTTCGATCTGTAAATTATTTATTAGAGCTATATTTTCTATACTTAAACGAATACCGTGTATATTAGATTTATACGTGTTTTGGCAGAAAAAGCCGCTTGCAACAATAAAAACAACAAACATATAAGAAAATATATAAAAGTCTGCGTTTTCAGAATGCACTATCGAGAAAATATAAAACAGGGTGATGGGGGCAGTAAATGCGGTAAATGCAGCAGGAATAACAGATAAAGAACCAATTGCACCAGAAACCATACCGAGCAATATAACGGTTAATATTGCTATGCTAATACTCGATTCATTGTTAAAAAATATAATGGTGGTGAGGGCCCATTGAAAGCCGGATAACAATGAAAAATTTACTGCAATATGTGCCCAGCTTGTCAATTTTTTCTGTGCAGAGTTTTTTGACCACTTTAAATAATAATAAAATCGCAGATAGGTGACAAAGTAGATACTGATGATCCACAAAAAAGTTATTTTACTGTTTTCCGGGCTGTAAAAAGTGACGGCCGTAATTGTTGAGATAATAATAACAGCAACCAGAACAAGAGGAATTTGCCGATAAAGAAGTTCGATTTGTTTTTTATACACCAAATCATTCTGGTAGCCGGTCGACATAAACCGCATAGTCCACTCAATGAATTTATTATAAAATTGTAATAATTCCCTCATGCTTTTAGTTTAATGCTTTCGAATGACTTTACATCATTCGAAAGTATGGAATAAACTGATATTTTATTTCGCCGGAAACCCGAGATCGCTTAGTTTATTTTCAATTGTGCTTTTTTCTACATCATTAGCTGTTACTGTAACTTCACCGCTTTCAATATTAACTTCAACCGATTCTACACCTGCTATTTCAGACAAGCCGTTTTTTATATTTTCTGCACAACCACCACATTTAATATTGCTGGCATTGATATTGAATTGTGTCATTGTTTTTCCTCTATATTATTAAAATTAGTTATCGATCATATTCATTGCGCTTACCAGACTTCGTCGCATTCTGCTCATTGAATGAGATAAGGAGGCGATTTCATCATTACCTTTTGCTACAAACTCTTCTGCATCCATATTTCCCATGCTAACTTCTTCAGCATTTTGAGACATTTTTCTGATGGGCTGTATAACAATTGCATTAAGTAAAATATTTAAAATAATGACAGTAAATATAAAAATAACAATCATGGATAACATAAAGGTTTTAAATTCTTTATTAGCACGCGCAAGAGGTAGTGACATAGGAACTTTAACAATTTGAGTCCCGACAACCTGATTAAGTTCCCAGCCAAAACCATTCGCATTACCATATTTAGCCAGCATTGCAGTAGGAGCATCACTAACGATGCCATGGCAGGCAAGGCAGCTTTCTTTTTTAATTTTGATTGGTCTGGCTATATACAAAACATGTTCTTCGCCTGTTCCGTGTTCTCCAATTAACTCTTTTTCCTTATCATTATTTTGAAAACGTTCAACGATAGCTGCTTCCCAGTCTGTTGCCCGAGATGCGGGATTTGTCGGGTTTAATGTGGCTTCTTTATAAGAATAATTTGGATATGTTTTGTGTAAGCGGTGAATATTCTGGTTAGCTGAATAAGCCGGAACCATTTGAGGTAAAAATCCCTGATCGAGTTTTTTTAGTAAAGGTCGAATCTCGTCAATAGTATAGCCACGATTAGCTTTTGCACTTGCCATAATAATTCCGGCAGTTTGTAAAACTTCTTCACGGGCATTACTTTGCAGTAAATTATATGAGATGAAACCGGACGCGGCGATACCAATACCCGCAACAAGAAATAATGATAAGTTAAATTTTGTTCTTAAACCCATTTGCTGGTTCTCCCAAGGATGAATTAGTTTGTATTAAAAGCAATCTTTTATTTTATTAATAAAAGTGGTTTTTTCAGATTGACTATCAATATGTTTCGCAAGTTTTTGTGTTAACGCATCATTACTTTCACTTTGTTTGCTGTATTTCTGAACCAGTAATTTTGCTATCGGGCCTATAAATGATGTTGTAATGCTAATCATGCAATCAATTTGGTTTTCTGAAAAACTAATTGTATTCGTATTGACCGACGATTGTGTTGTTGTTTCTGTTGAACTGAGTATATCAAACCGTTGCCGCATATTCTTGCGTGTTATTTCATCGGGTAAATGTTTGTCGAGAGTTTGGCAAAGCTCGGAATAATTATGGCTGTTTTTAACCGCTTTATGAACTAACACTGTTGCCATCGGGCCAACGTGCTGTGTTAATTCCTGAATCAAGTCTTCAATGGTTTTTTCATTAAACTGAACGGTTGTTTGATTATGTGGTGTTTTGTTACTTATTACCGGTGTATGCGGAGTGATTTTTTCATTATTTGATACTTTACGAAGATCATCCATTAATTCTTCTAACGAGGCATAGCGTTCATCTTTATTTCGAACCAAGGCTTTTTTAATAACTTCGCTCAGTGCTTCAGGTATTTCATTCCCTAAATTAAAGTCGGGTAAGTCTGCATACAGTACCGCATGAATAATCGCAGGTGCCTGATCCCCCATAAAGGGACGTACCCCCATCAGCATTTCATACAGCAATACTCCTACCGCCCAAATATCTGTACGTGCATCAATTGCTTTACCTTCAAGCTGTTCAGGTGACATATAGGCAACCGTGCCTAAACTGACACCGGTTGAAGTGAGATTCACACCATTTATTTTAGCAACACCAAAATCGAGTATTTTAACGATATTTTCGGTTGTAATTATAATATTAGCGGGTTTGATATCTCTATGAACAATATCGTGGTTATGAGCAGCATGCAGGCCGCTACAAATTTGTAATGAAATAGCAATGACATCTAAAATGGGAATAGGGCCATTTTCTATAAGTTTGTCGAGCGTATACCCTTCATAAAAGGGCATAGCGATATATAATTCTTTATCCTCTGTTTCACCAATATCATATAGTGTGCAAATATTTTGATGATCCAGTCGCGACACGGCTCTTGCTTCATTGAGAAATCGTTCACGATTATTATTATCAATAGTCAAATGAGGCGGCAGACATTTTAAGGCAACAAGTCGTTCTAATCGCGTGTCGATGGCTTTATGTATCATCCCCATGCCACCGGCACCAATAATACCTTCTATTCTATATGGCCCCACAGTTTCCCCAATAATTGATTTAGCACTTTCAGCAACATTTTGTGGTATTTCATTATCAGATTGAGTAATTAAGACCAAAACGTCCTGTTTTAGCTTGGAATCTCCAGCACATGCATCCTCTATATAAGAGTTTCGTTGTTGCATTGGTAGTTCGAGTGCCGAGTTTGCAATGGACTGTTTTGATAAATTCATGATTTTTAACCGTTTGTAAAATTTTAATTATTGAAAGCATGCTTGCTTAATTAGACCGGTCTAATATGGCAGTAGCTATTTATGGTTACCGCTATGACAAATAGTAGTTAGCCTTAATCAGCTTTACAACTATACAAAAGTTGTAATCTTCAATGAAATGGTTAATTTTTAACAGTATTAGATTTTACTAATGTACACGTATAGATTTAAATTAAAATTCATACTTTCGGGTAGTATCTTTCTTAAAATAATCTCCTAGAATAATGACTACTAAGAAAATAAGGCTTGGTAGTAACAATCTAAGACCTCATACAATTTATAATAAGATAGTCGGGAGTATTTTAATGTTTAAGAGTCGTTTAAAGCAGCTTGGTCAAGGTATGACAGAGTACATCATTATTGTCGCGTTGATTGCGATTGCCGCGATTGCAGTCTATAGCATTTTTGGTGATACCGTTCGTACACAGGTGGGAAACATGTCTAAAGAACTGGCTGGTGAAAAAGGTAATGCTAAGGTCAAGGGAAATGTTGATGATGCCACAGGTGCTAAAGGCCTGGATGACTTTAGTAATTAATTAACAACATCGCTCTGCTTTTAAGAGCAATTAAATAGAAGTGATTTAAACAAAACCTGTTCTTAAAAATTTAAGAGCAGGTTAAGGGTTTTCTATGCTTTTTTGAAATGAAAAAAATTAATTAAATTATGTATCCAATCAGACAACAACAAATATTAATTGGCTATCAGTCAGGGCAGACAATGGTTTTCGCTCTGGTATTTATTGTTGTGATTTTAATTGGCGTTATTATTTTATTTAATACCGGTCAGCTTACCCGGCATAAAATGGAAGTTCAAAATGCAGCAGATGCGGCGGCATATAGTGCGGCAATATTAACCGCACGTGAACTTAATTTTATGGCTTATACCAATCGCGCTATGGTGGCAAATCAGGTAACACTGGGACAGTTTGCTGCTTTTGAGTCGTGGGGTCAAAAGTATAAACTGGGTTCACAAGGGTTAACGATAGGCTATTTACAATTGTTTATTGCGTTTCTACCTGTTACTGCCTGGGATGGCGGAACAACATATAATGTTATTTCCAAGGCACTACAATTTACTTTGAAGGGATTTAACTTTATTAATAATGCAACTTCAAAAATTGTAATGGAGCCGTTAAGTCGATTTGCAAATTTATATATACCTGTTATGCAGGGTATTTATGCGGGTCACCAAAAAGCTTTAACAATAGGGACATTAGCCTCGCAGTGGGAAATGCTACCAAAGGTCATTGATGACAATGCTAAAGGTGCAAAATTTTCCAACTTTGGTGCCTTGGCGGTATTTTTAAGCAGTGAGGAACAAAATTTAATCAGCTCTAAGAAAGATAAAATCAGATTTTTAAAAAAGAATAACGATAATGAAGGTAAACGGCGATTTGCGGCCTTTGTCAATGACTCAAGAGATGGCTGGACAAGAAATAGACAAAGACAACTGGGGTTACCTCTTGGACATGAGTTGAATCTTGGATTTGGAGTATTAAAGACAAAAGGTTTTGTCGGCTTTGGTGAAATTCATGGTGGTACCGAACTACGGTTTTTGGGAAGTAAAGAAACCTATGGCTGGTCATCTCTCGATAGTGTTGAAGGTGAATTTACATTTGGTGCAAAGTTAGAATTTCGTAGAATTTGCTTGCCTAAATTTTTAGGCGGCGCATGTTTTACTCCTCCTACGATTGGTTTTCCCAAAGTCGGAATTGAGCATCTTGATTTTGCCGGCTCGGCAGCCGAAAGAATTAAAGGTAAGAGCGCATCTGAAAAACTTTTTCGAAGTATTCCGAAATGGAAAAAAGCGCCTTATGGAGAAGTCTGGGATAAAACACCTTTTGCAGCAAAGAGTGCAATTACAACGGGCTATCAGGGAATCAAGAAAGCAGATCCCCGTTTACCGGATTACTTTGATATTAATCCAGACAAGTATGCTGCAGTAGATTCTGCTCCTGTTTTTATTGTCGCGGTTCGAAAAAATGGAGATTTACTAAGAACCAGCGATGAACTGGATATGTTTAATAAGCATAAAAATGCAAAACAGCTTGCTGTTACGACCAGACTTGCCGGTGGCCGGGATGGTTATGGAGAAACAGTAGAAGGAGACCCCGCAAACATACTGCGTAATAAGATTAATAAAATGGTCGAAAAATTCCGCCAGAACCTGTTAAACAAAGCTAAGCCACCTGGCGGAATAGGACAAGCTGCAATAGAGAGACTTGTTAAGCAATTTGAAAAACGCTTAAAAGATAAAGTTGATGACTTGCAGGCTATTTTAAATGATGCCATCCCTAATACGGCGGCAAAAAAAGGTGGCGTCTTTGCTATCGCTGCAGCTGAAGTTTATTTTAAAAATCCGGATGATAGTGGAAATGCGGTTCATGCTAGTACTTATAGTCCTTACTGGCAGGTGCGTTTAACACCGGTTGATGATGATATTCGACGTTGGTCGGTGATTAGTCAGGGATTATTACTTACTTCCCCCAAGCCTGCTTTGCCTGAAAATAAGCACCTTGAAAAACTTTCGATAATGGCTGAGTAAGGGGCAATATTAATATGAATAAACTCTCATCATATATTCGTTCTCAATCAGGACAGGCGATTACAGAATTTAATGTCACAGCCGCTTTTTTACTTGTTCCGCTATTTATCATGATCCCGCTGCTAGGGAAGTATATTGATATGAAACATTCCTCGGTGCAGGCTGCACGTTATATGGCCTGGGAGCGTACAGTCTGGTTTGACGATAAAACGAAACCGCAAAATACAACCACAGCTCAGGTTAAATCGCAAAATCAGCTTATTAAAGAAACACAGCAGCGTATTTTCTCCGGAGTTACAGAAGACTCCTTGGCCGGAGGTGATCTTAATGCTTTGTGGAATGATCGCGGTAACAGCATTATCAAATCATCAGATGACATTGAAGTGAGCTTTTTAAACGGAGGGAATGAAGATGTTTTGCGAATGGATGATGATGAAAACCCGGCGAATGACAAGCAATCTTACTCTTATAAATTTATAGAGCTTGCCTCGGAAGGTATAGGCATCACAGCGAATGCAATGGGTGAGCTATTAAGTGCCGGAATAAGAGCTTTTAATGGTGTTGTTAATCTTGTTGCACCCGGTGCACCGAGATTACCTCAACCTAAACGACCAGATGTTATAAATAAATTTCAGTTCAAAGGTTATTACCGCTCAGATATACAGATGAATATTGATAACAATCAATATGAAAATATTTTTAAATCCAGAGCACCTGTAATAGCCAGTCAGGCATCAGTTTTAACTGATAGCTGGGTGGTTGAAGGAAATAATCAGTTCGCCAAATGGACAGATAGTTTTGTCCCTTTTTCTCCATTAAGAACTATTTTTGAACCGATTAAATCAGCATTTACCCTTGGTGGTATTGATGCGCTTAAAACAATTGCTCCCGCTCCGGAATTTGCAGATCTGAACTTTGGATATGTTGATACTGATCCGGTTACAGACAGCTCTTATGTTCCGGATAATTTATGCCCGAACGGTTTATGTTCATACGAAGAGTTGCCATGAAGATGAGAACATTAAGTACAGCTTTGTTGTTTTTTGGTTATAGCTCATTGCTCCTGGCTTTTTGGCCAAATATATCTTTGCCTCCGCAGTCAACAAAACAGGAAGTGGTTAAGGATCTTCGGGTAAATGGGTTAGATATGCAATTAATCAATTTTTCCAGTCGTTTGTCTGAAAGGCAGGTTATCAATTATTACCGAAATAAATGGGCAAATAAGTTTGCAGAGTCAGTATCAGGCCCTTGGCAACAAATAAGTCAGATGCAAGACAACTATTTTATTACCGTACAGGTACAGGAGAATAATTTTGCAGGCTCAACAGGACGGATCAGTATTTTATCCAGAGCAAAAAAAATTCCTGAAGTTGGAAAAAATATTCCAATGCTGGATAGTTCAAGAGTGTTAAATGAAGTTGTTTCTAAAGATAAGCTGACTAAATCAACGGTTGTTCTGTTATCGAATGCATATTCAGCAGATGATAATGCGGCGTTTTATGAAAAGTTTTATTCAGGTTCAGGTTGGAAAGTGATGATGAATCAGAATATGCAGGAACGTGGAACAAGCATGGTGTTTAAAAAAGAAAGAACAGAAATATTAATAACAATTAAAGATGTTGCAGACGGTAGTACGGTTGTAATGAATAAAGTTGAACAACGAGGCTGGTTTAACTAGAAATGAAAAATAGCAATATAGAAAAAATAAAAATACAGCAGGGACAATCTATGGTGGAATATCTGGTTGTTACAGCGGCCATTATTGCTGCATTGTATTCAGGAGGAGATGTTATGAACGCTATGCAGGAAGCATGGAAAGGTTCTTATGAAGGTTACGCTTATACAATTTCAGTAGCAGAAATACCTGATGATACTGAAAACTAATATAACAGGTGTTCTTAATAATTATAAAAATATTATAGTTATAAAAATATTATTCATCATTTACTTTAAAGAAGAAAAAATAATATGAGCCAGACAAATCAATTTAAATCATTTTTAGCAGTTCTAAGAGCTAACCGACCATTACGTCTATTGGTTATTGCGGTTGGTGTGGGCATTCTGGCTGCATTTTTAGCAATGCAGTATCTAAAATTAAGAGAAGCTGCGTTAAAAGCAGAATATCAAAAGTCCGGTGACAGTATGATTCGTGTCATAGTGGCTAAAGGTAATCTGCCTGCTGGTACTGTACTCAATAAATCTAATCTGGCTGCGCGTAAAATACCTGCGATGTATGTGCATAAGCATGCGGTACGACCGGGGAAATTTAATATTGTTAAAGGCCGACGTTTACTTGAATCATTAGCTAAAGGTCGACCATTACTATGGAGTCATGTCACAGGCGATCAACGTCGTGATTTTTCAGATGTTGTTGTTGCAGGACGAAGAGCAATCACCATTCCGGTCGATCAGCTTGCTTCAATTGAAAATATGATTGAACCGGGTAATCACGTTGATTTATATATAACCTTGCCTGCAAATTTAGCCGGTGGTACGGGCGATGGTGATATGGTCTTCCCGCTTTTGCAGAACATTGAGGTATTGGCAACAGGACGTAAACTTGATCCAAAAGTTCAGGCCGCAATGCTTGTCTCATATCGTCAACAAAGCAGAAATTTCAATACCCTGACACTTAATATTAAAGCAGAAGAAGCTTCATTATTATTTGCTTCTTCAACTGCTGGTCGAATTACTGCTTCATTGCGAAATAGAAATGATAATGACTTTGTCTTTACCAGTGTCAGACCTAACGAGATATTAGCGCTGGCGCAGCGTCTTTCACAAAAAGTTAATACCAAGACGCGAGTCGTACGTGACAAAAATGGAAAAGTTATAGGCCGGGTTGTGAATGGTCGTGTGGTTGATGAAAACGGTAAAGTTATCGGAAAAGTTAATTCAGATGGAACAGTGGTTAATACAACGGGTGAAATTATTGGTTCAGCGTCAAATGAGACGGTAATAACAGAAAAAGTTGTTCGTGATAAAAATGGAAAAGTTATCGGTAAGGTTGTTAATGGTCAGGTCATTGACGAGGATGGAAATGTTATAGGACGAGTAAAAAAAGACGGCTCCGTTGTTAGTAATACCGGTGAAGATATGGGCGCTGTTACAACAAAAATTATTGACAAGGTTGAAGTGGTTCGGGGTAAAGACGGGAAAATACTGGGCCGTGTTGTAAATGGCAAAGTTATTGATGCGAATGGAAAAGTTATCGGTAAAGTTAATGACGATGGAACAGTCGTTAGTAACTCGGGTAAATCACTTGGCTCTGTATCAAAAGAGCAGGTTACCGACGAGATAGCCAAAACTTTTAGCAATAGTATCAAATCACCATCAACAGGAGTGGCAAGTTTGTTGGTCGATTATCTTGTTGGGGGCAATAGTAAAGATGGTATTGCCGTTGTTAACAAAGTGCCAATTAAATAACTGATTTTAATTTAGATGACTTTAAATAATTATAAAAGAGATTTTCTTATGAAACGAAAAATAGTGTTTTTCATGATTCTTTTTATGCTGGAGTTAACCCTGTCGGGGGCCGCCATAGCGAAGAAAAAATTCGTTCTTAAAAACCAGTATCTTAAACTTTATAAAGGAGAAGTGAAGGTATTAAAAATTGGTGAAATAGAACGCGTCGCTGTCGGTAATGGCAAGGTGCTTAGTACTTCGATCACCAAGAAAGGACAGTTAATTATTCTGGCTGAAAAACAGGGTGAAACCATTATTCATATATGGGGTAAGGCTGGTTGGGAAAGAGAATTAAAAATTAAAATTTCACAATCAAATCCTAAGTCAGAAGAAACTGAAATAAAGTCTTTGTTGCGCTATTCGCCCGGATTAAGTGTTCGTACTGTTGGTGGACGTATAGTTATTGATGGTGATGTTGGTCCCCAGGATGCAGCAAAAATTAAAGTCATTAAAAAATATTACCCCAATATTCTTGTTATGGCACGTGAAACAGTTGCCAGCTTCCATGACAAGATGATTCATATGAAAGTACAAATCACAGAGTTTAGTAGTAGCGCACTGGATGAAGTAGGTATTAACTGGAATACATCTATTACTGGACCAATAGCCGGTGTTGCTGCTTCGCCAAGCTCGACTTATATCAATCCTGTTGATGGCACATTAGGTGCGGCAGGGACAAATCCTCTGGCAGGAACAAAACCCTTTGGTTTTTTTGGTTTGGTCACTGCAATGACATCTAAAATAAATTTACTTGAAAGTAATGGTGACGCCTTAATTTTAGCCTCACCAACACTGATTGCCCGTAGTGGAGGCGAAGCCGAGTTTTTGGCGGGTGGCCAAATACCGTTACCAACAACCAGCCAAAATGGCACCAGTGTAGAATTTAAAGATTACGGTATTAAGCTAAAAATAAAACCTGTTGCAGATGATGATGGCAATATAACTGCAAGAGTTGAAACAGAATTAAGTGCACCGGACTCGTCAACCGCAGTTAACGGTATTCCCGGATTTTTATCAAGAAAAGCTCAGGCTGATCTGAGTATGAAAGATGGGGAAACAATGGTGATTTCAGGATTAATGAATTCATCACTAAGTAAGGATACAACAGGAATTAAGTATTTGCGTTCAATACCTTTGCTGGGAGCATTATTCAGAAGTAAAAAAACGGTGGATAAGAAGACTGAACTTGTTATTTTTGTGACGCCAAGAGTTATTAATGCCAATTCCCGAATAAACAAGGAAGGTGTAGCGCAGCATAAACGTCTGATTAAAAAGTTTAGAGAAACTGTTGATCTCGAAGACTGGATGGATGAAGGCTCACAAAACTCGGATCTTCTGGAAATAGAGTCAGATGGAATATCAGACATTATTCAAACGGGAAATAATGCTAAAGAAAATGCTTCTTCGAGTGTTGAAAGCTCGGACATTATTGAATAAGGAAACGTTTGATGTTTAATATTAATATAAAAACGAATACCGATGTGGATGTCAATGATCTGCGTTGTGTTTTAAGTCGCTGCTCTATAGGCAAAGATCGAGACAATCTGGTGCAACTTCGTGGCTGGAGTATTGCTCCTGTCCATGCTGAGGTGCAGCAGCAAAAAGATGGCCTGTTTATAGAAGATAAAAGTAATGGTGCCGGAACATTTGTTAATGATATTAAAATTACAGACCGTTATGGACCAATAAAAAAGGATGATGTAATAAGTATTGCCAATTACAGAATTATTTTTGATGCCAGTGAATACGAAGAGCAGGATAAAAAACGCAAGCAACTGGAAAAAAGTGAAGTTAATAGCACTCAGGAAATAAGGGACGTAAAGAAAATATTACGCAATGAGTTGTTAATGTGGCGAAGTTATGTCCATCAGGAACTTTTGAGTTATATGGATCTGAGTCGGACGGATATTGGTAAATGGAGTGAGGATGAATTACGTGAGAACGTAAAAACAATGATTGAAGAAATCATTGAAGGAATAGTTGACGGGCTTCCCTCTCATATCAATCGTGAAACATTGGCAAAAGATGTATTAAATGAAACCGTTGGCCTTGGCGCATTAGAAGAGTTACTGGCAGATGAAAGTGTTACTGAAGTGATGGTGAATGCATTTGATGATATCTATATAGAGCGTAACGGTAAGCTGGAACATACCAATGTTATCTATAGTGATCATGATGCTGTTATGTCAACAATAGAACGAATTATATCTCCGCTTGGGCGACGTATTGATGAAAGTTCTCCTATGGTTGATGCGCGCTTAAAAGACGGCTCGCGGGTAAATGCCATAATACCTCCTCTGGCATTGCGTGGTCCTTGTATTACTATTCGTAAATTTTCATCTAAAAAGTTAACCGATCAGGATATTGTTAATTTTGGCGCAATCAGTGATGACATGATGCGCTTTCTGAAAACAGTTGTTGTAAATAAGCAGAATGTCATTATTTCCGGTGGTACCGGCTCAGGTAAAACAACATTACTAAATGTTTTATCAAATTACATTCCAAAAGGTGAACGTGTTATTACAGTAGAAGATGCCGCAGAATTACAACTTCAACAACCTCATCTTGTTACTCTCGAAGCGCGCCCCGCTAACATTGAAGGCACAGGACAGATAACGATTCGTGATTTAGTAAAAAACTGTTTACGAATGCGACCGGACAGAATTGTTGTCGGTGAGTGTCGTGGCGCAGAAGCGCTGGACATGCTGCAAGCGATGAATACCGGCCATGAAGGTTCTTTGACCACAGCTCATGCTAATACTCCGAGAGATATGCTTTCACGTATGGAAGTTATGGTGCTGATGGCGGGTATGGATCTGCCTATTGCTGCAATCAGAGAACAGATTGCTTCAGCAATTAATATTATTGTACAGCAAAATCGTTTTCCTGATGGCAGTCGTAAGATTACTTATATTACAGAGGTAACAGGAATGGAATCCGGTGTTATTCAAATGCAGGATATCTTTCGCTATGAACAGGAAGGATATGATGCCGATGGCAATATAGTTGGGGAGTTTAAAGCAACCGGGCAAGTTCCCGAGTTTTACGAACATATGAGAAAGCGTGGGCTTGATGTTGATATGAGTATATTTAATTAATCTCGTTGTTTATTGCAGGTAACTTATTATGGAACTGGTTTTATATTATTCATTTATTTCTCTGGCTTCAATTTCAGCCGGACTCATTGGCTGGGTTGCAGCAAAAGCATTTCGCAAGTTCTGGTCGGAATACCAGTCAACATTTAGCGAAAGTGCAACAAACAATCTTGGCGATATGTTTATGTTTGTTGACCCGCATCGTTTATTTATTTTTAACATTGTTGGTGTTGTTATTGTGCCGGTTATAGTCTGGTTACTTTCGCATAATGTGATTGCCAGCATTGCAACCATGATAGGGATGATTGCATTACCTGCTTTCATCTATAAAACAATTAAGAAGAATCGTTTCAAAAAATTTGAACAACAATTACCTGAGGCATTAATGGCAATAGCAAGTAATCTTCAGGCCGGAGCAAGTTTACAAATGGCTTTTGAAGGGCTGATTAGCGAGCAACCCAAGCCGTTAAATCAGGAATTTGAATTATTGATTCGTCAAACACGCATTGGTGTTGATATGGAAACAGGATTATCGAATATGGAAAAAAGACTGCCAATTCCGGATTTTATTATTGTTGTTTCAGCCATTAAAATTGCACGCGAAGTAGGTGGCAATTTAATCGAAGTAATGGAAAAGCTTGCAGACACCTTACGTCGTAAAGCCTCGATGGAAGGAAAGATTGACAGTTTAACATCACAGGGGCGATTACAGGGTAAAGTCATGACCGGCTTGCCTATTTTATTGGGCGTTGTCTTAATGCAGATTGAACCGGAAGCAATGGGTAAACTGTTTACCACGCCGGTAGGCTGGGGAACACTGGCGGTTATCGTTGTAATGGAAATATTAGGTTATTTAACAATATTGAAAATCACTTCAATCGATGTTTAGTTTAAGATTTTAATGAGTATTTGCCTGAGGATTTAAGAAGTGGATGAAATTTTATTATATTCGGTCGCTTTAGGTGTTGGAACAAGTGTTAGTTTGATGTTTGTCTCTGCTTACTATTTTAATAGTGTTATACCTAAAGATAATCGTGAGTATATGGATCCCTTACCGGCTTTTATAAAACCAATATGGCCACTGGTTCGGATTTTTTCATATTATGTTGCGAGTAACCTCTCTATCGATATGTTAACAAAACTGGATAAGCGGTTACAAAAAACCGGTGTTAGTTATTTAATGAATGCTGAAGAGTTTATCGGTTTACGTATTGTGAGTGCATTATTGCAAATGCTTGCAGCCATATTAATTATGGATGTGTTACAAAAATACAGTATTTTATGGCCGTTGAGTGGTTTGTTACTGGGCTATTATTTTCCTGAAATCTGGTTGAATGATACACGGAAAAAACGAGAGAAAGATATAACCCGGGCTTTGCCTGCTTTCCTCGACTTTATTAGTATGTCGGTTGAGGCAGGGCTTAATTTTACCGGTGCTCTTAATCAGGCAATGGATAAAGTACCAAAAAGTGCCTTGTATAATGAGTTTTCAATCGTTATTCGCGATATCCGCGCCGGCATGAGCCGGGCGGATGCTTTACAGCGAATGTCAGATCGAATTGATGTAAAAGATGTGACTATTTTTATACGTGCGATAATTACTTCTGAGCGTCTGGGTTCCAGTATGAAAAAGACTTTGCAGGTTCAGTCTGAACAAAGACGTAATGAACGTTTTCAACGGGCAGAAAAAATGGCAATGGAAGCACCGGTTAAGTTGATCGGACCACTTATTATGTTTATTTTTCCTGTGACCTTTATTGTTCTTGGGTTCCCGATAGTCATGAAGTTTCTTAATGAGGGCTTACTTTAAAGTTGGTTCTCTTTGAAGATGAATTAAAAATGCTAGATGGAAGAGTGATTAATGTTGAAAACCAGAAATGCTTGTTAAAGCATGTTAAAAAAACCAGCAATGCTTTTGAACGAATGCGTGGTTTATTGTTTCGTAAACAACTCAAGAAAAATCAGGCTCTCTGGATTGAGCCTTGTCCATCCGTTCATACTGTTGGCATGAAGTATTCGATAGATGTGGTTTTTATGGATAAAGACGGACTTGTTTTAAAAGTGGTTGATAACTTAAAGCCCATGCGTATGGCAATGTGTAAAAATGCAATTGTTAGCTTTGAATTGCTTGCGGGTGAAGCAGATAAAATACAGATTCGTTCTGGAATGAAATTAAACTGGATTAAAGAAGAAAATAATTAAATGAAATTCAAATCAAATTATAAAGCAGGTTTTATCAGTGTCTTTTTTATTTTAAGTGCTTGTGCATCTCATCCGCCTGAGCAGGGAGTATCTAAAAACCTTATATACAAACTGGGAAAAGAAGCGGCTCTAGCTTATAAAAATAAAAACTGGAAGGTAGCAGAGAAAAAATACAGCCTTCTTATTGCTGAGTCTCCGGGAACTGCAGAAATCTGGTTTAAACTGGGTAACGTTTTTGCTCGTACTTCGCGTCCGGATAAAGCAATAGCGGCTTATAAAGAAGCGGTTGTTCGTAATCCACAATATGAACAAGCATGGCGTAATCTGGGTATCATTTCTTTAAGAAAAACAACCCATTTATATATTGAAATGTTACAACACCTCGACGATAGCTCTGAAAGTTATATTCGTGCAAAAAAAACGAGCGAAGTATTACTTAAATTGATTAAAAAAAATCAGGAAAGAACAATGCCGGTAAAAAAAGGCAAGGCTGATTTATAGTGATACATCAGCGCGGCCAGAGTATGACTGAATTTCTTGTAGTAATGCCTGTGATGTTACTCCTTATTCTTGGAGCGATTCAGTTTATTCTTATCTACCAGACAAAATCGACTTTAAATTATGCAACGTTTGAAGCTGCACGAGCAGGGTCATTAGAAAATGCATCGCGTGCAGCCGTTGATAATGGATTTACACGAGGCTTAGCTCCTTTGTTTGCCCGTTTTTCAACAACTCAAAAAAAAGGCACTGGTTATAAGGAATTGGCTGAAAAAGTCATTTTGGCTCGTAACCTTGCAAGAAGTGAAATTACTGATGGTCATGTAAAAATTGAACTGCTAAACCCGACACCACAAATGTTTCAGGCCTTTGATAATAATACGATACCTAATGATCATCTGGCGTTCAGGCAAAATGAAAATGGTATTAATCTGCAAGATGCAAATTTATTAAAACTTCGTATTACCTATTGTATGAGACTGATCGTACCGATGGTCAGCAGTATCATTACACAAGCAGCAGGTGGTCACTGTGACACAACGGATTCTCGTTTTCCTATTGTTTCACAAGCCATCATGCGAATGCAGAGTCCTGCCATTCAGTGTGATAGTGATTGTTTCGATTGATACTTTTAACGTAGCAATATTCTTTGCACAGGTATCAAATTAATCTTAAAGATTTTATAGCAGCCTAATGATAACGGGAATATCTAATTGACTATTGTTGTGTAATACAGCACTAACATATAGCTGATATAGCCACCGACTAATAAGCCACCTTCAAAGCGATTAATGCGGCCCTCACCTTTAAATCCATAGGCCATAATAAACAAGGCAATGCTTAAACCGATCATAAAAGGGAAGTCGCGCGATAAAACAGCATTATCAATAATACTTGGACTAATTAAACCGGGTATACCTAATACAGCCAGTAAATTAAACATGTTAGAACCTAAAATATTACCTATGGCAATATCATGTTCTTTTTTGAGTGCGCTGACTATTGAGGCAGCAAGTTCAGGCAGGCTGGTACCAATTGCAACAATCGTTAAACCGATAACCAAGTCGCTAATACCTGCGGCTTTTGCAATATTGACCGAGCCCCAAACTAAACCACGTGAACTGACAATGAGTAATATAAATCCTACAGCAAACCATAAAAATGCTTTAGCCGTCGAAATTTTAGGTATCTCCTGGTCAAATTCTTTCTCCATTGGATCACGTTTTTGTTTTTTCCCCTGAAGTATCATCCAGCTCATCATTATAAATAAGCCTGAAACTAAAATTAGGCCATCCAATTGACCTAAATGGTTATCAACAAGTAGCACAAGCGCAACTAGCATGATAATAAACATTAAAGGATATTCACGTCGTAATGTTTCTGATTTAACAACTAAAGGCGTTACCATTGCAGTCACACCTAAAACCAGGGCTATATTTGTAATATTCGAGCCCAAAGCGTTACCCACGGCTAATGCAGGATTACCCTGATAAGCAGCGACAATAGAAATTAAAATTTCAGGAGCCGAAGTACCAATGCCAACGATAGTCAGCCCGATGATAAGTGGGGGGACGCCAAAGTTTTTAGCAATAGCTGAGGCACCATAGACAAAGCGTTCTGCTCCCCAAACGAGTAAACCAAAGCCGGTAATAATAGCGATAACAGAAAGTAATAGGTTTTGTTCCAAGATTTTTTCTCTTAAGATGTAAGTAAGTTAATGCAGTTTAATTAAAGGCCAAGCTCGAGTTCCAGTTCAAGGTCTTCAGTATCTGATTGAGGTAGCGGGACATGTTTTTCTTCGGGAGGATTTCCATCATAAATTAAATTTTTACGATGTTGTAAATAAGCATCGCGTATAAAGGTATATTTATCTAATGCTGCTTGTTCTGCTATACGTCCTGCACTTAATAGTTTGTATCGGGCATTTATTGTTGTTAACGATATAGTGGCATAACGGGAGTTATCATCCTTAATGTTATAAACCGGGTCATAAATACTTTCAACTATGAGTCCGCCGCTGCTACGTAATGTGTTTGCGCCAAAAAAGGGGAGAACAATATAGGGGCCCGAACCAACACCCCATGTAGCAAGGGTTTGACCAAAATCTTCATGGTGCTTATTGAGCCCCATTGGCGTGGCAACATCAATAAGACCATATAAGCCGAGTGTGGTATTAAAGAAAAAACGGCTAGTATCTGCTATTGCTTGCGTAAATTTTAATTGTAACAAGTCATTAATAATGACAAATAAATCACCAATGTTACTAAAAAAATTTGAGACTCCCGTTTTTACCGGATTGGGCAGTGCAGCATCATAACCTTTTGTAACGGGTTTAAGTAAATATTTATCAAGCCCTTCATTAAATCCAAACATAGCACGATTGTATGACTCGAGGGGATCGTTCTCTGAAGGCCCATTGGGTAAACTGGCACAGCCTGAAATAAATGACAGACAAATAATGAGCAACAAATGTTTGATTAACGATTTTGTACTTTCAGGCATCATGGTTATTTACTTTCAGTTTTTGTTTTACCGCAACGGTGGCAACGGTAAGAGGTTAGCATTTTGCCTTTTTTAACATCAAAAGGCGTTTCGATAACCACCCATTTATGAAAGCCACTTTTACATAAAGTACGGCCTTTATGCTTATCTTTCAAACTCGGTTTTTTAAATTGAATGACATCGCCCATAATCTGACATAATAGTGATGATAATGTTTAATTTTATTTCATATAATAGAAAATGACACGTTTTTTTTATAACTCTTTTAAGGTGCAATATGTCTGTTGAAACACATAGAGTGTTAATTGGCGCTTGTGACTGGAATCATCAAGCCTGGTTAGATAATTTTTATGCAGATGAGCTGCCAGAAGACTGGCGGCTTGGTTTTTATTCCAATGAATTTCCTGTGGTTTATGTTCCAGCTGCTCGCTGGATAACAAATGATGAATTATCTGAGTGGAATGACGAGGTTTCCGATACTTTCCGTTTTGTTTTAGAAATCCCTTATGACATTTTGATTGACGAGTCCGCTTTTACTGCTGCTTTAGAGCAAGCGAAAAACTTGGGTGAGTTTTGTCTGGGGCTGGTACTTCAAATCAAACCTGATATAGATGTTGCTTTGTTCAAAAAACATCTCGATATAGCTGAGGAAGTGACCGCTGTTTGTATATCTAAAATAGATAAACAGGATTATTTACCTTCAAATGAAATAAACAATCTTTTAAAACAGAGGGGGATTTCTGAAGTTTGGGATGGAAAATCAGAGAATAGCGAAAGTTTAAATCGTGGTGCTCTGGCTGTGACTCATATTTCAGATGAAAAGATTGATATGCCAGCGCTAAGGAAAGTACTTGAAGGGTGTTTAGCGGCTTCAACAGATGAGCGTATTTCCGTTTTGTGTATTGAAGGAAATCCCCCTTCTTTAGAGTTGCTACGTAATGCTGATATTATTTTAAATTTGTTATAGTAATTTGATAGAAGCTGAGTAACAATCAGGATATGACAGAGACATCTACACCACTAGTTGAAATCCGTAATCTAAGCTTTGCCCGTGGCGATCGCATGATTTTCGATGGCATTGATATGGATATTGAACGCGGCAAGGTTACCGCTGTTATGGGGCCAAGTGGTACAGGTAAAACCACCTTATTACGATTAATTGGTGGTCAAATAAAACCCTTAACAGGGTCGATTAAAGTTGATGGCATTGAAGTCACTAAACTCAGTCGTTCTGCATTATTTCAGTTGCGTAAGCGTATGGGGATGTTGTTCCAAAATGGCGCATTGCTAACGGATATGAATGTTTATGACAATGTCGCATTTCCCATTCTTGAACACACCGAGTTGTCAAAAAGAATGGTTAGAATCCTTGTTAATATGAAACTTCAGGCTGTGGGGCTGCGTGGCGCCCGGGAGCTAATGCCGAGTGAATTGTCGGGTGGTATGGCGCGCCGGGTTGCTATGGCCAGAGCTATTGCGCTTGATCCAATGATGATGATGTATGACGAACCGTTTACCGGTCAAGATCCTATTTCAATGGGAGTATTGGTTCGTTTAATTCGCGAACTAAATGATGCCTTGGGTTTAACGAGTATTGTAGTTTCACATGACATCGAAGAAGCCTCTTCTATTGCCGATACGATTTATTTGTTGTCAGGTGGCAAGGTAGTGGCACATGGCAGTGCGGACGAATTGCGTAATGCCGGTTCTGAATGGGCGCAGCAGTTTATGAAAGGATTGCCGGACGGCCCGGTTCCTTTTCACTATCCTGCCGAGGATTATGCGAAAGATTTATTATCGAATGGTTCTAAATAAACAGTATGCTTAATTTTATTCAACAACTTGGCCAGAGCGGGTTATCTTTTTTCCAGCGTTTAGGTCGAGGCCATATTTTATTTGCCCACATTCTTGCTGGTATACCCGGCATGTTTAAACGTATCCCGCTGGTTATCCAGCAACTTTATTCTGTTGGTGTCTTATCGTTACTCATTATATTAGTGTCAGGTTTATTTGTCGGCATGGTGCTAGGTTTACAAGGGTATTATACGCTGGTTGATTTTGGTGCAGAGGAAGCTTTAGGGGTAATGGTATCTTTATCTCTGGTGCGTGAACTTGGCCCTGTTGTAGCTGCGTTATTATTTGCCGGTCGGGCTGGCTCTGCTTTAACGGCTGAAATTGGATTAATGAAAGCGACCGAGCAACTCTCTGCGATGGAAATGATGGCGGTCGATCCCATTAAACGTGTACTAACCCCACGCTTTATTGCCGGTTTTGTTTCTCTGCCGTTATTGGCTGCACTTTTTAGTGCGGTCGGTATTATGGGCGGGGGATTTGTTGGTTCAGGTTTATTAGGTGTTGATGAAGGTGCGTATTGGTCACAAATGCAAGCCAGCGTCGATCTTTACGATGATATCTTTAATGGTGTCATCAAAAGTGTTGTCTTTGGTATGGTTGTTACCTGGATTGCCCTTTTTGAAGGTTATGATGCCATACCCACATCAGAAGGTGTGAGTCGGGCAACAACCCGAACGGTAGTACATTCTTCGTTAGCCGTTTTAGGTTTAGATTTTATTCTTACAGCAATCATGTTCTGAGGTCAGGATGATGAACACAAGAAAAACAGAAATTTTAGTCGGTTTATTTATTGCCGCAGGTTTATCCGCATTATTTATGCTGGCGATGAAAGTCAGTAATTTAAATATTTACAGCAACGATGACGGTTATGAAATTATTGCAAATTTTGATGATGCCAGTGGCTTAAAAGTTAAGTCTCCTGTCACCATGGCCGGAGTGCTAATCGGTCGGGTGAGTGATATTAGTTTTGATGCAAAAACCTTTGAAGCGGTTGTTCGCATTCGTGTTGAAAGTCAGTATGACACTTTACCGAAAGATACCTCGGCCAGTATTTATACCGCGGGTTTATTAGGTGAAAAGTATATAGGTCTTGAGCCGGGTGGAGATGAAGAAAACCTCAAAAACAATGATAAGTTACAGCTAACTCAAAGTTCACTGGTGTTAGAAAAACTGATTAGCCGTTTTGTTGATAGCTTTATTAATAAAGATTCTTCAGAAAAGAAATAGCATGCAGTCTACGATATCCAAACAAAACGAGACACTTTATGCTATTGAGGGCGAGTTGACGATGGCCACAGTGCCGTCTATTTCAAAGCAGTTCGATGAGTTATTTTCTTCGACAGCAAGTGGTGAGCTGACGATTAATTTTGCTTCCGTTTCGCGGAGTGACAGTGCTGGCGTTGCACTAATGGTTGAATTGATTCAATTGGCAAAAATCGCAAATTTATCGCTATTTTTCTCAAATCTTCCTCAGCAAATGCAGGATATTGCTAATTTGAGTGGTTTACTCGATATCTTGCCGCTCAGTAAAAACTAGGACGTTTTGTTATTTTCTGGCTTTTTCAGAAATTCGCTAAAATCTCTGGTAATTTCTTATAAATCTTCATATTTAGCCATAATTTTGGCGATTAAACCTCATTTTAGCCGTATCCGCTCACCGTCTCTCGCGCTACAATAGCCCACTTTAAAAGTGGCACAGCTACCTTAACGAAATTTGGTGAAAAATATGACCCCGGAAGAAGTACAAGCAATGATTCAGGCAGGATTACCAGACTGCGAAATAAAAGTGCAGGGCGATGGCAGTCATTTTGAGGCTGTTGTTATCGGCGAAATTTTTGATGGTCTTTCAGTCGTGAAAAAGCAACAAAAAGTGTATGCCACGTTAGGTGATAAAATTACCAGCGGCGAGGTGCATGCCTTAACCATTAAAACATACACGCCAGCGGAATATGAAAAAGCACAAAAGCTTCAGGTTCGCTAGTTTCAAATAATGAGACGTTAGATAACACTGCGTTCAAATATTATTCAAAATGCACACTTATTGTCAGCTCCGTTTTTTCATAATATTTTGCCTTGTTATCTGAAACAGAGAAAAAGCATAAACATTGTTTTATTATAAAATTGAAGAATTAAATCATTATGGATAAATTAATTATTACAGGTGGCAAACCTCTTAGCGGTGAAATTAGAATTTCAGGTGCAAAAAACGCTGCGTTGCCAATTATTGTTTCAACATTATTATCCGATGATCCTGTTTTAATACGAAATATTCCGCATTTGCATGACATCACAACAACCATGGAATTACTCGGTCGTATGGGAGTAAGTTTAACTATGGATGAAAAAATGGATGTTGAAGTTAATCCAGCCACCATTAAAAGCTATGTCGCGCCTTATGAGCTGGTAAAAACCATGCGAGCATCCATTTTAGTTTTAGGTCCATTGCTGGCGCGTTTTGGTGAAGCCGAAGTCTCTTTGCCCGGCGGTTGTGCCATTGGTGCACGTCCGGTGAATCTGCATATTCATGGTTTGGAATTAATGGGTGCAGATATAAAAGTTGAAAATGGTTACATCAAAGCAAAATGTAAGCGTTTGCAAGGTGCAAAGATTGTACTTGATGTTGTTACCGTTACAGGTACAGAAAATTTAATGATGGCTGCAGCATTAGCAGACGGTACTACCATTCTTGAGAATGCAGCGCGTGAACCGGAAGTGGTGGATTTAGCTGATTGCTTAAATGCAATGGGGGCTAAAGTCAGCGGTGCCGGTACCGACACCATTACTATTGAAGGTGTTGAGAGAATGCATGGTGCAACCTATGACATATTGCCGGACAGAATTGAAACAGGTACTTATCTTGTCGCTGCGGCTGTAACGGGTGGTAAAGTAAAATTAAAAGATACAGATCCAACTTTATTAGATGCGGTGTTATCAAAACTGGTAGAAGCTGGTGCAGAAATTGAAACGGGTAAAGACTGGATTTCATTAGATATGAAAGGTAAACGTGCAAAAGCAATTGATGTGCGTACTGCTCCGTATCCTGCTTTCCCTACGGACATGCAAGCGCAGTTTTCTATTCTTAATGCTGTTGCAGAAGGCTCTTCGAGTATTACAGAGACTATTTTTGAAAATCGTTTTATGCACGTTCAGGAATTAAAACGAATGGGGGCAGATGTTGAAGTAAACGGTAACACCGCATTAGTAAAAGGTGTTGAGAAATTAAAAAGTGCCCCGGTTATGGCAACTGATTTACGTGCTTCAGCAAGTCTGGTTATTGCCGGTTTGGTCGCCGAAGGTGATACAACAGTAGAACGTATTTATCATATCGATCGTGGCTATGAGTGTATTGAAGAAAAACTGCAACAACTCGGCGCTACTATTCGTCGTGTACCGGATTAATTCAACAGAAGATAGATATTATGAGTGAAACGTTAACCATCGCATTATCAAAAGGGCGTATATATAAGGAAACCATGCCTTTGCTTGCGCACGCAGGTATTACACCAAAAGATGATCCTGAAACCAGCCGTAAACTGATTCTTGATACAAATCATGACGATGTAAAACTGGTCATTATTCGTGCCACCGATGTGCCTACTTACGTACAGTATGGAGCTGCTGATATTGGTGTCGCAGGAAAAGATGTTTTACTCGAGCATGGTGGTGAAGGTTTATATGAGCCGCTTGATTTGGAAATTGCAAAATGTAAGTTAATGACGGCAGGCCCGGTCAACGCAAAAATACCGGAAGGGCGTTTACGCATCGCAACAAAATTTGTCAATTGCGCGCGTCGTTATTACGCAGAGCAAGGTAAGCAGGTTGAAGTTATTAAATTATACGGTTCAATGGAGTTAGCACCACTGGTTGGCCTGGCTGATTTTATTATTGATGTAGTCGATACCGGTAATACTTTAAAAGCCAATGGGCTGGAACCTTTAGAACATATTGCCGACATCAGTTCACGTCTGGTGGTCAATAAAGCCGCGATGAAAATGAAGCATGCGCGTGTATCTAAACTTATCGAACAAATTGCAGAAGCGGTAAAAAATAAATAAGTTAATTTTGAAAAAATAAATTATGAAGATTAAACGACTAGCAACCACACAAACAGATTATCAGCAACAAATGGACAACCTGCTCGCATGGGAAGGTGTGTCTGATGATCAGGTTAATTCAACGGTAAGGAATATATTAAAAGATATTCGCTCACGTGGCGATGAAGCTTTAGTTGAGTACACTAATAAATTTGATCGAATGAATGTTAGTTCTATGGCAGATCTAACTTTTAGTAAAGAGCAAATTGATACCGCGTATAAAAATATTCCGGCTGATCAGCGTGAAGCATTAGAGCTTGCGGCTGAACGTGTACGCAGTTATCACGAACACCAGATAATGGAATCATGGTCTTATACTGAAGAGGATGGCACATTATTAGGTCAGCAAATTACTGCACTTGATCGTGTTGGTTTATATGTTCCCGGTGGAAAAGCTACTTATCCGTCTTCTGTTTTAATGAATGCGATTCCGGCAAAAGTCGCCGGTGTAGAAGAAATTGTTATGGTCGTTCCAACGCCCGATGGTGTTGTGAATGATATGGTTTTGGCAGCGGCAAAAATTTCCGGTGTCGATACCGTTTTTGCTATTGGTGGTGCACAAGCGGTTGCGGCTTTAGCTTATGGTACAGAAACTGTCCCGAGTGTAGACAAAATTGTAGGCCCGGGAAATATTTATGTTGCCACAGCCAAATCAATGGTATTTGGTCGTGTCGGTATAGATATGATTGCAGGTCCTTCCGAGATATTAGTCGTGTGTGATGGCAAAACAGATCCGGACTGGATCGCGATGGATTTATTTTCACAAGCAGAACATGATGAAGATGCGCAGTCTATTTTAGTTTCATGGAATGTTGATTTTCTCGATCAGGTAGAAGCCAGTATCGAAAAATTATTACCAACTATGGAACGTAAAGATATTATCTCGAAGTCACTAAATGACAGAGGTGCTTTCATTTTAGTGAAAGATGAAAATGAAGCGGTAGAAGTGTCGAATTTTATTTCACCAGAACATTTGGAATTGTCTGTTGAAGATCCACAAAGCATGGCGAAAAAAATTAAACATGCCGGTGCCATATTTATGGGGCGATATACTGCTGAAGCATTAGGTGATTATTGTGCCGGCCCTAACCATGTTTTGCCGACATCACGTACTGCACGTTTTAGTTCGCCATTAGGTGTGTATGATTTTCAAAAACGTTCCAGTTTAATTATGTGTTCTGCAGAAGGCGCATCTGAACTAGGTAAAACAGCATCAATTCTTGGTCGCGGTGAAAGTTTAACCGCGCATGCACGGTCGGCTGAGTTTAGAATTAAATAAGGTATAGATTATAATAAAAACATTATAAGCATATCGTTAATTGATGAAATGGCTACAGGATCTCCTGTAGCCATTTTTTTTGCTAGTGCAGTAGCAATATGCTAATAATGGAAGTTCACAAAATCAAAAGGGATGTGGCAAATGCAGTTTATAAGAAAGGTACTTTTCTTCTTCTTCGGTTCATTTCAATGGCAATTGCCCCCCTGGATGAACAGCATTCGTCAACTTATCCACAAAGCGCTTGTCTGGCGTAAAAACAATAAAAAACTCGTTTGGACGACAATCGTATTTGGCGTAATCGGCTATGGCGCAATGTTGTGGTACGACTCTTTACCCAAACCGGTTCAGGTAGAAATCACCGGAACAGCACCTTCTTTAACAGTATTGAGTGATGAACCGGTTTTTGACTCTGTTTATGTCAACTTCAGTGCATCAGCCGCACAATTAGAACAAATCGGTAAAGTGGTATCGAAAGGTATTACTGTGTTACCCGAAATAAAAGGTCAGTGGAAATGGAACAATGACTCTCAACTTGAATTTAAACCGGAACAAGACTGGGCAGTAGGTGAAGAATATAAGGTTAAGTTTGATAAAAGTTTATTTCCGGATCACGTCTTACTTCGTGAATATGAATACCGTTTTTCTTCTGCCGCATTTTCAGTTGAAATTTTAAATAGTTATTTTCATCAGGACCCGCTTGATCCAAAAATTAAACGTATTGTTGCTACAGTGAAGTTTACTCATCCCGTCGATAAGGACTCATTTGAAAGTAATATTAAAATAAACATGCAGAACAAAAAAGCAGGCATATTAAGTGATGGCACTGCGATTAAGTTTAGCGTGAAATACGACAAATATATGGGCGAAGCATATATACAGTCAGAGCCAATAAAAATCCCGCTAAAAGATAAAACAGTAAAAATTGAAATTGAAGGTGGCATTAAGTCTAGCCGTGGAGGCTCAGCCTGGGAAAGAGATTTATATGCAGAAGTCAATGTTCCCGGTATGTACAGTTATTTCAGAGTCTCAAATATCACTCCGACACTTGTGCGTAACAAGCGTAATGAGCCTGAACAAGTTTTAATTATAGAAACTACTGCGGGAGTATTAGAAAAAGAGTTACAGAAAAACATTACTGTGTATGAATTACCTCGTGATAAACCCGCTGTACTAGGACGACGCGGACAACGTAATTATAGATACTGGGGGCTAAACGATGTGGGACCACAAGTTTTAGCACTTTCCACAAAACTTGAGATTAAGGCCATTCCAACAGAGCATGAATATTCAAATATGCATAGCTTTCGTTATAGCTCAAAACCGGGGCGTAGTTTATATGTAAAAATTAATAAGGGTACACGTTCTTTTGGTGGATACATTCTGGCCGATGCCTCTGAGAATGTTCGTCGGGTACCACAGTACCCGAGAGAGCTGAAAATTATGCACGAAGGTGCAATTTTGGGAATGCGTGGCGAAAGAAAGTTATCTATCGTCTCCCGTGGCATAAAGTCAATTCAATTTGAAGTAGGCCGGGTTTTACCGGGGCAAATTAATCATCTGGTGAGTCAGTCAAATGGTAATTTCTTAAGCCATTATTTTACAAATTATAACTTTGATGCAGATAACATTACTGACAGGTTTACAAAGACACGCAGGTTAAGAACAACAGGGCCAGAAAAAGCACAATATACTGCGTTTGATTTTTCACCTTATCTTAACCTTGGAACTGCCGGGAAAAAACGTGGCTTGTTTTTCTTTAAAGTCCAACGCTGGGATGAAAAATATAAAAGAGCAAGTGGCACATCTGATGAACGTTTAATTCTGGTAACCGATTTGGGAATACTGGTAAAAGATAATGCCGATAAAACGCATGATATCTTTGTGCAATCATTGAGTACAGGTAAACCGGTATCTAATGCAGAAGTAAAAATACTGGGTAAAAATGGTATCGCGGTTTACAAGGTTTCAACCAATGCACGAGGTCGCGCAAGTTTCCCTTCATTCAAAGATCTTAAACGTGAAAAAACCCCGGTTGCCTATCTGGTAACCAAAGGGCAGGACGTATCTTTTATTCCTTATAATAAAGGCAACAGAAGTCTTAACTATTCACGCTTTGATACAGGCGGTATCTATCAGCAGGGTAAAGGAGAAAAGCTAAATGCATATCTTTTTTCAGACAGGGGAATCTATCGTCCGGGAGATAAGTTTAATGTTGGTATGATAGTTCGCTCGGGTGACTGGGATAAAGAGCTGGAAGGTTTACCAATGGAAATTGTGATTAACGATGCCCGGGGTTTAACCGTTAAAAGACAAAAGCTAAAGCTTGATGATAGTGGCTTTGAAGAAGTGAACTATAAAACCGAATACACTTCGCCAACAGGTGAATATCAGATTCGGGCTTATTTAATTAAAGATAAATACAGAAAAAATTTACTCGGTTCAACAACCGTGCGTGTAGAAGAGTTTATTCCGGACAGAATGAAAATTCAGACGCGCTTCTCCAAAGAAAGAGAATCGGGCTGGGTTTCTCCCGAAGGGCTACAAGGCCGGGTTTCATTACAAAACCTCTACGGCATACCGGCATCTAATCGCCGAATTGCAGCCAGTATTAATTTAAAACCTGCACAGCCTTACTTTAGAAAATACAAAGCCTTTCGCTTTTACGATCCTTTACGTGCCAAGCATTCATTTTCTGAACGTTTAAATGATACTCAGACCGATGACAAAGGAATTTCTGTTTTTGATATCGACTTAAGCCGTTTCGCAAAAGCGACTTACCGGCTCAGTTTAACAACGCAGGGTTATGAAGCAGAAGGTGGCCGGGGAGTGTCCGCAGAACGCTCGGTGTTAATTTCACCCTTGGCCTATCTTGTGGGTTATAAAGCGGATGGTAAATTAAATTACATTCATAAAGACAGCGAACGAACGGTTGATTTAGTCGCGGTAAATCCCGACTTAGATAAAATAGATGTGTCCGGTTTACAGATGGAGCTCATCGAAAAACGTCATGTATCTGTTTTAACCAAACAAAATGATGGTACATATAAATACCAGTCGGTTAAAAAGAAAACATCGCTTAAACGTGATGCACTAAAAATCTCAAAGGATAATACTCGTTATACCTTACCCACCGATAAATCGGGTGAATTCACTCTTGTTATTCGTGATGGTAACGATACCGAGTTAAACAAAATTAATTTTTCGGTAGTCGGTGACGCGAATCTGGCAAGAAGTTTAGATAAAAATGCCGAGTTACAAATTAAACTTAATAAAACGGATTTCAATCCGGGTGATGAAATTGAACTGCAAATTAAAGCGCCCTACGTTGGTGCAGGTTTAATTACCATTGAACGTGATCGTGTCTATTCGTACAAATGGTTTAAAACCACCACAAGCAGTTCAATGCAAAGTATTACTGTTCCGTATGATCTTGAAGGTAATGGTTACGTTAATGTCAGTTTTATTCGTGCGCCGGACTCAAAAGAAATTTTCATGAGTCCTTTAAGTTACGGGGTTATGCCATTTACGGTGAATCGATCTGCGCGTGTTAACAAAGTGATGTTGGAGACACCGGAAATTGCACGCCCCGGTGAAGATCTCACCATTAAGTATAAATCAGAACGTCCGGGTAAACTGGTTGTGTTTGCGGTAAACGAAGGTATCTTACAGGTTGCAGGTTATAAAATGCCTGATCCTTTATCTCACTTCTTTAAAAAGAAAGCGTTAGAGGTCACAACATCACAAATTCTTGATTTGTTATTACCTGAGTTTGACCTGGTTAAAGCCTTATCCGCACCGGGCGGGGGTGATATGGCAGCAATGAAAGCACTGGGTGATAACCTTAATCCATTCCAACGTAAACAAAAGAAATCGGTTGTATTCTGGTCGGGTATTATGGAAACAGACGGTAGTCAAGGCGAAGTTGTTTACTCCGTGCCGGATCACTTTAATGGCAAATTACGCATCATGGCTGTTGCCGTTGCTGATCAGGCTATTGGTGTTGCAAAGAATAGTACGCTGGTAAGAGGCCACTTTATTATTAGTCCAAATGTTCCGACCTTTGTTGCACCGGGTGATGAATTCAGTGTCAGTGTTAATGTTGCAAACAACCTTGAAAAGTCAGGTAAAAATGCACCCGTAACCGTGACACTTGAAACATCACGGCACTTAAAAGTTTTAACCGATGCTACTCAGACGTTAAGCATTAGTGAAGGGCATGAACAAAGTACCCGTTATAAAATAAAAGCGAATGATGTACTCGGTTCAGGTCGGTTTACCTTTATTGTGAGTCATGCAGGTAAAGATGGAATCAAAAAGAGTCGTTACCGGGTTGATCTAAGTGTCAGACCAGCCGTGCCCTACATGACAAAAGTCACCGGCGGTTATTTACAGGATGATAATGTGAATGTCCTGGTTGATCGTGATATGTATCCACACTTCAGAAAACTGGAAGTCAGCGCATCACCTGTTCCGCTCGGTATGGCGCGTGGATTGGTTCATTATCTGGGGAACTACCCTTACATGTGTACCGAGCAGCTAGTGAGTCGTTCATTCCCTGCCATTATTTTACGAGACAGACCAGAGTTTGGCTATAAAACAAAAGATGTCGAAAAAAGCCTGTCACAAATTATTCGTATCTTACGCGGCAGACAAAATTCGGAAGGGGCATTTGGTTTCTGGTCGGCAAATTCACATGTCTCAAATTACCAATCAACTTATGCATTACATTTTTTAACCGAAGCACGTGAACGTGGTTATCCTGTACCAAGGGATCTATTACAACGGGGACTGGGTTTCCTTAAACAGCTCGCTTCAAGACCAATAGATTCTTTATCGAAAGCACGTGACCGAGCCTATGCTATTTATGTGTTAACACGTAATGGTATTGTTACAACCCGCATGCTTGATGGTTTAAGAAAAGAACTGGCTGAAGAAATGAAGCCGGAAAATTGGGAAAAAGATTTAACCGGTATTTATATTGCCGCAACCTACAAGATGTTACGTCTTGAAAGTGAAGCGAATAAAATTATCAGTAAATCGAAACTAGGTGATCTGCAAATATCCGATTATCAGCATTTCTACGATGGCCTGTTACGTGACGCACACTTGCTCTATGTGCTGTCATACCACTTTAAAGATCGTTTAGAAGACATTAAAGCAGATGAACTGGAAAAATTAGTCAAGCCTGTATTACGTGGAAACTTTAATACCTTGTCATCCGCTTCAGTGATTCTTGCACTCGATACCTATGCCACGGCAACCGGTACGCCAAAAGAAATGAAACTGAAAATTCAGGAAGTACTGGCAAGCAAAGAAAAACGTGAGCTGGGTATTCCACCGGGGCTGTTCCCGCAAATACCGTTTACACAAGAAGCAAAATCAATTCAAATTGATTCAGAAGATGATCACAACCTGTTCTATCAAGTGACAGAAGCTGGCTTCGATAAAGCTTTGCCAACAAAAGACATCAAAGAACAACTTGAAGTGCAACGTGAATACCGTAATGCAAAAGGTGACGTAATCGATAAAGTTACCTTAGGTGAAGAAGCTTACGTTCATTTAAAAGTCAGAGCGTTGAACAATAAACAACATTACAATGTTGCAGTAGTCGATTTACTACCCGGCGGCTTCGAAGTGGTACTGGATAAATCCCTACGCGAAAATCAGTCAAGCTGGAACCCACAGTATGTGGACTCACGCGAAGATCGCATGATTGTCTTTGGTGCTGTTGGCTCAAGTGTACAGGAATTTGTTTACCGCATTAAAGCCATTAATGTTGGTGATTATAAAGTGCCACCGACCTTTGGTGAGTCGATGTATGATCGGAGTGTAATGGCGAGAAGTTTGGGCGGAAAAATTTCTGTGGTTAAGCCTTAAAGTGTAAATGATTGGAAGCGTCATTCCCGCGAAGGCGAGAATCCAGTGTTTAAAACAGGTAAAAATTTGCCTTTTACTCTCACTTCTTGCTATCCATGGTGTAACTAGATAAGAGATTAAAGAAATAGGTGTTTGTGTTCAATATTCTCAAAGATTAGAAACAATTTGTCTCTGGCACCTATTTTAGTTATGCTGGAAAAACTTGACATACCATATATGGTATCTATACTATATTTGGTATGTGGAAAATATATGAGCATAAAAATGCAATAAAGCAGCTAAAATCACTGCCTATTGATGTACTTAAGCGATATGAAAAATGGAAAGATATCGTGGCTATATCTGGGCCAAAAGGTCTAAAACAAATTAAGGGCTTTAATGATGAGGCGCTTCGAGGTGAGTGGAAAGGTTATCGTTCATCTCGTCTCAATATCCAATACCGCATTATTTACAAAATCGAAGATGAACAACTTTTTGTGAAAGTAGTCAAAGTAACAGCTCATGACTACCGGAGGAAATAATATGAAAGACTATAAAAAAGCACAAAAAAGAACAAATGTATCGATAGGTGAATCTGTGCGTATCATTCGTGAATTACAAGAATTAAGTCAAAATGAGTTATCTGCTATAACAGGCATACCTCAGTCTACCCTTTCAGCAATTGAGCACGATAAAATAAAACTCGGTGTTGAGAGAGCTAAAGTTCTTGCAAGAGCATTAAAATGCCATCCAGCCGTTTTAGTTTTTCCTGGCTGGGATATTGATCATGAGATTGCTGCATAACAAATTATTGGAAATAGGTGTTAGGTGTCAGAGACCAATATCCTCTAATATTAGAAACAATTGATCTCTGACACCTATTTACATGTGTAAAAAACAAATATGGAAATTTTAATAAAGATAATCATTTCGGCCACTATTGTAGCTTTAATCTTTGGCTATCTATTTTATGTGCCTTATTGGGTGAAAGAAACAATTATAGACATATTAAGTGAAATACAATTATTTATACTTTGGCTAATAGATAAAACATTGAAAACTATAAATATAGCTGTTCATAGTCTGCATTGGGTTGGTAGAGTGCTTGTAATCTTTATATTTATTGCCGCCACTATTACTCTTGCCGATAATATAGCAGTTGTATTAGAGGCAGAAATTCTAAATCACAATAATGTTATTTATAAGCTAACTAAATTATTCGAAAATAAAGTTACTTGGGTAGCATCCACTGCCGTAGTAGCAACAACAGTGGCTTTAGGTCATTTCAAAACCATTGACTTTAATTATGAAAAACACCGTCAAGAAACAATTGAAAAAGCTATTGAAAAACATGAAAAATCAAGAAACACATAACAAGTGCATCAAGAACATTCGCTTATCACTCATTGGGACTTTTAAAAGAGGCGCTCTCGCTTCTCTTTTAAAAGCTCCTTATGCAAATCGTTAAATGGCAAAAGGAGGGTGTGTTGCCTTTAATTTTCTATCGAAGTAGTGACTACACTAACCGCCATAGACATGTTAATTCAAATGGCGAAGAAAGTGTGTTTTGTAGAAAGTTGGATCTATACCGAGCGATGATTACAGTTGGTAATCCAAGCTTTATTTCGAAGCAACAGATTAGAGACTATGGGTTGGCACGCACAATTTATAGTTCTGTTGTAGAAAAGATAGGAATCGTTTTTGAGAACATGCAGTCTGATAGAAATGGTATGAGGTTGCACCCTATCTACCATACTCACGTAAGTGATAAGAAAAGAATTGTAAGTTATAACTTGGGAATGGCTTTTGCAAAATTTTACGCTGAAAAGTTACTAGATGTTCCGAGCCTGATACATGTTGAAAGTCTAAAAACACTAAGTGCGATCGAATTTAATGAGGCAGATGAAGGAATTGGTCGAGAACCGGATCTTGTTGGACAGTGCTCTAACGGTGACTGGCATGTATTTGAAGCTAAAGGCATGTCAATAAATCAATTAAATTCGAAAATATTGAGTGCTAAGGAACAGGTCCAACGAGTTGCTACTATTGACGGAGTGGCTCCTCAGACACTTAATGCATGTGCAACTTATTTTAATGACGAACGAATACTAACCCATTTAGTAGATCCTGAAAGTAAGAAAATAAAAAATTACCGGATTAAGAAAGATAAGTTTATTGATTCAAGCTATAAGCCAATATTTTTAATTGAAAATGCTTTGGATAGGAAACTTGAGCTTAAGATTGAAAATGGTTTTAGATATTACTCGATTGATTTTGAAGCTAAGGGCATTAATCTTAGTGTTGGGATTGACGAGGAAGTACACGAGCTTATCAAGCAAAGAGACTTTGAAATGATTTCATTAATATCAAAATCTAGATTTTCGGAACAATATAGCGATTTAAGAGAAGAAAATTATTCTATCGGTTTAGATGGTATAGTTGTTAAATACCGTGGTGGCTAGCTATTTAATAAACGCGTCAATTAGGATGATCGCAAGCTTACCCCTATTACACAGGCGTTAGGTCTTATCAAGAGGTAAGCAATGTTCAGGTTTAAAAAGAATGGAAATAGGTATCAGAGAGCAATATCTTTTAATATTAGAAAAAATTGTTCTCTGACACCTATTTATAACAATGCGCTTGTTCGGACGCAAACTACGCTGCGCTTTGTTTGCGCCGCATAGCTTGGTTGTTAGGCGAAAGAAAAAATTAGGAAACATCTTGATATGTATAAAATACAAAAAATCAAAATAAACGGGTTTTGGCATAGGTTTGATGCCAAGTGCGAATTCAATACTGATGTAAATATTATTATTGGAAAAAATGGAACTGGCAAAACAACGTTTATGAACATTTTGTATTCAGTGCTCTCTGTTGATTTGGATGGGATAAATAATAATGATTTTGATTCAGTTGAAATCATTTTAATTGATGGTAAGAAAAAACGAACTATAAAGGCAAGAAAAATTGATGAAAATCAATATCCATTCATTGTATTTGAATATCAAATATCACAGAAAAAATATAAAGTTCGGCTTATTGATTCTGATAATCGTAGGTTGCCATTAAGTATTAGAAAAAGAGCTCATGAAGAATCATCAGAGATAAGGAGTATACTTGATGAGCTTGTTTCCCTTTCTTCATTATCAGTTTATAGAATGAGAAGTGAAGATGAATATGAAGTAAGAGACAGGCATGGAGCAAGGATTATATCCCCAGTTGATTATAGGTTATCTGAAATACTGCGCCAACTAACTCACTATCAACTTGAATTATCAATTAGTGCGAGAGATATTTCCTCTAAGCTTCAAAAAGATGTTCTTGCTTCAATTTTATACGGAAAGGAAGATGCAGATCAACCTGGGTACGCATTAGACTTTGATAAAAATGAAGAAAAATCGCGACTTATTTCTGCTTACGGACAACTTAATGCAATTGACAGCGATGTGCGTAGAAAAATCACCTTCCATGTGAACGCTATTGATACAGCAATTAATGAGTTAAAAGGTAGTGCAAATGAAGAAAGTGAAGTTACTAGACAGGCAAGAAGTGTTGACTTTAGATCATTAGAGGCACTAAGAAAAACACGGAAAATAATTAATATGTCGTTGGGTGCTGAAGAGAAAACAGAAAAAATATTCTCTCAAATAAATTTATTTTTATCCATCCTTAAATCATTTATCGAGGATAAAGAATTTGTATTCGAATCCGGTGATCTAATTATTTCTAATGAGCAGGGAATAATTCCGTATGAGAGACTATCATCCGGTGAAAAACAATTACTTATTTTATTGACAGAATCTTTGCTCCAAAAACAAAGACCGCATGTGTTTTTGGCAGATGAGCCTGAATTATCGCTTCATATTCAATGGCAAAGGATGGTAATTCCGGCAATACGTCAACTTAACCCACGGGCTCAAGTAATTGCAGCAACCCATTCTCCAGAAGTAGCTTCGAAATATAGAGATTCGATTTTTGATATGGAGAACTTGATTAATGCCTGAGTTAGAATATTCGGATGATGCCTTAAATGTTCTTGGTAAATTCCACTCTGTTGATACTATGATATTTGTAGAAGGGGATGAAGATATTCCATTTTGGGAATATCTCTTTGAGAGGTTCTCAACTTTATGTGTAAAAGTTCAAGAGGTAGGTGGTAAACCTAAACTTGATAAGCATATTCAAACTATTGTATCTGGAAAAACCAATGTGCTCGTTGCTATTGATCATGATTATTCTATATTTGATGCCAATATCACTCACCCTAATATAATTAGAACTTATGGTTACTCTATTGAAAATACCATAATATCAGTAGACTCAATAATAAAATCAATTCGAAGTCTTGGTAAGATTCCAAACAAATCGATTAATCGCCAAGAAATATTGGACTGGTTAAATGAGTTCTCAGATACAATAGAGCCGCTATTAGTCTATGACATAGAAAATCATATCCAAGGGCATGGGTGTGTGGTTGCCGGTAGCAATTGCAGTAGATTTATGAAAACACAATCATCAGATCTTATCTGCGATAAAAAAGTTGATAAGCTTATAAATGGTTTAGAGTTTTCCATTACAGATGATCGCGCTAAGGAAATAATATTACAACTGAAAGACCATGAACTTAGTGTCTTAGATATGATTCGAGGGCATTTTATTTTTTCTGCCGTCCATAGATACATTGTGGCATATATAAAACGCATTCGTCAAAAAATATCTATTTCGATTGACTCAATGTTTTCTACTCTAATATTGTCATTCGAACAACTATTCGACGAAAAACATTCTCACTATGCATACTACAAATCAGCTATATCAAACATTCCAGTTATTACCTAAAAATAAAAGAAATAGGTGTCAGAAAATAACGGTGTCAGAGGCCAACTGTTTCTAATGTAAATTATAAAACTAAGAAGAGAAATAAGGTGCAGAGAGATGTAGTTTTAAATACGCCTTCCATGAGATTGAATGAATCCGGGTTTGAACAATGAATTCCACAGAAAATTTAAATCAACACCTTTCACTTAAAGACAAAAATAATCAGCTTAATTTTAAGATGGGCGCGGGTGATATTCCTGTTATTGAGATTAAAAACGAACTCGCCAGTGCCGTTATAAGTCTGCAAGGTGCGCATGTTTTAAGTTGGGTGCCTGCGGGTGAAAAAGATGTGATTTGGGTGTCGGATGATGCCTCTTTTGCTGTTGGCAAGTCTGTTCGAGGTGGTATTCCGATTTGCTGGCCGTGGTTCGGTGCTCATGAAACTAATGATGATTTTCCTGCACATGGTTTTGCCAGAACTGTTTTATGGAAAGTTGTAGCAACACAACAACTCGATACGGGTGAAACTCAAGTTATTTTTAAACTTGATACTAAAGAACTTGATGAAAACCAGCAGACCATGTGGCCACACGCCACCGTTGCAGAATATAAAATAACAATAGGCAAAAAATTAAGTCTTGAGCTCATTACAACTAATAACAGTGATCAAGAAATAACAATTGGGCAGGCTTTACACACTTATTTCAGTGTTGATGATGTGAGTAAAACGACGTTGTCAGGATTAGATGGAAAAGATTATCTTGATAAAACAACTTCTTTTAGTCGTAAAACGCAAGTTGGAAATGTTACTGTTAATAAAGAAGTTGACCGTATCTATTTGAATACTCCTGATACGCTTGTTATTGATGATGCTAAAAGAAAGATTGTTATTAGTAAGCAAGGTAGCTTATCCACTGTAGTCTGGAACCCATGGGAAGCGGTTGCGAATAAAATGGGTGATTTAGGTCAGGATGGTTATCTCAAAATGTTATGTGTTGAATCTGCGAATGCGGCAGAAGATACCGTTTCTCTTCAACCGAATCAAACTCACACATTGCATGTTACTTATGAACTCGATGTTGCTGATGAAGCAGAATCATAAGCATATAACTTATGTTTTTTTCTAAACTTCGCACTTATCAAAAAGTTATTATTGCTTTTGCCGTTTTTTTACTGTTTTTAAGTTTTCTCCCCGCACCAAAACTGGTTCACACCGAAGGCTTTTCAAAAGCTGTTTATGACAATAACGGTAAACTGCTTCGATTAACCTTATCACCCGATGATCGTTATCGCCTCTGGGTTCCGCTTGCAAAAATTGAAAAAAAAATTATTGATGCTACTTTATTATATGAAGACCGGTATTTTTACTGGCATCCGGGTTTTAATCCTTCGGCTTTAATGAAAGCTGCATGGAAAACCTATGTGGTTAAGAACAGGGCGTTCGGGGCATCGACCATTACCATGCAGTTGGCACGTATTCGCTTTAAGCTTAAAACCCGAACGGTGAGTGGCAAACTTGAGCAGATATTTCGCGCGATTCAATTGGAATGGTTTTATTCTAAGGATGATATTCTTGAATCGTATTTAAACCTTGCGCCTTATGGCGGTAATGTTGAAGGAGTAGGTGCGGCCAGTTTAGTTTATTTTAATAAACGCGCTGAAAATTTAACAACACATGAAGCGATAACCCTTGCGGTCGTACCGCAAAACCCACAACGTCGTTTTCCTGTGCGCAATAAAACACAAACCAGTGCTTTGCAACAAGCGCGTTTACGTTTACTGGATGAATGGTTAGAAGAGAACCCGGTGGATAAAGAACGTGTTGAACAGTTAAAACAGGTACCGGACATTCGGCCATTATCAAAGTTACCTTTCCTTGCTCCGCATTATGTTGATGCTGTGCTTAAAATGTATCCCAAACAATCTCAACTTGAAGGCACGTTAGATTCTGCTTTGCAGGACACTTTGGTCAGGCAGGCGAAAGCTTATGTGGAAAGTCAAAAGAGTGTCGGGTTGTATAACACCTCTGCATTACTGATTGATTACCGCGATATGTCGATTAAAGCTTTGTTAGGTTCGGTGGACTTTTATAACCCGTTGATTCAGGGGCAGGTGAATGGCGTTCTTGCCCGGCGTTCACCCGGTTCAACTTTAAAGCCTTTTATTTATGCGCTGGGGATTGATCAAGGATTGATTCATTCGCAAAGTTTACTTAAAGATTCGCCGACAAGTTTTGGTAATTATAATCCTGAAAACTTTGATGAAGAATTTTCGGGCCCGATTACAGTTCAGGATGCCTTAATCAAGAGTCGAAATATTCCGGCGATTCATGTTGCGACATTACTTAAGAAGCCTGATCTTTATACCTTTTTAAAAAAGGCTAACGTCAATCTACCCGAGAGCCGAAGGCATTATGGTTTAGCGTTGGTGCTTGGCGGTGCTGAAGTGCGTATGGATGAACTTGTTGGGCTTTATGCGACTCTGGCGAATAAAGGTAAACATAAAAATCTGCGCTGGTTATCGACTGAGAAAAAAGAAGAAGGTACTCAACTCTTAAGTGATGCGAGCAGTTTTATGCTGCTGGATATGTTGCAACATAACTTGCCACCAAAACAGGGGTTTAAACAGGAATGGTTAAAACAACCGTTACCGGTGTATTGGAAAACGGGGACATCGTATGCGTATCGTGATGCCTGGTCGGTGGGGATTTTTGGGCATTATGTATTAGCCGTGTGGGTGGGTAATTTTGATGGCCATGGCAACCCGGCCTTTGTTGGGCGACGGGCAGCGGCGCCGTTATTTTTTCGTATTATTAACGCAATTCGATCTGAACAACAAAACTTTAGTGTGCCAAAGTATATTCCACCTTTGTCGGTTGAACCGGTTGAAGTGTGTGCTATCTCTGGCCAGTTACCGACACGTTATTGCAAACATAAAAAAAGCACCTGGTTTATTCCCGGTGTTTCACCGATTGATAAATGCCAGATCCATCGGCCTGTTTATATAGAAACAAAAACGGGCTTACGTGCCTGCAATAACCGAGTTAAAGACACAACTGAAAAGGTTTATGAGTTCTGGTCATCGGATTTATTAAATATTTTTAAGAAAGCGGGTATACCTCGTCGGGTTCCACCTCCTTATCATCCTGACTGTAATATTAACCAGATTAGCCAGCGGGGTAAAAAGCCGATGATCACTTCTCCGCGTACTAAACTGAGTTATCAATTTCGCCCGGATAAAAAACAGAAAATCCCCTTTATGGCGGTGAGTGATGGTGATGTTAAAAAACTTTACTGGTTTATTGATGAGCGCTTTATTGGCACCAGCAAACCGGGTAAAACTTTGTTCTGGCCCGCTAAACCGGGTCAATATCTTGTTCGGGTCATTGATGATCAGGGGCGGGGAGATGGTCGTTCATTACATGTTGTGACTGAACTGCGTTAATTAATCCGACGAAACAGACTAATCTACTGTAAAATACATAGCTCACTATGACATTGAAATGACGAATATGAATCATAAAACAAAATTATCAGAAAAAATTGAGAATTTTATCCGGCCAGAAGTAAGAGCGTTATCTGCCTACCATGTACCTGACTCGGCAGATACCATCAAGCTTGATGCTATGGAAAACCCGTATCGCTGGCCGGATGATTTGGTTGAGCAATGGTTAGATGTCATTCGTGATGTAGAATTAAATCGTTATCCTGATCCGGGAGCTCAGGTGTTAAAACAACATTTGCGTGAATCAATGGCTGTTCCTGATGACGCTGAAATTTTATTGGGTAATGGTTCAGACGAACTGATACAAATGATTATGATGGCTATGGCTGGTGATGATAAAGTTGTTTTATCTGTAGAGCCCGGTTTTGTTATGTACAAAATGATTGCAACGTTTATGGGGATGCCTTACGTTGCGATGCCATTACAAGAAGATTTTTCTATTGATGAAGCAGCATTTCTTGCTGCAATAAAAAAACATCAACCGGCTGTTATTTTTTTAGCGTATCCAAATAATCCAACCAGTAATTTATTTGATGAACAAACGATTCGAAATATTATTGATGTTGCTCCGGGCGTTGTCGTTGTTGATGAAGCCTATCATGCCTTTGCAGAAAAAAGTTTTATGCCCATGCTAAAAGAGTATGACAATTTATTAGTTATGCGCACGGTTTCTAAAATGGGTTTAGCGGGGTTACGTTTAGGTTTACTCGCAGGTAAAGCTGAATGGTTGAATGAATTTGATAAAGTGCGTTTGCCTTATAATATAAATATTCTTACACAGGCTAGTGCAGAGTTTGCGATAAAAAATCGTCATGTTTTAGATAAGCAAACACAGAAGATTTGCGTTGATCGAGAATCTTTATTTAACGAGTTATCTCTAATTGAAAATATTACAGCTTATCCCAGTCAGGCAAATTTTATTCTGGTTCGTGTTGCAAGCGGTCAGGCTGACAAGATATTTAATGGTTTAAAAGAGCAGGGTGTATTAATTAAAAATTTAAATCCGGCGGGTAGCCTGCTTAAAGATTGTTTACGTATAACGGTTGGAACTGCGGAAGAAAATAAAAAGTTCCTTGAAGTATTTAAAAAATTATTAGGATAATAATTTTAAAAGATGAAATTCCCGCATATCATATGCGGGAAAATATAAATTATTTTATTCCTGAGTGGGTCGCTGTATCACTCTTGCCGTTGTTTCAAACTCACCATCCTGACTAATTCCTTTTATCGTAATTTTACTACCAGGATTTATCTGACTGACTAAATTTAATAAGTGGTGCGTATCTTTTACTTCGATGTCATTGATATGAGTAATGACACTACCGGGTTTTATGCCTGCTTTATCGGCCGGGCCAGACTTTGCGACACCATTAATAATCACACCATAGACTTTGTTCATTTCATACGAGCTTGCAAGTTCGGCATTCATATCCTGAATCGCCACACCTAACCAACCCCGTTTTACATGTCCGTATTCAATAATTTGAGTCAATACATTACGTGCCAGACTCAATGGAATAGCAAAACCAATGCCTTGTGAGCCACCACTTTGAGAAAATATTGCAGTATTAATACCAATCAGTTCACCGTGGGAATTAATTAATGCACCACCTGAATTACCGGGGTTAATTGCAGCATCGGTTTGAATAAAGTTTTCGAAGGTATTTATGCCCAGCATGTTTCGGCCGGTGGCGCTAATAATGCCGGATGTAACGGTTTGACCTACGCCAAAAGGATTACCTATCGCCAACACAATATCACCCACTTCATTATGAGTTTTACTGAGAGTAATTGCCGGTAGATTTTTTAAATCAATATGTAATACCGCAAGATCGGTATCGGGATCTGTGCCAACAATTGTTGCTTTAGCATTTCGCCCATCTTTGAGTGCCACGAGAATTTCATCTGCCGCTTTAATGACATGGTTGTTCGTCAGTATGTAACCTTGTGGACTTACAATAACGCCAGAACCAAGACTCGACTCCATTCTCTTTCGTGGTTCACCTATGCTATCACCAAAGAACTGCCTAAAAGCAGGATCATTTGCTAAAGGATGCTTACGTTCAGTAATAATTTTAGTCGTTTGGATATTAACAACCGCCGGCGCGGCATTTTTTACTGCCGGCGCATAAGAATTTAAAGGCGTTGAAGGAATAGTGCGGGTTGACTCCACTAGCTCAACTATTTCAGGGTTACCGTTTACAATAGCATGATCAGCATTTTTGTCCTTGTCGGAATAAAAATATAAAACGAGAAAAGCCGCCGCTAAGCCAATACTGGTAAATTGGATAATAAATGTAATGAGTTTGGTAACACGCATAAGAAATTCCGTTAAACTAAATTAATATATCGATATTAACCTAGGAAAGGGTTTTAGGCATGGTTCAGTTAAAAGATTTACTTAATTATTCTAATAATATGCTGGAAATCGAGCGATTTCATGATTATTGCCCAAATGGTTTGCAAGTCGAAGGTAAAACCGAGGTAAAAAAGATCATCTCCGGAGTAACAGCAAGTCAGGCACTAATTGATGCTGCCATTAAAGAAAAAGCGGATGTATTGCTGGTTCATCATGGTTATTTCTGGAAAGGTGAAGATGCGCGAATTACTGGACTAAAATATCAGCGTATTTGTCATTTAATTAAATCGGAAATTAATTTAATTGCCTATCATTTACCCCTCGATGCGCACCCGTTGTATGGCAATAATGCCAAGCTGGCTGAAATACTGGAGCTGAATATTGCCGGTAGTTTTCCTTCCACGGATGAAGCTGTTGGCATGTACGGCACTTTAAAAACACCAATGTCAGCTGCTGAATTTAGCCAGAAAATAAGTACCGTATTAGGTCGTGAACCAATGCATATTGGTGAAAATAGTGAACAAATTCATACGCTTGCCTGGTGTAGCGGGGCAGCTCAAAACTATATCGAAGCTGCAGCTGAACTTGGTGTGGATGCTTATTTAAGTGGTGAAATATCGGAGCAAACGGTTCATCTGGCACGAGAATACGGTCTTCATTATTATGCTGCCGGGCACCATGCAACCGAGCGTTATGGGGTGCAGGCCCTAGCAGAACATTTAGCAGAACATTTTGATTTAGATCATCAATTCATTGATATTGCTAATCCTGTATAACCTATTGAACTACTGGGGTTTATTCGACTCTCCTTGACCAAATGGCTACGATCGGCCAAAATACGCTCGCCAAAAAATTTGGGCATTTTGAAGGTAAATGAGTGATTTTCAGGGTGCTTTTGCGTTTCAAACGCTAAACAATCAGGACTAGCAGTCTTTGCTAGCCATATAAAAACGATTTTGGGAGATTTCTAATGACAGATGGCGTCGATAACGGCAAACGTCGGTTTCTCACAATAGCTGCAACTACGGGTGTTGCTGCTGTGGGAGCAGGTTTTGCTGCGGTACCTTTTATTGCATCCTGGAACCCGAGTGCGCGCGCGAAAGCGGCAGGTGCACCCGTTGAAGCTGATTTTAGTAAGCTTCAGTCAGGGCAAATGATGCGTGTTGAATGGCGTGGTAAACCGGTATGGATTATTCGCCGTACTGAGCAAAACCTTAAGGATTTACCCACATTGAATGATAATTTGCGTGATCCAGCTTCAACAATTGAAAGTCAGCAGCCGGCATACGCAAAAAATGCTGTTCGCTCGATTAAGCCTGAATACTCTATCTTAGTGGGTATTTGTACTCACTTAGGTTGTTCTCCAACTTACCGTCCAGAAATTGGTCCGGCTGATCTTGGTGAAAGTTGGCGTGGTGGCTTCTTTTGTCCTTGTCATGGCTCACGTTTTGATTTAGCTGGACGTGTATTTAAAAATGTTCCAGCACCTAAAAATCTTGTTGTGCCTCCACATAAGTATTTATCTGAGACACGCATCATTGTTGGTGTAGATGAGGGGGCAGCATAATGATTATGAATACGTTAAAAGCTTTCATGGGTTGGGTTGATGCCCGTTTCCCGGCTACAAAGCTGTGGGAAGAACATCTTTCTAAATATTATGCGCCAAAGAACTTTAACTTCTGGTATTTCTTTGGTTCATTAGCATTACTGGTTTTAGTGATTCAGGTTGTAACAGGTATATTCCTGACCATGCACTATAAACCAGATGCAGCTTTAGCCTTTGCATCAGTTGAATACATCATGCGTGACGTGAACTGGGGCTGGTTAATTCGATATATGCATTCAACAGGTGCTTCGGCATTCTTCATTGTTGTTTATCTGCATATGTTCCGCGGTTTAATGTACGGTTCATTCAAAAAGCCTCGTGAATTGATATGGCTTTTCGGTATGTTCATTTTCCTCGCGTTAATGGCCGAAGCGTTCATGGGTTACTTATTACCATGGGGTCAAATGTCATACTGGGGTGCACAGGTTATTGTTAACTTATTCGGTGCCATTCCATTTATTGGTGATGACCTTTCAATCTGGATTCGTGGTGATTATGTTATCTCTGATGCCACTTTGAATCGTTTCTTCGCTTTCCATGTTGCAGCTGTTCCAATGGTCATTATTGGTTTAGTAGTTGCACATATTATTGCGTTGCATGAAGTAGGTTCAAATAACCCGGATGGTATTGAAATCAAGAAAAATAAAGGCGCAGATGGTATCCCATTAGATGGTATTCCTTTCCACCCTTATTATTCTGTTAAAGATATCGTAGGTGTTGTTGTTTTCTTAATGTTCTTTGCGGCGATTATGTTCTTTGGTCCGGAAATGGGTGGTTATTTCCTTGAGCATGCGAACTTTGTTCCTGCTGATCCATTGAAAACACCAGAGCATATTGCACCGGTATGGTACTTCACACCATTTTATACCATGCTTCGCGCAGTACCTGATCCATTCCTGGGTGTTGTTGCAATGGGTGGTGGTGTTGTTGTTTTAGCATTCTTACCCTGGTTAGATAACAATCCGATTAAATCAATTCGTTATCGTAGTGCGTTACACAAATTGAATTTAATGTTATTTGTTGCTGTTTTCCTTTTCCTTGGTTACTTAGGTGTGAAACCGGTTGCTCCTGTATTATCTGAATTAGGCTTACGTTTCTCTGAAGTGTATTTTGTCTTCTTTTATGTGCTTTGGTTCCACAGCAAAACACGTGATGCGAAATTCAGCTTTATGTCATTAATTGGTTGGATGGGATTATTCTCTCTAAACGATTTTGCGAGACATGTAGAGGGAACAGGTGAATTGATTATGATGGGTTGGTTGATTCCTGCTGTTTATCTAACGGTTATGTTCCTTGCTCCGTTATATACAAATCTTAATGCTGAGAAAGCAGTACCAGAGAGGGTGACAGGATAATGAAAAAGATAATACTTGCAATTTTGATGGTGTTACCAACATTGGCGATGGCCTCTGGTAAAGCACACCTCGATAAAGCAGATTATGATTTACACAATAAAGAATCACTACAACGTGGTGCACGTTTATTTGTAAACTACTGCTTAAGTTGTCATTCAGCTGCTTACCAGCGTTATAACCGCATGGCGGAAGACATTGGTTTGACGAATGCTCAGGTATCCAGCAACTTAATGTTTGCTGCGGAAAAAGTGGGTGAAACCATGACGGTCGCAATGCAAACAGAAGATGCAAAAATCTACTTTGGTACCAAGGTACCTGATTTATCGGTAGTTGCCCGAGCTCGTGGTGCAGACTGGCTGTATACTTACTTACGAACTTTCTACAAAGACAGCTCTCGTCCATTTGGCGTAAATAACACAACATTTAAAGATGTTGGTATGCCTCATGTTCTTTGGGAACTCGAAGGTATGAAAAAGTTAGTCAATGCAGAAGAAATGCATGAACATGGTGCTGCTCCAGAATTTGAAGTTATTTCTGAAGGTAAAATGTCTGCAGTTGAATACGACAATGCGATGCGTGACTTAACAGCATTTCTGGTTTACATGGGTGAACCTGCTAAATTAGTTCGCTATGAGTTAGGTATTTACGTGTTATTATTCCTGGTTTTACTTTTCTTGGTTGCTTATCCAATGAAGAAAGAATTCTGGAAAGATATTCACTAAAAAGTTAATGGCTCTTCTCCTGATGTGAGTTTGAGCCATTTTACTTAACAAATAGTTATTTATAAGTCGGGGGGATTATTCCCCCCATCTTTGTTTTTAAAAGAAATATTATTGAGGTAACAACATGGCACAAATGGCTAACAAACGTTTAGCAATGACGCTTTATTCAAGTGATTCTGATCCTTATTGCCATATGGTTCGTATCGTACTGGCAGAGAAAGGCATAAATTATGAATCACATGATGTTGATCTTGATGACACGCCTGAAGACTTAAAAGATTTAAACCCGTATAACGAAGTTCCTACGCTGGTTGATCGTGATCTCGTTTTATATGGTCATCAGGTTATTATGGAATATCTGGATGAACGTTTTCCTCATCCACCATTAATGCCGGTTGATCCTGTTTCTCGTGCACGTAATCGCTTAATGCTAAAACGTATTGAACGCGACTGGTACACATTATCAAATAAAATCGCTGCTGGTGAAGATGTAGAAAATACACGTAAAGAATTAGCAGACAGTTTATTAACCGTTGCGCCAATTTTTGAACAAAAGAAATTTTTCATGAGTGATGACTTTACTGTAATGGATTGTGCGATTGCTCCTTTATTATGGCGTTTACAACACTACGGTGTTGAATTACCTGCTGCAGCAAGTGCATTAATTACTTATGCCGCAAACGTATTTAATCGCGAAGCGTTTAAAGAAAGTTTGACGGAAGCAGAACAAGAAATGCTCGCTATCTAAAACTGTTTGTAAAGAGAATTATAGTTTGGATAATGAACAGCCACCAGAATCGATGACTTCCAGTCAGCCCTATTTAATTAGAGCAATCTACGACTGGGTTATCGATAATGGTTTTACTCCCTACCTGTTAGTCAATGCCGAAAATGATTACGCAATGATTCCGCGCGAGTTTGTCGAAGACGGAAAAATTGTACTTAATATCAATCCCTCAGCCATTAGTGATTTACAACTCGGTAATGATTACATCATGTTTAATGCTCGTTTCAGCGGCAAGGCGATGGAAATTAGTGTTCCGATTGCAGCAGTGCTTGCAATATACGCCCGTGAAAATGGCCAGGGTATGATGTTTGATGAAAACACCAACAGTCTGCCGCCGACACCACCTGAAAATACGCCACCACCAGAGCCACCTAAAAAATCAGGTAAACCACAATTGAAAGTGGTTAAATAAAAATTAATTTTTTATCGTTTGAATAATACTGTTGGTAAGTTTAGTTAAATCTTTGCTATTAATAATGTAAGGCGGCATAAGGTAAATTAATTTTCCGAATGGGCGAATCCACACGCCAGCCTTAACAAAAGCTTCCGTGATAGTCTTCATATCAACAGCTTGTTTCATTTCAACAACCCCAATAGCCCCTAAAACACGGACATCATTTACACTATTAAATGTTTTACAGATCTGAAGTTCCTGCTTTAACTGCCTTTCAATACGTGAAATATTTGCTTCCCATTGTGATTTAAGTAATAAATCAATACTGGCAAGTGCCGCAGAGCAGGCTAAAGGGTTAGCCATAAAGGTTGGGCCGTGCATAAACACGCCGGGATCACCTTTATCAATGGTATCAGCAACTTCATTTGTCGTCAGGGTTGCAGCTAAGGTGAGATATCCACCAGTAAGCGCTTTACCAATACACATAATGTCAGCCGAAAGATTGGCATGTTCACAGGCAAAGAGTTTACCTGTACGTCCAAAACCGGTGGCGATTTCATCTAAAATAAGAAGTACGTTATATTTATTGCAAAGTTCTCTTGCCTGTTTAAGATAATCAGCAGAATAAAACCACATCCCACCGGCACCCTGTACAATAGGCTCGAGTATGAGTGCGGCAACTTGAGCTGCATTCTGTTTTAAAATGTTTTCTAATTCATCAATATCTAGCTGATTAAGCTCTTCACCAAAACGGGAACGTGGCTGGTTTACGAAAAATTGTTTTATTAAAGTATCTTTAAATAAACTGTGCATTCCTGTTTCTGGATCAGACACAGACATCGCCGCAAAGGTATCTCCATGATAAGCAGAACGTAATGATATAAAGTGCTGTTTACGGGGTTGTCCTTTTGCATGCCAATACTGAATGGCCATTTTCATCGCCACTTCGACTGCAACAGAACCAGAATCAGAATAAAATATTTTTTGTAGTGGCTCCGGTGTAATTTCGATAAGTTTTTCGCTTAACTTAATAGCAGGCCGATGAGTTAAGCCGCCAAACATGACATGAGACATTTTTTTTATTTGTTGCTCAAGCGCGGCATTCATATCAGGGTTGTTGTAGCCATGGATCATGCACCACCATGATGACATGCCATCAATCAGTTCTCGGCCATCTTTGAGTTTAAGACGAACATCTTCGGCGGACTCAACTTCGTAAACTGGTAAGTCTGAATTCATGGCGCTGTAGGGATGCCAAATATGATCTTGGTCTATATTGTTATGCATGTTTTTTATAATTTTAAATTATCAGAGTAGAAAACAAAATTAAAAATATTCACCACAGGGGGCACGGAGGTACACCGAGGTTTGAGGTTATTGTTTTTCCTCTGTGTGCCTCCGTGACCTCTGTGGTTTAATTGTTTTGTATTTTTAAAGTACTTATTCTAAAGGAAACATCTTCCCTGGATTAAGAATACCGTTTGGATCAAATTCTTTTTTAATGCGTTTCATTAAGGCTAACGTTACTGGCTCAATTTCACGATCGACAAAATCACGTTTCTCTATCCCGACGCCATGCTCACCAGAAAGCGTGCCATCAAGGTTAAGTACTAAATCAAATACATCATCCAGACAGAGGTGTGCATTTTTATTTTGTATTTCGTCATCCGGATTAAATAATAAATTAACATGTATATTGCCATTACCGGCATGTCCGAAATTCACAATAGGAATATCGTACTGCTTTGAAAGCTTTTCCAGGCCATGAATTAAAGTCGGGATGTTTGAAACAGGTACAACCACATCTTCATTAATTTTCTTTGGTGAAATATTTCTTAGTGCCGGTGACAAGGCTTTACGGGTTGCCCAGAGGGCATTAATTTCCTCTTCTGTGGTTGCAACTTTAAAATCAAGTAATGAATCGCTGTGGCATGCGGATTTAATATCGTTAACCGAATAATCTAATTGTTCCTCTGTACCATCAACTTCAACCATGAGCATTGCGCCTGCATTTTCCGGAAATGAAACTTCCGAGTAGTCACGAATCATGTCAATGGCATTACCATCTATAAACTCTAAGGCACAGGGAATAGTCGGTTGTGCCATGATGGCAGAAACGGCTTTTGCTGCCGATTCAATATTTGCATAAATAACCTGCATGGTACGTTTGCTTTGGGCAAGTGGAGTGAGTTTAAGAGTGGCTTCTGTAATAACTGCGAGTGTTCCTTCCGAGCCGATTAACAGGCGGGTAAGGTCATATCCAACCACACCTTTTGAAGTATAAACACCTGTGCGAATTTCTTCTGCAAGGCCGGTAACGGCACGTAGTCCAAAGGTGTTTTCCCTAGGGGTGCCATATTTAATAGTACGAGGGCCGGCAGAATTATAAGCTAGGTTGCCACCAATAGAACAATAAGCACTGCTGGTTGGATCGGGGGGCCAGAAAAAGCCATGTTCTTTTACAGCATCTTGCACTTGTTGATTGGTGATGCCAGGTTCAACAACAATATAGCGGTTTGCCGGATCGATTTTAATAATTTTATTTAATCGTTCAGTTGAAAGTATGACGCCAGCTTGTAATGGTACAGTCGCACCGGTTGTTCCTGTGCCACGTCCTCTAGCCGTTAATGGGATTTTATGTTCATTACACAAGGAAACTATTTTATGAACTTGATCGTGCGTTGATGGTTGAACAACAATATCAGGCGAATTATGTTGACGGCTATTATCATAACCATAACTCCAGACATCAGCAGGATCTGTTAATATTTGTTCAGGAGCTAGAACATGTTTTATTTTTTTCAGGAAGGCTTGATCTAAAGACAAGGGATTTATACTCGCAAGATTTAGAATTAATTTTTTTCGGGGTAGAGTATCTCGTCAATCTGATCACATAGACAGTGAATAGTCAGTAAATGTATTTCCTGAATACGTGCTGTTGATTCAGAGGGTACGCGAATTTCAATATCGTCTTTATTAAGTATTTTGGCGACTTGTCCACCATCACGCCCGGTCATGGCAACAACAAGCATATTTTGTTCGTGAGCTTGTTCAATAGCTCGTATAACATTTGGTGAAAAACCACTGGTTGATATAGCTAGCAAAACATCGTCGGGTTTTGCTAAAGCATCTATCTGGCGTGCAAAGGTTTCATCGTAGTGATAATCATTTGAAATAGCAGTGAGAGCAGAAGTATCAACTGTTAAAGCGATGGCCGCTAAAGCAGGACGTTCTCGTTCAAAGCGACAAACCAGTTCTGCTGCAAAGTGTTGTGCATCTGCTGCCGAACCACCATTGCCACAGCTGAGAATTTTATTGCCATTTTTAAGTGCTGAGGCCATTTTTTCGATGGCAGATGTGATGGGCGCATTAAGAAGACTATTCGCATCTTGTTTTGCCTGAATACTAGCATCAAAAATTGCGATAACATTATTTGCTGTCGTGTTCGTGCTCATAGTATGTCTTTATGCTCCAAATGCGTTCTTAATCCAGTCAAAGTTTATCTTACTAAGGTCGCTGGTTTCAATAAAACCGGTTATTGATACAACATCAAATCTTGCAGGGTATTGGTTTAGTTTAGCACTTTGTTGTAAAAATACAGAGGCTGCTTTAATTAATTTTGCCTGCTTGGATGCCGTGATTGATTCTGCACCACTGCCAAAATTGGTATTACGACGATAACGAACTTCGACAAAAACTAAAGTTTCGTTATCAAGCATAACGAGATCTATTTCACCCAGCCGACAGTTAAAATTTTTCTCTATTAATTTGAAGCCTTTATTTTCTAAAAACTGGCAGGCAAGGCTTTCTGTATATTCACCTTGCTCACGGGTTGTCGGCATGATTAGTTGGCTTGATCAAGTAAAATTGGACGGCCACTTCGGAAGTATACCCAGCTTAACTGGCGATTTACTCGCTGCTTTTCATCCAGGCTTAGACTACCGGTTTCGCCCTGATAGCGTTCATACGGATAAGTTTTTAACGTATTTAATGCGGCAATGATATTAAATGCATCTACACCCATTGCATACAAGCGTTGATGTTTATTACCCGCCTTGGAGATTAAGGATTCTATTTCCGTTCTCAGGCCATGACGTGATGCTGTTTCTGACAATACCCATGGCATATCACCAAAGCGGATACCATCCATATCACGATCACGTTCGGGATTTAAATTACCGGTGAAAATATGAGAGGTTGCATAAACAGGTACTTGACTGGCATGAAAGAACTTTAATTGCGGACGAATCTGTCTTGCTTGTCTCGGGAAGCCGGCAATAAAAATAAAATCAATATCCTGACGACGATACGTGGAGTATTTTAATTTTGTTTTCAGTAAGCGTACAAGTTTACGGTAACGTCTTTTGCTGTCATCAATATTTAACAATTTACGTATAGGTCGTGAAAAATCATTTTTGCTGGAGTTATAACTTTGCTGCTCAACCACTCGACCACCAATTTGTTCCCAGCGTTCGGTAAAGGCTTTATTAACACGATCTCCCCATGGGCCAATCGGTGTGAGCACAGCGGCATTAACATGACCGTCTAACCATGTGCGTTCTGCAACCTGACGTGCTTCCGCTTCTGGTGATAATCCAAATTGATATAAATCTTTAGGTACAGTGTAATCAGTACTAATATAATTAAGTGCAAGAGTAGGCACAGATAAGTCATCTTGATCGGCGAGTTTAGCGATAGACGCTTTATTTAGTGGTCCAATAATAAATTGCGCACCATTTGATACGGCTTGCTGGTAAACCTGTTCAATTTTTTCCGGGTTTCCTTCTGTATCGTAAATACGAATTTTAATATTTTCTTTATTTCGCTTGGCATAGTAGGCTGCGATTAAACCATCTCTTATTGCATTTGCTGCATTTGCAAAGCGACCGCTTAAGGGCAAGAGTAGGGCAATATTTTTAGGTAACGTAACATCTTCCTGTTTACGGTTACGCAAGCCTTCAATTAATTCTGCAAGTACCGGGTGTTGTACATAACGACGCTGCCAGTTAGTAATTGCTGCACGTAAAAGAGTCGGGTTTAGTTGATATTTTTTTGATAAACGAACTAACTCCATCCAGCCGCCTAATACATCGGGTGCCTTGGCCGGTTGTAATTGTTGTAATGAGCGTTCACTTAATAGTGCTAAAGATTCCCAAATTAATTTTTGGCTATTTAAAATATCTTTATCACGTTTTAAATAATGTCCTTGTGCAATATATTCTTCTGCTGTTGTAATACGATCCCCCTGCATTGAAAAAGCTTTGGCACGTAATTCATGAAACTCGGCAAAGTTAAGTGAGGGGTTACCCGGTGATAAAGGCTGGTTAAGTTGTAATAAAACTTCTTCGGCATTGCGTTCTGCTAAAGCAATATGTGCTCGCGTTAATCGAGCAAGATCGGCCTGTTTTATATCTGCTTCATTTATGTCAATTGTTTGAAAAAGTTGTACTGCCTTGGTTAACTGGTCTGCCTTGACGTATGCAATAACAGCACGAAGCCGTAGTAAATTTTGTTCTGTTCCAGCAGTATTGTTTGCTTGTTGGTTAAAACTGAGCGCTGCTGCAGAATATTGTTTGTTAAGATAAAGCAATTCAGCATCGCTCGCGCCTTCAGGAGTGTAGCCTGGTTTGCTGGCACAACTGGCTAAAATTAGAGTAATGATGGAAAGAGCGATAAACTTATAAAAATGTTTCATAGTTATTTTTGTCTGCTATGTAGGTAGAATTAAAGTGGCTAATTTTTATATTAATTGTCTGATTTTACAACATAAAGCAGGATTATACCGTGTCATTTCAAAAAGGTTCTTTGTACATTGTCGCAACTCCGATAGGAAATATGGGAGATATGACAGAACGAGCACAAAAGACACTAAAAGATGTTGATGTTATTGCCGTTGAAGATACGCGTCGAAGTGGTCAATTATTACACTATTTTGATATTTCGACACCAATGACAGCGGTGCATGAACATAATGAGCGCCAAATTTGTGATTCATTGCTTGAAAGAATAGAAAAAGGTGAAAGTATCGCCCTTATTTCCGATGCGGGTACACCTTTACTCAGTGATCCGGGCTACTTTTTAGTAAATCAGGCAAAAAAACGGGAAATTAGTGTTATTCCTATTCCCGGTGTGTCGGCTGTAATTACGGCATTATCTGTTGCTGGCTTGCCAACCGATCGTTTTGTTTTTGAAGGCTTTCTCCCGGCCAAATCTACTGCCAGACAACAAAAATTAGAAAAACTTAAAGATGACACGCGCACAGTCATTTTTTATGAAGCACCCCATAGAATTGTCGATATGCTGAAAGATTGCCAAAGTGTTTTTGGCGGCCAACGTAAGGTAGTTATTGCACGGGAACTGACAAAAACCTTTGAAACAATACAAGGAGATGAGCTGGATAAACTTATTCCCTGGGTTGAAGCTGATGATAATCAGAAAAAAGGTGAATTTGTGGTGTTAGTGCAGGGTGCTGCTGCACGAGAAGATACTGGTATAGATGCAGAATCAGAACGTATCTTATTGATTTTATTAAAGGACTTATCTGTTAAACAGGCCGCAGCTTTGGCGGCAAATATTACTGGACTGAAGAAAAATGCGCTGTATCAGCATGCTTTGGAATTGAAGGAAAAATAAGTTTTATAAGGGTGGTGGAATATGGAACTGGAATAGTTAAATTAAGAGTCGCAAAAGACTGCCATCTCTGGCTTGCTCGGCTGCCGCGTCCATGCGGCAGACGCTCTTAATTTAACTATTCCAATTCCATCACAAGCTTTAGTGGTTGGCGTTGCCAAATAAGTTTAAAAAATCTCTAAATCCTTGATTTACAACCAAGTAAATCAAGTATACTCGCATCCGGAGTTGGCCAGGCAGTCGCGCTATACTATTTATATAGTATAGGGAGGAAAGTCCGGGCTCCATAGGGCAGGGTGCCAGCTAACAGCTGGGGGGTGCGAGCCTACGGAAAGTGCAGCAGAAAATATACCGCCTAAGTTTTCTCACGAAAACCGGTAAGGTTGAAATGGTGCGGTAAGAGCGCACCGCGTCGGTGGTAACATTCGACGGCATGGTAAACCCCACTCGGAGCAAGACCAAATAGGGGAACAACGTGTGGCCCACATGGTTCCCGGGTAGGTTGCTTGAGGATTATGGTGACATAATTCCAGATGAATGACTGTCCAAGACAGAACCCGGCTTATCGGCCAACTCCATCTTTTATTAACAAATAAAGCTGATAACACCTCCATGTGTTATCAAAGATGCTTTACTTAGTCTTTGTTAGAACAGGTTTTTATGCCAATTAATGGATAAAAGGGGCAAAACTTAAAAGCGCCTGTTAATAAGGGAATTAATCCTAACCATCCCCAGGCTGTTTGTGGCCCAACAAATACCAGACTAATTGCAATAAGTCCTACAAGTATACGAATAACACGATCAATCCCGCCAACATTACACATAATTTACACCTCTTCAGTTATTTAAATTTATAGAGGTATATTGAAGAGGTAAAAGAGAGAAGTATGTGACAAAGTCACTTAAGCAATATTTAATTTTCGCTTATTTCTTTTAGACTATCAGGCTTAATTATGTGAATACTGCCGCGTTGTAGCGAGAGTAACTGTTGGTTTTCAAAGGCTTTAAGCTGGCGACTGACTACTTCTCTTGCTGTGCCTAATTCTATGGCCAGATTTTGGTGGGTTGTTTTAACAATATTTGTTTCAGATGCAAGCTGAAGCAATAATCTCGCCAGACGAATATCAATATGTCCAAAACTTAAATTTTCGACCAGAGCAATAACATCACCAAGACGTCTGGCATATTGATCAAAAATTATTTTTCTAAATCTTTCTGATTGGGCAAGCCCCTGATTAAAAATATCTCGAGGGATCATCAGTGCTATTACTTCTGTTTCGGTGATTCCTTCGGCCGGATAGGTGTTTTTAGAGAATAAGCATGCCGTGGTTAAAGTACATGAATCTCCCTCTTTAACGTGATACAAAATAATTTCCCGACCATTTTCCGCACGACTGAATACTTTTACCGAGCCGGACAATACCAATAAATAGTTTTTACAGGCATCGCCTTGTCGAAAAATGGTTGTATTGGCCGGCACGGTTACCTGTTGAGATTGCTTGATAAAGAGATCCCGCTCTTTTTGCTCAAATAAACTTGCTAATACTTCTTCACTAGTAGGTTGTTGGTTCATGAATATTCTTTTGGTGGGCTAAATATCGATAAATGGCAGTTTTTACAAACTCAATGAGCGTAAATATAACGGTTAGCTTGAGGTAATAACAGGCTTATACCTGCTTATTAAGAGGAAATTGTTAATAACAATGAATTAATGACTAATTAAAATAATAAAATTTGATTGTTTTTTATACAATTTAACCACAAAACTCTTATTATTACACTTTAAGTAAAATCCATATCTTATTGATATTTATAGTTATTTTATTTTAGCTTTTCTCTCTTTTTTAACTCGATCCACGCTATAAAAATGCGCTAAGTCCTTGTCTTATAAGAAAAATGTGGACTAGTCGACTTGCAGAGTGGAGTTTTTGTGACTATAGTGTCAATAAGTGGATCAATGTGGGTAGAAGTGGATCATAAAGCAATTAATAAGCTTTAAATCTGTTTCTAAAATTGGAGGGGTCGGAACTTGTTCCGAGGAGTAAATACACTAAACCTGGATGCGAAGGGTCGCATGGCTGTGCCGAGTAAATATCGGGATAGCTTGCAGTCTCAGTGTGCCGGTCAGTTAGTGGTCACTGTCGATCGCAGTGATGCCTGCCTGCTGCTTTATCCTTTGCCTGAATGGGAAGAGATTGAGCGTAAACTCGTTCGTCTTGGAAATCTTAATAATCAAGCCCGCCGCTTACAGCGATTACTTATTGGTCATGCCACTGAAGTTGAAATGGACAGCAATGGTCGAATTCTTTTACCGACTCCGTTACGTGAATTTGCAAATTTAGACAAACGCATTGCATTAACGGGGCAAGGTAACAAATTTGAAATTTGGGACGAGTCAACCTGGACGATAGAACGCGATAGCTGGGTGAACGAAAATAATGCCGATGAAGCACTTTCGGCAGAGCTGGAGTCTTTATCATTGTGACCACGAGTACATCAAGTACGCTTATTCACAAGCCAGTTCTTTTGGAGGAAACACTTACCGCATTAAATATTAAACCTGATGGTTGTTATGTTGACGGTACCTTTGGCCGCGGTGGACATAGTCAGGAAATTATCAAACAGCTGGATAAAAACGGTAAGTTGCTTGCTTTTGATAAAGATCCTCAAGCCATTGCAACGGCTAATGAGATTGCCGCGAATGATGATCGCTTACATGTTAAACAAGGTTCGTTTACTCAACTGGAACAAACTATTAATGAGCTGGGTTGGAAAGGCAAGGTTGATGGTATTTTTCTTGATCTAGGTGTTTCGTCACCACAACTCGATGATGCTGAGCGTGGTTTTAGTTTTCGTTTTGATGGCCCATTAGATATGCGTATGGATCCGGATAGTGGACAGTCAGCTGCACAATGGCTAGCCAGTGCTGAAGAGCGCGAGATTATGATGGTGTTATTTGATTATGGCGAAGAAAAATTTGCTCGTCGTATTGCAAAAGCGATTGTTGAAGCAAGAGAAGAACAACCTATTAATACTACTAAGCGATTAGCCTCGATAGTTGCTGCTGCAAATCCATCTAAAGAAAGAAATAAAGATCCTTCAACCCGCACGTTTCAGGCAATTCGTATATTTATTAATCAGGAACTTGAAGATTTAAAAAACTGTTTGGCTCAAGCTGTAGATATTCTTGCGCCGGGTGGACGTTTAGTGGTTATTAGCTTTCATTCATTAGAAGACAGAATTGTAAAACGTTTTATTCGTGAACAATGCAAAGGGGATGATTTTCCTCTGGATTTACCGGTAATGCATGAACAACTAAATCAAAATATGAAGATGATTGGTAAAGCGATTAAAGCAGGACGTGCAGAGCTGGATGAAAATCCTCGTGCTCGTAGTGCAGTCATGCGTGTTGCTGAAAAAATTGTATGAAGTTAGTGATGTTGTTAGCTCTTATTGTTTTAGCATCATCACTGGGCGTGGTTTATTCAAAACATGAATCACGAAAGTTATTTGTAGAGTTGGATAATTTAAAAAAAGAACGTGATGAAATGAATGTTGAATGGGGACGTTTACAACTGGAACAAAGTACCTTGGCAACGCATGGTCGTATTGAAAGTACCGCTAAAAAACGTTTAGGAATGGTTACGCCTGAATATGAACAAGTTTTAATTGTGAGACCAGAAAAATAAAAATGAAAAATCAAGTTCACAGTCCAGTGAGTCATTTCCGCTTGTTAGTTGTTGTGGGAATTGTTTTTGCTGTGGCCGCTGTCATGTTATGGCGGGCAGTGGATTTGCATGTGTTAAATAAAGATTTTTTACAGTCTCAAGGTAATGCGCGTTATATGCGTACTATGCCGGTAGCTGCGCATCGTGGAGTTATTACAGATAGAAATGGTGACCCTCTCGCCGTGAGTACGCCGGTTGATTCAGTTTGGATTAATCCTGCCGAATTTATGGCTGCAAGAACATCATGGAGTAAGTTAACAAAATTACTTTCCTTAAACACAGATAAAGTAGAACGTCTGGTCTTGCAACGTGCAAAACGAGAGTTTGTTTACTTAAAGCGACACATACGTCCCGAGCTGGCAGAAAAAGTGGCAGCTTTAAATATAGCGGGTGTTTATTTGCAACGTGAATATCGTCGTTACTATCCGGCAGGTGAAGTTGCTGCTCATGTTTTGGGCTTTACCAATATTGATGATGTAGGTCAGGAAGGATTAGAGCTTGCATATAACGACTGGTTACGTGGCAAGCCGGGCCGGAAAATGGTCATTAAAGATCGTTTAGGTCGAACCATTAAACATGTTGAATCAATTCAAACTGCACAACCCGGCAAAGACTTAACTTTAAGTATTGATCGCCGTTTACAATATCTTGCTTACCGTGAACTAAAGCGCGCGGTTATTCAATATAAAGCTAAATCGGCTTCAGCCGTTATTCTGGATACCAAAACAGGGGAAGTATTAGCGATGGTTAATCAGCCTTCGTATAATCCAAATAATCGCAGTAAATTAAAAAATTCATATTTACGTAACCGTGCAGTGACTGATGTTTTTGAGCCAGGCTCAACGATTAAACCTTTTACCGTTGCTGCAGCACTGGAAAGCGGAAAGTTCAAATCAAACAGTGTTGTTAATACCAGTCCGGGATATTTTCGAATTGGAAAATATGTTGTGCAGGATGTGAGAAATTACGGGCGTATTAATTTATCAACGATTTTATCCAAGTCCAGCAATATCGGTGCTAGCAAACTTGCATTAGCTATTACAGCTAAACAATTAACGGATGTTCATTCTCGTATCGGTTTTGGTTTTATTACCGGTAGTGGTTTCCCCGGTGAAGTAGGTGGAATCACAAATTTACCGACTGAAAAACAATTGGTGGAACGGGCAACTCTTTCATATGGCTATGGAATATCCGTGACACCTCTGCAACTCGCTCGAGCCTATGCTGTGATCGCAAATGACGGCGTAATGCCTGATATTAGTTTTATTCGGGTTAAAGAACCGGCAAACGAAAGAAGAGTCTTACCGGCTAAATATGCCAGACAAATACGTAAAATGTTAGAAGGCGTGGTGAGCAAGAAGGGTACCGGCTCACGTGCTGCTGTATCGGGTTATCGTATTGCCGGTAAAACCGGTACGGTAAAAAAAGCCAGTGCAGGTGGTTATAGTGATGACCGTTATATCGCTGTATTTGCAGGCATGGCTCCTGCAAGTCATCCCCGACTTGCCATGGTAGTAACGATTAATGAACCACTCGGTGATGTTTATTATGGCGGTAAAGTAGCTGCTCCTGTTTTTTCTAAAGTGATGTCCGGTGCATTACGTTTAATGGATATTGCTCCTGATAATATTTCTGATAAATCTGTTCAACTTGCAAAATTAGCTGTGGGAGGAAAAATTTAATGTCCTCTCAAGTTAAGCATAAGTCTATGAACCTGAATGATCTGTTAAATAGCTATATTACCGACGATAAATTTAACGATATTAATATTACAGGTTTGAGTCTTGATAGCCGGAATATTGAAAAAGATTATTTGTTTATTGCGATAAAAGGCGCAACTGTTAATGGTATTGAGTTTATCAACGCAGCGATAGAGAAAGGCGCTGCAGCTGTGCTGTGGGAAGCAGATGAAAATATTGATGTTATTAAAATTAACTGGCGTAAAAGTTCAACAGATATTGATGTTCCTATTATTGCGATTGAAAATTTATCTCGGCTAACGGGTGAGATTGCAGATAGTTTTTATGGATGCCCATCAAAAGATGTGACGGTTTGTGGAATTACCGGAACCAACGGTAAAACATCCTGTGCAGATTTTCTTGCGCAAATGATCAGTATCGATACACCTTGTGGCGTTATGGGAACACTCGGTAGCGGCTTGTATCCTGAACTTAAAGAAACCGGTTTTACTACTCCCGATGCAGTTAGCTGTCAAAAGTGGTTGGCTGATATTAAATCCATGAAGGCAAAATTTGCTGTTATGGAAGTTTCATCTCATGCCCTTATTCAGGGTCGTACAAATGGCATTCGTTTTGATAGTGCAGTTTTTACAAATTTAAGCCGTGATCATCTTGATTTTCATGGTGATATGGAAAGTTATGCCGAGGCAAAATTAAAGCTCTTCAAAAATGAAAGCTTAAAAAATGCTGTTATTAATGTTGATGATGAAGCCGGAAGAAATATTGTACAAAAACTGAATAAAAATATTCGCTGTATTCGATATGGTTTAGACAAAACATTTAATCCCGATATTTATGGATTTAATATTATTCTGGATCAACATGGTTTATCCATGATGGTTAATACTCCATGGGGAGAAGGAAAGTTAACCTCGCCTGTTATCGGTGATTTTAATGCCTATAACTTACTTGCAGTTTTATCTGTAATGTTATTACAAGGTATAGAGTTTACAGAAGCATTAAAACGTTTAACAAAAATTAAAAGTGTTGCAGGTAGAATGCAGCGTTTTGGAAATAAGAATACGCCATTAGTTATTGTAGATTTTGCCCATACCCCTGATGCGCTTGAACAAGCTTTAACTTCTCTACGTCAGCATACTGAAAATAATTTGTGGTGTGTGTTTGGTTGTGGAGGAGATCGTGATAAAGGAAAACGGCCATTAATGGGGGCAATAGCAGAAAGCAAAGCAGACTATATTGTTTTAACTAATGATAATCCCAGAACTGAGGCAGCATCAAAAATTATTGACGATATTAAATCTGGAATTAAAAATATTGCCAACGTTATAACAGAAGAAGATAGGCATGCTGCCATTCATATTGCGATTTCACAAGCTAAGGCCGGTGACGTTGTGTTAATTGCTGGCAAAGGACATGAAAATTATCAGCTCATAGGTGAAAAAAAATATCCGTTTAATGATGTAGAAGAAGTTAAACAGCAACTTGAGGTGCTGGCAGGATGAGCTCATTAAATTCATTTTCAATGTCGCTGGATAATATTGCAAAAGTGCTCTTAGCCGAACACCTTGAGGCAAAACATATTGGTGAAAATGTAACAGTAAAAGGTATTTCAACAGATACAAGAACCATTCAAGGTGGTGAGTTATTTCTTGCTTTAAAAGGGCCTAATTTTGATGGCCATAAGTTTATTGATGTTGCCTATGAAAAAGGTGCCGTTGCCTGTCTGGTTGAAGATGAAGTTGATGCTAAAAATATTATTTTAACAAAAGATACTCATCAGGCATTAGGTTTACTGGCAAAAGCATGGCGAAAAGAATTTAAGAAAACAGTTTTTGCAATTACCGGTAGTAATGGAAAAACGACAGTCAAAGAAATGATAGCGGCTATTTTGAGCCAGAATCAGCCTGTAATGGCTACGCACGGAAATCTGAATAACGATATTGGTGTTCCATTAACGTTATTTAGATTAAATGACTCACATGCAGCGGCTGTTGTTGAAATGGGAGCAAACCATGTTGGCGAAATTAAATACTTAACAAATATTGCATTACCGGATATCGCAATTGTTACCAATGTGGGTAGTGCTCATCTGGAAGGTTTTGGCAGTCTGGAAAAAACCGCAAAAGCAAAAGGTGAAATTTTTGAAGGGCTATCGCAATCTGGTACGGCTGTTATTAATGCTGATGATTCATTTTTTGAGTATTTTAAAAAAATAACAACGCAATACAATGTCATTAGTTTTGGTTTGAATATTAAAAATGATCCGGATGTCACCTGTAATTATGAACTGGGAGCAGAAGGAAGCGTATTAAGTGTGATAACACCTGTGGGGAATTGCACTATAAAACTTAAATTGCTGGGTGCTCATAATGTAATAAATGCATTAGCTGCTATTGCTGCTTCAGTTGCAGCAGATATTTCCCTTGAGCAAATAGTAAAAGGTTTAGAAAAATTAAACCCGGTAAATGGTCGCTTACAAATTAAGCCTGGCTTAAATAAAAGCCGGGTTATTGATGACACTTATAATGCAAACCCAACTTCATTGTATGCCGCAATAAATGTGTTACATGATTTTTCTGGCAAGCGGTATTTAGCATTAGGTGATATGGGGGAGCTTGGTGATAACGCTGATGAATTACATGTTGATGCTGGAAATTATGCAAAAAAAAATGGTGTTGATTCATTATATTCGTTTGGGAAACTGGCAGCTAAAGCAGCAAAAGAATTTGGTAGAAATGGATTTTGCTATGACAAGCATGAAGACATGATAAATGCATTACGTGATGAACTTTCAGAGGATGTGACGCTTCTGGTCAAAGGTTCAAGAACGATGCATATGGAAAATGTTGTAAATGCTCTAACAATGGCTGAAAGGTAAGAAGATGCTTTATCACTTGGCACAATATTTACAAGAGTTTCATAGTGGCTTTAATGTATTTAACTATTTAACTTTTCGCGCAATTTTAGGGATCTTAACCTCATTGTTAATTTCTTTGTTAATTGGTCCTTATATGATCAGAAAACTCAGTAAATATAATGTCGGCCAACCTATTAGAGATGATGGCCCCGAGTCACATTTCAGTAAAGCCGGTACCCCAACAATGGGGGGGGCGTTAATTATAGTTGCGATTGCGATAAGTACTTTATTATGGGCAAATCTGGAAAACAGATTTGTCTGGGTTGTGTTGGCCGTTATGTTTGCTTACGGCACAATTGGATGGATTGATGATTATAAAAAACTGGTTAAGCAAGATCCCAAAGGGCTTGCCTCTCGTTATAAATATTTCTGGCAATCTGTAGTTGGTATTGTCGTTGCCTTTTATTTATTTGATTCAGCCACTACACCAACTGAAACCCAGTTGATTGTTCCTTTCTTTAAAGAGATCGTTATTCCAATGGGAATGGTGTCTTATGTCTTGCTAACTTATTTTGTAATTGTTGGTACAAGTAATGCTGTGAATTTAACAGACGGTCTTGACGGTTTAGCTATTTTACCTTCAGTGATGGTTGCAGGTGCCTTAGGTATTTTTGCTTATTTATCGGGACACTCCGGTTTTTCTGATTATTTATCTATTCCTTATGTTCCCGGTATCGGTGAACTGGTTATATTTTGCGGAGCACTTGTTGGCGCAGGGCTTGGTTTTCTCTGGTTTAACACTTATCCAGCTATGGTATTTATGGGGGATGTTGGTGCCTTGGCGTTGGGTGCTGCTTTAGGTGTTGTCGCTGTCATGGTACGTCAGGAGTTTGTGTTATTTATTATGGGTGGTGTATTTGTGATTGAAACGCTCTCCGTTATTTTACAAGTTGCCTCATTTAAATTAACCGGTAAAAGAATTTTTCGTATGGCGCCGTTGCATCATCATTTTGAGCTTAAAGGCTGGCCAGAGCCAAGAGTCATCGTTCGTTTTTGGATAATCACAGTCATACTTGTATTAGTTGGCTTGGCATCGTTAAAAATTCGGTAAATATAATTGATGCTGGCAGAAAAATTACAATCAGAGAATCACGACATAGAGAATATGGAAAATTTAGCACATAAACGCGTTCTTATTGTTGGTTTAGGAAAAACCGGGTTCTCGTGTGCGCGTTATTTAAGTGATAAAGGTATTGAAGTAGCCGTTACTGATAGTCGTGATCATCCTCCTGCATTAGATGAGTTACAAAATGCTTATCCTGATATTGCGATCTTTGTCGGTGGTTTTAATTCTGAGGCATTTGAACGAGCAACATGTTTGATTGTAAGTCCCGGTATATCATTACGTGAACCTTTAATTGTTGAGGCACGCGCTCGCGGTACAGAAATTGTTGGTGATATTGAATTGTTTGCCCGTAATGTGAATGCACCCGTTATAGCTATTACCGGTTCAAACGGTAAAAGTACTGTTACTTCATTATTAGGTGATATGGCTCGAGCCGCCGGGTTAGATGTAAGAGTAGGAGGTAACATTGGTGTACCCGCTTTGGATTTATTACATCAACCTCGTCCTGATTTATACGTGCTTGAATTATCAAGTTTCCAGTTAGAGACAACAGAAAGCCTAAATGCAACTGCAGCTGCTATTTTAAATATTAGTGAAGATCATATGGATCGTTACTATGATTTAAATGATTACACGGCGGCAAAAGCAAAAGTTTATTATGGTACCGGTACGCTAATAGTTAATCTTGATGACGAGCGGGTTATGGCTACGATTAAATTAATTCGTCAGGGGCGTGATTTATTAGGCTTTACAGCAGCAACACCGGAAGAAAACCAGTTTGGTATTTGTAAAAATGATGAGCAGGAATTTTTATGCTTTGGCCACGAAAAGTTATTGCCTGTTTCAGAATTAAAAATTAAAGGAAAACATAATGTTGTTAATGCCTTAGCGGCACTTGCTTTGGGTAAGGTAGCTAATATTCCGTTAGAAGGAATGATAACTGCTTTAAAAGAATTTCCCGGCTTGGCACATCGTAGTCAGTGGGTAGCAGAAAAAAAAGGTATTGCCTGGTATAACGATTCAAAAGCAACAAATGTAGGAGCGGCTATTGCTGCGATCAATGGTACTGAAGCAGATAGCATAATATTAATTGCGGGTGGCCAGGCTAAAGGTCAGGACTTTTCACCGCTAAAAGATGTTGTGAATAATAAAGTTAAACACCTTATTCTTATAGGGGAAGATGCCGAACTGCTTAATAAAGAGCTTTCTGATTACACAGATGTAAGTTTTGTTACTGACATGGCGGAAGCTGTGAAAAAAGCAAATGAAATTGCCATTTCGGGTGATGCAGTATTACTTTCTCCTGCCTGTGCAAGTTTTGATATGTTTACAGGCTATGAGCAACGCGGTGATAACTTTGTTGTTGCTGTTAAGGAGGTATTACAGTGAGCGTAATATCTTTACCGGTAAATTATGCTAATCGATTTTCAGCGACTTCAGCTAAAAATAAATCGATAACGTTGATTGAAAGTGTCGATCTACCTTTATTGTTGAGCGCTCTTGTTTTATTGGGGCTTGGTTTAGTTATGGTTGCCTCTTCATCTGTTTCTATTGCAGAACGTCAATTATCTGAGCCCTTATATTATTTCTGGCGTCAATTGTCTTATTCTGTTGTTGGTCTGCTTGTTGCATTTATTACTTTTAAAATTCCGCTTAAATATGTACAAAAGTCGGGGCCTGCTTTAATTATTATAAGCTTGATATTACTGGTAATGGTTTTAATACCGGGAATCGGTAGAGAAGTAAACGGTAGTATACGCTGGTTAAATCTTGGGATTATTTCATTGCAGGTTTCAGAGTTCGTTAAGTTTGCCACAGTGATATACCTTGCCGGATATCTTGTTCGCCATAATGAAGATGTGCGAACAAATATGAGTGGTTTCTTACGCCCCCTTTTATTGATATTTATTATTTCTGTCTTATTAATCCTTGAACCGGACTTTGGTGCAGTTGCAGTTATTGCTATGACAGCAATGGGCATGTTGTGGCTAGGTGGTGCAAGTTTCTTTCAGTTTGTACTTCTTATGTTAACCATGGGCGCAGCCTTAACTTTGGCGGCAGTGTCTTCACCTTACCGGATGGAACGATTAACTACATTTCTTAACCCATGGGCCGATCCTTTTGATAGTGGTTTTCAGTTAACTCAGGCACTCATCGCATTTGGACGGGGAGAATGGTTTGGAGTTGGTTTAGGTTCCAGCGTACAAAAATTATTCTATTTACCTGAAGCACATACCGATTTTGTTTTGGCAGTGCTGGCAGAAGAGTTAGGTTTGTTCGGTGTCATTATCGTGATTTCACTTTTTTGTTTTATTGTTATACGTGCATTAATGATTGGTCGCCGCGCCGAAAAACGTGAACACCCCTTTACCGCTTTTGTTGCATATGGATTGGGTATTTGGCTTGGATTGCAGGCATTTATTAATATTGGTGTGAACATGGGTGTGCTGCCAACAAAAGGTTTAACGTTGCCGTTCATGAGTTATGGCGGAAGTAGTTTAATTATTATGTGTGTAGTTATTGCAATGTTGCTTCGTGCAGATTATGAAACGCGACAGTTTGATCGTGTAGGCCAGAATAAAAAAGTATCAGCAGGTAAACGAGCATGGTAAAGCCGGTTAAACATGTTTTGATTGCTGCGGGCGGTACAGGTGGTCATGTTTATCCTGCGTTAGCTGTTGCAGATTATTTACGTGAGCAAAATGTAAAAGTGACATGGGTGGGGACGGAAAAAGGGCTGGAGCATCGTATTGTGCCTGCTGCTCATATTCCGTTAGAAATTATTAGTATTAGCGGGTTACGTGGAAAAGGACTCTTAAATTTGTTTTTCGTTCCTTTAAAACTGGTTGTTGCTATTGCGCAGGTGATAAAGATTTTTATCCGTATTAAACCTGATGCCGTTTTAGGTATGGGAGGCTTTGTGAGTGGCCCGTGCGGTCTGGCTGCATTTATTTTACGTAAGCCTTTATATTTACACGAGCAAAATGCAATACCGGGTTTAACAAATAAAGTATTAAGTTATATGGCAACAACCGTTATGCAGGCATTCCCTGGCAGCTTTAAAGGCAATAAAAATATCATTGCATTGGGTAACCCTATTCGCAAAGATATTTCAAATATTGCAAGTCCTGAAAAAAGAATGGCTGAACGTACAGGAAAAATTCATTTGCTTGTTGTTGGTGGTAGTTTGGGGGCACAAGCGTTAAATGAAAATGTACCACAGGCACTTTCTGAAATAGTTAAAGAATTACAAGCTGATGTTTGGCATCAAACAGGAAAAAATAAACTTGAAGCCACAATGGATAATTACACAAAAGCAAACATCGAGGCAAAAGTCACTGAGTATATTGAAAATATGGCAGAAGCATATGCCTGGGCTGATTTAGTCATCTGTCGTGCAGGAGCATTAACAATATCTGAATTAGCAAATGCAGGTGTTGCTTCAATTCTGGTTCCTTATCCATATGCTGTTGATGATCACCAAACAGCTAATGCTGCTTATTTAACAAATGTTGAAGCAGCAATATTAATCCCGCAGGATCAACTTGTACCAAAATTGAAAGGTGTACTGGCAGAACTTTTACAAGCAGGAAGATCAAAGCTAATCGTTATGGCAAAAGCAGCAAGAGAATTATCTAAACCGAATGCAACGCAAGCGGTTGCTGAAATTTGTTTAGGAGTCTCACATGGTTAAAAATTTAGATTTAGCTCAATTACGTGATGAGCCAAGCATGGGGCGTATACGTTGTATCCACTTTGTAGGTATTGGTGGCGTTGGTATGGGCGGGATTGCCGAAGTCATGCTGAATCTTGGTTATGATATTTCAGGTTCAGATTTGAATGAAAATGCAGTGACGCAGCGTCTTGATAAGCTAGGTGCAAAAATTCATTTTGGACATTCTGCAGATAATGTAAGCCAATGTGATGTGGTTGTTGTATCAACTGCGGTTAAAGAAGATAACCCTGAAGTGGTTGCTGCTCAAGAACAACGTATCCCCGTTGTTCCACGTGCCGAAATGTTGGCCGAGTTAATGCGTTTTCGTTATGGCATAGCTGTCGCGGGAACACATGGCAAAACAACGACAACAAGTTTAGTGGCAAGTATTTTAGCAGAAGGTGACTTTGATCCAACATTTGTGATCGGTGGACGATTAAATAGTGCTGGCACAAATGCACGGCTCGGTGAGAGTCATTATTTAGTGGCAGAAGCCGATGAAAGTGATGCTTCTTTTATGCACTTGCAACCAATGATGGCTGTTGTGACAAATATAGATGCTGATCATATGGAAACTTACGGTGGTGACTTTGAAAATTTACGCCAGACATTTATTGAGTTCTTACATCATCTTCCTTTTTATGGTCTTGCCATTTTATGTATCGATGATGAGGAAGTAAGAAATGTTATCCCGCATATCAATCGTCCTATGATCACTTATGGTTTTAGTGAAGATGCAGATATAAGTGCGAGTAATTTAAGACAGGAAGGGAATAAAACTTATTTCTCAGTTTCGAAAAAAGATAATAAAAACTGGCTGGAAATTACTTTAAATATGCCCGGTGAACATAATGTATTAAATGCACTGGCAGCAATTGCTGTAGCAAATGAAATTGGTGTTGATGCAAATTCTATTCAAACTGCATTATTAAATTTTGAGGGTATTGGCCGACGTTTTCAAATTAATGGTGAATATCAGGTTCGTGATGCTAATAATATGACTGCAAAGGTACTTCATGTTGATGACTATGGTCATCATCCGCGTGAAGTTGATGCGACAATACAGGCAATTCGAAAAGGCTGGCCGGATAATCGTTTAGTCGTTGCATTCCAGCCACATCGTTATACCCGTACGAGGGATTTATTTGAAGATTTTACGGCGGTACTAACTACGGTCGATGCTTTGGTTTTATTAGAAGTCTTTTCAGCAGGTGAAACCGTAATAGCCGGTGCTGATGGTCGGAGTCTTGCTCGGGCAATACGTGCTCGTGGTCAGGTTGAACCGGTATTTGTTGAAAATATTGAAGAGCTTTCATCGACTTTGAAGGGAATACTAAAAGATGGTGATATTTTGTTAACGTTAGGTGCTGGCAGTATTGGTGTCGCCGCAAGTAAGTTAAAAAAAGAATTGTCTGCCGGGTAGGGTATGAATTTAGCAATGACAAACAACAACATGACATTTAGGGGGGCTTTACTAGAACAAGAGCCTATGTCACGTCACACTTCATGGCGGGTAGGTGGTGTTGCAGATTATTTTTATCGTCCAGTTGATCTGAATGATCTTTCTCTGTATTTGAAAAGTTTGCAACAGGATGATGCAGTATTTTTTCTAGGCCTGGGCAGTAACTTGTTAGTCACTGATAGAGGCATTCGCGGAACAGTAGTTTGTACCAGCGGAGTCTTAAATGAGATTAAAGAAATAGATGAAACACGAATTTATGTTGAGGCAGGCGTACCTAGTCCTAAATTGGCAAAGTTTTCTGCAAAGTTAGCTTTGACGGGAGCAGAATTTTTATCCGGAATCCCTGGAACTTTAGGTGGTGCATTAAAAATGAATGCCGGCGCTGTTGGTGGTGAAACCTGGGATATTGTTGAGAGTGTTGAAACAATTGATATGCATGGTGTAGTACATAAAAGAATGCCTGAAGAGTTTTCAATTTCTTATCGGCATGTAGCTGCGAAAGAAAATTTAAATGAATGGTTTGTTTCTGCTGTTATTAAGTTAAATAAAGGTAATAAAGAAGAAAGTTTGCAAACAATTAAAGAACATCTTAATCGTCGTGGCACAAGCCAGCCTACACAACAACCAAATGCCGGATCTGTTTTTAGAAATCCGCAAGGCGATTATGCTGCAAGACTCATTGAAATGTGTGGTTTAAAAGGTTTTTGTGTTGGTGGCGCATGTGTTTCTGAAAAACATGCCAACTTTATTATTAATACAGGTACTGCAACGGCAAAGGATATTAAAAATTTAATTGATGTTGTGCACAACAAAGTAGAGCAACAGCATGGAATTGATTTGATTCAGGAAGTACAAGTGATTGGTGAAGGTGATGAATAAAACTGTAGCCGAAATAGATGCTAAACAATTAGGCAAAGTTGCAGTTTTAATGGGTGGCTGGTCTGCAGAACGTGAGGTGTCATTAAAAAGCGGTGAAGCAGTTTTATCTGCATTAATAGAAAAGAAGGTAAATGCTTTTAAAATTGATGTTCAGCGTGAATCAATTTTTGAAGAATTAAAGGCCGGCGATTTTGATCGTGCATTTATTATTTTACATGGTCCTGGTGGAGAAGATGGCGTTATTCAAAGCGTACTTGAAGTGATGCAGTTGCCTTATACAGGTAGCGGCGTTCTTGCTTCTGCCATAGCAATGGATAAATTACGTTGTAAAGAGTTGTTGCAAGGTTCAGGTTTACCTACACCTGCTTATATGAGGCTGGAAGAAACAACAGACATGAATTATGTTGCTGCGACTTTAGGTTTTCCTCTTATGGTTAAACCTGCTCTTGAAGGCTCAAGTATTGGAATGAGTAAAGTTGAATCGGAAGCAGAACTGGAAAAAGCAAGACAGGTTGCTTCAAAGTATGGTGACAATGTACTGGCTGAACAATGGGTCAACGGCAATGAATATACCGTTGCAATATTAGACGAGACTGCCTTGCCGGTAATACGTCTTGAAACTAAACGGGACTTTTATGATTTTTCTGCAAAGTATGACGATGACGACACTCAATATTATTGCCCTTGTGGTCTGAATAAAGAAGAAGAGTCACAACTTCAGCGTTTAGCCTTATCTGCATTTGAGGCTGTTGGAGCAAAAGGCTGGGGACGAGTAGATATTATGAGTGATGAAGAAGGGAAAGCTTCTGTCATTGAGATTAACACTGTTCCGGGAATGACAAGTCATAGTCTTGTTCCTATGGCTGCAAAAGCGACGGGCTATTCTTTTGCCGATCTTGTTTTTAATATTTTATCGCAAACATTAGTTGAGGCATAAAATGTCACCAGTAGCGAAACAAGCAGCATATATAAAGAAAAAGGAACTTCCTTCCATTTCGTATAAGTGGATTAACTGGACTCTTCCTTTCGTGGTGGTTGTGGCTGTTTTAATTTTTACGCAAGAGCATTTAAGCAATCCGAAAACACTACCTGTGAACAAGATTCGTGTTCATGGTGCATTTGTCAATGTAGATGAAGCTATGTTGTATCGTGCAGTATCGGGTGTTGTGGCCGGAGGTTATTTTAATGTGGACGTAGAGCATGTTCGTGAGGTAGTAGAACAACTGCCGTGGGTAAGTGAAGCATCTGTCAGACGAGTGTGGCCAGATACATTAAGTGTCAGTGTAGTAGAACAAAAGCCGGTTGCTATAGCAAAAAATATGGGCTTGATAAATAAAAAAGGCGATATTTTTAAACCGCTAAATAAAAAATTACCAGCTGCATTACCTGTGTTTGACGGGAATGTAAGTTTAAATAAATTAATGTTAGAAAAATATTTTGCAATGAATAAGTTGTTGGCTTCTATAGATCGAAAAATTTCATATCTGAAAATTGATGCTCGTCATGCTGTGGAGTTGAAACTTGATAATGGTTTAAAAGTTGTGCTTGGAAGAGAAAATAATAAGCATCGATTAGAACGTCTTATGCTTATTTACGGGAAGATTTTAGCAAATCGAATTAATGATATTGATGTGATTGATTTACGTTATACCAATGGAATGGCGATAGGATGGAAAAAGAAATTGAATAAGGTTAATGCTTCGGTAGATTTATCAGGAGACATTAAAGATGTCTAAAAGAATGGAAAAAAATCTCATTGTTGGATTGGATATTGGAACGTCTAAAGTCGTTGCGATAGTAGGAGAAATAACGCCGGATAATGAAGTTGAGATAATCGGCTTGGGTTCTCATCCGTCACGCGGTTTAAAAAAAGGCGTCGTTGTTAATATTGAATCCACTGTGCAATCAATCCAGCGTGCAATTGAAGAAGCAGAATTAATGTCTGGTTGTCAGATTCATTCTGTTTATGCCGGGATTGCAGGCAGTCATGTTCGTAGTCTAAATTCTCATGGCATAGTTGCTATTCGTGATAAAGAAGTTACTTCTGCTGATGTAGAGCGGGTTATCGATGCCGCACGTGCAGTTGCTATTCCAGCAGATCAAAAAATTCTTCATATCTTGCCGCAGGAATTTATTATTGATGAACAGGAAAGTATTCGCGAGCCAATTGGAATGTCTGGTGTAAGACTTGAAGCAAAAGTTCATATGGTGACCGGTGCGGTTAGTGCGGCACAAAATATTATTAAATGTGTACGTCGTTGTGGCCTTGAAGTTGATGACATTATTTTAGAACAGCTGGCATCAAGCCATTCTGTTTTAACGGATGATGAAAAAGAACTGGGTGTTTGTTTAGTTGATATTGGCGGCGGTACAACAGATATTGCTGTCTTTACCGAAGGTGCGATTCGTCATACCGCGGTTATTCCAATTGCGGGTGATCAGGTAACAAATGATATTGCTGTGGCACTACGTACACCTACCCAGTATGCCGAAGAAATTAAAATTAAATATGCTTGTGCATTAACGCAACTTGCCAGTGTTGAAGAAACAATTGAGGTACCAAGTGTTGGTGAGCGTCCGGATAGACGTTTGGCTCGTCAAACTTTAGCCGAAGTTGTTGAACCACGTTATGAAGAACTTTTTACTTTGATTCAGGCTGAGTTACGTCGAAGTGGATTTGAAGATTTATGTGCCGCGGGGATCGTCTTAACGGGTGGAAGCTCGAAGATGGAAGGCGCGGTTGAGTTAGCAGAAGAAATTTTCCATATGCCGGTACGTTTGGGGGCTCCTCAATACGTCACGGGATTGGTTGATGTTGTTCGGAATCCAATACATTCCACGGGGGTGGGTTTATTGTTATTTGGATATCAGAACAGAGCGATGCGCGAATCAGAAGCACGCATGGGTAGTGGTTTTAAATCTATCTGGAATCGTATGAAAAACTGGTTTCAGGGTAACTTTTAAAACTGAAGTATTTTAAAAATAATCTCTGTTTACAGAGAGAGGGGTGAAAAATGAAATTTGAATTTATGGATACACAAAGTCAAAGCGCTGTTATAAAAGTCATTGGTGTTGGCGGCGGCGGTGGTAATGCTGTTGAACACATGTTGCAGGAAAATCTCGATGGTGTAGATTTTATTTGCGCAAACACTGATGCACAGGCTTTAAAAAACAGTTCAGCAAGAAGTACGATACAAATCGGTACTAACATCACAAAAGGTTTAGGTGCCGGTGCGAACCCTAATATTGGTCGTGAAGCAGCGTTAGAAGATCGTGAGCGCATTCAGGAAATGCTAAATGGTTCAGATATGATCTTTATTACTGCCGGCATGGGTGGTGGAACAGGGACAGGTGGTGCTCCCATAGTTGCTGAAGTTGCAAAAGAAATGGGAATATTAACTGTTGCCGTTGTTACTCGCCCGTTTTCTTTTGAAGGTAAAAAGCGTACTGATATCGCAGCAGAAGGGATTGAAGAATTGAAAAATTATGTTGATTCTTTAATTACTATCCCGAATGAAAAATTACTCAGTGTTTTGGGTAAAAATGTGAGCTTGCTCGACGCATTCAAGGCAGGTAACGATGTACTATTAGGTGCAGTTCAGGGAATAGCAGAACTCATAACTCGTCCAGGATTAATTAATGTCGATTTCGCCGATGTCAGAACAGTGATGTCAGAAATGGGAATGGCGATGATGGGCTCAGGTAAAGCAACCGGTGAAAATCGTGCACGTGAAGCGGCAGAAGCTGCGATTGCAAGTCCATTACTTGAAGATGTAAATCTTTCAGGCGCAAGAGGCATTCTTGTAAATGTGACTGCCGGTATGGATATGTCGATTGGCGAGTTTGAAGAAGTGGGTAATACGGTTAAAGAATTTGCTTCTGACAATGCAACAGTGGTCGTTGGAACCGTGATTGATCCTGATATGACTGGTGAACTACGAGTAACTGTTGTTGCAACCGGATTAGGTCAGGAAAAAGCGGCTATGACTGAACAACCTTTAAAAGTTGTTGTCGATAAGACGCCAAGTGGCGAAGTGGATTATGCAAAACTCGACAAACCTGCGGTGATTCGTAATAAAGTTGCTGGAGATCGTTTTGCTGAAACAGAAAGTGGTATGGATTATTTAGATATTCCCGCTTTTTTACGACGTCAGGCTGATTAAGAGGGTAGTGGTATTTTTTCGGAATATACTGCAAATACCCCCCTTGATTTGTAGATATTTGGATTAAATAAAACATAAAAATATTTAAGTAATATAAGAAGAAGACGCTAAATCTGCTATAACCTCGTAAAATAGAGGAAAATGGCTGGAAAGGAAGGGAAATATCGTTATAATGCGATATTTATTCTTTTACGCTTATTTTCTTGCGATGTTGTGCTTATGAAATCGTGGTCTAAATGGGTCTGGTTATTGCATATTCTTTGAATATTATTGTTTTGAATTAAAGGTATTAAAAAGTGATTAGACAGCGCACTCTAAAAAACGTAATTCGGGCTACTGGTGTTGGTTTACATACGGGCGAAAAAGTTTATTTAACATTACGTCCGGCAGCACCTGATTCAGGAATTATCTTTAGACGTGTTGACTTAGATGAACCGGTAGAAATTCCGGCTATTCCTGAAAATGTTGGTGATACCACCCTGTCAACAACATTGATTAAAGATGGCGTGAGAATTTCAACGGTTGAACATTTATTGTCTGCCATGGCGGGTTTAGGCATTGATAACGCTTATGTCGATCTCAATGCAGCTGAAGTGCCTATTATGGACGGTAGTGCGGGTCCTTTTGTCTTTTTAATTCAGTCAGCCGGTATTGAAGAGCAAAATGCACCTAAGCGTTTTATTCGAATTAAAAAGCCTATTAAGGTCGAAGATGGCGACAAATGGGTGAATTTCGAACCATTTGACGGATTTAAGGTCGCTTTCACCATCGATTTTGATCATCCTGCATTTAAAGAAGGTTCGCAAATTGCAGAAGTTGATTTTTCAACGACCTCCTTTGTTCGTGAAGTCAGTCGTGCCCGTACTTTTGGTTTTATGAATCAGATTGAGCAGCTTCGCGCGAATAATTTGGCACTCGGTGGCAGTTTAGATAATGCTGTTGTCGTTGATGATTATCGTGTTTTAAATGAAGACGGTCTGCGTTATGTTGATGAGTTTGTAAAACATAAGATTCTGGATTCTATCGGTGATCTGTATTTATTAGGTCATAGCCTGATTGGTTCATTTTGTGGACATAAATCAGGTCATGCATTAAATAACCAGTTACTTCGGGCTTTACTAGCTGAAGAGGATGCATGGGAAGAAGTGACCTTTGAAGACTCATCGACAGCGCCGATTTCATTTGCTCAACCTGTTCACGCGAACTAATTTCTTAATAATTTCACTTTTTTTTTGAACTCGATGTGGTTTTTCTGCATCCAGTATTATCGACTCTTCCATTATTTAACTTCATAAGCCTACTTTTTATAAATATATTTTGTATGTGGGTATTATGCCTTTTTATGACGGTTTGCTAATCGAAGTAGAGATTTTTTTAAATCTTTGTTTTCTAAGCTTTCCGCAATATTTTCTAAACAGCTTTTCGCTTCGATACTGATTGCTCGGTGATGCAACGTTTTTGGTTTTATCTTTTTTGAGTTTATTGGGCGGGTTAAGACTGTAATTTCTTTAACATATTGAAAATATGGAATATTTTTGTTAAGTGTAGGAATAATATGAGCCGTCATAAAGCGAAATTTAGCTGCCCAGGCTGGTGTATCTGCTAACACATGAAGTTTATTTCCATGAACATGGGCTAGCTGAACATGCAGGTTTACTGGCCCCGGAACATTCTTTAGGAATTCCTGATTTAATTTCCCCATAAATCGTGCCTTTGTGACCAAGTCGGCAACCCCGTCACTTTTTCTACTCAAATACTTGTACAATGGCTTAGGAGAATTCATAATATAAATTAATAGTTTGCGGTCGATATCCGATACATATTATACAATAAAATAAAAAAAATGAGGCGCTCTGAGGCACCATGAATATTATATTGCTTAAGCGAAAAAAGGGCTCGACAGGATTAGTTACCCTAAATAAAAGGAAAATGGCCACAGTTTTACTTGCTGTATTTGTCGTTTTACCTGCCACATTCTTATTTACTGGTTATAAGCTTGGTGTTAGCTATATGCAAGCTAATCCGGATGACCTTATGGTCGCAATGCAGTCTGAAATGGAAGGACAACGTCTAAAAATTGATGAAGTAACAAAAAATGCTGAAGAAAATATGAATGCATTGGCGTTACGATTAGGAAAACTTCAGGCTCACGTTATTCGTTTAGATGCATTAGGATCGCGTTTAACCACAATGGCTAAGTTGGATAAAGGTGAGTTTGATTTTAATCAGTCACCTGCTCAAGGTGGTCCTGTTTCTGCCAGCGAGCTTTCTTCAGAAATGAAAGTGCCTGATTTTATGGCATCACTTAAAAATTTATCGCTTCAGCTAGATGATCGAAATCAGCAACTCAGTGTCCTAGAAACAATGATGATGAACCGTAATTTACAGGCCGAAGTGATGCCTGCGGGTCGTCCAATTACACGTGGTTGGTTATCTTCTTATTTTGGTATCCGGACAGATCCTTTTAATGGGCGTCGGGCACATCATTCCGGTATCGATTTTGCCGGCAAATTAGGTTCTGACGTAGTGGCTGTTGCTGCCGGTGTTGTGACTTATTCAGGTAAACGCTCTGGTTATGGTAATTTGGTAGAAATTAATCATGGAAATGGTTATTCAACGCGTTATGGCCATGGTAGTGAGTTGTTAGTTAAAGTTGGTGACACAGTTAAAAAAGGTCAGGTTGTGGCTAAAATGGGCACAAGTGGACGCTCTACCGGGCCTCATGTTCATTTTGAAGTTCTTTTAAATGGCCGAGCTGTTAATCCTAAGAAATATATCCACGCTTCTCGTTAAGTTGTATTTAAAGCAGTGCGTTTAATTGCACTGCCTTATCGTCCTATCACTTTTGTGAAATTTCTATCTCTTATAATTCTGAGTTTTTCGCTTAGTCTTGCTGGCTGTGCGGTCCCCGTATGTTGTGGTAAACCTGACTCTAATATTATTGAAATTAAAAAGAAGAAACCTGATATTCGCATTACAGCTGTGGGCGATATTATGTTGGGAACCAATTTTCCTGATGATCGTTTGGCCCCCGAAGATGGTGCTTTACTCTTAAATGCAATATCTCCCTTTTTAACTAAAGCAGATATTACCTTTGGCAATTTAGAAGGTGTGCTGATGGAAGGTGGGGAAGCAGCAAAAAAATGTAAAAGCTCTTCTTCGTGCTATGTTTTTCGGTCTCCTCCTCATTATGCCAATTATCTTAAAACCGCTGGGTTTGATGTTTTAAGTCTGGCAAATAACCATGCCCGTGATTTTTCTGAGGAAGGTCGTACAGCATCAATGCAAGCATTAACCGCTGCGGGTTTAAAACATACGGGGCGATTTGGTGACTTTGCTCGTTGGGTAGAGAAGGGCGTTACAGTGACCTGGATTGCTTATGCTCCGTTTGGCGGATCGTATGATTTACTGGATATTCCCTTAGCAAAAAAGCAGATCGAGGCATTAGCTAAAAATAGTGATTTAGTTTTGGTTTCAATTCATGCTGGTGCTGAAGGAAAAGATGTCCAGCATATCCCCTTTAAAAATGAAATGTTTTATGGTGAAGATCGAGGAGACGTGGTGAAATTTAGCCATGCAGTAATCGATGCAGGAGCTGATTTAATTGTTGGGCATGGTCCCCATGTTCCAAGGGCGTTGGAATTATATAAAAGTCGATTGATTGCATATAGTTTAGGTAATTTTCTCACCTATCAGGGGATTCGAATTAGCGGTATGAATGGTATTGCCCCTATATTGAATGTCACTTTGTCCGCTGATGGGCGTTTTAAAGAGGGGCGTATTATATCGGCTCGCCAACACCGTCCTCAGGGAACATTAATCGACAAAAAGCATCAGGCGGCTAAAGTTATCCAGAAACTAACTGAAAGTGATTTTCCGGATACCCCTCTGGTTTTCTTTAAAAAAGGCTTTTTTAAACCACAACTTCCTGAATTGAAGAGGTAGGCTCTCTCTTATGGTGGCTAAGGAAATAAAACTTGTGCAGTTTTATCTCTTCACGTTTTCTTTACAAATTATTTAAAACTGTTTCTCTTGCATTGGTGCTAAAGCAGGACAAATGCGGCTGCGGTCTGTAGAATACGCCCTTTAAAATAATTAATTTCCTTTGCTGCAAAAGCAAATGCAGTCAGTAAACACTTACATCAGAAGATAAAGAATTATGGTCGGTAAACTTTTTAAGAAAATTTTTGGTAGTCGCAACGATAGACTGGTTAAAGCAATGCGTAAAAGTGTTGCGCAAATTAATGCTCTCGAACCGGCGCTCCAGTCTTTAACTGATGAGCAGTTGAAGGCTAAAACGGATGAGTTTCGTCAGCGTCTGGTACAGGGCGAAGATTTAAATGCGCTTATGCCTGAAGCGTTTGCCGTTGTCAGAGAAGCAGGGCAACGAGTTTTAGGCATGCGTCATTATGACGTGCAAATGATCGGTGGCATGGTGCTGCATGATGGCAAAATCTCGGAAATGAGAACAGGTGAAGGTAAAACCCTGATGTCCACGTTACCGGCTTATCTGAATGCTTTAACCGGCAAAGGTGTACATGTTATTACGGTCAATGATTATCTTGCGACTCGTGACTCGGAGTGGATGGGAAAAATATATAATTTTCTTGGTATGAGTGTTGGTGTCATCGTTTCTGATATGCCATATGAGGAAAAGCAAAAAGCCTATAATGCAGATATTACTTATGGTACCAATAATGAATTTGGTTTTGATTACTTGCGCGATAACATGGCGTTTAGTACTGAAGAACAATTTCAGCGTGGGCAACACTTTGCCATTATCGATGAAGTGGATTCTATTCTTATCGATGAAGCCAGAACACCATTAATTATTTCCGGGCCTGCTGAAGATAGTTCGGAACATTATTATAAGATTAATGAGCTAGTCCCAAAACTGGTGAAGCAGGAAGAAAAAGATGGGCCGGGTGATTATTCTGTTGAAGAAAAAGACAAGCAAATCTTTCTTACCGAAGAAGGCCATCAGCACGTTGAAGAGTTATTAACGGGAATCGGTTTATTGGCTGAAGATGCAAGTCTATATGATGTTTCTAATATCAATTTACTTCATCATATTAATGCTGCGTTAAGAGCACATGTTTTGTTTCAAATAGATGTTGATTATATTATTTCTGATAACGAGATAGTGATTGTTGATGAATTTACCGGACGTACGATGCCGGGACGTCGCTGGTCAGATGGTTTACATCAGGCCGTTGAAGCTAAAGAAGGAGTGCCGATTCAGCAGGAAAACCAGACTCTGGCATCGATTACTTTCCAGAATTATTTTCGTTTGTACGAGAAGCTATCGGGCATGACAGGAACAGCTGATACTGAAGCGTATGAGTTCCAGCAAATTTATGGATTAGAAGTGGTTGTTATTCCGACTCACCGTGAAATGGTGAGGGATGATCGTGTTGATCAGGTCTTCCTTACGATGAATGAAAAATTTGATGCCATTATTAAAGATATTCTTGAGTGTCAGAAAAATGAACAGCCTGTACTGGTAGGAACATCGTCCATTGAAGTGTCTGAGCTTCTGTCTGGTCTGTTAAAGAAAGCGAAAATTAAACATGAAGTGTTGAATGCAAAACAACATGAACGTGAAGCAGAAATTGTCGCACAAGCAGGTCAGCCGGGTGCTATTACCATCGCAACCAACATGGCGGGTCGTGGTACAGATATCGTACTTGGTGGTAATTTTGATAGTGAGATTGCTGCTTTAAATAATCCTGATGAAGCAACCATCAGCAAGCGTAAGGCGGCATGGCAGAAACGCCATGATAAAGTGGTTGAAGCGGGTGGTTTGCATATTATTGGTACAGAAAGAAATGAATCACGCCGCGTAGATAACCAGTTGCGTGGTCGAGCAGGTCGACAGGGTGATAAAGGTTCTTCACGTTTTTATTTATCTTTAGAAGATAATTTAATGCGTATTTTTGCTTCTGAAAGAGTGTCTGGCTTAATGCAGCGTTTAGGCATGGAAGAAGGAGAAGCGATAGAACACCCCTGGGTGAGTAAAGCAATCGAAAATGCACAGCGCAAGGTCGAAGGTCATAACTTTGATATGCGTAAACAGTTGCTTGAGTATGATGATGTTGCCAACGATCAGCGTAAGGTGATTTATACACAACGTAATGAACTAATGTCTCTTGATGATATATCCGACAGCATTGAAGCGATTCGTTCCGATGTCGTAAATAATATTATTAATGCATATATTCCACCTCAGAGTATCGAAGAGCAGTGGGATTTACCTGGGCTGGAAGAAAACATTGAAGCTGAATTTGGCGTGCAAGTCGATGTACGTGCATGGCTGGAAGCAGATCCGAGTTTACATGAAGAAACATTACGTGAAAAAATTATTGATAGCATAGTAGAAGCATATAAAGAAAAAGAACGCGAAGCTAGTTCTGAAACAATGCGTCACATTGAAAAAGCGGTGATGTTACAAGTGCTTGATACTCAATGGAAAGAGCATCTGGCTATGATGGATCAATTGCGTCAGGGTATACATTTACGTGGCTATGCGCAAAAAAATCCAAAGCAGGAGTATAAGCGTGAATCATTTGAAATGTTCACAGAAATGCTGGAACGAATTAAACATGAAGTAGTTACAATTTTAAGCCGCGTTCAGGTTCGCAGCGATGAAGAAATAGAAGCAATGGAAGCACAGCGACGACAAAATAGTGATGCAATCGAATATCAGCATGAAGATGTATCAGCGATGGGAACAAACGAAGCAGAAGAAGAGCATACACCTTTTGTTCGAGATGGAAAAAAAGTTGGACGTAATGAGCCGTGCCCATGTGGTTCAGGCAAAAAATATAAGCAGTGTCACGGTAAACTTAACTAATCGTGATACTCTGATTAATAAAAATCAGAATACGAGAAGTTAGGTGAATAAAATGGCATTAGTAAAAAGTATAGACTTTAACGATTTCCCGGTGGCTGGCATACGGTTAGGTACAGCCTGCGCTGGTATCAAAAAAGAGAATCATCAGGATCTTGTACTGATTGAGCTTGCTGCCGGAACGAAAACTGCAGCAGTGTTCACACAAAATGCATTTTGTGCTGCTCCGGTTACTCTGTCAAAAAAACATTTAGCAGAATCACAACCTAAGTTCTTGCTAATCAATACCGGAAACGCAAATGCAGGTACAGGAGAGCAAGGTATGGCAGATGTCATAACATGTTGTGAACTGGTTGCCTCTGTCACAAACTCTAAAACTTCTGAAGTACTTCCTTTTTCTACAGGAGTCATTGGTGAATATTTGCCAGTGGAAAAATTTTCACCTGCAATTAATATCGCTTATAAAAATTTATCAGATGATAATTGGGAAAATGCAGCGAATGGTATTTTAACGACAGATACCGTTGCCAAGGCATTTACAAAAAAGTTAACTATACAAAACAAAACAATTACACTGAGCGGAATAGCAAAAGGCTCGGGAATGATTCGGCCAGATATGGCTACAATGCTTGCGTACATTGCGACAGATGCAAAAATTGAACAGCCTGTATTACAGAGCTGTTTAATGGAAGCGGTGAATTATTCATTTAACCGGATAACCGTAGATGGCGATACCTCAACGAATGACTCTGCCATCTTAATGGCAACAGGACAATCTGAGATTGCGTTAAGTAAAGATACCGATGAGCTGGCCCTTTTTCAATTAGCTCTCACCGAGCTTTGTGAAGAGCTTGCAAAAGAAATGATTAGAGATGGTGAAGGTGCAACCAAACTCATCACGGTATTAGTTACTCATTGCAAGACAGAAGATGAAGCAAAAGATGTTGCTTATACCGTTGCTCATTCACCGTTAGTAAAAACGGCCTTTTTTGCCAGTGACCCGAACTGGGGTAGAATTTTGGCAGCTGTTGGTCGGGCGGGTGTTGTTGATTTTGATTTAAGTAAAGTTAATATTGCGCTTGATGATGTCTTTATTGTTCGTGATGGTGGTAAAGCTAAAGACTATACTGAAGATAAAGGTCAAGCGGTTATGAACAAAAGTGATATTACCATTCATATTGATCTTGATCGTGGAAAGAGTGAAGTTAAAGTCTGGACCTGTGACTTTTCTTATGATTATGTCCGGATCAATGCTGAATACCGTACATAAAGCGAATCCCTCTTTTTGTGATGGTTAAAAATAATATTGTCCATGTGGCTGTAGCTGTTGTTAAAAACAGTACTGGACAATATTTAATCGCAAAACGTCCACTTGAATCGCATCAAGGCGGTTTGTGGGAATTTCCCGGTGGTAAAGTTGAAAACGAAGAAGATGTTGTTGATGCATTAAAGCGTGAATTGTTTGAAGAAGTTGGAATTACTTTAACTGCAGTCTCTCCACTTATACAAATACACCATGATTATGGTGACAAGTCTGTTTTGCTGGATGTATTTACTGTTAATGACTTTTTGGGAGAAGCTTTTGGTAAAGAAAATCAAAAAATACGCTGGATAAATTCAGATGATTTTTCTTTATATAACTTCCCTGATGCCAATAAACCAATTATTCAAGCCATTACGTTACCTGAACAGTATATGATTACAGGAGCGTTTGATGATGAGAAAGAGTTACTAAATAAAATTTCTGTTGCTATTAAAAAAGGCATTAAACTGGTTCAGTTTAGAGCGCATAACTTAACTGAAAAAGAATACTTTGATTATGCTGAAAAAATATATTCAATTTGTGAGCAACAAAATACACGGTTACTTTTAAATACATCAGTTGATAAATATCTTGACTATCAGGCACATCACTTTAGTCATGGTTTGCATCTTAACTCTGCAGAATTGAAATTATATTCACCGGAAAGAATTGATACTAGCTTGATTGTTTCTGCTTCAACACATAATAAAAATGAGTTGTTATTAGCTCAACAGAATAATATTGATTTTGTTGTGTTATCGCCTGTTAATAAAACACTCTCACATCCGGATTCAAATTCTTTAGGCTGGAAAACATTTAAACAGATTGTATCTGAAACATGCATCCCGGTTTTTGCATTAGGTGGTATGAAAGAGGCAGATCTGGATAAAGCAAAGTCAATGGGCGCACAGGGCATTGCTGCAATTAGTACATTTTGGCACAGTTAATTTTTATGATGAAAAATAGAATATTTATCGCCATTAGCTTAATCTTGATTATTAGTTTTTATTTTTTTTTGACAAGTGAAATACAAAAAAATGAAAAGGTACTGAGCACTACTAATATTCATTTAATTAATTGTCAGGTACAAAAGCAGCCATGCAAGGTTGAATTAGATGATATTAAATTAAATATTTTATTTGATAAAGATGTTTTATATTTAAAACCCTTTAATTTTTCTGTTAGAGCAAAAATTAAAGAGAATAATATCCACTCAATGAAAATAAATTTTAAAATGAAAAATATGGACATGGGGATTAATCGCTTTGCTTTAAAGAATGTAAAGGAAGAGGATGATGAACAGTTGTGGGTTGGAACCGCTCTTTTACCCATTTGTGTAACAGGACGTGCAGACTGGTTTTCTGAATTAGAAATTGTTACAAAAGATATTAAATATGTACTGTCATTCCCAATAACTGTAAAACAGGCTAAAAATTAATATTTATTATCTTCATTGTTTAGAGAGAGCGGGTTCATCAGGAATCGCATGTTTTTCGCTTGCCCATTCGCCTAAGTCAATAAGACGACAGCGTTCACTACAAAAGGGTCGATAAGTCGATGTTTCAATCCATGCAACTTCTTTATGGCAGGTTGGGCATTTAACAATTGTATTCATAGGGCACAACAACTTAGTTGAAACTGCAGGTTTTCTAAATACTGAATGGGGCGATTTTCATCCTGCTGCTGCATAAAGCGAATTGAAAAACGCTGCTTACCAGCACTAATTTCAGGAAAGTATTCTGCATCATGATTTAGACCAACCCGAATTAACTGCACTGGCGCATTTCGATCAATATTTTGCTGGTAAAACCCTTTTTCAGCCGTCACATTGATCGGTGTACTGCTTTCTCGGGTGATATCCAGAATTAAACTGATTGGTTGTGAAATGATTTCCAGTTTTTCTAACCAGCTTTCCAGTTTTTCTATTCGATATTCAGGAGGCTGCTGTAACCAATAATGCAAATAAGGGATGTCAAAATCACATGTTCCGCCAACAATGCTGCTTCTTTGTCTTAAACTGTTTAGTAACTCATGATCGCGAATGTTTTGGCCTAACTGGCCATCAAAACCAAGAATGTTCTGTTGAGAAGTCTGAATTTGTTTAAGAATATTGTTTAATTGTTCTTTATCGACGCCCGCAAGATCTGATAATGCGGACAGAGTTTTATCCTGCCGCTCCAGTTCTTTTAACAGTTCGGTTTTAATATCATTTCGAGCGAGGATATCAAGAATTGAAGTAATACTGGTTAAAGTCGAACGGCTGTCCCAGATTGAATAACCTCTTAAAGTATATGCCGCTTGCTTAAATAAATGTTCGAGCCGAAGAAAGCTTCGCATTCTCTCGTTTAACGGCTGTTCGTAAAAAATAGTATCGCTCATAATTTTAACTTAAATGTCATAATACAGGGATTTTGAGCGAGTTGATGAAAATTATCAACTGTTTATAGAAAAATTGAAATAGTTAAGATGACAGGTTGAGGTAGAGATGGTGTAAATTGTTAACACTTTTTTTCAGACTGGTTAAATCACTATTATTTTCAATAATATCATCTGCCGCATCAAGTCGATCCTGACGTGACACCTGACTATTTATTATTTTTTTAATCAATTCTTCATTATTCTTATCGCGTTTTTTTGCTCGCTGAATCTGAAGCTCTTCTTGTGCATCAATAACCAGTATGCGGTCAAATTTGATGGGGATATTTTTTGTGATATTTTCTAATAAAAGTGGTACGACAATAATACAATATGCAACTTGAGGATGAGCATTTTCAAATGCTGAAATTTGATGTTTAACTTCATCCCAAATAATGGGATGAAGTAATTTTTCTAGCTGTGATTTTTTTTCATTCGATGAAAATATAAGTTGGCGTAATGCATTACGATTTATATTTTTGTCAGAGTTTAGTATTTGATCTCCAAATAAATTGATGATTTTGAAATATGCAGGTTTATTTTTTTCAACTATTTGATGAGCAATTACATCGGTATCGATAATTGGAATATCTTTAGATTTAAATAGCTCTGAAACCGTTGTCTTTCCGCTCCCAATTCCACCTGTTAATGCAATAAGATGCATGGTAATTGTTAGCTGATCCAGTTCAAATAGGAGTAGTTGATTTCATTACCCCAAATTAAAGCAATCCAGCCTGCTATTGCTAAATAAGGGCCAAAGGGGATAGGTATATCTCTTTGATGCTTCTTAAATAAGATAAGAGTAATACCAATAATTGCACCGACAAATGATGAAAGAATGATTATTAAAGGTAAATATTGCCAGCCTAACCATGCGCCTAATAATGCCAGTAACTTAAAATCACCGTATCCCATTCCTTCTTTTTTAGTGATGAGTTTAAATAAATGATAAACCGTCCAAAGAGAAAGATAGCCGGCAATACCACCAATAACGGCTGAGTTAATATCGGTAAAAACATTGTTCAGATTGAGAAATAATCCCAGCCATAAAAAAGGTAATGTGATTTGATCAGGTAAATATTGAGTATCATAATCAATCATCGCAAGGCTGATTAAAGCCCATGTAAGTAGTATTGCAGAGAATCCTGCAAGTGAAAAACCATAATGCCATGCACTGAAAGTAGCTAATATTGCACTGAGTAATTCAATTAAAGGGTATCGAATAGAAATAGGGGTTTTGCAGCTTGAGCATTTAGCTTTAAGTAACAGGTAGCTTATGACAGGAATATTTTCCCATGCCCGAATTTTATGAGCACAATTCGGGCACGTTGAATCGGGTTTGATGAGGTTAAAAGTTTCTTCAGGTTCTTTATCGTTATCGAGTTGAATTTTTGCGTTGTAATTTTCCTCTAAATAACTACAGCAATCTTTTCGCCATTCGCGTTTAAAAATAACAGGAAGACGATAGATAACGACATTTAGAAAACTGCCTACTAATAAACCAAGTATAAAAATGGTGATTAGATAAAAGGTTATGTTTTGTTTTAGTAGTTCAATCAACATGTGTCGTTTGATATTTTAATATCGAGTATGAGTTACTAGTCTAGTTACTGCTAATATTTGGGATAGATATTTTACTGTAGCAGTCGAGTTATTGTACTAGCCAACCACTTTACCCATTTGGAAGATAGGCAAGTACATTGCGATAACGAGACCACCGATGACGACACCCAGGAAGGCCATAATTATTGGTTCCAATAATGCAGTCATATTATCAACAGAATCATCGACTTCAGCTTCATAAAAATCTGCCACTTTTGCTAACATGGTGTCAACAGAGCCAGCTTCTTCGCCAATTGCAGTCATTTGTACCACCATATGTGGAAAAAGATTAGCTTGCTTCATAGCAACATTAATTTGAGTACCGGTTGAAACTTCATCCCGCATTTTTACAACTGCTTCGCGATAAACAATATTACCAACTGCTCCGGAAACTGAGTCCATTGCTTCAACCAGAGGAACACCGGCAGCAAACATCGTTGACAGGGTACGAGCATAACGCGCGATTGCTGCTTTATGTAAAATACTACCAATTACAGGCGCTTTTAACAGGGCTCGATCAAGAAAAATATTAAAGGCTTTAGAACGTTTTTTTGTTTCTGATGCTATTTTAATGACAGCAAAGATAATTCCTATGAGTGCCCACCACCAATCCTGCATCCAGCGAGACATGGCGACAACGAATTTTGTCATTGCAGGTAAATCTGCACCAAAGCCTGCAAAGAGTTGTTCGAATTGCGGGATAACAAAAATCAGTAAAATCATTGTGATAATACTTGCGACAACCAGAATAGCGATTGGATAGGTCATCGCTTTTTTGATTTTCGCTTTAATGGCTTCAGTTTTTTCTTTATAAGTCGCAATTTTATCTAAAATGCTGTCTAGAATACCTGCATGCTCACCGGCCTGCACCAGATTGCAAAACAGTTCGTCAAAATAAAGAGGATGTTTTGATAGTGCATCAGAAAGAGTGGTACCACCTTCAATATCATTTTTTATTGTATTTAAAAGCTCTGACATTCCCTTGTTTTCATGACCTTTTCCAATAATTTCAAAGGACTGCACAATTGGAACTCCAGAGTCCATCATGGTAGCAAGCTGGCGGGCAAAAATTGCTATATCACCTGGTGTTATTTTTGTTTTCCCTCCACCAAAAAGCGGTTTAGGTTTTTTTCTCACCTTAGTGGGATTAATACCTTGCCGACGGAGCTCTGCTTTGACTAAAGCGATACTTTTTCCAATAGTTTCACCTTGGGCCTTTTGACCTTTACTATCTTTTCCTTCCCAAAGGTATGTGTCTTGTTTAGCTGCTGCCGTTGCCATAATTTATTTTATTCCCGAGTACATGTATTTATGTAATTAATATTATTCTTTTGTGACACGATTGATTTCTTCTAAAGAAGTGTGCCCATCGATAATCTTCTTTAAGCCGGACTGCCGAAGATCACTTACACCTTCTTTTTGTGCTTGATTTGCCACATCTAATGAAGTGCAGCCTTCCATGATCATTTTACCAATTTCAGCAGAAATAGGCATAACCTGATAGATACCAACTCGGCCTTTATAGCCATTAGAACACTGGTCACAACCAACAGGGGCGTAAATTTTAATTCCCTTTTGTACTTGCTCTTTAGTGAAACCTTCTTCAAGTAGTGCTTCATCAGGGATATCCGCTTGTTTCTTACAGTGTGTACATAGTCGTCTTGCCAAGCGCTGAGCAATAATAAGGTTTACTGCAGAGGCAATATTAAATGGGGGGATTCCCATATTAACCATACGCGTCAGTGTTTGTGGAGCATCATTAGTATGTAACGTTGAAAGTACCATATGACCAGTTTGGGCCGCTTTCACAGCAATCTCGGCTGTTTCAAGGTCACGAATTTCACCGACCAGAATAACATCCGGATCCTGACGTAAGAAGGCTCGTAATGCGCTACTAAAATCAAGTCCAACTTTGGGGTTCACATTAACCTGATTTACCCCAGCAAGATTGATTTCGACAGGGTCTTCAGCGGTAGAAATATTAATCTCAGGTTGGTTGAGAATATTGACTCCAGTATAGAGCGTTACAGTTTTACCACTACCGGTTGGGCCGGTAACAAGAAACATACCATAGGGCTTATGCAAGTTTTCAAGTAATACTTTCTTTTGCTCTGGTTCGAAGCCTAATGCATCAATCCCCATTTTTGCACTACTAGGGTCTAAGATACGTAATACGATTTTTTCACCAAAAAGTGTCGGGCAAGTATTAACACGAAAATCGATGGCCCTACTTTTGGATAAATTAAGCTTGATTCGGCCATCCTGAGGAATCCGTCGTTCAGAAATATCCATGCGGGACATAACTTTGATACGGGCAGCGAGTCTCATACTCATTCCCAGGGGGGGAGAGGCAACTTCGGCCAATATGCCATCGGTACGAAAACGCACCCGATAACTTTTTTCATAGGGCTCAAAATGAATATCTGAAGCTCCTTTGTTAATCGCATCGAGTAATACTTTATTAATAAAACGTACAACAGGTGTATCATCAACTTCAGAATCTGAAGCGGCAGAATTTTCGCTTTCAACAGCATCTTCATCAACAAAATCAACATCATCAAGGTCACTATCGCCACCTACTAAATCACTCAGGCTTTCACCTGCATCAGCAAGGTTTGTTTCTATAAAGGCTGTAAGACGATCGTCGCAAGCTAAAACAGCTTCAGTTGTCATGCCCACATGAAATTTTATCTCATCTAAGGCTTGTAAATTAGTAGGGTCAGATACAGCAACAAATAAACGATTTCCGCGTTTATACAGAGGCATAATACGGTGCTTACGAATCAGTTTTTCTTTAACAAGGTTGACTACTTCGGGTTCGATATCAACAACATCAATATCAACTAATGGGACACCAAACTCTTCAGAGGCGGAGTGAGCAATTTTCTTTGCATCAGCAAGCTTATTTTCTACCAGATAACCGACAAAAGGCACTTTCTTCTTGGTAGAGTTTTCTTGAGCAGAAATTGCTTTTGCTTGTTCGATGATACCATCTTCGACAAGTTTACGTGCTAAGCCACTGAGTTGAGTCACTGCTGCTACGGTTGCCATTAATTTGAAGTCTCGCGTTAGTTAGATGAATATTGTATTAATGTATATAGGTATCGGCAAACTATCAATGTAGATTAACGACTTATGTGGGTTTTTTGAACCAGTTACTAAAATAATGTTTTTTTGAAAATTAATCAACGATCTCGATTCGTGAAACCATACATTAGAATATTCTGATGCTCTTAAACTCCATTTAAGTCAAACTGTTTTAGCATAAAACTCGCCTTTTTATTATTCATATCCAAGCTTTTAACTTTTTCATAATATTTTCGTGCTTTTTTATATTCTTTTTTAAGGGTTGCTATATCACCTAACCCTAAATAGGCTGCGGGTCTGTGAGGGAACATATAGATTACATATTCAAAATCCACAGCAGCACGTTTTAAATTTCTTTTGGCTAGAAAAATAGAGGCTCGAGTGAGATGTGCTCGAGCATTGGTTGTATCATAACTTAATACTCTATTCATTGCAGTAAGCTTGCTTTGAGCATTTAAATTACACGCAGTATGAAGTTGTACATATCTTTGTCTAATAAAGGCATCTTCAAAATATAGATTAATCGCTTGATCTATTTCTTTAATTGCTTGTGAACAATTTTTATTTTTCTGGATAGATACACTTGCATTATACGTGAGTTTTGAAGCATAAAAATACCGAGAATATAAATCATAACTATGAATTGTTAGTACTGTAGCTAAAAAAAATACGCTGATACTCATAATTATTCTATTCAAGTTATTGTTAAACTTGAGCTTAAATGTGACATTTGGAATAAACCGTATCATTAGGCCAGTTAAAAACCAAAATAAAACAGCAGAAGAGGGTAATTGCATTGGAAAATCGACAAATGAATGTGTAATACTGCTTATTAATGCCAAAAAACTTCCAAGTAATAGAAAATTTGGACTGCCTTTATTTTTAATCTCTTTTACTGAAAGTAAATATGAAGCTCTAAAAATGATGTAGCTAAAAATGACAATAATTGAAATTCCGCCAATAAATCCTAGTTCCAGGAAATTTTGGTAAGGATCATTGTGTAATTGAGCAACGGCTTGATCCTCGGTAAGAGATTTAACAATATTTGGATTTGAAGCATATGGAGCAAAGCCCTTTCTAAACGCTCCATAACCAACACCAAGTAGAAGATTATCTTTAAGCATCGAATAGGCATTTTTATACCAGGCTAACCTAATTGAAGTCGAGTTCTGGGTTAAGCCGGCATTCCATTGTTGTGGTGTATCAGAACTAATAAAGTAAATTGTAGTGAGAATATAAACAAATAAAGGAAAAATGAAGCTAAGGAAGAGATATCTAAAAATATTTTTTTTATTAAGTAATTGCGACTGTATAGATTTATTTTTATAAATTAAAATAAGAAAAAAAATTGTGAAAATTAAAAAACCTAACAGTGAACCCTTTGTTTTTGCTATTAATATAAATGTTATTGCAAGTGTATAGGTAATACTTGCAATATACTTGGCATAGGATTTAGTGGTTAACATGCTTATTAAAGCTAAAGGGATGACTAAATCAAAGAATACCGAGGCATGATTTTTATTATTAAATGTTGATGCTAATGCTGTGCTCATTTTAAATTCAAAAGGATTGAATTTAAATGCCTGAAGAATTCCTATCACTGCTGCTATCGATGCACCTATAAATATTGCTAGAAAGATATTTTTAATTTCTTTGTTTTTAAGCTGGCTAGAAAAAAATGCAATTATAAAATACACAGAAAGTTGAGTTAGCTCTATAAATGAATTTTTAATGTCTGCCGACCATAGTATTGAAATTAGAGCCCAACAAAGAAAAAATAAAAAGCTAAGATGTAAATAAGAAAGTGTAAGGGTTATATTTTTAAAAAGAAATTGAATGGAATAAAGCAGTAATAAAAAACAGGCAACACTTGTAATTAATATATGTCGTGGAAGTGAGGCTGTTTCAAAGACTTGAGGTACGTAAATAATAGGGAGCAACGCAAATAGTACAATAAATGTTGCCGTGTGTGTACGCTTAAAAAAAACTGTCGGATTTAGCTTTTGTATATTCAAATATAAGGCTTAATCTTTTGACGCTTCAACGGTTTCATTGTATACACTGGTGCCAGAAACATTACCTTTTGCTGTTGCTTTCCAGGTCGAAGTAGGGCTCGATGATATTACTGCGTAATCAAATAATGCTGTTGCACTACTGCCTTTCGTTCTGATCCATAATCTGCCGCTAGTAGACTCTAATTCGCTAAAATTAGCTCCGGTAAAATATCTGTTATTTTCTAAAAAATACTCTTCTTCCGCCAAGCGAAGTGCTGCAAGGTTATTTTTCGCTTCAGACATCTTTGCTGCTTTGACGTATCCTGTATATGCAGGTATAGCTATTGTAGTGATCACAGCTAGAATAGCTAGAGTAACCATTAACTCTATTAGACTAAATCCGTTTATTTTAGTTGAATGCTTCATAATGCACCTAAGTTATTAATATAGCAAAATTAAGGAAAGCTTTGATTTTATAGCTCCTTAATTTTGCATATATATTATCGCTAGTAATTTATTCTACATTGACAGAAACACCAGAAGGAGAATACTTACCAACCCAAACGAGATTTTCGGCTGTTGATGCAGTATCAAGAGTGTTACCAGTACCGATAATGATTGTGACGTTAGTATCTGTGCCTGGTTCAACTAAAGCGTCACCATCTGTTGTAGTGATGGCAACTTGACCTTCATTGGTGGTAGAAGCAGCAGCAACATAAGCTGGAACTGCAGCAAATGGGCTTCGTTTGCCTCCTTCATTTAAGATAGTAACTAAGTTAGAGCTTGTGCCACCAGTAGAAGCTAATTTAGCTACTTCATTTTTCGCTAAGCGAAATGCAGCATCTGCATTACTGTGTGCAGCATTGATTTTTGAAGAAGTAATATACCCATTATACGCAGGAATCGCGATAGCCGCTAAAATACCGATAATCGCAACTACGATCATCAGTTCGATCAATGTAAAACCTTGTTGTACTTTTTTCATGATGTTCTCCGGTGTTCGGGGTTAATAATTAATTTAAAACGTGTTCATTTGTTATTTCTAGTAGTTTTTATAGCAGCTTGTGTGCCAACTCACAATAGAGGCTATCGACATAGGCGCTAGTTTCTTTAAATTAAACGTAATGATAGTTTAAATTTCATTTAAAATCATAATGTTAGTGTGACCATTGTCACACTTTAAATTTTGTTGGTGGCCTTTTTAAAGTACTATGGTGTTTTAAAAGAAAGGATTATTGAACTTATAGGTGACAATTATGGTCACTTACTGACAAAAGTAGATCGTATTGATATTGATGTTGACAGGTTATTGATGAGTCAAAAAGAGTCTCTATTCATTTTCCATTGAAGCATAATGTATTATCTTGTCTATCTGTGTAGATTTTATAATTAGTATATTAATAAGTAGTAATATTTAAAATGAATAAAGCTCGTCTCGTTACATACTGGCAGAATATGCCATGGAATATGATTAAGCTTCATGCAAGTAAGCATTTGCCTGAGTTTATATTTGTTGTGTTACTACTTTTACTGGCACAAACATTTGCAGAGTTGACTTGGGTGTATCTTACTCCAGCTCAGGACAAAGCTTCCATTCGTAACAGCCATTCAACGAGGCCATTACAAAGTCCGTTAACAAAACTTAGTTTACAAAAGGTAAGTAGCTATCATTTGTTTGGTGATGCGAAGCAAGCCGCTGTTGTGACACAACAAAAAATAATTGATGCCCCGGAAACGAGGCTGCGTTTAGATCTAAAAGGTGTTTTTGCTTCTACAAAGGCGAGTCAGGCTTTGGCGATTATTTCAAGTAATAAAGGGAAGGATAAAACCTACCATATTGGTGACAAGATCACAGGCGGGGCTTTGTTACATGCTGTTTACGCCGATCGGGTGATCTTAAAGCGCAGCGGTAAACTGGAAACCTTGCGTTTACCTAAATCAAAGGTGGATAGTCGCTCTTTTTATAGTAAGGCATCGCCTGATCGTATGAACAGCCAATTAAGTTATGCAAGACAGAGTAATCAGCAGCGTTTACGGAAAATTCGCGACACATTACTCAATGAACCGGCTAAATTATGGCAACAGATGCGAATTAATCCGGTTATGAAAAATGGCAAAATTCAGGGGTATAGTATGGTGCACAATGATCCTGCGCTCATGAAAGCATTAAATATTCGCTCGACAGATGTTATAACGTCAATAAATGGTCAATCTTTAAGCAATCCTTCAACACTTTATGGATTGATGAATAACTTATCAAAAATGCAAACACTGGTTTTGAATATTGAGCGTAATGGCCGGCAACAAACGATACAGCTGAATTTTTAAAAATTAAACGGGAATAAAAGTAAGACGTATTTTAACGGTTTTTTAGTGTAAGATATTTGTTTAAAATTAGTATATATAGAATAAGAATAATAGACAGGTTCGGATTATGTGGCAGGATGCAAATTTAAGTCTTAATAGTTTAATGGATAAATGGGGGCAGCAATTTGTATCTGTTAGCTTTTTGCTGTTGCTCGTTTTTTGCTCAAACGCCGTCAATGCAGCCAGCGCCACCAATGTCACAAAGCCCACCGCCGGTACAAAAGTCACACTAAATTTTAATGCAACGGATATTAATGCGGTTATTTCAGCTGTTTCAGAAATGACTGGGCGTAACTTTATTGTTGACCCGCGTGTTAAAGGAAAAGTGACGGTGATGTCGCATCGCGCATTGAAGACATCAGAAATTTATCAGGTTTTTCTATCCGTGTTAAAAGTGCATGGCTTTGCTGCCATTCCCGGAAAAAATGTGACTAAGATCGTACCCGAGGTGAATGCAAAGCAAGATGCTATTCGCACCGATCGACGCTTTATTCCTTTAAGTGATGAGTTTATTACTCAGGTGTTAGAAATTAAAAATGTGAATGCGGCACAGCTTGTTCCAATACTCAGACCTCTGGTTCCCCAGCGCGGTCATTTAGCTGCATATCCCGGTTCAAATGTTTTAGTTATCTCTGATTCAGCGGCAAACATTCGTCGATTAAAGAAAATTATTAATCGTATTGATCAGGCAACGGGTGATGAGGTTGAAGTTGTTTCGTTACAACATGCTTCCGCCAGTGAAGTGGTTCGTATTATTCAGCAGCTTTCATCACAAGATCCAAAGAAAAAGAGAAACAACCTTATTGCGGATGATAGAACCAACAGTATATTGCTTGGCGGGAATAAAGCATCACGTTTAAGAATTAAGGCGCTGATTGCACATTTGGATACACCCGTCGATGTGGGTGGTTCAACGCAAGTTGTTTATTTACGTAATGCCGTTGCAAAAGATTTGGTTCCTGTTCTTACCGGTGTGAGTAAAAGTGTTAGCAAGGCAAAAGGTAAACAGTCCAGTGCAGCAGCACGTAATATCAGTATTCAGGCTGATGAGAATACCAATTCATTAGTGATTACCGCACCACCAGATATTTTTCGATCACTGCGTTCAGTTATTCGCCGTTTAGACGTTCGACGTGCGCAGGTTTTAGTTGAAGCTGTTATTGCTGAAGTCTCAACCAATTCAACAGAAGAGTTTGGTATTCAATGGGCCGGTGGCTCAACAAAAGATGGGCTTGCCAGTGCGGTTAACTTTAGTGTCGGGGGTAGTCTTACCGGCTTATTAAGTACACCACCTTCTATTGGTGATGGTTTAAGCATTGTTGCAGGTAATCCACAAAGTACCACTAATCCGATTGGAGCTTTAATTCGTGCATTAAATTCAGATGGAAAATCAAATATTCTTTCAACACCTTCGTTATTGACATTAGATAATGAAGAAGCAGAAATTGTTGTTGGGCAAAATGTTCCTTTTGTAACCGGTTCTTTTTCCGGTACTGGTAGTGGCGGCAGCACTCCCTCAAACCCTTTTCAAACTGTTCAGCGTGAAGATGTTGGCTTAACTTTAAGAATTACTCCTCAGATTAATGAAGGCGATGCAATTAAACTCAAGGTTGAGCAAGAGGTCTCCACTGTAACTGCAAGTACGCAGGGTGTTGATATTATTACCAACAAGCGTTCAATTAAAACGAATGTTGTGGTAAATGATGGTCAAATGATCGTTTTGGGCGGCCTTATTCAGGAGGAGCTGCGTGAAGGTGAACAGCGTGTTCCCGGTTTAGGTGACATTCCTTTACTTGGCTGGTTTTTCCGTTATAGCAAAACCGATTTAGTTAAAACCAATTTAATGGTGTTTTTACAACCGACTATTTTAAAAGATGCCGCAGTAACAGCCGCTTATACGGGAGACAAGTATAATTATATTCGCGCTCAACAGATGAAATTACGTGATGATGGTTTACGTTTAGCCTCTGAAGAAGATTCCCCGTTATTGTCTAAAAATAAACAATTCTTTACGTTACCAAAACCTTACCAGCCGGCAACAGAGACGACGGCTAAAGGTAAAAATACAAAGGTTACAGAACAACCACCGACCATGATGGAGCAGGTTAATGACAAGCAGTCAGAATCAACCGATGGTGGAAAGCAGTAATTTAGAAACTTCTGAATTACCTGTTATGGAGCATTTGCCTTTTGCGTTTGCACGTCGTCATGGCGTGATGCTAAAAGAAAGTGATGTTGACAGTATTAGTGTTATTTGTCGTCATTCGTTTTCACCCTCTGTTTTATTAGAAGTTCAGCGTTATTTTCACAAAAACCCAAAAGTACAAGTTGTTGAAGATGATGAATTTGATAGCTTGCTACAACAAAGTTATGAAACTCAAACTCAGCAAACAAATATGGAATCGTTTGATGATGAATTAGATTTATCGGGCGTGGCAGAAGCGCTACCTGAGCCGGAGGATTTACTCGAAGCTGAAGATGATGCTCCTATTATTCGTTTAATCAATGTGTTGCTGGCACGCGCGGTAAAACAAAATGCATCCGATATTCATATTGAACCCTTTGAAAACCGCTTGCTTATTCGTATTCGTGTTGATGGTATTTTGCAGGAAGTTATGCAACCCCCTCGTGCTTTGGCTCCTTTAATTGCCTCTCGTATTAAGGTGATGGCAAAGCTGGATATTGCTGAAAAGCGTTTGCCTCAGGATGGACGCATCTCATTACGTATTGCAGGTCGAGCGGTCGATGTTCGTGTTTCAACAATGCCGTTAGGTCATGGTGAACGTGTTGTATTGCGTATTTTAGACAAGCAGGCCGGGCGGCTTGATCTGCAAAATTTAGGTATGGATAACGAAACCTTAAAGCGGATGGATCAGCTGGTACATCGTCCTCATGGCATCGTGCTGGTTACCGGGCCTACAGGCTCAGGTAAAACGACGACGTTGTATGCTGCATTGGGGCGGGTAAATAATACAGATAGAAATATTGTTACAGTTGAAGATCCAATTGAATATTACATTGATGGCATAGGGCAAACACAAGTCAATGCAAAAGTTGATATGACTTTTGCTCGTGGTTTACGTGCTATTTTACGGCAGGATCCGGATGTGGTGATGGTGGGTGAAATCCGGGATTTAGAAACAGTGCAAATTGCGGTGCAGGCCAGCTTAACTGGACATATGGTGTTTTCGACCTTACACACAAATACCGCAGTGGGTGCGATAACCCGCTTACGTGACATGGGGGTTGAGCCTTTTTTACTTTCCTCAAGTTTAATTGGGGTATTAGCGCAACGTCTGGTTCGCTTGTTATGTACTGAATGTCGAACACCTTATCAGCCCGATACCAGTGAGTGTACATTACTCGGTTTGGATACTGAAAACCCGCCAACATTGTACCTGCCAAATGGCTGTGAACATTGTAATCAAACCGGTTATGAAGGCCGAACAGGTATTTATGAATTAATTGAAGTGGATGATAATTTAAAAACACTCATTCATGATGGTAGCGGTGAGCATGAACTGGAGCAACATGTTCGGCAAACTTCTCCAAGCATTCGTGCCGATGGTATCCGCCGGATTCTTGCGGGCGAAACATCGCTGGAAGAAGTCTTACGTGTTACCCGTGAAGACTAGGATAGTTACTGATGAGTGCTTTTGAATACACTGTTCTCGATCAAAAAGGGCGTGAACAAAAAGGTATTTTAGAAGGTGATTCTGCACGTCTGGTTAGGCAACAATTACGAGAGAAGAATCTGGTTCCATTAACTGTTTTAGAAGTTAAAAAACATCTGGCCAGTGATAAAAAATCGACCTTTGTTTTAAATCAACGTATAAGCACCACTGAGCTGGCTTTAATGACTCGCCAATTAGCAACATTAGCAAGGTCAGGTATTCCTCTTGATGAAGCAACCGCAACCGTTGCGCGTCAGAGTATAAAACCTAAAGTTAAAAAGTTGTTATTAGGTGTGCGTTCAAAAATACTCGAAGGTCATACTCTCGCAGATGGTTTACGAGATTACCCGCAAATATTTTCTGAGATGTACTGTGCAACCGTTGCCGCAGGTGAGCAATCCGGGCATCTGGATGTAGTCTTGGAACGTTTAGCCGATTACACAGAACAAAGGCAACAATTACAACAGCGCTTGAAATTAGCATTAATTTATCCTGTTATTTTAACCGTTATGTCTATTCTTGTTGTGAGCGGTTTATTAACTTATGTTGTTCCCGAAGTGGTTAAGGTATTTTCAGATACAGGCCAACAACTTCCTTTTTTAACCGTCGCATTAATTGCTGTGAGTGATTTTATGCAGGATTGGTTTGTGTATTTATTGCTGGCATTAATTGTAATTTTTGCGGGTTTTAAAAAACTTATTCAACAACCTGTTTTTAAAAAACATTATCATCAGTTTTTATTAAAGATTCCTGTCTTAGGAAATTTGGTACAGGGTGGAAATTCAGCACAGTTTTCCCGCACATTAAGTATTTTAGCAGCAAGTGGTGTCCCGATTCTTGATGCCATGCGAATCGCCGTTAAAGTGATGGATAACATCCCTATGCGAGAAGCGGTAGAAAACGCCTCTCAACAAGTGAGTGAAGGCAGTAGTTTGTCTGTCACACTGGAACAAAGTGGCTATTTTAATCCGATGTTAATTAATTTAATTGCCAGCGGTGAAACAACCGGACAACTGGAACAGATGCTTGAACGGGCTGCAATGAATCAGGAAAGGGAATTGGAAACAACCATGGCCATGTTAATGGGACTGTTAGAACCTTTATTGATTGTCGCCATGGGCAGTGTAGTGTTAATTATTGTACTTGCTATATTGTTACCCGTGTTAGATCTTAACCAGCTGGTTAAGTAAATATGGCTTTAATAAATAAGAAGAATGTTAAAGGTTTTACTTTAATTGAATTGCTGGTTGTTATTGTTTTATTAGGTATCGTTACCAGTTTCGCCGTATTGTCGATGGGAACATCAAGCGCTGATCGAAAAATGGAAGAGGAAGCAAAACGACTGCATGCCTTGATCAGGCTTGTGCACGAAGAGTCGATTATTCAGGCTAAAGAAATTGCCATGGAGATCAATAAACAGGAATACTCTTTTCTGGAATATAAAAACAAAAAATGGATTCCTCTGGCAGGTAAGATATTTAAAACGCGCTCAATGAATGAAGAGTTAAAATTAAATGTAGAAGTAGATTCAAAATTAAAAGTTTTCAAAAACGAATATGCTAAATTTATCCGTTTGTATTTTTTTTCTAGTGGAGAACAAACGCCGTTTAAATTAATTATCAAGCTCAGGGATGCCGGTTTTCCTTACTATCAGTTAAGTGGTGAGTTTAATGGCAAGATTAAACTTGAACGTATTAATGAATAGTCATTGTTTTAAACAGAAAGCCTTTACTCTATTAGAGGTTCTGGTCGCGCTTGCGGTTCTTACATTGGGGTTAGGAACGGTTATAAAAGTAGCCGGAACTCAGGCATCGCAGCTTGCTTATCTAAAAGATAAGTCAATTGCCATGTGGGTTGCAAATAATAAGGCGAATGAAATTAAATTACAGAGCTGGCCTGCGACAGGAACCTCTTCCGGCTATCAGGAAATGGCGAATCAGGAGTGGCGATGGAAAGTGAAGGTGTCAAACACTGTTGACAGGGATTTACGTCGACTCGATATCGAAGTTAATCGAGCCAGCGAAAATGGTGAGCCGGTTATCCGGTTTATTTCCTTTGTCGGGAAAAAGAATAATAAGCCTAATACTTAAAACAATATGACTAATCGCGTTAAAAATAGAAATTTAAAACAGGGCTTTACATTATTAGAGTTGCTGGTTGCCTTATCTATTTTCAGTATATTGTCAGTGATGGCATATGGTGGCTTGCAAACAGTCATTTCTACTAAACAGTCAACGCAAAAGTCAGCCGATCGCCTTGCAGAAGTGCAGTTGCTAATGATGAGAATGAGCAATGATTTGCGACAAACAGTTTCACGTAAAATTCGCGATGAATATGGTGATTTTAATTATGCAATGCAAACGCATCAACGAGGTTACGGCTCAGTTTCATGGACGCGAGCAGGCTATAGAAATCCAGCGCATATAAAGCGCAGTAATGTTCAGCGTGTTGCTTATAAATTAGAAAAACAAAAGTTAATCAGGTTGACATGGCCGGTACTCGACAGGGCACAAGATACTAAAGTACTTAAAACTGAAGTTTTATCCAATGTAGAGTCTATTGAGTGGCGCTTTTTAAATAATAAATCAGAGTGGGTCATATCATGGCCGGAGCAGGAAAATGCAGAATTATATCCTTTACCAAAAGCAGTCGAGTTTACAGTTGAACTGAAGGACTGGGGAAAAATCAGGCGTTTAATATTATTGGCAGGAAATGCATGAGCAATACTTTAACTCATAAAGATAAAGGAGTGGCATTAATTACCGTTATGCTTATTCTTTCTCTGGCGACTATATTGGCTGTTTCCATGTCATCGCGGCAACAGCTGGATATACATCGTAGTGCCAATGTTTTTAACTTTGAGCAAGCTTATCAATATATCCTCGGTGCAGAATCATGGGCAAAGCAAGTATTATTACGCGATAGCGCTGATAATAAAACCGATAGTTCAAAAGATATTTGGGCAACAATATTGCCGGCTTTACCCATTGAAGGGGGTAAAATGACAGGTAAAATTGAAGACTTACAAGCACGCTTTAACATAAATAATCTGGTTTTAGATGGGAAACCACAAAAGCTTTATGTAGACAGGTTTAAAAGGTTGTTGCGTAACCTTGATTTAAATGAAGATATTGTTCCTGTATTGGTAGACTGGATAGATTTAAATCAGCAGACAGGGTTTTCAGGTGCAGAAGATAATGAATATCTTAATATGGAGCCGCCATACCGCACTGCGAATCAGCCTATTGAAGATGTTAGTGAGTTATTGTTAATAAAAGGTTTTAAGTTTGAGGATTATGAAAAATTACTCCCGTATGTATGTGTGTTAAAGTCAGCAACAGCAATAAATGTTAATACTGCTTCAGCAGAAGTATTAAGTAGTATTGCGAAAAATATAACACTAGAGGATGCTAAAATACTTGTTGCAGATCGGGAAAAAGAAATATACAAAAAACTGGATGATTTTTTTCAGCATCCGTTATTAAAAGAAAAAAAAATAAAGAAAGAAGGTTTAAGCGTGAGCAGTGACTATTTTCAGTTATATTCAACCGCACAAATAGAACGGATCACAGTAGAATATGTCACGGTACTTAATCGTGTTAATGCCGAGACTGTCATGGTTGTAAATCATAGTCGAGGTGTTATATGACATCTGGTTTTTACTTGTTCTTACCGCTAGAGAATAATTTAGAGTTGAAACTAAATTCGCTTGAATTGAGCTGGGTTTATGAAAATAATAACAATTTAAGCTTAGCTAAAGGTGTATTAAGCGAGTTTATTCGGGTTTCATCGGGCAAAAAAATTACCGTTGTATTACCGGGTGAAGATGTTTTATTTTCACAGGTGAATATCCCCGGGAAAAATATTAAACGTATCCTTCAGGCTGTACCCTATGTGCTTGAAGATGATGTGGTTGATGATGTTGATAATCTCTATTTTGCAATCAGAAAATCTAATAGTGAACCATTGGATACGCAATACGATGTAGCGATAATCAATAAAAATTATTTTGAAAATGTGGTTAAACAATTAGAAGAAGCGGGTGTGCAGGCAGATGTTATTACGGCTGATTATCTTCTGTTTGACAATACATTACTTTTTGATGAGCAGAGAGTTGTATTTAACAGTTCCAAACTAAAATTCTCTTCTTCTATTTCAATAGCAATCGCAATTGCAACGAATACTTTAGCTGATGCTGACGACATCAGAATTATTAATTGTCGAAATACACGTAATGAACTGGAAAATCTAATTCTGGAAAATAATCTGGATCAAGTGTCTTGTAATGAGCCTGTGCAGCTGTGTTTAATCAATAATTGTTCATCTGCTAATATTATAAACCTGCTTCAAGGTAAGCATAAAAAAAAGAAAGACTGGTCTCAAACCGGAAAAAAATGGTTGCCTGTTGCAGTTTTATTTTTTATCTGGTTGAGTATAGAAGGGGTTTTATTTGTTTCTGATTATCTTAGTCTGATTAAACAAAACAAGGCGTTAAGTTCTGAAATTGTTTTTATATACAAAAAAACTTTTCCGAAGTCTCGTCGAATTATTGATGCTAAAGCGCAAATGCAACAAAAGCTTGCAAGTTTAAAGAAACGAAAAGGTCAAAGTGGACGTAGTTTTACTGAAATGTTATCAAATAGTGCCCGCGCCTTTTCTGCTGTGAAAGGATTAACGATTAAATCGTTACGTTATTATGATGGCCGTCTTAATCTTGAAATCCAGATTGCCAGTTTACAAGCATTAGACAAGATGAAAGAACAACTAAGTAATGACAATGGTTATCAGGTTGAAATTCTAAATGCATCTTCCGGAAAAGAAAATGTGACAGCAAGAATACAAATTACTGGAGCAAAGTTATGAAAGCCTGGTTTTTAGCTTTAACCCAGCGTGAAAAAGTTATGGTGCAGGGCGCTGCAGCGGTTGTTATTATTTTTCTTGCTTATTTATTACTTATTGAACCAATAAGTCGTCATTACTCTAAAAGCAGGATAAAACTGCAAGATTCGATGGCTACAATAGAATGGATGCGTTCGGCAGCAAAGGAAGTCAGGCAACTTCGAGGCGGAAAGCTAAGTGCAGAGCGTCCTCAGGGAAAACAATTTGTTTTAAGCCTGATTGACCGTAGTGCAAGAAAAGCCGGGCTGGCCTCTGTTATGAAACGAGTACAACCGGAAGGTGAGTCCGGAGTAAGAGTCTGGTTTGAAAACGCCCCTTTTGATGAATTACTTAAATGGTTAGCCACAATAGAACAGGAGCAGGGTTTAACGGTTAATGAGATAAATGTCGAACAGGCAGAATCGTCTGGTCTGGTTAATGTACGAGTCTTTTTAGAATCATAATGAATATTAAATATCTGGCACAAAAAAATTCACTGGATAAAACAAAAATTAAGTATGTTTTAATTTTTTTCGTTGCATATGTTTTTTTCTTAATTACTACATTTCCCGCTAGTGTTGCGTTTTCTATTATTTCTTTACCAGAAAATATTAAGTTGACTTCCTTATCGGGGGCAGTCTGGTCTGGTAAAGCAAAACAAATAAAAATATCAGGTATTGACCTTGGTGCTGTAAAATGGGAGTTACACCCGTTTCATTTTTTGCTGGGTGAATTATCAGCAGATGTTCAGGTTAAAAATAAAAATCAATACATCAAATCAGAAATAAATATTTCATCTTCAGGAAAAATTTCACTTGAAGAAACACGGTTTCAGATTGAACTTTCTTCGTTGGCACCATTAACTTATGGTATGCCGGTTTCTTATTCCGGGGCAGTCTCTGGTTATTTACCCGTTTCATTTTTTGATAAAAATAATTATGTTGGTCTTAATGGTAAGGTTTCTTTAAGGTCAATTGAGTTAATTTCTCCACAACCTCAATATTTTGGAAATTTTACAGTTACTCTACGGGCTGAAAAGGAGGGGGCAACATCAGGTACCATTAAGAATGTAGGTGGCGAATTACTGGTCGATGGTAAGCTTAAACTGACTAAAACAGGAAAGTTTAATTTGTCGGCGAAGCTTTCTGCTCGTACTAAAAATAGCTCTCTTGATCAAATGCTATCAATTTTTGGATATAAAAATAAAAGTGGCCATGTTCAGCTAAATAATACAATTCAGCTTTGGAAATAAATAATTATTATTCAATCCCCAGTTTTTTAAGCCGGTATCGTAATGCTCTAAACGAAATTCCGAGTAATTTTGCTGCTGCCGTTTTGTTGTATTTTGTTTTTTCTAATGCTTTTTGAATAACTTCTTTCTCTTTTTCATGCAGGGTGGGGTCGAGTGAAAGTTCAGATTCATTATTATGATTTAGTGTTTCATTATTCAGTTCAGGTAATTGTAAATCTGCCTCAGTAATAATATTGTCTTCATGTAAGGTCATTGCTCGTTCTAGAATATTTTCTAACTCACGTACATTGCCCGGGAAAGAGTAATTATGAAGTGCTTGCAGTGCATCCTCTCCCAGCAAAGGAGTGTCTGCTTGCCATTCAGTGGCAATTTTCTGAAGTAAGTGCCTGGCAAGAACTGAAATATCTTCGGGATGATCTCGTAAACTCGGTACTTCAAGCTCGATAACATTAATTCTGTAGTATAGATCTTGCCTGAACTCTCCATTCTCGGTTAATTCATTCAGGTTCTTATGTGTTGCACTTAAAATACGAACATTAACGGGGATTTCTTGTTGGGCTCCGACCGGTCTGATCGCTTTTTCCTGAATGGCGCGTAAAAGTTTTACCTGCATGGCGAGAGGTAAGTCTGCTACTTCATCAAGAAACAAGGTGCCGCCATTTGCTGCCTGAAATAAACCTTGTTTGTCGGCTGTTGCGCCGGTGAAGCTGCCTTTTTTATGGCCAAAGAATTCACTTTCCATTAACTCGGTTGGAATAGCGCCGCAATTCACAGGAACAAAGTTATTTTCAGCTCTTGGACCTTGCTCATGAATAAGTTTAGCAACCAGCTCTTTACCAACCCCGGATTCACCGTGAATATAAACAGGTGCCTGACTTCGGGAAAGTTTTTGAATTTTTTTACGCGTTTCTTTTATGCTTTCTGATTGCCCCAGCAAACCTTGTTGCGGGTTTTGATTTTCATCGTTCTCTTTTACGGGGGCATCAGAAAGTTTAAGTGCAGTATTTACCAGGTTACGTAATATATTAAGATCAACCGGTTTGGAAACGAAATCAAAGGCACCAGATTTTAATGCTTCGATTGCATATTCCATATTGCCATGTGCTGTTATCATGGCGACAGGTAAGCTGGAAAAGTTTTCCTGAATATATTTAATCAGCTCAATACCATTACCATCGGGTAATCGCATATCGGTTAAACAGAGATCAAATTCATGTTTATTTAATAACGCTTTCGCCTGAGTAATATTTTCTGCACTAATTGTTTGTATGTCCATTCGTGACAGCGTGATATCGAGCAATTCCCGAATATCAGGTTCATCATCAACAATTATTGCTGTGTGTTTTAGTTGGCTCATGTTTAATGCATTTGTCTACGAGGGTCAGAAAATGTTATTCGAAAACAACTTCCTTCGCCCTCATTTTGTAAAAGAGTTAAGTGCGCCTGATTACATTCTGCCAATTCACGTGAAATATACAAGCCTAAACCCGTGCCGGTCTCTGTTGTAGTGTAAAACGGTTCAAATATATGTGCAGCTGTTTCTTTGTCAATCCCGCTACCATGATCCGTTATATCAAGGTAGGGACGGTTATTATTTTTTGAAACATTGGCATGAAATTCAATTTTATATTTTTCATGGCTCGTTTCGTTATCAGTATGACGTAAAGCATTTTCACACAAATTAGTTAATATTTGCTGTAAATGACTTGGATCAAAACGGATTTCAAACTTTTCTTCTAAAATATCAATGAGGAAATCTTCTCTTCGTGCATTATTTGATGTTATAAAATCAGAAATAAAGGTTTCCAGATATGTATTTAAGTCAACAAGTTGAGGGTAGCTCTGGTTTCCCCGACCTAACTGCATAACATTTTCGATAATGGTATTTACACGCTTTGAATGGTCAGAAATGATTTGAGTGAGGCGTAAATCTGCATTATCTATATTGGGGGATTCTGCAAGCAACTGGCCGGCATGGCTAATTGCACCTAACGGGTTTCTAATTTCGTGAGCAATACTTGCTGTTAAACGTCCCAAAGCCGCAAGCTGTAATTGTTGAGCTTCGCGCGACATGGCTGAGGCATCTTCAAGAAAAATGAGCGTTGCCGGGTTTTCATCCTGATTTAATGGTGCAAATCGCGGTAATAAACTTGGGTACTCTGGTGACAAAGCGAGCGGTTGTGAAGAGAACTCATTATTTTCCAACCATGATTGATAATTGTTATTTAAATCTGTACTTAGTGCAGATAGGTATGGGCTTTTAGTAACAGAAGGCATGCCTAGCATATGCCATGCTGATTCATTGATTAAGCGTAAGCGGCTAAATTGATCGATAACCATAATGCCCGTTTGCATTCGTTGAATAATATGTTCAGTTAACTGTGACATATTTGCCAAATCAACACCGCGCTTAACGGCAAGTGCTTCACTCTGGCGAATGTGCTTGGCAACAAAATAAGTAATGATGGCGGTAGTAAAGAACGTTATGCCTAAAATGCCCGCTTGTAATGAACTGCCATCTAGATAAATGCCTTCAATCTTGTTGTATGATTCTTCAAACAAGACTGCAAGACTGGCAACGGAAGCAAATAAAAGAGAATGTCGGCCGCGTATAACAATACTACCGCCTGCAATAGAAATTATAATGAGTGTGCCTAAACCACTTTGTACACCACCACTGGAATGCATAATGAGTGTTGTAAAAACGATATCACTAAAAATTTGAGTATGGATTTGAATATTAAAATCAGGTTTACGTAAGCGGATCATTAATCCAAAAACTAAGGCAGAAATAAGATAGCCGCCACTCGCACCATAAAAGAGCTGAATATTATGGGATGCTAATTGCGGAAATGGATTTCCGGTAAAATAAAATGTGACAAATAAACCGGAAATAAGTAAACGATAAAGGTTGAGAAAATTAAGGGGGCCCCATGTATATGCGACATTATCGACATATAGTGTGTTAAAGACCTGAGAGTTGGAATGATTATCGAACATGCAATATTATTTTTTGTCCAAATGTTCCTGACTGCAATAAAAAAGCCCGTTTTTTTGTAGAGCTTCATCTTCCGGTATGTGTAACTGACAGACATTACAACGTACCATTTTAGTTTCTTGAGTCTTAGCGTTTTTGTTAGCGTTTTTATTGGCAGCCCAGCCTTTTATTATTCGGGCGAGTAGATAAATAATCAGGCCAATGACAATGAGGCGAATCAGGTTCATAGTAATTTTTCTTTAGTTGGAATATGTAATATCTTAATAGTAACGATAGAATTTGCTGCTGGCGATATTTATTCTCGAAAAGCACACAAGTTTTTGTTTAATTTGACAAAAGTTACAGTATTTTACAGTAAAAGTTGTCCCGATTAGTTTAGTAGCTTATATTTCGCTCTGATTTTTAAACCTCCGTTGGTCATTTTGAATAGAAATAATAACAATCCAGACTCCGGTCAGACTTTGCGCGTGGCGATTGCGCAAATTAACTTACTTGTCGGCGATATAGAAAGTAATGCCATACGTATTCTTGAATGGGCTCAACGTGCCCGTGATGATAGGCAGGCTGATGTCATTGTTTTTCCTGAACTAGCATTAACCGGTTATCCGCCTGAAGATTTATTACTTCGCCCAGGGCTGCACGAGCGGGTAGAAGATGCATTATCATTATTAAAAAAAGAAATTTCCGGTATTACCGTTTTGCTGGGTTACCCCGAGAAAACGGATGAAGGGCTATATAATTGTGTTGCGGTTTTGGACGCAGGGAAGTGTACGGTTCTCACCCGAAAAACTCATTTACCCAATTACAGTGTTTTTGATGAAAAGCGTTATTTTATTTCAGATGATAAAAGTGGAGTTTTTACCATCAACGGCGTACAACTTGGGGTATGTATTTGTGAAGATATCTGGCATGCCGAACCAGTAAAAAGGGTAGTTGATTCCGGCGCCCGATTGATTCTCAACGTTAATGCCTCTCCCTTTCATGCACATAAAACCCATGAACGTGAAGATGTTATTCGGCAGCGAGTGAGTGAAATAAATGTACCCGTCGTGTATACAAATATGGTGGGCGGGCAGGATGAGTTGGTCTTTGATGGACAGTCCTTTGTTATTGATGACAGTGGCCAGCTGTCTCATCGATTTGCCGCTTTTGAAGAAAGTCTTGGGCTGGTGATCTTTGATTCAAAAAATTTAAAACCACTCGAGCCAGCTATAGTCAGGCCTCTTTCAGAAGAAGCCAGTGTATATCAGGCATTAGTCACTGGAGTGCGGGATTATGTGACTAAGAATGGCTTTTCAGGAGTTGTCATTGGTTTGTCAGGCGGTATAGATTCCGCATTAACCTTAAGTGTTGCTGTGGATGCATTAGGCGCAGATAAAGTCGAAGCGGTGATGATGCCATCATGTTATACGCTGGATATGAGTGTAGAAGATGCAAAAGAACAGGCTGAACTTTTAGGCGTTAATTTCAAAGTTATTCCGATTGAAAAGCCGTTTAATACCTTTCTTGAGTTGCTGGAAGATGAATTTGCCGGTAAAGCAGTCGATGCGACGGAAGAAAATATTCAGGCGCGTTGTCGTGGGGTGTTACTCATGGCGATTTCAAATAAAAAAGGCAAAATGGTTTTAACCACGGGTAATAAAAGTGAAATGGCCGTGGGCTACGCCACCTTGTATGGTGATATGGCCGGTGGCTATGACGTTTTAAAAGATGTCAAAAAGACACTGGTATTTCGTTTGGCTGAATACCGTAACTCTGTGTCTGCCAATATTCCTCAACGGGTCATTGATCGTCCACCTTCGGCTGAACTCGCACCGGATCAAAAAGATACCGATTCATTACCAGAATATGATATTTTAGATGACATTCTGGAACGTTATGTTGAACAAGACAGCGGGCTAGAAGATATTGTCGCAGCCGGATTTGACAGGGAGACAGTGCGGCGTGTTTTACGACTGGTCGATATCAATGAATATAAGCGACGTCAGGCGGCTCCTGGCGTACGAATTACGAAACGTGCTTTTGGTCGTGATCGACGTTATCCCATCACCTCGGGTTATGGCAAAAATCGAAAATAAGAATAAAAGTCGCCAGATACGGTACTGCCACTGACTTTTTCCTGTTAAAGTAGACGCAGTTGCAAGTATTATTGCATGAGGAATAAAAATGAAAAAAATAGAAGCAATTATAAAACCATTTAAATTAGACGATGTACGTCAAGCCTTATCAGATATTGGGGTGAATGGCATGACAGCATCAGAAGTTAAAGGATTTGGCCGTCAAAAAGGGCATACCGAGCTTTATCGTGGTGCGGAATATGTGATCGACTTTTTGCCTAAAGTAAAAGTTGAAATCGTTATTTCTGATGAGCAGGTGGATCAATCGATAGAAGCAATAACAAATGCGGCCCGCACCGGTAAAATTGGTGATGGTAAAATCTTTGTCAGTGATGTGGCGCGCGTGGTTCGAATTCGCACCGGTGAAGAGGGCGATGCAGCAATTTAATTTTCCTGTTATTAAATAAAAAAACCGCTGGTAGATAAAGCTCTCCAGCGGTTTTTTATTTACAGAGACTCATTAAATTTTATTTAATTTTCAATGCTTTTGTTTTTGGGTGCTTTGGGTAATTGAGCTCTAGTACCCGATAGGCATCATTGGCAAGATCAGGCATTCCCAGTTTACGGTAAGACTCAATCATTAATGCTAATGCATCAGGAATAGCTCGCGAGCCCTGATAATTCTCTATAATGTATTTAGCACGGTTTACAACCGCCAGATATGCGCCACGACGCTGATAAAATTTGGCAACATGAATTTCATAGAGTGCAAGATTTTCTCGTAACTCTTTCATGCGCTTAATTGAATCAGGCACATATCGGCTTTTAGGAAAACGTTTAATTAATTCTGAAAAGTACTTAAAAGCTCTACGCACTGCCTGGGGGTCTCGCTCAGAAGGTTCCTGATCGAATAGCTTATCCATGAAAGAAATCGAATTATCAAAACTGGCTAAGCCGCGTAAATAATAGGCATAATCAACATTGGGATGATTAGGGTGTAATTTAATAAAGCGGTCAGCGGCGACGATGGCTGTTTCCGGTTGTGCATCTTTATAATAGGCATATGCCATTTCAATTCGTGCACGTTCGGCATAGGTACCATAAGGAAAGCGAGACTCTAGTTTTTCATAATACTGAATAGCGCTGGCATATTCGCTTGAGGTTAATAATCTTTTGGCTTCCTGATAGAGCTCACTGACAGTGAGGCCATAGGTTTCATCATCAATATTACCAGACGATGCACAACCAGCTAAAAGTGCGGCGAATAAAAGAGCAGATAAATTGAGTAAACGATAAAAGCGCATGCGTGCTAACCTATTGGAATTTAATTGTTTTATGAGTCTTGATTTTGTGATTATAGGGGTATTATACCTTAGATTATTATCATAGAGCAGAGAAGATTTGAGATGAGAGTGCCAGACAGAGCAAATAATGAGATATTTTGAATGGATGAGATAGAAACTTTTGAAGCAATTGTGCCAGAACACTGTGCCGGGGATAGAGTCGATCAGACTTTAGCGAAATTATTCCCTGACTACTCACGTTCTCGTCTGCAAACATGGTTAAAAGATGGTCAAATTCTGGTTAATGGTGAAACTAAACGCGCCAAGGATAAAATATTGGGGGGAGAGTGTATTGAGCTAAATGTCGTTTTGGCCTCTGAAAACAGCTGGGAGCCGGAAAACATACCGTTAAATATCATTTATGAGGACGAACAGCTACTGGTTATCAACAAGCCTGCCGGAATGGTTGTACATCCGGCTGCCGGTAATTTTAATGGCACGATGCTCAATGCCTTGCTTCATTATGCCCCTGAACTGGAAGCGATTCCGCGAGCAGGAATTGTTCACCGGCTGGATAAGGAAACCAGTGGTTTACTGGTGGTTGCACGAACCTTAACTTCACAAAAAGTACTGGTTGAACAGCTGCAGGCCCGTACTTTTTTGCGGGAGTATGACGCTATTATTCGTGGTTCAGTAACAGCAGGGAACACGATTAATGAGCCGATTGGACGGCATCCGATCAACCGCAAACGAATGGCGGTGAACTCAAATGGTAAGCCCGCCATTACTCATTACCGTATTAGCGAACGCTATCGTTTGCATACCAAGCTTACGGTGAAATTAGAAACAGGACGCACTCATCAAATTCGTGTTCATATGGCTCATATTAATCATCCGCTACTTGGCGACCCAGTGTATGGTGGCCGATTTAAAATTCCCGCTGCAAGCAATGATGATTTCGTGCAAATGTTGAAAAGTTTTAAGCGGCAGGCACTTCATGCCAGACATCTTGGTTTAATTCATCCTGCGACAGATGAATTCATCGAGTGGGAAGTTGATGTGCCACAAGACATGCTTGATTTGCAGGACGCACTACGCCTTGATTTTGAAAAACATAAAAAAGCTCTGTCAGGAAAAAAATGATTGCAAACTGGTTAAAAGCAGATTGGCCTGCAGCGGATTTTATTAAAGCGGGAACAACATTACGACAAGGCGGTGTTAGTCAGACGCCTTATGATAGCTTTAATCTCGCCACGCATGTTGGCGATGATCCAAAAGCCGTTCAACAAAATCGAATATTGCTAGGCTTGCCGGATGATACGCAATGGCTGGAACAGATTCATAGTACCAGAGTGGTTAAATTACCAAACACTGAAAATGTTCCGAAGGCCGATGCATCATATACATCAGAAAGAAATATTGTTTGTGTTGTCATGACGGCAGATTGTTTACCGGTATTAATAACGGATAAAGAAGGCAGTTGTGTCGCAGCTATTCATGCAGGCTGGCGTGGCTTATGTGATGGCATTATCGAAGAAACAATTAATAATTTACCGGTTGCAGCCGGTAACTTGCTCGTCTGGCTAGGCCCGGCAATTGGACCTGATGTTTATGAAATAGGAGAAGAAGTTTATGATGCTTTTACGCTGAATGATATTGAAGCAAAGCAAGCTTTTACACCGACATCAGAACAACACTGGTTATTTAATATTTATCAGTTGGCAAAATTACGTTTGAACAGAATAGGTGTTGAACAGATCTATGGCGGCAATCACTGTTCTTTAACTGAGAAAGAAGATTTTTTTTCTTATCGGCGAGATGATGTAACTGGCCGTATGGCGAGTATGATCTGGATTGATAAATAAATAAAATATACATTTGCACGTATATTGACACATGGATTTTACTGATTGTATTTAATATCTTATAAAATCACACATAATAAAATGTTTTAAGAGAAAATATTTATGTCTTTACTTACCTGGATTATTGTTTTTAGTTTATTAGGCGGCGTGTTGAGTGTTCTGGCTGCATCTGTGTATTTATTAATTAATGATGAATTTCAGAAAAAGTTATTACCTCATACTGTCAGCTTTGCAATAGGCGCTTTACTTGGCGCTGCCTTTTTAGCTTTATTACCGCATGCTTTGATTGTGGATAAAAATATTGATTTTCATGATTTGGGATTAACCTTATTGATTGGTTTGCTAGGATTTTTTCTACTTGAAAAAATGGTGCTCTGGCGGCATTGTCATTCAAGTCATTGCGAAGTACATTCTCCAAATGATGCTACACCATCAAGTTACCATCACACGCATGAAAAAGATGCCAGTGGAACTTTAATTATCATTGGCGATGCAGTTCACAATATTGTCGATGGTGTTTTAATCGCTGCGGCTTTTATGACGGATATTGATTTAGGGATTGTCACAGCATTAGCGGTAGCCGCACATGAAATTCCACAAGAAATAGGTGATTTTGCTATTTTATTAAACAGTGGATTTAAGCGAAAACGAGCATTGTTTTTTAATGTGTTAGCCAGCATGGGAACACTATTAGGTGCTGTTATCGCTTATTACAGCTTACAGAGCATGCAGCATGCATTGCCTTATATTTTAGCGATAGCAGCATCGAGCTTTATTTATATTGCAGTGGCAGATTTAATTCCCGGCTTACATAAGAAAACCGAGTTAAAAGAAACGCTACAGCAGATGTCTCTTATCATATTAGGTGTAGTCACTATTTATTGGGCTCATTCAACACTTCATTAAACTTTATTTCACTGCCAATACGAAACATTTGCCACAAGGAATATATAACCATGACAAAAGAAAAAAATAAATGGTACATGGTAACGTTAGTTGGAAAAGATCAAACAAATATTGTATCTCATGTTACTGCTGCTCTTTATGATGCCGGTGGTAATTTAGGGGAAACAAGTATGATGCGGCTAGGGGGGAATTTTACTATTATGATGATGGTTGAATTATCCGGCAGTAAAAAAGATCTTCATGACATTTTAAGTACCGTAACAGATTCAATGGGGTTACACCTTCATGTGGATCATATAGAAGCAAAATTACATGAACATAAAATTCCTGATGTCCGTATTTCTGTTTATGGTGCTGATCGTGCTGGTATTGTTAGTAAGGTAACCACTGTTTTGGCAGAAGCAGGTTTAAATATTTTAGATTTGGAATCTGATGTTGCCGGTGAAAAAGATGCACCTCTGTATATAATGCATATTGAAGGTGAAGCTTCTGAAGGCATTAAACCTCTCGAGTCAGCACTACAGATTGTTAAAGATGAAGACGGCGTTGACGCTGAACTTTCTGAAATTGACACTTTGATTGGTTAATTCAGGGAATCGATTAAAGCAATGACTGTATTAGACATTATTGCCTATCCGGATGCACGTTTAAAACAAGTTGCTAATAATGTTGTCTTTTTTGATTCCGAGCTTAAAAGTTTTATTCAGGATCTTCAGGAAACGATGGCAGCTGGTCCAAGCGGAGTTGGTATTGCGGCAACACAAGTGGGTGTGATGAAGCGAATTGTGATTGTCGATGTTTCAAATTATCCCAGACTTAAAAAAGCAAAGCATCATGGACATCTGATTTTAATTAACCCGGAAATTCTGGACTGGCAGGGAATGAAAAAGGGACGCGAAGGGTGCATGTCTGTCCCGGATTATACCGGTAATGTTATTCGGGCCGAAAATATTGTTTTAACTGCTTTTGATGAGAATGGACTCGCTCATGAATATGAGATGGAAGGTTTTGAAGCACGAGCAGTACAACATGAAATTGATCATCTGGATGGCTTGCTATTTCTGGATCGGTTAGTGAGTCGTCGTAATGATTTATTTAAAAGAAAAACATAATAAATAATTAAAAGGTTTTTAATGCTTGACGTTCTTGCCATCATTATTTTTGTCATACTGTTTATATTGGTTGGTTTGAAAAACAATGTTGCTGATTGGGGGCATTTTGTACTTAATGTTATCGATGGCTGGGTTAGAATTTACTGTCGTTATTTTCATCACTTTATTTATCAACCTATTCCTGTTTCAGATGATGGTCCTACTTTGCTCGCATCCAATCACTTGTCTGGCCTTGATCCCTTTTTAATTGTTGCTGCCTGTCAGCATCCTATTCGCTTTATGATTGCAAAAGAAGAGTATGAACGCTTCGGTTTGCAGTGGTTGTTTCGTGCTGCAGGCTGTATTCCTGTTGAACGTTCAGGTCGTGTTGAGGTTGCCTTTAATAACACACTAAAAGCATTACATCATGGTGAAGTTGTGCTTTTGTTTCCTGAAGGTGGTATAAATCATACAAATCAGCCATTACGGAAACTCAAAGCAGGCATAATAAAACTGGCGAAATTAGCTAATGTGCCGATAACAGGGTTAAGAGTTGATGGGATGCGTGGACAAGGCCATACCTTACCCGCTTTAGTTTTACCCAGTCAGAGTCGGTTAATCATATTGCCAGAATTAGATTGTGTGAATAAAACCGATAAAGAAGCATTAGTTCAACTGACATCTCTGTTGGCAAATAAAATCAGGATATAAAAGCACACTAATAATAATTTGAGGTTGAGTACATGTTTGAAAATTTAAACGAGTTCAGTAATTTAACATGGTCTGACGGTACGCTTTATACTCTTTTAATCTTTCTAGTATGGTTAATCTGGATTTTTATCCATGATGTCACACAAAAAGGACATGCTATTCAAAGAAATTATCCAGTGATTGGCCATTTTCGTTATATGTTTGAAAATATGGGGGAGTATTTTCGTCAATACTGGTTTGCAGATGACAGGGAAGAGCTTCCTTTTAATCGAGCAACGCGTGGCTGGGTGTATCGGACAGCTAAAGGTCTGGGTGGGCTGTTAGGTTTTGGTTCAACAAATGATCTCCGGGAACCGGGTTCAATTATATTTGTTAATGCTGGTTATCCTATGTTGGAAGAAGAATTTACCGATGTGCAACCCGTTACTATTGGTCCTGATTGTAAGTATCCGTTTGAGGCAAAATCTATTTTTAATATTTCAGGTATGAGTTACGGTGCTATTTCATCTGCTGCAGTTCGTGCTTTATCTAAAGGTGCCGCTGCCGCAGGTATCTGGATGAATACCGGTGAGGGTGGAATTTCTCCTTATCATATCGAAGGTGGTTGTGATGTTATCTATCAAATTGGTACTGCAAAATATGGGGTACGTGATGAGCAGGGGAATTTAAGTGATGAAAAATTACTTGAGGTTTCAAAACACGTAAAAGCTTTTGAAATTAAATTATCTCAAGGTGCTAAACCTGGACGTGGTGGTGTTTTACCCGGTGGTAAAGTGACTGCTGAAATCGCTAAAATTCGAGGTATACCGGTAGGCCAAGTTTCGAGTAGCCCAAATAGACATAAAGAAATTCGTAGTGCTGATGATTTACTCGATATGATTAATCGGGTTCGGGATGTCACAGGAAAACCTGTCGGATTTAAATCGGTATTAGGTTCAGACAAGTTTCCAAAAAGTTTCTGTGATGCAATATTAAAGCGTGGTATCGAATCAGCCCCCGACTTTATTACTGTTGATGGTGGTGAAGGCGGCTCCGGTGCTGCACCACAAATACTGGCTGATCATGTCGGACTTCCGATTAACGAATCATTACCGTTATTGATTGATATATTAAATGCATATGGATTACGCGAACGTATAAAAGTAGTTGCCTCGGGAAAATTAGTTCATTCAGCTAAAGTTGCCTGGGCGCTGTGTGCCGGAGCAGACTTTATTGTTAGTGCGCGTGGTTTTATGTTTTCATTGGGGTGTGTGCAGTCAATGCAATGTAATAAAGATACTTGTCCTACTGGTATTGCTACTCATAGTAAATATCGTCAACGTGGACTAGTTGTTAATGATAAGGCTGAGCGAGTAAACCAGTATGCCCACTGGATGAATTATGAAGTAAATTCGCTGGCTCACTCATGTGGTTTAGGAAATGCGCGGGACTTTAAGCGTGAGCATGTGCGAATTGTGCAGTCTCCGGGGGTAAGTTGGCCTCTCGATGTTATCCATCCGGAAGTAAAAAATAATACTTGAATATTATGACTATGTCCCTATATATGATGTAGTTGTAGAAATATTTAAGGTGGGGAAATAAATTATGCGTATGGATAAATTAACCAGTAAATTCCAAATTGCTATTGCTGATGCGCAAAGCCTTGCAGTTGGTCGTGACCATCAGTTTATAGAGCCAATACATTTAATGTCAGCACTTCTTGATCAGGAAGGTGGCACAATAAATCATTTGTTAATGCAGTCTGGTGTGAATATAAATATATTACGTTCACAACTTAGCGAAGCAATTGATCGCTTGTCGAGTATAGAGAATGCAAGTGGAGATGTTCATATCTCTAACGATTTGTCTCGTCTGTTAAATTTAACAGATAAACTTGCACAAAAACGTAATGATAAATTTATATCAAGTGAACTATTTATTTTAGCTGCGATTGATGACAAAGGAACTATAGGCGATTTATTACGAAGTGCCGGCGCCAATAAAGCAGCGATAGAAAAAACAATTGAAAATGTTCGTGGCGGTCAGTCAATTGATGATCCTAATGCTGAGGAACAACGTCAGGCTTTAGAAAAATATACCATTGATTTAACTGAACGTGCTGAACAAGGCAAGCTTGATCCTGTTATTGGTCGTGATGATGAAATTCGTCGTACCATTCAGGTGTTGCAGCGTCGTACAAAAAATAATCCTGTTATTATCGGTGAGCCGGGGGTGGGTAAAACCGCTATTGTTGAAGGACTCGCACAACGGATTATTAATGGTGAAGTACCCGAAGGTATTAAAGGCAAGCGTGTTTTATCACTTGATATGGGGGCATTAATTGCCGGTGCAAAATTCCGTGGTGAATTCGAAGAACGTCTGAAAGCTGTGTTGAGTGATTTGGCAAAACAGGAAGGTCAGATTATTCTGTTCATTGATGAATTACATACGATGGTTGGTGCCGGTAAAGGTGATGGTGCAATGGATGCCGGTAACATGTTAAAGCCAGCATTAGCGCGTGGTGAGTTGCACTGTGTCGGTGCGACAACATTAGATGAATACCGTCAGTATATTGAAAAGGATGCGGCTCTCGAGCGTCGTTTCCAGAAAGTATTAGTTGATGAACCGACGGTTGAAGATACCATTGCGATTCTTCGTGGTTTAAAAGAAAAGTATGAAGTACATCATGGTGTTGATATTACTGACCCTGCTATTGTCGCAGCGGCTACATTATCTCATCGTTATATTACTGACAGACAGCTGCCGGATAAAGCCATTGATCTTATTGATGAATCAGCAAGTCGCATTCGTATGGAAATTGATTCCAAACCGGAATCGATGGACAAAATGGATCGTAAATTAATTCAGCTTAAAATAGAACGTGAAGCATTGAAAAAAGAAACTGATGCGGCTTCAAAGGCTCGTTTAAAAAACTTACAGGATGAAATTGATACGCTGGAAAGAGAGTTTAGTGAACTCGATGAAATCTGGAAGTCTGAAAAAGCAGCCGTTCAGGGAACTCAACATATTAAAGAAGAGTTAGAACGTGCACGACAGGAGCTTGAAACAGCACGCCGTGCCAGCGATCTTGCCCGTATGTCAGAATTGCAATACGGAAAAATTCCGGATTTGGAAAAGCAACTTGATATGGCATCGCAAGCTGAAATGCAGGAAACAACCTTACTGCGTAATTCTGTTACAGAAGAAGAAATTGCAGAAGTGGTTTCCAAATGGACGGGCATACCAGTTACTAAAATGCTTGAAGGTGAACGTGAGAAGTTGTTAAAAATGGAAGACGTTTTACACAAGCGTATGGTAGGCCAAACAGAAGCAGTGAAAGCTGTCTCAGATGCGATTCGTCGTTCACGAGCAGGTCTTTCTGATCCACAGCGTCCAAATGGTTCGTTTTTATTTTTGGGACCAACCGGTGTTGGTAAAACAGAACTGACTAAAGCATTAGCTGAGTTTTTGTTTGATACCGAAGATGCAATGGTGCGTATTGATATGTCCGAGTTTATGGAAAAACATTCCGTTGCCCGCTTAATCGGTGCACCTCCGGGGTATGTTGGTTATGAAGAAGGTGGTTATTTAACGGAAGCTGTTAGACGTAAACCGTATTCTATTATTTTACTGGATGAAATTGAAAAAGCACATTCCGATGTCTTTAACATTTTATTACAAGTATTAGATGATGGCCGTTTAACCGATGGAAAAGGGCGTACTGTTGATTTCCGTAATTGTGTTATCGTTATGACATCGAATTTAGGGTCACAACAAATACAAGAGTTATCAGCTAAAAGTTCGGGGACTGAAAAAGATTATACTGAAATGAAAAGTGTCGTCATGGAAACAGTCAGCGAACATTTTAGACCGGAATTTATTAATCGTATTGATGAGGTTGTTGTATTCCGCCCATTAGGACAAAGTGAAATTCGTTCTATTGCAAACATTCAGTTCCAGTATCTGCATGAACGTTTGGAAGATAGACAAATTGGTATTGAATTAACAGATGCGGCATTAGATAAATTAGGCAAAGCAGGTTTCGATCCCGTTTATGGAGCGCGACCATTAAAACGTGCTATCCAGCAAGAGATTGAAAATCCACTTGCACAGGCTATTTTATCAGGTGAGTTTATCGCCGGCGATGTAATACATATCGATGTAAAAAATGATGAGCTGGTTTTTACCAAGTCAGATAAAAAAGCATCTGTCGCATAATGTGATAATTACAAGTTCACTTGTATGATACGAGCTTTGGCGTCAGCATAATGCTGTTGAGTAATGATTCCTTCATTTCTCAGGCGCCTTAGCTCATTCATTTCAATTTCAAGCATCTGGTTTTTCCCTAGTTTAACGACCTGACTGGCAGATAAACTTCTTAATTTTATTTCTTCAATAAAATCTTTAAATTCTTTTTTATTAGGGTTGTTATATAATAGGCTTAATACCACACAATTTCCATAGCGGGTTTTGAATTCGATAACATTGGGTGACTGGTATAAAAATATTAAAAATGTCGCGAGACTCAACAATAAAAAAATAACAATAAACGGTAATAATTTTTCCAGTTTGCTGCTTTCCTGAAAATAAAAAACATATGCGGTAAAAGCGAGTGTAGATAATGAAAAATACAAGACTACCGCCAGCCAGCGCCATGAAATTTTCCTATGTAATACCGGCCAGGGTGCAAGCATACTTAAATTTAAGTGATAACTCGTATTTTTGATAATATTTGTGGTTATTACTTTAATAAATTTATTATTATATATTTCAAACACACGTTTTTCGCCTCGTGCATTAGACTCCTGATGTAGGTTTGAATTATGAGTTTTCTCATTCATGGTAATAATTTTACCTGATTTTTTTATCAAGAGAAGTAAATGTGTGCCGATATAAGAAATTATCTCTGATTATCTAATAATGAACTAATTATTGGATTGATAGTCACATTTATAACTGATTATTGAGCACACCGGCATAGAGGCCCATTTATGTTAATTAAAAAAGCACAAGATATTCTTTCTTCGGAAATTACTGATCCGGAAATATATCATCAAAGACGTCAATTTATGACATCTTCAATAGGTTTAACCGCTGCTGCAGCTCTTATGCCTTTGCAACGTGCTGAGGCGGGTTATGGTGGCAAGCCGCTGACATTTAGTAAAAGTAATGCGTTGCCTATCAGTGATGAACTCACGTCTTACGGTAAAATCACCAACTACAATAATTTTTACGAATTTGGTACAGACAAATACTCTCCTGCAAAAAATGCACAAGCTTTAACAACCGATCCCTGGTCAGTACAAATTGACGGAGAAGTAGAAAAGCCGGGTGTTATGCACCTTGAAGACATTATTAAGCAACATGCTTTAGAAGAACGTATTTATCGGTTACGTTGTGTCGAGCGCTGGTCAATGGTTATTCCGTGGATTGGTTTTCCTCTGGCAAAACTGATTAAACAGGCAAAGCCAACTTCAAAAGCAAAATATGTTCAATTTGAAACACTTAACCGGCCCTCAGAAATGAGCGGGCAAAGACGTAATGTTTTACCCTGGCCATACATAGAAGGGTTACGTATTGATGAAGCGATGCATCCGTTAACGCTAATGGCGGTAGGGCTTTACGGAGAAGTTTTGCCAAAGCAAAACGGAGCTCCATTGCGGTTAGTTGTGCCATGGAAATATGGTTTTAAGAGTATAAAATCTATTGTAAAAATTACTTTTACAGATAAACAGCCGGTGAGTAGCTGGACAAAAGTGGCACCAAATGAATATGGCTTTTATTCAAATGTTAATCCGGAAGTTGATCATCCGCGCTGGAGTCAGCGAAAAGAGCGACGTATTGGTGATTTTCTAAAACGTAAAACATTACCGTTTAATGGTTATGCCGAACAAGTTGCTTCTCTGTATAGCGGTATGGATTTGAAAAAATATTTTTAAATGTCTCGATTAATCAAGCCTCTTATTTTTAGCCTTTGTTTGCTGCCATTAATTTTATTATTCAGAAATTTATATCTGGATGAACTGGGGGCAAATCCGATAGAAGTCGTTACTCGAAGCACGGGGGAGTGGACGTTACGGTTTTTGTTGATAACACTTGCTATGACACCTTTACGGCGTTTTACCGGATCCAGCTGGCCACTACGCTTGCGTCGAATGCTCGGTTTATACAGCTTTTTTTATGTTTGTGTACACTTGCTTACCTATATCTGGCTGGATCATTTTTTCGATTGGGGCGAGATTGTAACGGATATTATCAAACGTCCTTATATAACATTTGGTGTCCTTGCTTTTACTTTATTAATCCCCCTGGCTCTGACTTCTACAAAAAAGATGATGAAACGGCTAGGGCGTCGCTGGAAAGCTCTACACAAGCTGATATATTTCATTGCGCCCTTAGGCGTTCTTCATTTTCTTTTATTAGTTAAAGCCGATTTAAGAGAACCGCTTATCTACGCTTTTATTTTATTAGCCTTGTATTTAGTAAGGTATAAAGTGTCATTTCCCATGAAAGTAAGCTCCCAGTAATCCATGCAAAATGCAACTAGTTTGATTTCAAATGCATTACACTTCAATTATTTCTATTTAATTTCCTCTATTTCTCTCAGATAAAGTATTATTTCCCCCACAGACAGCGAATTAATTGATTTAACGATGTTTTGTTTCATATTGAAGAGCATAAATGTTTGAGTGCGAGTGTTTCCATCCAATCTTTTGGCATGGCATACTTCTTCATTCAAGTTAAAGAAATAAAATGACTCAATAATATGATGTCTGATAATTACAGGGATAATTTGAATACATATTTAGTTTTTCCCAACTTATTTTATATAAAAATTTAGAAATTTTAGGAGAACGCCAATGTCACTTAATCGCCGTGAGTTTATGCAGGTCATGGGTATGGCCGCTGCAGCGGGAATGCTACCCGGCTGCGATAGCAAACCAGGTTCAGAAAATAGCGCAACTAGCGCTCCCGGTGATGTTTATAACATTCCAAAGTTCGGTAATGTCACTTTGATGCACATGACTGATTGTCATGCACAATTACTACCTATTTATTTTCGTGAGCCTAACGTCAATATGGGCGTCGGTAGCGCCTTGGGTCAACCGCCACATTTGGTAGGGACTAAATTATTAGAACATTTCAGCATTAAGCCTGATTCACTCGAAGCACATGCTTTCACTTATCTTAATTATGCTGAAGCTGCTAAAACATACGGCAAAGTAGGTGGTTTTGCACACTTACGTACTTTAGTTAAGAAATTACGTGCTGATCATGGTGCAAACAAAACATTATTACTTGACGGTGGTGATACTTGGCAGGGTTCCGGTACAGCTTACTGGACACGTGGTAAAGACATGGTTGGCGCATGTAACTTGCTTGGTGTTGATGTCATGACTGGTCACTGGGAATTCACTTATCTTGATGAAGAAGTTATTTCAAATGTTAAAGACTTTAAAGGTGACTTTGTTTGCCAGAATGTTTTTGTAAAAGATGATGCATCATTTGATTATAATTTTTCTGATTTTGAAGGTTATAACGAAGAAACTCAGCGTGCTTTCAAACCATATACTATTAAAGAAATGGACGGTGGTATTCGTGTTGCCGTTATCGGTCAGGCCTTCCCTTATACTCCAATAGCAAATCCGGGGCGTTTTATTCCTGACTGGACATTTGGTATTCGTGATGCAGAAATGCAAAAAACAGTTGATGAAGTTCGTGCAACTGAAAAGCCAGATGTAGTTGTTGTTATTTCACACAATGGTATGGATGTAGATTTAAAAATGGCATCCGTTGTTTCCGGTATTGATGTTATTTTTGGTGGTCACACTCATGATGGTGTTCCGGCTCCATCGGTTGTTAAGAACAAAGGCGGCAAAACTTTAGTGACTAATGCTGGTTCGAATGGTAAGTTCCTCGGCACCATGCAACTAGATGTTCGCAATGGTAAAGTTGTTGATTTCCGTTATAAATTACTACCGGTCTTCTCCAATTTACTCGAACCTGATGCTGAAATGGCAAACTATATCGAAGAAGTGCGTAAGCCATATTTAACAACATTAACAGAAGAGTTAGCTGTTGCTGATCAGGTTCTTTATCGTCGTGGCAACTTTAACGGTACGTTTGATCAAATTATATGTGATGCGTTAAACACAGTTAAAGATGCACAAATTTCACTTTCACCGGGTTTCCGTTGGGGTACAACGGTCTTACCTGGACAGACGATTACAATGGATAACGTGATGGATCAAACCTGTATTACGTATCCGGAAACATATCGTCGTGAAATGAAAGGTTCTGAAATTAAAGCCATTCTGGAAGATGTTGCAGATAATTTATTTAATAACGATCCTTATTACCAGCAAGGTGGTGATATGGTTCGTGTCGGTGGCCTGGATTATACCATGAGCCCAACCAATAAATTTAATACTCGTGTAACGGATATGGTGCTTGATGACGGGACTAAAATTGAAGCAGATAAGAGCTATGTTGTAGCCGGTTGGGCAACAGTAGGTTCTAAAGCTCCCGGTGCACCTATTTGGGATGTTGTAGCAGATTACTTACGTACAGAGAAAGTTGCGAAAGTGAAAAAACTTAACACTCCAAAAATTGTTGGTATGGAAGGAAATCCGGGCATTGCTTAATCATACTTTGGTTTTCGTATAAAAAAAGGAAGCTTCGGCTTCCTTTTTTTTTTGATATTTTTATTACCACAGAGGTCACAGGAGTACACAGAGAAGATAATATTTAAAATTTTGAAGTTTATGGCTTGTCATTCACTGCTCATTTTCTACGTCTATGTCTGATCTTCTGTATTTGTCACTGCGTAGGGCTGAAGCCCGACCTACATATTTAAAGTTAACTTTGAAGGTTGGCCTTCAGGCCAACGCGGTATTCATTCAAATTACAAATTTTATTTTTTTATCTCTATATCTAACCAATCAGAAGCATGCTGTTTTATGAGTTGTCCCATCATTGCAATATGATCAGGGTTGTCATTTAGCGCCGGAATGTATTCAAACTTTTCGCCACCTGCATTTAGAAAGTAATCACGATTCTCAACTTGTATTTCTTCTAAAGTCTCAAGACAATCTGCAGAGAAACCCGGGCAAACAACCTGTACATTTTTAATGCCTTCATTGCCCCAGTTGATTAAAGTGTTTTTTGCATAGGGCTTAAGCCACTCTTCTCTACCAAACAGTGACTGAAAGGCAAGAATCCACTGATTTTCTTCTAACCCCAATCTTTCAGCAACAAGTCGTGCTGTTTTGTGGCACTCACAAAAATAAGGATCTCCTTGATCAAGGTAACGTTGTGGTAAGCCATGAAAAGAAAATAATAATTTTTCAGGTATTCCATTTTTATTCTGAAAAGACTGAATACTCTTGACTAAAGCCTGAATATATAACTCATGCTCATGGTAGTGTTGCACCATGCGAAACTCGGGTAACCAGCGCCATGTCTTTAACTCATCAGCTATAGCATCAAAGGTAGAGGCTGTGGTCGTTGCAGAGTATTGCGGGTAAAGCGGTAAAACTAAAATTCGTTGGGCACCTGCATCTTTTAAATTAAGTAATGCTTCTTTAATAGAGGGATTCCCATAGCGCATGGCAAGCTCGACTTTAACCTTGCCTTTAAAGTGAGGTTCAATAGATGTTTGTAAAAGGGCTTGTTGCTTTTTACTAATGCTCAATAAAGGTGACCCTTCATTGCTCCAGATTTTTTGGTAATTTTTTGCAACAGGCTTAGGGCGAATACGTAAAATCACGCCATGCAAAGCAAACCACCAAAGCCAGCGTGGTGCTTCAACAATGCGCGGGTCACTAAGAAACTCATCAAGATAGCTGCGTACAGCTGATGGAGTTGGAGCATCCGGTGTGCCCAGATTTGTGATTAAAATACCCGTGCATGATGTGTCGTCATCATGACTAAAGTTAAAGTGTTCAGTGCCAATATATTTTGTCATCTTTATATGTTTTTATGTTGATTAAGCTACATTATTACTGAGTTTGACTCAAAGCAAAAGCAGAGAGTTAACTTTAGCAATGAGATATTCTCTTTAACTCTGTGAAAAGGCGCACAGAATCAATCTGGATAATCAGGTCTTATGGGGCCTGATTGAGTTAAGAACAAAATGGAGAAGAAATATGAAAAAGTTAATTGGAATTATGGCATTACTTATAATGTCACCATCAATCTTTGCTGAAGATATGCATGCTAAACCCGCTGCAAATGATCTTGTTGAATCTGATGCTGCGGTCGAAACAAAAGCACCTGCAAAAATGATGTCTGAAATGCCGATGAAGGAACAAAGTGGATTTTCGCGTGGTAGCGTAGTACGTTCAGCTTTCACCAGAGAAATTGCTGATCGTGAGCCTACTGAAGATTTACAAAACCTGACTAATGAAAATGGTCAGGTAAAATTTTTTACTGAACTACGAGATATGAGCGGGCAAACGGCTATTCACCGCTGGGAATATGACGGTAAAGTGGTGGCTGAAGTAAAATTTAATGTTAAAGGTCCTCGCTGGCGTGTCTGGTCAAGCAAGAGCTTCGTTCCACAATGGACCGGTGACTGGAAAGTCTCCGTCATTAATGGGGCAGGAGAAGTTATTTCCGAGAAAAAGCTGAGTTATGAAGTCGCTAAAGCTAAAGCAACATCAGAGCCAACCTCAAACTCTGAAATGCCAGCTGCGGGTAATATGGATTCTATGTAAAAACCTTAAGTAACTGTATTTTAAGTATTTTAAATGCGCTTTTTTTTGAAGCGCATTTTTTTTTGCTTTATTTGATTTTCTTTAGCTCGAAACCGTGCAAATTTTATATTCGGTGCTAGTGTTGTAAGAGTTGGATACCTCTTTTTGTAGTAAGTGGGAGCTCATTTATTTAGTAACTGGAGAGCAATTATGGCGATTGCATTATGTGAGCCGGAAATCGGCATATGGTATCGGGATATTCAAAATCGCTTATTTGAAGTGATTGCACTTGAAAATGAAGATGCGATTGAAGTGCAGTACATTGACGGTGATATCACTGAATATGATCGAGAGAGCTGGGATATGCTGTGTGTTAATATGATTTCTGAACTTGGTGTTGGGAATAATTCGTACGAGGAAAGTGCTGAAGAAGAATTAATGGTTTTTCCAGATAATTTACAAACCGTTAGCTGGGATAATGTGATTGAGGACAGTGATACTTAGTTTTTTAAAGCACATTTTTTAGAGCAGGGCTATTTTTATAAAGCCTGGCCCTTACATAATACGATTGGCAAGATGACCAGTATAATTCGAAATGGACTTATTCTGAATTAAGCGGGTGATCACTACCATCGTATTTATCTTGTCCTATCTTGATTCTCTTTTTATTTGCTAGGCATCGAGTTTTTTGTATTTGATTCTATGCGGCAACGCATCTTCACCTAAACGACGTTTTCTATCTTCTTCATAGTCGGCGTAGTTACCTTCGAACCATTCAACATGGCTATCGCCTTCAAATGCAAGCATATGTGTGGCAATACGATCCAGAAACCAGCGATCATGTGAAATAACAACCACGCATCCGGCGTATTCCAGTATCGCTTCTTCCAGAGCACGAAGTGTTTCTACATCAAGATCATTGGTCGGTTCATCAAGCAACAAAACATTACCGCCACTTTTTAATAGCTTCGCCAAATGTACCCGATTGCGTTCACCACCGGATAAATCACCAACGCGTTTTTGCTGATCGGAACCATTGAAATTAAAACGTGAAACATAAGCACGACTATTAATCTCAAACTCACCGACAGTCATAATGTCATGTTCATCGGCAATTTCCTGCCAGACTGTTTTATTATCATCAAGCGAATCGCGGCTTTGATCAACGTAAGAGATATTCACGGTTTCGCCAAGACGTAACTCACCGCTATCTGGTTTTTCTTCTCCGGCCATCATTCTGAAAAGGGTAGTTTTACCGGCACCGTTAGCACCAATAATTCCGACGATACCACCACGTGGTAAGTTAAAGCTTAAATTTTCAAATAATAAGCGGTCACCAAATGACTTGCTGATGTTATTTGCTTCAATAACCAGCTCACCTAAACGCGGTCCCGGTGGGACAAAGAGCTCATTGGTTTCATTTCGTTTTTGATATTCTTTAGATGCCATTTCTTCATAGCGTGCGAGACGTGCTTTACTCTTGGCATGACGGCCTTTGGCGTTAGATCGCACCCACTCCAGTTCCTGCTTCATGGCTTTGGCGTGAGCACCTTCCTGTTTTTTCTCCATTTCAAGACGATTACTCTTTTGCTCAAGCCAGGATGAGTAATTCCCTTCCCATGGAATACCGTGACCACGATCGAGTTCAAGAATCCAGCCGGCAACATTATCGAGGAAATAGCGATCATGGGTGACAGCAACAACAGTGCTGGGATAGTCATGTAAAAAGCGTTCAAGCCAGGCAACTGATTCGGCATCGAGATGGTTAGTTGGTTCATCAAGTAATAACATATCAGGTTTTGACAGCAGTAACTTACATAAAGCAACACGACGACGTTCACCGCCGGATAATTTTGTGACATCGGCATCCCAGGGTGGCAGGCGTAATGCATCGGCAGCCACTTCCAAAGTGCGCTCCAGATTATGACCATCAGTTGCCTGAATTAAATTTTCCAGCTTCGCTTGCTCGGCTGCGAGTGCATCAAAATCTGCTTCTGGATCTGCATAGGCAGCATAAACTTCATCTAGACGTGTAAGGGCGGCTTTAATTTCTCCCAGACCTTCTTCAACATTACCCCGGACATCTTTCTCTGGATCGAGTTGTGGCTCTTGCGGTAAATAGCCGATATTGATCCCGGGTTGAGGACGAGCCTCACCATCAATTTCTGTGTCCAGCCCGGCCATGATTTTAATCAGGGTCGATTTACCCGAACCATTAAGACCGAGAACACCAATTTTTGCACCCGGGAAAAAAGAAAGGGAGATATCTTTAAGAATAGTTCGTTTTGGTGGAACAATTTTGCTGACATTGTTCATGGTGTAAATATATTGAGCCATTAATACGTCCCGATGTTATAAAATGAGTTTTGTAAATAATACGCGAGTCTATTTTGCGAGTGAAATGCAGTGTATGAAATAAACCATTTTATTGCAAAAAACCATAGAAACTGCCAATAAGCAGAGCTTATAGTTTTGCTTGATGTATGCTTGTATAATTATTAGATAGTGGTTGCTGGCTTGCCGGTAAATGCAGAATAATGACAGTTAAAAGTAAGCTTATTTAAAACAATTTTCTCGTTATTTCATCATATTATTAATTTCTAACCCCTTAAGTCTATTCATGTTTTGCGTTAACCCTGTTATCCTACGCCCCCTAAGTTTTCCCAATGTGGATATAGAATAATATAATGGTCGCAAGGCCTAAAGAGTAAACATTATGTCTGATAGACGATTACAGGTTTTTTATACAGTAGCGCGCTTATTAAGCTTCACTAAAGCAGCTGAAGAGTTGCATATGACGCAACCGGCGGTGACGTTTCAGGTACGCCAGCTCGAAGAACAGTTTAATACACGATTATTTGATCGAACCCATAATCGAATTAGTTTAACTGAAGCCGGTAAAAAAGTGTACGAGTGCGGCGAACGTATTTTCGAGATTTATTCTGAAATGGATAATTCGGTTCGTCAATTAACCGGTGATGTGAGTGGCGTGCTCATTCTGGGTGCCAGTACCACAATTGCAGAATATATGTTGCCGGTATTATTGGGTGATTTTAAAGCAGAAAACCCTGATGTTACGGTTAGATTAAAAGTGGCGAATACCGATGGTATTGTTTCTCAGGTAGAAAATAATGCAATTGATTTAGGTGTGGTTGAAGCACCTGTGACCAATAAAAATCTGGTTGTAGAAGAGTGCAGCACCGATCAGCTTGTTGTTATTGTTCCTCCCGGACATGAGTTGGCGAATGAGACCGTTATTCCACTTAAGCGATTAAGTGATTTTCCTTTTATTTGTCGCGAAGAAGGCTCAGGTACTCGTGAAGTGATGTTAGAAAATATGCATGTTGCTGGTATGGGGCCAGGTGAGTTGAATGTTTCTATGGAACTCGGAAGTTTGGAAGCCATTAAAGGTGCAGTAGAAGCGGGTATGGGTATTTCGGTTATCTCAGCTGCAACCATTCAAAAAGAACTTAAATTGGGAACTCTGGTTGCGATAAAAACAGAACCACCGATTGTTCGACCTTTTTCTTTTGTACATCAGAAACAGAAATTCCGTATGCGTGCAATGGATGAACTACTGAGCTTTGCACGTAACTATTGCAAATCTTATCATGCAGATGAAGCTTGATTGAATTTGGGTTAGACTCAGGGTCATTCCGGACTAACTGAGTAGCTTTTTAGCTAAAACTTAAGTGAAAAAAAGTACAAAAAAATTATTAGAATATTATCGCAACCTTCCCGATGAGGTTGCTCAGCAATTAGTTGAATATGCCGAATTTTTGTCATCACGTTATAGTGCTGACACCAAAGAAATTTCCTCTCCTGAAAATATTGCTCGTCCGGAAAAAGAATCCGTGGTGATTGCTGTTAAGCGTTTAACTGCAACTTATCCTATGTTAAATACTGATAAGTTACTTGATCAAACCGCCTCACTGGTAAGTCAAAATATGCTTCAGGGCCGAGATGCAGCAGAAGTGATTGATGAGCTGGAAGAGATATTTAAAAAGCAATACGATATTCTTGTAGAAGAATTAAAAGAGGATAGTACTGAATGATTGAGTTAGTTAAGTCATGGTACAACCGGTATTTTTCTGATCCTCAGGCGATTATTCTGGCTGCCGTTTTAATTATTGGTACAACAATTATTTTAACGATGGGTAATATGTTATTACCTGTACTTGCATCAATAGTGATTGCATATTTACTCGAGGGTGTTGTACGTAAAATGCAACAACACGGTTCAACACGTTTTACCGCAGTCGTTCTTGTTTTTTGTGTCTTTCTGGCATTTTTAATCTTTTTAATTTTTGGTGTTGCACCAATTGTTTCAACCCAGTTAAGCGAGTTGTTTAAGGATTTGCCGCGCTATCTTTCTTCCGGTCAGAAATTATTATTACAATTACCACAGGTTTATTCTTTTATTTCCGAGTCACAAGTTAAAGAACTTAATGATTTAATTAATCGTGAAATTACCGGGATGGGATCACAGATAGTAAGCTTGTCTCTCTCGTCTATTCCCGGTTTAATTACGCTGGCCGTTTATATTTTTCTTGTCCCTATGTTGGTATTTTTATTTATGAAAGATAAAGATCGCATTTGGGCATGGTTTGGCGGTTTGTTACCAACAGATAGAAAATTAGTTTCACAAGTTTCTGTGGAAATGGATTTACAACTCGGTAAATATATCCGCGGAAAATTCTGGGAAATAATGGTTGTTGGTGTTGTAACTTATATTGGTTTTGCTATTTTAGGAATTAAGTACGCTATTTTATTATCCGTTTTGGTAGGATTATCCGTTTTAGTGCCATACATTGGTGCTGCTGTAGTGACGATTCCTGTGATATTAATCGCCTTTTTTCAGTGGGGATGGACAAACGAATTTTTCTGGTTGATTGGTTTTTTTGGTATTAGTCAGGCTCTCGATGGTACTGTCTTGGTGCCGTGGTTATTTTCTGGTTTAGTTAACCTTCATCCTATTGCAATTATTGTTAGTGTTTTAGTCTTTGGCGGCTTATGGGGCTTCTGGGGAGTATTTTTTGCTATACCACTCGCGACCCTCGTGAGTGCTGTGATACATGCATGGCCAAGGATAGACACAGTCACTACGACTGATGACAGCGTAACGCAATAAAATTATAACGCTTCTGATGCAAAGTCAGCGAGTCGAGAACGTTCTCCGCGCATTAAAGTAATGTGTCCACTGTGTTCCCATTGTTTAAATCGATCGATTACATACGTTAATCCCGATGTCGTTTCCGTTAGATATGGCGTGTCGATTTGAGCGATGTTACCTAAACAAACTATTTTTGTTCCGGGGCCGGCGCGTGTGACAAGTGTTTTAAGTTGATGTGAGGTCAGGTTTTGAGCTTCATCAATAATGATATACCGGTTTAAAAATGTACGACCACGCATAAAGTTGATAGAACGAATTTTAATTCGATTTGCGATTAAGTCATTAGTGGCTGCTTGTCCCCATTCGCTGGAAAAACTGGAATCCGATGAATCTTCTGCTGTTTTATTTAGCACTTCAAGGTTATCCATTAATGCGCCCATCCAGGGTGTCATTTTTTCTTCTTCGGTACCGGGTAAAAAGCCGATATCTTCGCCAACAGGTACTGTAACCCGGGTCATTAGAATTTCGGAGTAAAGTTGCTGCTCGATGGTTTGTTCTAATCCGGCGGCTAAGGTTAAAAGTGTTTTTCCTGTGCCGGCCATACCGATGAGACTAACAAAATCTATTTCCGGATCCATTAATAAGTTAAGCGCATAATTTTGTTCTAAATTACGGGCATTAATTCCCCAAACAGAGCGAGAGTTGCTTTGATAATCTTTTGTTGTTTCTATTACTGCAGTATCGCCTTCTATGGTGCGAACGAGTGCTTCAAAGGGCTGTTCTTCATCCGGACTACTGATAAAAGCATTTGGATGCCAGTTTTTAACTTCAGGGCCATGTAGTTTATAAAATGTACGACCATTTTCCAGCCATGAATCCATTTCTCTTGCATGTTGATCCCAGAAGTCTTCCTTGAGTTTGATTTTGCCGGTATATAAAAGGTCAACATCCTCTAATACACGATCATTATGATAATCTTCGACTTTAATACCGAGTGCTGCTGCTTTTATACGAAGATTAATATCTTTTGTTACTAATGTGATGTTATGGGATTTAAACTTTTCAGATAACGCTAAGGTTGTTCCAAGAATATTATTATCGGGCAAACTTCCGGGCAGATAATCAGGTAAGGTTGTTGTATAAGATCTTGTCTGAAAAAATAATCGGCCACTCGATATATTATTTTCTTCGTCACTTGTGAGTACAGAGTTAAGAGTGATACCTGCTTCAATTTGTTCTTGACCGGCATCAACAATTAATTCTTCAATAAAACGACTGGCTTGTCTTGCATTACGTGCAACTTCCGAACGGCCTTTTTTATTATTATCGAGCTCTTCTAATACCATCATGGGTAAAAAAAGATCATGTTCCTGAAAACGAAAAATTGCACTGGGATCATGCATTAATACATTTGTATCTAATACAAACAAACGTGGCTTCATAGTGACTCCGGTTTATTAGTTCAAAGTTTGTCTTTATTCATCAGCTTTACAGCAGCCAACACCTCATCTACATGCCCTTTAACTTTCACTTTGCGCCATTCTTGTTTCAATATGCCTTTTTTATTAATAATAAAAGTACTGCGTTCAATCCCTAAATGTTTTTTACCATACATATTCTTCAGTTTAATGACATCGAATAATTTGCACAGTTCTTCTTCAGTATCGGATAGTAAATCAAAAGGGAACTTTTGTTTTTCTTTAAACTTTTCATGACTTGCAATGGTGTCACGAGAAACACCTAAGATTACACAATCTTGTCTTTTAAATTTTGCAATACTGTCTCGAAAATCCTGACCTTCTGTTGTACATCCGGGGGTGCTGTCTCGAGGATAAAAATAAAGAACAATATTTTTACCTTTTAAACTTGAAAGCGAAATCGTTTGTTCGCCGGTTGCAGGGAGTTTGAAAGCGGGGACTTTTTTACCGACTTCTACGGTCATGTTATTACCTTTGGTTATTTATTTAGTTTTACCACGAAGGGCACGAAGAACACCAAGTTTAAAAAAATTCAGAAATAATAAAAATACCAGAGAGAAATTTTCTATATCTGTATTTTTATTGACTGGTTTTCCTTTGTGATCTTCGTGCCCTTCGTGGCCAATCCTAATCTTCTTAAACTATAGCCCAGTTATTACTCATCATCGAGTACAACTTCGTTTAATTGAATAGCGGCTTCTTCAGGACTCACTGTATTTACAAATAAGCCTGAACCCAATTCAAACCCTGAAGGGATGCTTGTTCTTGGGCAAATTTCCAGATGCCAGTGAAAACTATTTTGGAAGTCGTCATACTGTTCATCTAATGGAATAGTGTGTAAGAAGTAATTATATTGAGCCCCGCCAATCACCGCATCAAGTCGTTGCATGGTGCGTTTTAGTACTTTTGCAAAATCATCCATTTCTTCCTGAGTCGCTTTCATAAAGTCACTTTTATGCACCAGCGGTAAAATATGAACTTCCCACTCATAGCGACTGGCAAAAGGTTTAATCGCAATAAAATGTTCACCGCGCTCAACAACATATTGACCAACATTAATTTTTCTAACGACTTCACCCGAGTCACGGTCATAAATGGTGGCTTCATAAGTGAGAGCTTCATCAACCAGGGTGCAGAAAATACAATGATGATGTTTATCGTAGTATTTTTTGCTGTATTCAACTTCGTCCTGCACATTTTGCGGGATGACCGGAGTAGCAATAATCTGGCTATGGGTGTGTGCCATACTGGCGCCGGCAGCCGGGCCAAAATTTTTGAAGACCAGTACATATTTTAAGCGTTTATCTTTTTCGTAGAGCTGTTTCATACGGCTTTGGTAGGTTTGAAACAGCTTGGAAAGATGTGCCGGACTCATTTCATGGACGGCAATGCCGTGTTGTGAGTGATCAACAATGACTTCATGACGACCATAACCATTTATGGCCTGTTGCAGGCCAAATACCATATTAGGATTTTCCCGGTCATCGCCTAATACCGGATATAAATTTTCAACAATACGAATTGCCCAGCCAGCCTCTTTGTTCTCTTCGTTTGGTACCCGAGTAATTTCCGGTGGTGTTTTGTCTTCATTACCTAAACAAAATGGGCAGCGCTCTACATGTGCTCGTGTATCACGTGGGGCAGCTTCCTCAGCCTTTTGCGGGCGCATAGAGCGGGCCGTGGCTATAAGGACTGATTCAGTGGGAATAATGGGATTGATACGTAGTTCTCTTGTACCGGTGTCTTCCTGTTCGCTCATTGTCATTTCCGTGTTTAGTTAGTTGGATTAAGGATTTTCTAGGCTTACAAGATACTCCGAACAGTTTTCCCTGTCGAAGCGGGGTTATTTATGCCCATCTAAATAAAATATTGTCCTAAAAGCATCTATTTTAGTCAGGAAACTTGTTTAGATAGCGTGTGGCAAGTAACATTTGCGTTTCTTTTTTCCGAATTTTACGGGGTTCGACATGTTTCAAGGAAGTATGGTTGCTTTAGTTACACCGATGCAGTCGGATGGCAGTGTAGATGATGGTGCGTTAACGCAACTCATTGAATTTCATATAAAAAATGGCACCGATGCGATTATTGCAGTGGGGACTACTGGTGAGTCTGCTACCTTAGATGAGCACGAGCACTGTACTCTTGTAAAACGCATTGTTGAATTAGTTGCAGGCCGCATACCGGTTATTGCGGGAACAGGAGCAAATTCAACCACAGAGGCAATTACGCTGACCACATGCGCAAAAGATGCCGGGGCAGATGCTTGTTTACTGGTAACGCCATACTATAACAAGCCGACTCAGGAAGGCTTGTATTTGCACCATAAAATGATTGCAGAAGCAGTGGATATTCCACAGATTCTTTATAATGTGCCGGGGCGCACCGCAGTCGATATGTTGCCTGAAACCATTGAGCGCTTATCGAGAATCTCAAATATTGTTGGTGTTAAAGAGGCTACGGGTGATGTATCCCGTATTACCGATATTATTGACCGCTGTGGCCCTGATTTTGACGTTTACAGTGGTGATGATGCTACAGCGATGGAAGCCATTTTGTCTGGCGCAAAGGGGGATATTTCGGTAACCGCAAATGTTGCTCCGGCACAAATGCATGAAATGTGTACAGCAGCATTGAATGGTGAGCGTGACAAAGCATCAGCCATTAATGAAAATTTAATGGGCTTGCATGAGAACCTTTTCCTTGAAGCGAACCCAATACCTGTAAAATGGGCATTATCTGAAATGGGCTTAATGCCAACAGGAATTCGCCTGCCTTTAACGGTTTTTTCAGAACAATATCATGAGACGCTTCGCACTGCGATGCGCAAGGCGAAAGTCCTTCTTTAATTTTCTAAGTGAGATAGTTATGTTACGTGTTGGTTTAGTTGTATCGTTGTTAGTAAGTCTAGTGGCCTGTTCGAGTACTCCCGCCTGGAAAGGTATTTATAGTGCCGGAGACAAGGAAAAGTCTGCTTCTCAATTAGAAGTCCCGCCCGATCTTTCTTCACCTACAGTTACTGATGGTCTTGCATTGCCTAATATTGCTTCAGGTAGATCAACTTATTCAGCTTACCAGGGTACCGAATACAAGGGCGATAAAGTGATTCCTGCGCACCCGAAAGGAATTAAGGTCATTCGTGATGGAGCAGATCAATGGTTAGAGATAAATTCAACACCGGAAAAAATATGGCCACAGTTGAGAGCTTTTTTTACTGCAGTAGGCTTTGAAATTAAGCGGGAAGATAAGCAACTGGGAATTATGGAAACTAATTGGCTGGAAAATAAGCCTTATGTACCATCAAACTGGGTGTCTAAATTATTAAACCGTGTTTCTTCGACAGGTTTAAAAGACAAGTATCGTGCTCGTTTGGAAAAGACATCTAATCCAAATGTGACGCGAGTTTTTATCACTCACCAAGGTTTAAAAGAAGAGGCGACAGAAGGTATAAATGAAATTAAGATCTGGTGGGTAAGAAGAGATTCAGATCCTGAGTTGGAAGCTGAAATGTACCAGCGCTTTTTAATTTTCCGCAATATAAAAAGAGCGCAAGCAATCACACTGGTAAGTACCTCTACGGATAAAGAGCGCACTAAAATAATTAGTAAAGATGATACGAAAATGCTTCAAGTTAATGAAGGATTTGCCCGTACCTGGCGTCGGGTAGGTATAGCATTAGATCGTATTGGATTATTAGTTGATGATCGAAATCGTTCAGGTGGTCTGTATTATTTACGAATTACCGATGATTTTCGCGATAAGGTAAAAGAAGAAAAAGGCTGGTTGTCCAGTTTGTTTTCAAGCAAGAAAGTAAAACTTAAAGATCGTTATTTACTTAGTGTGAGTGATGAAAAAGATAAAACGCTCATTAGTATTTATGAAACAACGGGTGCGAAAGCAGATAGTCATTTTGTTGATCAACTATTAAACGATCTTAAGAAATACCTAAATTAATTTTGATTGAACTGGAATAAACCTAAGGAATAACAAACTTGCAATTCGCATCGCTAGGCAGTGGTAGTCGTGGCAACAGTACGTTAATAGAAACTGACGGTACGACTATACTGGTTGATTGCGGATTCTCGATGCGTGAAACTGAACAGAGGTTACTACGGCTTTCTCGTGAGATCCGGCAGGTAAAGGCGATTTTGGTAACACATGAACATGGTGACCATGTTCGTGGCGTTGCAAGTTTAGCAAAAAAATACAATATTCCGGTTTGGTCGAGCAGAGGTACAGCAAAAGCAGCTAAGTTAGAAAAATTGATAGATGCAGGTTTATGGAATTGTATCGATATCCATCAAAAATTTGAAATAGAAGCTATTCAAATTCAGCCTGTCCCTGTACCACATGATGCAAAAGAACCCTGTCAGTTTATTTTTAGTGATGGTGACTGGCGTATTGGCATGCTAACTGATACCGGTTCCATAACACCGTATATAGAAGAGCAGTATTCAGCATGTGATGCTTTCATTTTAGAAGCAAATCATGATGAAGATATGCTGGCAAAGGGGACATACCCTCCATCATTAAAGCATCGGGTTGCTGGAAAATATGGCCACTTAAATAATGGTCAGGCAAAAGATTTATTAAATGCGATTGATATAACAAAGTTACAGTATTTAGTTGCGTCACACATTAGTGAGAAAAATAATACTGTAGCGCTTGCGAGAGATAAAATGAGTGAAGCACTGGATGCCGAGGCATCATGGATTGATGTGGCTTCTCAGGATGAAGGTTTGGACTGGCGTGTTTTGAAGCACAGTTTTTAGCACGAAAGTTACGTTTGACTATGTCGTGTTTACATCGGATATAGAACAGATCGAGTTAAATAATGGCACGTTATTCGCCATCTGGCCGCCATAATGAATGGCGGAGCATGCAATGAATTGTTTAACAATTCTTGCCCGGCTCACTCGACGGCTTCATCCTTGAAGCCGACGGCCATTATTTAACTCTATCAATTCCATATCCTCATTTAATTGCTCGCTTCGAGATTAATAGAGTGATAATTTCGTCATTCCGGCAGGCTCTAAGCCGGAATCTAAAGTTCGAGAAACTGGATTTCAGCTAAATACATATTTGAATGACGGCAGTTCCTTATACAAAATTTATTTTATAGAAAAATTATTAATATTAGAAAGGTTCACCATGAAAAAGAAAGCAGAACTTTATGCCGGTAAAGCAAAATCCGTTTATACAACGGATGATGATGATTACCTGATTATTCACTTTAGAAACGACACCTCAGCATTTGATGGTGAGCGCATTGAGCAGCTTGATCGTAAAGGTATGGTGAACAATAAATTTACTGCTTTTATTATGGAAAAGCTTGAGCAGGCGGGAATTAAAACTCACCATGTTAAATTACTTTCTGATGAAGAAGCGGTGGTTAAAAAGCTTGATATGCTTCCAATTGAATGTGTGGTGAGAAATATTAGTGCGGGCAGCATTTGTAAACGCTTAGGTGTTGAAGAAGGCTTGGATTTAAACCCGCCCACCTTTGAATTTTTCCTTAAAAATGATGCTCTGCATGATCCTATGTTAAATGACTATCATATTCGTTCTTTTGGTTGGGCAACAGACGATGAAATTGAGCAAATGAAAAACTTAACATTCAAAGTCAATGATGTATTGACAAAACTCTTTGCTGATGCGGGTATGTTGTTAGTGGATTACAAACTTGAATTTGGTAGGTTTAAAGGCGAGTTACTTTTAGGGGATGAGTTTAGTCCTGATGGCTGCCGTTTATGGGATGCCGAAACACGTAAAAAGCTCGATAAAGACCGTTTTAGACAAGGTTTGGGTGGCGTAATCGAAGCCTATGAAGAAGTGGGTAATCGTATCGGGATTGTTTTTGATTAGGATTTTCCCTTATTTCCTTAAAACTTAAAGGTCTTATGCTTGATGGTATAAGGCCTTTTTTTATTTAAATATCAGTGGCTTATGTTATTTTTATCGTTTTATATATGTTTGGACGTTTCTGTAAAGCCTAAAGTTTTTTAAAAACATACCGCTAATACTGTTAAGAAAATTATTTCTAACTAGGGTGTGAATGGTATGTCATTAGCAACGAACCTCTTAACCGGGCTTAAGCTGAATAATATTTCTATTCGAAATAAAATTTGGGGTGGCTTTGGGATTATATTAATTGTTCTGGCTGCGGTATCTTTGACTGCTGCATTAAGTTTATCAAAATCTGAAAGTAGTGTTAATAATGTTGTTAATCGAATTCAACCAATGGTGCTGGCTTCGAATGAGCTAACAAGTACACTGAATGAAGCTTCGGGTGATCTAGGTTATTACATGCTGACTAAAGATCAATCCTTTTGGCGAGATTATGAAAACGGTATTGCCCATGTTGAAACTGTCATTTCACAATTAAATTCATTAGTTGATAAAAACGATCATAAAACACAGGAGTTAGTTGCAGATATACATAAGGATGTTCAAACTTTTGCATCATTTAAAGATCGAATGCTGGAGTTATCAAAAGATGCATTAAAGAATGAGCCGGGTTTATTGTTTAGTGCACAAAAATTAAATCCAATCGCACAGGAAATCTTGCAAAAAATGAGTGAAGCATGGATTTCCGAAGAGGAAACAGAAGTTTCTGCTGTAAGAAAAGAAATACTAACTTTGCTTGGCGAATTACGCTATACATGGGCAAATACCATGAGTGGTGTTCGTCGTTTTCTAGCCTTTAGAAACCAGGCCTCTATTGATGAGTATCAGCTGCAATATGATTTAAGTGGAGAACTGCTCAATAAACTGGCTAAGCATGAAGACAGTTATACTTTTGAACAAACGGATGCAATTGATCGTATTAAAGAATTACGCATACTCTATAATAAGCGCTTTAAAGAATTTGCTTCTATACAAATGAGTGATAAATATCGTACAGATATACATTTAGTGAAGACAAAAGTCGCTTTGGTCTTAGCAAAAATTAAACGCAATTTAACAAAGCTTGTAGAAGAGCAGCGAAAATTAATTGAGAATGAAAGTCAGGGATTATTAGATTTTATTCATAGTACAAAAATATTTGTTTACATCATGTTATTTGTTGGTTTGGCAATTGGTTTAGTTTTGGCATGGTCGGTCAGCTTTATGATAACAACACCGCTACATGCTGCAGTTAATGCAATGAAAGATATTTCTGAAGGTGAAGGTGATCTCACTCTTCGTTTAAATGCCAGCGGGAAAGACGAAATTGGTCAATTGGCTGAGTCTTTCAATGGTTTTATTACAAAAATGCAGGAGGTTATTCGTGAAGTTACGGCTTCAACCTCTCAGCTATCGGCCGCTGCAGAAGAAATGTCGATGATTACCGGAGAAACCCGCACCGGTGTTCAGCGCCAGCAAAGTGAAACGGCTCTGGTGGCAACAGCGATTAATGAAATGAGTAGCACGGTACATGAAGTAGCAAATAATGCTGAAACAGCTGCATCCGGTGCAAATCAGGCAGATAATCAAACAGAGCAGGGTAAACAGATAGTTAGCTCAACGGTTGCTTCAATCAGATCACTAGCAACGGAGGTTGAAACTGCTTCAAATGTTATTAGTCAACTTGAGAAAGACAGTGAAGGTATTGGCTCGGTGCTTGAAGTTATTCGTGGTATTGCCGAGCAAACAAATTTACTGGCTCTCAATGCTGCCATTGAGGCGGCTAGAGCAGGTGAACAGGGTCGGGGCTTTGCAGTGGTTGCCGATGAAGTACGAAATTTGGCAAGCCGGACACAAGAATCCACTCAGGAAATTCAGGAAATGATCGAGCGTTTACAAAAAGGTTCTCGAGATGCTGTGACGGCAATGGAGGCAGGTCAGGAACAGGCACATCAAACGGTTGAGCAGGCCTCACAGGCCGAAACGTCATTAAGTGAAATTTCATCAGCTGTTGCTCAAATTAATGAGATGAATGCGCATATAGCGGAAGCCTCCCGTCAGCAAGGTGAAGTGGTTGAGGAGATAAATAAAAATATTATTAATATCACTCAAGTGGCCGATGATTCTGCTAGTGGAGCAGATCAGTTAGCTGCAGCAAGCGAGGAAATGGCAAGTTTAGCTGTAAATCTCGAAAATCAGGTTTCACATTTTAAAATTTAATTTACCGTGATAATCAAGCTGGTATTGGTATAAATGCCAATACTAGCTCATTTTAGCGCCCCTCCTTTATTTAACACTTGACGAAGCCTGATATATTTCGGGTACAATCAGCCGTAATTTGACATTGTCACCACATTAAACAAAGAAAACTGATTAAAATATGTCCAGTGCTTATAATTCTGATGCTATTGAAGTATTAACCGGTCTTGAACCGGTCCGTAAACGTCCCGGTATGTATACCGAAACGGAGCGACCTAACCATCTTGCTCAAGAAGTCATTGATAACAGTGTTGATGAAGCGATAGCAGGTTTCGCAAGTACACTTGAAGTAACGCTATATAAAGATGGCTCTATTGAAGTGACAGATGATGGTCGGGGTATGCCTGTCGATATTCATCCCCAACAAAAACTGCCCGGTGTTGAAGTCATTATGACCAAACTGCATGCTGGTGGTAAGTTTTCGAATAAAAATTACGAATTCTCGGGTGGTTTACACGGTGTTGGTATTTCTGTTGTAAACGCGTTGTCCACTAAGGTTGAAGTGTGGATTAAGCGTGACGGTAAAGAACACTATATGTCTTTTGCCGATGGTAACCGTAAAACGAAGCTTAAAGTTACAGGTAAGGTTAAAAAAGGTGAAGTGGGGACACGTATTCGTTTTTGGCCGGATAAAAAGTTTTTTGATTCAGAAAAATTCTCGGTTAATGATTTAAAACATGTGCTACGTGCCAAGGCTGTATTGTGTACCGGCTTGCATGTCAGTTTTGTTGATGAGAAAACCAAGAAGAATTCGGAAAGCTGGTATTTTGAAGATGGATTACAAGCTTACCTGATGGATGAGCTTGGCAAGAAAACCGAATCGATCCCGAATCCTCCTTTTATTGGCGAAATGTCGGGTAATTCAGAGTCTGTTGACTGGGCTTTGGTCTGGGTACCTGAAGATCCAAAATCAATCACTGAAAGCTATGTTAATTTAATTCCAACTTCACAAGGTGGTACACATGTTAATGGTTTACGCACAGGCTTAACTGAAGCGATGCGTGAGTTTTGTGAGTTCCGTAATTTAATTCCACGTGGTGTGAAGCTTTCTCCTGAAGATGTATGGGATAAAGTGAGTTACATATTATCTGTTAAATTGCTGGATCCGCAGTTTTCAGGTCAAACAAAAGAGCGATTATCTTCACGTGAGTGCAGCATGTTTGTTGCCGGTATTGTGAAAGATGCTTTTACTCTCTGGTTAAGTCAAAATGTTGAGCAGGCAGAGCAAATTGCTGAGCTTGCAATCAATAATGCACAAAACAGAATGCGTGCAGGACGTAAAGTCGTTCGCAAGAAAATCACTTCTGGCCCGGCATTACCTGGTAAATTATCGGACTGTTCTTCACAGGACCCTGATATTGGTGAATTATTTCTGGTGGAAGGGGATTCAGCCGGTGGTTCAGCTAAACAAGCACGAGATCGTGTTTTTCAGGCCATCATGCCTTTGCGTGGTAAAATTTTAAATACGTGGGAAGTGGATTCAACAGAAGTATTAAGCTCTCAGGAAGTTCATAATATTTCTATTGCTATCGGCGTTGATCCGGGCTCGGATAATTTAAAGTCATTACGTTATAAAAAAATTATCATTCTTGCTGATGCCGATTCCGATGGCGCACATATCGCGACATTATTGATTGCTATGTTCCTTAAGCATTATAAACCTCTGGTAGAAGCCGGTTATGTTTATGCGGCATTACCTCCCTTGTTCCGTATTGATGTGGGTAAGCAAGTGTATTACGCCACCGATGAAGCTGAACAAAAAGGTATTTTAGATCGTATAGCAGCAGAAAAAGTTAAAGGCAAAGTTAACGTAATGCGCTTTAAAGGTCTGGGTGAAATGAACCCTATGCAATTACGTGAATCAACCATGGATCCTGATACTCGGCGTTTGGCCCGCTTAACCATGAGTAAAGAGAAAGATACCAATGAAGTTGTTGATATGCTGTTATCGAAAAAACGTGCAGCAGATCGACGTAACTGGTTAGAAACAAAAGGCGACTTGGCTGATATTTAGATATATCGAGGTCAAAAAAATTATCGCCACGAAGGACACAAAGAACACGAAGTAAATAAAGTAAAAATACTATGAAATTTTTTCTTGGTGTTCTTCGTGTCCTTGGTGGCCAATATTAACATTTAATTTGGAAACACATCATGTCTGACAATACCTCTGCAAGCTTTGATGGCATAGAGAATATTGAATTAAAAGATTTCACTGAGAAAGCTTACCTCGATTATTCGATGTACGTTATTTTAGATCGTGCTTTACCGCATATTGGTGATGGTCTTAAGCCGGTACAACGTCGCATTATTTATGCAATGTCTGAATTGGGTTTAAAAGCGGGCACTAAATTCAAAAAATCTGCACGTACAGTGGGTGATGTATTAGGTAAGTATCATCCGCATGGTGATTCGGCATGTTACGAAGCGATGGTACTTATGGCTCAGCCATTTTCGTATCGTTATCCATTATTGCAAGGTCAGGGTAACTGGGGCTCACCGGATGATCCAAAGTCCTTCGCGGCAATGCGCTATACCGAATCTCGCTTATCTAAAAATGCAGACTTACTTTTATCTGAAATTGGTTTAGGCACTGTTAACTGGTTGCCAAATTTTGATGGCTCATTAAAAGAACCCGAAGTATTACCCGCACGTGTTCCACATATCTTGCTCAACGGCACTATGGGGATTGCTGTTGGTATGACAACAGATATTCCGCCGCATAATATGCGTGAAATATTACATGCTTGTATTCATTTGTTAAAAAGTCCTAAAGCAACTTTGGCTGAACTAATGAAGTTTGTTAAAGGCCCGGACTATCCAACAGATGCAGAAATTATTTCTCCACGAGCAGATATTAAAGCAATATATAAAACGGGTAAGGGCACTATCCGTATGCGTGCAAAGTATGAAAAAGAAGGCCGGGATATTATTGTTACTGCTTTACCACATCAAACGTCACCGGCAAAAATTTTAGAACAGATTGCGGCGCAAATGAACGCCAAGAAATTACCTATGGTGGTGGATTTACGTGATGAGTCTGATCATGAAAACCCTACCCGTTTAGTGATTGTGCCTAAAGCGAAAGATACGAATATCGATGACGTCATGACGCATTTGTTTGCAACGACAGATTTAGAAAGAACCTATCGTGTCAATATGAACATGATTGGTTTGAATGAGCGTCCGGGTGTTAAAAATTTACATACGATTTTAACCGAGTGGTTAACATATCGAACCGATACGGTGACTAAACGTTTAAATTATCGTTTAGAGAAAATATTATCCCGTATTCATATTCTGGACGGTTTAATAAAAGCCTATTTAAATATTGACGAAGTGATTCAAATTATTCGCGAGAATGATAAACCCAAGCCAATTTTAATGAAGCGTTTTAAAATTTCAGATATTCAGGCTGAAGCTATTCTCGAATTGAAATTACGTCATTTAGCCAAGCTCGAAGAAATGACGATGAAGAAAGAGAAAAAGGAACTGGCTAAAGAACGGGATGAAATTGAATCTGTTTTGGGTTCTAAAACGAAAATGAAGACGTTAATTCGTAAAGAATTAGAAGAGATTGCGGTTGAGCATGGTGATATTCGTCGTTCGCCTATAAAAGAGCGTGAAGTTGCGCAAGCCATGGCTGAGACGGATTTAATTGCTTCCGAGCCTGTAACGGTAGTCCTGTCTGAAAACGGCTGGATAAGAGCTGCTAAGGGGCATGAGGTTGATCCTGAAACCATGCCTTTTAAAGCCGGTGACAGATTGCTGAACTATTCCAGAGCGAAATCAAATGAGCTCGTTGTTGCCATTGATTCGACAGGTCGAACGTATGCACTTCCGATACATACTTTACCTTCTGCGCGTGGCTTAGGCGAACCATTAACTGGTCGTTTAAATGCGCCTCCCGGTGCGACATTCTGTGGCGTTATGACAGGAGCAAATGATCAGTTGTTCTTGCTTGCATCAACACACGGGTATGGTTTTATTGGCAAGATGGAAGATTTTATTACCAAGAATAAAAAAGGAAAAGGGATTATCAAGGTTCCTCTTGGTGCTAAAGTATTACCACCCGTTCCTGTTAATGATATGGAAACCGATTGGGTTGCAATGGCATCCAGTGATGGCCATTTACTTTTCCATCATATTTCGGAATTACCGCAAATGCCTAAAGGTAAAGGGATTAAGATTATTAACATTCCTTCTGCGAAGTTGAAATCAGGTGAAGAATCGGCGACGGCAATGACCGTAATTAATGAAAGTGACAATTTATTTATTCGTTCTTCCAAGACAACGAAAGTATTGAAGTCTGCAGATATGGAACCCTATGAAGGTGAGCGTGGTCAACGTGGTAAGAAGTTACCGCCTTCATTAAGAGCGGTCGAATTGTTGAGAAAAGAAGAATAACATTGTGTCCGGCTTAGGCCGGACTAATGAATAATTCGCTTATTTTTTATTTTCAGGTTTATTACTTAATTTTTTGAGTTTTCTTAATATTTTTTCAGCACGTGCTATATGTGACTGTAATTTTGGATATTCCGGCTCTAATTTTTCTAACTCACTCCAGATACTCAGCGCTTCCTGCGTTTTACCCTTGCTATATAATTTTCTGGCCGCTTCAAATCTTTGCTTGATTCCAGCAGACAGATGCTGTTTAAGTTTGCTGATTAACTTTGTATAGACTTTTTCATTACCTTTAATTTTATTTAGCCACATGATTTTATCTTTTGTTTCTTTCAATATGGCGTGGCTATAGCCTTGAGAAAGTTTGCTTAATAATGTTTTTATTTCTTTAATATAAGTTGATTTTTTAAGCTGTGTGGCTCTGCTAATCCGTTGTTTTAATTTCTTAAGGTGTAAAACGGTATCCTCATCGGGTTTGAGTTTTAGTGCCAGATTAATGGTCGTGAGCGCGTTGTCATATTCTTTTTTCTTAAACTGTAGTTCGCCACGCTTTGCCAGTCTTAAAGTAGTCTCATGCCGGGCACGATCAAACTCTGTGATATCAAGTTCATTGGTTTCATTTTTATGAACCGTTTTATTTATTTTTTCATAAATTAGCATTTTCTTGGCTAAGTAAATAGCCTGACTGCTTAACAGATCATCCTCAAAGTTTTTGATGATTTTTTTTCGTTTTAGCAGAAGCTTGGCGTGATGTTTTTCGATTTTAGAACTGTCAGGAACATTTTCAGCGGCTTCATCGAGTAACTCAAATGCTTTAAGCCAGTTGTTATGTTCAGCAAGCCGAGATGATTTTTCTATGGTCGATTTTTCATACTGTGTAACGAGTTTTAAAATATGATTTTTTTTGCGTTGAACAATACGATAATATTTATGAGATGGCTGAATATAGCTTATTGTATTTAATGCTGTGTTATATTTTTTTTCAGCTACCCATTTATCCAGTCGCTGAGGCAAGTCATCACTGTATGAATAGATAAGAGAGCAACCACTTAAGGTAATTAATATAAAATATAAAAATAATCGGGTTTTCATTATGCAGCAGGTTTAATCTTTAATATTTCATCTATTTGTTCATTTATTTTATCTTGGTATAGCGCAATAACATCTGTCACTACATAAGTAGAGACTTCTTCTTTTATTCCACGAAGATGGATGGATTTATATTTTTTTGCAGTCAGCCGCCATTGAATATCCGGATCATTATAAAATTCACGACTAATAATAATTTGATCTTTTTCAGCAATATGCTGAAGACGTGAAGCAAGGTTAACCGACTCGCCAACCACGGTATATTGCATACGTTCGGTTGAGCCGAGATTACCTGCTAGCATACTGCCACTGTTTATTCCTATACGGAATGACACAGCAAGCTTGTTATTCATTCTGCGTACTACATTAATGCGTTCAACAAGTTTTTGGATCATTACGGCACAATAGACCGCGTGTAACTTGTGTAATCGATCTTCTTCGGGGACACCAAAAACAACCATGGCACAGTCACCCATGTATTTGTCAATGGTTCCTTTATACATTTTACTGGCAAGTGAAATATAAGAGAAATAATCATTTAGAACCGAGGTGATTTCTTCAGCTGAATGATTTTCGGATAATTCGGTAAATCCTACAATGTCGGCAAATATAACCGAGCCTTCAACATGAGTGCCACCAAGCTGAATATGCTCCAGATTGCTCATGATTTCTTTTGCAATATTTTTTGAAACATAGCGGGAAAAGGCATTTTCGACTTGTGTTTTTTCCAACAAACCATTTGCCATACGGTTGAGTGCTTCGGTTAGATTCCCAAGTTCATCATTGCGGCGTTCTTTTATTTGATACTGGTAATTACCATTAGATATTTCTCGACTTGCATCCATTAATGAATGTAATGGTTTTGAAATGCGTCGTCCCATATGAAGCGAAACAAAAATACCGAGCAGAATCATAATAATAGTTGCAGCTACTATCGCCTGCACCATATCAAGAATGGTTTGTTTAATTTCTTCTGTGCTAAATGTGATTAATGCATGTCCGGCAACGATGTTCTGGAATTTAATCGGGGTGATATAAGATATTGCCCCAATAGTTTGTCCTGTCACCGAATTAGTTTTCCACTGTAGCCGGAAATGATCTTTTTTCTTGCTGTTTTCTTTTGAACGATTATATAAACGATAAATTTCATCACTGGGTATAACGCCTGCGGAAGCAAGAATTTGTCCATCATCAGCGTAGATAACAGCACCAAGAATATTTTCTTGAGTACCAAGGTTGCTGATCACCACCATCAGACTTAATATGTCATCCGACATAACAAGTTCTTTAGAATTATCTGCTAACTGTTCAACAACAGTGTCAGCAAAATGATTCATTTGTTTTTCCAGTAAGTGAGTTTGATTGTTTACAATCACTAAACCTAACATAATCATGCTGCTACTGATCAGTAAGGTCATAATTAATGCGAGTTTGTAGGCGATGGGGAAATGTTTGGGAACCAGAATGCCACGAAGAAAGGTATTAAACCTTGCCGGCAAAGATAAGCAAATTGTTAATAATCTTCGTAAGTTAACCACGATGGTTTCCCTGTTTATCATTATTTGCAACTACATCATTTCTTCTTTTACAGAAATATTATCACGCCAGAGTGTTTAATATTGAATAAGATTTATACCCATAAAAGTAATTTATCAAGATAGTTTGCTGCACAACTATGATTTTAAAGGAAAAACAGGGTATTCTTATAAATATGCATTATGACTATTATAAGTGATCTGCAGAAAATATAATGATTTCTCGTATTGTGATGATTAAAAAGACAACTTTTTATCTGGTTTTCGTGACCCTGTTGGCATTGTTGCTTAATTTAGCTTTTTCACTCTATATTTTAAATTTTAATTCGTTTTTAAAGCTGATAAATATTGAGCCAATGTCCTTTATTCAGGTTGTCATTTTTATTGCTCTTGCCGGTGCTGCCATTTCTTTTGTCTTTGCAGAAGTGATAGCACGATTTATGCTTGGTGTAACTTTAATCAAGCAACCTTCAACTTATTTAGAAAAATGGTTATTTACTTCTGTAGAGCGTCAATCTCGTCAATTAGGTATTCCAATGCCACAAATTGGTGTATTTTACGCTTCTGATCTTAATGCATTTACGACAGGACGAGGGCAACACCGAGCCATGTTTGCTGTTAGCAGCGGTTTGCTTGAAAGTCTGGATCAGGATGAACTTGAAGCCGTTATCGGGCATGAGTTGGCTCACATTGAAAATGGTGACATGGTTTCGCTGGCGATTGCTCAAGGTATGATTGTGAGCCTCACAGAATTACCGGCACGAATATTCGGATTTTTAGTTGATGCCTTAATTTTTCGCCAGAGAAGTCAGGGCGGAATGACTTATCTCGTTGTTTACTGGTTTTGTATGCTTTTAACGGGCATGTTGCCTCACTTTATTATTGCCTGGTTTAGTCGACAACGGGAATTTTCTGCAGACCATACCAGTGCTTTACTAAATGGTGGTGATAAAATGATTTCGGCTTTGCGCCGGTTATCTCAGCATAAAAAACATCCTCTGTTCTTAAAACAAATTTCCCCTTTTGCTTTAACTTCCACTGTGCTGGAAGGTTTGGTTGGTGAAATGGGGGGCATTAAAAATATATTTAGCAGTCATCCCCCGTTAAATAAAAGAATTTATGTCATTGAAGAAAATAGTATCGAGTAAAACAATAAAAGGATTATAGAATATGCCATTAGTACAGCCCTTTCGTGGTTTACGTCCTGTTGCTGATAAAGCTGTGGATGTTGTTGCGCCACCTTACGATGTTTTAAATACTGCAGAAGCTCGCGAACGTGTCAAAGGTCATCCCTTAAGTTTTTTACATATTTCTAAACCGGAAATTGATTTACCTGAAGGCACCGATCCTTACTCCGCCGAAGTTTATGCTAAAGGTGCAGAAAACTTACAAAAGCTCATAAATGACCATGTTCTAATGCGGGATGATAAAGCATGTTATTACGTTTATCGTTTAATAATGGGGGAGCATGAACAAACGGGTCTGGTGGTGACGGCATCAGTTGCGGATTATGATACTAACCGGATCCGTAAACACGAATACACTCGACCGGATAAAGAAGATGATCGGGTTCGTCAGATAGACGCATTAAATGCACAAACCGGCCCGGTATTTTTAACTTACCGTAATAATAAAGTGGTAGAAGATATCACGCAAAAAGTTTCTAAAACAACACCAACATATCATTTAACAGCAGATGATGGGGTCCAGCACACTATCTGGATCGTAAATGATGATGAAGATATTAATACCTTAACCTCAACATTTAATGCAATGGATTGCTTATATATTGCAGATGGTCATCATCGTTCCGCCTCGGCATCTCGTATTGCAGCTTCACGCAATAAAGGCACTAATGAAACCGGGAATGCATCCCATGATTATTTTTTATCGGTTATTTTTCCCGATAATCAAATGAAAATATTGGATTACAATCGGGTAATTAAAGATCTTAATGGCTTATCTGAAGAGGAATTAATTGAAAAAATTAAAGATAATTTTTCAATTGAAGCGGTAGATAAACTATACAAACCGCTAAAGAGAACAGAGTTTTCAATGTACCTTAATGGATCTTGGTATAAGTTGCAGGCTAATGCTGAGCTTATTCCAGAAAACGATCCTGTTGGCGCTTTAGATATTAGTTTATTACAAAATAATTTAATTGAACCGTTATTAGGTATTAGTGATCCTCGTCGAGATAAACGTATTGATTTTGTTGGAGGGATTCGTGGATTAGAAGAGCTAGAAAAACGGGTCGACTCAGGTGAAATGCAAGTTGCTTTTGCAATTTACCCAACCAGTCTTTCACAATTAATGGATGTTGCCGATGCAAATGAAGTGATGCCACCAAAATCAACCTGGTTTGAACCTAAGTTAGCGGATGGTCTTGTTTCGCATGTATTGGATTAAAAAGATATTAGACACGAAGAACACCAAGAAAAATAAATATTGAACTACGGAGAACACTGGGAAATATCTTTCTTGTGTGCTTTGTGTCCTTGGTTTGGTGGCCGACCTATTCATCAAAGTCGTATTTTAGCTCACTGTCCGGTTGTTGCAGGAAGTGTCCCTGAATAAAGGCCACACTGCTTTGCCATAATAATGCCATACTATTTGCATCTTCAACGAAGGCGGCTATTGCCATAATTCCTTTTTCACTTGCTTCTTCTGCTATTTCTTTTAGCTTTTCCTGATTTTCAATGCTGTCTTTAAGATTTAAAGATAAAGAAGAGTCTATCTTAAGATAGTTCACATCAAGATGCTTTAAGGATTGAAATACATTTTGTTCAGTACCAAAATTTTCCAGACCGACACGACAATTGATTGATCGTAAACCTTGTAAGGTCGCTTTTGCTTGCTTTAGGTAATTAAGCGCAGTAGATTCATTGAGTGTGAACACAAGACTATCGGCATCTAGTCTTAAGGATTTAATACGTTCAGTAATCCAGGGTAAAAATTCTATGTCTGTCAATGAACCTGCAGAAAGTTTAATAAAGAAACGTGTATTTGCTCCATGTTTCATTTTTTCAGCAAGTAGCATAAATACATGAGCAATAATCCAGCGATCAACATAATTAATAAGCCCCATTTCCTGGGCTGCCGGTAAAAATTCTGCTGGTAATATTTCGTTGCCATCATCATCTTTCATTCTTACCAGAACTTCGTAATGTGCTCCGGTTTCACCGCGTAAACTTACTATTGGTTGATACAGCAGATGGAATTTATTTTCCTTAAGAGCAGTTTTAATTTTTGTTGCCCAAACGGAGTGTTGTTCTTTTTCTGCCAATTCTTCAATAGCGGGATTAAATATACTAAATTGATCGCCTCCGGCCTTTTCTGCCGCCAGAGCACCTTTTTCAGCTCGAGTCAGACAGTCTTGCAAGTTACTGGTTGTTTCATTAATGGTCGTAATACCAATACTACTTGTTGTTGTAATTGATTTTTCGTTAACCTCGGAAATATGGTTGTGAATAATTTTACATATACCATCTGCTACTTTTTCTGCCTGAGATTGATCTGCATTGTTGAGTAGCAGGGTAAAAACAGCACCTTCAAAGCGTGCAAGTAAACCAAGGTTTGAGACTTTTTCTTTTAGTAGTGATGCAATATCAGTTAAAACATGGTCTCGACCCGATATGCCGATGTTACTTTTAATGTCTTCATACTTATCTAGCATGATATAAAGCAAAGATCCTTTGGCCTGACCATCAATGGCCCGGGAGATCATTTTATCTGCTTGTTCGATAAAATAAGTGTGATTATACAATCCCGTTAACAGGTCTTGCTTGCTGAGAACATTGAGTTGTTTTTCAAGTTCTTTACTTTGAGCCTGGTCGCGAATAATAATTTGGCTGCAAGATTCGCCTTCCATACTGGCATTGGAAAACTCCATTGTGATGCTGAAAGTTTTACCTTCAGTATGTTGGCCAACTACATCAAGCGTATCATCTGTAATTTGGCCTTTGGCATAGCCACGTAAAAATTCTTTTAATTTTGCATGTTGATCACTGCTAACCATATCAAGGATGGGCATGCCTTCAATATCTTCTAAATCAGCATAACCAAACATTTTTAAATAGGCTTCATTAGCGTAAATGTGTGCGCCATCATGAACATATGCAATTGCATCTCGTGAGTTATCAATCAGGTTTCTGGTACGTTTTTCAGTTTCATGTAACAGTTTTTCATTTCGTCTTAATGCGCGCCGGTTTTGTAAATCTGATAATTCGCGTTGCACCACAAATTTCAAACGATCGCCCTGATCACTGGCGACAGCATCACGAGCACCCATATTTAAAACTTCAATAGCAGATGCTTCCTGATTCTTTGGTGTAATGACGATAAGGGGTAAATCTCGCCCGGCTTTGGCGATGAGTGTGACGGCTTGTTTAGCACTAAAAATAGGCAAGGTTTGTTTTGCCAGAATAATATCAAGTGGATTTTCTTCAACCGCAGTTTCCATATCTTCGTCATCTTCCACCCGAATATCACGAACAATATAGCCCGCTTTTCGCAATATATTGATGAGGACTTCAGCTTCTTCAGAAGAGTCAAAAATGGTTAAAACTCGTAACAGTTTTTCGTCACTCACTCGGTTGTCCTATTATTATATTGATGCATTTATTGGGATGCTATTATGCTTATAAATCATATCGGCATGCAAATTATCGACTTAAATGATTTTATTAAAAATCTTATTATTGGCAAATTATATGGATGACCAGATATTGCTAAAATCTTGCTCTGTTTCAGATTTTTTACTCTCTTCGGCCGGCGTCTCATTACGAGTTATTTCAAACTGAAATTGGGCGAATAAACCGGTATTTTGGACAGATTTTGTCAGTGTTGCGGGAATGTCTTTACCCAACATATTAATCATAATCTTATGTCCTTCTCGCCATTGTACCGGGCTTGTGATTAAGCAGGCAGGCTGTTTAAGGTTAATCAATTCAGGCAACATTAAAGCACGTTGTAGCGGTGCATTTGGCGTGCTGGCAGAGCGAATTCCAATTGCTGCGCCATTTGGATTTAGTGTTTCAATTCCCATATGTAAACTTTTATCATGGTTGAATTTTAACCAGCGAATAACACCAATACTCCATCTTTCTGTGCGTCCAGTTATATTTCGGCGTACACTGACTAACTCTCCCACCTGAGCTTTATTTTTGAGCTCATCTGAATTATTAATCATCAAACCTTTGGCGCTTTCATTCACAATGAGCCAGTTGTCGGCTTGATATTGTTTTTCTTCTGAATAGGCGTTATCACCTAGAGGTTCAATGTGAAGACCGTCTTGCAGGCTTAATTCCTGTTCGACTAACGGTTCAAGACCGGTCAGCTCGGCGGGATAAATAAGACCCCAAACATCCTCAGATGTTGTCGATGAGTCTTTTTTATTTAGTTTAATTTCTGTGCTTTCAAAATGAGCACGATGTTTAAATTTATTGGTATATTGTCCGTCATCCAATGCTTGTGCTTTTTGAGTAATAAATTGGTGGGCAGCACTTAAGCCAATTGTTACTTTAATTTGTTCGTTTTTATGTGCTCGGGGAAAATGGCGTTTACTTGCCATCCCCCACGCGATTAGTAGACGTCGCAATAAATCGTGAGATAAATCAGGACGGCTAATATCGATATTGGTAATTGTCGATGCACCAACATCAGCATTATTTTTTAATTCAAACTCGACCTGCTCTGCAATTTCACTTGTTTCAATAATACGCAGGCTATGACTATCGACATTGCCTTTAGCAATTGCGAGGGATAAGGCTGATGGGGCATGTGACTCGGCAAGATTATCAACAAATTTATTTCTGTCTTTATCGTCTGGATTCAATGGCCGAATGATTGGACGGTTTAACCAGCGCTCTAAAGCGCCATAAACCTTGCCTGCTTCGCCATGGCGTAAATGATAGGGTGAAGCCAAGGATAACAGGAGAATTCTTGCATATTCGGTAGAAATAGACGTCTTTTCAACATAGCTATGCAGTTCATCCCGTACTTTATGTTTAAGTATTTTTCGTTTTTCGGCAAATATATACAGCTTATGTAGCTCATCCCAATATTTTTCCTGAAAGGGTGAATAAGACTGATAAGCCGTTAAAAAATTTAAGCCGGTATAGCTGATGCAGCGATGGGTCAGCATTATAAGAGGTTTTTTATCAAAAATAATTAAGTTTTTAGCCAGCATATTTTCCAGAGCTATTTTGTAGCCTGCAGACATGCTGCAATAAAGCTCTTTGGTGATAGCTGCAATTTTTTGACTTTTATCCGGTAAGGGGAGGCTGACACCGATAAAGTGTTTTTTCATGGAACGAGTCACATAATCAACAGGTTCACGCAATGTTTCTAAAAAACGAATACGATCATGATAAGGAAGTACCAGTTGGTTTGTCTCGTGCAGCACCGTAAAAATTTGCTTTGCAGTTTCACCTAGATTTGCACGGGGCAATGCATCTATCCAGGCAGCCACTTTACGGGGTCGAATACTAAAAGCCTTTCGGTCCGGCTTTGTTTGATTTGGCACATCAAGGCCAATTATCTTGCCCACTACAGTTAACTCCATGTCACTTGAATAATGAGTACTAATTATGGCATAAACTAACTGTTAATGACTATTATCAGTGCATTTAGGGTATTTTCGTCACCTTTGTTGCGATAAAGGCTGAATTTTATAAAATACCGTTAAGTAATGGCTGTTTTACATTGTTTGCCTGCTTCTTCAACAACCAGTTTAGGGACAAGGTAGCCGGGTAAGCGGTGTTGCATTTGCTCTATTAACTGGAGAGCAGACGAAGTTGTAGTATAAAAATGTTTTGCACCTTCCACTTTATCTAATTGGTGTAAGTAATAAGGTAAAACATGATGAGCAAAAAGCTTGTGACTGAGAGAGGTTAATATATCTGCTGAATCATTCACGCCTGCAAGCAGCACTGATTGATTGAGCAAGGTAATGTTGTGCTGTTGTAATTGCTTTAGTGCTGTGGCGACTGAGTCATCAATTTCATTTGCATGGTTGCAATGTAAAACCATAACAACTTTCCAGGGCAACGAGTCTATCCAGTCCAGAAATCCGGTATTAATCCGTTCTGGCAAAACAATGGGTAGACGGGTATGAATGCGTAAGGTTTTAATATGCGGGATGCTTTGTAACTTGTCCGTCAGATTTTTAAGTCGGGATTCAGTTAAGCTGAGCGGATCGCCTCCACTTAATATCACTTCATGGATGTCAGGGTTGGCTTGAATATAAGAGACAATATTCTGCCAGTCATGGTGATTTCGATTATCTTGATAGGGAAAATGTCGTCGAAAACAATAGCGGCAATGAACTGCGCAAGCTGCTGTTGTAATAATCAGCACTCGACCATGGTATTTATGCAGTAAGCCGGATACTTCGACCGCGGCTAGGTCACCGACGGGATCAATGGTAAATTCCTCGGCTTTTTCAAGCTCCAGCCCCAAAGGTAAAACTTGTTTTAGTAACGGATCGTCCGGATTACCTTTTTCGATACGCTGGCAATAACTTAGGGGAACTCTAAGAGGAAAAGTGCGGTTTGCTGCTATTGCCCCCTGTAATAACGAGGCGGGTAAGTTTAAAAAATGGAGTAGTTCTGCCGGATCACGTATTGCCTGAGCTAATGCGGTTTGCCAAACGGTGGACGGGCATTGAGTGGTCTGGGCTTTTGTATCTTCTGCCTGACAAGGTAGGGTGGTTCGCGGTATCATATGTCCATATTATGCATTTTATGTATGAGCATCAATTTTAATTCTCGGAGAGTTTAACCACCATGGCAACATATAGCACCAGTGAATTCAAAAATGGCCTGAAATTAATGATCGACGGTTATCCGTGTAGCATCATCGAAAATGAACTGGTAAAACCGGGAAAAGGTCAGGCGTTTAACCGCGTTAAACTACGTAACCTTAAAACCGGTCGGGTAATGGAAAAAACCTTTAAGTCGGGCGAATCGGTTGAAGCGGCAGATGTTATGGATACTGATTTACAATATTTATATACAGATGGTGAAGCCTGGTATTTCATGGATACAAAATCATTTGAACAAGTTGCAGCTGATGAAACTGCTGTTGGCGACAATGTTAAATGGCTTAAAGAACAGGATATGTATGAAGTCACGTTGTGGAATGATGTGCCTATTGCGATTACACCACCCAATTTCGTAGAGCTGGAGGTCACAGAAACAGATCCCGGATTACGCGGTGATACCAGTGGCGGCGGTGGCAAGCCTGCGACGCTAAGTACAGGCGCTGTTGTGCGTGTTCCATTATTTATGGATGAAGGCGAGATTATTAAAGTAGATACGCGGACAGGAGAATATGTAGGCCGCGTCAAAAAATAAATTCACGTTTCATATTTTCCGTCTCAGCGGCGTTCACCTCAAGGGCGCCTATGGGATAAAAGATTTCAAAAATACTCATTGGTTTATTGCCAACTCCGTTTTTTTCAATCATTTATGCCTTGCTGAGACGAAAACTATTTCTCGTGAAATAATTTAGTAAGTTAAGTGGATATTTAAATTTATTATGAGTGATTGGCAGCCCACAGCCAGTTTGGAAATATTAAAAACAAGAGCCCGTTTGCTTTCTAAGCTGCGGGCTTTCTTTGCAGAAAAAAATATTTTAGAAGTACAAACGCCAGTGCTTTCTCATGCCGGGAACACAGAACCGACGATTGAATCCTTTGTGATTCAAGAGCACGAAAATCAACAAAAAAGTATTCAACCTTTATTTTTGAATACTTCTCCTGAGTTTGCCATGAAGCGTTTGTTAGCGGCAGGTAGTGGCTCTATATATCAAATTACTCCTGCATTTCGACAGGATGAGCAAGGAAGAAAGCATAACCCCGAATTTACTTTACTAGAGTGGTATCGAATAGATTTTGATCATCATGCTTTAATGGGGGAAGTGAATGCACTTATTCGTTTTGTTGCTGAGGGGCATTTAAACTTAGAACGCAGTCAGTTTTATACTTATCGCGATGCAATGAAAACTTTCGCAAATATTGACCCTTTCGATTCAACAAATGCTCACCTGAAAGAAGCAACGGCTGAAGCAGGGATTGATGTTTTGGGTATGGATGAAGCCAGTCATGATCAATGGCTGGATTTATTAATGAGCCAGGTGGTTGAAAAAAAATTGCCGCAGAATTGTCCAGTTTTTATTTATGATTATCCTGCTACTCAGGCAGCACTGGCAAAAATTCGTCAAGGATCGCCAGATGTTGCCGAGCGGTTTGAGCTTTATATTAATGGTATGGAACTGGCGAATGGATTTCATGAGTTGAGCGATGCGAGCGATCAGGCAGAGCGCTTTCATAATGAACAAATAATCAGGCAAAAATCCGGACAACAGGGGATTCCGGCTGACCATCACTTAATTGCAGCATTAAAACATGGTCTACCTGAATGTGCCGGGGTTGCTGTCGGCTTAGATCGCTTGCTTATGCTGCTCACTAATACTACACATATTGAAGATGTATTAACTTTCCCTTTTGACCGCGCCTAACCACCTGTTTAGTCACTAAATCGGCATAACCGCTTACATTTATTGCTGCTTTCTTTTTAAAAGGCACATGATTTATGGATTATCACCCTAAAGGATATCAGGAATTGTCCGATAACTCTGTCTGAGAGGCATGTATATATTGCAATATGACAACATTGTATAGCTAGGCTATGGAAATTAAATTCATGAAATTAAAAAATAGTATTTTACGTCAATTATTAGTGGCTTTTTTAGCTTTTGGAGCAGCTGTAGGCACGGTATTTCCATTTTATGCAGAATTTTTTGTTGAATGGAAGCCCGGAATGTATGGTTGGTTTTTTCTTGGCTGTCTATTTGCCGGTACGATGATTGGGATTGTTAATTATCTGCTCGTTAAAATGATTTTATTAAAAAAACTAAAGCGTATTGCTGAAGTTAGTTATGCCATAGGTGATAAAGATCTTCGTCATACTTGCACAATAACAAGTGACGATTTGATTGGGGACATAATTACCAGTTTTAATAAAATGTCTGAAACATTACGGGATATGATAGGTAAAATTAATTCGGAAGCCGGTTATCTTAATTCATCTTCAGATTCTTTAATAAACTTTACATCTGCTGCTACAAATAGCACACAACAGCAACAATCTCAGGTAGAGCAAATTGCTACTGCTATCAATGAAATGTCGGCAACAGCACAGGAAGTTGCTACTCATGCTGAACAAACAGCTAATGCCACTAAAGAAGCAAACGAACAAAGTGATAATGCAAAAGTGGTTGTTGTTGAGGCAATGACATCGGTCGATGTATTGGCTGATATGGTGGGCACGGCAGGTGATGTAATAAGTAACCTTGAAAAGGAAGGTGAAAATATCGGTAATGTGCTGACGGTAATTAGTGGTATTGCTGAACAAACTAACTTACTGGCATTAAATGCAGCTATTGAAGCCGCGCGTGCGGGAGAACAAGGGCGAGGTTTTGCTGTTGTTGCAGACGAGGTGAGAACTCTGGCGAATCGAACTAAAGAATCAACCACAGAAATTAGCGATATGATTGAACGCCTACAATCGGGCACTCGTGAAGCGGCTAATACCATGGAGCAAAGCCGGGAACAGGCAGTAAAAGGTGTGGATTATACCGAACAAGCCGCTGAAGCGCTTGCGCTGATAGCGGGAAATATCAGCACTATTACGGAAATGAGCGTACATATTGCAAACGCAGCTGAAGAACAAAAAACAGTGGTTGAAGATATCAATCAGAACGTGGTGATGATTAATGATGGTTCTATTCAGGCGACTGAAAATATGAATCAGGTTAATCAGGCAAGCAACGAAGTTGCACAACATGCCGTGAGCCTGCATAAGCTTGTTGAAGGGTTTAAAGTTTAAGCTTATTTAATCGTTCCGATGATATTTCCCAGTTGAACAGATTGCTCGGCATTAAGTTCTTTTATCCATTCCATTTTTTTATTGGCATAAATTAGGATAACGGTAGAACCCATATTAAAGCGTCCCATTTCCTGTCCTTTGGTAAAACTTAATTCTTCGTCGTCATACTTCCAGTTTCGAATATCTTTACGTGTGGGTGGAGTTACTTCACCATGCCAGACCGTTTCAATGCTACCTACGAAAATAGCGCCCACCAGAATCATTGCCATAGGGCCTGCAGGTGTGTCAAACAAACAGATTACCCGTTCATTACGGGCAAAGAGAGCGGGCACATTATTAACTGTAGTGGGGTTAACGCTAAATAGTTGACCGGGAACATGAATCATTTCCTTTAAAGTACCATCAACCGGCATATGGATGCGATGATAATCTTTAGGTGAAAGATAAATGGTATTAAACTGACCATTTTTAAATTTTTTTCCGAGATCTTCTCTATCACCTAACAGTTGTGTCAGTGAGTAAGCATGACCTTTAGCCTGAAAAATAAGGTCAGTACTGATTTTCCCTAACTGACTGATTGCACCGTCAACTGGGGAAGCTATGCTTTTATCATCTGTGACTATTGAGCGGGCACCTTCTTTGAGTTCACGAGTAAAAAAATGATTAAAACTATTATAACTTTTCCAGTTAGAATTTTTAGCCTCTTCCATATTGACTTTGAATTGACGAATAAATAATGGCAGGACAATATTTAGTAACCATCTATATTCACAACGTGTTAATCGCCACATCATTTTAGATAAAAAATGCTGTGGAATGATATGTTGCAAGGCAATAAAAAGACGAGCGCGTATGTTCAACTTTTGTTACTCCGTAAAATAATTATATCTTGTACTGCTCATTTACTTGAGCTTACATGGAACCACATTTTCCGCTACCACATTTCATTTGTGAGCGGTTGCTGTTTTTCACTTTCAAATTAATGTGAATTGTTTCACCATTATTAAATTTTATACTCACTGGAATAACGGAGTCACTTTTTATCGCTTTTAATTTCCCCATGAGCATCATGTGTAGCCCGCCGGGTTTGAGTTCAATATGATTGTTAGCTTTGATTAAAAGGTTATTTTGTTTAGTCATTCGCATCATGCCATTTTTCATTTCAGACTTATGAATTTCCACTTTCTTGAATAAAGTACTTTTTGCGGAAAGTATTTTAATATCTTTATTACCAAGATTGTTGATCTTCATATAACCGGCCATGACTTTTACTACAGGTGGTGCTTCCGGGCTCCATGCGTTTTCAATTTTAATGGTTTCAGAAGAGTGAGCTAGACTGCTAAGGGAAAAGAAGAAAATGTAAATAAAAAACACACTGGTAATTTTTTTTAAATTGATGAAATACATTATTCATCACCATAAAAAGTTCGGATAGTTTGAAAATTAGCCGCAATGGTTTTAGCAATATGTGGTGGAGAAATAACAGCACGCATGCGGCCTTTGGGATCAACTAGTATCAGTTGTGCGCCGTGGTTTACAATGTATTCTTCATCATTATCGCCGTCTTTTTCATCATAGCCATAAAGTATACCAATCTGGTTGGTGAGTTTATCAAGTTCATCCAGTTTTCCAGTTACACCATTGAATTCGGGATTAAAATACTGAACATATTGCTTTAGTGTTTCGGCCGAATCTCGATCGGGATCAACTGAAATAAAATAAAGTTTTGGGTGTCCTTTTTCTCCAGCTTTAGTCGGCAGTGTTTTCCATACCGATTGCATGACCTTTAAAGTTGTTGGGCAAACATCGGGGCAGTTGGTAAAGCCAAAGAATAAAAAGCTCCAGTGACCTTTTAATTGTGCAGGGCTGAACTCCTGTTTGTTTTGATCCAGCAGACTAAAGCCGATAAGCGGACGTGCATGTGGCAAAACAGTGGCATCAAGATTTTTGGGAACTCTGGTGTCATTATTATTCATCAACACCGTCTGACTTGCCCATAATCCAACAATAAGACTGATAGCACCAATACTAATGAGTAAAATCAGATTTTTAATAGATTTCTTCTTTTCAGATGACATCGTTTTATATCCATAGTTATAATTTGATTAGGGTATTTTAGCGGGTTTTCACTTCGAATATCGAGATTAAAATTAAGATAGATGACAAATTTATTACTTTGTTGACATATCGTTATTTTGAACGTAGTTTTTATGATATTTAAGGTGTATTTATTGGAGCAAAGATTTTAATGGATGTTTATTTTGAACCAGATCCTGATGATAAAATAAATAAAAGCTGGGTAAATAAATCCTGTTTTTTTTCAAAAAAGAAAATTAAGCCTTATCGCCGCTGTAATTATTGCACTTTAAAAACACGACAATGCCTGGGCATTCAAAATAATATTGTCAGTATTGCTATTGTTATTTTTCTGCTTGGATTTCTTTTAATCTACGATAATATTTTTGTCAGGTTAAATATTCTGGTTATTATTACTTTGCTGATTATTTTTGGTTATCGTATTAATAGTAGTCTGGATAAACTTGCAAAAACAATATACTTAAATACGCAGTTAACAAAAGAACTTAAAATTTACCAGGATAAACTTGAAGAAAGGGTCAAAGAAAAAACAGCTGAAGCAGTTGCTGCAAAAAATGCGGCAGTAGAAGCGAATCAGGCAAAATCTGAATTTCTTGAAAATATGTCACATGAATTACGTACACCGATGCATGGAATATTAGGTTATGCCCAGCTGGGTATTTCCCGGTTTGAAGACACTGAAAGTAAAAATAATAAACTCTTTACCTATTTTACAAACATTGAAGTAAGTGGCGAGCGCCTATTAGGGTTGCTTGACAACTTGCTTGATTTATCGAAGCTTGAATCAGGGGCGGTAGAATTAAATATTATTGAATTTGATCTGGTGTTTGTTATCGATTTGTTGTTGAACAATACGGCCTCATTGCTTAAAGAGAAAAATTTACAGGTTGAGTTTAATAAGCTAACAGACAACACCAAGATTCATGCAGATAAAGATAAAGTCTCTCAGGCCTTGTTACATTTAATATCAAACGCAATTAAATTTTCCAACGAGAATGAAAAAATTGTTGTTAGTCTTGATGATTCGGAGCTTAAAAACGAGTTAACCGGTGTGGTGAGTCCGGCAACTTTAATATGTATTGAAGATAAGGGCGTGGGTATTCCTGCTGAAGAGATGACAACCGTTTTTAACAAATTTATTCAAAGTAGTCGTACAAATACACATGCAGGAGGCACAGGGTTAGGTCTGGCTATTGTAAAGGAAATTATCGATGAGCATAAAGGTAAAATTTGGGTGGAGAACGCTATGGAAAAAGGTACAAAGTTTTGTTTTCTTTTACCGAAAAATCAGGATAAATAATTTAAAACAACATAAAAATTATTATTGCCCTATTTTACATCGTCTATTGGCCGTTTATTAATGGCATAGTCATCTAATCTGGAAACAAATGGTAAATAAATTAACCAGCGTAAATTTTGCCATTTTCCTTTTCGAAAATTACGTAAGCCAATTTTCATATTTTTGTGACCTTTTTCAGGTTGCTTAAGGTAGGTACCAAAAAACCGATCCCAGAGTGAAATAAAAAAACTGAAGTTACTATTTGTCTCATTTACATTTAATGAGTGATGAATACGATGCATATCTGGCGTGACAATAAACCAGCGTAGAAATGGTTCGATCGATTTCGCTATTTTTATATTTGAATGGGTATACATTGCTGCAGCGTTGAGAATAATTTCAAAAATTATGACGGCTATTACCGGTGCCCCAATTGAAGCAATGGTAATAAATTTTATAAGAATGGATATCACCATTTCAAACGGGTGAAATCTTAAACCGGTTGTAACATCACAATCCAGATCAGAGTGATGAACACGATGAAAACGCCAGAATAAGGGCAAAGAATGGAACATCACATGTTGAAGGTACACCGATAGATCCATCAATATGAATGCCAGAGCAAAATGGAGAGGAAAAGGGAGTCCAAAATTATATAAAAATCCCCATTGGTTATTTTCAGCGAGTAAGGCAACACCGACAGCGGCGGTTGGGAATATGAAGCGTAGCAATATGCTGGAAATAATGATTAAGCCAAAATTATTAATCCAGCGGAAACGACGTAATTCTAGTAGTTTACGTTTTGGTGATGCTATTTCCCAGAGAGTAAAAAGTGTAAAAAGACCTAAAAATGAGCCTATTCGTATAATACTTTCATATTCAAAAAATAATTCTTTCACCCTGATTATCCATGTTTTTATTTTACTAAGATAAACTTTAGCATGTTTAATTTAATACCTGAGTGAATGAATACGATATAAGCGTAAAATTAACAATAAGTTAACTTTTATCGCTATAGAGAACTTTTAGCGAACAATGGTTGATGTTTTACTGGAAAATGAGTATGGTTAGAACATATTCCTAAGAGGTTAAGTCAATGAGCAACGTTAACTATATGATAAATAATAAATATACTAATAATTTAAATAAAAATAATCGTGAAGTCTGGAGCCCGGAATTAGAAAATATCGATATGTTGTCGGAAGATTTATATGATTTGCCGTTGCTCGGTTATGTCACTGCGGGTGAGCCTGTACTGCTATCTGAAGAAAATGAAACCGTTGGTGTACCAACGAGTATGGTGCGTACAAACAGCTATGCACTACGTGTTCGAGGACATTCTATGATCGATGATAATATCGAAGATGGCGATATTATCGTGGTAGAAAAGCGTGAAACAGCCTGCAATGGTGAGTCAGTTGTGGCGATGATCAATGGTGAAACGGTAACATTAAAAAAATTCTATGTTGAGCGCGAGGGTATTCGTTTACAGCCAGCTAACCCGACAATGGAGCCGATTTATTTGCGCAATGAAGAAGTTCAAATATTGGGTATTGTAACCGGGGTGATTCGAAGCACTGTATAACTGAAAGGCTCTATTGAACCTCTAAATGTAGGTTGGCCTTCAGGCCAACGCGATATTCATTCAAATGACCGAATTCACTTATTAACCATGTAGTGAAAAAGAACATAGGTGGTTGTGTTTGCTGCAGCGTCGGGCTGAAGCCCGACCTACATATTTAAAGCTAACTTTGTGTGTTGGCCTTCAGGCCGACTTCAATACCATTGTAATTATTCTATCGGTGTATTTGCTTCATTCCCCCAATCTGACCAAGAGCCGGGATAACCCTTTACATTTTCATAGCCCAGTGACTTCAGCATAATATAAGTATGCGCCGAGCGATGGTGACTATGACAATGTGTGATAACCATTTTATCGGTTGTTATTCCTTTATTTTCTAATAATTCCCGTAATTCTTTTTCAGGCTTTAAGTGGCGGTCATTATTTAAGTCCATCGCATCCGTCCACTCAATATTTATCGCACCGGGGATGTGTCCGGCTCGTTGAGCATAGGCCTTTGTGCCGTTGAATTCAGCTGGACTGCGCGCATCAAAAATAACTACGTTTTCATCAGACATGTGATCTAATATAAATTGACGGGTAGCCACAGGTTCAAAATTCATTTTAACTTTAAAATCGTTAGGTGTTGGGTAGTTAATTTCAGAAGAAATTTTATTACCATGGTTTGACCAGGTTTGTAGGCCACCATTGAGTAAAGAGTAGTTTTTAAAGCCGGCAACCTCCAATGTCCATAAAAATCGACAGGCTCGGCCACCACCTTCATCATCATAAACAACAATGTGTTTATTATCACTTAAGCCCAAACTTCTTAATACATTATTTAATTGTTCTTCGCTTGGCAATAAGCCCATACGTGGTTGTTCTACTCTCACAAGCCATTCGTAGTTGAGGAATATAGCACCAGGAATATGATATTGAACATATGTGGCAGGGCTTGAGAGATCAAATATTAATACATTTTCATCGTTTAAATACTGCTGTAATTCAGTGGGTTCGATAATGAGTGGGAGTTGAGCAGACATAAATACGCCTTAAATGTGTGGAAATAAGACGAGATAGTATAGCGGAAAAATATTTGGTTCC